>CAKUMB010000005.1 GCA_934667475.1 uncultured Muribaculaceae bacterium | reverse complement strand
AAGAGTCCGGTGCAATACCGAACTCTTTCTCAAATCGAATAGTTAATAACCTGTCCAACTTTTTGGGGTCACTTCACTTTTTTCTGTCGTGTGGCACCATTTTGCCCCGACCAATCCCAACCGCGCCGTGAGCGTGAATATGCAGAATGCTAACGCTCCACTCAGCGGCCATTGATTTAGCCATGCCAGCCCACTACTTCACATAGTGCACATAGCCGGGCTTGCGCGGGGCGGGCTTTGGAGCGTCATGCAGCGGGTAGCCCACCACGCAGTGGCCTATGCCCTCATAGTCGCCCTCGATGCCCCACTCCTTGAGCAGAGCTTTGCCCTCGGGCGAGTCAAACTCCTCCTTGGCACGGTGAATCCAAATGCCGCCGAGGCCCACGGCATGGGCGGCGTTGAGCATGTTGCCCATCACCAGCGAGCCATCGTAGACGTGTGTGGGCGCGCTGCGGTCGGCAAGCACTATCAGCACCACAGGGCCGCCATAGAATGGATCGATGCCGGTGCCAAGTATTTTGGCATTGAAGGCCGAGAGGCGGTCGCGCACATCCTTGCGGGTGACACACACTATCACTGGCGACTGGTTGCCATGCCCCGTTGGGGCATAAGTGCCGGCCTTGATGATTTCGTCGACGAGCTCTTGCGGCGGCATGTCGGGCTTAAAGCCGCGAATGCTGCGGCGCGTAATCATGTTTTCTATAATCTCGTTCATAATATCTGTTCCTTTTGTTTTTACACCTATGCAAAATTACTGCAAATGCGCCTTATGCGCAACACCCCTCTGAGCGCACGCAAGCAAAAAAAGCGATGCCCGCTCACATACAAGGTGAGCAGGCATCGCCACGGATATTTATGTTTTATTATTACTTGCGTTTTGCAGATGGCTACGGCAATTATTTCTTTTTGCCGGCAGCCACAGCCTTGGCCTCAGCCTTGCCGGCGCTGCGCTTAGAGATAGCGTAGGCCACAGGCGATGCCACGAAGAGCGATGCAAGAGTACCAAACACCACACCCAGCATCATAGCGAAGATGAAGCTGCGGATGCTTTCGCCACCAAGGATGTAGATGACGAGCAGCACCAGGAATGTGGTGAACGATGTGATGGTGGTACGCGACAGGGTGCTGCACAGGGCAGTGTTGAACGTCTCGTACTCGTCTTTGCGCTTGTTGTAGAGGTTGCGGTATTCACGCACACGGTCGAACACCACCACGGTGTCGTTAACCTGATAACCAATCACGGTGAGGATAGCGGCGATAAACGTCTGGTCAATCTCCATCGAGAAGGGGAACAGGCCGTGCAGCGTGTAGCAGCCAATCACCAGGAACGAGGTGAATGCCACAGCGGCAAGGGCACCCACAGAGAATGCGATGTCGCGGAAACGCAGCAGAATGTAGAGTGCCATGGCAATGAGCGAGAAGAGCACGGCCAGAATTGCACCGCGGGTCATGTCGCTTGCAATGCTCGGGCCCACCTGGTCGGACGAAACCACACCGATTGTCTCATTTGACACGCTGAAGTCGTTGTAACTCATATTACCGATTTCGCTCTTGAGACCGTCATACAGCTTGTGCATGATGATGTCGTCGACGTCAACCTTAGTGTCAACATTGTCGATCATATAGTTGGTGGATACGCGCACCTTGGTGTCGTTGTCGATGGTGATAACCGACACGTTGGCGCCCTCAAACTGCTTCTGCAGTTCGCTCTGGAGCTGCTCGGTCGACACGGAGTGAGTGAATTGGATCACATAGTTGCGGCCACCCGAGAAGTCGATGCCACGGCTGAGGCCACGGCCCGGAATCACAAACATTGCCGCAATCACCACAATGAGTGCAACCACCACATAGCTGATGGTCTTGGCCTTGCCCATGAAGTCAAACTTCACGTTGGTCATGAGGTTCTTGCTCATGGAAGTGGTGAAGGTGACGTTGGCAAACGAGCCCTTGTTCACGAAGTGCTCAAGCACAAGGCGTGTGGCAAACACTGCTGTGAAGAACGAGCAGCAGATACCGATGAGGGTGGTGATGGCGAAGCCACGAATCGGGCCGGTGCCGAGGTATGCCAGAATGATGGCGGTGAGCACCGAAGTGAGGTTGGAGTCGAAGATTGCCGAGAAGGCGTTGCTGTAGCCGTCGGCCACAGCCTGCTTCATGCCCTTGCCCTGGCGCAGCTCCTCTTTGCAGCGCTCGAATATGAGCACGTTGGCATCAACGGCCATACCAAGCGCAAGCACGATACCTGCGATGCCAGGCAGTGTGAGCACCGACTGGAACGAAGCCAGAATACCAAATGTGAAGAAGAGGTTGAGGATGAGGCCAAGCACTGCTATGCTACCAGCCTTGACGCCATACACGCCCAGGATGAAGAGCACCAGCAGCACCAGTGCCACTGCAAACGACACAAGGCCCTTGTTGATGGCCTCCTGACCCAGCGACGGGCCAATCACGCTCTCGCTGGCGATGTTGACGCGTGCCACCATCTTACCCGACTCAAGCACGTTGGCAAGGTCGTTGGCCTCTTCGGGAGTGAAGTTGCCGGTAATCTGCGAGCGGCCGCCGTCGATTTGGGCGTTCACATTGGGGAACGAATATACTTGGTCGTCGAGCACGATGGCGATTGCGCGGCCAATGTTCTGGCCTGTGATGCGCGACCACTGGCGTGCGCCTTCCTCATTCATTGTCATCGACACCACCTGACCCTGCAGGTTGTCGAACTCGCTGGTGGCGTCGGTCACCACATCACCGGTGAGCACCGGCTTGCCCTGCACTGTGCGCAGTGCCACGAGTTGGAACATGCGTCCGCCCTCGTCAAATGCCTTCACAGTCCAGCACAGCTTCAGGTCGGTGGGCAGATACTGCTGGGCCACGGCTGAGTGGATAATGGTGTTGACAGCGGCGGTGTCCTTCACGTCGACGATGCCCACAACGGGCGACGACGGGTTGAGCTGGCCGCTGGCCACGTTAAGCAGGTCGGCCAGAGTGCGCTGACCCTTCTTGGCTGCCTTGGCGGGCTGTGCGGCGGCCTTCTTGGCGCTGTCGGGCTTAGCCTCGGCAGTGGCCTTGGCACTGTCGGCCTCGGCTGCGGGCGCTGCAGTCACGCCATTGGCGGTGGCCACGCTCAGGTTGTTGATGTCGGCTGTGATGTCGCTCAGCTTATAAGTCTGGTAGAATTCCAGATTGGCTGTACCCTGAAGGAGTTTGCGCACACGCTGCGGCTCCTTGATGCCCGGGAGCTCAAGCAGAATGCGGCCTGTGCTCTGCAGCTTTTGAATGTTGGGCGCCACCACGCCAAAGCGGTCGATACGGGTGCGGAGCACCTTGTAGGAGTTCTCCACCATGTCGTCGACCTCTTTAGAAAGTATCTTTTCAACCTCGGCATCGCTTGCACCCGGCTTTGCCTTCACTTGCTCCACATTGCGGAATATCTGGGCGAGGCTGCCTTCGGGAGCCAGCTTCTTGTATTCGGCGCAGAACGAAGCCACAAAGTCGTCTTGAGCGCTGCGGTTGTGCTCAACGTTGGCGATTGCCTGGTTAAACTTCTTGTCGGGGTTCTCGTTGGAGAGAGCGCGCAAGATGTCGGGGACCGAAATCTGAAGAGTTACGTTCATACCGCCCTTCAGGTCAAGGCCGAGGCCGAGTTCCTTTTCGCGGACTTCCTGGAAGGTGTATCCAAGGTACACCTTTTGCTTAGCGATGGAGTCAATGTACTCGTTGTAAGCGGTTCTGTACTTGTCGTTGGATGTGTCGGCACTCTTGATGCCGGCTGCGGCAAGGGCTTTCTGCTCTGCGATGCTGTCGTAGTGATAGGTCACAAACGAGAACGAGAGGTAGAATGCACATATTAGAATCAGCAGAACGGTGATGACTCTGATAAAACCTTTGGTTTGCATTTGTTAGAGTTTATTAATTATTTTTATTTGTTTTCTCGCAAATATAATTTACAGTTTGCAAATATACTACAATTTCTTTAAGGTGAAAAATATTTGCAATGCGTTTTTGCGCTTAAAGCCAACTGAATGTGATTAGCGGCGGCCACTTGAAAAAAGGACCGTTGTCTCACGACAACAGTCCAAAAAAACTTAAAATCTAATACCATGAAAAACCGATGCAAATATATGCCATGTGTCGGCCGCAGCCAAAACAAAAGCACGAATTATGCAGGGGTTAATGTTTTTTAACCAAAATAAGACGTAAGCATCCATCCAGCAAGCAGTTATGCACAGCACACACTACTTGCGGCGCTTGTGCGGCGAATGGCTGCGCTTGGGCGATGCCATGCGCAGCACCTGGGCCGAGCGCGCGGGCAGGTACAGTTTTAGCCAGCCAAGGCCGGCGCTGTCGTAGAGCGGATCGGGCTGCGTGAAGTGCTTCACGGCCTCATCGATGTTGCCATAGCCGCCATAACGGCTGTTGTCGGTGTCGACCACGCCGTCGTATTCTCCGGCTGGGGCCAGCAGGCCGTAGTCGTCAAACGACTTCACGGGGTTGAAATTGAACACGAACACCAGCCGCCCGCGCTTGAAGGCCAGCACCTGGTCGTCGTCCTTGTCCCACAACTTTTGCACGGGCAGCTTTTGGAAGTTGTGCACCGAGCCAATGAGGTGTATCATGTCGTTGTCCCAATTATTCAGGTACTGATACTTTAGGTCGGCGCGGTCGACCAGGCTCCACTGACGGCGGGCATACTTATAGCTCCAGCCATTGCCCTCGCGCGGAAAGTCGATCCACTCGGGGTGGCCCCACTCGTTGCCCATGAAGTTGAGGTAGCCGCCATTGATGGTGGCCGCCGTCACCAGCCTTATCATCTTGTGCAGAGCCATGCCGCGGTCCACGGTGCCGCTGTTGTCGCCCACCATCATGTGCCAGTACATGTCCTTGTCGATGAGGCGGAAAATTATGGTCTTGTCGCCCACAAGAGCTTGGTCGTGGCTCTCGGCATAGCTTATGGTCTTCTCGTCGGTGCGGCGGTTGGTGAGTTCCCAGAATATCGATGTGGGCTTCCAGTCCTCGTCGCGGCGCTCCTTTATGGTCTTTATCCAGTAGTCGGGGATGCCCATGGCCATGCGGTAGTCGAATCCTATGCCGCCGTCCTTGAACTTGCGCGCCAGTCCGGGCATGCCGCTCATTTCCTCGGCTATGGTGATGGCATGCTTGTTCACCTCGTGAATCAGCACATTGGCCAGAGTCAGATAGGTGATGGCGTTGGTGTCCTGGCCGCCGTTGTAGTAGTCGTCATAGCTGCCGAAGGCCTGGCCGAGGCCATGGTTGTAATAGAGCATAGAGGTGACGCCGTCGAATCGGAAGCCGTCGAAACCATACTCCTCGAGCCAGAACTTGCAATTGCTAAGCAGGAAGTTTATCACCTCGTTTTTGCCGTAGTCGAAGCACAGAGAGTCCCATGCGGGATGCTCGCGGCGCTCGTCGCAGTAGAAATATTGGTTGTAGCTGCCGTCGAAGCGGCCAAGGCCCTCCACCTCGTTTTTCACCGCATGCGAGTGCACAATGTCCATAATCACGGCAATGCCGCGGCCATGGGCGTCGTCGATGAGGCGGCGCAGGTCGTCGGGCGTGCCGAAGCGGCTCGACGCGGCATAGAAGCTCGACACATGATAGCCAAACGAGCCATAGTAGGGATGCTCCTGAATGGCCATAATCTGGATGGCGTTGTAGCCGTCGGCAGCGATGCGCGGCAGCACCTGGGTGCGAAACTCGTCGTAGGTGCCCACACCCTCCTTGTCCTCAGCCATGCCTATGTGGCATTCATATATGAGCAGCGGAGCCGTGTTGGGCTTAAAGCCAGTGTGCTTGGGGCGGTAGGGCTCGTCGGGGCTCCACACTTGTGCCGAAAATATGCTCGTCTTCTCGTCTTGCACCACGCGTGTGGCATAGGCCGGTATGCGCTCGCCCATGCCGCCGTCCCAGTAGACGTGCAGCTTAAACAGTTGTCCGTGATGCATGGCGCGTCCGGGCAGCCGCAGCTCCCAGTTGCCCTCGGCGCCCGGCAGGCGGTGCATCTCGTAGTGCACACACTCCTTCCAGTCGCTGAAGTCGCCCACCAGCACAATGCGCGTGGCATTGGGCGCCCACTCGCGCATCACCCATCCGCCGTCGGCTGTGCGGTGCAGGCCATAATAGTTGTAGGCGTTGGTCCAGTCGGCAAGGCTCATCTTGCCACCGGTGAGTTCGTCGATTTTGCGCAGCGCATCGGCATGGCGGCCCGCAATGGCGGGCTCAAACGGCGCGAGCCACGGGTCGTCCTTTATGACTTTGAGAGTTGATTTCTTCATGCTCAATATAAATGGTTACATTGTTGGTGGCAAAGATAGTGCAAATCGAGCACAAAGCGTCGCAAAAAAGCGAGTTTACTTGTTTTTCGGCCTTTGCCTATATGCAGCTGGCAGTAAAAAACAGCACGGCGGGGCTGGCAATGAGTCAGCCCCGCCGTGGGTATAAATTGCGGTTCACATTATTTTCAGTACATCACCTTCACAGCCTTGCCGCCGGCCACCACCACATAGCAGCCACGGCCAGGCAGAGTCACACTGCCTGTGGTGCCGCTGCACAGCATGCGGCCCGTGGCAGTGTACACAGAGAAGCTGTCGGCACCCGCCACAGTGAGCACACCGCCGCTCACACTCACACTTGCAGCTGCGGCCTCAACGCCGTGCACGCCAGAGGGCACCATGGGTTCAACAAGCTTAAACCTGCCCCACTGGGCATCGGCCTTGTAGGCATCGATGCTGGCCGGGGGCACAAGCAGGCGGCACGTGTTTAGGTCAACGCCATCGAACACGTCAGCACTGATGGCAACAGGCGTCTCGACCTTTACGGTGGCCGTGGCCAGAGCCGAGCAGCCGCTGAAGGCCTCAGCTCCAATTGAGGCGATGGTCGACGGCAGTTCCACCTGCTTAAGTGCCGAGCAGCTGGCAAAAGCCTCATAGCCAATGCTGGTGTAGCCCTCGGGCACCACGATGCTCTCAAGGCCGTTGCAGTAGTAGAACATCGACGCGCCTATGGCCGTCATGCCCTTGCCCAAAGTCACGCTCTTAAGACTTGAACAGCGGTAGAATGCGTTCTCGCCCACCGAGGTCACGCCATTGGGCAGCGCAAGCGAGGCGAGCGAGGTGCAGCGGTAGAAGGCCTCGTCGCCAATGGTGGCGAGCGACTCGGGCAGAGTGAGGGCTGTCAGGCCCGAGCAGCGGCTGAAGGCCGATGCCGAGATTTCCTCAACGCCTTCAGGCACGGCATAGCTGCCGGTTTTGCCCACAGGGCACACGATGAGGCGGGTCATTGCCTTGTTGTAGAGCACGCCATTGCTCGAAGCGAAATTAGCGTTACCGTTGGCCACGTCGATTGATCCGAGGCTGGTGCAGCCCTCAAACACGCCGTCGCCCAGCGTGCGCAGCTTCTTGGGCAGAGTTATTGCTTTGAGTGCCGAGCAACCGTCGAACGCAGCGTTGCCAAGCTTGGTGAGCGCCGCAGGCAGGTCGATGCTCTTCAGCGACGAACAGCCGTCGAACGCATTCTCGCGGATGTCGCTAACCGCGCTGCCCAGCGTCACGCTTTCAAGGGCCTTGCAGCCGGCAAAGGTGTTGCGGTAGATGGTCTCCACCTCACTGGGCAGAGCTATCGACTTCAGACTCGAGCAGCCTGCAAAGGCGTAGTCGTCGACATAGAGAATCTTGTCGGTGAGCGTGATTCCAGCCAGAGCCGAGCAGCCATAGAAGGCGCGCGACTTAATCTCGTTGGTCTCGCTGCCCAGCGTGAACGAAGCAAGGTCGGTGCAATACGACAGCGCGTCCTCGCCCACTTCCCACATTGTGGCCGGCCACACCACCGACTTAAGGTTGGTGCCGCTGAAGGCATACGACAGGTCGGTGCAGTAATACTCGTCTTCGTCCTCGCTCACGTCATAGCTCGTGGCGGTGTAGTAGCTGCTCCACGAGTCCTGATAGTAGGCGCCACCGCCGTCGGCCAGTTCAACGCCGCTCAGGTTAAGGTCGGTGAGCTTGCCTTGAGTGGCATTGCCCTCCGCATCCTGGCCAGCCATTTCGCGAATGTAGAGCACATCATCGCCATTGAGTTTGCCGCTCACGGTGAGGCCTGTAACCTCGTTTTTCTCACTTGCCGGAATGAGCGAGCTCAGCGTTCCGGCCGTTTTCACCTCAACGGTCTTCACCGTTGCCCCTGCAAAAGCCGGAACGAGCATGGCCACAGCCGCCACCCAGCCAAGAGTAATCGTTTTTCTCATAATTAATACCTTTCTTTTATTGTTGTTATGCGTTTTTTCTCCAATCACAGCGCAAAATTAGTTCAAATAGCACTAATTTTGCAATACAATCAATAGAGACATACTCGAATCCACTTTTTTTTACAGACTAACGATGATAAGGTTTAACAGCGACTACATGGAGGGGGCGCACCCCGCAATTCTAAAGCGACTAAATGAAACTAACCTCACTAAAATCGACGGCTACGGCCTCGACGACTTCTGCAGCAGCGCACGCGAGAAGATTCGCCAGGCTTGCCAGTGCCCAGAGGCAAATGTGCAGTTTCTGGTGGGCGGCACGCAGACCAACGCCATTGTGATCGACGCCATTCTGTCGCACAACGAGGGCGTGCTGGCGTGCGAAACTGGGCACATCAACCAACACGAGGCGGGAGCCATCGAAGCTTGCGGCCACAAGATTCTCACTCTCGAGCAGCAAGACGGCAAAATATCATCGCTCACTCTGGCACAGTATCTCAAGGATTTCTTTGGCAGTGGGTTTGGCTATGAGCACATTGTGGTGCCAAAGGCTGTGTACATCTCCAACCCCACGGAATATGGCACTGTGTACACGCTCAACGAGCTGCAAGACATACGTGAGGTGTGCGACCGCTATGGACTGATGCTGTATATGGACGGCGCGCGCATGGGCTATGGCCTGGCCGCCAAACACAACGACCTGTGGCTGCCCGACATAGCGCGGCTGTGCGACGCCTTCTACATCGGGGGCACCAAGGTGGGCGCTCTGTTTGGCGAAGCGGTGGTCATCACCAACCCCGCCATAAAGCTCACGCTGGGCTACATGAAAAACCGCGGCGCGCTGCTGGCCAAGGGCTGGCTGCTGGGGCTGCAGTTCGACACATTGTTTACCGACGACCTGTATATGCGCATTTCGCGCAACGCCGTCGACAAGGCCATGCGCCTGCGCGAGGCTCTGGAAATGAAGGACTACCCGATATATGTGGAGTCGCCCACCAACCAGCTGTTTGTGGTGGTGGAAGACCACAAAATGGAGGAACTGGCCAAACGCGTGGGCTTCAACGTGATTGAGGGCGTGGGCAACAGCCACCACGTGATTCGCTTCGCCACCACCTGGGCCACCACCGACGAGCAGATAGACGAGCTGATTTCGCTGCTGTAGCCATAAGGGAATCGGCACAAGGCATCACGCCGCCCGGCACTTTTTTCATTGCCGGGCGGCGTTTTTTTGTTTATATTTGCCACCGTTGTGCGTATTAACATTGTAGACTTTTTTATCGTGACATAACTACTAAACGGATTTATGAAAAAATTAATTCTTGCAATTTGCCTGTTAATGGGCTTGCACGCATCGGCCTTAGAGGTGTCGGTGGACGAGAATGTGGAGTTTGTGAGTGCTATGTGCCGACTCGCAGGCTTTGAGGAATATGTGAACAACACCAACAAAAAGTATGTGGCGGCCATCGACTCGCTGATGGCTCCGTTCAAGAGCCACAAGGCGGTGGCAAGGCTCAACGAGTTGCGCGGGGCGCAGGGTCTGAGCTACGATGCCGTGGCCACATTTGCCACGCAGACAGCCATCAGCGACAGCCACTTCACGCTGCGGCCAGGGTCGGACGTGGCCAAATACGAACACCGCTGGCGCACCGGGCAGGATGCCGAGATGGCCCGGCTGATGGACGACGTGTACCGCCGCAGCGGTTTCCACGACTTTTATGTGTCGCAACAGCCATTCTACGGCAAGGTGGTGGCCAATGCCAAATCGATGGTTTCAAATGTGGACTTGAAGTGGCTTGAGGACTTCTTTGGCGACTCTATCCGCGGGCACATCGCCGTGAGCCTGCTCAACTATGGAAACTACGGCACCACGCGTCACTGCGCCGGGCAGCCCGAGGAGTCGGTGGTGATAATCGGCTGCAGCCAGCTTGACTCAGTGGGCATCCCGGTGTTTGACAACCTTGAGAGCCTTATAGTGCATGAATTCTCGCACCCCGCCTGCAACCCCATAATAGACCAGCACTTGCAGCAATTCAACGGCAATGCCCAGCTAACAGCCGAACTGATGAAGGAAGAACTGCAAGCGCGTGCGTATGCCGGCGGAGGCACGGTGCTGTGCGAGTCGATGGTGCGCGGTGTGGAGGTGCAGTATGCGCTGGCCCACGCCACTACGGCCGACGACAGCCTCGCGGTTAAGACCACAATAAGCGGCCAAGTGGCAAGCGGATTTCTATTTTTCCGCGAGCTCACCGACGCGCTTTCGGACTACAGGCAAAACCGCAGCCAGTATGCCTCACTGGCACAATTTGCCCCCAAGATTGTGGAGGCCGTGAACAATGCCGATGTGAAGCAGAGCTACCTTGACCTTAAGCGCAACCAAATCACCATTATCGGCACATCACTGCCCAAGGATGCGCGCAACGTGCCGGCGTCCGACCGGTTTGAAGTGAAGGTGTATTTCGACCGTCCCCACGAAACCGGCGGATTCGGGCTCGACTACTACAAGGGCAACAAGGAAATCATGCCCGACCTTGCAGGCGTGAAAATGGACAATGACCGCCGCATAATGTCGGTGACGGTCAAGACCGAGCCTGGGCGCGAATACGGCTTTGTGATTCCCGGCTGGGTGTTCAGGACCAAAGCCGGATATCCAGGCCTTGGCAACGCCGTGTTTCACTTCTTCACCGCCAAGTAGCAGGACGCATAGGCACAAAAACACAGCAGGCCGCGCAACCGATGTGTGTTGCGCGGCCTGCTTTATGTGTGAATGCTGTGGGGCCGATTAGTTGATGCCCGACAGATTGTATTTGGCAAACTCGAGGTCTTTGGCAGCCTTGGCGGCCAGCGAGCTGTCGAGGCGCACGGCCTGCTTGAGGTTGCTGAGCGTCATCTGCTCATTGTTGGTGCGGGCGCCAAGCACAGCCATCAGGTAGTAGGTGGTGGCGTCGGGGTTGGCAACAGATGCCAGCGTGCTGCTTGCCGAGCTGTAGTCCTTGGTGAGGATTTGAGCCAGAGCGGCGTTGTTGGTCTTAGAGTCGCCAAATGCGCGCACAGCTGCATTGTAGTCGCCAGTCTTCAGGTAGTATACACCCATGGCGTCGCCAAGTTCCTTAACGCCTGCTGCGCTACCCAGCTTCTGGTTGGCATCGGCATAGTTGCCGGCCAGCAGCGAGCAGAGACCCAGGTTCATCTTGGCCTCGCTGCTTTGCGGATTCAGCTGCAGAGCCTTGGCGAAATCGTCTTTGGCGGCAGAGTAGTCCTTAGCCTCATACTCGGTGAGACCCAGATTGTTGTAGGCACGGTAGTCGTTGGGATACAATTCGGCACACTTCTTGTAGGCGGCCTGACGGTCGGCGTTGCTCTTAAGCGTGTTGGCGTAGTAAAGAAGTTCCTCGGCAGTGAGCGACGAGGGGTTGCTCTCGTAGGCAACCTTCATCTCCTCTTCTGTCTTGCCTATGGTGTTGATCGAGGCAGTGAGGCGCGAGTAGCGCAGCTGCGGCAGCACTTCCTTGGCCAGCTGGTCGAACACCGACGAGAGGTTGCGTATTTCACGCTCGCGGGTCTCGGGGTCTTTATACATCGAGAGCACGCTGAGGATGAGGTTCTTGTCTTGGATGTTGCTTTCCGACACCAGTTTCTGGAATCCGTCCCAGTCTTGGGCTGTGAAGTCGGCGGTAAGGTCGCCAGTCTCCTTGATGCCGTTTTTCTTGAGCTGTCTGTTGAGATACTTCTTGGTGTTGTCCTCGCGGCCCGAAGCTATGCGTGTGTTGAGTTTCACACCGCCCTCAGGCGAGGCATACGACGATATGTTGATGCCCTCCACCTGCTTTTTGTCGTCGGTCTGGGCTTCCTTCACCGTATTGTGAAGGTCTTTCAGAGCCTGCTGGCGCAGCTCACTGGCGCGCACATTGGTCTGGTTGATGAGGAACTTGATGTCGGCAGTGTATTTCTCGTTAATCACCTTCTGGAACTTGTCGGGGGCAATGGCGGGAGTCACCGTGGCGGCATCGGCCATGGTAGAAGTGGCCACAACGCCGTTGGCCACCTTCACGCGGGGCAGCGCATATGTCTTTTTGCCCTGCTGCACCTTGAAGTCGAGCCACAGGTCGCTGTTCATCATGTCGGGGGTGTAGGTGTAGCTTGCGGGAATGGTGAGTGTGCCGCCGGTTTCGTAGGGCACCACCTGATAGTTGCCGCGCACCTTCTCGCCCTGCACCACATAGGGTGTGGAAGTGGCTTCCTGGTCGCCATACACCAGCGTGGGTGTAATGGTGAGCTCGGCATTTTTTACAAAAAACTTCTGCGGAATGTTGGCAGTGACGGTGGCGGGCACTTTCTCGCCCACCACGGCAAGCGGAGTGGGATTGACCGAAAAGTTCTCGGCCTTGAATTCTCCCATCTTTTTGCTGCAGCCTGTGAGTGCAAGCACTCCAGCTGCGGCACAGGTGAAAATCAAATTCTTTTTCATAACAATAAAAGTCGTTAAGATTATTGCAATCCGTTAATTATATTTTAGATTTCATGCCGCACGCGGCTATTTTGTGTAAAGATAGTGAAATCATTCTACAATGGGCCGCGGCTTAACATTTTTTGTGTACCGGCAATGCGGTTTTATTGCTGTTGCTGGGCTCCAGGCGTTGCGGCACGCGGAGAGCCCAGCAGCTCGATGACGTCGGCATACACCTCGGTGACGTAGCGCTTTATTTGGTTGCGGTCCTCGTAGGCGCGGGTGCGCATCTTGCCCTCAACATACAGTTTAGAGCCCTTTCGCACATAGCGCTCCACCACCTCGGCCTGCTTGCCCCACACCACTATGGTGTGCCACTCGGTGCGCTCGGGCACCTGCACCCCATTCTGGGTGACATAGGCCCGCTCGCTGGTGGCGAGGCGCACACGGGCCAGCGTCTGACCCTTTTGCGGATAGCTGATTTCGGGGTCGAGACCCACATTGCCCAGCAATATCACTTTGTTGACTGACATAACACGTGTGATTTTATATCGTTGAACACTCCGTTTTTTTTCAGCGTGAGGCTTTAAGACCGGCTATAACGCTGGCGGTGAAGCCGCCTGCCTCCATGGCATTGAGGCCTCTGATGGTGAGCCCGCCCGGGGTGGTCACCTTGTCGATTTCGGCCTCGGGATGGTTGCCAGTGGCGCGCAGCAGCTCCACAGCTCCTGTCATAGTCTGCAACACTATCTGCTTGGCGGTGTCGGCAGGCACGCCCAGTTCCACTCCGCCCTCGCTGGCTGCGCGAATGTAGCGCATCACATAGGCTATGCCGCACGACGCCAGCGCCATGCAGGCCGGCATCATGCGCTCCTCCACCACCATGGTCTGGCCCAACTCGCCAAATATGGCCTCGACGGCGGCAGTCTTCTTTGGGCTGGCGCCGCGGGCGGCGATGAAGGTCATGCTCTGGTGCACGCTGATGGCGGTGTTGGGAATCAGCTGAAACACAGCCGCCTTGCCAGCAAACGCGTAGTTGGCCAAGTCGTCGAGCGTGGCACCGGCCACTATCGACACCAGCATCTGGCTGCCGAAGTCAATCTTCATCTTCAGCGGATTCATCACCACATCGAGCATCCATGGCTTCACGGCCAGTATTATCATGTCGGTGCCGCTCACGGCAGCCTCATTGTCAACACTCACATTAATGTCGGGATACTCAGCCTTGAGGGCGTCGAGCTCGCCGCGGCGGTTGGGTGAGCACACCACAATGTCGGCCGTGGCCACCTTGCTGCCTGCGGCCAGGCCGCGGGCAATGGCACCGCCCATGTTGCCGGCCCCTATGATTCCTATCTTCATATTTTTTTGTAGTATTTATTTAAATAACGCGGGGCAATCGCGCACACTGCGCAATTGCCCCACAAATATAGTTAAAATTTTCAATAACCGCTATAAAAGCCGCTTCAGGCGGGCCACAAACTCATCGGCCTGCCCGGTGGTGAGCACCAGCGGCGGCAGCAGGCGCAGCACATTTGTGCCGCTGGCGCCGGTGAACACGTGCTGCTCGTGAATGAGGCGCGAGCGCAGTTCCTTCACCGGGAAGTCAAATTCCATGCCTATCATCAGACCGCGGCCGCGAACCTCCTTGATTTGCGGAATCTTTTTAAGCTCAGCCATGAGGTGCTCGCCCACGCGGCGCGCGTTGTCCACCAGATGCTCGCTCTCGAAAATGTCGAGCACGGCGCAGGCTGCGGCGCAGCCCAGGTGGTTGCCGCCGAATGTGGTGCCCAGCTCGCCATACACAGGCTTGAACATGGGGCTTATGAGCAGGCCGCCCATGGGGTAGCCGTTGGCTATGCCCTTGGCCATGGTGATGATGTCGGGGCGGATGTCGGCATACTGGTGGGCGAAGAATTTGCCCGTGCGGCCATAGCCGCTCTGAATCTCATCAAGAATCAGCACCACGCCGCTGCCAGCTGTGACTTGGCGCAGCTGGCGCAGGAAGTCGTCGTCGGGAATCTGGATTCCGCCCACACCTTGGATGCCCTCGATGATTACGGCAGCCACGTCGCCCTTGGCTATTTCGGCCTTAACGGCCTCGATGCTGTTAAACGGCACAAAGGTGACGTTGCCGCTCACATTGGCCGGGGCCTTTATTTTGGGATTGTCGGTGGCCTCGACGGCAAGCGATGTGCGGCCGTGGAAGGCCTTGCTGAAGGCCAGAATGCGCTTTTTGCCCGTGTGAAACGAGGCAAGTTTCAGCGCATTCTCGTTGGCCTCGGCTCCCGAGTTGACGAGAAACAGCTGATAGTCGTCATAGCCCGAGGCTTTGCCCAACCTGTCGGCCAGGCGCTGCTGGAGTGAATTAATCACCGAGTTGCTGTAGAACACCAGTTTCTGGGCCTGGTTGGTTATAGCCTCAACATAGTGAGGGTGGCTGTGGCCCACCGAAATCACGGCATGGCCGCCATAGAGGTCGAGATATTCGGTGCCGTTGGTGTCGTAGGTGTAGCAGCCGCGGCCCTTCACTATCTCGATGTCATATAATGGATATACGTCGAATAATTTCATTTTAATTTTCCTCTCTCAGTTCTGTATATTAAAACTTTAGAACGCCGACGGCTTGAGCATGAGACCCACCTTCTCGTGCAGGCCGAAAAGCAGGTTCATGTTGTGCACCGCAGTGCCGCTGGCACCCTTCAGCAAATTGTCGATAACCGAGGTAATCAGCAGTTTGCCGTCGATTTTGTCGAGGTGGATGAGGCACTTGTTGGTGTTGACCACGTCTTTCAAGTCCACCTCTTTGTCGGTGACCGAGGTGAAGCTGTGGTCGCTGTAGTAGTCGTCATAGAGGCTGCGCACCACATCCAGCTCAACGGGGCAGTCGAGATAGAGCGAGGCGAATATGCCACGCGAAAACGGGCCGCGCACCGGAATGAAGTCGATTTCGGCATCGAAACTCTGCTGCAGCTTGGTGAGCGACTGCCTGATTTCGGCCAGGTGCTGGTGGCGGAACGGCTTGTAGATCGACACATTGTCGTTGCGCCAAGAGTAGTGGGCTGTGGGCTTGGGCTTGACGCCAGCACCTGTGCTGCCCGTGATGGCATTGACATGCACATCGGCGTTGAGCAGCAGGTTTTTGGCCAGCGGTAGCAGTGCCAGCTGAATGGCTGTAGCAAAGCAGCCTGGGTTGGCCACGTGCTTGCAGTCGTGCACTATGCTGCGGCGGTTGAGCTCGGGCAGGCCATACACAAAATCGTGGGTGCCGTCGGCCAGACGGAAGTCTTGCGAGAGGTCGATTATGCGCATGTCGCTGGGCATCTCGGCCTTGTGCTCCTCGATGAACGGCCGCGAAAAGCCGTGAGGAGTGCAGAGAAACAGCACATCGGTGCCCTCAAACGGCAGCCCGTCGGTAAACCTCAGGTCGGTGTCGCCAATTAGGCCCTGGTGCACACTGTCGATGCGGTTGCCGGCGTTGCTCGAACTGTTGACCCAGCTCAGCTCCACGTCGGGGTGATTCACGAGCAGCCTTATCAGCTCGCCTGCGGTGTAGCCCGCGCCGCCTATGATTCCTGCCTTTATCATAACTTGAACTCCTTGCCGTTCTTAACTTGGTTGTAGTAGTACACCTTGAGCGGGTTGGCGTAGATTTTGGTGAAGCCCTTCACGTCGTCGGCCGTCCAGGCCTTGTTCATCTCGCCATATTCGCCAAAGTTGGTCTTGCTCAGGTCGTAGTCGCTCTCCACGCCCACCATTTCGTAGCGGTAGGGCTTGAGGTCGACTATCACGCGGCCGGTGACGTTGCGCTGGCTCTCGGTGAGGTAGGCCTCGATGTCGCGCATCACGGGCTCCAGATAGTAGCTCTCGTGGAAGAACATGCCATACCACTGGCCCAGCTGCTCCTTCCAATACTGCTGCCACTTGGTGAGTGTGAACTTCTCGAGTTGCTTATGGGCGGCAATGATGAGCAGCGGAGCGCCAGCCTCAAAGCCCACACGGCCCTTGATGCCAATGATGGTGTCGCCAAGATTGATGTCGCGGCCTATTGCGTAGGGACCTGTGATTTGCTCCAGATACTGGATGGCGGCCACCTTGTCGGTGAACTCCCGGCCGTCGACGGCCGAGATCTCGCCCTTCACAAAGTCGAGTGTGATGCGGCGGTCGGCGGTGGCGGTCATCTTGGTGGGATAGGCATCGTCGGGCAGAGTCTCGTTGCTCACAAGTGTCTCCTTGCCGCATATGCTGGTGCCCCACAGACCCTTGTTGTAGCTGTAGGCCATCTTGGTGAAGTCGGCCTCAAAACCGTGGTTCTTGAGATAGTTGATCTCGTAGTCGCGGGTCAGGGCGAGGTCGCGCGTGGGAGTGATGATTTTAATCTCGGGGGCGAGCACCTGGAAGGTGAGGTCGAAGCGAATCTGGTCGTTGCCTGCGCCGGTGCTGCCGTGGGCCACATACTTTGCGCCAATCTTCTTGGCATAGTTGATGATGGCTATGGCCTGGAACATGCGCTCGGAGCTCACCGAGATGGGATAACAGCCATTGCGCAGCACGTTGCCCATCACCATGTATTTTATGCTCTTGTCGTAATACTCCTGAGTGATGTCGATAGAGGCGTGCTCCACGGCGCCGAGCTCGAGTGCCCGCTTGCGAATCTGCTCCAGTTCCTCGGGACCGAAGCCGCCCGTGTTGGCGATGGCGGTATACACATCGTAGCCGCAATCCTCGCTCAGATATTTCACACAAAATGAGGTGTCAAGGCCGCCGCTGAAGGCAAGCACCACTTTCTCACGCTTTTTCTGGTTGTTATCGTCCATGATTTCCTTGATTTTTATTTCATCGTCGGGGTGCTCGCTGGGGTCGTAGAGCAAAGCCGTGCACAGGCACTTCTCGCCGCCGTTGCGCTGCAAAATGTCGTAGTTGACGCAGCTTTCGCACCCCTTCCAAAAGTCTTTATCGGCCGTCAACGCGCCGAAGGTCACCGGCTTGAAGCCCAACTTATTGTTCATGTTGAGCACAGCCGCGCCCGTGGTGAGGCTGAACACCTTGGCCTGCGGGTATCGCTCGCGTGCCAAGGCAAACACTCGTCGCTTGATGCGTGAAGCCACGCCCAATCCCCTGAAGTCGGGGTGGACAATAAGTCCTGAATTGGTTACAAACAACTTGTGATCCCAGCTCTCGATGTAGCTGAATCCGGCAAAGCGCCCATGGTAAAGGGCCAACACGGCCTTGTGGGCGCGCATCACCTGCTCAACGTAGGCATGGGTGCGCTTGGCGATACCTGTGCCGCGCACTTTGGCGGCGTCGCTCATGGTCTTGAGAATCTCGTCGATGTATTTCACCTCGTTTTCTCCGGCCACCACGATTTCAATTTCGTTGACGTTAATCATTTCTTTTTCTAAAAATCCAGTGTTTTAGATTCTCCTGTCGGCTTACCGCAGTAAGCTGATTTTGTTTTGACAGGGCTGATATATATGTTATTTAATATGAAAAGCTTGTGTTGTGTGTGGCGTCACTTCTCACCGCCGCCCTCGCGGGCCAGCAGGTCGTCAATGGGAATGAAGCGCGAAAACACCTCAAGCGCGCGCCGTCGCGTTACGCCCTCGCGCAACACGGCAAACACGGTGTCGGCACCGGCTATGGTGCCCGCCACCTCGGGAGCCCGGCTCATGTCGATGTCGTAGGCCACGCCAGCGGCATAGCCGTTGCGGGTCTTGATTATGGCGATGTTGCCAGAAAACGTAATCGACACGAAGCCCACCTTCTGGCTGGCTGTGACAGAGTTCTGGCCACTTCGCAACAGAGAGTCCTGCAAGTCGTTGCCAACGGGAATTATGTACATGTAGTTGCCGCTGTCGTTGGCCACCTTGGTGATGCGCAGGCTCTTCAAGTCGCGCGACAGGGTGGCCTGCGTCACATTCATGCCGTGCTGCTTAAGCAGGTCCGACAATTCGCTTTGACTGCCTATGCACTTGCTTTTCACCAGTTCCACTATCAGCTGCAATCTGTTCTTCTTATTCTTCACTTTGCTTGGTCTAAAAATATGTATGTTGCACAGAAGTGAAAAAATGTAAGCCATCGGTGCCCCATTCCGCCGTATCTTAGCCAAAAATGGGTGGATGGCGTCTCATTTATCCACAATCTGAATGCAAAGTTAATAACAAAAAAGCACACTACGGCTATCAAAGTGGCATAAAGTGCATTTTTATGCAGCGCAGCCCACGCCTCAGCGCTGGCCGTTGCGGTAGTCGTTGTATTTGTTGCCGCTGTAGGCGTTGCGTCCGAATGCGGGGTTGCTGAATCCGTCGGTGTCGTCCTCCTCGGTGTCGCCGTCGGCCTTATTGGCCCGCTTGCGCTTGGAGTCGAGCAGGCTGGTGCGGTTTTCGGGGCGGTTTTTGCGTATGTTCTCGGGCTTCTGCAGGTCGAGCGGCGCGGCATATATGTTCCAGGCCTGGTCCACGTCCCAGTTGCGGCGCAGTTTCAGGGGCTTGGGGTAGTAATAAACCTCCTCGGGCTGCTGGTGGCGGGCATAGTTGCCGGTGTCCCACACACCGTTGCCGTTGTCGTCGATGAAAAGGCGCACATAGTAGGTGCCCGGCTCCACATTCTCAAATGCGGCCTCGGCTGCGGCACTATCGACTGCGGCCGTCATCACAGGCTTGTCGCCGCCGTCGAGCAGCTGCGCCACGGCGCGGCGGCCGGCAAGGCCCTGGATGCGCATGTAGAGGTTGGCGTAGTCTTCCAGCTTTTTCACGCTTATGTCCTGGTCGATGCCCTTGCAGGTGAGGTTGTAGATCGAGTAGATGGCGGCCGAGTCGACTTGCAGCTTGTATTGGCCGCCCGGCTGCAGACGCATAGGCAGCACATAGCGCAGCTCGCTGCATTCGTTGGCCTTGACCATGGGCGGCAGGGGCACCGCCTCCCAAGTGCTGTCGGGCAGCATGTGGGTGAGGCGCAGACGGCGGTTGTATATGGTGTCGACGGGCATGTCGAACTTAAAGGCTATAGAATCGGTGACACCCAACTCGGTCTTCTCGAGCGTGGCTTTGAGCGATGGCACTTCGGCCTCGTCCTGATGGCGGAGGGCGGCGAGGTTGAGCTCGTATTCGGTGACGTCTTTGCCCTCGGCGGCGGCCTTGTCGCGCTTCTCCACCAGCTGGCTTATCTCCTTATGGCGCTTCTCTCGCTCTTTGCGCGCCTGCTCCTGCTGTTTAAGCTCGTAGCCGCTGCGCACGGCGGCAAATGCCAGGGTGTCGGTGGCCTCAACCAGGGTGTCGGCCCCGTCGGTCGGAGTGCGCATATAGTGCACCTCAAGGCTCAGGCTGTCGCTCTTGATGAGGCTTGAATCGGCCAGCCAGTAGACCAGCGAGTCGCCGCGCTCGTTGCGCTCAAGGCGGCACCAGTGCCGGGCCGACGGCTGCGGACTGAGCAGGCGCACCTGAGGCATGCGCGTCTGCGGCGCACCCATCTGCAGCAGCAGGCGGTTGCGGCCCAGACGGCGGTGCGACTTTATGTATTGCTGGCGGTAGTTTTCGTTAAACACGCTCAGCAGCACATTGTTGGGCACATACTGCGTGTGGGTGGCGGTGACCACGGTGTCGACGCGATGGTCGAATGTGAACACGGTGTCGCGCGTGGACACGCTGTTCACTCCGGGCACTATCACGCTGTCGCAAAAGGCCATGTCTTCGGTGCGGGCCATGCGATAGTCGCCGTCCACGTCGTTGAGCGCGAATATGTGATAGCGGCCGGGCTTGAGGTTGCGCAGCGTGAACTGGCCGCGGTCGTTGGTGCGGCTGATGCGCTCCAGCGGCGTTGTGGCAAAGGCTGTGTCGCTGAGGTTGCTGTGCAGACCCACCAGAATGTGCTGCATGGGCTCGAGGTCGCTGGCGCGCAGAGCCATGCCCGACACCTGCAGCGAGTCGATGGTCTCGCCGGTGGAAAAGGCAAAACTGTAGCCGTCGAGCACATTGCCCTCGTTGTTGTCCTCGATTGCGTTGGTGAAGTCGACCACATAGGTGGTGTTGGGCTTCAGTGTGTCGCGGAACTCAACCGTGACTTTGCGCCCGGTGTTTCTTATCACGGGCATCTCCTTTTGCGCGGGCGACACCACCACTTTGCTCTGCTGGTCTTTGATTTGCACTATCTCGTCGAAGGTGATTTCCACCTTGTTGCCCTTGAAATTGACGGCGCCGTTGGCCGGCGACGTCTTCACCACACGCGGCGGGGTGTAGTCGCGCGGGCCTCCCTCGGGCGTACCTATGTTAGCGCATGCGGCCGCCACAAGCATCAGGGCTGCGGCCAGGGTCCAAGCCGCAATGCGGCTGAGTGATATGCGGTGTGGTTGCATTTGTGTTGTTGTATATCTAATATATATATGTCGTGTGAATGTGCAAAGTTAGTAAAAAAAGCCATCACCCATTTTGCCAGCGGTTATTTTTATTGCCGCTCGATGCTGCTATCAATTAATTTGCTGTATCTTTACAGAAAATAAGCTGCATATTGGCAAAACATTCAAGCAAGCTTGATGCTTTGCGCCCGATTTGCACTATCTTTGCAGCGGTTTTAATTATGACTATAGGCAATATGCTTGGACCCTTTAAGTTTGGCTTGAACCTGAAACAGGTGCTGTGGGGCGGCGACAAAATCGGCGCCTTCAAGGGCGTGCGCATCGACGAGGGCAATGTGGGAGAAAGCTGGGAAGTGTCGGGCCTCAAAGGCCACGAGTCGGTGGTGAGCGAAGGCCCCGACAAAGGGCTGACGCTGCGCGAGCTCATATGCAAATACAAGGGCGACCTTGTGGGCCGCCGCGTGTATCGCAAGCACGGCGAGGAGTTTCCGCTGCTCATCAAGATTATCGATGCCAAGCTCGACCTGTCGGTGCAGGTGCACCCTGGCGACGACCTGGCGCAGGAGAGGCACGGATGCAGCGGCAAGACCGAGATGTGGTACATAATTGACAGCGACAAGGGCGCCAAGCTGTATGCCGGCATGCGCAAGACCATCACGCCAGAGGTGTACAGGCGCATGGTGGCCAACAGCACAATCCTCGACGCCGTGCAAAGCCACGAGACGCACCCGGGCGACATATTCTTTCTGCCCGCGGGACGCATACACGCCATAGGGGCCGGCAACCTGCTGGCCGAAATCCAGCAGTCGAGCGACATCACCTACCGCGTGTATGACTTCAACCGCCTCGACAAAGACGGCAAGCCGCGCCAGCTGCACACCGACCTTGCCGCCGACGCCATCGACTACACCATAGCCACCGACTGCAAGCGCAACTACGTGCGCAGCAAGGGCGTGACTTCGCTCATCAACAGCATTTTCTTCAATGTGGACCGCGTGATAGTGGAATCGGAATTCGACCTGCGCATGCCACACGACGCTTTTCTGGCGGTGATGTGCATAGCCGGATCTGCCACAATGAAGTGTGACAACGGCACTTCGGCCACCCTGCACCGCGGCGAGACGGTGCTGGTGCCTGCCGTGGTGCGCAGCCTTCACCTGACTGGTGCCGCCACCCTGATCACGGCCACCGTTTAGCCACACTCCGTCACACATTCAACAGCATTTCATTACAAGTACAGTTGGCATCAGCGATGCGGCTGCTATCGTTTGAAACCGAAATCCGCAGCCAAAATGGAGCCACCGCTGCAGCAGCCCCCCAACGAAAACATAGACGCACAAAAAGAAACGGGCTTATGGCGCAATCGCTGCGGCATAAGCCCTGAACCTTGTTAACGTTTGTCATATGATTGTTTTTCCTTTGCCTACTTGATTACACCAAGTTCCTTGCCAACCTTCACAAAGGCAGCAATGGCCTTGTCGAGGTGCTCGCGCTGGTGTCCGGCCGACAACTGCACGCGTATGCGCGCCTCGCCCTTAGGCACCACGGGATAGTAGAAGCCCGTGACGTAGATGCCCTCGCGCTGCATGGCGGCCGCAAAGTCTTGCGACAGTTTGGCGTCGTAGAGCATCACTGCACAGATAGCGCTCTGTGTGGGCTTTATGTCGAAGCCAGCATCGAGCATGCGGGTGCGGAAATACTCCACATTCTCGGCCAGACGGGTGTGCAGCTCGTTGCTCTCCTTTAGCATCTTAAACATTTCAAGGCTGGCGCCCACTATGCCCGGCGCCACACTGTTGCTGAACAGGTAGGGACGCGAGCGCTGGCGCAGCATGTCGATAATCTCTTTGCGGCCCGTAGTGAATCCGCCCATGGCACCGCCAAAGGCCTTGCCCAGAGTGCCCGTGAACACATCGATGCGTCCATACAGGCCAAACTGCTCGGCCACGCCGTGACCCGTGGGGCCCACCACACCTGCCGAGTGCGACTCGTCGACCATCACCATGGCATCGTAGCGCTCGGCCAGCTCGCAAATGCGGTCCATTGGAGCCACATTGCCGTCCATCGAAAACACACCGTCGGTGGCTATGATGCGGAACCGCTGCTGCTGAGCCTGCTTCAGGCACTCCTCAAGCTCGTCCATATTGGCATTGGCATAGCGGTAGCGCTTAGCCTTGCACAGGCGCACGCCGTCGATGATTGAAGCATGGTTGAGCGCGTCGCTGATGATTGCGTCGTCGGGGCCGAGGAGGGCCTCAAACAGGCCTCCGTTGGCATCGAAACACGAGCCGTAGAGAATGGTGTCGTCGGTGTGGAAATAGTCGCTTATGGCAGCTTCAAGCTGCTTGTGGCGGTCCTGCGTGCCGCAAATGAAGCGCACGCTCGACATGCCGAAGCCTCGCTCGTCCATGGCCCGCTTCGCGGCCTCGATGAGGCGGGTGTTGTCGCTGAGGCCGAGGTAGTTGTTGGCGCAGAAGTTGAGCACTTCGCCGCCCTGGCTCACGCTGATGTCGGCGCGCTGGGCGGTGGTTATCACTCTCTCCTCCTTGTAGAGTCCGGCTGCCTTGATGCCGGCGAGTTCCTGAGTCAGGTGGTCTTTGAATTTGCTATACATAGATATTGTGCGGTTATATGTTAGGGGTTACCTTGCAAAGGTCTGAAAAAATATCGGCATTAGCGAAAAAAACGCTACATTTTTTTTGCCGACTTTGTGCGTTGTTTATATCTTTGTAACAGGGTTGAATCCCCTATTCACGAGAAAAACCTCTGTGTAACATAGACGACTATCTTAAAACAACAAAATTGATGAAGAACGTGCTTATAATCGGCTCCACGGGCCAAATCGGCTCCGAGCTGACAATGAAGTTGAGAAAAGAGTACCCTCAAGGCACCATAGTGGCAGGCTACATTCCCGGGGCCGAGCCCAGAGGCGAGTTGGCCGAAACGGGGCCGAGCGCGGTGGTCGACATCACCGACGCCGCCCAGATAGCCAACGCCGTGCGCCGCTACCACATCGACACCATATACAACCTGGCCGCACTGCTCTCGGCCGTGGCCGAAACCAAGCCGCTGCTGGCTTGGAAGATAGGCGTGGGCGGACTGATGAACGTGCTTGAAGTGGCACGCGAACAGAAGTGCGCCGTGTTCACCCCCAGCTCTATAGGCTCGTTCGGCCCCAACGCGCCCAAAGACGGCACCCCGCAAGACACCGTGCAGCAGCCACGCACCATGTATGGCATAACCAAGGTGAGCGGCGAGTTGCTGAGCAACTACTATTACACCAAATTTGGCGTCGACACGCGCTCGGTGCGCTTTCCGGGCCTGATTTCATACGTCACGCCTCCCGGCGGCGGCACCACCGACTATGCCGTCGACATCTACTACTCGGCCGTGCGCGGCGAGGAATTCACCTGCCCCATTGCAAAAGGCACATTCATGGACATGATGTATATGCCCGACGCACTGCGCGCCGCCATAGAGATAATGGAGGCCGACCCCAGCAAGCTGGTGCACCGCAACTCGTTCAACATTGCGTCGATGAGCTTCGACCCCGAAATAATCTACAGCAGCATCAAGCGGCAAATGCCCGACTTCAAAATGCACTACGAGGTAGACTCGCTGCGCCAGGCCATTGCCGACTCGTGGCCCAACAAGCTCGACGACACGTGCGCACGCATGGAATGGGGTTGGAAACCCGAGTACGACCTCGATGCGATGACCGCCGACATGCTGCAAAAGCTGGCTCTGAAACTGAAAAAGTGACCGGCAGACACCCCCCATATTGCATCAACACCCACTCCACCCTACGCATAGCGCACATGGCAATGCGTTGAGCCCACAGCACTCCGACCGTTTAATTTTTCCATAATACTTTTGCTGTTGCGGCTTTCCAGACCCTCACCCACAAAGAATGGCAAACAGGTCAGGAAAGCCGCTTTTATTTCACCGCCACGCTGCTGCAAAGTGGCTGCATTCAGTGGACTATGCAATTCACTTGCCTACGAGGGTAACGAGAGGGACAAGCATTTCCTCCATCGAGATGCCACCGTGCTGGAAGGTGTCGTGGTAATACTGCACGTAGTAGTTGTAGTTGTTGGGGTAAGCAAAAAAGTCACGCCCTGTGGTGAATATGTAGGTCGACGACACGTTGGGGGCCGGCAGGCCATAGCGCTTGGGCTGCTTAATTTCATACACCTGTTTGGGGTTGTAGTTCAGGTTTTTACCCACCTTGTAGCGCAGGTTGGTGTTGGTGTTTTTGTCGCCAATCACCTTTATGGGGTTGTCCACCTTAATGGTGCCGTGGTCGGTGGTGAGCACCACCTTCCAGCCGCGCTGGGCTATTTGCTTGAATATCTCGAACGCATACGAGTTTTTAAACCACGACTCGGTGAGCGAGCGGTAGGCACTGTCGGTGTAGGCCAGCTCGCGTATCATCTTCGACTCGGTGCGCGCGTGCGACAGGATGTCAACGAAGTTAAACACCAGCACATTCAGGTCGTAGTTGTCGAGCACCGAGAAGTTCTGTATCAGTTTTTCGCCCGCCGCCGAGTCGTTGAGCTTGTTGTATGAAAAGCGGTAGTGCTTGCGGTAGCGGTCCATAATGGTCTGGATAAGCGGTGCCTCGTTGAGGTTTTTGCCCTCATCCTCGTCCTCGTCGACCCACAAGTCGGGAAACATGCGCTCGATGTCGATGGGCATCAGGCCCGAGAAAATGGCGTTGCGGGCATACTGCGTGGCGGTGGGCAGAATGGTGGTGTAGAGCTGCTCGCTCGCCACGTTGAAGTATTCGCCCAGCAGTGCGCTTATGGTGCGCCACTGGTCGAGGCGAAAATTGTCGATCACCACAAAGCACACCTTCTCGCCATTGTCGAGACGCGGGAATATCTGCGTCTTGAATATCTCGTGACTCATGAGCGGACGTGCCGACGCGCCCGTTATCCAGTCCTCGTAGTGGCGCTTCACAAACTTGCCGAAGGCGCTGTTGGCCTCATTCTTTTGCATGCGCAGCATCTCGTCCATGTTGGTGCCGGTTTTCGACAGCGTGATTTCCCACCGCACAAGCGTGGTGTAGATGTCATACCAGTCGTCGATTGTCGAAGCCGAGTTAATGCGCTGGCTTATGTCCATAAACTGCTGCTGATAGCCGCCGGCTGCCTGCTGCGCCACCAGGGTGTCGCTGTGCAGGTTTTTCTTTATTGACAGCAATATCTGCATAGGGTTGACGGGCTTTATCAGATAGTCGGCAATTTCGCTGCCTATGGCCTGGTTCATTATGTTTTCCTCCTCGCTCTTGGTGATCATAATCACCGGCACGTTGGGCTGCGAAATCTTGATTTGCTGCAGGGCTTCAAGGCCGCTGATGCCGGGCATGTTCTCGTCAAGGATTATAAGGCTGAAGTTCTGGCTCTGGAGCATGTCGAGCGCATCGCGGCCATTGGTCACTGTGGCCACGTCGTAGCCCTTGCTCTTCAAGAACAGTATGTGGGGCTTAAGCAGATCGATCTCATCGTCGGCCCAAAGTATGGTTTCCTTGCTCATATAGCGTTGTCTCCTTTCTTTCTTATTTCAATAATCACATCACTTGCCGCGCTGGCGCGCCGACCGCTGTTGCTGCTTGCGCTCCTCGGCGCGCTGCTTGGCCTGCCGCTTGCGCTCCTTTTGCTTCTGCTTGTAGGCTTCCTGGCGCTCTTTGGCCTCTTGAGCCTTGCGCTTCTGCTGCTCCTTTTTGAGCTGCTCGCGCTCTTTGGCACGCTGCTTGCGGGCCTCAATGCGCTGCTTGCGCTCCTGTTCAAGTTGCTGCTGCTTGAGCTTTCGGTCGGCCTCCTGCTGCTTCTTAGCCTCGTCCTTGGCGCGCTGCTGCTGTTTCAGTTCGTCGGCCTTTTGCTTCTGCTCGGCCTTCAGGGCCTCGGCCTGCTGCTTTTTGGCCAGCTTCACCGAGTCGTCGTGGGCCTTTTGCTGCTGTTGCTGCAGCCGCTTGGCCTCCTTTTCGGCTTCTTGCTGCTGCTTAAGGCGGGCCTTCTCGGCCTCCTTTTGCTGCTTAACGCGCTCTTTCTCCTCCTTTTCGCGCTGCTTTTGCTGGCGTTCGAGTTCCTTTTGCGCCTCGTCTTTTTGCTTTTTGAGGTGCTTCACGTTGTCGGTCTTTACCGGCTTGTCGGCAGCAGCCTTTTCAGCCTTTTCGGTGCGCACAGGCATCTTCACGTCGGCCTTCTTGGCCGTGTCGGCAGGTGCGGTCACTGGGGCTGCCGGAGCGGCTTTCACAGTGTCGGGCTTGGGTGCGGCGGGAGCGGGCTGCACAGTGTCGGTCACTGGGGCTGCCGGCGCAGCTTTCACAGTGTCGGGCTTGGGTGCGGCAGGCTGCTGATTGGCGGCCGGCTTCACGGGCCCGGGCTTTGCAGCGGCGGGAGTTGCCACTTTGCCGCTGCGCACACTCTTGGTGCGCTTGGGCTGCTGCGCCTTGGCATCGCGGCCGGCATCGTCGGTGGCATAAGCTGGAATCTGGCGCTCAACCTTGCGGGTGTTCTGCTCCTCAAGATACTGGAAGTAGTCGGCAAACGAGCGGCCCTCGTTGATGAGCAGGTCGAAGTTTTCCTGACTTATTATCACCTGATGGGCCTGTGGCGGTATCTCCTTGGCCGTGTCGGCGTCCATCACGGTGCGGTAGTGGGCAGCCTCGGCATAGTTGGCAAAACCTTTGACCACGAGCAGGCCGATTTCACCAAACGTCATCTGCTCGAGTTCGAAGTCCTTGACCACAAACGAGGTGAAATTGTGCTTGGCCACCTCATAGAGCAGCTGGTTGGCCGACACCGAGTCGGTAGAGAACGCATACACAAACAGGTGGGGTTTGGTCTTGTCGTCCTTAAACGGCGTAAACTTCTTGTCGGCGGCCGTGGCCGTGGTGTCGTTGCTCAGGCGCACAGCCCACAGCATGCCGCGGGCATTGGTGGAGCCGCCGTTGAGCTTGCGGCCGCGGTTAATCTGCTTCATCATCGACGATGCAGTGGGCGTGATGTCGGTTTCGGGATAGCGTTCAAGCATCTCTTTAAGGGTTGACTTGAACTTGTCGTAGTCCTTTTGCGTCACATAGCTTAGGGCGTCGATAAACATGAACTTGGGCATGATTTTCGACAGCGGATATTTGCGCATCATCTCGGCATAGGCGCTGTGCACGCCCTGGTTGTTGTTGGCCAGATAGTCGGCATAGGCCTGCTCGTACATGCGCTCCTGCTCGCGGTTCATGCTCTTCAAGTTGTCGAGGTAGTTGGGGTCCTTCATTGCCAGGCCATACTTGGAGTCGGCAAAGTCGGTGACTATGCGCTGGCGGCACTGCTCGGCCTTGGCCACATCGCCGTTGCGCATATACATGAGATACATGTTGTAGTAGGTGTCGAGGCGGTACACATTGTCGGGGTAGCGGCGCAGCAGCTCGTTGAACTCATAGGCCGCAGCCTCGTAGTCCTCAAGTTTGTCCTTCAGAATCACGCCCATGTTGTAGAGGCCCTCCTGAATTATGTCGTGGGCAGTCTGCACCTCTTCGGCGGTCTTGGGTATCTGCTTCAGATAGTATTCCTCGTAGTGTGGGTCTTCGGCGCGCTTCAGGGCCTTTTTGTCGACCTTCGACGAGTCGGAGCCGGCAGCCGAAGTGGTGTCGGCCGCGGCGGTGTCTTCGTCATCGGCGTTGAGCGAGAAGGTGGCCTTGTTGCGGCGGCGCCAGTCATCTTCGAGCTTGCGGCTGCCCCACTGCTGCTGGAAGGCCGTCTTGCCGGCGTTTTTAGTGGCGGTGTTGTAGAAATACCACGAGTTATCGGTGTTGATGGTATATGAGGCCGGCTGCTGGCTGTTGTTTTTCAGCGTGCTGCCGTTGGCCGACTGCTGCGCCAGATATTCCTCGCGCTTGGCGTTCTCGGCCTCTTCCTTCTCCTTCTTTTTCAGGGCGTCGATAATCTTCTTTATCACCGCCTTCTGCTCGTCGACCGAGAGTTTCGACAGGCGCAGCAGCGAGTCTTGCAGGGTCACGTTTTGCGAATACACGGCCAGTTCATCGAGCACATCGCTGCGGCGCTTCAGCACCTTATAGTTGGGGTACTCCTCGCTGAGCTGCGGAATAGCCTCGGCATAGCAGGGCTGGGCAAGGTCGTATTTGCGCTGGGCAAAATAGATGCCTCCCAGGGTGATTTGGCTTATGGCCTTGTCAATGCCGTTGCGCGTGCTTTTCTGGGCCGCAGTCACATAGCTGGCCACGGCATTGGCAGTGTCGCGGCGCGAGAGATATATGTTGCCAATGGCGTAGTATATCTGGTCGAGGTATTCCTTGTTGCGGTCGTAGCGGGCCATCGACTTCAGCGACTTTATCTCGCTGTTGATGTTGTTGCCCTGATACACCGCGCTCTGCTTGATGCGTGCGTTAAACTTGGTGCGGTAGGTGGAACCGCTGTGGCTGCCGGCGCGGCGGAAGGCCTGATAGGCGAGGTCGCTCTGCCCGGCGTCTTCATACAGCTGGCCAAGCAGGAAGTTGAGGCGCACGCTCTGCGCACCCTTCTGCCCTTTCACGGCCTCGGCCAGATAGGGTATGGCCTCGGAGTTGCGCTTGCACTTTATGTAATAGTCGGCAAATGCCAGATTGGCGAGCGCGCGCAGGCGTTTGTCCTCGATTTTGTCGATGTGCACGTGGGCCAGCACATTGTCGGCCTCGGTAGTCCAGCCCATGGCGCAATAGCTCAGCGCCTCCCACAGTTCCGACTCGGCCACCAGGTCGGGCTTCCAGGTGAAGTGGCGGGCTATGTAGTGGAATGTGGCGGCCGAGCTGGTGAAGTCGCCCTTCATGTACTGCGCCTTGGCCATTGTGAACCAGGCGTTGTGGATAAACGGGTTATACTCGTCGCGTTTGAGCCACTCCTTGTATTTTTCGTCGTTGCCCTTGCCGCTTTTGCGCTTCGGCTTTTTTTTGATGGAGTGCAGTGATATGGCCTTCTGCATTTTTTCGATGGTGCGGTCGAAACTGGCCGAGGGCTGCGGCGCCTTGGGGTTGCTGTAGGCCTCGGCCGGGTGTATGAACAGCTGCTGCGAATAGTCGTCCTCGTAGTTGTCCTCAAGCTCGCGAATCTGCTCCTTGTAGTGCGTGATGCCGTTGTAATACACGTTGTAGCGCGTGTTGAAGGCCTGCCAAAAGCGCGAGCCAGCGGTGTTTTTGCGGGCGCTGCACGACTGCATCACTGCCACTGCGGCAATCATGAGCAATGCTATGGGTAGGCGGGTGTATAGTAATCTCTTCACTCTGCTAAGTTTGGGGTAATGATGTGTGACCTGTTGCCCGTTGCGGGCAGTAATATATAACGTGCGGCGCAGGGCATTTATTGTGCTGAAGCGCCGGCGGAGTGCCGCTCGTTGTAGAGCATGATGAACTCGTCGTGAATGGGCTGCGGCATCACTATGCCACGGCGCTTGAGCGACCGCTGCCATCCCATGAGGTCGGCAGGCAGCAGCGTGTAGAGCACATCGCGGAACTGGTCGACCTCAGCGGGCGTGTAGTCGGCGGCGTCGCGGCCACGGTAGGCGTCAAGTTCTTCGTCGTCGTAATACACCACTTCACACCGTCCGCTCTCGCCATCCAGAATCATCTGGCTGGGGCACACCTCATTCAGGCCGCAGCAGGCGTCGGTGCAGCCAGCATCGGCGGCCGCAGACTCATGCTGCGCTTCGGGTTCGGCCTCAGCGCCATCATTGCGGCGGCAAAGGCGGTCGGCGACATAAAGCACCGCTGCCACTGCCAGCAATGCCGCCAGCAGCACCAGCGCGGCCGCTATGCCGCGGTGGCCGTCGAGCCACCCGCCCAATATGCTAATAGTCAAAAACATTGTCATAGCTATATATAAATCGTCTTTTCTTTCTTTTTCATTGTCACTCCTGCCGCACAGCAAATCCGCACTGCGCCAGATGCTGCCAAAACTGCGGATATGACTTGCTCACCACACCGGCATCCTCTATCACCAATCCAGGAAACTTGACCGCTGCGGGGGCAAACGCCATGGCCATGCGGTGGTCGTGATAGGTGGCTATGCGCGGCGCGGCTGCCACTGCGGCGGCATGGCCGTCCCAGGCCATAAAGTCGTCGCCGGTCTCAACGGCATAGCCGAGCTTAAGCAGCTCGCACCGCAGGGCCGAGATGCGGTCGGTCTCCTTGATGCGCAGCGTGTGCAGCCCCGTCAGGCGGTAGGGCACGCCCAGCAGACACAGCCACACGGCCAGCGTCTGGGCAATGTCGGGGGTGGCCGAAAGGTCCTCGTCGACTCTGCTGGTATGGCGGCACGAGGTGTGCAAGTCGGTGCACACGCCGCATGCGCAAGAGTCAACGCCCAGCGCCCAGGCTATGTCGGCAATGCGGCTGTCGCCCTGCACGCTGGGCCGCTGCAGGCCCTTGAGCGAAATGCGCGACTCGGGCAGCAGCGACTGCAGGGCATACCAGTAGCTGGCTGCGCTCCAGTCGGCCTCCACGGCCACACTCTGCGGCTTGTATCCACCCTCGCCCACCACTATGCGGCTGCCTTGCATGCGTGCCTCGGCACCCCACTGGCGCATGAGGCTGAGCGTCATTTCCACATAGGGGCGCGACGTGAGGACACCGTCGATGCGCAGGTCGAGGCCACCGGGCAGCATCGGGGCTATCATCAGCAGCGCGCTGATGTATTGCGAACTCACACTGCCGTCGATGTGCAGCTCGGGGCCGCGCAATGCCGCCCCTGTGACGCGCAGCGGCGGATAGTCCTCGCGCCCGAGCCACTCGATGCTGGCACCAAGCGACATGAGCGCACCCACAAGCACACCTATGGGGCGCTGACGCATGCGCTGTGTGCCGTCGAGCGTGACCGCACGCCCCCGCTGCACGGCAAAGTAGGCAGTGAGAAACCTCATAGCAGTGCCGGCTGCGCCCACATCGATGCTGTCGGCGCCACTGGCCAGAGCCTGCTGCACGGCGTGCGTGTCGTCGCACTCGGCTATGCGGCTCACGCTGCCATGGGGGCTGCACAGCGCACTGATGATGAGGGCGCGGTTGCTGATGCTCTTCGATGCCGGCAGGTCGACTTCGCCCACCATGCGTCCGGGTGCTGTTAACTTTACGTTCATGTGTGCTTATGCTTTATTACAGTGCAAACTTAGCGATTTTTTGCCACACTTGAGTCCGCAGGACAATGAAAAAAGTCCCACGGGCGCACGCGGTGCCAGTGGGGCTTTATAGTGTGTTATGCCTTTTGTCGGGGCTTATTGGTTAGCGGCGCTTTTTCTTGCCGCCCTTGGCCGATGAAGCCTTGGCTCTCTTGCGACCCTTAGAGGCCTTGCCTGCCTTGGCCTTGCCGGGAATTGTCATCTTGTCGCCGGCGTCGATTTTGTCGCCCTTCAGCTTGTTGGCCTTGCGCAGCTCGTCAACGCTCACACCAGTCTTCTTGGCGATAGTTATCAGATTGTCGCCCTTTTGTATGGTGTAGTCTTGCGCAGCCTGCTGCGGGGCAGCGACATGCTTCTTCTGCTTCTTGCCGCGGCTCTTGGTGTCGCGACTGCTGCGGGCCGTCTTGTAGGTGCTTTCCCGCGACTTGCCGGCCGAAGCGGCAGCCTTGCCATAGCGGGTCTTGCCCTTGCCATAGCGCGCAGTGGCAGCGGCATCGTCGTCGGCATCAGCCTTGGCCTTCTTTGTGGCCTTTGGCGCCTTTGCAGACTGGGCAGTGGCGCGGTCGGCGGCCTTAGCCTTCGACTGCGGCACCTGTGGTTGGGCCTGCGGCTGCTGACGGCGTGGCTGCGGCACCTGGCGGCTGTTAGATGAGGTCACTATCTCGTCGTCGATACTGTATGAGCCCTTGTAGGCAGGCTTCGAGGCAGTGGCCCGTGCCGGCACCTGCTTGGACGCGGCGGCCGACTTGTTTTCCTGCTCCACCACACTCACTGTGGCGTCGCCATCGGGCTGTGCGGCAGCCTCCTGAGCGGTGAGGGCGTCGCCAGGCAGCGATGAGCCGTCGGTGCTCTTCTTCACGATTTTCAGCACCTGGCCTCGGCGCACACGCGTGCCGCTGATGCCGTTAAGGGCGCGAATCTCGTCGGTCGACACGCCATAGTAGAACGCTATGCCGGCAAGGCTCTCGCCGCGCTGCACCTTGTGGTACACCGTCTGTTGCTGCTGGCTAGGCTGCGCCTGCTCAGCCGCCACACTATGGCTTGCGCCGCCAGGCTCCACCACCTCGCGCTGCGCATACAGGTCGGGGCGGTAGCTGGCAATGCTGTCTTCGGTGAGGATGAAACTGTAGATTTGCTGCGAGGGCAGCGCCAGCGTGTAGGGGCGGGCGTCGCCCGGAATCACATCGTGGCGGTATTGCGGATTGAGCACACGGATTTCCTCAAGCGGTATGTTGAGCACCTTCGAAATCTGGTTGAAGTTGATGCGGTGGCTCACACTCACGGTGTCGACCACAATGGGCTTCTTGGCCAGCGAGGGGCTGATGTTGTGCTCCTTGAAATAGGTCATTATATAGTTGGCCGCGATGAAGGCGGGCACATAGCCGCGGGTTTCGCGCGGCAGATAGTTGTAGATGGTCCAGAAGTCGGGGTTGCTCTCCACTCCGGCGCGGCGTATGGCCTTGTTGACATTGGCCGGGCCGCAGTTGTAGGCGGCGATGGCCAGCGACCAGTCGCCATAGATGTCGTGCAGCTGCTTGAAGTATACCGCAGCCTTCTCCGACGAGCGGTAGGGGTCGCGGCGCTCGTCAACGAGCGAGTTCACCTCCAGGCCCACGCCCTTGGCGGTGCCTATCATAAACTGCCACAAGCCGCTGGCGCCCACCGGCGACACGGCGTTGGGGTTGAGGGCCGACTCAATAACGGGCACATATTTCAGTTCAAGCGGCAGGCCTTCCTTTTCAAGAGCCTGCTCGAATATGGGCATATAGTAGAGGCTCATACCCAGCATCTGCTCCACCAGGGTGCGGTTGCGCTTAATGTAGCGCTCTATGTAGGAGCGCACGATTTGGTTGAAGGGCAGTTCGATGACCGAGGGAATGGCCTTGAGGCGGCGCACATATTCAGCGTCGCTCACATCGCCTGCCGAGCGCTTCTCCACATCCTTGTCGAGGATGGCGTAGTTCTGCAAATACCAGTTGTTCATCATCTCGCGCGTGTCGGTCTCGAAACTGGCGGGATACACAATAGCGGAGTCGGTTATGGTCTCCTTGATTGAGAGGATTGAATGCTTGGGCACGGGGCGGGCCAGGGTGGTGGCGGCGGCCGTCATCAGCATCGCAATCGTCAGCAGCGTCTTTTTGTTTATTAGCATGTCTTATTCTCTCCTATTGGTTTCTGAATTATATTTTCTTCGTTCAACGGGCGCTGCGGCGGCATCAGAAACTGATGGCGCACTGCAGCCCCACCGACGGCAGCCGCGATGTGGTGGCCTGCTCGATTACGGCCGGCTTGAGCCTCATGCTCAGGTCGGGCGACACGTCGAAGTGCGCCAGCGAGGCGTCGACGTAGGCGTCGACTATGCTCAGCAGATACACTCCAACCATCGAGAATATGCAGATGTCGCGGTAGCGGCGGTAGTAGTCCTTTTTGCTTTTCAGCGCCTTCTTCAGCCACTCCATGTCGAGGTCGCTCTCGTTGGTGGTGGGCGGGTAGAAGTTCATGTAGCTGCGCGTGTTGGGGTCGTTGTCGGTGGCGTCGCGGTAGGCCTTGGTGTAGTCGCTGAGCATGCGGTTGTTCCATGCCATGCCATAGCCCAGTCCCACAAACGCTCCCACCACAATGGGCAGCTTCCAATAGCGGCGGTTGTAGATTTGTCCCAAGCCGGGACAAAGCACCGACATCCACAGGGCCCTCGTGGGGTCGGGGTTAAACGCCTTGACGGCTCCGAATCCGGCAGCCTGCGGCACCTGGCGGGGCGGAGCTATGATTTCCACACCCTCAACGCCTGCCAGCGAGTCGACGGAGCTGAAATGGATGGTGTCGCCGGCCATGTCGACCACCTTCACCGTGCTGCGGCGCGCCACTGAGTCGGCCTTGAGGCCTCCCTTGTGGTCTTGTGGCACCACCACTGGCGTGCGCTTGTGGCGCTTGGCCTTGGCGGTCTTAGTGGCCCGGGGCGATGGCGGCGTGGCCACCTCTTGCGCAATGGCGGGTACAGGCAATGCCAGCAGCAGGCACAGCAGCATGGCCATGCCCGCAGTCATCAGGTTCTTAATGCTGTTTCGCTGTTTCACTGAATTGCGCATCAATAAAGCAAGTGTGGCGCAAACACTACTTTGCGTCACTCTTTATTTTGTCAAAGATAGTAATAATTCTCTCCAATTCATCTTCGTCTTTGAATGGGAATGTTATTTTTCCTTTACCCTTAAGGTCGCAAGTGAAGCCCACCTTCACGCCAAACGACGACGACAAGTGCTTGCGAAGCACGTCGTAATCGCTACTATTCAGCCGCTTAGGCTTTGGCTCTTCGCCATTTTGCTTTTGCTGCTCGAGTTCTTGGTAGTGTTTTGCGAGCTGCTCGACCTGGCGCACCGATAAACCTTTTTTAAGTGTCTCGTTATATAATTTTAACTGTAGCGAAGCTTTTTCGACACTCAGCAGGGCGCGCGCGTGGCCCATGTCCACCCGCTTGTCGCGCAGGCCCAGCTGCACTTCGGCCGGCAGGCGCAGCAGGCGCAGGAAGTTGGCAATGGTGGCGCGCTTCTTGCCAATGCGCTCACTAAGGCGCTCTTGCGTAAGGTTGTACTGGTCGATGAGTTTGCGGAACGTGAGTGCTATTTCGATTGCATTGAGGTCTTCACGCTGAATGTTTTCAATCAGGGCCATCTCGGTGAGCTCGCTGTCGTTGGCGGTGCGCACATAGGCGGGCACGGTGTCGAGCCCGGCGAGCTTGGCGGCGCGGTAGCGGCGCTCGCCCGATATTATCTGGTAGCTGCTTGCGCCAGTGCTGCGCAGCGTCAGCGGCTGGATTATGCCCAGCTCGCGAATCGACGACGCGAGTTCTTCAAGCGCCGTCTCGTCGAATGTGGTGCGAGGCTGGTCGGGGTTGGGCGATATTTGGTCGATGCGTATTTCGTTGATAGCCGATGAGCCGCTCGTCTGAATGTCGTCCATCGAGATTAGCGAGTCGAGGCCGCGGCCCAGTGCATTGCGATGCTGTGATTTAGTCATTGGTGATTTGATTGAATGTGTGTGAGTGAAAAAAAATTTCTCTATGCTATTCCTTTCGAGGCCTGGCTGCCCGACGCGGGGCGCGGGACGCGGTTTTTGCCAATCAGCTCCTTGGCCAGCTGGATGTGGCTTGTGGCACCGCGGCTGGCAGGGTCGTAGAGCAGAGCCGGCAGACCGTGGCTCGGAGCCTCGCTTAGGCGGATGTTGCGCGGAATCACGGTGTTGAACACCATGTCGCCAAAGTGGCTTTTCAGTTCCTCATATATCTGGTTGGCCAGGCGCAGGCGCGCGTCATACATGGTGAGCAGGAATCCCTCGATTTTGAGCGACGGGTTGAGCTTCGACTTGATGATGCGTATGGTGTTGAGCAGCTTGCTGATGCCCTCAAGGGCGAAATACTCGGCCTGCACAGGTATTATCACGCTGTCGGCGGCGGTGAGGGCGTTCACGGTGATCAGGCCCAGCGACGGGCTGCAGTCGATAAGCACATAGTCGTAGTCGGCCTTCACCTCGGCAATGGCACGGCGCAGCACGTTTTCGCGGTCGGGCTTGTTGATTAGCTCCAGCTCGGCGCCCACCAGGTCGATGCGCGAGCCCACCAAGTCGAGGTTTTTCACGCACGTGGCCACCTGCGAGCCACGCAGCGGATAGTCGTCGACAAGGCACTCGTAGATCGACGACGACATCTTTCTCGGGTCAACCCCGAGGCCCGAAGTGGCATTTGCCTGCGGGTCGGCGTCGAGCAGAAGCACTTTCTTGTGGCTGGCAGCGAGCGATGCTGCAAGGTTGATTGCGGTGGTGGTCTTGCCCACACCGCCCTTTTGGTTAGCTATTGCAATTGTCTTTCCCATATACACAGAATGAAAATCGAATATTAAATCGCGATTCTTATTTTTTTCTTACGCGGTGCAAAGGAATTGATTTTAGTTTGAACTATCGGCAAGTTTTCAGTTAAAAATGGCTGAATTGTTGATAAGTCGGCCTAATTGTTAATAACTTCAGACGGCCGCCGCACCACATTGTGCCTCAACTATGTAGGCCACGTCTTGCGGCCGTGGAACCATTGGCCGCCAGCCGTGGAACACCAGCGCACCGCGGCTGGCTCACTATATGCAAAGGCGGCTCATGCTCACGCACAAGCCGCTTGAATTTATAAACCTTAAAACATCTTTTACCAGGCCGCAGCTATTCAGTCAAAGCGGCCTTCATCAATTCAATAATTAACATTTCATGAGACGATTCTCCTAAATAATATTATTAACCTTATAATATGAGACTTCTCGCGAAGCAATTTGTCTGATTACTTCCCGACCGCCAGCCAGCGCCATGCTGCCAACGAATTAGAAAAGGAACAATTGGCCCTTATGCCAGCAGGCAGTGGGGCAAGAGTGCCGTGTGAGTGAAGATTGCTTTTATTTTCACGCCAGTTTTTTCAGATTCTTGACATCAATGGTGATGGGCACATGCCCAAAGGCTACGTTGCGTAGGTCGGTCGCTTTAGTCCGTAAGGACTATTATATGTGCAAAGATAATCTATTTTTTTTACCCGCAACGCATTCCACCACTTTTTGCAAAAAAAATATGAATTCCGTTGAGTTCTGTCAACTGCTCCGCAAGGCCATAATGACGCGCAAAGTGCAATAATGCTTAATAAAGCCGCTTTTAGCCACGCAAATCTTGCTGAATTGTGTTTTTTTTCAGATATTTGCCGCAAAATATTAAAGCGGCCCATTACGGCCAATCAACTATCAGTGATATAAGCAACGCGCGTGCGGCGCGCAGGCCTCCATGCAGAGTGGCAGCGCATGCGGCAAGCGAATAACAACACATTATATTATAATTAAACTCCAACATGAGAAAATTACTTCTTTCTCTCACTTTGGCCACAGTGGCCGCACTCCAGGCACTGGCAGTGCCGGCCGACCCGCGCCCAGTGACAGTGACACAGCCCGATGGCTCGCAGCTCACAATCAAGAACAACGGTGACGAGTATTACAACTTCGTCACTACCGCCGACGGCTACACAATTGTGAAAAACCAGGCGGGATACTACACCTATGCCCAACTGGTGGACGGCAAACTGGCCGCCAGCAGCACCATTGCGCGCGACGCGCAGCAGCGCACCGCCACCGAGACCGCAATGCTGCAGGCCACTGGCAAGAATTTAATCGACCGCGCCTCGATGAGCACCGCACGCAAGGCACGTGCCTCGCGCGACGAAGTGATGCAGAAGGCCAGCATCGACTACAAGAAGTTCCGCGGCCTGATTCTGCTGGTGGAGTTCAACGACTGCAAGTTCCGCCGCAGCGACCTGAACACGTTCTACAACAATATGATTAACCAGCGCGGCTACACCGGCTTCACCAACGAAGACGGCACGGCAAACGCATACGGCAAATTCACCGGCAGCGTGCGCGACTACTTCTACGACAACTCTATGGGCCAGTTTGACCCGCAGTTTGACGTGTACGGCCCCATAAGCGTGCCTTATTCGGTCGACGACCCAAAGCAGACACAAAATGCGCGCACCATAATCAGGGCCGCGCTGCAAAAAGCCTACCAGAACTACGGCATCGACTTCTCGCGCTATGACGCCAACGGCGACCGCATGGTGGACATGTTCTATGTGATATTCGCCGGCACAGGCTCGAACACCAACGCCTCGTCGAGCCGCGTGTGGCCGCACGCAAGCTCAATGACAGGCACATCGCTTGGCGGCTACGCCATGGGACGCTATGCCTGCTCCACCGAGCTGTATTATGAGAGTCCCCTCATATTCGACGGAATCGGCACCATATGCCACGAGTTCACCCACGTGCTGGGTCTGCCCGACCTCTACGACACCGACTACTCTACCAACGGCCAGAGCCACGACCCGGGCGAATGGGACGTGATGTCGGGCGGCAGCTATCTGAACTACGGCCGCACGCCGTGCGCCTACTCGGCCTACGACCGCTATGCAGCCGGCTTCATGACACCCAAGGTGGTGACCGAGGGCAGCCACACCCTCAACGGCATCCAAACGAATGAGGCCCTCCGCCTCAACACCAACAAGGACAAGGAATACTTTCTGATTGAGAACCGCCAGCTCACCGGCTGGGACGCCTACCTGCCAGGCCATGGCATGGTGGTGGCCCGCGTCGACTCGACCAACGCCGTGTATTGGGTGAGCAACATGGTGAACGCCTACGCCAACCGCAACTGCTATGAGCTGCTGCGCGCTGGCAACAGTAAGAGCGGCGCTTTGGCCAGCGACCCGTTCCCAGGCACAACCGGCATGACCACCATCACCAACAACACCAACCCCGGATTTTTCACACCGCTTGGCAACTCGGGCCAATATGTGATTAACGACATTGCCGAGAACAACGGCGTGATCACCTTCAACGCCCTCAAGGCCGACGACGTGAAGAGCCTGATTGAAGACTTCGAGTCGATGCCTGTGGGCTCAAGCACATCGGAGAAGAACGTGAAGGGCAACTTCTGCAACTGGTCGTTCACCCGCTGCCGGGTGACCGCTCCGGGCAGCGGCAAGTGCAACGGCACCCACTCGGTGGCCATGACACTGCCGAGCCAGCTGGCCACCACCACACGCACAGGCAAAGATGTGACCAAAGTGACATTCAACGTGTATAACACCAGCAGCACCACAGCCAAATTCATATTTGAATACTCTACCGACTTTGGCAAGACCTGGACTCAGGTGAAGACATCGGCCGGCGCCGACATGGCCGAAGTGCCCGGCAAGAGCGAAGGCACCACAGTGTCGTGGAACATAAAGGTTGACAACGCCAATGCCCTGCTGCGCGTAAGCCAGCGCGCCGGCAGCCAGACGGCAAAGGTGTATCTTGACGACTTCACCATCTACTACGCCAACGAGTATAGCGGTGTGAACAGCATCGCAGCCAACGGCTCGGAAGGTCTGAAGGTGACCAAGAGCGGCAACACCGCTATCGTGACCGGCGCTGCCGACGGCGCAGTGAACCTCTACACCGCAGGCGGACAGCTCGTGCAGAGCGTCAACGCCGTCGACGGCCAGGCTCAGCTCAGCGTCAGCGGCCACGGCTTCTACATCGTGAGCCAGGGCGGCAAGGCAGTGAAGGTGGTGTTCTAAGCAACAGCACAAATCAGCACAACACATAATGGTGGCGGAGACCGAGCGTCGGTCCCCGCCACTTTTCGTTTGCCGCACTGGCAAAAGGATAGCCAAGGCGGCAAAAAAGCACGCATGTGTAAGCGCAAAGCGAAGGAGCGGCGCACTGCGCAGCATGTTTTTTGTCGTTTTGTCGTTTTTTATGAAAAAAGTGACTACTTTTGCACAAAGTAGTGCAACAATAGGAAACATTCATCGATTTTAGAATATGGAAAAGATTGACAATCTTGACAAAAAGATTTTGAAAATAGTGATGAAGAACGCCCGCATACCGTCGAAAGACGTGGCTGTGGAGTGCGGTGTGTCGCGCGCGGCTATTCACCAGCGCATACAGCGCATGATCGACACCCATGTGATTACGGGCTCGGGCTATCATGTCGACCCGAAATCGGTGGGTTTCGCCACCTGCACCTACATAGGCGTGAAGCTGGAACGCGGCTCGATGTATCGCAACGTGGTGCCCGAATTTGAGAAGATCGACGAGATAGTGGAGTGCCACTTCACCACCGGTCCCTACACACTGCTGCTCAAGCTGTATGCGCGCGACAACCAGCACCTCATGGAGCTGCTCAACGACAAAATCCAGCACATTCCGGGCGTCACCGCCACCGAGACGCTGATTTCACTCGACGAGAGCATCAACCGCGAGATTCCCATCGAGGCGGCCTACCCCGACGCACAGTAACACACCACTTATTTACTTTGATGGACGAAGAATTCGACATACGCAACGAGCGCGTGAAGGGCGACAGCGACTTTGAGAAGGCGCTGCGCCCCGTGCGCTTTCAGGACTTCGCCGGGCAGGAGAAGATAATAGGCAACCTGCAGGTGTTTGTGCAGGCGGCCAAAATGCGCGGCGAGGCCCTCGACCACATCCTTTTCCACGGCCCTCCGGGCCTTGGAAAAACCACGCTGAGCAACATCATTGCCAACGAGCTGGGTGTGGGCTTCAAGGTGACGTCGGGCCCCGTGCTCGACAAGCCAGGCGACCTGGCGGGCATACTCACGTCGCTTGAGGAAAACGATGTGCTGTTTATCGACGAGATTCACCGCCTGAGCCCCGTGGTGGAGGAGTATCTGTACTCGGCCATGGAGGACTACCGCATCGACATAATGATTGACAAGGGTCCGGGGGCACGCTCGGTGCAGCTGACGCTGGCGCCGTTCACCCTGATTGGCGCCACCACACGCAGCGGCCTGCTCACCAGCCCGCTGCGCGCCCGCTTCGGCATCAACTGCCACCTGGAGTATTACGGCCACGACGTGCTTGAGAACATCATCAAGCGCTCGGCCAGACTGATGTCGGTGCCCATCACCGACGAGGCCGCGCTCGAGATAGCGCTGCGCAGCCGCGGCACCCCGCGCATTGCCAACTCGCTGCTGCGCCGCGTGCGCGACTTCGCGCAGGTGAAGGGGTCGGGCAAAATCGACACCGCCATTGCGCGATATGCACTCGAGGCCCTCAACATCGACAAATACGGACTCGACGAGATTGACAACAAGATTCTGCTCACCATGATCGACAAGTTTGGCGGCGGCCCTGTGGGCATCACCACCATAGCCACCGCACTGAGCGAAGACCCCGGCACTGTGGAGGAGGTGTATGAGCCCTTTCTAATAAAGGAGGGGTTCATCAACCGCACCCCGCGGGGCCGCGAGGTCACCGACCTGGCCTATACCCACCTGAAGCGGCAGCGCCAGAGCAAGACGATGTCGCTATTCTGACACACCGCCTCACACCAGGTGCGTGGCATTCACACAAATTCAAGACTAAACAAGGACAATGGCTGCAAATTTAAAATCGTTAGCTAAAGACACTGCAATATATGGCATGAGCAGCATAGTGGGCCGGTTTCTAAACTACCTGCTGGTGCCGCTCTACACCGCAAGCCTCTCGGCCGCATCGGGCGGCTACGGCGTGATTACCAACGTGTATTCCTACACGGCCCTGCTGCTGGTGATACTCACCTATGGCATGGAGACCACCTTTTTCCGCTTTGCCAACAAGACCGGCGAAAACCCGCAAACGGTGTACACCACCACACTGGTGGCCGTGGGCACCACCTCGCTTGCCTTTGTGGCCGCCGTGCTGGGCTTCCTGCCCTGGGTGGCCGGGGCCATGGGCTATGCCGACCACCCCAGCTACATAGGTGTGATGGCCGCGGTGGTGGCCCTCGACGCATTTCAGGCAATCCCGTTTGCCTACCTGCGCTACAAGAAGCGCCCCATCAAGTTTGCCGCACTCAAGCTGCTGTTCATATTTCTGAACATCGCGCTCAACCTGCTTTACTACCTTGTGCTGCCGGCCCTCTACAAGGCCCACCCCGACGCGGTGGGGGCAATCTACGACCCCACAGTGGGCGTGGGCTACGCCTTCTATCTGAACCTTGTGTGCACGGGCGCCATCACCTTCTTCTTCTGGCGCGAGCTGGCCGAGGCGCGCGGCAGCTTCAGCTGGCCGCTGCTGCGGCGCATGCTGGGCTACAGCTGGCCCATACTGGTGCTGGGCATAGCCGGCATCCTCAACCAGACGGCCGACAAAATCATGTTTCCGTTCCTCTACAAGCGCGGAGGCGAGACCCAGCAGCTGGGCATATATGGCGCCGCCAGCAAGATAGCCATGATTATGGCAATGATAACGCAGGCCTTCCGCTATGCCTACGAGCCGTTTGTGTTTGGCAAGGCCAAAGACCGCGACAACCGCGAGACCTATGCCGAGGCCATGAAATACTTCATAGTGTTCACCCTGCTGGCCTTCCTGGCCGTGATGGCGTGGATCGACGTGCTGAAGCACATCATTGCCCCCGACTACTGGAGCGGCCTGAAGGTGGTGCCCATTGTGATGGCGGCCGAGATTATGATGGGTATATACTTCAACCTCTCGTTCTGGTATAAGCTTATCGACAAGACCATTTGGGGCGCGTATTTCTCGGGTGTGGGCTGCGCTGTGCTAATCGCCATCAACGTGCTGTTTGTGCCCACCTACGGCTACATGGCCTGCGCCTGGGCCGGATTTGCGGGCTACGGCACGGCCATGGTGCTGAGCTACTTTGTGGGCCAGCGCCACTACCCCATCAGCTATCCGCTTAAAGACATAGGGCTGTATGTGGCCCTGGCGGCAGTGCTGTTTGCCGCCATGACGCTGACGCCAATGCCTGGACGCTGGACGCCCACGGCAGTGCGCACCGTGCTGCTGCTGGTGTTCTGCGCGGTGGTGTTCAAGCGCGAGCACATGGGCGCCATGCTGCGGCGCCTGCCGGTGGTGGGCCGCCTGTTCCGCTAAACTTCAGCTGAATTTCACTTGAGCATCGGCAGCAAATCGGTGACGCCTGCGGTGGCCGTTTTGGCTATCACATGCACGCGTTCTGGCACGGCAGCCGGGTTGGGGTCGATGTAGTAGAGTTCGGCCTCGGGGCGGGCATAGTTGAGCAGCGCCGCTGCCGGATACACCACAAGCGATGTGCCTATCACCACCACAATGTCGGCCTTGCGCACAATTTCCACAGCGGGTTCGAACTCGGGCACACTTTCGCCGAAAAACACAATGTGCGGGCGCACGTGGTCGCCAAAGGGGTCGGTGGTGTCGACCGTGGTGTCGAGGCCCTTGTCGCTGAGGTCGGCGCACGGCAGAGTGTAGACGCGGCTTTCCACGGTCATCGAGCGCACCTTCATAAGTTCGCCATGCAGGTGCAGCACGTGGGTCGACCCGGCACGCTCGTGCAGGTCGTCGACATTTTGCGTAATCACGTTCACGTCATACCGCCCTTCAAGCCCAGCTATCATGGTGTGTGCCCCACTGGGGGCGGCCTTCAGCAGCTTGTGGCGCAAGCCGTTGTAGAACTTGTGGATAAGCGGCGGATTGCGCACAAAGCCATCGTGGCTGGCCACCTCCATCACGGGATATTGCTCCCATAGGCCGCCCGCATCGCGGAACGTCGACAACCCACTCTCGGCACTGATTCCGGCGCCGGTAATCACCACTAAGTTTTTCATAACATAGTCCTCCTGAATTTTAATGGCGCGGCAACCACTCGGAGGCCGCTCAACCATGCCAAAGATAGCAAAACCGCCAGTCACCTGCAAGCCTGCCGTCGCTCAAAAAAGCCGCATTCGTCCACTTGAAAGCGGCTATCACGGCAAAAAGGCGTATATTTGCATTAAAACCAGAATGTAATGATTTCACCAACCGACCCCGACCATCTGTACACCGGCTCGCTGATTTCGGTGATAGTGCCGTGCTACAACGTGAGGCCCTACCTGCGGCGCTGCATCGACAGCATCGCAGGCCAAGCCAACGTCAACCTTGAGGTTATAATGGTGGACGACGGCAGCACCGACGGCACAAGCGAGCTGTGCGACGCCATTGCCGCCTCCAACCGCAGGACAAGGGTGATTCACAAGGCCAACGGAGGTCTGTCGGACGCGCGCAACGCCGGACTCGACTCCGCCAACGGCCCCATTGTGACCTTTGTCGACAGCGACGACTTTCTGCCGCCTGGCGCCATCGGCACAATGCTAACACTGATGCTGGCCACAGGGGCCGACGTGGTGGAGGGCAGGCAGGCGCGCGTGGCCGAAGGCGACGACGGCAGCAGCATTAACGCAACCACCGGTCCCGCGGCCCGCTCGGTGAGCTTCACGCAGAGCGAGGCCATAGCCGACGTGCTGTATCAGCGCACGCTGTCGTGCTCGGCCTGCGGACGGCTGCTTAAAAGGCGGCTGTTCGAGCGGCTGCGGTTTCCCAAAGGCCTGCTATATGAAGACCTGGCCATAATCTACCCACTGCTGCGACAAGTGCACAAGGTGACGCACACCGAGGCCTGCACCTACTGCTACACACAGCGCGAAGCCAGCATCACGGGGCACTTCACACCGCGGCGCACCGACGTGCTCAACATCCTCGACCGGCTGCTGCAGCAAGTGCGCGCCGAAGCTCCGCAATATGTGGCCGCAGTGCAGAGCCGGCGCCTGAGCGCGCACTTCAACATGCTGCGCATAGCCCCTGTGGAGCAGCCCGAATACAAGCCACTGGCCGACCGGTGCTGGAGGGTGATAAAGCAACTGCGGCTCGGCTGCCTGGCCGACCGCCGGGTGAGGCTTAAAAACAAGGCCGGCATAGCCCTGTCGTATGCCGGACGGCCTGCACTGCTGTGGTGCATGCGCCACTGGCCCATTTAGTCGTTAAAAATGGCTGATTTGTCGATTGCATGTTGCGCCCATCACGAATTTAAGCGTATATTTGCATATAAGTAATTAACTACAGCTGATTAGCCTTTGATTGACGTATCATAAATTATTAAGTTTGTTGGTTATTTGCGGTCGGATTGCCTAACCTTGTCCGGCCGTTTTTTTTTGCGCATGCCGCCAGTTGCCGCCAAAATGCTAAAAAAGTGCCAACAAATGCACACCGCCAGCGCATTTTTGCGAATAAATTATTATCTTTGTGTGATTGGGTGCCTTGACTGCGCATCAGCGCGCAAGCCAGGGCTTTTACAGCATATATTTTCTATTGGGTTTTGAAAACTTCGTTACTACATAAGGTGAGGCTCGCAGCAGTTGCGGCAGTGGCCGCGGTTGCTGCCGTCGCAACAGCCGCCCCAAAGCAAATCGACATTGAGGACGACCAGCTGTACCGCAACGACCATACTCTGGTGTACGACGGCATCGATGTGTCGAGCTATCAGAAAGACATCGACTGGAGCACCACCGCCGCCGACAAGAATATAAAGTTTGTGTATGTCAAGGCCACAGAGGGCGCCACATTCACATCGCGGCACTACCGCCAAAACATAGAGAACGCGCGCCGCTATGGTGTGCGCGTAGGCAGCTACCACTTTTTGCGCACCGGCTCGTCGATACGCAGCCAGTTTGAAAACTTCATAAGCGTGGTGAAAAAAGAGGAGCAAGACCTGGTGCCGCTGCTCGATGTGGAGTACCGCCGCGGGTGGACCAACCAGCAGCTGCGCGACAGCGTGAAGCTGTTTGCCGACCTGCTGGAGCAGTACTACGGCTGCCGCCCTATGATATACACCAGCAGCTCGTTTTTCAACTCCTATCTGGCTCCCGACTTTGCCAAATATCCGCTGTTTATAGCGCGCTACTCCAAGAGCCGCCCGCAGCTCACCCATGGTGCCAAGTGGATACTGTGGCAGTTTAGCGAGCGCGGCCGCATACAGGGCATCGACGCCTATGTGGACCTGTGCCGCTTCAACACCGGTTGCGGTCTGAAAGACATTCTCATGAAGAAGGGCACTCCCGCCGGCCGCCGGCGCAGCGTGGCTCCGCCCACACGTGTGCCCGAGCCCAAGCAGCGCAGGGTGCAGGCGGCGCAGCAGCCCGTGCCGCTCACCGAGAAGCAGAAGAAGAAACTGGAAAAAAAAGAGCGCGAAAAGCAGAAAGAGCTGGAAAAAAAAGCCAAACTCGACCGCGAGGCCTGGGAGCGCGCCCAAAAGGAGGCACAGAAAAAAGCCAAAGAAGAGGCCAAGCGCAAAGAGAAGGAGCGCAAGCAGCGCGAAAAGGAGCAAAAGCACCAAGCCGAGCTGCAGCGCCGCGCCCAGCAGCAGCAAGCCGCACTGAAGGCCGCACATAAGCAGGGCAACAGCACGAAGAGAAGAAACCAAAGTTCGGCCGACAACGACGACGACCTGTATATGCCCACGCGCAAGCGCTGACGGCACGCGGCGGGCAAGGCCAGACACACACCCACACAGCACAATAGAGCAATGAACCACCACAGCAGGCACACCACACAACTGCACTGCGCGGCGCTGACGGCGCTGGCGCTGGCAGTGACGGCTACCGCATCGTGCGGCCGCCGCAGCCAGCCTACCACTGCGGCGGCGGTGCACATTGCCCCGCGCGACACCACTGCACCCTACGACGGCATCGACATCTCGAGCCACCAGGGCGACATCGACTGGGGCAAGGTGACGGCCGACAAGTCGATACGCTTTGTTTATATCAAAGCCACCGAGGGCGCCACCTACAGCTCGCCACACTACGGCTACAACGTGACCATGGCGCGCCGCCACGGTCTGCTGGTGGGCAGCTACCACTACTTCACCACCACTTCGAGTGTGAGCGCACAGTTTCGCAACTTCAGCAATCTGGCCGCGCTCAGCAGCCAGGACCTGATACCGATGATTGATGTGGAGCACCGCGGCAATTGGAGCCGCAACCAGCTGGTGGACAGTGTAGCCGCATTTGCCCGCCTGGTGAAGGAGCACTACGGGGTGCAGCCCATGATATACAGCACCATGGCATTCTACAACCGCTGGCTGGCCCCGTCGTTCAACAGCTACCCGCTGTATATAGGCCGATACAACGACCAAGAGCCCGAAGTGAGTTGGAACGGCAGCTACACCGTGTGGCAGTTTTCACAGTCGGGCATAATTCCGGGCATCGACGCCTATGTGGACTTGTGCCACTACCGCAACGGCGCGTGGCTCGACGAGATAGCCATGCCGCCCCACCCCGCCATCTGACCACACACACTACGACGATATGCAGCGGAGGCCGTTTTTCACAAAACGGCCTCCGCAATCATTTTTAGAGTATGAGAAAATTTACTTTTTTAATTTAATTATCCTTGTTATGAGTTTCAATTCTTTTCATTGCAAATATAATAATTGTTTTACAAAATGCAAAATATACTTACAAAAAATTACCATTATTACATAAAATAGTTGCTCAAACGAGTTTCACCAACACAGCGATGCCATTTCTCCGAAACGCCCAAGCCTGGAAATGCACCGACTGCCTGCCCGGTGCATAAAGTATGTGCCTCGGCACACCTCAACCCGACAACCGGCCAACCAGACATGAAAAGCCGCGACTGCTTTTGGCGGCCGCGGCTATATGCTATGCATGAAGCTAAGCGCACGCGCTGGGGCGTGCGGTGGCATGTTATTTCTTGAAGTAGTCGGCCATCAGGGCCTTCACTTTGGGGCTTAGGGCTATCAGGGTGGTCATGGTGCAGAGCGCCATCAGGGCAAACGAGAGGTCCATTACGCTCACCAGCGTCTTCAGCGGAATCACTGCCGCCACTATTATCATCACCAGATAGTAGTAGTTGTAATACTTCACATATTTCGGACCGAAAAGAAAGTTGGAGCACTTCTGGCCATAGTAGCTGTAGGAGAACATGGTGGAAAATGCGAAGAAAAACACAATGGCCATGAGCAGATACTGCCCCACTCCGGGCAGCAGTTGGCCAAACGAGCCAAGCGCCACGTAAAGGCCTTTCACATCGCCGCCCAGGCCGGCGTAGTTGCCGGCAATGAGAATGGGGATGGCCGTGAGTGTGCACACCACGCCCGAGTCGATGAGCGGGGCTATCATGGCAATAAGGCCCTCCTTGATGGGGTCGGTGTTGCGCGAGGCTCCGTGCATCATCGAGGCTGTACCAATACCGGCCTCGTTGACGTAGGCGGCGCGGCGTGCGCCGGTGAGCGCAACAAAGGCAAAGGCCCCGAAGCCAGCCTTCATGCTGAATGCCTCACGGAATATCGAGGCGAATATGGCGGGCAGCTTGTCGTAGTTGAGCACCATTATCACCACCACCAGCAGCATATAGAGCGCCACCATGATTGGCACAATGCGCGTGGCCAACTTGGCGATGCGGCTGATGCCGCCCAAAATCACCGAGCCCACAATGAGCACTATCACCACTCCCATGAAAAAGCGCAGGCCCACGGTGTTGTCGATGCCGGCCGGTGTTGTGAACACTGTGGTCACCGACTCCACAAGCTGGTTGGCCTGCATAAAGCACAGCGTGCCCACAAGGCCGAATATGGCAAAGGCGTAGGCCATGGGCTTCCACTTGGGGCCGAGGCCCTGCATGATCATATACATGGGGCCGCCCTGGGGCTCGCCATTGGCGTCGCGGCCTTTGTAGAGAATGGCCAGCGTGCCCTCGAAAAACTTGGTGGACATGCCCACAATGGCGCTCACCCACATCCAGAATATCACGCCGGGACCGCCAACGGTGAGGGCGATGGCCACACCGGCAATGTTGCCCATGCCCACGGTAGCCGCGATGGCGCTGAGCAGGGCCTGAAGCGAGCTTATCTGGCCTGTCTCCTTACCGCTTTGCTTGGCCTGCTTCTGACGCAGTGCACGCAGCGACCATGGCAGACGCCTGATCGACACGGCACCCGAGTAGATGAATAAAAACAGTCCGCCGCCTATGAGCAGAAAAAACTCTGGATAGCCGCAAACGAAGTCGCTTGCCTCCACGAGCCAGTTGGCTATGCTGTCGAGAATCTCGTTCATGTCTTAAAAATGTATGTGATTTTTTAATTCTGTGTTATTGCGTTAGAATATATATATGTGTAGTTGCGTATAGCACCTGCCGTCACGCGGGGGCGCAACGCATTTCAGGCCTCACCGCCACCGGCCTCAAGACGGGCTTTGAGCTCGCTGATGAACTGCTGCTGGCCAGGCAGAATCTTAATCAGCGCCTCGGCCAGGCCAAACCAGCCTATTCTGTCAAGTTCCGGAAAACTGACATGCTGGCCAGAGTGGGGTGGCCACTCCATTTCAAACATGTTGCTGTGGGCTTGACTCGCGTCAAGATTGCCACATTCCAGTCCAAAGGCATACACCTCTTTACCGCTTTTGAGCCGTGCAGAACCAAGCTCGATGAACTTGCCGTTAACGCTGTAGCCCGTTTCCTCGGCAAACTCGCGGCGGGCGGCATCGAGCGGAGTCTCCTCAAGCGGATCGAACTCTCCCTTGGGAATCGACCAGCAGCCACGGTCGCGGTGTGCCCACACTGGGCCACCCGGATGGCCGAGCAGCACCTCGATGTGGCCGCCTTCACTAAAGCGGTAAGCCACTATGCCTGCACTCACTTTACGCATGTATCCTGTTACTCCTTTTGCTTGCGCTGGTTGATTATCTTATAAAGAATTGTACCCCCGCAGAGAATCGAACTCTGATCTTAGGTTTAGGAAACCCACGTTCTATCCGTTGAACTACGGGGGCAAACCGCTGTACCGCCACAAGTGGCGCACACTTATAGCGGCTGCAAAGTTACGCTTTTTTTGTCACATTCATTGCTCCGCGCTGCCAATAATTGCCGCCGCTCGTGCATTTCAGCTGCATTTTGGCGGCAGCGCCTGTGAATTACAGGCGCACTTTGGAGGCCTGGCCCTGACTGGCCACCACATAGAATCCGCGTGACGGGGCCGGCAGGGTGGCGTGGCCGCCGTCGTCGGCAGTGGCAGTGCCCACCACGGCTCCGCTTATTGCATACAGGGTGACGCGGCTGCCGGCCACCGCCCCGGTCACCAGCACATTAAGGCCGCATGGCGACGCAGCAAAGCCGCTCGGGGTGGTTGTGGCGGCTATGGTCTCTATTCCAGCCGGCACGGTGCCATACACAGTGATGTCGTCGAGATATGTACCCACCTTCTGGCTGCCAGCCACTTGCATTATGCGCAGTTTCGTCAGGTCCTGCCGACTCAATGACCAACGCAGCTGACCATCGGTTTTGGCGCCGATTTCAATGGAATTGACGTCGCGCGTCCACACCGTGTCGCCATCGCACATGTATTCAAGCATGAATTTAGCCACACTCGACGATTGGTTGAACACACAAGCCGTCAACAGATAAGCGTTGGCTGACTTTGGCATAGAGAATGCCAAGGCCGACGGCACGGCCATCTTCACGGCATGCTTGCCGCGGCACATGGCGCTGTCGGGTGCGGCCACCTGGCAGCGGGTGAAGTCTATGTCACCAAATGTGCCCTTAACCCCCGTGCCTGCTGTACCCTCGGCCATCTGCTCAAACGTCTCCACATACGTCGTCAGCTCGGAAGTGCGCTGGGAGTTGAATGTGATGACGCCATCGTTTTCGGCAATGTTGATGATGACGCGCGGGTTTTGCGCACCATTCCACTGACACAGGCTGGGGGTGGTGAAACTGGTGATTGACCTCACACCCGAAGTGCCTGGGAATGGGTCACCAGTCAGCGTGCCACGATAGATGCCGCCGGCCCGCAGCAACTCGTAGTGGTTGTGTTTGGGGTCAGTGTTGACACGGTTGCCCCACTCCTCGGTGCTGTCGACGCGCACCACAATCATTCCGTGCCATGGCAGATAGGCGTCCCACTCGTGGCGCTGGCGGTTTTCGAGCATGAAAAACTCACGGCTGTCGAGCGAGGGCAGTATGCAGGCTTCGTTGTCGGTATTCAAGGGGTTGAGTGTGTAGGTCTGGTCGGCATCGATACGCGTGGGGTTCATGAATCCCAGCGTGTAGCGCTCCCATGCCGAGTAGCCACACGGGGTGCGGCTGCGGTTAAGGTAGCTGCCGCTGGCCATCACATCCCACGGTCCGGGGTCATTGCTTTGTCCATCGACCTCATAGTTGGTGTCATACAAGTCGGGCAGGCCCAGCACATGGCTGAACTCGTGGCAAATGGTGCCAATGCCGTCGAGAATCTCGGTCTTTTGCGAGCCTTGCATCTCAGTGGAGCAGGCATACAGGCCAAGCCACTTATTGTCCTGTCGCTGGTTCACAAACTGCCACTTGTGCGGCCACAGCAGGTTGCCGTCGTTGCCGCTCACGTTGGCTCCGTGGCCAGCCACTATAAAGTATACCATGTCGACCACGCCGTCGCCGTCGGTGTCATAGTCGGCAAGGTTGACGCTTGAGCCGAGCTTGCCCACAGCCTCGGCCAGGATGCTGCGCGCATCGGTGCCGGAACCATGCATGTCGGTGCTGTCGTAATCCACCTCCACGGGGCCCACCACATCGAAGTGGGGGGCGAACTTGCCCATTGAGTTGTCGTAATAGTAGTCGCGCACGCTGCCAGTGTACTTGCCATAGGGGTTCTCGGTGCCGTCTTCGTTGACGTATCCCTTGTAGTTGGGCTGGTTGAGCATTTTGTTATAGAAATCGGCCGCATCGCTGCGCTTAAACTTCTTGTTCTTGAAGTTGACAAGAACCACCAGTCCGCGGAACTTACTGTAATCTATGGGCTTGATACGGTGGCTGCCCCGCACGCTGGCGCGGCGTGCGCGCGAATCGGCCACAGCAGCCGCCGACCTCAGGTATTTAACCGTCTGGCCGAGGAGGGCACGCTCAGCCTTGGTGCGCTGCTCGGGATTGTGGGCCATAGTGGTTGTGGCTGTGAGGCGACCAGCAGCGTCGAGCGCAGCATAGGTGTATCCGCCAGCCTGACTGCGCACCACTGTGTAGCCGTCGGCTGTGGTGGTAAAGTGGTAAAACTCATCGCCATGCAGTGCGATGGTCAGCTGCGAGCCGTCGGGCTGCGTCACCGTTACGGGTGTTGGGTCGGCCGGAACTGCCATCATGCGCAGTGCGCACAGCAGGCACAGGGCCAATGTAATCATCTGTTTCATTATGTTGTATGTTTTGTTGATCTTCCTCATTATTAAACCAGCACAAAATTACTACAATTTGCCAACATTTTCTGCACAAAGCTTCATTGCACCGCCTTCCACTATCATTTATGGTAGTTTTTTCTCGGATTTGAGCACTTTTTTATCATCTTCGCAGCAAACAATCAACGCATTTTACATCCATGGGCTATTATATCGAGAGAAATATCGACAATGGAGACAATGGAGACAATCAGTCCATAAGGCAGGTGTCTCAATTTGCCCGCCATATGCACTAAGGCAAGCGTCTGGACAAAACAATTTACAACTATAAGCAACCGGGCCGGAACTCCTCACGGAGTCCGGCCCGGCCAGTGTGTGTTAATACCTAATGTGTGTGAGTGAACGAAAAGTATTGTCTTAATTACTTGTCAATATATGATTTGATGTGATGCATAATCTTTTGTGTGCGCCGCAATTTAGAACTTGTAGTCAACGCCCACGCCAAACACCTTGTTGGTGCGCGAATACACGTCCTTGCCTGCCATGGTGGTGCCGTTGTAGCCGCCAGTGGCCGAAGCAGCCACATTCTTGGTGTAGTCGTCATACATGGTCCAGAAGTATCCCACGTTGAGTTTCACCTTGCTGCTGAGGTTAAGAGCGGCACCCAGACCCACGCTCCAGCTGTCGCACGAGAAGGCGGTGTTGGTCTGGAATCCGTCGCTCAAGCCGTAGTCGGTGCGCTGGGCGCCGGCGCTGACGGTGATAAGCTTGTTGACGTCAAACTCGGCACCGGCCAGAAACTCGCTTGTGCCGTGGGTCAGGGCCTTCTCCTTGCCCTCAGTGCCGCCATCCACATGAGCCATGCCGGCATGCTTGTCGTCGTAGAAGTGATATTCCAGTGTGGCACGCAGGCGCGGAGTGAATTTGTAGCCCACTGCCACGCTGAGCATCGACGGGATGTCGCTGGGCGTGTTCACACCGTCTTTGAAGTCGGCCAGTGCGCCCTCGGGGTCGCTGTTTTTCTTAGTTTTGTTTGCAATGTTGAGACTGGTCTTGAACTCATATTTCGCAGCCAGCGTGAGACCGGCCACATTGTAGTTGATGCCCAGAATCGGGGTGATGCCCCATCCGCTTTGGTCGCAGTCGAGCTCAAGGTTGAGCAGAGTCTGGTCGGCCGACTTCAGGCTGGCCTCAACATAGCCGCTGTAGTTGCCCGAGAAGTATGCCATGCGGCCGCCTGCAAACACACCCAGGTGCTCATTGATGCGGTAGCTGGCGCCAAGCTGGGCTCCATAGATGTATTGGCGACCCGACACGGCCGAGTTGATGTCATATTTGTCGGGTGTGATGGTGCCGTGGCTCTGCGCATAGAGGCCGGCCATCACCTTGGAGTCGAACATGGGCAGGCCGTCGTCAAACGAGGCCTTGCCGCCACCACCCACAATGCCGAAGAATCCGTTTATGCCCCACGAGCCCTTCTTGTAGGCGGCATACACCGACGGCAGCGCAGGCACCGAAGCCTTGCCCTCGTAGGTGCGAGTGCCCTCGGGATAGAGGGCGAAAGTCGACTCGATGTTGCGGGTTTGATACACGCTCTGTATGGTGGCCGACAGTTGCCAGCCGTCGGGCATGAATGCAGTGCCGGCAGGGTTGGAATAAACGGCGTCGATTTCCTGCGAGGCGCCGCGCGCCACCATGCGCAGGAAGGCCGCGCTCTGGTTGGTGTTGGTGAGGATGCCACCTGCCTGGGCCGCAAAGCCGCACAGGGCGGCAGCTGCTATAAATGTTGCTTTTTTCATATTCTTCAGAGTAAAAATGGAAAAATTATATATATGTTTTTACCGCTTGTAGCTGGGTGCAAAGTTAGGGCACGGTGTTCTAAACTGCGCAAAAAATGGTGATTTTGTCATTTTTGGTTAACTTATGTATCTTTTGCCGCCACACAGAGAAGATTGTAACGATTTTTCACATTTATAATTTGTTAAAAATTGCATATCAGGCTTTTTGTGCCTAATTTTGGAAATTGAATAGAATCGCACCACGCTGCTGGCTGGCACAATTGTTGCAGCATACACACATGTAAGCACGCAAGCGTGCGCAGCCACAACGAGTGTGGCACACATTAAAAACAACAAATTTATTATTCACAAGAAAACAAACAGATTTCAGCTATGAAAAGTAAAGGATGCCTTATGGCCATTGGCGCAGTGGTGCTGGTGGTGCTTGCTGTGGCAGGATGGGTGATGAGCACCTACAACGGCCTTGTGACCAAGCAGCAGGCTGTGGAAGCGCAATGGGCGCAAGTGGAAAACGTGTATCAGCGCCGCGCCGACCTGGTGCCCAACCTGGTGGCCACCGTGAAAGGCTATGCCAAGCACGAGAAGCAAACCCTGCAAGACGTGACCGAGGCCCGCACCAAAGCCACACAAATCCACATCGACCCATCGAAACTCGACGAGGCCTCGCTAAAGCAGTTCCAGCAGGCACAAGGCCAGCTTGGCAATGCGCTGTCGCGTCTGCTGGCAGTGCACGAGGCATATCCCGACCTCAAGGCCAACACCAATTTCCAGACCCTGCAGGCACAGCTCGAGGGCACTGAAAACCGCATAGCGGTGGAGCGCAACAAGTTTAACACCGTGGCGCAGGACTACAACGTGTCCATCAAGCGCTTCCCGGCAAGCATGCTGGCAGGAGCGTTCGGATTTGAAAGCAAGGCATATTTCGAAGCTCAGGCTGGCGCCGACAAGGCTCCCACCGTGAGTTTCGACTAACAGCACCCGCACATATGGCACTCACCGATTTCCTTAGCGCCGACGAGCAGCGGCGCATCGAGCAGGCCATCGAGGCAGCCGAGCGCTACACCTCGGGCGAAATTTGCGTGCATGTGACACGCCGCTGCAAGGCCGACCCCGTGAAGGCTGCCGAACGGGTGTTTAATCGCCTGGGACTGTACCGCACCCTGCGGCGCAACGCCGTGTTGGTGCTGGTGGCCTACGAGTCGCGCCGGTTTGCCATAATTGGCGACTGCGGCATCAACGACGCCGTGCCCAGCGGCTTCTGGAACAGCGAAAAAGACACTCTTGCGTCCTACCTGTCGCAGGGCCGCGCCGCCGACGGGCTGTGCCGCGTGGTGGCTGAAATTGGCAGCAGCCTGAGGCAGTATTTTCCGCCCGATGAGGTGGACAACAATGAATTGAGCAACCAAATCACTTATGACGACAACAGTGACAACAATTAAAGCAAGGCTCGGACTGTGGATAGCCGCAATGGCTCTGGCCATATGCGCTGCAGTGCCAGCTGCGGCACAGGTGCCAGAAAAGCCCAACCCGCCGCGGCTGGTGAACGACTACGCCGGCATCATTGCCGACGCAGCGGCTATGGAAGACACCCTTGAGGCTTTTGCCCGACGCACGAGCAACCACATAGTGGTGGTGACCATGGCCGACTTCGGAGGCATGGACAAGGCCGAAATGGCGCAGCAAATAGGCGAAACCTGGGGCGTGGGCCAAAAGGAATACAGCAACGGGCTTGTGATTCTGGTAAAACCCAAGCCAACCGACGGTTCGGGCTCGGGCGAGGTGTTCATTGCCACCGGCTACGGCCTTGAGGGCGCGCTGCCCGACGCGGCCTGCCACGAGATTGTGACCCGGCAAATGATTCCGCAGTTTAAAGCGGGCGACTACTCGGCTGGCATTTGGGATGCACTGCACATAATCATGCCTGTGGCCGCCGGCGAGTATTCATTTGAGGAGGCACAGGACAAATTAAGCGAAGCCGACTTCTGGATTGGCATAGGCGTGTTTCTGCTGATAATGATTGTTGGCGGCGTGCTGGCCTTTGGCCGCAAGTCGGGCGGAGGCAACGGCGGCTACACAATAGGCCCCACATTCTACGGCGGCAGTTTTGGCAGCGGCGGCTCGTCGTGGTCGTCGGGCGGAAGCGGCCTTGGCGGCGGATTCGGCGGCTTTGGCGGCGGCAGCTTTGGCGGCGGCGGAGCCGGAGGTTCATGGTGACCGCCCATGGCGCACGGCCAGTGATTCATACAAAAAGGCGGGTGGATGCACATTGTTGATATTGTGGCATCCACCCGCTTGCTTTATGCTTAAAAATATATAGTAACTTCTCAGTCGATCCACTCATAGGCGCGCAGGCGAATCGAGTCGCTGTCGCACAGCATGCGCATGAATTCGCGCGCCGAATTCTTGATGTAGCTGTCTTTGAGCACATGTATGCAGCCCTCCATGGTGTTTTCCTCGCTGGGCACATCAAGGCGCACGGCCGCCACACCGCTCTCACCCATTATAGAGGCCTCGCTTAGTATGGTGGCAAGCCGCCCCTCGCGAATCACCTTGAGCAGTATGTTCACCTCGTTGAGCTCGATGTTGGTCTTAAAGTCGAGATCCTTGCCCTGAATCATTTTTTCGAACGCATTGCGTGCCTGAAGGCCGCGGCTTGGCAGCACCAAGTCGTAGTTTTGCAGCTCGGTGAGCGATATTTTGTCGCGTGCGGCAAGCGGGTGGTTTTTGGCCACAATCACCGACAGGTGGTTTTCAAACAGCACGTGCGACTCGATGTGCGGATGGTGGCGCGCGGGCTTGAAGGCCAGCACAAAGTCGATTTCGCGCTTTTCAAGCATCAGCAGCAGCTCCTCCATGGGGTTGTAGAATATGCGCAGCTTTATGCTGGGATACTGCTTGATGAATGTGAGCAGAGTCTCGCTGAGCATGGGGCTGAACGAGTAGGTGACGCCTATCTTAAGCGTGCCGGCCACAATGTTTTTCAGGTCGAGCATGTGCTGGCTGCACGCCTCGCTGGCCGAGAGGGTCTTGGCTGCAAAGGGCAGCAGTTCCTGACCGCTTTCGGTGAGGCGCACCTCGTGGCTGTTGCGGTCGAACAGCTGCACGCCAAATTCGTTTTCGAGTTGCTTGATTTGCTGTGACAGGGTGCTTTGTGTAACACAAAGCGACCGGGCTGCCTCAGAAAAATTGAGTAGCTCGGCCGTTTTCAAGAAATAACGCAGTTGCCGTAGTTCCATAGTGCTTGCTGTTGCTTTACTTTTTTTTGCAGTTTTTATCACTGCCCTGCCCCACTCACTTTACGGGAGGCAGCTTGCAGACGCAAAGGTGCGGCTTCACAGCGGCTTAGTCATCGCTTTCGATGGCATCGTCGTCGACGAAGAGCACAGACTCGTCGTCGTATTCAATCGCCTTCATGTTGCCGTGCTTGTGCCCGAAGCGGTAAATCTCGCGCAGCATTAATCCCACAATTGTGAGACCGACAATCAAAATCCATAAAGTCCTTACATCTGTCATAATTCAATCGCTTTTATATTTTGTTTCCCTTTTTTCGCTTGCGAAGTTACTGCCATTACACTGCCGAAGCATAACGCTGGTAATGGTTTGTTTCGATAGCGGCAAATGAGATTCACGATTGAATGTCGCCTTTGCTATAGACAAAATTAATGATAAAAAACCGCTTTTCAAAGCTTGTGGGCTTAAAACACCAATTGCGCACCAATTCATGGGGCATCGCAGCTTTTTGCTATCGGTAAAAACGATTGCAGCCGCTGTTGCCAGCCACATCAGCAACAAAAAAATGCAGTGCGGGGTGCACTCACATAATCTTGGTGAGTGCACCCCGCACCTATGGTTGCGTTGTCATCGCGTCAGTCAGTCCAGTCGATGCGCCTGCTCAGTTTGCGCTCGTAGTAGGCGCGCACATCGCTCCAGCGGTAGTACGGGCCGCTCACCGCCTTCACGGGCAGTGTGGCCTCGTGCTCGTTGAGCAGCACCTTCACCAGCACATCGCCTGCATTGTAGGGCGGCCGTGCTCCGGTGCGGCGGTAAAACACCATTTGAATGTTGCAACCCTTGGGGAAGATGTTGTAGTTCTGCCAGTGGTCGGCCAGTGTGCTCAGGTCGCGGCAAGAGTAGTTCACGCTGTCAAGCTCCATGAGGCAGGCCAGCGGCAGCAGGCAGGTCTCGTGGCCAAAACGCAGCGACGCTCCGCGCTGACCTGTGGCCAGGGCGCTGTCGGCGCTCGAGAGCATGTTGGCCAGCAGGGCGCGCTCGATGTAGGGCATGCGGTTGCCCGTCTGCGGAGCATTGGCCCACTGCACATACCAGTAGATGTTGTTGTTGCGCCACAGGTCATATACCTCATCGGCGGTGAACAGCTTGTAGAGGTCGATGCCACGGTAGGCCTTGTGGCCCTGGAGCGAACCGGCCACGTCGAACACGTCGGCCATTAGCCGCAGCTGGTCGATGCTGTCGCGCAGCAGCTGCCGGTCGGCTATCAGCGAGGCGGCAAAGCGCGCGGGGTGCAGCAAGGCGCGCTCCACACTGTCGGTGAGGCGGCGCATGCGCTCGTGCAGCGCATTGGCGCAGGTGTCCTCGCCCCGTCCCCAGCCCAGATAGTGCATATCGTGCAGGCTGGCGTCGGTGGTGACGCGCAGACGCGGATTAAGGCCTCGCAGAGTCATAGTCTCGTTTTGCATCGACAGAATGCAGCGTATCACTGTGGTCGAGCGTGCGTCGATGCGCGCGTCGCCACTGAACACCTCAGGGAAGTTGCGCACCATGCGCGTGGCTATGCCCTGATGTTGCTCGGCACCAATGTCGGTGAGCTCACCTATGCGCCCGCGGGCGGCATCGGCCACCATGCGCAGGGTGTCGAGCAGGGCACGGCCCACAGGGGTGAGTGCACCGTGGCGAGCGGCCAGCTCAAGCTGGGCCACTGGGCGGTTATAGCTCTTCTTGCTTGTGAGCCAGCGACTGCCGTGGCGGCCATAATGGTCGATGTAGAACGGCTCGTAGCCCTTGGGTGCGGCCGACAAGCGTGGCAGTTCCAGCGCCGGATAGGGATAGGCGAAGTGGTTGCTGGCCGCACGGCCGGGCACTGCGGCAATCTCCTGGCGCGGAGTGGCGGCTGTGGCTGTCAGCGCCACGGCGGCAGTGAATGCCGCCATGGCAAAGCGTTGCACAAGTTTAGTCATATTGTTGCTGAATTTTAGCATCATGGCTTGGGCTGCTGGGCCAGTTTGTTTTCAAAGTAGGCGCGCACATCGCTCCAGTGGTAGTATGGGGCCACATCAGTCTTCACGGGCAGTGTGGCCTCGTGCTCGTTGAGCAGCACCTTCACCAGCACGTCGTCGCTGCCCTTCTTGCGGTAATACACCATTTGAATGTTGCATGCCATGGGAAATATCTTGTTGCTCTGCCAGTGGTCGGCCAGCGTCTCAAGGTCGGTGGTGCGGTAGTCGGCGCCATTGATGCCCATGAGGCATGCCAGCGGCAGCAGCACGCTCTCGTGGCCGAAGCGCAGGGTGGCGCTGTTGCGGCCCAGGGCTATGCCGCGGTCAGCGGCCTTGATGAAGTCGCGCAGCAGGTTGGCCTGGTTGTAGTCCACACGGCAGCGGGTGAGCGGAGTCTCGCCCGAGAGCACATACCAGCGGGCATTGTTGTAGGCCCACACGTTGTATCGGTCGTCGGCCGAGAACAGGTCGTAGAAGTTCACGTTCTCAAACTGGTGGTGGCTCTGCATGTTGCCCGTCACATCAAATAGGCGCGTCAGCAGCTTGCGTCCGTCAATGCTGTCGCGGGCCCACTTCTGGTCGGTGAAAAGCACCTTAAGCATGTGCGAGGGGTCGAGGTGCTTGTCGCCAAACTTCTCGACCTGCGGCATGGCGGCTTCGCGCAGAGCGGGAATCACCGTGTCGGTGTAGTTCATGTAATACATGTCGTGCTCGCTGGCGTCGGTGGTGATGCGCAGGCGCGGGTTAAGAGCCTTCAGCTGGTCGGTTTCGTTTTGCATCGACAGTATGCAGCGGATTATGATAGTCGACTTGGCATCGACGGGTGCATCGCCGGCAAACACCTCAGGGAAGTTGCGCATCATGCGTGCGGCTATGCCCTGGTGCTGCTCGGCACCGATGTCGCTAAGCTCGCCCAGACGCAAGTGCGAAGCCTTGCGCACCATTCGCAGCGTGTCGAGCACCTGCTGGCCGCGCTTGGTGAGCTTACCCTGGCTTGCAGCCTTCTCGAGCTGGCTTATCGGGAAGCCATACTGGCTCTTGCTTATGAGCCAGCGGCTGCCGTGGCGGCCATAGTGGTTCATAAAGAAAGGCTCGTAGCCGGCCGGAGCCGGGGTGAGTTTGGGCAGATTCTTGTCGGGATAGGCATAATAGTTGTTGGCGCTGAGCCGTGCGTTGGCCTTGATGTCGTCGCGCATTCCAGCGGCGGCGCTCACCGCGGTGAGCAGCAGTGCGGCCAGTAGCAGTGATTTTCTCATTGTAAGTTTCATTTATTAAAAGTAGTATGTGTAAAGAAAAACGGCCGCATCCGCCCGCGCGCATGCGGCCACACAAAGTTAACGCTTTTGCCCGTCCCGTGCAACCCAGTCAGCGGCATCTGTGCTTTCGTGTGGACCATCGTGTGAAATTTGGTGTTTTTTAGGGGCTGGAATTTTCGGTTTTTGAAAGAAATTTCGTATTTTTGTATGTTATTAGCCCGTGGTATGAAAAAACCGGTTCAAGGGGCCTTAAATGGCGCGACGAGGGTGGTTTTTCACGGCATGAAAAAGTCAGTTTTATGGCAGAAGATTTAATAGAACAACAAGAAGAGAAAAAGTACTCAGCGAACAACATTCAGGTGCTTGAGGGCTTGGAGGCCGTGCGCAAGCGTCCGGCCATGTATATTGGCGATACCCACGTCAAAGGTCTGCACCATTTGGTGAGTGAGGTGGTGGACAACTCCATCGATGAGGCTCTGGCAGGATTCTGCAACGACATAGAAGTCACCATAGGCGAGGACAACTCGATAACAGTGAAGGACAACGGCCGCGGCATTCCGGTGGACATGCACGAGAAGTTGCACAAGTCGGCCCTCGAGGTGGTGCTGACGGTGTTGCACGCCGGCGGTAAGTTTGACAAAGGCTCCTACAAGGTGTCGGGCGGTCTGCATGGTGTGGGCGTGTCGTGTGTGAACGCGCTCAGCGACTATCTGCGCGCCGAGGTGCGCCGCGGCGGCAAGGTGTATATGCAAGAGTATGCCTATGGCAAGCCCACCTGCGATGTGCAGGTGATAGGCGACACCGACGAGCACGGCACCACCATCAAATTCCACCCCGACGCATCGACATTCGACGTCACGGTGTATGAATACGCGCTGCTGTCCAACCGCCTGCGCGACCTGGCATATCTGAACGCCGGCGTGCGTCTGAGCCTCACCGACTTGCGCGACAAGGACGACAAGGGCGAGCCCCACAAGGAGGTGTACTTCTCCAAAACGGGTCTCGACGAGTTTGTGCGCTACATCGACGCGTCGAAGGAACCGCTCATCAAGGATGTGATTCACATCAGCAGCAGCAAGGGCGGAATTCCCGTGGAGGTGGCAATGACCTACAACACCTCGTTTAACGAAAACATATATTCCTTTGTGAACAACATCAACACCGTGGAGGGCGGTACGCACCTCACGGGCTTCCGCCGCGGCCTGGGCGCAACGCTCAAGAAATATGCCGACGACAACAAGATGCTCGAAAAGGTGAAGGTGGACATCACCAAGGACGACTTCCGCGAGGGTCTGACGGCGGTGGTGTCGGTTAAGGTGCTTGAGCCCCAATTTGAGGGCCAAACCAAGACCAAGCTTGGAAACACCGAGGCCATAGGAGCTGTGGAAACAGCCGTGCGCGAGGCTCTGGGCAACTACCTGGAGGAGCACCCCAACGAGGCAAAAACAATCGTCAACAAGATAATTCTTGCCGCACAGGCTCGCCACGCGGCACAGACGGCACGCCTCAAAGTGCAGCGCAAGAGTCCGCTGGGCGGCGGTGGCCTGCCCGGCAAGCTGGCCGACTGCTCGTGTAAGGATCCCGCCAAGAGCGAGCTCTTCCTGGTGGAGGGTGACTCGGCAGGCGGATCGGCCAAGCAGGGCCGCAACCGCGAGTTCCAGGCCATATTGCCGCTGCGCGGCAAAATTCTAAACGTGGAGAAGGCCATGGACCACAAGGTGTTTGAAAGCGAATCGGTGGTGAACATATTCCGCGCCCTGGGCGTGACCATAGGCACCGAAGACGACCCCAAAGAGGCCAACCTGAGCAAGCTGCGCTACCACCGCATCATCATCATGACCGATGCCGATGTCGATGGCGCGCACATCGACACTCTGCTCATGACGTTCTTCTTCCGCCGCATGCGTCCGGTGATTGAAAACGGCTACCTCTACATAGCCACGCCTCCGCTCTACCGCGCCATCAAGGGCCAAACGCAGGAATACTGCTGGACCGACATGCAGGTGCGCCAGTTCATCGACAAGTATGCCAATGGCGAGGAGAACAAGGTGAAGGTGCAGCGATTCAAAGGTTTGGGTGAGATGAACCCCGAGCAACTGTGGGAGACCACCATGGACCCCGAGGGCCGCATGCTGAAGCGCGTCAACATAAGCGACGCTGCCGAGGCCGACCGCGTGTTCTCGATGCTTATGGGCGAGGATGTGGCTCTGCGCCGCAAGTTTATTGAAGACAACGCCACCTACGCCACCATCGACTCTTAACGGCAATTATGTGCACGCCCGCGTGCGCACATATATAATAATGTATACAGGCGCCAGTCCCAATTGGGGCTGGTGCCTGAGTTTTTATGCTTTTTGGTTCGCAGTTTTCGAAGTGGCTGATGGGGCTACGCCTGCCAGACGCAGCACGCTGAGCCATTACGGCAACTGTCATGTTTTGTGGCATTTACAGCACGTTAAACATGTATGTGCGCAAGGCTGTGTGCGCGGCACTAAAGTGGACTATGGAGCACGGCAGGCTCGGCTGCTGGCATGGCGTGGCTGATGATGCGCAGGGTCTTGGGCAGCAAGTTGTTGGCCCGGGTGCCGAGGTTGTTGACAAAACCCAGAGGCTGGCCTCGATGGGTGAGCAGGCAGTAGCCGCGGCTGCCGCCTATGGCGCCCAGCGACTCGCCGCGCAGATAGGCTATGGCCGTAGGGTAGTCGACCTCCACCTCGGGAAACGCACCGCTGGCCAGATGTTGCGACAGAGCCAGCTCGTGGCTTGGGGTGAACTTGCGCCCCTTGACGGTGCCCACTGCCGTGCCGCTGTGAATGAGGTTGAGGTGCTGCCGCAGCGTGGCCAGCTCGGCCTGGCGGCTGTAAGGCGAGGCCACCACAGTGCCATCGGGCGCAGTGGCAAAAGCAAAGTCGCCTGGGGCATCGAGCCACCGCCTGGCCTCGGCCGGCACTGCGGCGGGCTTGGCCTGCTGCTTGCCTCCGCGCTGCTTTTGCGGCTTGAGCGGGTGCAGCGGCTCGCCGGACGGCTTGCGCAGCACGCACATAAACAGGCCCTCGCCGCGCGTGAGGTGTGGCATGAAGCGGTAGCAGTGGTGACTGGTGCCGATGCCCTGCCTTATGCCCCACCCCGGCTCGACGGGCACAGCCACCGACTCGGCGCCATAGCGGTCGGCAATGTAGTCCACCATCAGCTCGTTTTCCTGGCGGTTGTAGGTGCAGGTGCTGTATATGAGCAGTCCGCCCGGCCGCAGCGCGGGCCACACATCGTCGATTATTGTGCGCTGCCGCGCAGCGCACTGCTCCACTAGCTGCGGAGTCCACTGCTCGGCCGCAGTCGCGTCTTTGCGCATCATGCCCTCACCGCTGCACGGAACATCGGCCGCCACCACATCGAAGAAGTGTGTCAGGCCGGTGAAAGCCTGCGGAGCATTGCAGCTCACCAGGCAGTGGGCGCTGCCCCAGCGGGCCACATTGTCGCGCAGCACACGGGCACGCAGCGGCACTATCTCGTTGGCCACCACCAGCGACACCTCGGGCAGTGCACTCATGGCAGCCGTGGTCTTGCCGCCGGGAGCGGCGCACAGGTCGAGATAGCGCAGCGGCGCAGCGCCTGAAAGCGAGCGCAACACGTGGGATATGAACATCGACGAGGCGTCTTGCACGTAGTAAAGGCCCGACTGGAAGTCGGTGTCGAAGGTGAACTGCGGACGCTGTCCCGGCACATAAAAGCCCTCGGCGCACCACGGCACACGCTGCACGCCGGCGGGCACCACGGCACCGCGGCGGGCGTTGACGCGCACCGACACCTCGGGCTGGCTGCCAATGATGGCATCGGCAAGGGCCTTGCACTCGTCGGGCGGCAGCAATGCGCCCAGCTGCTGAATGAATAGCGGATTGATGGTCATAGCTAACTCGTTGAATGATTACGCATTTTGCGTCCATGCCGCCATGCCGCGGCCATTACGCGGCACAAAAATAGTGAAAAAACGCGTAAAAGCACACTGCGCACAGCGTTATAAATGTGCCAACTGCGCTGCTATTCGCAGTTTTTTGCTACCTTTGTATCCCAAAACTATTATTCACTCATTAAAAACGAACGACATACACACATCACGCTATATGGACAAGATAAAATTTGGAAAGCATGTGGATTTGGCCTACGAGATATTCACCGTGGACGATGGCGGCGAGGCCGCATCGGTGTTTAAGTTCACCGACAAGCACCCCGACTCGTTTGTCTACGGCCTCGACAAGGGCATGATTGACGGCTTTGCCAACGCCATCAACGGGCTGGCCGAGGGCGACAGCTTCGACTTCACCCTTGAGCCCAAAGACGCATTTGGCGAAAAGAACCCCGACATGGTGCAGGTGCTGGACAAGAGCATCTTCTGCATCAACGGTGAGTTTGACACCGACCGCGTGTATGAAGGCGCAGTGGTGCCCATGCAGACGGCCGACGGATTCCGCATCGACGGCTTTGTGAAAGAGATCACCCCCGACAAGGTGACCATCGACTTCAACCACCAGCTGGCCGGCGAGCGCGTGCGCTATGCGGGCAAGGTGCTGGCCGTGCGCGACGCCACACCCGACGAAATGAACCCCAAAGGCGCATCGTGCAACTGCGGCGGCAGTTGCGGCGAGGGCGGCTGCGAGGGTTGCAGCGGCGGTTGCCACTAAGCCACAAACACATATAAAAGCAGTAACGAATTTAACACAGAATATGGCCGAAAACCGCTACCGCAGTGGGGGCCGCAACAAACTATTATGGACAAATTAAGCTATGCACTTGGCCTGAGCATGGGCCAGAATTTCATGGGCTCGGGCATCAAAAGCCTCAACGTGGACGACTTTGCCGACGCTCTGCGCGCCGTGTATGCCAACGGCGAGAAAAAGATGAGCTACGACGAGGCCAAGCAGGTGGTGACCGAATACTTCACCAACCTTGAGCAGGAGGCCAAGGAAAACAATGCCAAGGCCGGCAAGGAATTCCTTGAGCAAAACGCCAAGCAAGAGGGCGTGCACGTGACCAAATCGGGTCTGCAATATCAAATTGTGAAAGAGGGCACAGGCAAGAAGCCGGGCCCCAACGATGTGGTGACGGTGCACTACACCGGCCGCCTTATCGACGGCACCGTGTTCGACAGTTCGGTGGAGCGCGGCGAGCCCGCCACATTCGCAGTGGGCCAGGTGATTCCCGGCTGGGTTGAAGGCCTGCAGCTGATGAGCGAGGGCGCTGCCTGGCGTCTGTTCATCCCCAGCGAACTGGCCTATGGCGTGCACGGCACAGGCCCCATCCAGCCCAACAGCACGCTCATCTTCGACGTGCAGCTCATAAAGGTGGGCAAATAACCGACAAAATAAATTATTAAAATAAACACTTACTTATAAGCAAATTATGAAAAAGATTTTTTCACTGCTCGTGGTGGCACTCATGATTGGCTCGTTTGCGAGCTGCAACAAGAAGGCCGCCAAGGCAAGCCCCGCCGAAGACTCGGTGAGCACACTGTTTGGCAGCGGCATGGGTGCAAATCTGGCCTACATGGTGAGCCAGGACAGCGCCAACGCTGGCAAGTTCGAGAAAGACGAATTCCTCAAAGGTCTTGAATCGATTATCAACCGCGACACCACCAATGCCGACAACAGCTATCTGGGCGGCATCCAGTATGGTTTCCAAATTCTCGGCTCAATCCAGCAGATTGAGCAGGAGACTGGTGTGAAGATTGACCGCCGCCGCTTCCTGGCAGAATTCAGAAAGGCATTCTCGAGCAGCAAGAAACTCACTCAAGAGGAACTGCAGCAGAAGGGTATGGACCTACAAAACCTGCTCACCCGCATCGCCAACGAGAAGCGCGCCAACGACCCCAAGGCCGTTGAAAACCTGAAGGCCGGTCAGGCATATGCCGCCAAGCAGCTTCAGGCCGACAAGAGTCTGCAAAAGACTGCAAGCGGCCTCATCTACAAGGTGGTGGCTCCCGGCAGTGGCGAAAACTTCAAGGCAGGCCAGACTGTGAACGTGAAGTATGTGGGCAAGCACATCGACGGCAGCGTGTTCGACCAGTCGAACAACCCTGTGCCCATGAAGATTGACGAGGGCGGCCTCATAAAGGGCTTCGTGGAGGCCCTCAAGCTGATGAAGCCGGGTGCCAAGCTGCACATCATCATCCCCGCCGAGCTGGCATATGGCCCGCAAGGCAACCAGGCTATCGGCCCCAACGAGACTCTGGTGTTTGACATCGAGGCAGTGAGCGCAGAGTAATAATTCCAGCGCGCAACGCAACCAACTCACACAGCTGAGGCGGCTCAATTACGTAATTGAGCCGCCTCAGCTTGCTTTTATGCCATTCCGGGCCGCGGCCAAGGGTCACAGTTGCTCGATTTTGCGGTTGCGACGGCGGCGGAAATCGTTGAACGTGTCGAACACATCGGCCAGGGCCGCAGTGGAGTTCTGCACCTCGCTCTGGTAGAGCGAGGCCGAGTTGCCGGCGGTGCCCGTCTTGCCCTGCAGCGCGCCACTCACGCCGCTCACCTCCTCGAGCAGCCGCATTTGCAGCTGCACCATTTGCAGGGCGCCAATGTCGGTGTTGTGCGATATTATCTGCTCGGGCTTGGCATTGCACTCGTTGGGCGAATAAGGCAGAATGCCGTTGCAGTTGCGCCAAATGAGGCGTATGTCGCTCCACGAGAATCCCTCGGGCAGGGCGGTGTCGGGAAACAGCAGCACCCCCTTGGCCGAAGCAGCCATCACCTGGTCGACCAGTGTCACAAGGCGGTTCACCTGCTTCTGCTGGTCGATTACGTCTTCCACCAGCGAGTGCACCTCACCGTCGGTGAGTGGATACATCTTCACCACATAGGGGTGCATGCCGTGGGCCCACGGCGAGTCGTAGCTGGCCAAGAGGTCGCCCATGGGCGAAAACCAGCGGCAGCGCCACACGGTGGCAATGTCCCAGCGCACATTCACATCGGGATTGGCACGCAGGCGGCGGGCAGCCGATGGCGGGCGCAGCGTCACCTGCGCCGTGGCGCGGTCGTGACACACCAGCACTTCGCGGCTTTCAAGCGTCCACACCTCTATGGCGCGGCACTTGCCACTTTCGGCAGCGTGCCAGAAGTCGGTGCCCACAGCCGAGTCGGCCCCTATGCTGGTGGTGAAGCTGGCCGTGCGCTGCTCGGCCTCGGCGGTGTAGATGCCGCGCAGCCAGGCTGCCTTGCGGCGGTCACCGCCCGCGGTGAGGCGCATCAGTTCGGCAAGACTGAGGTCGTGCAGCTGGCCCAGAATTTCGCAGTCGCGGCCCAAGGGGTCGGTGTAGGCGTTCACAAAGAACCGGTTCAGGTTCACATTGCACACGCGCGGGCGGCGGTCGCACAGGCGGCTTTCCACATCCACGCGCTGCACGCAGCAGCCCGAAATCAGGAATTCCTCAAGGGCGCGACTGTCGAGCTCGTCGGTGGCATTGAGCCGGCGGGTAACCCTGAGAGGGCGGCTCTTGGGCCCGCCCTCGTCTTTAAGCTGCGAGCGAAACCGGCCCACCACGGTGCGCACCAGTTGACGAATCAGATTGTTGGTTATGGGCGAACCGCCGTTGCGGCTATAGCGCTCCCACTCGGTCATGCGGTTGCCGGCCACATCGATGGTGGGGTCGCCCCACTGGTCGCCATAGGCAAAGCGCTTGCACCGCTGCCGCGACGAGCGCAGGCTGCCGCAGGCCATCCAGGTGCGGTAGGCGGCGCTGAGCACGGCAGCGTCGGTAGGGTGCAGATTGGAATTAATTGAGTAATCTTTCATGTTGCGGTGATTGAATGGTGGAAAAAAAGCGATCAGGGAGCGGCAAAATAGCGGCGGCGGTTGCGCGGACCGCACGAAAGGTGCAGCCATGTGCCGCTGCGCTCGTTGATGGCTTGGTCAACGGGCAGGTCGAGCAGCCGCAGCAGTTGCCACAGTTGGGCGTTGAGCTGGGGCGATCCAGCCGTGACATCGGCCGCCTCGCCTGCCATGTGCTGGCTTTGCGGCACTCCGCCCACCGCCCGGTTGAGTTCTGGACAGCGGTATCCGCTTGTCACCTTAATTGGGCGCCCCCAGGCCTCGCGCAGCGGGTCGAGCACTTGCTCCACAAGCCGTTGCATGGCAGCCATGGCCTCGGGGGGCGGCACGTTGGCTATGCCCAGCCGCTGGGCCGTGGCCGAATTGGTGAGTTCTTGAATGGTGAAATGTTTCATTTTGGCATGTGTTTTGTTGGAATTGGCGCAAATTTACTGCCACCGCTCAGCCAAGCGCCATGGCAATAGGTGACAAAGATTTGCCATTGCGCTCGGTTTGCACTAATTTTTCATAAATCAGGCGGCACCTCGGCAATGCAAAAAAATGAGCAAGCTCAATTTTTGCCATTGCGCTCGGTTTGCACTAATTTTTCATAAATCAGGCGGCACCTCGGCAATGCAAAAAAATGAGCAAGCTCAATTTTTGCCATTGCGCTCGGTTTGCACTAATTTTGCACATTGGAAATAAAGTGAGTGTGATTTCGACAATATTGACCCTTGCGGCCATGGCTGTGGCCGCGTGCGCAGCTGCCGGATGGCGGCTTGGGCTCAGGGGGCAGTTGTCGGGCATCACAGCGAGCTCGCTGGCGCTGGCGGCATGCTTGCTTGGCGGCCGCGTGGCATGCGGCGCAGCCATGGCCATGGTGCCAGATGCCGGTTCCGTGCCACAGCCGCTGCTCGAGGCGGCTGCGCGCGCCACAGTGGCCGCCATGGTGTGGCTCACGGTGCGCGTGGCAGGCTTCTATGCCCCGGCTTTGAGCATCAAGGGCCGCATGACGGGCCTCGAGCGGACAGCCGGAATGGCGCTTGCCGCCATGCAGTGCACTGTGGCCTCGGCCCTGCTGCTGACAATTGCGGCTGCCGCAAGCCCACAGGCACGGCAAGCCGTGGCACAGCAGCCCGCAGCCCGCATAGCCGCCAACGCGGCCGCTGCGCTCACAGGATGTCACGAGGCGCCGCTGGGCACACACTTAGCAGAAGAAACACAGCCGGCCACACAGGCTGGCCAATCATAGCAGATATGAGTCAGAACAAAGGAAACAACAAACGAAAAGAGGAAGAGGAAAAGCGAATAATAAGCGATGCGGCTTCGGAGGAGTATAAATACGGCTTCGTGACCAGCATCGACACCCACGTTCTGCCCAAGGGGCTCAACGAGGATGTGGTGCGCACCATATCGCGCCTAAAGGGCGAGCCCGAGTGGCTGCTCGAGTTCCGCCTGAAGGCCTACCGCCACTGGACCACTCTGAAGATGCCCACGTGGGGACACGTGCACCTGCCGCCCATCGACTTCCAGGCCATAAGCTACTACGCCGCCCCGCGCAAGCAGGAGAGCGGCAGCAAGGAGATTGACCCTGAGCTGAAAAAGACTTTCGACAAGCTGGGCATTCCGCTTGAGGAGCGGCTGCGCCTGAGCGGCATGGCCGTGGACGCCATCATGGACAGCGTGAGCGTGCACACCAGCTACCGCGAGCGCCTGGCCGAGCTGGGAGTGATTTTCTGCTCGATAAGCGAGGCGGTGAAGGACTACCCCGACTTGGTGAAGCGCTACCTTGGTTCGGTGGTGCCCTACACCGACAACTTCTTTGCGGCCCTCAACTCGGCCGTGTTCAGCGACGGCTCGTTTGTGTACATTCCCAAGGGCGTGCGGTGCCCCATGGAGCTGTCGAGCTACTTCCGCATCAACGCCGCCCAGACGGGACAGTTTGAGCGCACACTGATTGTGGCCGACGACGACAGCTATGTGTCGTATCTGGAGGGCTGCACTGCACCAATGCGCGATGAAAACCAGCTGCACGCCGCCATAGTGGAGATTGTGGTGGAAGACCGCGCCGAAGTGAAATACAGCACCGTGCAAAACTGGTATCCCGGCGACAAAAACGGCAAAGGCGGCATCTACAACCTGGTGACCAAGCGCGGCCTGTGCCGCGGCGACTACTCAAAACTGTCGTGGACGCAGGTGGAAACCGGCTCGGCAATCACATGGAAATACCCCAGCTGCATTCTTAAAGGCAACAACTCGGTGGGCGAATTCTACTCGGTGGCGCTGACGCGCAACTATCAGGAGGCCGACACGGGCACCAAAATGATTCACCTGGGCAAGAACAGCCGCAGCACCATTGTGTCGAAGGGCATATCGGCCGGGCACAGCCAAAACAGCTACCGCGGCATGGTGAAGGTGGCTCCCGCCGCCACAGGCTGCCGCAACTACACGCAGTGCGACTCGCTGCTGCTGACTCCCACCAGCGGAGCCCACACCTTCCCCGTGATTGAGGTGGGCAACGACTCGAGCGTGGTGGAGCATGAGGCCACCACCAGCAAAATCAACGAGGACCAGATATTCTACTGCAACCAGCGCGGCATAAGCACCGAAGACGCCGTGGGCCTGATTGTGAACGGATATGCAAAAGAGGTGATGGCGAAGCTGCCCATGGAGTTTGCCGTAGAGGCGCAAAAGCTGCTGTCGGTGTCGCTTGAGGGCAGTGTGGGTTAGCCCCACCACTATACGGCAGAAAATCATAACAGGTATATATAGCAAAAGCATTAAAAAAAAGACACAATCACGATATATGTTAGTAGTTAAAGACTTACACGCCTCCATCGAAGGCAAGGAGATTTTGAAGGGCGTCAACCTCACCGTGAAGCCCGGTGAGGTGCATGCCATAATGGGCCCCAACGGCTCGGGCAAGAGCACCCTGTCGGCTGTGCTCACCGGCAATCCGGCATACACGGTGACCGGCGGCTCGGCCACTTTCTATGGCAAAGACCTGCTGGCCATGACGCCCGAGGACCGCGCCCACGAGGGCCTGTTCTTGAGTTTCCAGTATCCAGTGGAGATTCCGGGCGTGTCGATGGTGAACTTCATGCGCGCCGCCATCAACGAAAAGCGCAAATATCACGGCCAAGAGCCGCTGAGTGCAAGCGAGTTTCTGAAGCTGATGCGCGAAAAGCGCGCCGTGGTGGAGCTTGACAACAAGCTCGCGTCGCGCGCCGTGAACGAGGGCTTCTCGGGCGGCGAGAAAAAGCGCAACGAGATTTTCCAGATGGCAATGCTCGAGCCCAGGCTGTCGATTCTCGACGAAACCGACAGCGGCCTCGACATCGACGCCCTGCGCGTGGTGGCCGGCGGTGTGAACAAGCTCAAGACCAACCAGAACGCCACCATTGTCATCACCCACTACGAGCGGCTGCTCGACTACATAAAGCCCGACTTTGTGCACGTGCTGTACAAGGGCCGCATAGTACTGTCGAGCGGGCCAGAGCTGGCCAAAGAGCTTGAGGTGAAGGGCTATGACTGGATTAAGGAGCAAGTGGACAACGAAGACAAGAAGTGACACACACTATGACCAACGCATTACAACAATACATCGACCTCCACGACCAGCAGCAGAGCACACTGTGCAGCCACTCGTCCGAGGCGCTCAACGCCATGCGCAGCCACGCACGGCAGGCTCTGGACGGCACCGTGCTGCCACGCAAGGGCTCGGACGACTACGAGGCCACCGACCTTGAGCAAGTGCTTGCGCCCGACTATGGCATCAACGTGAACCGCGTGGCGTTTTCGGCCGACGCCAGCCAAGCATTCAACTGCGACGTGCCCAACATGAGCACCTGTATGTATTATTTCTTCAACGACACATTCGCCCGCAGCGCCACCGCCAGCCACAATCTGGGACAGGGCGTGGTGGTGGAGTCGATGGCCGAGGCCGCCAAGCGGCATCCGCAACTGCTGAGCCACTACGGCACGGCGGCGCGGCTCGACGACCCCTGCACGGCCCTCAACACCATGCTGGCGCAAGACGGCATAGTGGTGTATGTGCCCGACGGGGTGGCCATGGAGCGCCCCATTCAGCTGGTGAACATATTCAACGCCGCCGCGCCCATGATGGCCGTGCGCCGCATTCTGGTGGTGGTGGGCCGCAACGCCAGCGCACGCATGCTGGTGTGCGACCACACCAGCAATGCCGAGGTGGACTACCTCAGCTCGCAGGTGGTGGAGATTGTGGCCATGGAAGGCGCCACATTCGACTACTACGACCTGGAGGAAAGCTCGGAGCGCACCAAGCGGCTGTCGTCGGTGTTTGTGACGCAGGCCGCTGGCAGCAACGTGCTGGTCGACGGCATAACACTGCTCAACGGCTACACGCGCAACAACTACCGCTTTGAGGTCAACGGCGAACACGCCGAGTCGCACTTGCTGGGCATGACCATAGCCGGCGGATGCCAGCATGTGGACAACCACACCTTCATCAGCCACAACGCACCGCGCTGCCGCAGCAACGAGATGCTGAAATATGTGCTCAACGACCACGCCGTGGGCGCATTCTCGGGCAAAATACTGGTGAAACCCGGCTGCCCGCGCATCGACGCCTACCAGGGCAACCGCAACATATGCGCCTCGCCCGAGGCCAAGATGTACACCAAGCCGCAGCTTGAAATCTACACCGACGACGTGAAGTGCTCGCACGGGGCCACCGTGGGGCAGCTCGACCAGGAGGCCATGTTCTACATGCGCACCCGGGGTGTGAGCGAGCCCGAGGCACGAAGACTGCTGATGCAGGCCTTTGTGTCCGACGTGGTCGACGCCGTGCGGCTTGAGTCGCTGCGCGACCGCCTGCGCCACCTGGTAGAGAAGCGCTTCGACGGCTCACTGGCCACATCGTGCCAAAGCGGCGACTGCGCGGCCAGCTGCCACCGACACAAGTAAACAGACACACACTTTCTATAATATATTATGCAACTCAACATTGATGAAATAAGAGAGCAATACCCCATTCTGGACCGCACCATCGAGGGCAACCAGCTGGTGTATCTCGACAACGCCGCCACCTCGCAGGCTCCGCGCTGCGTGCTCGACGCCATCACCGACATGTATCTGCACCACCGGGCCAACGTGCACCGCGGCGTGCACACACTGTCGCAGGAGGCCACCGACCGCGTGGAAGCCTCACGCGAGAAGGCGCGCGCCTTCATCAACGCCGCCTCCACGCAAGAGGTGGTGTTCACCCGCGGCACCACCGAGGGCATCAACCTGGTGGCATCGTCGTTTGGCGACATGCTGTGCAACGGCGACGAGATAATAGTGACCGGCATGGAGCATCACAGCAACATTGTGCCATGGCAGCTGATAGGCCGCCGCAAGCGCGTGCGCCTGCGCGTGGTGCCCGTCACCGACAGCGGCGAGCTCGACCTCAACGCCTATGAGGACATGTTCACCGAAAGCACCCGCTTTGTGGCCATAACCCACGTGAGCAACGTGCTGGGCACCATCAACCCCGTGAAGCAGATGATAGCCTCCGCCCACCGCCACGGCGTGCCCGTGCTGGTCGACGGCGCGCAGGCCGCCCCGCACCTCAAGGTGGACGTGCAAGACCTCGACTGCGACTTCTACGCCCTGTCGAGCCACAAGATGTATGGCCCCACGGGCGTGGGCGTGCTGTATGGCAAAAAGCACTGGCTCAACACCATGGCCCCCTACCAGGGCGGCGGCGAGATGATAGGCAACGTGTCGTGGAAGCAGACCACATTTGCCGAGCTGCCGTTCAAATTCGAAGCCGGCACACCCGACTATGTGGGCATAGCGGCATTTGGCGCAGCCATCGACTACATAAACTCACTGGGCATCGCCAACATCGAGGCCCACGAGCAGCAGCTGCTCAAGGCTGCCACCAGCGGCCTGATGGAAGTGGAAGGAATGCGCATCTATGGCACAGCGCCGCAAAAGGGCGCGGTGGTGTCGTTTAACGTGGGCGACATCAACAGCTACGACCTGGGCACGCTGCTCGACAAGCTGGGCATAGCCGTGCGCACCGGCCACCACTGCGCGCAGCCGCTGATGGACCGCTTTGGCGTGACGGGCATGGTGCGCGCCTCGTTTGCCGTCTACAACACCCTCGACGAGGTGCAGCGCTTCACGGCAGCCGTGAAGCGAGTGGCAGCCATGTTCAGATAAACAGACAATAAAGCAATCACAAAAAAAAGACTTAACGATATGAATAAAAAGACAGTATTAGCACTCGCTGTTGCCGTCATGCTTGGCGGCAGCGCGGCACAGGCCAAGAGACCCGCCAAGGCTGCGACAACCCAAAAAACCGTAGTGAAGGCCAATGAGCCTAAAATCACCGTAAAAGAGGCTGAAGACTCACTCAGCCGCCAGCTGGCGCGCATCTATGGCGCATCGATCAACAAAATGTTTGAACAGCGCAAGGGAGCCGCATCGAAAGACAAGTTCAAGGAAGGATTTGCCATAGTGATGAAAAACGACACCACCAACACCGACTTCCTCGATGGTCTGGCATTCGGCCTTGAAGTGCTGCGCACACAAATGCAAATGAAGAGCAAGCAGAAAATCAACCTCAACACCACCGAGTTTGCCCGCGAACTGGGCAACACGCTGGCCGACACCAAGGTGATGAGCGAGGCTGAACTCAAGGGGCTCAACGAAAAGGTGACACAACTGATGAACGCCACCGAGCAGCTGGCACGCGAAAACGATCCGCAGGCCATAGCCAACAAGAAGGCCGGCGCTGAATTCGCACAAAAGACCCTGAAGGCCGACAAAGCCTATCGCCGCACAGCAAGCGGACTGGTGTATAAGGTGCTGGTTCCGGGCAAGGGCGAAAACTTCAAGGCCACCGATGTGGTGAAAATCAAGTACAAGGGCACACACATCGACGGCAGCACATTTGATGAAAACGGCGAAGGCTCAGAAATGGGCATCAGCAACTTTGTGCCCGGCTTCAAAGAGGCCCTGATGCTCATGAACCCCGGCTGCAAACTGCGCGCCATCATTCCCGCCGAGCTGGCCTATGGCCTGCGTGGCGGCGGCCAAGGCGTGATTGGCCCCAACGAGACTCTGGTATTCGACATCGAGACTCCCGAGCCGGCCAAGAAGCCCGAAGAGGCAAAAAAGGAAACTCCCAAAGCTGAAAAGGCTGCAAAATAACAGCACTCTTGCATAAGACACAAGCAGGGGCGGTGAACCACTTAGGTTTCACCGCCCCTGCCTTTTTCTGTTGTATGAGCTTTTGCCCTACTTCACCTTCCACTCAAAGCCGTCTTTGGTGTCTTTCACATCAAAGCCATAGCTTGCGAGTTCGTTGCGAATAAGGTCGCTGGTGGCCCAGTCCTTGTTGGCCTTTGCGTTTTTGCGCAGATTCAGCAGCAGGTCTACGGCCTTCTGGTAAGGCTCCAGATTCACACTGTCGCCGCCGGCCGAGTCGTCGCGCACGCCAAGAATGCCGAACAGGTATGTCTTGAACACATCTTTCAGCTCATCGATGTCGGCCTGCGAGAGTGTGGCGTGGCCGTCGTTCACCTGATTGATCACCTTGCAGGCGTCAAACAGAGTGGCAATCACGATGGGCGTGTTCAGGTCGTCGTTCATGGCCTCGGCACAGCGCTCGCGGTAGTTCTCGAGCTTGGCCGTAGTGGTGTCGGCGGCCTTGAGGTCGAGCAGGCGGTGCCAGCCGTCCATGATGCGCTCATAGGCCTTCTCGGCGGCTTTCAGAGCCTCGTTGCTGAAGTCAACCGTGCCGCGGTAGTGGGCCTGCAGGATGAAGAAGCGGATGGTCATAGCCGAATAGGGCTGGTCGAGCAGCGGATGGTTGCCCGTGAAGAACTGCTCGAGCGTGATGAAGTTGCCCAGCGACTTGCCCATCTTCTGGCCATTGATGGTGATCATGTTGTTGTGCATCCAGTAGTGCACCATCTGGTCGCCCTGGCTGGCCACAGCCTGCGCAATCTCGCACTCGTGGTGGGGGAACAGAAGGTCCATGCCGCCGCCGTGAATGTCGAAGTGCTTGCCCAGATATTTGCGTCCCATGGCCGTGCACTCGCAGTGCCAGCCAGGGAAACCGTCGCTCCATGGCGACGGCCAGCGCATTATGTGCTCGGGCTGCGCCTTTTTCCACAGCGCAAAGTCGGCCTGGTTGTGCTTCTCGCCCACACCATCGAGCTTGCGGCTGGCGTTGATCACATCGTCGAGGTTGCGTCCCGACAGCACACCATAGTGGTGGTCGCGGTTATACTTCTCGATGTCGAAATACACGCTGCCGTTGCTTTCATAGGCGTATCCGTTGTTCAGGATTTCGCTCACCAGCTGCTCCTGCTCAATGATGTGGCCCGTGGCGTGCGGCTCGATGCTGGGCGGCAGCACGTTGAGGGCGGCCATGGCATCGTGGTAGCGGTTGGTGTAGAATTGCGCCACCTCCATGGGTTCAAGCTGCTCGAGTCGTGCTTTCTTCTCGATTTTGTCGTCACCCTCATCGGCATCATGCTCAAGGTGGCCAACATCGGTGATGTTGCGCACATAACGCACCTTGTAGCCCAAGTGCTTAAGGTAGCGGAACAGGACGTCGAAAGTGATTGCCGGGCGCGTGTGGCCCAGGTGCGGGTCGCCATATACCGTGGGGCCGCACACATACATGCCCACAAACGGCTCGTTGAGCGGCACGAACTGCTCCTTCTTGCGTGTGAGCGTGTTGTAGATGAAAAGTGGATGTTGCATAAAAATCTCTATGTGAGTGTATGATTGTTTTCAAAAAGCCAGCGGCAGGCATGAGCGAGGCCGCTGGCGTTTTCTTTTATCGCTGCTCTGGGTGGCTTAGGCCTGTCCCTTGGGAGTGGGGAAATTGATGGGGCCGTTGCCGCTGCCCGGAGTGCGCTGCTGGATTTCGCCGAAAGTCATCTCATACTGGTCGATGTTTTGCTTGAGGGCATACAGCAGCTGCTTGGCGTTCTCGGGAGTCATGATCACGCGGCTCTGCACACGGGCTTTGGGAGTGTTGGGGGCGAGCATAATCATGTCAAGGAAGAAGTCGTTGGGTCCGTGAGTGATTATGGCCAAATTGGCATATTTTCCCTGCATTTCTTCCTGAGGCACTTCAATTTGTATCTGTTGTCCCTGATTGTTCTTTTCTTCGTTTGCCATTGTTGTAAAGTTTTAGTTTTTAATTAATAATTTAGTTAACTACCTGATTTTGAAGTCATAGTACTTCACGGTGGGTTTCACCTCATCGTTTACGGCCACCCTGAGCACACGGCAAGTGGGGCGGCCTGTGATATTACTTGCAAAAAACGAGCCATAGCAGTCGCGCCAGTAATAGGCGGTGTCGGTGCCTGCCAAGTCGTGCACCAAATGGCACACCACTGTGTCGGCGCCAAGCGTGGCTCGGTCGGCAAGCAGGGCCAGCCGGTGCAGGCTGGCGTGCTCCACCTCGCAGCGCAAGTTGATGTATGGCCCGGTGCGCCACAGGCTGCGCAGCTTAATGCTGCGGTGCCGCTGGGCATCGGGGCTTGCGGCAAGGCGCACGGTGTCGGTCACGATGCGTGTGCAGCGGTAGGTGCTGATGGGGCGAGGCTCACTGCCGGCGCCGTCATGTTGCGGCTGCCTGAAGCTGTAGCGCAGCAGCACGCGGTCGCCTGCCCTCACGCCCTGAGGCAGCGCCGTGAGCGACGACTGCAGCTGCACAGCGGCCGAGTCGCCGCGGCCCAAATACTCAAAAGCCACAGTGCCGCCGCTCATGCCCTTGCAGGTGACCACATCGAGCCTGAAGTCGCCCAGCGTGTCGAGCGAGGGGTCGTAGCCGTCGCCGCAGGCGGCCATGACCAGCGCAAGTGCGAGCAGGGCCGCCAAGCGAAGGGGGTTGCAGTGTGATGCCAGCGCCGTCATATTGTGCCGCCTGTTTCGTCCACTATTTGGCCATCGCGCATGTGCAGCACGCGGTCGGTGTCGCGGGCCAGGGTCTCGTCGTGGGTGACAATCACAAAGGTTTGCCCCATCTCGTCGCGCAGGCGGAAGAATAGGCGGTGCAAATCCTGCCTGTTGGCGGTGTCGAGGCTGCCCGAAGGCTCATCGGCAAGCACCACGCGCGGCTTGTTGACCAGCGCGCGGGCCACTGCCACACGCTGCCGCTCGCCACCCGACAGCTGCGCGGGCTTATGGTCGAGGCGGCTGTCGAGTTTCATAAACTCAAGCAGCTTGCGGGCGCGGCCGTAAGCCTCGTCGCGGCTTTCGCCGCCTATAAGCGCCGGAATGGCCACATTCTCTAGTGTGGTGAACTCGGGCAGCAACTGGTGGAACTGAAACACGAAGCCTATGTTGCGGTTGCGGAAGTGGGCAAGGGCGCGGCCCTTGAACTGGAGCACGTCGGTGCCGTCATATAGCACACTGCCACTTTGCGGACGGTCGAGCGTGCCTATGATTTGCAGCAGCGTGGTCTTGCCGGCCCCACTGGGGCCCACCACACTCACAATCTCGCTCTCGCTGATGCTCACGCTCACGTCGCGCAGCACCTCAAGGCTGCCGTAACGCTTGACTATGTTTTTTGCTTCAATCATGTTTAGCGAATTGATTTGTCACTAATGTGGGCGGCTGGCCGCCCATACCCTAAGACATATACAAAGATATTACAAATGGGCCGCAGCCACAAGTTTTTGAGCCGCGATTGTAGCACAAAGGCACGCCCCTGCCTGCCATCGGTCACTGCGAAAACACCTGTCTGAGCACATCGAGCGACTTGAGAGTGCCCAGCGAGGCATTGTGCATGCGGTAGTAGGCTATGATGTGCTCGAGCACTGCGGCGCGGTCGGCATGGCCAAAGCGGAAGCGGTGCATGTTGGCAAACGTCATGCGGCTAAGCCTGTGGGCCACGCGGGCCTCGGCCGGCGGCAGCCAGCGTCCACCCGCCGAGGGGGTGTGGGCGAAAGTGCCGCCAGCCATGTCAAACCAGTAGCCGTCGCGGTAGCCGCGCGTGTCGGGCTCTATGCCCATGAGCCTCCCAAGGCCATATAGGAAGCAGATGTGGAAGTTAGCCACGCCGCGCCTGAGGCACTCAAGCAGCTGCACCGAAGTGGCTATGTAGGCATAGAGGGCAGCGTTTTCCTCATATTCCTGAATGCTGTGGGTTAGCACCTCGGTTATAAACATGGCCAGGGCGTTTTTCACCGGGTCGCAATACAGGTCGTGCACAGGATAGGAGCGGCGCAGGTCGTGAAAGCGGCACAAGTCGCTGCCGGGCCGCCCTGTGGCCTCAAACTCCACCAGCGACAGCGGCATGAGCATGGCTTGGCGCATGCGTGCGGCAGCCGTGGCCGACTGCGGCGACACAAAAGCCATGAGGCCGCGGCGGTCGGTGTAGATGCGCACGATGCTGGTGCGGTCGGTGCAGCGCACGGTGCCAAGCACTATTCCATGAAGTTTGTCGCGCATAGTGTGATAGTCACTGTTGTTTTCATTGAAGTTGCTAATTTAGCACTATTTTCCCGAAAAAAACCAATGCAAACGCCTTTTTGTGGCTATAAATCACGTTTTCACCGCCTTAAATTTTGCGGAATGAAAAATCCTTTCTATATTTGCAGTCGCTTTTGTAGCGGCACTTTTTTCAAGGCCCATTCGTCTATCGGTTAGGACGCAAGATTTTCATTCTTGAAAGAGCAGTTCGATTCTGCTATGGGCTACCAAAATAATTAAAATATAACAAAGAAAATATGGCAAACCATAAATCAGCTATTAAGAGAATCCGCCAATCACAGGCGAGAAATCTGCGTAACCGCTATTATGCAAAGACTATGCGCAATGCTGTGCGCAACCTCCGCAAGATGACCGACAAGGCCGCTGCAGCTGAGGAGTACAAGAAAGTTTCGGCCATGCTCGACAAGCTGGGCCGCAAGAACGTGATTAGCAAGAACAAGGCTTCCAACCTGAAGTCGAAGCTGGCCAAGCACGTCAACAAGCTGGCTTAATCGCCACAAACGATTGACTTCAGAGTTTCTCTGAAACGCCATATAAATATATAAATGATAACACAGCGACTTGTGTTGCCGCTCCACTGCGGGGTGCGATAGAGTTGCTGATGATGGCCCATTCGTCTATCGGTTAGGACGCAAGATTTTCATTCTTGAAAGAGCAGTTCGATTCTGCTATGGGCTACCAAACCGCACACATGCGGCATGCACCATCCACTCACCCACATATGGATGGTGTTTTTTTTGTTTCACCGCCCCACATGGCATAGTAACGCCAACCATTATGACCAACACATATTACGCATACGTGATGCTTAGGAGCACGTGGATTGACGTGAACGTGGCCCAACGCTCATTCAGAAGTCAAGACTTTTTAAACTTGGCAATGCCGAACGGCATTAGCCTTAACGACGATGTGCTAAGCCACATGGGATTTGTGAAAAAGCCACGTGAGTTTCGGCTGATAAGCCCATCACGGCACCTCTATGACGGCTGCTGTGTGTCAGGAATAACCGTGCTCGACAGCCGGAACAGCCTCGACAGCGACAAGCCGCTTTATCAGGCCGACGAGCCAGACGCCGACAAGCACATACTGCCGAGCATCTGGGGCGAACCAGCCAAAGACAGTGTCCAATCGAACTTCTGCGCCAGCATTGCAGACAAGGCCCGGCAATGGCTGAGCCTGGACGACGACATTGACTACGCGCTCACAATGGACAAGACAGCACAGCCGCCACAGGGCGATTGCGCCATATCGTGCGTTGCATCAATCAGTGTGCTCGTGGCACAACTCAAAATCGAGGGGGAGTTCAACCCCGAAAGAATGTTTCTGCTGCAAGGCGGCATCCAAGAGGGCCGCAACCGTCAGCACACCTTCGGCCGGCATAATGGAAAACTCTGGCGATACAGGTCGGAGGCACGGACAGCCGACTTTGAGCCAGACGACTTCATCTACTATAACTGCAGCAAAAACAACGATTGGGACTCAGATGAAATCATAAAATTTCCACTGGTAGACATCAATGAGGAGTTAACCGACAACTTCACTGCCACGACCCACTTCTGCCACGTGGCCCCCGACGGCACCGTCAACCCCATCGGTTCCTGACCTCCATCCCACAAAAGACACACAACAAGGCCACACTGCCAAATAGGCAAGTGTGGCCTTGTTGCATTAATTCATTTTCAAAAATGCCGGCCTCATCGTGCCACCACCTTCAATGTGTGGCTTGATGACGATGTGCCAACCTTGACTATAGCCACTCCGCTTGGAATGCCCGACACGCACAGGGGAGTGAGTGCGTTCAGCTCGTGCACCGCATTGCGGCCCACAAGACGTCCCGACGGGCTGTAGACGCTCACCTCCACGTCATTGCTGTCGCCTGAAAGCAGCACCTGCAATGTGCCATCGGTCACCGAGCACGAGCATTGCACGCCATTGGAGGACACCATGTCGACACCGCTTTCAAGACACATTTGCAGTCCCTTATAGGCGTCCACCTTGCCATATCCCCATTGCGGCGACCCCGACTGCCTCACGTTGCCAGTGAAAGAGTCGTTGGCAGCCGACGCCTGCAGAATCTGCTTGGCCTTCTCGGGCGAAAGCGACGGGTCGGCCTGAAGCCAAAGGGCCATTACGCCAGCCACAAACGGCGAGGCCATAGATGTGCCCTGCATGGTTCCATAATATGAGGCCTTACCGTCGACCGAAAGGGCGCTCACCATTTTAGAGGGGTCAAACGCGCCATAATAGCGGTTGTATGCCGACACCAGTATTGAGCCGGGGGCGGCTATTTCGGGCTTCACGCGTCCGTCAACGGTAGGGCCCGCCGACGAGAATGCACAAATGCTGCCAATGGCGTAGCTCGTGCCTCTAGAGTTGCCGTTGAGCAGCGTGTATTTGTTTTTGGAGGCGAACGCGCCCACTGAAATTATTTTTTTGCCCGTTCCTCCCAACTCGCTCACGCTGCACTCCGAGTCGCCGCTGGTGTATGCAGGGTTGCCAAGATTATTAAAGGTGGAATACACACCGTCGTTCCACATATCCACAGTGCCCGACACCGCCTCGGTCTCAATGCCAAGGAACACGTTTTTCTTGTTGATATTGCTGCACACAGCCGTTACATACACATTGGGCTTACCGTTGTTGGGGTCAACTCCCGACCGCGCCACCACATTCACCTCTATGCTGTCGGTGCCGATCGATTCCAGGCCCTTGAAGTTAAACGTTTTGGTGCCGCTTTGAGTGGCGTCGATGGTTTCAAATGTGGCCAGCCGCTTGTTGGCAGCCTTGTCGTAAACATAAATTGTGGTCTTGAACTTCTTCGACTGTGTGCCCCAAATGTCGACAAGCCCCAACTGAGTCTTGCCATAGTAGGTGAACTGCAGCCCCGTGTTGAGCGAGTGGTCACGCACCGAGAAGCTCTTGCGGGCGTGGCATTTGTCGCCCGAACTGTTGCCAACCGCGCCCACAATCAGGCGTCCCTCGCCCTGCATGGCATCAAGCATGCGGTCGGCATATCCTGTGCCGTCGTGCGGGCCTATGTTCGACCCGAGGCTTATGTTTATCACGCAAGGCTTGTGTTGCGAATCAGCATAGTCGAATATGTATTTCACCGCGTCGATTACCGAGGCGTCGGTCGACTTAGTGGACACAAGCACAATTTCCGACTTTGGAGCCACGCCGTAGTATTTGTTGCCATAGCGGGTGTCGCCGCCCGCCGCTATGCCAGCCACATGGGTGCCATGGGTGCTTGTGACGATGTCGTAGCTGCGGGCAAGGGTGGCTTTTCCAGGCGCATATTCGCATCCGTAGGCAAATTTGTCGGGGTGCAGACTCTCCAAGGTGTCGCACTGCTGCTCCCAAATGCGGCTAATGCGGCTTTGCTTTGTGTCGGGGTCAACAAATGCACCGTGGTCATACTGAAACCCGCTGTCGATTATGCCCACTATTGTGTTTTCACCATTAAATGGAGTGGTGAGTCCCGTGCCTGCATGCGCCATGTCGACACTGCCGGCCGCGCGCGCATCGTCGAGCAGCGGGAAAAGCGGCCGCGCCATATTTATTGCACTCACACCTGGTGTGCTGGCCAGCTTGCCAAGCATGTCCACCGGCACCCGCACCGTCACGCCTCCGCCATTGGCCGTGCCCACCTTAAGGCCCATGCCGCGCAGACGGGCGGCACACTGCTCGGCATCGGTGGCCGACAGCACTACGTCGACCATGCCGCGCTTATCTTGCACATTGGTCATGCCGCGCTCAAGCAGCGCTTTGCCAACAGCATCGCTTGCCGATATGGAACCTATGAACTTGACGCCAGCTTGGGTTCTGATGTTTTGATCCAAGCCGCCGGCTTGGGCCGTAAGGGCCAGCAATGAAGCCAGCAGTAATATTTTTTTCATAATTGATGTGAAATTTGTTTTTACAAAATTAACCATACCAAACGTAACACGCAAGCAAAAAAATTACAATTAGTAATATTTGTTGCCAAAATAAGCGGTTTTTGTAAATTAATCTTCGGTTTTCTTGACGGAATCAAGCATATATTATAACTTTGTCACGGTCAACCAATATACTTTTTTTGTTACAGACTTATAAAACTATTTAAAATACTACTCATGAGGCAGATCTACTTTCTGATTATTATGGTGCTTGCCGCATTTGCGGCCAAAGCACAAGAGGCGCCCGACACTGCGCCTCAGCCCACCCCCCCCGCAGAGGTCTACACCCTAGCTCAGGCACGCCAGTTGGGCATGGCGCCAAAAGGCCAGGCCGACAGCAAGAAAATCCCCGCCGACAAAGCCGAAGCCGCCACTGCGGCCTCAAAAGCCTACGGCTTTGGCCTGAAAGGATATGTGTCGCTGTCGCTGGCCACACCGTCGAAGACCACGGTGGAATTTGACTACAGCTATAACTTTAGCGCTGGAGCAAAGGCAGGCCAGTATATTTATCTTGTGGAATACACAATCGACAAAAACGGCTCGATGCACCCCACATATCTCGTGAAAAGCGATGTGGTCAAGCACACCTACACCAGAGTGGCAGCACTCGACTACAACGGCCCCAACGTGCAGGACATGGCCTACAGCGAGAGCACCCACACCATGTATTGCCTTGGCTCGCACTATGTGAGCGACGGCGGCATCACGGTGGCCAAGCAGGCCCTGTATACAATCGACCTCACTTCGGGCAAAATGACCATGGTGGGCAAAGACCTGTCGTCGAAATTCATGTCGCTGGCCGCCAACCGCGCCGGACTGCTGTATGCAGTGGAGAAAACGGGACAACTGTCGACAATTGACCCAATCACCGGATATGTGGCCAAGGTGGGCAGCAGCGTGCTCAACAAGACGGCCAACTACATAAGCGGCATGGACATGGACTGCGACAACAATCAGCTGTACTGGCCGCTGTGCGACGCCAACGGGTATTCATATCTCATAAAGATAGACCCCTCGAGCGGAGCCGGCAAGGTGATAGGCCGCATTGGCACCAGCGAAGAGGAGCTGGTGGGATTCAACGTGGAACGCTACCTGCCCGACGGAGCGGCACCAGCCAAGGTGGCCGACCTCACGTTCACTCCCGGTGCCTCAGGCGCCCTTAGCGGTGAGGCACAGTGGACCAACCCCTCGGCCACCGTTGGCGGCCAGGCACTGCAGTCGATAAGCAAAGCCGAGGTGTACTTAAACGGCAACCTGTATAAAGAAGTGGCTGTAACCGCCGGAGCAAAAACCGCTGTGCAGTTCAGCGGCCTCACCAACAACTACAACCGCGTGGCCGTGGTCACATACAACGGCGAGAACCGAAGCGAAACGGCCGAGGCGATGGCTTGGGTGGGCCCCGATGTGCCGCAAGCCGTGACCGGCATCACCCTTGAGCGCACCACACCGCACCTTGCCACCCTCAAATGGGAGGCACCCACAGGCGCAGGTCTACACAACGGCTATGTGAAGACATCATCGCTTAAATACCGCATCACGCGCTACAATGCGTTTGGCGACACCACCGTGGTGGCCAAGACCTACCGCAAAGACCGCACTTATCTCGACTCGACCATCACCACACTGGCCAGCTACAAATACTCGATACAAGCGCTCACATCCGACTACGGAGCCACAGCCTTCTCACCCAGCGTGCAACTGGGCCCGGCCAACGAAGTGCCCTACTCATGCGTGTTCCAGTCAGAAGCTGTGTTCAAGCTTTGGACGCTTTACGACAACAACAACGACGGCAAGTGCTGGACATGCTACCCCTACAGACACTATGTGTATCACGTGCCGGCTGGCGTCAAGGCCGACGACTGGATGATTTCGCCCCCGGTGCACATGAAGGCCGACAGCACATATTATGTGTACTTTGAGTTCCGCTCGGGCCTCGGCGAATACTACCCCAAGCACATTCAGGTCACAGTGGGCAAGAGCAACGACTACCGCGACCACAAGGTGATTAAAGACTACAAATTCGCATCGCGAATCACCGAGCAGGCGCGCATTGCACTGCCAATCTCGGAAGACGGAGAATATTACGTGGGCATTCGCGACGTGTCGGACTACACGTCGTGCAATGTGAGCCTATACAACTTCTGCATCGTGGCCAAGCACACAGGATGGCTCAAGGGCCAGGTGCGCGACGAGGCCGGCAATCCCGTGGAGGGCGTGACCGTGAACATTCCCGGCAGCAACATCTGCGACACCACCGACGCCAGCGGCAACTATATGCTCGACTTCGTGCCCACCGGCTCATACCCTGTGAAATACTCAAAGTTGTATTGGCGCGACCTGACCGACTCAGTGGCCTTCGTCAACGACAAGGAGTCGATACACAACGTGACCATGGCCAAACTGCCCGCATATTCTGTGTCGGGACAGGTGAAGGACGTGAATGGCAAGTGTGTGGCAAATGCCAAAGTGAAACTCTCGGGATATGGCGACGAGCGCGAAACAGCAACCGGCGCCGACGGCAAATTCGCGTTCAGCGACATTGCCGAGCACGGCTACAAGTTCACTCTGAGCAAAATCAAGTACGTTGGAGTCAGCGACACCATGGTGGTGGCAGCCGACACCACAATCAGCATCACACTCAGCCCCAAGATTCTGGCACCGTCGGAATTCAAGGTGGCCGCAGCCGACAGCGCCGTGAACATTACTTGGAATCTGCCGCGCGACGTGTTCCGCCACGACAACGGCTCATTCGAGAGCCAGATGGGCTGGCTGAGCGGCAACGACAAGTCGGTGTATGGAGCAGTGTTCCGCACACCCGCAGTGCTTAAGAGCATCAGCTGGGTCACCACCAGCTACCAAGGCCCGCACGATGAAATGAACTTGTGGATTTTCGATGTCACCGACGACTTCAAGCCCACCAACAAGGTGCTGTTCAGCGCCATGCACGTTGCCACAAAGGGCGACGAGGTGTGGAACACCTACGAGCTGCCGCAGCCCGTCGAGGCCCCCAACGGCTACTACCTTGGCGTGAGCTACTCAAAAGGCATGTGCAGCCTGGCAACCGACAGCGGCACCGACCCCGAATATCCGTTTGTGCCCTACACCAACTACTCAACGCAAGACTACACCACCAACAAGTGGCACTGCGCCGACGCATCGTTTGTGAAGCGCAACCACCTTATCTGCGCCACCGGCGACGAACTGGGCGCCAACCCGCAAAACTTCGATTACAAGTATGCCGTGTGGCGCATGGCCGAAGACGACTTCCTCGACTCATCAAAGTGGGTGATGCTCACCCCTGCCGACGGCATAGTCGACCTGAAGTTTAGCGATAACATTGCAGCCCTGAAGCCTGGCGACTACATTTATGCCCTGGCAGCCGTGTACCCCGGCGGCAAGCGCTCAGAAATTCTGTATAGCGACAATGTCACCATCAAGCAGTCGGGCATCGAGGCCGTGCAACTTGCAAGCCGCTTCATAGTGGCGCCCAACCCCGCCAGCACTGTGGTGAAGGTGAATATGGACTGCGACAAGATGGACCTCTACAACGTGGACGGCGCACTGTGCGCGTCGGCCAGCGGCACCCGGGAGCTTAATGTGGAGCAGCTGGCCAGCGGAGTGTATCTGCTTAAGGCGACCGTCAGCGGCCGCACCGTGATAAAGCGAGTGATCATAAAGAATTAACAACCACAAAAAAAATTGAATATGAAGAAAGTGTTTACAACCATGGCCGGGCTGCTGATGGCGGCATTGGCCTTGCCCACAGTGGCCGCGGCGCAAAGTGCGGCCAGCGAGCCCGCCATAGCATTCAAGTCGGCCCGCGGAACCAGAGACAAAGAAGCCGACCGCTATGTGCAAGTGTACCTGAAGTCGTCGGTGGCCGGAGAAAAATTCTATGTGGTGGTGGATGGCGACTCCACCGAATACGACATGGTGAAGGCAGCCACGCTCTACAACAAGAAAATAGCCGTGACCAAGCCCGAGGTTGATGTCAAGATTTATGGCAAGACAATCTCGTTTATAAACTTCGGCTACACCGACGCCTACGATGTGACTATTGGCGCCGACGGCAACAACACCATCACAGAGTTCCGCTGCGAGAGCAACCCCATCACAAGCATCGACTTCGTGAACGGGATGAAGGCCCTCACCTACCTCGTGCTCAACAACAACAAAAAACTCACATCAATCAACATCAAAAACGATGCGCTCGAGCGCGTGAAACTGGGCAAACAAAATTCGGTGAAAACGTTTGCCATGGAGGGCGCGAAAATATATGAGTTCAACCTTACCAACAACAATGGCATCGAAACCATAGACCTGAGCAAATGCCCGGCAATGCAGTCGGTGACGCTCACCTCCGACTCCACACTGAAGTCGGTGAAGTTCAACGCGCCCACCACGCTCAAGACAATCACCATCACATCGTCGAAGCTCACAAGTTTTGAGGCCAAGGGGCTGACGGCACTCACCACACTTGCCCTCACCGGCAACCACGAGCTGTCGGCAGTGACCATTGAAGACTGCCCCGTGTTGGGACGCATCAATCTGGGGTCGAACAATTTGGAGTCGTTCTCGCTTAGCGCCATGCCAAAGCTCACATATCTAAGCATCGACTCCAACCCGTTCAAGAGCCTGAACCTCGACCTTGACGCGCTTACAACGCTTTACTGCGAAAAAACAGCGCTCAAGTCGGCCGACTTCTCAAAGCTGCCCAAAGTGAAGACACTGTATGCACGCAATGGTGTGCTTGAATCAATCAAGCTGTCGGACGAGGCTCTTAAAAACACGCTCTCCAACCTGTATGTGTCGGGCAACAACTTCAACCTGGTGAACCTGCCACCGCGCGGCCCCAAGATGAAGCCATCGAACTCCTACACCACCCCCTATAACTACTATGCTCCGCAGAAGAACCCCACACTGCCCAAAGTGATTAATGTGGGTGAAAAAGTAGACTTGAGCGGATATCTGTATGGCCACCTCTACGACACCACCGCCGTGGTCAACTCTGAATACAAATGGGTGACCAAATTCGACGAGGAGCTGCAAGCAGGGGTTGACTACACCGTGAAAGACGGCGTGTTCACATTCCTGCGCGAACAGGAAGACAGCGTGGCATGCTTCGTGACCAACAGCGAGTTCCCCTGGTTTAAGACCTACAGCGACACCAAAGGCACCTACGACTACCGCATTGCCACCAACTATGTGGTGGTGACACAGCCCACTGGAATCGACGCTGCCACCACAGCCAAAGCCACACCTGTGGCCACCAGCACAGTTGCCGGCGAAATAAGCGTGCGCCAGGCCAACGGTGCCACAGTGATGATAGCCGACATAGCCGGCCGCGTGGTGGCCCGCGAAGCCGTTGCCGACCAAAAGGCGTTTGCAGTGCCATCGCCTGGAATCTACATCGTTGTAGTTGGCGACAAGCGGTTTAAGGTGAAGGTTAAGTAGCCGCCGCAGACAAATAAAAGCCTTTAAGCGGGCCAGTAGCGCACACGGCGCCACTGGCCCGCCTTTTTATCACATTTCATATTGGCCACAACGAGTTTGGTTAACATTTATTTGGCCATAGCCACCATATTATGTAAATCTGTAACCAAATTGTGGATACTGAACGTTCCTTCAGCAACCTTCAGTATCCACAATTTGAGGTATGCTTTTTTTTGAGGGGGGGCATACCAAGAAGGATTAAAACAGCGAGTTAAATTACCCCCCCAAAAAAACAGTTTTCACAGTTATTCATATCAGCGTATGAAAAAAGCTACAACTTTTATGCTGCTTACGGCTTTTATGGCCTCAACCACATTTGCCGGCATTGCGCATGAGACCGATGTGGCGGCATTTCCTGCACATGCAGTGGCGGCAAAGCCGCTTGGACAGCAGGTGAGCCACATAGAGCTGCACGCAGCATAATAGGCGGACTGCTGGGCGATGCCAGCACTGTGGGCGGTATCAGAGTGGGCAAGCCTGCCAACCGCGACGGCCGCGCCTATATAGTGGTGCGCACCTACGGCAATGGCTCGGTCAAGGCGCAAAAGATGATTGACAAGTAAGCCACACCGCACAATTCCACTATTATATAAATGGGCTGGATTCCATGTGTGGAATTCAGCCCATTTGGCTTTCTATTTGCCACAATCCGACACATTTAGCGGCCGAGGTGATGTGGTTTCGGGAAATAATGGCTAACTTTACATTTGGAAAGTGACTATTCAACACAACACACGCAAAAAACACCAGTTATGAACATTCTTAATTGCAAGCACACTATGGCGCTGCTGATGGCTGCCGTGGCCTCGCTGGGCGCATCGGCGCAGGACTTTGATGTGAACCCCACTGCCAAAATCGACAACAACAAGGAGAATCTGCACTTCACCGTGGGCGCCCGCCTGATGGCCGACGCGGCCTACTACCACACCGCCGAGTCGGAGCTGAAGTCGGGAATGGCCGTGACCGACGCGCGCATCCGCACTTCGATGACGTATAACTCATGGTACTTCTACGCCGACTTCGATTTCACCAAGGGCAAGTTCAGCCAAAAGAACATATTTGTGCAGCTGAGCCTCGCCAATGGCGACAACCACCACATATTCAAAGGCGGATATTACAACGACCCGGCCACCATGGCCAACAACACCAGCCGCGGCAGTCTGCACTTTATTTCGCGCGCCGCGGCGGTCAACGCCCTTGCACCTGGCCGTGAGCTGGGACTCTCATACAAGTTCTACAACCGCCACTTCTTTGCCAACCAGGGCGTGTTTGCCGAAAACCTGTACAACGACCAGGCCAACGGCCCGCAGGGCTTCACGGTGGGCGGCCGCTGGCTGTATGTGCCGGTCGACGACAAGGCGCAGTCGCTGCACGTGGGCGTGGCGGCACGCTATGCCTACACCAACACGGGCGATCGCCAGGCCGACGGCGAAATAAAGACGTCGCACACGCTGGCGTCGACGCTCGAAACATACACCGACGGCAACAAGCAGTTTCTGAGCTGTACCCTGCCATGGGCGCGCAACTCGGTGTATGCCAGCGTGGAAGCAGCCTACCGCACCAAGAAGTTTTTTGCCCGCGGCGAATATGTGATGAAGCACATAGGCAAAAAGAGCGGCAAGGGACTTCCCGACAACACCTTCCATGGTGGATATGCCGAGGCCGGCTACATGATTTTCGGCCAGGGCTACAAGTATAACCGTGCCGAATCGGTGGTGAGCGGCCTTGGCGGACGCGGCCTTGAGGTGTCGGCCCGCTACAGCTACCTCAACCTTAACGACGGCGGCGCCGAGGGAGGCAGCATGCACTCGGCCACGGTGGGCGGCGCCATAGGCTTCAACAAGTTTTTCCAGGTGATGCTGGAATACAGCTACAACCGCCTTGCCAACAGCCATTTCCCGCTCGACAAAAACATCCACATAGTGCAGGCCAGAATGATGTTCTCGTTCTGACGCACACCCTTGTGGCAATGCATAAAGCAAGCGGCAGCCGCTCATGGCGACTGCCGCTTGTGCTGTCTCTTTTTTTGCTATGTGCGCTCCGATTAAAGGTATTTGTCGCCGAAACTGGACTTCACCTCGTTGACGTAGGTGCGCAGCTTCTGCTCGTCGCTCTTGGGCACAATGAGCAGTGCATCGTCGACGTCGGCCACTATATAGTCGTTTAGGCCGCTGGCCACCACCAGTTTGTCGCCCTTGACGGCAATCACATTGTTGTGGCTGTTAAACAGCAGCGCCTTGCAGTTTTGCGTCACGTTGCCGTCGCGGTTTTTAGGCGAGTTGTCATACAGCGAGCCCCAAGTGCCCAAGTCGCTCCAGCCGAAGTCCACCTGCTGCACATACACGTTGGGGGCCTTCTCCATAATGGCGAAGTCGATTGATATGTTGGGGCACGAGGCATAGTTCTCATCGATATAGGCCTGCTCATCGGCGGTGCCCCACACCTGTGCCGCACTGTCGAAGCGCTGGGCTATGTCGGGGGCCAGGTCGTGGAACGCCTTGATGATGGTGTCCACGCCCCAGAAGAACATTCCCGAGTTCCAAAAGAACTCACCGCTGGCCACAAACACCTTGGCCAGCTCCTCGTTTGGCTTTTCGGTGAATGTCTTCACCTTGGCAAAATCGCCCTCGGCGCGCTCGCCAAGCTGGATGTAGCCGTAGCCCGTCTCGGGGCGGTTGGGCTTCACGCCAAATGTGAGCAGAGCGTCGTGGCGGTCAAGGAAGTCGAATGCACTGAGGGCGCAGCGGCGAAACTCGTCCTGCTTCAGAATCAGGTGGTCGCTGGGGCACACCATGATTTTAGCGTCGGGATTCTTGGCCTTGATGTGATAGGCGGCCCAGGCGTTGCACGGAGCGGTGTTGCGCCGCGCCGGCTCAAGCAGAATCTGGTCCTTCTTGAGTTGCGGCAGCTGCTCCATTATGAGGCCGGCATACTGCTCGTTGGTGAGCATTATAATGTTTTCGTCGGGCACGATGCCTTTGAGGCGGTCGACGGCCATTTGCAGCAGGCTGCGGCCTGTACCCAGAAAATCGATGAACTGTTTTGGCTTGCTCGAGCGGCTGTAGGGCCAGAAGCGGCTGCCCACTCCACCGCACATAATCACGCAGTAACGGTTATTTTTCATCTCCATATTATGGTGTTTTAATTGTGTATCTTTTCAATTCCAACTGCTAAGATAGCTAAAACCGCGCAACTTGCCGCAAAAAGGCGGTGCAAATATTTTGCGGCTACGCCTTGGCCGAAGACCACACGAGCGCCACAAAGATTGCCGCAAGCACCGCTATGAGCACACAGGCCACTATGCGAAACGCCACCGAGGCTGGGCCGTCGATGTAGTGCCTTGGCTCGCCCAACTGGCGCAGTGGTATGTAGAGCGGGCGTCGGGGCGAGGCTTCGGCTGGCTGCTCGGGCTGCTGTGCGGGGCCGACTGGCTCAAGCGGGGCTGACGGCTGCCGGGCGGCCTCAACTATGGTCTTGGCTATGGCCAGCGAGTGGCCGCAGTAGGGGCAGTAGCGCAGGCCGAGTGCGGGCAGCGGCTGCCCGCACTCGTGGCAGTACGCAGGCTTTGGGGCCGGCTTCGGCTTAGCCTCATTGGGCTTGGCAGGCTTGGCCATGCGGGCTATGGCCTGGCGGTCGATGCCTTCGGGCTCAAAGTCGGTGAGGCATTGCGGGCACACCACGCGGCAGCCGTTGCGCGCCAGTTCGGCATGCGTCACGCTCAAGGTTTTTCCGCACTGTGGACACTTGAAATTCATACCATATCAAACTATTGTGCCACAAATTTACGCATTTTTCCGCAAAATCAGCCACCAAGCACATACACACACTTTCAACACTGCATTTTCCTGATTTCTCAGCCATGCAGTCGGGGCAGTATGGCTCAAGTGCTAAAAAGCAAATCAAAGCGGCCATCGCAAAGAAAATTTCAATAAATTGATTATAAAACGATTACAAATCGGCGCTCTTTTACTAATTTTGCAATATATTACAGATTATGCGTATGGGAACGCTCTTTTTCCGCCAAAGGGATTTGCCAACAACGATTATAACCAGAAACAAAAAAGCATATAACACAGATGAACAAACGATTACTTCTCGCATTCGTGGCATTGGCAGCCGCGACAGCAGGGTGGGCCACCACCTTCCCGCAGACGCTGGCCATCACCGACTCGGCAACCATGGCCACGCAGTGGACGGTGATTGACGCCAACGCCGCCACCAGTCCCAACACCTGGACCTACAGCGACCAGGCCGCAAAGTACACCGAAGACAAGAAAAACGCAGCCAACGACTGGCTCATAACCCCAGCCGTGGAGCTGGAGGCCGGAGCCACCTACAAGGTGAGCTTCTATCTTAAGCACGGCGGAATGCGATTTGACAAGCAAAAGTTTGCCCTCACCGCTGGTACGGCAGCCACCATCGAAGCACAGACGTCGACGCTGCTCACCAACGAGTCATACAACGGCTCGCTGTATTCAGCGCAGACGGGCACATTCACCCCCGCGGCCAGCGGCAGCTACAACTTTGCCGTGCACGTCTACAGCGCGTCGTATAACGGCGACCTGTATTGCCAAAAGGTGGTGATAGAAAAAGCCACCACCTATCCAGCCCATGTGAGCGGCCTCACCGCCACTGCCTGGCCCAAGGGCGAGCTCAAGGCCACCGTGAAGTGGACTATGCCCAGCAAGGACAACTACGGCAACCCGCTGAGCAGCCTCAGCGGCGCGCGTGTGAGCCGCAACGGCACCGTGGTGGCCACCATCGACGGCACTCCGGGGCAGGAGGTGAAATTCACCGACGCCTCGATTGAGCGCGCTGGCGCATACACCTATCAGGTGACCGCATTCAGCGCCTCGGGCGACGCGCAGGGCACCGCGCCCAGCGTGAAGTCGACCTGGGTGGGCAACGACACTCCCAAGGCCGTGACCGGCCTCAAGGCCGCCGCCAGCGCCGACAAGGTGCTGCTCACGTTCACCCCGTGCGACACGCTGGGCGTGAACGGCGGATATGTGGACACTGCAGCGGTAACCTACCGCATAGCGCGCAACTCCACCGTGATTGAGGAGGCATGGAGCGGCCAGCAGCCCTACACCGACGCCAGCGTGCCCGGCCTGGGCAAGTACACCTACGAGGTGACACCCACCTTCGCCGGCAACAAGGGCAGCGTGGCCAGCGTCAGCATAAAGGCTGGCGGCAGCCTCGGCGTGCCCTACAGCGAGACGTTTGACACCAAAGACGACTTTGAGCTCTACACCACACTCGACCCCAACAACTCAGGCCGCACCTGGACCTACAACAGCTCGAAGAAAGCCGCGCAATACTGGGGCGGCACAGCGCCCGTCGACCAGTGGCTGCTGACTCCCGCCATAAAGATGGAGGCTGGCAAGACCTATCAGCTCACCTTCAACACCGGCCTCGAGACCGCGCTCCAGCGCGACTACAAAGACTTGTATGTGACCGTGGGCAATGCGGCCACGGTCGAGGCACAAACCACTCAGATTTATCACGAAAACATACAGTCGGCACTGATGGAGGGCAAAACGGCCTACTTCACAGTGCCCGCCAGCGGCGACTACAACGTGGGATTCCGCTGCAGCGGCGCCACCAGCTACAACGCCATATTTGTCGACAACATCGCCATTGTGGAGAGCAAGGTGATTCCCGAGGCTGTGGCCGACCTTGCCGTCAAGCCCCAGGCTGCCGGAGCACTGAAGGCCAACGTCACATTCACCCTGCCAAGCAAGGACAAGGCCGGCAACCAACTGGGCAAAATCAGCGGCTACACAGTGCTGCGCGCCGACACCACCGTGGTGGCCCAAAGCGCCACAGCCAAGCCAGGCGACGCGGTGACCGTGACCGACTCGCTGCCGGCAGCCGGATTCTACACCTACAAGGTGACCGTGACCACCGACGGCCAGAGCAGCACCAGCGCCAGCGTGAAGAGCGCGTGGGTGGGCTGCGACACCCCGCTTGCCCCGGCACACGCCACCCTGGCAAGCGTTGACGGCAAGCCGCAAGTGACATTCGCCCCCGTAGGCGCAGCTGGTGTCAACGGCGGCTACGTTGACTCAGCCGCCGTGCGCTACCGCATAGTGCGCAATCCAGGCAGCGTGGAGGTGGCCACAGGCACGGCCGACACCACATTCACCGACGATGCCACTCTGGCCCTGGCCAACTACACCTACAGCATCCAGGCCACGGCAAGCGGGCTGACAGGCGAGGCCGCCACCACCAACGGGCTCGTGTTTGGCGATGCCCTTGAGCTGCCCTACTCCACCGACCTCGGCACTGCCGACGAGGCCGCAATTTGGAGCGTGGCCGACGCCAATGCCGACGGCAAGACATGGACATACTCGGCCAAGAACGGCGACTTTGAGTACACATCGATGCGCAAGGCCGACGACTACCTGTTCACCCCACCGTTTAAGACCGTGGCCGGCCTGCACCGCCTCACGGTGAGCGTGCGCGGCTACAACTACCGCTACAGCGACCAGTTTGACGTGGTGCTCACCACCTCGGCCAACCCGGCCGACAGTGCGCAATTCACCACCGTCAAGTCGTTTGAGGCCAACTCGCTGCAATCGTCAATGTTCGACAGCAAGGAAATCAGCTTCGATGTGCCCACAGCCGGCACCTACTATATCGGCTTCCACGATGTGTCGACCGACTCTTGGGGTCTCTATGTGAAAGACACCAAGATTGAGCTGATTACAGCCACCGGTGTTAGCAGCGTTGAGGCAGCATCGGCCATGAGCTACGTTGCCCCGTCGGCCACCCTCGTTGTGGCCGAGCCATCGCAGGTGCGCGTCTACAGTGCCGGCGGCAGCTTGGTGTTCAGCGGCTCGGTTAACGGCTCGGTGAGTCTGGCAAGCCTGCCCGCAGGCGTGTATGTGGCCACCGCCACCACTGCCAGCGGCAACGCCCAGCGCGTGAAATTTGTGAAATAAACAGTTGAATACACACATATCTAAATCAGTTTTAGGCTTATGAAATTTATTCCCTTAATACTCGGCACCCTCGCCACCGTGGCGCTTAGCGCAAGCGCGCAGCAGCAGGCGGTGCGTGCCGTGGCTCAAAGGCCCGCAGTGGCCGCCCCGGCAGCGGTGAGCACGGCTCAGGTGCTGCACCTGCCGCAGCAGGCCGTGAAAGCCCGCGCCGCACAGCAGGCGCTGGCCGCCTCGTTCAGCGTGCAGGGCAAAGGCTCGCAGCAGGCCGTGTGGAGCGAGAACTTCGACGGCGGCTCGCAAGGGTGGACTCTGACCCCCGATGCCGACAAAAACGTGAATTGGACTCTGAAGAAGACCACGGGCGCGGGCAAGGCGTTCAGCGAAATCGACTCCAGCGACGTGCAGTCGCTGTATGTCGACGGTCCCTACCGCGTGTATCAGCGCGCCATTGCCCACGCCACCAGTCCAGTAATCAGCGTGCCGGCCAACGGCATGCTGCACGCCTGGGTGGGCTTCTCGCAGAACTTCAGCGACGAGTGCAGCCTCACCATCAGCGTCAGCACCGACGGATTCGCCACCTCCACCACAGTGTGGAGCAGCCTCAACGAGACGGGCGAAAACAACTGGCGCTGGCACCAGGTGGAGGCCAGCCTCGCCGAATGGGCAGGACAAAAGGTGCAGCTGCGCCTCACCTACGGCCCCGGCTCGAAGGACACGTTTAACACCGGCGGCTACATGGGCGACTTCGCCATCGACGGCCTCAGCGTGACTGGCGTGGGCCAGGTGGACAGCGTGAGCGTGGCCACTGGCGAGCGCGTGCGCTTTGTCGACACCAGCGCCGGCGAGCCCGCCACGTGGCAGTGGTCGTTTCCCGGCGGCACCCCCGCCGAGTCGACCGAGGCCGCTCCCGAGGTGTATTACACCACCGACGGCAACTACGATGTGACCCTCACCGTGACCAATGCCTCGGGCGCCACAAGCACCGCCACCCGCAAGGCGTTTGTAAAGGTGACAGGCGAGGCCCCTGTGGCCCATATCGGCACTCCGGCCACATTCCTCTACCGCCAGACCGGCCTGCCCTTTGTGGCACCGCTTGCACCCGTGCAGTATGCCGACGCCTCAACAGGCTATCCCACATCGTGGCAGTGGAGCTTCAGCGGCACCACTCCAGCCGAGAGCAGCGAGCAAAACCCATGGGTGTCATACGACTACCTGCACACGCAAAGCGCAGTGCTCAAGGTGAAGAACCAGCATGGCGAGTCGGCCGACACGGCCCAGGTGAGCGTGGAGTATGAAGGCTATGCCACCAATGTGCGCCAAGGCGACACCCCCGTCACCTACAGTCTTGAGGACAAGGGCGTGTTCCCCGGCAGCAACCGCATGAAAATCACCGAATATGCCGAGCGGTTCTCCAAGCCGTCGCGACCCATCATGGTGTATGGCGCGGCAGTGTTCTTTGCCACCGCCCAGGCCACTGCGCTCACCGACCAGATAGCCGATGTGGGCGTGCATCTGCGTGCGTCAGAGGGCGGCCTGCCAGGCAAAAAGCTGGATTCCAGCTGGTGGCGTGTGTTCGAGCTCGAAACAGGCAGCGCCTCCACTCTCACGGCCACCACATTCGAGTTTGCCAAGCCACAGGTGGTGAAGGATGAGTTCTTCCTCACCGTAGACGGCATACCCGAGAGCAACGACAGCTGCAACGTGTCGTTTGCCACCGCGCGCCTGCGCAACCACCACAACACCGCCCTGATGAAGATCAACGGCAACTGGCGCGAACTCACTGGCTACTTCGACAGCAAGGGCAGCCAGACGTCATACTACATAATGCCGCTCATTGCCCACTCGGTAATCACCATGATGCCCGTGGGCACCGAAGAGATTGAGGTGGGCCGCGACGCAGGCATCGTGAAGCAGGCCATATATTCATACTACGGCTACAAGACTCCCGTGAGCGACAGCAACTGGTGCCGGGTGGTGAGCAAGCCCAACGGCCTCACCCTCGACACGCTGCAAATCCAGTGCGACGCCCTGCCGCAGGGCATCGACCGCCGCGTGGCCACCCTCACGTTCACCGACAGCATCGACACCATTAAGCTGCGCGTGGTGCAGTCGGCCAACTCGGGCATCACAGCCACCAGCGCCGCCTCGCTCAAGGTGAGCGTCAGCCCGTCGCCCGTGGCTGGCACCCTCAACGTGCTCGCCCCCGCCGGCACAAGCCGCGTGGAGGTGTATAGCGTGATGGGCCGCCAAGTGGCCAGCGTGCCAGTGACTGTGACCGACAGCGCCCAGCACATAGTGATTGATGCCTCGGCATGGGCCGCAGGCACCTATGTGGCGCGCGTCAGCGGCAGCAGCGGCAGCGCCGCAGTCAAGTTTGTGAAGAACTGACGCAACACACCCACACCACAGGTGAGCCGCCCCCGAGCAATTCGGCGGGCGGCTCACTTGTTTTTTCACCACACTTTTAACGGATGAGTGACCGGTGCGGCGGTCTAATTTTTTTCGCATATTGTGCAGAAAAACATTTATTGTGGATATTTTTGATTTGTTAAGCAATTTCCATCCAGTTTTGCCGCTGGTCTATTGTTTTCGACAAATTGTATATTTTATTAAAACACTACGTAGAAGACACCGACCACAGTCTGAGCCTCGACAAGAACGTGACCGTGACGGCCACCACCGAAAACGCCGTGGAAGTGCGCAGCTATGCAATGTATCGCCAGGACGATGGCGGCACCGTGAAGTTTGCCGACATTCAGCGCGCCAAAAACGGCACCTACTCGTGGCTGGTGCGCAACACTGAAAACGACAACCTCGACCTGAGCATAGCCGACAACCAGCCCGCCGGCACGGCCACCGTATACGACGACCTGCGCCAGGCAAAATACAACGAGGGGACGTTCTACCCCATCATCAGCGCCGTGGCCCCCGACAGCACCACCAACACCTATGGCGCCAACAAGACCACGCTCGACCTGCTGGGCGTGCAGCTGAGCGCGGCGCAGACACTGAAGACCAACCCGTTTGCCTACGACGCACACTCGTGGAAAATGGGATTCGGCTCTGAATTCCAGGCCATGGGCAAGTTCAACAGCAACCTCATGGAGCCTGTGGCCTTCAGAGTGTGGCGTGTGAACAGCAACGGCACCGAAACCATGCTCACGTCCGACCTGTATAAGGCCAACAGCAATCCCAACGTGAGGGACAACTACTTGTTTGCCGAAACAGCCCCCGGCGAGCTTGAGGTGAAAGACCTCTTCATCGACAACGTGCTAAAGAGCAATGAAACGAAAACGGTGAACTACCGCGTGCGCTTCTACTGCCGCGGCACTGGCAACAACAGCGCCAACTACTATGTGGCCGAGCGCAAGTTTGCCGTCCAGTTCAACCAGGGCACCATCACCGGCATCAACAGCGTGAGCGCGGGCGAGCAGGTGCAAAGCGTGCGCTACTACAACCTGCAAGGCATGGCCTCTGATGAAGCCTTCAGCGGCATGAACATCGTGGTCACCACCTACACCAGCGGCCGTGTGGCCACTGAGAAGCGCATGTTCTGACCCACATACGCTATTCTATAGCATCCAAACGGCTGACGCCCTCCGCCTGGCAGCAGGCAGGGGGCGTCAGCTTATTTTGCAGCAAAATGCGGCCAAACGCTTGCATTTGCCGCGCATGTGTGCTAATTTTACCTGTTGAAAACGAAAAAAACGATCACCTAAACGAATATAGCCTATGTTTAGCAAAGAAACCTACGTGCGCCGCCGCGCCGAGCTGAAAAAGCTCGTTAAGAGCGGTGTGATATTGCTGTTTGGCAACAACGAGTCGCCTTGCAACTATCCGTCGAACGCCTACTACCCATTCCGCCAGGACTCAACGTTCCTCTACTACTTCGGTCAGAACCGCGACGGACTGGTGGGCGTGATAGATGTGGACAACGACACCGAGACGCTGCTGGGCGACGACATATCGATTGACGACATCGTGTGGTATGGCTCGGTCGACAGCGTGGCCCAAATGGCCGCACAGGTGGGCGTGGCCCACAGCGCGCCCCTGGCCCGGCTGGCCGACATCACCAGCAACGCCAAGGAGCATTGCCGCCGCGTGCACTTCTTACCGCCCTACCGCTTCGACAACAAAATCCAGATTCAGGAACTGCTGGGCATACACCCCAGCCAGCAGACCACGCTGGCATCGATGGACCTGATAATGGCCGTGGTGAAGATGCGCTCGGTGAAAGAGCCGCAGGAAATCGAAGAGATAGAGCGCGCATGCGCCATCGGCTACCAGATGCACACCACCGCCATGCTCCTCACACGCCCGGGCGTAACCGAGAAATATGTGGGCGGACAGGTGGACGGCGTGGCCCACTCGCTTGGCTCAAAGGTGAGCTTCGCCACCATATTCTCGCAGCACGGCGAAATCATGCACGGCAACCCCTCGCTGGCCCCGCTTGAGGCAGGCCGCCTGGCTCTGTGCGACGCCGGTGCCGAAACCATGAGCAACTATTGCAGCGACAACACCCGCACCTATCCCGTGAGCGGCAAATTCACCCAGCGCCAACTGGAAATATACAGCATTGTGGAGGCCTGCCACGACTATGTGCTGCAAGTGGCACGGCCGGGAGTGAAGTGGTATGACGTGCACATGGCCGTGTGCCGCCTGATGACCGACCGCCTCAAGGAGCTGGGCCTTATGCGCGGCGACACCGAAGAGGCCGTGCGCGCCGGAGCCCACGCCATGTTCCTGCCCCACGGACTCGGCCACATGATGGGCATGGACGTGCACGACATGGAGGGTCTTGGCCAGCGCTATGTGGGCTTTGACGACGAAATACAGCCCAGCACCCAGTTTGGCACCAACTGCCTGCGCCTGGGCCGCCGCCTGCAAGAGGGCTTTGTGGTGACCGACGAGCCTGGCATCTACTTCATTCCCGCCCTCATCGACGACTGGCGCGCCAGCGGCCACTGCAAGGAATTCCTGAACTTCGACATGCTCGAAACCTACAAGGACTTCGGCGGCATACGCATTGAAGACGATGTGCTGATCACCGCCGACGGCTGCCGCTTCCTGGGCAAGGACCGCATCCCCTACCACCCCGCCGACGTGGAGGCATTCATGGCCAACAACAGATAGAGAGCACCACTCAATACACTTAAACGGATTATCACAGCATTCCCGCCCAACGCTTCACACAACGTTGGGCGGGAATGCCCGTTTTTGCCCATGCGCATTGCATGCGTCCATACTGCAAAAAGCAGTTGGAATTCGGCCTGCGCACTATGGCGGAACAGTTGGAATTCGTTCACCAAAACGAAAAAAACGCTTGGCACACATTTAGGTGTCAAGCGTTCTTTGTACCCAGAGTCGGGGTCGAACCGACACGGATGTTACTCCACTGGTGTTTGAGACCAGCGCGTCTACCGATTCCGCCATCTGGGCGCTTTATGCGGTGCAAAGATAAGGCATTTTTTGCGACTTGGCAAACATGAGCCTCAAAATCAGCCGCAACCAGCACACTATTTCAAATGTTCGAAGTAGTAGCGCAGCACATCGCCCGCGGCCACAAACGACGACTGGCGGCTGTCGAGCACCAGTTGCTCTTTCTCTTTGAGCACGGCGTCGATTTCGGGATTGTTATAGAAGTGGCTCTTCAGCTTCTCGTTGATGGTCTCAAACATCCAGTATTTCTCTTGCTGGCGGCGCTTCTCGTGGAAGTAGCCGTTTTTCTTAACGAAGTCGAAATAGCGGTCAATCATGTCCCACACCTTGTCGATGTTCAGGTTGTAGTAGCCCGAGTAAGTGAGCACTTCGGGCACGAAGCCGCTGGGCGGCAGCGGAAACAGGTGCAGGGCGTTGCGGAACTGCGCCGCGGCCAGATTGGCGCGGTCGATGTTGTCGCCGTCGGCCTTGTTGATCACAATGCCGTCGGCCATCTCCATGATGCCGCGCTTTATGCCCTGCAGCTCATCGCCGGTGCCGGCGAGCTGGATTAGCAGGAAGTAGTCGACCATTGAGTGCACGGCTGTCTCGCTCTGGCCCACGCCCACGGTTTCGACGAATATGGTGTCGTAGCCGGCGGCCTCGCACAGCATGATGGTTTCACGCGTCTTGCGCGCCACACCGCCAAGCGAGCCGGCCGAGGGTGAAGGGCGGATGAATGCCTTGGGGTGGACCGACAGGCGCTCCATGCGCGTCTTGTCGCCCAGAATCGAGCCGTTGGAGCGCTCGCTGCTGGGGTCGATGGCGAGCACGGCAAGTTTGCCTCCGCGCTCGAGCACATGCGTGCCAAACACATCAATCGACGTGCTCTTGCCCGCACCCGGCACGCCCGTGATGCCTATGCGGCGCGATTTGCCGGCATAGGGCAGGCACTTTGCTATCACCTCCTGGGCTATGGCCTGGTGCTGCGGGGCGAGACTCTCGATGAGGGTCACGGCCTGGCCCAGCACTGTGGTGTTGCCCTTGAGAATGCCCTCCACATAGTCGTTAACGCTAAGCTGGCGGCGCTTGCGCCGCTTCAGATATGGGCTGACCATGGGCGGCTGCACCACGCCTGAGTTAACTTGCAGCCCGGAATACTTGCTGTCGTTTTCGGGATGATGAATGAGTGGATTTTCCTCGGTGTGCTTAATATCGTTGCTCATTGTGTGTATATCGTTATGAAATTTATGTCGTTTTGATAAAGTGTGGTACGAAATTAGCAATAATAATTGACAATTCAAAACGCCCCGCGACGCCGTGGCTGCTACGGAGCCAGCAGCCCCACGGCGCGCACCTCTTGCTCGGGATTAATGGGGTCGTTGGTGATAACGCTTATAGGGGCGTTGAGCGCCTTTTCGGCCTGGTCTATTTTATCAGGGCTGACAGTGACCACGATGTCGGCGCTGCGCCCGGGCTTTATCTTGCCTGCCTTCACGGTAGCCGTCACGCCAGGCCACAGGCTGTAGGCGCGCCGCACCAGCAGAGGTTCGCGGCCAGTGTTGGTGACAATGAGTTTGCGCTGCACCGGCAACGTGCTTTGGCGGCTTACTGTACCGAAGTCGAGCCTGTCGGCCTCGAGCATGGCCACCGGGGCACAGGCTCGCTGCTTGGGTGTGAGGCGGCTGAAGTCTTCCTTCACCATGGCCATCACACTGGCCTCGACAGTGCCGCCCTCACCACCGCTCAGCGGTGTGGCGCTGATGCCAAATGAGCAGGTGTTGAGCCCCCACAGCGGGGCGCTGCCCGAGTCGTAGAACACCGTCACCGTCATGGTGCTGCCCGGGGCCACCACCTGCGGCAGTGCCTGCGGAATTATGCCGGCCGTGACGCCGCTGAATGCCACGCGCACCGAGTCGGTGCTGGTGTTGTAGCCGCTGATGTAGGCCATGCGGGTCTTGCCGCGGGTGATGTCGCCAAGCGGAATGCTGGCGCGGTCGAGGCGCAGCGGGCCCACAGCCACGGGATACTGCTCGCTCACAGTGGCCACGCTGCCTATCACCTTGCCCTTTATCGACACCACCGAGCGGCGCGGCTGCCCTGTGGTGTAGACATACACATCTTTGCAAAACTCGCCCGGCCGGCCTATGGCCGTGTAGGTGAGAGTGACGGCGGCGGTGTCGCCGGGCATCACCGGAGTGCGCCTGAAGTCGCCAGCCGTGCAGCCGCACGTGGGCTGCACACGCGTTATCAGCAGAGCCGAATCGCCAGTGTTGACAAACCGCATCACTCCCGTCACCTTGCCCACACTCTCGCTGAACGTGCCGAAGTCGTGCACCGTCTCAAGCCACGACACGTGGCCCTGCGCCAAGGCGGCGGCACAGTGGGCCATGGCGGCAAGCGTAAATAATGCTCTTCTCATGGCCTCCGTCAGCGTTTAGGAATCACCACACCCTCGATTACCAGCGTGGTCACACGCTCGCGGCCGTTGGTTTTCACCTTTATGGTCTTGCGGAACGCGCCAGGCCGGCCTATGGGGCTGTAGGTGACCTTGATTTTGGCCTTCTTGCCGGGCTTGATGGGCTTGGTGGGGTATTCGGGGCGGGTGCAGCCGCACGATGCCGTAGACTCGATTACGATGAGCGGCGCCGTGCCCGTGTTGGTAAACTCGAATGTGTACGACACCGGACCTTTAGCCTCCTTGATGTAGCCGAAATCGTGCGACTTGGTGCTGAACGTGGCCTGCGCCACACCTGCCGCCATTGCCACGCCTGCCACCAGCACTGCCAGCAGCAGGGCAAAGTGCCTGAAACTTATTCTCTTCATAAATTTTAAAGCCTTTCTCGTTGTTTATAATTTCGCAGCGGTGGCCGGCATAGGCAGCCACACACCGCAACCATTGCAAAATTACAACATTTTGCCCATCTGCACCCTCAACATAAGTTAAACGTTGGCCCCACCACAATGCCCATGGCCCCGAAAATCCACAAACGGCATAATGAATTTTTCAACAATTTGTGTTTAATCAAGGAAGAGCTCCTGAAAATGGTAGCAGGCGGTGCGTGCGATGAGGCAGAGCGGGGCTTAAAACGGGAGATTGGGAGGCGATATAACAGGGGTGTGGCAAAAAATTTGTAAATTTGCACCATACCTTGGGGCAGACGTCACGTCCCAGGGCCAAGAAGGGGTTTTATTGCACTCAGCAGTGCACCAACACAAAATTTCAAACAGCAATGCAAAATCAGTTTTCACGCACACAGCTACTCATGGGCCGCGCGGCTATCGACGTGCTGGCGGCAAGCCGGGTGGCAGTGTTTGGTGTGGGCGGCGTGGGCGGCTATGTGGTGGAGGCCATTGCCCGCAGCGGCGTGGGCGAAATCGACTTGATTGACGACGACCGTGTGTGCCTGACCAACGTCAACCGCCAGATAATAGCCCTGACCACCACCGTAGGCCGCCACAAGGTGGATGTGGCGCGCGAGCGTGTGCTACAAATAAACCCACGCTGCATAGTGCACACCTACAAGCAGTTCTACCTGCCGTCGAATGCCGACTGCATCGACCTCTCGAAGATGGACTATGTGGTGGACTGCATCGACACCGTGACGGCCAAGCTGGAGCTGATTAAGCGCTGCCACGCGCTGGGAGTGCCCATAATATCGTGCATGGGCGCGGCCAACAAGCTCGACGCCACGGCATTCCGCGTGACCGACATCAACCAGACCAAGATGGACCCGCTGGCCAAGGTGATTCGCAAAAAGCTGCGCAAGCTGGGCATTGGCCGGCTTAAGTGCGTCTACAGCGAGGAAGAGCCGCTGAGACCCATCGACGACCCCGACATAAGCTGCCGCCAGCACTGCATATGCCCCAACAAAGACATGCGCAAGTGCACCGAGCGGCGCGACATACCGGCCAGCAACGCCTTTGTGCCCGCCGTGGCCGGCCTTATAGCCGGCGGCGAGGTGGTGAAAGACCTTGTGAAAGCCGCCAGAGTGATGCGCCTCACGCCCGAGGAGGCCGCAGCCAACCCAGCCGCCATTGCCGCCGCCGAGCACGCCGCCAAGTGGCGCGAGCGCAGCATGGCCGAGCGGCGTGCCCGCCTCGAGGCCGCCAAGCAGCACCAGCAGAAAGCTTAAATAATTATAATAGCGCAATTATTAGAGAAAAAAATCCTTATTGTTAACACTGTATCCAGACAAATTCACTAATTTTGCATTGGTTTTCAGTAGATAAAGAGATAAAAGAATATAATAAGTTTATTACAAACACATTAAACACATTTCAAAATGGCAAAGTTTGATAAGTCAGTTTTGGCAAAGTACGGAATCACAGGCACTACTGAGGTTCTCTACAATCCTTCTTACGAGGTGTTGTTCAACGAAGAGACTAAAGAAGGTCTCGAGGGCTACGAGAAAGGTCAGGAGACCGAGCTCGGCGCTGTGAACGTGATGACTGGTATCTACACCGGCCGTTCGCCTAAGGACAAGTTCATCGTTGACGATGAGAACTCTCACGACACTGTGTGGTGGACATCGGACGAATACAAGAACGACAACCACCGTGCCTCTAAGGAAGCTTGGACGGCAGTGAAGGAGATTGCAAAGAAGGAACTTTCTAACAAGAAACTGTACGTGGTTGATGGCTTCTGCGGCACACACAAGGACACCCGCATGAAGGTGCGCTTCATCGTGGAGGTTGCATGGCAGGCACACTTCGTGACCAACATGTTCATCCGTCCTCAGAACGAGGCTGAATTCGACCAGGAGCCCGACTTCATCGTTTACAACGCATCAAAGGCCAAAGTTGAGAACTACAAGGAGCTGGGTCTGAACTCAGAGACAGCTGTTGTGTTCAATGTGACTTCTAAGGAGCAAGTTATCATCAACACATGGTATGGCGGTGAAATGAAGAAGGGTATGTTCTCTATGATGAACTACTTCCTGCCCCTGAAGGGCATCGCTTCGATGCACTGCTCGGCCAACACAGATATGAATGGTGAGAACACCGCCATCTTCTTCGGCCTGTCGGGTACTGGCAAGACCACTCTGTCGACCGACCCGAAGCGCAAGCTCATCGGCGACGACGAGCACGGATGGGACGACGAAGGCGTGTTCAACTTCGAGGGCGGCTGCTATGCCAAGGTTATCAACCTCGACAAGGAGTCTGAGCCCGACATCTACGGCGCCATCACTCGCGACGCTCTGCTCGAGAACGTTACCGTTGACAAGGACGGCAAGATCGACTTCGCCAACAAGAGCGTGACAGAGAACACCCGCGTATCTTATCCTATCTACCACATCAAGAACATCCAGCGTCCCTACTCTCAGGGCCCCGCTGCCAAGCAGGTGATCTTCCTGAGCGCCGACGCATTCGGTGTGCTGCCCCCCGTATCTATCCTGAACGCTGAGCAGACTAAGTACTACTTCCTCTCTGGCTTCACAGCCAAGCTGGCAGGTACTGAGCGCGGCATCACTGAGCCGACTCCCACATTCTCGGCTTGCTTCGGCCAGGCATTCCTTGAGCTGCACCCCACTAAGTATGCCGAGGAACTGGTTAAGAAGATGCAGAAGAGCGGTGCAAAGGCATACCTCGTGAACACTGGCTGGAACGGCACAGGCAAGCGCATCTCGATTCGCGACACCCGCGGTATCATCGACGCCATCCTCAACCACAGCATCGACAAGGCTCCCACAAAGACTATCCCCTACTTCAACTTCGTGGTTCCGACTCAGCTCGAGGGCGTAGATCCCAACATTCTCGATCCGCGCGACACCTACAAGGACGCTGCCGAGTGGGATGCAAAGGCTAAAGACCTGGCTGCCCGCTTCATCAAGAACTTCGCTAAGTATGAGAACAACGAGGCTGGCAAGGCTCTCGTAGCCGCTGGTCCTCAGCTCTAAGCAATTAAACTTGAAGCAATAATAAAACAAGTTTAGATATATCCATTACGGCCGCCGCCTCCTTTGCTTGGAGGCGGCGGCTTTTTTTGCGCATTTCCCCTGCTTTCAGCAGGGAAAATGCGCTTTATTTTTTACCTTTGCACTTGTGGCGACACGCCATTTTCACTATTCACCGGCAACGGGAAAAAGAACAACATACACAGAAAAGAAATTTATGAAGCACCTTATCACCGCTATTGCATGCCTGACGGCAGCCGCGGCCGCTGTGGCCGCCAGCACCCCACACAACCACCACGCCCAGCAGGCGCAAGACTACGACGACGCCGTGGTTGTGCCCGACTCAGTACTCATCGACTCGCCCTTTGTGGACGAGGACAGCGCCGCTGTGGTGCCCGTGGTGGGATGCTATGAGCTGCACGACACCACCACATACACGGCCGTGTCGCAAGAGAGCGACGTGGCCGACGGCGACACCACTGTGCGCTATCGCGTTGACACCAACTTCAGGCTTGCCGTGGCCGACAGCACAGCCGACGGCTACACACTGCACCTGCTGGTGCAGAGCTGCAATGCCGATTCCAGCTGCGCCGACAACTTCAAGGCGCGCCTGCACGAGGCCGGCATCAGCGCCCTGAAGGGCACCAAGGTGGTGGTGGGCACCGACTTTGCAGGCCAAGTGACCGAGATTAAAAACTGGCAGGAAGTGGGCAAGCTGCAACTGCGGGCCTACGAGCGCATCATCGACTCAACATTTGCCGCCAATCCCGAAATGGGCAAGGTGGTGAAGCGCGACGCCATGAAGGGGCTGTATAGCAAGACGCTGGCCACCGAAGAGGGCGTGCGCGGCACCCTTGCCGCCCTGCAAGTGATGTTTGCCAACCACGGCAACCAGTTCACCGCCGGCCAGGAGGAGTGCGACACCGTGGCCGCCACATCCGACAGCCCCGGCTACACGCTGACACGCTATGCCGACTATGGCGTGATTGACTCCACCGACACCGAAACGGAGTTTGAAGGCGACTACTTTGTGCTAGGCAATGTGAGCACCATGGTCGACGGCAAAGACATAGCTCCACTGCTGGCTGGGGCCATAAGCGGCCTGGTGAACCAGAAGGGCGGGCTCTCGGCCAAGAAAATCGAGAAGGAGATTCAAAACGTGAATAGCATTGAGGTGGAAAACGACAGCAAGTGCTTCTACTACTACAACGGCTGGCCAAAAATCACAATGTTCACCACTACCACCACCATGGGGCCGGTGAAGCGCATCAAGGCGCAGATGGTGGCGAGCACGTCATTCTCATGGGGCAACCATTAGCGGAAACCATCCGGCCTTATGATTAACCATGAGTTATACCGCTACTCGCTGTGCGTGGCCTTGCCGCTGATGCTGTTTTTCGGGCTTTACTTCATCTTTGCCCCAACGCCCAGCAAAGCGATATTCACCAACTATCAGCGCTCGCGCCGCACCATGGGCGCGGCCCTGCTGCTGCTTGCGGCCAACTACATGGTGCACCTGTTTGTGGGAATTCGGTTCGTCAACGCCAACGGTGCCATATTGATGAACCTGTCGACCTATTTCCTGTGCTACTGGATGTTTAGCTCGGCACTGGCCCGGCTGCTCGACAAGGCTGCTGTCACCAGCCGGATGACAGCCACCAACATTGCCTTGTGGCTGGTGTTCACGGCCATGGCCGCCGCAACGCTGGCTCTGCCCGCTGGCGGCATGTGGCAGCGGGCATGCATGGGTGCACTGGCAGCGTGGCTTGTGGCCTACGGACTAAGACTCACGTGGTGGCTGATAAGGTCGTATCGCAAGGCCGTGCGCCTGTTCGACGACACCCACTCCGACAACATCGGCGCCTACATCAAGTGGCTGTCGGTGTTCACCTACTGGGCGGTGATATTTGGCGTGGGATGCGGTCTGCTCACTTTTCTGCCCGACGACTGCGTGTATGTGTGGATACTGTCGTCGGTGCCGTTCTACATCTATCTGTTTTGCTGCTACCTTAACTATATGCTGTTTTACGAGCAGGTGGAGTACGCCCTGAGCAGCGAACCGCCGTCAGCCGGCCAACACATGATGCCGCCCGTAGCCTCCGACGCTCCGGCCTATTATGCCGACATCGCCTCTAAAATAAGCCAATGGGTGGCCAGAGAGGGCTTCACACAGCCCCACCTAACCATAAAAGAACTTGCCGACGAGCTGCACACCAACCGCACCTATCTCTCGGCATACATCAACGCCGAGCTGAAGACCACCTACTGCAGCTGGATCACCAGCCTGCGCATCGACTACGCCAAGCGGCAAATGCTGCTGAACCCCAGCATGAAGCTCACCCTGGTGTCGGAGCAGTCGGGATTCTTGTCGCAAAGCCACTTCATTAAGGCTTTCAGGGAGAGGGAAGGATGCTCGCCAGCACGATGGCGCAAGCGGCAGGCGAATAAATTATGATAACGTGTGTGTGTGACACGGACTGAATGGCGGTGAGATTTGGGGTATAAAAAAAGTAAATCCTAGACTCAACGTCCAGGATCGCTTAACTAATTAACCTTCTAATACCATTAACATAAACCTTAAACAAATGAATTTCAAAACCGTCTCACGACGCCCGTGAATTTCATAACCTTAAAAACTAATACCATGAAAAACCGATGCAAAAGTAATACAAATATGTTATGCAACATGGTTTTTGAGCAACTTTCTTCGTGGTATTAACTTTATTTTGCAAATACAGACTGGGATTGCAAAAATATGTTCCGATTTTATGGCTATAAACGGAACCCGACTGCACAGAAGCCAGCTGAAGCAGCTGTGATTTTGGTAATTTCGGCATTAAGTGCTAACTTTGTGGTGTGCCAAGCACAATGGCGCAAAGCAACAACTAACATTTATACAACAACACATTATAGACATTTCACACAAATCGATGAATTTTGTAGAAGAACTAAAGTGGAGAGGCATGATTAACAACATCATGCCAGGAACTGAGGAGCAACTAAATAAAGAAATGACCTCGGCATATGTGGGCATCGACCCCACCGCCGACTCGCTGCACATTGGCCACCTGGTGAGCATTATGATGCTCAAGCACTTCCAGCGTGCAGGCCACCGCCCCATCGCCCTTGTGGGCGGCGCCACGGGCATGATTGGCGACCCGTCGATGAAGTCGCAGGAGCGCGTGCTCATCGACGAGGAGACCCTGCGCCACAACCAGGAGTGCATACGCCGCCAGCTGGCGCACTTCCTCGACTTCGACAGCGACGCTCCCAACCACGCCATTTTGGTGAACAACTACGACTGGATGAAGGACTTCTCGTTTCTCAACTTCATTCGCGACGTGGGCAAGCACATCACAGTGAACTACATGATGGCCAAGGACTCGGTGAAGAAGCGCCTGGCCGCCAATGCCGACCACGGCATGTCGTTCACCGAATTCTCCTACCAGCTGCTGCAAGGCTATGACTTCCTGCACCTGTATGAGACCCAGGGGTGCCGCCTGCAGATGGGCGGCAGCGACCAGTGGGGCAACATCACCACCGGCACCGAGCTGATTCGCCGCATGGTCGGAGGCGAGGCCTACGCCATCACCTGCCCGCTCATCACCAAGGCCGACGGCGGCAAGTTTGGCAAGACCGAAAGCGGCAACGTGTGGCTCGACCCCAAGCGCACATCACCCTACAAGTTCTACCAGTTCTGGCTTAATGTGAGCGACGCCGACGCGGCGAAATACATTAAAATCTTCACCGACCTGCCCGAGGACGAAATCAACGCCCTCATAGCCGAGCAAGAGAAGGATCCCGGCCTGCGCCCCGTGCAAAAGCGTCTGGCCAAGGAAATCACCACCATGGTGCACTCGGCACAAGACTACGAGACAGCCGTCGAGGCATCGCAGATTCTATTCTCGAACAAAGCCAAGGACATTCTGCACAAAATCGACGAAGACACACTGCTGTCGGTGTTTGAGGGCGTGCCCACATTCGAGGTGAGCAAAGACGCGGTGGCCGCCGGCGTGCCGCTCATAAGCCTGCTCACCGAGCATGCCGCCGTGTTTGCCTCCAAGGGCGAGATGCGCAAACTCACCCAGGGCGGTGGCGTGAGCGTGAACAAAGAGAAGGTGGCCGACCCCAACTTGACCATCAACAGCGACTTCCTGCTCAACGGAAAGTATATTCTTGCTCAGCGCGGTAAAAAGAACTATTACCTGCTGATAGTGAAATAAGATTGTAAAAATTTGCAAGTTACACAAAACGTGCGTAAATTTGCACCGCATTTGAGACGATGAGTCGCATTTGTTAAGATTGTCTTATGGTGTAATGGTAGCACTGCAGTTTTTGGTTCTGCCTGTTCTGGTTCGAATCCGGATAAGACAACCACGCAACGAGCGCAGTCCCGACATATCGGGATTGCGCTTTTTGTTTTTTTCGCCGCACAAGTGGTTTTACACCAGCATTCCCGATGCACAGTGTTTCCACTTAACGCATCCCACCCAAGCCACGCACACCATGCCACAATAGCACAGCTTCCCGCCACATAGGATTAGCTATGTGGCGGGAAGCCTGATACCGCAGATTTGCTGCTTAGAACGACAGCAACTGCGCGCCTATCTGATAGTATCCCTTGCGGGCCTGCGGGTTAAACAGGGCGTTGGCATACACTGGGAAGTGCCACTTGCCCAGGCGCACCTGGCGCGTCACCTTAAGGTTAACGGTGTTCACGCCGTAGTGGTCGCCAAAGAAGTTGGTGTGGGTGTTATCCTCGTTGTTGAGGGCAAAGTTCACGCCCAGTCCGGCATCAACGGCCCAATCCTTGTTTTGCCACACGCGGTATTCGCCATACACCCATGTGGAGTATATGTTGTGGTCGTTGGTGAGGCCGCGGTCGCGGCCAAACACCACTGTGGACCACGACAGCGTGAGCGGCACCTTGGCCGACAGGGCGGCAAAGTTGTAGCTCGCCGTCACATCAAGGAATCGGCCTGTGGTGTGCGCGTCGTAGTTAAAGAAGTCTTTATTGTCATAGCTGGCGCCGGGCGAGAAGTTGAAAATGTCCCACACGGCCAGGGTGAATCCCTGGTGCATGAACGACACGTGATAGTCAAACTCTTTGTATTTGCCCGAAGTGTTGGTGCCGCCCCACAGGCCGGCATTAAGGTGTCCATTGGCAAAGGTCACCGATGCGTCGGCCTCAAGCACGAGGCCGTCGCTCACTTCCGATCCGCGCCACAGGTGGTTGTTGTTGAGGGCGGCACTGAAGTGAAGTTGTGCGAACGCCTGCGCTGCCATAGCCAGGCATCCCATTAGCAGTAAAGCTCGATGTGTCATAGTCTTTTGTGAAGATTAAATTGTTAGTAAATAGGATATATTGCTTGTTAAAGTTTTTTCTTTTTTTAGGTGCGGCTAATTTACAAAAAAATCGTCACTGCGCAATCACAATGACGTAAAAAAATATGCGGTGAGCCGCGTGCATTGGCACTGCTCACCGCATATTATGCGTTTTCGTTAATTTGGGGCCTACTTGCCGGCCAGCGCGTTGGCGCGCTCAATATACTTGTCCACGTTCACGCCATAGGTCTGCATAAACTGCGGATACTTGTCCTTGATGGTCTGGTAGGCAGCTGCCTCATCGGCATACTTCTTGAGTTCGTGCAGCACAGTGGCCTTCTTCATCAGGAAGAGCGGAGTGTAGTTCACATTGTCGCCAGCCATGCTTATAGCCTTGTCAAAAGCCTTGATGGCCTCGTCATACTGCTTGAGGTTCACATAGCAGTCGCCAAGCAGCGATTGCGAAGCGGGCCCCACAAGGTTGCCATCGGCATCAAAGTCGTTGAGATATTTCACTGCCTCTTGATATTTGCCTTTTTGGTAGAGCAGGATGGCAGCATTCAGATTGGCGCGGTTGGCGGGCTTGTTGCTGTAGTCGCTTGCCACCTTCTCATAGTCCCTGAGTGCCAGCGAGTCCTGACCCTGGAACAATTCCATGTCGGCCTTAGAGATGTCTTCCTTTGCAGCATCACTTTGTGGGATGTACCAAAGGTAGATGTATGCAATCACTATCAGGGCCACCGCCACAATGCCACCGCCCACATAGTAGATGATTTTTTTGTTGCCTTCTACTTTCTGCTCCCACGACGACAAGGTGTCGTTAACTTCTTCAAGCGAAGTGCGGGCACTTTGAATTTCTTTCTTAGCCATAATATGTTATTAGTAACTAAATATTAATTGTTCTTAAACCTTTTGACTTGCAAAAGTAATGGTAATTTGCTGAATTAAAAAGCAAAATCGCAACTATTTTTCACGGCATCGCGGGCAATGCGACAAATGCACCAGTTTGGAGGGCATATCCTTAAAGCAAAAAAGGTCGAAAACCATAAAGTTTTCAACCTTAATTGTGCCCAGGACCGGACTCGAACCGACACGACCGTGAAGTCACTAGTACCTGAAACTAGCGCGTCTACCAATTCCGCCACCTAGGCATTCAGGATTTGTTTGCGAGTGCAAAGGTAATACACTTTTGCAAACCGCGCAAGCATTTCAACGCTTTTTTTGGCTTTTTATTGAAAAATTGGTTGCACACGACCCATAAAGCTCATGCGGCACAGCTACTTTTTCACATCTTTTTTATTCCTTTTGGTTGCAATTGCGGTGGCGGTGTGTTATATTTGCAAACCCCTGTGCGCCATTTGCGCGCAAGGCGGCTAAACCACTTTACTGAAAAAAGACTTATGAAGACGATTGACATTGAAATAAAGAGCCTGGAGTCGCTCGACGAGGCGGCCCACAAGTTTATGGCCCAGATGGGTGACTACACCGTGTATGCCTTCTACGGCCACATGGGAGCGGGCAAGACCACGTTTATCAACTCGCTGTGCCGCGCCCTGGGCGTGGAGAGCGACACCACCAACTCGCCGTCGTTTGCCATAATAAACGAGTACCGCAGCGACACCACGGCCGAACTCATCTACCACTTCGACTGCTACCGGCTGGAAAACGAGCGCGAGGCAGAAGACCTGGGGGCCGAAGACTACTTCGACAGCGGCTCGCTGTGCCTGATTGAATGGCCCGAGCGCATCGAGGGGCTGCTGCCCGACGACACCGTGCGCGTCGACCTCACTGTGAACCCCGACGAGAGCCGCACTCTGCGCATGACTTTCCCCGAAGACTAACCAACCCACACACGCACCCGAGACATGGCACGCTACATACTGCTGCACGAAACGGCTTCGACCAACACCTACCTCAAGCGCATGGCCGCACTGCTGCCAAGCGGCACGGTGGTCTACACCCACCGGCAGACGGCCGGCCGCGGCCAGAAGGGCAACAGCTGGGAGGCCGAGCCGGGCAAGAACCTCACATTCTCGATGCTGCTGAAGCAGCCGGGGGTGGCCGCCGCAAAGCAGTTCTGCCTCAGCGAGGCGGTGTCGCTGGCCATAGCCGACGCCATTGAGGCGCGCATCGGCAGTGGCGGCGAAGTGGCGGTGAAGTGGCCCAACGACATCTATTGGCGCGACCGCAAGCTGTGCGGCATATTGCTTGAGCTGAGCCTGAAGGGCAGCGGCATCGACTATATGGTGGCCGGTGTGGGGCTTAACGTGAACCAGGAGCAGTTTTTGAGCGACGCCCCCAACCCCGTGAGCCTTAAGCAAATCACCGGCAGCGACACCGACCTCGACGCCCTGCTGCTCGATGTGTGCAGCCGCATCGAGCAGTTGTGCGCCCAGTGCGCCAAGGGGCACGATGCCGTGGAAGCCCTGCACAGGCGCTACCTCGGCAAATTGTATCGCAACGACGGCAAGCCACACCCCTTTGCCCTGCCCGGCGGCGAGCGCTTCGAGGCCACCATAAGCAATGTGATGGCCGACGGCATGCTGGTGCTGCGCCACACGACCTCAGGCCAGGAGCACACCTACGCATTCAAGGAGGTGAGCCATGTGATAGACAGCCGCGTGCTGTGAAGCGGCCCCGCAAGTGTGGCCGCGCGCATTAATACACTGACAACAAAAAGGATAGCAACATGAAGAAGAACTTGAAAATAGCGGTATACTGCTCGTCGCGCGACGGACTGCCCGAGGAATACGAGGCAGTAGCGCGCGCCACCGGCGAGTGGATTGGCCGCAACGGCCACACACTGGTGTATGGCGGCGTGAACGCAGGCCTGATGCACACGGTGGCGCAGGCCACCCACGATGCCGGCGGGCGCGTGGTGGGCGTGATTCCCGAGCGCTTCGCCCACCGCGGCGATGCCGTGGTCGACGAGATGGTGGCCACCCACGACTTGAGCGACCGCAAAATGAAGATGATAGAGATGTCCGACCTGTTTGTGGTGCTGCCCGGCGGCATAGGCACACTCGACGAGTGGCTGAGCACGCTGTCGCAAATCATGGTCAACGGCGAGGACGACCGCCGCGGCATAGTGGCTGTGAACATGCACGGCCTCTACGACGCACAAGCGCAAGAACTTGTGCAGGTGAGCAAATCGATATTCGCCCGCGGCAAGCACATCGACATGACGGCCATGGCCGACAACACCGAGCAACTAATTGAATATTTAACTAAATATCAGAAGAATTATGAAAAGTAAGATTTACACACTCACCGGCGACAAGGGAACCACTTCGCTGGTTGGAGGCAAGCGAGTTAGCAAAGACGACCTGCGCGTTGAGGCCTACGGCACCATCGACGAGGTGAACTCATGGGTTGGCCTGATTGCGCACAACTCAAAACTCGACTACCCCGGCATGCACGCCATGCTGCGAAAAATCCAGAACAAGCTTTTCAACATAGGCTCTTACCTTGCCACCGACCCCGCAGACCCCAAGCACGGCACCATCAAGTGGATCACCGAGGCCGACATCAAAGAGCTGGAGTCTAAAATCGACGAGATGGACGACGAGCTGCCGCCGCTCAAAGGCTTCATTCTGCCCGGCGGAAGCCGCCTGTCGTCGCTGTGCGGCATAGCCCGCACCGTTACGCGCCGGGCCGAGCGCCGCATAGTGGCGCTGTCGAAGCGCGACAAAGTGAGCTCATCGGTGTTGAAATATGTGAACCGCCTCAGCGACTTCTTCTTCGTTTTTGCAAGATTTAACAACATACATAATCAGTTTGAAGAAAATTATTGGCAGAAAAATTGCGAATAGGAAATATAGTATATACTTTTGCGCAAATTTTTCACACAGACACTGATAAATTTCATTCAAAGGAGGAATAAACGATTATGTATTGGACACTTGAGTTAGCAAGCAAGCTTGAAGACGCTCCATGGCCCGCAACCAAAGATGAGCTGATTGACTACGCCCAGCGCAGCGGCGCTCCTATGGAGGTGATAGAAAATCTGCAAGAGATAGAGGACGAGGGCGACACCTACGAGTCGATTGAAGACATCTGGCCCGACTACCCCACCAACGACGAAGACTTCTTCTTCAATGAAGATGAGTATTAGAGCCTGACGGAAACGCAACAAGCAACCCTAAATCTCAAAAAGATATAGAGCATATGGCGATATGGAAACCACTGGTTTCCATATCGCTTTTTTTTGGGGGGGCTGAAAATGAGCCCAGCCGTGCCTCGCCTGGTCCTGCGCGTTCGGGCGGCAAGACACCGGCCCACCAATACGCATCGCGGCCAACAGATACACACCTCAGCGCAGGACACCCCAAAAAAGCCGTGCCCGTGGTTGAAATCAATCACAAACAGCAGCTTTTGGCTGGATATTCACGGAGTTGGAGGCATAAATTGAGGCCGAATTGCGCAAAGTGCAGCCAAATTAGTGTAACTTTGCAAGTTAATAGACACAAAAGTTAGCTTTTTTATGGAAGACAGCAATTTCATCGACTACGTGAAGATAATGTGCCGCAGCGGACGCGGCGGAGCCGGATCGGCCCACTTGCACCGGGCCAAATACATGCCAAAGGGCGGCCCCGACGGCGGCGACGGCGGACGAGGCGGGCACATCTACCTTAAGGGCAACCGCAACCTGTGGACACTGATTCATCTTAAGTATCAGCGCCACGTGTTTGCCACCGACGGCGCCCCGGGCTACGAAAACCAGTGCACCGGCAAGGACGGCCAAGACCGCACCATAGAGGTGCCGTGCGGCACAGCGGTGTATGACGCCGAAACTGGCAAATTTCTGTGCGACGTCACCCACGACGGCCAGGTGGTGCGCCTGCTAAAGGGCGGACGCGGCGGCCTGGGCAACACCCACTTCAAGTCGGCCACGCGTCAAACCCCGCGCTATGCCCAGCCCGGCGAGAGCGGAGTGGAGAAGTCGGTGATTCTCGAACTGAAGCTGCTTGCCGATGTGGGCCTCGTGGGCTTCCCCAATGCGGGCAAGTCGACTCTGCTGTCGGTGGTGTCGGCCGCCAAGCCCAAGATTGCCAACTATGCTTTCACCACCCTCGAGCCCAACTTGGGCATCGTGAGCTATCGCGGCCAGCAGTCGTTCGTCATGGCCGACATTCCAGGCATCATCGAGGGCGCGAGCGAGGGCCGTGGACTGGGCCTGCGCTTCCTGCGCCACATCGAGCGCAACGCTGTGCTGCTGTTTATGATTCCCGTTGACAGCGACGACATAAAAAAGGAATACGGCATTCTGTGCCACGAGTTGGCCAACTTCAATCCCGACCTTGTGAACAAGCCGCGCGTGCTGGCCATCACCAAGTGCGACATGCTCGACGACGAACTGCTGGAGCAGATGCGCGACGAGCTGCCCGGCGACGTGCCCACGGTATACATCTCGTCGGTGGCGCAAAAGGGCATTACCGAGCTCAAAGACCTGCTGTGGCGCACCATCAACGACGAGAACAACCGCATTCCCGAAAGCGTGGTGGAGCACGACCTTGACGAGCGCCACCGCGTGCGCGAGGAAGACGACTTCATTTTCGCAGCCGAGCCCGAACCCGAAGAGGCTCCAAACGCCGGTGGCAAAATGGTGGTCGACGATGACGACCAGCTGCGCCAGCGCCAGTGGAAAGAGGAATACTGGGACGAGGACTTCAACGACGAGAATGCCGACTTCCAGGTGGTGAGCGACCCCGACGACGCCATCACGGCCAACGACAAGGCCGAAGCCGAAAAAGCCGCGCGCGAGGCTGCGGCTGCAGGCGGGAATGACGGAGGCGAGCAATGATTCCATTAGAGCCACTGCCATGGGCCTGCGGTGAAGTGGCCGGCGTGGAGGCGTTCAACACCCTGCGCGGCACAGTTGACCCCAACGACCCCTACTCGCAATACAGCCTGTGTGACTACCGTAACGACTCACCGGCGCGCGTGGCAGCCACGCGCGCCGCCCTATGCCGGCAACTGGGCATAGGCGACGACCGCCTGGTGTCGCCCGTGCAGACACACTCGGCCTGCGCCGTGGTGGTCGATGAGGCGCTACTGAGCCTCTCGCCGCAAGAGCGGCGCAAGCGGCTCACGGGCGTTGACGCCCTTGTCACGCAGCTCACGGGCGTGTGCATAGGCGTGAACACGGCCGACTGTGTGAACCTTGTGCTCACCGACCCGCAGGCCCGGATCATAGGTGTGGCCCACGGCGGCTGGAAAGGCACAGCGGCACGCATAGCCGCAGCCACAGTGCGGCAGATGGCCGCACTCGGAGCCGACCCTCGGCACATACAGGCCACAATGGGCGCCTCGATTTGCCAAGATTGCTTCGAGGTGGGCGATGAGGTGGTGGAGGCGTTTGCCAGCCAAGGCTTCGACACTGCCAGAATAATGCGCCGCAATGCCGCCACGGGCAAAGCCCACATAAGTCTGCGCACAGCCACAGCCATCACGCTTGCAGAGGCTGGAGTGCCCGCCGAGGCTATAGTAAACACACACCGCTGCACCCGCTGCCACCCCAGACGCTACTTCTCGGCCCGCCGCCTTGGCGTGGACTCGGGCCGTGTGTTCACCGGCATCATTATGCGCTAACCGCACAACAATGCCAATGTTTGTGTTGTGGAGCATATTTGTAAATTTTGGCGTTTGGAGAGGAGCGGTTGTCTTTGTAGACCATAACGACCAAACTTAATAATCGAAATATGAATGCAATCATAAAATGTGGCATAGCGGCAATGATGGCTGTGGCTGCCGATGTTGGCGTGTTGGCCCAATCGGTTGACACTGCCGAGAACACCGATTCAAGCACTTCTGCCGAAACTCGAGTGGTGAGGCCTAAATTTCATAAGCCGGGCTTCAGGTGCTTTATTGGCAACAAATATGAATTGGGTGCTGAGTTGTGGGACTTTTCCCGCAGCACGATTTATGCCGTTGCCGGCTATCAGGCAAATCCATATTTGTTTGTGGGTGCAGGAGCTGGTTATAGCAGTTGGGATATCCAGGATTGTGTAAGTGTGCCCCTGTTTGCTGATTTGCGCGTAGAACTGCATAAGGCCATTCGGCGGCGCGTGTCGCCATATGTCGAGTTGCAGGTGGGCGACGCTGTGGGCGACGTCAAGAGTTCCTATCTGTCGCCACAATTGGGATGCCACTTCAATGTGGGCCGCCGCCCCATAGGCATAAGCGTGGCTTTGAGCTACAGTGTGCAGTATGCCGACATCAGCAACATTTTGACGGATGAGATGGAGAGAGTGACTGCAGATGCTTATGGCCTTGCTATTGGCCTGGATTTCTGAGCCACCATCTCCCCATCTCAACTTCCAGCCTCAAAGCCATATAAAAAAAGTAAATCCTAGACTCAGCGTCCAGGATTGCTTAACTAATTAACCTTCTAATACCATTAACATAAACCTTAAACAATGAATTTCAAAACCGTCTCACGACGCCCGTGAATTTCATACCTTAAAAACTAATACCATGAAAAACCGATGCAAAAGTAGTACATATATGTTTTACAACATAATCCTGAAGCGTTTTTTATTCGGTTTTTAACTTTTATTTACCAATTAAGAAAATATAGAGGCATGTCTTAACCATTCTTTACGGTGAGCTCACTGATTTGGTCGAGCACATCGGCCACGCTGCGCATTGTTTTGCGATAGTTGGCTATGCCCAATGCAAGTCCAATGGCCAGGCCGACGCCGCAACTCACCAGGGCCGGCACCATGCCCATGGCACCTATAGTCTCGATGGCATACCATGGCAGCCACACGCACAGGGCCGGGATGCCTATCCAGAACCAGCGTAGGCTGCGCAAGCGGAAGCGCGTGAGACTGCCGGCGGCCTCCACAAGCTGGCCGCTCATTAGCTGGGCGGGATTGACGCCGCGCATGGCCCAAATGGTGTAGATGAGGGCGGTGAGCATGAATGCAACGGTGTAGGCGCACAGCCACACCGACATGCCTGTGTGCTGAAACATGAGCAGCACATAGGGGATGGCGAGAGCGGCAATTAGCGCCACCAGAATTTGGTTGCGGCGCACACTGGCCACCTTGTCGCGCATGGCTCGGTCGAATGGTTTCAGGCGGTGTATGCGGCTGCGCACATTCTAATCTGCCTCGATTCGGCGTCGGTGTCCTCAAACAGGTTGATGCTCATGGGCAGCGGCTCGGCTGCGTGCCGGGCGGCCCGGCGCTGCCATGTGATGCATGTGTTGAGGCTCACGCGCCATATCCATGAGCGGGGCGAGCAGTCGCGACGGAATGAGGCAAAGCCTTTCCACAGGTTGATGAGTGTTTCTTGAAACATGTCGTCAACTTGCTGCTGGTCGTTTGAGAACATGAAGCACACGGTGTAGATGATGCTTTTGTTCTGCTTGATTAATTGCTCGAATTCAGTTTCCGTCGGGTTCATATATTGCTTGTGTATGTGGGCAAATTGATGTCGTTTGCCCCTACATGTAATCTGTTTTTTTACACATTAGACGCCGGCTGCGGGCCAAAAACCACACGGCTGCACCATTTTTTTGCCGAATGGCGGTTAAAGCAAGCTCATGGCCATTGCCGCCACCACAGGAATTGTGGCCACAGAAAGCAGTGTGGAGATGAATGTGCCCTGCACCATTAAGCTCTCGTCGCGGCCACACTGCAGGCAAAACATGGTGCCAAACGACCCCACTGGCATGGCCGCCAGAATCAGGCTGATGGCCGTCACGTCGTGGCCATAGCCCAGTGGCAGCGTCACGGCCAGCACCACCAGCGGCATCACCATGAGGCGGCACAGGGCGGCAATCCACACCCGCGGGGTGCCGGCCACCTTGCGCAATGGCATCTGCGCCAGCGACGAGCCTATGATGACCAGCGCGGCAGGCACCGTGAGACTGCCGGCCAAAGTCACCGGAATGGAGACAACGGGGGGATAGCTGCGCACACCCAGCGCCACGAGGAGCATAGCGGCATAGGAGCATATCATGGCGGGGCTCACGAGCACGTGCCAATCAAAACCCATGCGGCCACCCTTCACCATTTGCACGCCCAGGGTGAAGGCAAACACCGTGAAGGCAAAGTTGATGATGCAGGCATAGAATATGGCCTGCGGCCCGAACAGCGACGCCACCACGGGGTAGCCAATGAAGCCCACGTTGCCAAAGGTGAGCATAAAGGCATAGATGCCGCGGTCGTCGCGGCTGCGGGTGAACAGGCGCGACAGCAGCAGAGCCACTGCCATCATGGCCGCATACGACAGCATGCCGGCCACCATCAGCGGTCCTATGAGCTGGCTGCTGGGCACCTTGTCGCCCATAACCGAGCCAAGTATGAGGCAGGGGCTGGAGATCAGTATCACAAACGATGACATCTGCCGGTTGAACTCAGGCCCTATGATGCGCAGACGGGCGGCGATGAAGCCCAGCACCACCAGCGCAAACAGCGCGGCCACTTGTGTGAAAACGTCTTGCATGCTGTGAGTGTGTCAGTCGAAATTCATTTTTTGCATATTGCGGCGCATGTCGTTGGCCTCGTCGATGCCCTTTTGGTAGTCGTATTGCCGCGCTATGGGCATCAGCTCGTCGATGCCACTGTTCACCTCATCCTTGAGTTTCTTGCCCTGAGCGGCCAGCTGGGCCGAAGGCGCTTGCTGGTAGCGCGCATACACATCTTGCAGCGTGCGATACTTGGCGCGCACAGCGCGCACCTTTTGCTTAACGCTCTGCCGGCTCATGCCGCCTCCCTTGCCACCTTGCGCTCCTTGCTGCGTGGAGTCGGTGTCGACCCCAGCCTCATTCACGAGACTCTCCACGGGTTTGCCAAACTCATACTGGCCGCGAGCCGAGTCGCTGGCCGATGGGGTGAACAGTTGCTTGGGCTCACTGTCGGTCAGCCTGCTATAGGCCTGCTTCACCGCGCCCGGATGCAGCACGGCAGTGGCGGCGCACGCTGCCACCACGATTGCCGCCACACACCATAATATCGTCTTTTTACGTTTATTCTTGTTCATTTCTGTGCTATTAATTCCACTTTTTCAGGCTGAAAACGGTGGTTTGTCCTGTGTCCGGACTGGTCCACGACAGCGTCATGTGCCGGCTGCCGCTCCACTTCACGCTCAGGCGGCAGTCGGCCGGCAAGCTGGTGACCGCTATGGGCTGATGACGCGGGTCGGGGAAGTTGAGGTGCAGCACGCCGCCATCCTCGTCCCAGTTGCCCATCACATTGGTAGTGGAGTGGTGGTCGCCCACAAGGCACATTTTCACCACCGTTGACTGGAACTCAAAAAACAGGTTGCCGCCATAGTCGGCTTTGGGCGCACCGTCTACCGTGATGGCCTCTACCTTCCAAGCCCCAAACCACGGGCCTATGTCGCCGTTGTTGTGTGTGCATGCCGCTGCCACAATTGCCAGCAGCACCGCTATGATTGTTGATGCCTTAGTCTTCATCGATGAGAGTGATTTGAATTGTGGCGGACTATACCGCTGTAGGAGATGCTGAGCAGTGCGCCTGCGTTGTTGCCATACAGACTGCCGCGGTCAAGGGCCAGCTGGGCCGTGAGCCTCAACCCAGCAATGCGCCGCGGGCTGTATCCGGCCTCAACCATCACCGAAGTGGCCGAGGCAGGCTGCGTGCGCGGCACAAAGGGCGTGCCCCACGAGCGCCGGTAGCTGGCCAGGGCGCGATAGTCGAGCCGCGCACCTATGTGGCCACTGACGCCTATGTGGAAGCCGCGCACCAAGTTGTCGGTGAATCCCTGGTAGCCATCGGTGTTGTAGATGGGCGACTTCACAAACGGCGACCCGACCGACATGCCCCGCGACTGATAGCCGCAATAGGCGTAGTTGTTATAGTAATCATCGCTACCCGTGGCCTGGCCATGGGTCAGCAAGCCGCCCTCGTAGCCCGGCTCAATGTAGTCGCTGGGACGGTAATGGATGGGGCCGCTTTGGTTGGTGAGGTCTACATACTCCACCACCACGCCGCTCACAGGCGCCATGCGGTCGGCATTGCGCCATTCAAGGCCCCACAGGCCGTCGAAGCCGTTGAGTTTGCCTATGCCCGAGCCGTCTTCCCACGGCGACTGGTAGTAGCCGCGCAGCAGGTGGCCGTGCGGCAGCTTGCATTCCAGCATCACGTCCCACGAGCCTATGTGGTTGCCCTCAAAGTAGTCGTCGTCGCCCTTGTTGCCACCGCCTCCCGCGCCTGGAATCAGGGCATGGAAAAATGCCTTGGCGTTGCTGTTCATCTTCATTTGCTTTTGCAGCTGGCCGCCCTCATACAGGCTGTAGTCGCCGCCAAACTGGCATGCGGCCTGCATGCCTATGGTGAACACCACGCGTTCGGTGGGCTTGGTGCGGAAATATGCGTTTTTGTAGTTTAGCCAGTAGCCGGTGGTGAGTTTGTAGTTATAGTAATTGTAGTGGTGCTTGAGCCAGTCGCCGTCGCCAAGGCGGTAGTAGCCTATTTCACCGCATATCTGCACCCAGCCGCGGGTGAAGGGTATGTTTTGGAAGTTGACAAATCCGGCAGCCGCTCCCGCTCCCGGGCGGGCGTTGCCGCTCATCACCATGTCGCCGCTCGACAGGCTGCCGTTGAGCAGCGGCGACCCGTGCTGCTTTGCGCCGACGGTGACAAACACACCGCGGTATTTGCCCTCGGCGTACAACTGCTGCAGCCATACCCGCGCCGGGTGCTGTGCATTGGGCAAAAACTGGCCTGCAGCCGCGTCATATCGGCTGTAGTCGGCGCTCGAGCTGTAGCCTGCCCACACCTCGCCGCCAAATCCCCACGACAGCCGCCGTGTGGTGTCGGTGAGCTGCTCGACGGCCACACTTGCCAGAGCAGAATGGCGCTGCGTGATGGTGCCTCCGCGGCCCGAAGTGATGTAGTAGGGCGCGATTTCGCTGTTGCCTGTGTTGGCGGTGACGGTGGCCCTACAGGCAATTTCACCCGCGGCAGGCTGGGCCGAAGCAGACTCGGCACACAGCAGCAGGCACGCGGCCACTACCTGCGGCACTATTTTTCCCATTATGCTAATGTTTTTCATTCTGTGATTACTTTTTAGGGGGGGGAGCCGCACTCACGGCTGTCGGTCGGAATGGTAGGTGTCGATGTGCCGGCTTTTCTTTTGCTCGGCAATCTCGTTTATCTTTATGAATATGCCCGTTTCCTCAACCTCGCCAAACTCGTGGTTGACGGCCGTGCCAAACACGTGCATGCGCGGCGACAGACTCATGTAGCTGTTAACCAGCGGCGGAATGTTGTAGCCGTGGTCGCGTATGAAGTGCTTGAGCCGGCGGTAGTCTTCGGCAAAGTCGGTGCCGGTGAAGAAGTGGCTGAACTCGGCCTTGTTGCCGCTGGCGTCGAGCGGCTCGATGGGCACCACAAGGTGGTCGGGGTCGGGAAAGTGCAGCCGCAAGAACAGCAGCAGCAGGTTGCGGCAGTCGCTCGGGTAGCTGGGATACATGGTCATCTTGCCAAACAGGTATTGCACCTGCGGGTGAATCACCGTGAGCGCGCCCAAGCCGTCCCACAAGTTGTCGAGGGCAAACAGTCCCTTGGCTCCGGCCTGCGACGACTGGTATTCGGGCCTCACAAACGAGCGCCCGAGCTCGATAGTCACTGGCAGGCACTCGGTGATGAACCGCTTGGAAAACCTGAACATATGACCCGTGGCAATGCGGGGCGAAAGAGTGACGGGATCTACCTTGACATCGCTGCCCAGGATATAGCGGTAAGCGCCTATTATTTCACGCTTGGCGGGATTCCACACAAACAGCTGCTTGCATGGCGGCACCATCAGGTCAAACTCGTCGATGTCGCAACTCTTGCCCGTGCCGCCTCCCGATGAGCGGAACGCGATTTCGCGCAGCCGTCCTATCTCGCGCATGGTGTGAGGGGCGCTGTGGGCGTCGGTCACATAAATCTCGTTGTCGGCTTTGTTGGTGTGGCGCAGAAACCGGTCGGGAGTCAGTTCCTGCTCAATGAGCCCTGGGTCGATGGGATCGATGATTTGTTCCATTGCTGATAGAGTGTATTATTTGAGTCGTTCTGTTAGTTCGTTAAAAAAAATGTAGCATTCACTTGCCAAGCGCATAGGCCGCGTCGCAAAGCCGCCGCGCCTCTTGTGCCGGGTGGGCGGCATCGAGGCAGCTCCACGCTATGGGCTCGCCTATTACTATGTTGAGCGTGGCGCCGCGCATCTTCAGCATTTCGCTGGGCAAATATATCATTTCTATGTTGAATTTCAGCCCTACCCGCTCACGGAATTTCGCCAGACGGTAGAAAAAACTGGAATTGTGGGCGTTGAAGTAAATGGGCACCACATCGCGGTGGCTTGCCACCGCATGAGTCACAAACGACTTGCGCCACGGCAGGTCGTGAATCGAACCGTCGGGCATCATGCGCGAGCATAGCCCAGCAGGAAATGTGAGCATCTGCCGCTCGCCGCCCCATTCGCGCTCAATCATGCCTGCACCGGCGCGCGACTGGCGGCCATACTTGTTGACGGGCAGAAACAGACACCGCAGCGGCTCAACGGCCATCAGCAGGTCGTTGACCATAAACCGTATGCAGTCGGCTCCAAAGCGGTGACCCATGATTGAAATCAGCGCAAGGCCGTCGAGGCCGCCCAGCGGGTGGTTGCTGACAAGTGCCAGCCGTTTGCCTCGGGGCAGATGCTCGAGGCCGCTCACATTCAGCTTTATGCCCATGTGGCTCAAGGCCGCATCGGCAGCGGCCACGCCTGTGCGGCTGCCCACGGCGTGCAGCAACTCGTTGAGCTCGTCTTGGCGAATGGTGCGCTCGACCCACCGCACGGCCATGCGCGGCAGCCAGCCATACAGGCGCGGCAGCCGCTGCCGCAACAGCGAGTCGACGTCGATCTGCAGTGTTTTATGTTCTGCACAGTCTTGCATACATACAAAGATAGTGAGTTTGCCACTAATGAGCAAGAAAGCGACATGCCTACGGCATGCGCATCACGGTGTAGGACGTGAGGGGGCAATTGCGGCAGGGGGAAAGCCGCGCATCACTGCTACCGATTGTGGTTGGATGAATCCTAATAGCCACAAAATTAGCGATTATAGCCACAATGCAACGTGGTTACACGGTTTATTTATTAATTTTGCAGCAGAAAAAAAGTAATTCGCACATAAAAAATGAAGCTATCAGAATTAAAAACAGGAGAAAAAGGCGTAATCGTCAAAGTCCTCGGACACGGCGGATTTCGCAAGCGCATTGTGGAGATGGGTTTCATAAAGGGCAAAACGGTTGAGGTGCTGCTCAACGCCCCCCTAAAGGACCCCGTGAAATACAAGCTGATGGGATATGAAGTGTCGCTGAGGCACGACGAGGCCGATATGATAGAGATAATCTCGATTGAAGAGGCCAAGCAGTTCGAGAAAACCAACATCGACGTGACATCGTCGAAGCTGCACACTGCCAGCGACGAGCCTGAAATCACCGAAAAGCAGCTGCACGATGCGGCTATGAAGAAGCGCCGCACCATAAATGTGGCCCTTGTGGGCAACCCCAACTGTGGCAAGACGTCACTATTCAACTTTGCCTCGGGAGCGCACGAGCGCGTTGGCAACTATTCGGGTGTGACCGTTGACGCCAAGGAGGGCCATGCCACTTTTGAGGGCTATGAGTTCAACATAGTCGACCTTCCTGGCACCTATTCGCTAAGTGCCTATAGTCCCGAAGAACTGTATGTGCGGCGCCAGATTGTGGACAAGACCCCCGACGTGATCATCAACGTGATAGATGCAAGCAACCTCGAGCGCAACCTGTATCTCACCACACAACTCATCGACATGCACCTGCGCATGGTGTGCGCCCTTAACATGTACGACGAGTTTGAGCAGCGCGGCGACCAGCTCGACCGCAACCGCCTGTCGCAGCTGCTGGGCGTGCCCATGGTGCCCACTTCGTTTAAAACGGGCATGGGGCTCGACCTGCTGTTTCACATCGTGATCAACATGTATGAGGGCGTCGACTTCATCGACGCCGACGGGCGCATTAATCCCGAAGTGGCGCGCGACATTCGCGAATGGCACAAAGACTACAGCTCGCCCATGGGCGACCACGAAGAAGACTTTGCCACGCAAGACGACAAGCCGCACAAAAACGTGTTCCGCCACCAGCACATCAACATGGGCGCGCCGGTGGAGAGCGGCATTGCCATGCTGCAGCCCATGCTCAAGGCCCACGAGGAGCTGCGCTCGCGCTACTCCACCCGCTACCTGTCGATAAAGCTGCTGGAAAACGACAGCGAAACCGAGAAGCTGGTGCGCGCCCTGTCTGACGGCGAGCAGATTATGGACACGCGCAACCGCGCCGCGGCCAAAATCAAAGAGGATACGCAGGAAGACAGCGAAACGGCTGTGATGGACGCCAAATACGGCTTCATTCACGGCGCGCTCAAGGAGGCCGGCTACATGGAGGGCGACAAGAAGGACACCTACCGCCTGACGCACGTCATCGACAAGATTCTGACCAACCGCATTCTGGGCTTCCCCATATTTTTCCTGCTGCTGTTTGTAATGTTTGAGGCCACGTTTGTGCTGGGCCAGTATCCCATGGACTGGATTGACTCGGCAGTGGCGTGGATAGGCGGCCTGGTCGACAGCCACATGCCTGCCGGCCCGCTTAAAGACATGATTTCGGGCGGCATCATCGACGGCGTGGGGGCCGTGATTGTGTTCCTGCCACAAATCCTTATTCTGTACGCCTTCATTTCGTTTATGGAAGACAGCGGCTACATGGCCCGCGCGGCATTCATCATGGACAAGCTGATGCACAAGATGGGACTGCACGGCAAGTCGTTTATCCCCCTCATCATGGGCTTTGGCTGCAACGTGCCCGCCGTGATGGCCACGCGCACCATCGAAAGCCGCCACAGCCGCCTTGTGACCATGCTCATATTGCCGTTCATGAGCTGCTCGGCGCGCCTGCCCATCTACATAATGATAACCGGCACGTTCTTCGCCCTCAAATACCGCTCAATGGTGATGATATCGCTCTACGTGGTGGGCATTGCGATGGCTGTGATTATGAGCCGCATCTTCAGCCGCTATGTGGTGGGCAAGGAAGACACCCCCTTTGTGATGGAACTGCCGCCCTACCGCTTCCCCACCAGCAAGGCCATAGTGCGCCACACTTGGGAAAAGGGCAAGCAATATCTGAAGAAGATGGGTAGCATAATTCTCACCGCCAGCATCATAGTGTGGGCGCTGGGCTACTTTCCGCACAACAGCCAGCTCACACCCCAACAGCAGCAGGAGCAGAGCTACATAGGCCGCATAGGCAAGGCCATAGCGCCTGTGTTCACACCGCAGGGCTTCAGCTGGAAGCTCGATGTGAGCCTGGTGGCCGGCGTGGGAGCCAAGGAGATTGTGGCCTCCACCATGGGCGAGCTTTACAGCGGCGACGAGACGGTGGCCGACGACTCCGCCCCCGACGACGGGCACAAATACGACGCCGTGCGCGCACAAATGACGGCCGACGGCATCACGCCGCTGGTGGCCTACAGCTATCTGCTGTTTGTGTTGCTCTACTTCCCGTGCCTGGCCACCATTGCCGCCATCAAGAATGAGAGCGGCAGCTGGAAGTGGGCCATATTCACGGCACTCTACACCACGGCTCTGGCCTGGGTGGTGTCGGCGCTGTTCTATCAGGTGGCGCGGCTCATAATTTAGCTTTAACGGCAGCCCGGGCCTCGGGCTTAAGTCATAACCAAGCAGGCTTTGCACCGATTGGTGCAAAGCCTGCTTTTTTGTGCTGTTGGCACGGCTTTTGCAGTAATCTTGGTGAATTATGTGGTAACTTTGCAAACTGTTATTAATAAATTAGAAATGGCAAAAATCAGAAAATACACAGGCCTCAGTCAGGCCGAAGTGGATCAAAGCCGCGCCAGTCATGGCGCCAACGTGCTCACGCCGCCCACCAAAACCCCGTGGTGGATCAAACTGCTCGAGAAGTTCAAAGACCCACTCATAATAGTGCTGCTGGTGGCCGGAGTGCTGTCGGTGGGCATATCGTTTTATGAGTATTTCGGCCTTGGCGAGAGCAGCTCTGTGTTTTTCGAGCCTGTGGGCATTTTCATAGCCATTTTGCTGGCCACTGGCATGGCGTTTGTCTTTGAATGGAAGGCCGACCGCGAGTTTGCCGTGCTCAACAAGGTGAACGACGACGAGCCAGTGGAGGTGGTGCGCGACGGCAATGTGAAGCGCGTGCCAAAGCGCGACGTGGTGGTGGGCGACGTGGTGATTCTCAACACTGGCGAGGAGGTGCCTGCCGACGCTGTGCTGCTCGAGTCCACCGCCATGCAGGTCGACGAGTCGTCGCTCACCGGCGAGCCGGTGTGTGCCAAGACCACCATTGAGGCCGATTTCGACAGCGATGCCACCTTCCCGTCAAACTGTGTGATGCGCGGCACCAAGGTGATGGAGGGCCACGGAGTGTGCCGTGTAACAGCCGTGGGCGATGCCACCGAAAACGGCAAGGTGTATGAGGCTGCGCAAATCGACGACAGCGTGAAGACACCGCTCAACGAGCAACTCGACGGGCTCAGCCGCTTCATTACATGGGCCAGCTATGCCGCAGCCGCGCTGGTGGTGGTTGGACGCGTGTTCTTCTACTTTGCATTCAGCGGCCAGGCCAACCCGTTTCAGTGGGTCGACTTCCTCGCCTTCTTCCTGCAAACAATAATGATTGCGGTCACGCTAATAGTGGTGGCCGTGCCCGAGGGACTGCCCATGGCTGTGACGCTGAGCCTGGCCTACAGCATGCGCCGCATGCTTAAGACGAGCAACCTTGTGCGCCGCATGCATGCCTGCGAAACGATGGGTGCCACCACGGTGATATGCACCGACAAGACGGGCACCCTCACCCAAAACCAAATGCGGGTGAGCCGCACCAACTTCTATGGCCTTGACGGCAGTCAGCGCCTTGGCAGCGACGATGTGAGCCGCCACATAGCCGAGGGCATAGCTGTAAACTCCACGGCCCAACTCGACTTCTCCAACCCCGAAGCGCCGCAGGTGATAGGCAACCCCACCGAGGGCGCATTGCTGCTGTGGCTCGACAGCAATGGCATCAACTACCACGATGTGAAAGACGCGGCCACCGAACTCGAGCAGATTCCCTTTAACACCGAGCGCAAATACATGGCCACCATTGTGCGCAGCGCCATCGGCGGCCGCCGTGTGCTGTATGTGAAGGGGGCCACCGAAATAATTCACCCGATGTGCAGCAGCGTGTGCGGCAATGTGAAGCGCAGCGACACCGACTCGCAGCTGCTGGCCTACCAGCAGAAGGCTATGCGCACACTGGGCTTCGCCTACCGTGTGCTCGACGAGGACGAGCAACCCATAGCCGATGGCCGCATCGTGGCTGACAACCTCACATTTATGGGCATTGTGGCCATCAGCGACCCCGTGCGTCCCGAGGTGCCTGCCGCTGTGGCCGAGTGCCGCAATGCCGGCATAGCAGTGAAAATAGTCACTGGCGACACGCCTGGCACGGCCCGAGAAATCGGCCGTCAGATAGGCTTGTGGACAAGCACCGACACCGATGGCCGCAACCTTGTCACCGGTCCTGAATTCGCCTCCCTCTCCGATGCGCAACTCGACGAGCGCGTGGCCGACATAAAAATAATAGCCCGTGCGCGCCCCATGGACAAGAAGCGCCTGGTGGAGGCTCTGCAGCGCCAGGGACAGGTGGTGGCAGTGACTGGCGACGGCACCAACGACGCCCCGGCTCTGAAGGCGGCCCATGTGGGCCTGTCGATGGGCGACGGCACTTCGGTGGCCAAGGAGGCCAGCGACATCACCATCATCGACAACTCGTTTTCCAGCATTGGCCGAGCCGTGATGTGGGGCCGCTCGCTATACCAAAACATTCAGCGCTTCATCTTGTTTCAAATGACGGTGAACGTGGCCGCATGCATTGTGGTGCTTGCCGGCTCGGTGATGGGCACCGACGCCCCCCTGAATGTGACGCAAATGTTGTGGGTCAACCTTATAATGGACACATTCGCAGCCATGGCGCTGGCCTCGCTGCCGCCCGACCACAATGTGATGCGCCAGCCGCCGCGCGACCGCCGCAAGTTCATCATCAACCCCAGCATGAGCCGCTTCATTGTGGCAGTGGGCGGACTCTTCTCAGTGCTGCTTGTTGCCTTGTTCTGGCTCATTAAAGACATGGACGTGGACAGCATAGGCCCGTCATATTTTGTGAGTCTGCTGCACAGCGGCGTCAGCAACTGGCACAGCATCAAGCCCTACGAGTCGAGCATATTCTTCACCACATTCGTGATGATGCAGTTCTGGAACATGTTCAACGCCCGCGCCTTTGCCACAGGCCACTCGGCACTGCGCCTAAAAGGCTGCCGTGGATTTTTGCTGATAGCCCTGCTCATATTCTTCGGACAGATACTGATAGTGAGCTTCGGCGGCGAAATGTTCAACCTGCAGCCCCTCAAACTGCTCGATTGGGTAATAATAGTGGTGGGCACATCGCCCGTGCTGCTCATTGGCGAGTTCGCCCGCCTGCTACACCGCCACTAATCCCGCATTGCACCGGCACGCCCAAAAACGCAGACCATTTTTTTCGACACTCACTTCACAAATTCGCATCATTGTGAATTATTATTTGTCTTCATTCAATTTGATTTTTTGTTCAGTGATAGCGAATAGTATCCAACTGACAAGAGCACTAGTCAAGATGGGCGCAACATAGGCAATGAGGCTCGTTGCATAATATCCCATACCGA
>CAKUMB010000004.1 GCA_934667475.1 uncultured Muribaculaceae bacterium | reverse complement strand
CCGTTCTTCATAATTGTGGCGTCTATACATAATGCACCCCAAAAGTTTTGTGTCTAACTTTTGGGGTGCAGTTCAAACTGCCAACAGCAGGGAGCAAACTTTTTAATCAAAGCGCTCCGAAGCCGTGCATCTGATTGGCGACAATGCCGATGCAGAACTGTTTACGTCGCGCTGCGACACAGACTGACGGCCTCGCTTTTGTGGCCACTTTCAATCTTGGCAAAGAGGTGAAATAAGATAGACCTACTGCTATGCTACTGGTGACTACGCTGCCACTGGATGATGGCTGAGGTGAACTGGTGCCAATACTGCTCCATTTTGTGCTCACCCACGCCATAGAGGGTGCCAAACTGCGCCTTGGTGGTGGGCTTCTCGACAGACATAACGTTGAGCACCTTGTCGCTGAACACCATGTAGGGCGGCAGCCCTTTGGCTTTGGCAATGGCAAGGCGCACCTGCTTGAGGTGCTCAAACAGTTCGCGGTCGGTGCCGCTTGTCTGGGCATCGGTGAATATGCGCTTCTCCTTTTTGGCGGAGCCACGGCGCTGCGCCTCGTAGTAGAACTTGGAGAGCTGCACCTGCTTGCGGCCAAACAGCACATCGCGGCCGAATTCGGTTATCTTCAAATGGTTGTCCTCGTTGTAGGCAATGTCGATAAGACCCATTTGCAGCATTTGCAGCATATAGCTGTTCCAGGCGGCAAACGAGAGGTCGCGCCCCACCCCAAACGTTTTGAGGCGGTCAAAGCCGCGGGCCGAAATCTCGGCCTTGTGCGAGCCGCGCAGAATGTCGATCACGGTGATGAGGCCCACCTGTTCGCCGGTGCGCGCCATAGCACTGAGGGCCATCTGGGCCATCACGGTGCCATCGATGCGCTCTGGCGGGTTGCGACACACGTCGCAGTTGCCGCAGTCGTGGTCATAGCGCTCGTTGAAGTAGCTGAGCAGTGTGCGGCGGCGGCAAACGGCCGACTCGGCATATTGCTGCATGCGGCGCAGTTTGTCGACGTTGACCGCGCTCTGCCCTGAATCAGAGGCAAACTTCATGAGCGTGGCCATGTCGCCAAACGAGTAGAACATCAGCGCCTCGGCCGGCATGCCGTCGCGGCCAGCGCGGCCAATCTCCTGATAGTAGCTCTCGATGTTTTTGGGCATATTGTAGTGAATCACCCAGCGCACATTACTCTTGTCGATGCCCATGCCAAAGGCCACAGTGGCGCAGATTATCTGCACGTCGTCGTTGATGAAGGCGCGCTGAATGGCATTTTTGTCGGCAGTTGGCATGGCTGCATGAAATGCCCGCGCATTGAAGCCAAGCGACTTCAGCCGCTCGGCAAGAGTCTCGGTGCTCTTGCGGCTGAGGCAGTACACTATGCCGCTCTGCCCGGGGTGAGCGTCGATGAAGTTGGCAATGCGCCTGATTTTGTCCTTGCCGGCAAGACCGCTGACCACATTGAGCGAAATGTTTGGGCGGTCGAACGAGGTGATAAACATCTGGGCATCGGGAATGAGCAGCTGGCGGCGTATGTCGTCGCGCGTGAGCTTGTCGGCAGTGGCCGTGAGCGCCATTATGGGCACATTGGGGAACTTGCGCTTTAGCACCGACAGCTGCGTGTATTCGGGGCGGAAGTCGTGGCCCCACTGCGAAATGCAGTGCGCCTCGTCGACGGCAATAAGGCTCACATTCATGCCGGCCGACCACGACTCGAGCTCGGTGAGCAACCGTTCGGGCGAGATGTAGAGAAGCTTAATGCGCCCGGCATACACGTTTTCAATCACAGTGCGGTTGTCGGCCTCGGTCTGCTGGCTGTTGACGGCGGCGGCCGGAATGCCGTTGGCGCGCAAAGCGTCGACCTGGTCGGTCATAAGCGCAAGCAGCGGCGACACCACAATGGCGCAGCCGTCGCTTAGCAAGGCCGGAATCTGGTAGCACAGCGACTTGCCTCCGCCCGTGGGCATAAGCACCAGAGCATCGCGGCCAGCCATCACATGGCTGATGACAGAATATTGAATGGGATAGAAACTGTCGTATCCATAGAAACGCTTGAGCACACCAAGTGCCCTGCGCTTAAATTCGCTTTCGTTTTCCATACAAAAAAATCAACGGCTTAGTCAGAATGCGTTTTTCTCACCCCTGAACACGTTGACCACGGTAAGCAACATAATCTTCAGGTCGAGCATGAAATTCCAATTTTCGGTGTACCACACGTCATATTCCACACGCTTCTCCATCTTCCACAGCTGGTCGGTGAGACCACGGTAGCCGTTGACCTGCGCCCAGCCAGTGATGCCGGGCTTGATGGTGTGGCGCACCATGTAGCGCTCGATGAGGGCGCTGTAGGCTTCGGTGTGCTTAATCATGTGCGGACGCGGCCCCACTATCGACATGTCGCCGCGCCACACGTTGTAGAACTGCGGCAGCTCGTCGACGCTGGTGTGGCGCAGAAACTCGCCGAAGCGGGTGGTGCGGGGGTCACCCTTCGAAGCCTGCCGGGTGTCGCTCTCGGCATTGACGCGCATGGTGCGGAACTTGTAGCAGTTAAACGGGCGGCCGCGGTAGCCAGTGCGCTTTTGCTTGAAAAACACCGGTCCAGGCGACGACAGTTTTATGCCTATGGCCACGGGCACCAGCACCAGCGGCGACAGCAGCATCACCACGCTCGACACCAGCAGGTCGAACCCGCGCTTCACTATGCGGTTGAAAGGATTGCTGAGCGGATAGGGTCTGATGGAGAGCACCGGCACATTGCCTATCGACTCGAGTTCGAACCGGCGCGTGAGGTGGCGGCCAAACTGCGGCACATAGTAGAAGTCGATGGCATTGCCCTCGGCAATGCGGATTAGGCTGGTGACCACCTCGTCGTCGGTATCGGGAATGGTGCAATACATCTCGTCGATGGTGTAACTCTTCACGAATTCCTCGACATCGGCCACACGGCCGGCATATGCGTCGGCACTGCCAGCCGACTTGCCTCGATCGTCAAACACACCCATCACACGATAGCCATAGCCGGCATCGGACTTAAGCTCGCTTATGAGCCTGTCGCCAGCCACTCCGCCGCCTATAACCACAATGCGCCTGTAGTTGAAGCCGCGGCTGCGATACCACTTTATCACCTTGCGCGACAATATCCACCAAAATCCCAAACAGCTGAAAAACAGCAGATAGAACTTGGCCACAATGCGCCCCGAGCCATAGTCGACATTGAGAAATGACAACAGTGCCAAAAACACCGCCGCATGCAGGGCCACCGTCTTGATGGCGCGCAGCAGCACGCGGTCGGCATACACCACGCGGCGCGCGTGAATGCTTGAGAATATGTTGAGAATGGCCAGAAACGACACATTGAGCATAAGCCACACGGGCCTTGAACAGAATCCGTCGGATATGTCGTTCCACCAGCAAGTGAACAGGTAGGCCACATTAAGGACCACAAAATCGACCGCTGCGAAAATCCAGCGAATAAATTGTCCGTATCGTCCCTTACTCTCCACTGTGTTACCTTATTTTTAACTGCGTTGTGTTGTTGTGACAAACAGCCACTCTCCTGCCGCGCCTGCAAAATTGATTGAGTGCGAGAGGAGAGCGGCTATTATTAAACTGTATGCAAAAAAGGCTGATTGATATCCAATTAACAGGAATCAGGCCTTTTCGTCAATTACCTTAATCTTCTTTTCGAGCATTGCCAGGTCTTCCTTAATCTTGGCGATTTTGCGCTCCATTTCCTTGACTATGGTGTTGCCGGCCTTTGAGCGCGCCGAGAGGAAGCCCAGATTGTTCTCATAGGTCTTCAGCTCGCTGCTGCGCTGCTCGTAGGTGCGCACCAGGCGCTCACGCTCGCGCTGCACCTTGTCGCCGCTGCCCATTTTGGCTATGCTGCTCTCAAAGTTGGCCAGACGGGCGCGGGTGGCCTTCATGTCAAACTTGTCGTAGGCCTTGTCGACAGCCGCGCGGTAGGCTTCATAGGCTTTATCCTTCTCCTTGTAGGGCACGTGGCCCACTTCCTGCCACTTGGCCATGAGCTCGCGCACCTGCTTGGCTGCCTCGGCTGCATCAGCGTCCTCTTGCTCGACGAGAGCGTTGATCGAAGCCACAATCTCGTTTTTGCTCTTGAGGTTGGTATGCTCCACTGCGTGCACGCCGCTCACCTTTTTCTTCTTGGCGTCGAAGAAGTGGTCGCAAGCTGTGTGGAAGCGCTTCCACACGGCATCGCTGTGCTTCTTCACCACGGGACCGATGGTTTTCCACTCCTTTTGCAGCTCAACCAGCGAGTCGGTGGCCTTCTTCCAGTCGGTGGAGTCCATAAGAGCCTCGGCCTTTTCGCACAATTCGGTCTTCTTAGCCAGATTGGCTGCAAGCTCCTCGCGCATCTTCTTGAAGAACTCTGCCTTGAGGGCAAAGAACTCGTCGCACGACTTGCGGAAACGGGCAAACAGGGCATTGTTGACCTTCTTGGAGGCGAAGCCGAGCTTCTTCCACTCGTTTTGCAGAGCTATGATGCTGTCGGTGGCGTCGGTCCATGCGGCATACGTCTTGAGAGCGGCAGTGTCAATGGCCTCAATCTTCTCGCACAGCGCGGTCTTTGCGTCGGCGTTGGCCTTCTCGCTCTGCTTGCGCTCCTCAAAGAATGCCTGGTATTTTTTGTTGACGGCAGCCGAAGCGGCCTTAAAGCGTGCCCAAAGGCCCTCGCGCAATTCCTTGGCCACAGGGCCTGTTTCGCGCCAGGTGTTGTGCAGTTCCTGAAGTTTCTTAAAGGCGTCCACTATGCTGCTTTCGTCGTCGAGAGCCTCGGCCTCGGCACACAACTGCTGCTTTATTTCAAGGTTTTTCTTGAAGTCGTAGTCGCGCAGTTCCTTATTCATCTTCAGCAGATCGTAGAAGCGCTCCACCGCCATCTGGTATTCCTTCCAAATGTCGGTCACATTTGGTGCGGGCACCTCGCCAATGGCCTTGAACTCCTGCTGCAGTTCCTGCACATGCGAGAACTGCTTATTGATGTTGTCAGCATCGGCACTTATGTTGTTAATCTCGTCAATTATCTTACGCTTTTTATCGAGGTTCTGCTCCTTAACGGCCTCAAGCTGAGCATTGTAGGCAGCTTTTTTCTCCTTCAGTTGCTGCAACAGTTCCTTGACGCGGGCCTCGCAGGCATCGCCTTTGGCGGCAAAAGCAGCCTCATCGTTGCCGGCAGCCAGGAATTCGGCCTTTTCGCGGGCCTGCTCCTCTTTGCGCACAGCGAAAAACGCCGCCTTGATTTGGGGCACTTCATCTTTCACCTCGTCGAAGGGCTTTTCCACAAGCTCTTCAAGAGCCTTAACCAACTCTTCTTTGGTGAGACTGGCATACTTGCCACCACGAGCCTCGTGGCGCTTTTCGGCGTCGGCAGGCTCGCTTGTTTCCACTTCGGCAGCAGGGGTCTGCTGACAGTCGTTCACTTCATTCTCGACAGCGCCGGCCGCAGTGGCAGCCGCGTCGGTGTGCAGGGTTACATCTTTTTCGAGCTTTTCGCTTGATTCAGACATTTCACGCAATTCCATAATTATTCGTTTTAAATCAGGCGCGTCAGGGCAACATGCCCACGCGGCCGAACATTTAATTCCAAAAATACATCAAATTTTTCGTATTTGATGCATTTTCCCGCTGGTTTTTATGCTTTTATCCTTAAAAAAGGTGTATTTGGACAAAAAGAACGTGTTTTTTTCACTCCTTGGCATCGGGACCATAGTAGAGTGTGGTGCAGTTTTCGGGGCGCAGCACGCTGCGCGCCACACGCTCCACATCGCCAGGAGTAAGGCAGAAGTAGCGGTCGGGCTCAGTGCCGGCGTCGGCGGCGGCCGATTGCAACTCAAACTGGCACAGCTTCACCGCCTTCTCGGCATAGCCTATGTTTTCAAACAGATAGTTGGACGCAAATTTGTTGGCATACTTGCTGACCTCGGCCTCGGTGACGCCGCCAGTGAGCAGGCGCGACAGCTCAGCGTCGATGGCATCTGACGCCTGCCGCCACCCCACCCCGTCGCGCAAGCGCGCCCTGATATAGAACATGCCAGGGTCGGCCGAACCAAGCACCGAGGCGTCGAGGTCGACAAAGAGGTCGGTCTGCGTGAGCACATTGCGGCGGAAGCGCGACGAGTCGCCGTTGGCAAGCACATCGCTAAGCAGGTCGGTGGCCTGATAGTCGCCATCGGTGCGCGCACAGGTGTGGTATCCGCGCACTATCATGTTTTGCGGCACGTCGCGCTTGGCCCACACCTCGCGCGGCTGCGTCTGCTCTGGCTCAACCGGCAACCGCCTCGCCACAGTGCTGCGCGGAGCCAAGTCGCCAAACCACTTCTGCGCAAGCTCGGCGGTGCGCTCGAAAGTGACGTTGCCCGACACGCACAGCACCAGACGGTCGACTGAGTAGTGCGACTCATAGAATGCATTGACATCGGCCGTGGTGACCTGGGCAATGTCGTCGAGCCGCAACCCTATGGTGGGCCAGCGGTAGGGGTGCGTGGTGTAGGCCGCCCCATGAAGCAGGTGCTGCACATCGCCGTAGGGCTGGTTGAGGCACCGCTGCTTAAACTCCTCCATCACAACGCTTTTCTGCAACTCCACATTGTGGTCGGTGAGCGAGAGGGCCATCAGGCGGTCGCTCTCCACCCAGAAGGCAGTCTCCACATTCTGTGCCGGCAGCACGTCGTAGTAGTTGGTGACATCGTTGGTGGTCCAGGCATTGCTGTCGCCGCCGGCCCGCTGCAGTTCGCCGTCGTACGAGGCCACATGGGCCGAGCCGGCAAACATCAGGTGCTCCATGAGGTGGGCAAGCCCAGTGAGTTGCGGACTCTCGTCGCGCGCGCCCACGTCATAGAGCAAATTAACCGCCACCATGCGCGTCGACGCATCGTAGTGGTTAATCACCCTTAATCCATTGGGCAGGCGGCACGAGTCGAACTGTATCATTGCTTACGCACACGCATGGTGATGATGCGCACATCATCGATGGGACGGTCGTTTTTGCCTGTGGCCACGTTCTGGATTTTATCAATCACATCCATACCCTCAACCACCTCGCCAAACACAGTGTAGGAGCCGTCGAGGTGCGGAGTACCGCCCACAGTGGTGTAGGTCTGGCGCTGTTCGGCGGTGAAGGCAAAGGGCTTCATTGCATAGGTGGCCTCGGTGGTGGCAATGAGCGAGTCTTGCAGCTCTTTCAGGCCCACCGAGTCTTTTTTGTGGCGCAATATCATGATTTGCTTGCGGTTTTCGCTCACAAGTTTGTTGAAGATTTCATTTTTCTTCATGTCGGCCATTCGCTGCTCCATTTGCTGCAGCTGCTGGGGCGAATACACATCGCCTGTGACGATGTAGAACTGCGAGCCGCTGCTGCGGCGCTCGGGGTTCACCTCGTCGCCGGTGCGGGCCGCTGCCAGCGCGCCGCGCTTGTGAAAGTATTCAGGATAGACGATTTCGGCCGGCACGGTGTAGCCGGGGTCGCCAGTGCCGAGCAGTGAGTCGGCGGTGGCGTTTTTAGAGTTGCCGTCGCCGGTCTGCACCATAAAGTTCTTAATCACGCGGTGAAACAGCACCCCGTTGTAATATCCCGTCTCGACCAGATGCAAGAAGTTGGCGCGGTGCTGCGGAGTTTTGTCGTACAGCGCCACCACCACATTGCCGAGCGAAGTTTCGATTTCTACTTTAATAGAGTTGTCCAATTTGTTTTCTGCTGATTTGCCTGCATTGCCGCTCTGCCCTGCCATGGTGCACGACATAGCCGCCAAAATGGCTGCCACAGCCACAATGCAACGGTTAATAATGTTCATATACACGCTTAATGAATGTGTGTGTCATGTGCATGTGGCTTCCCTTTGCCATAAGGCAGTGGCGCTACAGCCCCACACTGCGGCAAAAGAAGCGCGCTATTTCACATGCCCACCGGATAAAGCCGCTTGTAGATGCGGCGGAAATTGTCGTCGGCCGCGCTAAGCTCGGCGGCGTGCTCCTTGTAGTCGGGGCCCCAGATAGAGGCAGCCAAGTCACCAAGGTACACGCGCTCGCGGTCTTTTTCAATGGCCACCTTCACAAGTTTGTCGATTGAGTCGGCGTATTTCTTTGCATCTATTGCATTAAGATAGCGAGCGGTGCTCACCACAAACTGGCCTGTTTTGTCAACGGCAATGATGTTGTCGATGAGTTCGGGCATAATGCCGTCAACATTGTCGATGTTGTTGGCTATATACTCGTAAGTGAGCAGTCCGTTAGGGTCTTTTTGCAATTTTTTCTTCAACGCTTCATCCATAATTCCAATAGTCTTTATAATTACGTTCTTGTTTTTACCAAATGATTAACAAAGGTAATAATTTTTATCATTTCATTTGTGAAAAAGTGTGACAAATCACACTTTAGCGGAAAAAAAGCGGGGCGGCGCGCCGTTGCATTGCTCCAACGGTGTGCCGCCCCACCCAGTGCTGGTGAGGTGACGTGGGTTAGCCACCAGTGTGATTTCTACTTCACATCTTTCTCCTCAAGACCATAATGCTTGTTTTTGTCGAGCAACAGCAGCATGATGGCCACCACCACAGCTGCAATGCCGAAACCAGTGAACACCCACATGGCGGCCGAAAAGTCGGACTGACCATTGACAGTGCTTGCTTGCAGCACACGGCCAATGAGGATAGGCACCATGGTGAGGCCTATGTTCTGAATCCAGAAAATGATGGCGTAGGCCGAACCCAGCTGGCGCATGGGAATGATTTTAGGCACCGATGGCCACATGGCGCTGGGCACCAGTGAGAAGGCGATGCCAAGCAGCACGGTGAGGGCAATGGCGAAGCCCACCGAGTTGAGGATGGGCAGTGCAAAGAAGAGGTGCACCAGCGTGAGCATCACCGAACCGATTACCATAAGGGTGGCTCCCTTGCCCACGCGGTCGTAGATGGTGCCGAAGATCGGGGTGAGGATGATGGTGCCATATGGCAGAATCGATGGGATGAGGCCCGACAGCTCGGGATCGACGTGATATTTTGCAATCATCAGCTTGGCTGCAAACTTCAGGAACGGGAACACGCCAGAGTAGAACAGCAGGCACAGAATGGTGATGAGCCAGAATCCGGGATTGGTGAAAATGGCCTTGAGGTCGCTCAGGTGGAAGCCCTCGTCGTCGGCACTCTTGCCAGTGACCTCAGCCTTGGCGGCATCGTTGGCCTTGATGGAGTCGTCGAGCTTCTTGTCCATCACACAGTATACGAGGTAGGCAAGCATGCCTATGCACAGGCACACCACGCCAAACAGGATGGGGGTAGACAACTGGTAGTGTTTGGCAATCCATGGGCTTACGCCAAGAGCAGCGGCAGTGCCGAGGCGGGCCATACCCACCTGGATTCCCATGGCCAGTGCCAAGCCGTGGCCGGTGAACCACTTGGCAAGCACCTTCGAGACGGTGATACCGCATATTTCACACCCCACGCCGAATATGCTGAAGCCAAGGCCGGCATACAGCACCTGCAGCTTCACCTGGCCAGTGAGGCCAAAGAACGAGGCTATGCCGGGCACAGCCACAGTGGGCAGCGGCGACACATACTTGATGGCCCAGAACTTGATGAAGGCGCCCACCACCATCAGGCCGCACGAAAGCACGCCAGTGAAGCGTATGCCCAGCTTGTCGAGAATGAGTCCGCCGAAGAACAGCATCAGCAGATACACATTAATTATACCATAGGAGCCGGCAAAGAAGCCATATTCCGAACTTGTCCAGCCCATGCCGCCCTGGTCCACTGGATTTTCAAGCGTACTTTCAAGGGGCGACACCACATCGGTGATGAAGTAGCCCATCATCATGGTGAAAGCCACAATGAACATGGCGATCCAGCGCATAGCAGCCGAATCGTTGAGTTGTTTTCTAATAATTTCAGTCATTATTCTATTTTTATAGTTCGTTTGCACAAATCAGCTACAAAGGTACTCAATTCTACAGTCACACGCACGCAAATGCGCACAAATGTGGTGCAAAAAGTGTCATTTTGTTGGCCAGCGGCAACAATTCGGCCGCGCGGCGGCAAAATGGGCGAAATTCGGGTCAGCCCGGCAGCGCACAAATCGGAATATTATTGTATCTTTGTATGTATTATATGCCCTCAGACATAAGGCCTAAAAATATATCGTTAATTTCAATGGTTATCCATTTTCACATAAACTACCGCGCAAACGACGGCGAGAGCCTTGAGCTGCTCTACGGCGGCGAGCAGCCCACATCGCTGCGCCTGCACTCACACGACGGCTGCAACTGGAAGGGGCAGTTGGAAGTGAACCCACACGGCGGCACCACGCTCAGCTACCACTACCGGGCCACCGGCCCAAGCGGTGCTGCGCGCACCGAGTGGCACGCCCTGCGGCACACACTGCAGCTGCCGGCCGAAGCCTCGGGTGCGATAGAAGTGCACGACCGCTGGCGCGACTTCACCGCCCTAACCCCGCTTTGCTCATCGGCCTTCACCGAGTGCCTCAACAGGCGCAGGCGCAACGCAGCCATGCCATCGGCCATGCCCGGCACAGTGACCATTGCCGTGCTCGCCCCTCAGCTCAGGACGTGGCACTCGCTGCGCCTGACCGGAAGCTGCCAGCCACTGGGCGCGTGGAACACCGCCAAGGCGGTGCCCATGCTCGAAACCCTGCCATGCACATGGCAGGCCAGCCTCGATGGGGCGGCACTGGCCGGAGCAGAATTCAAGTTCATAGCCGTGGACAGCCGCAACGGCAGCGTGGTGTGGGAGTCGGGCAGCAACCGCAGCACCTGCACCCTGCCCACCGACCCCTACACGGCCATCAGAGTGGAGATGGGCGAAGCGCAATTCAGCGGCATAGAGCCGCAGCGCATTGCCGGCACGGTGGTTCCGGTGTTTTCGCTTAAGAGCAGCGGAAGCTTTGGCGTGGGCGACTTCGGCGACCTGGCGGCGTTTGTCGGCTGGGTTGCCCTCACCGGACAGCAGGCCGTTCAGTTGCTGCCGGTGAACGACACCACCATCAGCCACACACCCACCGACTCATACCCATACAACAGCATCAGCATCTACGCACTGCACCCACAGTATGCCGACCTGCGGCAGCTGCCACTGCTGGCCGACGCCAAGCGGCGCCGGCACTACGCCAAGCTGCAACAGCAACTCAACGCATTGCCGCAAATCGACTATGTGGCTGTGAACAAGGCCAAGACGCAATATCTGCGCGAAGTGTATGAACAGGAGCGCAGCCACATAGAGAGCGACGATGACTACAGGCAGTTTGTGGCCGACAACCGCCACTGGCTGCTGCCATATGCGCGCTACTGCTGCCTGCGCGACACCACAGGCGGCACCGACTTTGCCCACTGGCCCAGCCCAAGCGACGAGGGTAGCGACGATGGATGCGGCTTCTGGGACTTTGTGCAGCACACGCTGCACCGTCAGCTCACTGCAGCCCACCGCACAGCGCGCTCAAAGGGTGTGGTGCTGAAGGGCGACGTACCCATAGGCATAAGCCGCAACGGCGTGGAGGCGTGGATCGAGCCGGGGCTATTCAACATGGACGGCCAGGCCGGAGCACCGCCCGACGCATTCTCGACCGACGGGCAAAACTGGGGTTTCCCCACCTACAACTGGCCGGCCATGCTGGCCGACGGATGCCCGTGGTGGCGCCACCGCTTTGAGAAAATGGCAGAATACTTCGACGCATACCGCATCGACCACGTGCTGGGATTCTTCCGCATTTGGGAGATACCGCTGCACTCGGTCACCGGGCTGCTGGGGCAATTCTCGCCAGCGCTGGGCATGACGCGCGAGGAAATAGAGGGATTCGGGCTGAAGTTTGACCCCGAGGCCATGTGCCAGCCACTGATCACCGACCCGATTCTGACACAGATATTCGGCCCCGAGGCAAGCCGCGCCAAGCGCGACTTCACCGAAGTGCGCAACGGGCGGCTATGCCTAAAGCCACAATTGGCCACACAGCGGCAAGCCGACGACGCCCTGCCCGACGGCCCGATGAAAAACGGACTTATAAGACTGATAAGCAATGTGCTGTGGGTGCGCGACCGCTCGACCCGGGGGCTGTATCACCCCCGCATAGGCGCGCAGGGCGACTTCTACTACAAGTCGCTCGGCGAGGCCGACAGGCTAGCCTTCGACAGGCTGTATGAGCACTACTTCTATCACCGCCACAACCAGTTTTGGCACACCGAGGCCATGAAGAAGCTGCCCATGCTCACCCAAAGCACACGCATGCTGGCCTGCGCCGAAGACCTGGGCATGGTGCCCGAATGCGTGCCATGGGTGATGGACGAGCTGAAGATTCTCACCCTCGAAATTCAAAGCATGCCAAAACAAATGGGCATAGAGTTCAGCCGACTCAATGACAACCCATACCTGTCGGTGAGCACAATCTCGACCCACGACATGCCCACAATGCGGCAGTGGTGGGACGAAGACCACAACCGCGCTCAGCGATACTACACACAGGTGCTGGGCCACAACGGCGACGCGCCCCACCCAATGCCCGCACAGCTGGCACAGGAAGTGGTGGAAAGGCACCTGGCAAGCCCATCGGCACTGTGCCTGCTGTCGGTGCAAGACTGGCTGGCCACCGACGAGGCCGCAAGGCTCGCCAACCCAAACGCCGAGCGCATCAACGTGCCAGCCAACCCGCGGCACTACTGGCGCTACCGCATGCACCTCACCATCGAAGAGCTGACGGCCAACACCCGGCTGACGCAAAAAATTAAGCGCATGGTGGCCGACAGCCACCGCGCGCCCGAGCAATAAACCAAGTACACAAACCATTCAACCCAATACAGCAATATGATTAAAAACTTAATGCAAACATTCGCGGTGATGCTGCCACTGCTCGCCACAGGGCAGACCGTGACATCGCCAAACGGCAATGTGGCCCTGAGTTTCTCACTTGTCGAAGGCCGGCCGACTTACGAACTAAAGTTCAAACAGCGCGAGGTGGTGAAGCCAAGCCACCTGGGTCTGGAGCTTGACAAAAACAAGCACGCCAGCAAAAAGAAGAAGGAGACCGACCTGATGGACGGCTTTGTGATTAAAGACACTAAGACGAGCACATTCGACGAAACGTGGAAACCCGTGTGGGGCGAAAGCTCAACCATCAGAAACCACTACAACGAGCTTGCGGTGGAACTCAACCAACCCGCTTCGAAGCGCAACATCATCATCCGATTCCGCGTGTACGACGACGGCATGGGACTGCGCTACGAGTTTCCGCAGCAAAAGTCGCTAAACTACTTTGTAATAAAAGAGGAGCACACGCAGTTTGCCATGGCCGGCGACCACACGGCGTGGTGGCTGCCCGGCGACTACGACACGCAGGAATATGAAACGGTGGAGTCGCGCCTGTCGGAAATCAGGGGCAAGATGAAGGCCGCCATCAGCCACAACGCCTCACAAACACAGTTCTCGCCCACAGGCGTGCAGACATCGCTGCAGCTGAAGAGCGCCGACGGCCTGTATATCAACATCCACGAGGCAGCGTGCGTCAACTACCCCACCATGCACCTCAACCTCGACGACAAGAACATGGTGCTGGAGTCGTGGCTCACACCCGACGCCGAGGGCCTCAAGGGCTATATGCAGACGCCGTGCAACACCCCGTGGCGCACGGTGATAGTGAGCGACGACGCGCGCGATATGCTGGCGTCGAACCTGATACTCAACCTCAACGAGCCTTGCAAAATTGAGGACACATCGTGGATTCACCCCACAAAATACTGCGGCGTGTGGTGGGAGATGATTACGCGCAACAAGACGTGGCGCTACACCGACGACCTGCCGTCGGTGCGCCTGGGCGTGACCGACTACACCAAGACCAAACCCAACGGCCGCCACGGAGCCACCAACGAGGAGGTGCGCAAATACATCGACTTTGCCGCCGCCAACGGCCTCGACCAGGTGCTGGTGGAAGGCTGGAACGAAGGCTGGGAAGACTGGAGCGGCAAGTCGAAGTTCGACGTGTTTGACTTCCTCACCCCCTACCCCGACTTCGACATAAAGGCCCTCAACGAATATGCCCACAGCAAGGGCGTGAAGCTGATGATGCACCACGAGACATCGGCCTCGGTGATGAACTATGAGCGCTACCTCGAGAAGGCCTACACGCTGATGAACCAGTATGGCTACGACGCCGTGAAGAGCGGCTATGTGGGCGACATGATTCCGCGCGGCGAGCACCACTACAGCCAGACGATGAACAACCACTACCTGTATTGCGTGACCGAGGCCGCAAAGCACCACATCATGGTCAACGCCCACGAGGCCACACGCCCCACAGGACTTTGCCGCACATGGCCCAACCTGGTGGGCAACGAAAGTGCGCGCGGCACCGAATATGAGGCATTCGGCGGCAGCGAGCCCTACCACACCGTGATTCTGCCCTTCACGCGCCTGCAGGGCGGCCCCATGGACTACACCCCCGGCATACTGGAAACGCAGTTGTGGACGTGGAGCAAGAACAAGAACTACGTGCACACCACACTGGTGGGCCAGCTGGCGCTGTACCTGACCATGTACAGCCCGCTGCAAATGGCCGCCGACCTGCCCGACAACTACAAGAAATACGACGACGCATTCCAGTTTATCCGCGACGTGGCCGTTGACTGGGACGAGTCGCACTACCTCGAGGCCGAGCCCGCACGCTACATCACTGTGGCGCGCAAGGCCAAGGGCAAGGACGACTGGTTTGTGGGAGGCAAATGCGACGCCCACGGCCATGAGGCCACGGTGAAATTCGACTTCCTCGACAGCGACAAGAAGTATGAGTGCACCATCTACAGCGACGGCAAAAACGCCGACTACGAGAAAAATCCGAAGTCTTACACCATTAAGAAGCGCATGGTGAAAAAAGGCGACGTGATAAAGATTAAGGAGGCGCGGGGCGGCGGCTTTGCAATGTCGCTCTTCGCCAAGAAGTAGCACACACCCCAAGCCATCAAAACCGGCCCCATTATGCGCCGATGAGTGCAAAAATCAGCCACCAGGCCGCATTTTCACCAAAAAACATTTGGAGAATAGCTGCGGAGACTGTAATTTTGCCGCGCTTATCGACAATAGGCGCACAATGGGGCTGATTTGGCTTTGACAGCGTGTAGAGTCGGCAAGTAAGCATGCAGAGTGATGATGCCTGAACTCTTAAATCACCGACATCGGACAATTTAACTGGCGAAAACAACTACGCTCTTGCTGCCTAACTGAAGTATAGTAGGTTGGCTTAATCTCCGCCCAAGGCGGTGGAGACAAGACATCACCCGATTGCCCTTTTTCCGAGGCTAATCGAACCGGTGGTGCTAAAATATCGGGAATAGGCGCTGGCAAGCCTCGGGCCAGAGCCGAAACTTAGAGGCTAAGCCGCATATTGGTAGTCATGATCCTGTAGGCGGACTAAAACCAAGTCATGACTAAGCATGTAGAAAGCTTGGCGGTTCCGCGTTTGGACGAGGGTTCAAACCCCTCCAGCTCCACACAGCAGCCGGCACACACCGGCCGCCACAAAAGGCTCAAGCCCCCAGCTTGAGCCTTTTGTGTTATATGCCCGGCATGAGCATACAACAAGAAAGGGCGTCCATGTTGGGCGTCCTTTTCTGTGATGATATGTTGGCGGCTTCAAAGCACCGCTGCTATGCTTGCCAATTTGCGCATAAAGGAGGTGTCTTTGCGCAGCACTTGAATGTTATACGTCGCTTGCATTCTGAGCAAGTCTTCCGCACTTGTGCCAAGCACGGCCTCAAAAAGCAAAGCGGTCTTTGCCGTTAACGGCCTACATCCATTCAGCAACTCGTTAACAACTGAATAGGTTAGCCCCATATCCTCGGCCAATTTGCGCTGCGTTATGCCCCTATATTCGACCTCGGCTTTCAAAATCTCACTCGGTGGGGTTGGATAAACTGGTGCATAATTGTTCGCACACATTACATTGTTACTCATATCTTTAATCGTCATAGTGGTTGGATAATTCTGTTATATTGCAAATAGTGGCGACTTCTTGCCCATCTTTTGTCTGTTCTGTAAATTCAACGCGATATTGGCTTGTAACCCTTACCGATGAAATGCCTGATTTGTTGCCAGTCAGTTTCTTGTAGTGCAAGGACTTATATTGCCAAAGTTTCGTGATGTCAGCCACATTCCTCATAATGTTGACCACCATCACATATTTTCTTATAACTTCGGGCTGAAAGCGGTGCTTCTTGTCTGCCTCGCCCTTAGTGTACAAGTCAAGCAAATACTGCTTTGTGAAATAAACTATCATATCGCCTATTAGATAACATTGCAAAGTTAGGCAATCTTTTTAACATTCGCAGATTTTGCGAATACATTTTTACAATAAATGGGCCGCACATCACTGCACGGCCCAACGTTCTTGACGTGAAACGCTACGCCTTTCCGGTGCTGCCTAATCCGCCCCCTGTCAGCTCCGCCAAGGCCTTCCACCTCGACATTTTTCACACCGCTGCACAAGAGCCACCTAAGTTTTTGCAAGAGTGTGGCAAGTTGCGATAGCCGGATTCTAAATTGGCAATTTCTGTCATTAAACCGCCACCCCCTTTTGTCGGTGTGCCGCGATGTGTGAAACGGGCGGGAATTACGGAAAAAATTACTTAAAAAGTGGTTGGAGTTTTTATAATTGTGGATTTTGAACTATATTTGTGGGTTGAATACAGCGAACTTACTACATTAAGGATAAGGACACTGACTGAAAGTCTATAAAACTAAAAAAGTTACTATATAATTTTATTAAAAGCTATGGCAGAAAAAAGAGAAAAACTGTTCACCGAATTTCCTCCGGTCTCTACCGAGGAATGGAGAGCCAAGGTTGAGGTCGACCTGAAAGGCGCCGACTTCAACAAGAAACTGGTGTGGCGAACAAATGAGGGATTTAATGCCCAGCCGATGTACCGCGGCGAGGACATTAAGGACTTGAAACAAACCGGCTCACTTCCGGGCGAATACCCCTTTGTGCGCGGCAACAACAGCACCACCAACGACTGGCGCGTGCGCCAAGACATCGAGGTGGCCGACGCGGCTGAGGCCAACGCCAAGGCCAAGGTGCTGCTCAACAAGGGCATCACTTCGTTTGGCTTCAACCTTGAGAAGGACACCGACCTGGCCGTGCTGCTGGGCGGCATCGACCTGGGCAAGGTGGAGGTGAACCTCTACTGCTGCCCCAAGCAGGCAGTGAATGTGGCCAAGGCCCTTGTGGAGCTTGTGAAAGCAGCCAAGGCCGAAGACACATTCTGCGGTTCAATCAACTTCGACCCGTTCAAGAAGCAGCTGAAGCACGGTGTGGCCTTCGGCGGCGACATCGTGGCCATTGCCAGCGAACTGCTGAAGGTGGCCGCCCCGGTGAAGAACCTGCGCGTGCTCAGCGTTGACACAGTGCTGCTGAACAACGCCGGCGCATTCATCTATCAGGAGCTGGGCTACGCCCTGGCCTGGGGCGAGGAATGGCTGGCCGAGCTCACCGAGGCCGGCTTCACTGCCGACGAGGTGGCCAAGCGCATAAAGTTTAACATGGGCATCACCACCGTGTACTTCATGGAGATTGCCAAGTTCCGCGCTGCCCGCATGCTGTGGGCCCAGATTGTGAAGAAATACAACCCCGCCTGCGACTGCGCATGCAAGATGGAGGTGAATGCCACCACCACACGCTTTACCCAGACGGTGTATGACTCATACGTGAACCTGCTGCGCTCGCAGACCCAGGCCATGTCGGCCGTTCTGGCCGGTGTGAGCTCGCTGGTGGTGACACCGTTTGACGCGTCATACAAGACACCCGAGGAATTCTCGGAGCGCCTGGCCCGCAACCAGCAGATACTGCTTAAGGAAGAGAGCCACCTCGACAAGGTGGTTGACCCCGCCGGCGGCAGCTATTATATTGAGTCCCTCACCGAGTCGGTGGCCAAAGAGGGCTGGAAACTGTTCCTCGAGGTTGAGGACAAGGGCGGCTTCAAGGCACAGATTGCCGACATTGTGGCAGCCGTGAACGCTTCGGCCCAGACCCGACTTGACAAGGTGGCCAAGCGCCGTGAGCAGCTGCTGGGCACCAACCAGTTCCCGAACTTCACCGAGAAGGCTGCCGACAAGATGGCAAGCCTCAAAGAGAAGGAAGCCAAGTGCCAGTGCTCATGCTCGTGCGAAGAAGGCGAGACCAAGCTCAACACCAAGCGCCTTGCAAGCGAGTTTGAAGACCTGCGCTATGCCACCGAGCAGTCGGCCACAGCGCCCAAGGTGTTCATGCTCACCATTGGCAACCTCACCATGCGTCTGGCCCGCGCCCAGTTCTCGAGCAACTTCTTTGCCTGCGCTGGCTATGAGATTATCGACAACCTTGGCTTCAACACTGTGGCCGAGGGCGTGAAGGCCGCACGCGAGAAGAAGGCCGACATAATTGTGCTGTGCTCGAGCGATCCCGAGTATGCCGAGCTCATTCCGCAGGCCGTGAAGGAAATCGACGGCAAGGAAGAGCTTGTGCTTGCAGGCCCCGACACCGAGGAGTTCCGCAACCTTGGCATCAGCACATTTGTGAACGTAAAGAGCAATGTGCTTAACACATTAAAGGCTTTCAACGCTAAACTTTTAAAATAACACTTAGTAGAAATGAGACCAAATTTTAAAGACATAGATATTGAAAACGAGGCTTTTAATGGTCAGCACAAGCCTCTGCCCCAGGGCAAGACATGGAAGAATGCCGAGCTTATCGACATCAAGCCTGTCTACACAAAAGAAGACCTTGAGGGCCTTGAGCATCTGCAATATGTGGCAGGTATTCCGCCGTTTCTCGGCGGCCCTTACAGCATGATGTACCCGTTCCGCCCATGGACCGTGCGTCAGTATGCAGGCTTCTCGACCGCTGCCGAGTCGAACGCATTCTACCGCCGCAACCTGGCTTCGGGCCAGAAGGGTCTGTCGGTGGCATTCGACCTCCCCACCCACCGCGGCTACAACGCCGACAACCAGCGCGTAGTGGGCGATGTGGGTAAGGCAGGTGTGTCGATCTGCTCGGTTGAGGACATGAAGGTGCTGTTCAACGGCATCCCGCTCAACAAGATGTCGGTGTCGATGACAATGAACGGCGCCGTGCTGCCTGTGATGGCATTCTACATTGTGGCAGGCCTTGAGCAGGGCGCAAAGCTCGAGGAGATGGCCGGCACAATCCAGAACGACATTCTCAAGGAGTTCATGGTGCGCAACACCTACATCTACCCGCCTAAGTTCTCGATGCAGATTATTGCCAGCATATTCGAGTACACTTCGAAATACATGCCCAAGTTCAACTCAATCTCTATTTCGGGCTACCATATGCAGGAAGCCGGCGCAACTGCCGACATCGAGTTGGCCTACACGCTGGCCGATGGTCTGGACTACATCCGCACCGGTATCAACGCAGGCCTCAACATCGACGCATTCGCTCCGCGTCTGTCGTTCTTCTGGGGCATCAGCATGAACTTCTTCACCGAGATTGCCAAGATGCGCGCAGGCCGTCTGCTGTGGGCCAAGATTGTGAAAGAGTTCGGTCCGAAGAACCCCAAATCGATGTCGCTGCGCACACACAGCCAGACGTCGGGCTGGTCGCTCACCGCTCAAGACCCCTTCAACAATGTGGGCCGCACCTGCATCGAGGCCATGGCAGCAGCTCAGGGCCACACCCAGTCGCTGCACACCAACGCACTCGACGAGGCCATAGCACTGCCTACCGACTTCTCGGCACGTATTGCGCGTAACACTCAGATTTATATCCAGCAAGAGACTTATGTAACCAAGGCCATCGACCCGTGGGCAGGCTCGTTCTATGTGGAGAAGCTCACCGACGACCTGGTGCACAAGGCTTGGGACCACATCAAGGAAATCGAGAAACTTGGCGGTATGGCCAAGGCCATCGAGACCGGTGTGCCCAAAATGCGCATCGAAGAGGCTGCAGCACGCACCCAGGCCCGCATCGACTCGGGCCGCCAGACAATTCTGGGCGTGAACAAGTATTGCCTCGAGAAGGAGGCCCCCATCGACATCCTCGAGATCGACAACACCGAGGTGCGCAACGAGCAGGTGGCAGGCCTCAAGAAGCTGTATGCCGAGCGCGACAACGACAAAGTGAAGGCCGACCTCGACGCCATCACCGAATGTGTGAAGACCGGCAACGGCAACCTGCTGGAGCTGGCTGTGACCGCAGCCAAAGACCGCGCTTCGCTGGGTGAGATTTCAGATGCCTGCGAGAAGATTGTGGGCCGTTACAAAGCAGTAGTTAAAACAATTTCAGGCGTGTATTCATCAGAGACAAAGGCCGATCCCGATTTGGAGAAGGCTCGCGAACTCACAGCTGAGTTTGCCAAGAAGGAGGGCCGCCAGCCCCGTATTATGATTGCCAAGATGGGCCAGGACGGTCACGACCGCGGCGCCAAAGTGGTGGCCACGGGCTATGCCGACTGCGGATTTGACGTGGACATGGGCCCGCTGTTCCAGACACCGGAAGAGGCTGCCAAAGAGGCAGTTGAAAACGATGTGAACGTGCTGGGCGTATCGTCGCTCGCTGCAGGTCACAAGACCCTTATCCCTGCCGTTATTGCCGAGCTGAAGAAGCTTGGCCGCGAGGACATTGTGGTGATTGCCGGTGGTGTGATTCCTATGCAGGACTACGACTTCCTTTACAAGGCAGGCGTGGCAGCCATCTTCGGCCCCGGCTCGTCGGTGATGAAGTCGGCCATCAGCATCATGGACATCCTGCTCGACAAAGAGTAGGAGCATTATTCCAAGCAAACCAACGCCAGTGCCCCACCCCGCGTGCGGTGCCGGCATCAAGATAAAAGCGGAGCAGCCATCGGGCTGCCCCGCTTTTGCTTTTTACACAATCACCCTCATAATGGCACCGATAGCGCGCGGTTAAATTTATTTAGGACTATATTGGAGGCGGGATTTCGGTGTGTGCGGCGTTTTCTGTAACTTTGTAGACTTATTTTTATTGATGAGCGAGCAATGATTTCAAATGACATAGTGATTCAGGGGGCACGGGTCAACAATCTGAAAAATGTGAATGTGACCATTCCCCGCAACAAGTTTGTGGTGATAACGGGGCTTTCGGGCTCGGGCAAGTCGTCGCTGGCCTTCGACACGCTGTATGCCGAGGGGCAGCGGCGCTATGTGGAGAGTCTGTCGTCATATGCGCGCCAGTTTCTGGGCCGCATGACCAAGCCCGACTGCGACTTCATTCGCGGCCTGCCGCCCGCCATAGCCATCGAACAGAAGGTGAACAACCGCAACAGCCGCAGCACTGTGGGCACATCGACCGAGATCTACGACTACCTGCGGCTGCTGTTTGCGCGCGTGGGCAAGACCTACTCGCCAGTTTCGGGCCAGCTGGTGAAGAAGCACACCAGCGCCGATGTGCTCAACAAGATAAACAGCTACCCCGACGGCACGCGCTTTGCGCTGCTCACGCACATCACGGTGCCTGAGGGGCGCGACTTTGCCACAGAGCTCGATGTGCTGCAAAAAGGCGGATATTCCAGGCTGGAATGCGGCGGGCGCTTTGTGCCCATCACGCAGGTGATGCAAGACCCGGCGGCGGCCAAGGGCGGCGACTACCGCCTGCTGATTGACCGCATGAGCGTGACGCACGACAAGGCCGACGAGATGCGCCTGCTCGACTCGCTGCAGACGGCCTTCTATGAGGGCAACGGCGAGTGCATATTGCAAATGCACCTCGACGGCGGCTCTGTGGAGGAACACCAGTTTTCAAAGAGTTTTGAGGCCGACGGCATCAAGTTTCATGAGCCCACCGACCTTATGTTTAACTTCAACAACCCCATTGGCGCCTGCCCCACCTGCGAGGGGTTCGGCAAGGTGATGGGCATTGACGAGAGCCTGGTGATTCCCAACAAGACACTGAGCGTGTATGACGACGCAGTGATGTGCTGGCGCGGCCAGGTGATGAGCGAGTGGAAGAATGCCCTGATAAGGGTGGCCGAGGCCAACAAGTTTCCCATACACCGCCCCTACTACAAACTGACACAGGCACAAAAGGACTTTTTGTGGCACGGCAACGCCACATTTGGCGGCATTGACGGATTCTTCGACTTTGTGAAGAGCAAATCGTATAACATTCAATACCGCGTGATGCTGGCGCGCTACCGCGGCAAGACGGTGTGCCCCACCTGCCACGGCTCGAGGCTGAAGCCCGAGGCAAGCTATGTGAAGGTGGGCGGCAAAAGCATTGGCGAGCTGGTGCAGATGCCAGTGTCGGAGCTGCGGCAGGGGTTCGGGCGGCTTGAGCTGGATGAGGCCGACAAGACGGTGGCCAAACGCGTGCTCACCGAGATTGACAACCGCCTCGACTACATGGTGGAGGTGGGCCTTGGCTACCTGACGCTCGACCGCCTGTCGTCGACACTTAGCGGCGGCGAGAGCCAGCGCATCAATCTGGCCACGTCGCTGGGCAGCTCGCTGGTGGGGTCGATATACATTCTCGACGAGCCGAGCATAGGCCTTCACTCGCGCGACACCGACCGCCTGATAAAGGTGCTGCGCATGCTGCAGCGGCTGGGCAACACCGTGGTGGTGGTGGAGCACGACGAGGACATCATCCGCGCAGCCGACTACCTGATTGACATAGGCCCCGAGGCTGGGCGGCTGGGCGGCCAAGTGGTGTATCAGGGCGAAGTGAATACCCTGAGCCACGCCCCGCAAAGCTACACGCTGAAATACCTGACGGGCGAACTGAAAATTCCGGTGCCCACATCCAGGCGCAAGAGCAGCAGCTACATTGAGGTGAAGGGTGCGGCCGAAAACAACCTGAAGGGAGTGGACGTGAAGTTCCCCCTTGGGGTGATGACGGCGGTGACTGGCGTGAGCGGCTCGGGCAAGTCGACCCTGGTGACTGGCATACTCTACCGCGCGCTGGCGCGCCACTTTGGCGACAGCTGCGACACACCGGGCACCTACGCCTCGCTTGAGGGCGACCTGCAGCAGCTGTCGGGCGTGGAGTTTGTCGACCAAAACCCCATTGGCAAGTCGTCGCGCAGCAATCCGGCCACCTACATCAAGGCGTTCGACGAAATCAGGAAGCTCTTTGCCGAGCAGCAGCTGTCGAAGCAAATGGGCTACAAGGCCGGCTACTTCTCGTTTAACGCTCCCGGCGGACGCTGCGAGGAGTGCAAGGGTGAGGGCAAGATAACGATTGAGATGCAGTTTATGGCCGACATCACCCTCACCTGCGACGCCTGCCACGGCAAGCGATTCAGCAAGAGCGCACTGGAGGTGGCATTCCGCGGCAAAAACATATATGATGTGCTCGACATGACTGTGAACCAAGCCATTGAGTTTTTCTCGGCCAGCAACACATTCAACGAGAAAAAGATTGTGAACCGCCTGAAGCCGCTGCAGGATGTGGGCCTTGGCTACATAAAGCTGGGACAGTCGTCGTCGACGCTGAGCGGCGGCGAAAACCAGCGCGTGAAGCTGGCCAGCTTCCTGAGCGGCGACCGCAAGCAGCACACCATGTTCATATTCGACGAGCCCACCACGGGCCTGCACATGCACGACATCAACACACTGATGCGCTCGCTCGACAGGCTGGTGCAGCACGGCCACACGCTGGTGGTGATTGAACACAACCTGGATGTGATAAAATGCGCCGACCACGTGATTGATCTTGGCCCCGAAGGCGGCGACAAGGGCGGCAACGTGGTGGCCACGGGCACGCCCGAGGAGATTGCAGCCTGCCCCGAGAGCTATACGGGCCAGTATCTGAAGGCTAAGCTTGGCATTTAGCAAGGCATTAGCCGACGCAATATCAATAAGCCGAAAGCCGGCCTACGCAATGTGTGCGTAGGCCGGCTTTCGGCTTATTGCGTTAAATTAAAGTCTATAGGAAGAAGGGGCAAAGGCTCTCAAGATAAATGAGCGCCACACCTGCCAGATAGCCGAGCAGGCCCATGATGGTGATGCGCTTGAGATACCAGAAGAACGGAATCTTCTCGATGCCCATGGCCACCACACCGGCCGCTGAGCCAATGATGAGCAGGCTGCCGCCCACACCGGCAGTGAAGGTGAGCAGGTGCCAGAAGAGGCCGTCTTCGATGAAGTAGTGGGCATAGTCAAGACTGATGGCCTGCAGTGCGGGCATGTCGCTGAACATCTTGATGCACGCGGCCACAAGCGGCACATTGTCGACCACCGACGAGAGCACGCCAATGAGGGTGGCAATGGTGAACGGCTCTTGAATGGATGTGTTCATGCCATTGGCCACCGATGCCAGCACGCCAGCCTGCTGCAGCGCATTGACGGCCATGAGGATGCCAAGGAAGAATAGAATGGTGGGCATGTCGATGTGGCGCACCGTCTGCGACACGCGTCCGCCCAGCTCGGGATTGATGTGCATGCGTGTGAGCAGCACCTCGGTGATGAGCCACACCACACCCAGCGAAATCATCATGCCCATGAAGGGAGGCAGATGGGTAATGGTCTTGAACACGGGCACAAACAGCAGTGCCAGCACACCGATAATGAGCATGGCTTTGCTCAGGTTGGGATACTTGGCTGCCAGGGGCGACACGGTGGCGTTAGACTTCATGGCCACGTGGTCGAAGTGGTTGTCCTTGATGAAGCGCGTGGCTATGAGCAGCGGTATCACCACCGACACCAGGCTGGGGATTAGCAGATTGAGGATGAGGCTGCCCGAAGTCACCTTGTCGTCCATCCAAAGCATGATGGTGGTGACATCGCCAATTGGCGACCACGCGCCACCGCTGTTGGCGGCAAGCACTATGACGCTGGCAAAGAGCCAACGCTCTTTTTGGTCAGATAGCAGGCGGCGCAGCATCATCACCATTATTATGGTGGTGGTCATGTTGTCGAGCACGGCCGACATAAAGAATGTGAACAAGGCCAGAATCCACAACAGCTCCTTCTTGCTCTTGGCATGAATGTGCTGAGTGATGAAGTTGAAGCCGCCATAACGGTCGATGTGCTCCACTATGGTCATTGCTCCAATAAGGAATATGAGCACCTCGCAGGTGTCGCCCAGCAGCACCATCATGTCGTGGTCGAGGTTGGGGTCGCCAGCCATAGTAACGTATATAGTCCACAGCACACCGCACATGATGAGGGCGAATGTGGACTTGTTAATTTTCAGCGTGTGCTCACATGCAATCAGCATATAGCCAATTACAAAGACAACTATCATTGCTGTGATCATCTCTAAAAATAATAATTTAAGCTTTTGTTAATTAATGGTTTAATATGAAAATTCAGATATGTTAGTGTTAATGTTGCGGTGCCGCCCTGGCGATAACAATCGAGAGAACGGCAGCGCCATGCGGGCCCGCATCGGCGCTATCGCAGCCGCTCGCTGCTGCTGAGCAGCTTCTTGTCGTGCATGATGGCGCGGTGGGCCAAAATCTGCATGACCACAGCCAGCACAGGCATGGCGTTGTAGAGCGTCAAGCACACCGACGTCACCTCGGCCTTGCCGCGCAGCGTGAGCGCGAGAATAGTTGGAATCAGCAGTAAAGTCACTGTGAGAGCTGCATTTATTGAACAAAGCTTCAATTGCAACTTCAGGTTTTTAAACTTGAATATTGTGATGAGCGAGAGCAGCACCACCAGCGCGCCCACGGTGGTCATCAGCAGGTCGGGGTGGGTGGAGCCCGCCACACCTGTCTTGAGCACGCCTATCGCATACTCGGGGCCGCCCGACTGGATAATCACCGACGGGCAGAATGCAAACACCACCATAAGCACGGTGGCAATGAGCAGATACAGGGTCTGCAACCTTTGTATTACCATTTTCTGTCTTTTTGTTTTTTAGCGGTTACATCAATCATATTTAACTATTACAAAAGTAACCAAATAATTTGTTTTGGCCGCTTATTTGGCCGCTTAAATAATTATATTTAATTAAATTTGCAATATAGTTGCACACACAACTTAATGCAGAAAATGGACATAGCAGAAATCAAGAAACAACGACACGACATAGCGCGGCTGCTGCATTCGCACCGCCTGGCCGAAGCCCTGGCGGCGCTTCACCAGCTGGTGGAGACGGTGGCCAAGGGCGAGCTGATTGACGAGTGGAACCGCATAGCCACCACCTACAAGTATATGCTGAAATATATGGCCGACGGGCTGCCCGACCCGCAGCGCGGCAAGGTGCTCGACGACATTGTGGGCTCGGCGCTCGACATTGCCGACAAGTGTGAGGTGGAGGCTGCCGCACCCACATCGTACGACCTGTTTTTTCTGAGGCACAACAGCGGCGCAGGCGTGTCGCTAAACTGCGAGCTGGCCGACTACACCGACGCATGCTCGCGCCTGGCTGCGGCCACAGGGGGCAACACGGCCAGCCTGCTCGACGACCGCGAGAAGATTGAGGTGAAGATATTCAACAAGGTGTGGAGCTCATATCCGCTGACTGCGGTCGAGGCCGGCCTGCTGCGCCGCACACTGGCCTCGGGCGATGTGCCGCCGCACTTCAAGAGCATGATTGTGGCCGCGCTGCTGCTGGGCCTCACAGTATATTACGACGAGCAGAAGCTGCTGCTGCTTGCCGGCACCTACACCACAGCCACGTTGCCCGAGGTGCAGCTGCGCGCCCTGGTGGGCACTGCGCTGGCCATGCACATACACAGCCAGCGCATAGCGTGCTCGGCCGCTGTGCACGAAGCTGCCGAGGCCATGCTTAGCGGCTCGCCGCATCTGGCGGCCGACATGCAATGCATGATGATGCGCCTGGCCCGCGCCCGCAATGCCGAGAACGTGAGCAACAAGCTCAACGACACCATTATTCCAGACATTATGAAGGCCAACCCCGACCTGGCCAAGAAGCTGCGCAACCGCAGCACGCCCATCGACTTCGATGAGATAGAGGGCAACCCAGAGTGGCAAAACTGGCTTGAAGAGAGTGGCATACGCAAAAAGATAGATGAGTTCAACGAGCTGCAAATGGAGGGCAACGACGTGTTCATTGGCACATTTGCCAAGCTGAAGTCATACCCGTTTTTCCAGACGCTGGCCAACTGGTTCACGCCATTCCACCCCGACCACTCGGCCCTGACGGGCCTCAACAGCGGCGGCAGCCAGATACTGAAAATGCTCGAGGCGGCACCGCTGCTGTGCAACAGCGACAAGTTCTCGTTTGCGCTGACGCTGCTCAACATGCCCGGCCAGCGCGAGGCCATAGCCTCGCAGCTTGGCGGCCAAATGTCGACATTCAACCACGCCAGCGGCGCTGAGTCGCGCGACGCCATCATCAACCGCTACATACAAGACCTCTACAGGTTTTTCAAGCTGTTTTCGCGGCGGCGTGAATTCAGGCCGCTGTTTGACGCCGACATCAACCTGACCCGCATCCCCTATCTGAGCCAGGCGGCCAACACCAGCGAGAACCTGAGCCTTGTGGCCGAATACTACCTGAAGGCAGGCTTCCATGCCGATGCGGTGACCTACTTCAACGCGCTGCTGATGAGCAAGGACAGCATAGACCCGCGCATTTTCCAGAAGCTGGGCTTCGCCTACCAGAACCTGGGCGACACGGCCAAGGCCCTCGACTGCTACAAGAAATATGAGATAGCCAACGGCGGCGACGCATGGAACCTGCGCCGCATTGCCATGGCATACCGCAACCTGCGCCAGTGGGACGAGGCCTTGAAGTATTACCAAAAGGCCGACGAGCTGCACCCCGGCCTGGCAGCCAACGCGCTGAGCATGGGGCACTGCCTGCTGGAGAAGGGCAATGCTGCCGAGGCGCTTAACTACTACTTCAAGGCCGACCTCATAGACGAGGCCAGCCACAAGGCATGGCGCCCCATTGCGTGGTGCTCGCTGCTGACGGGCAACTACGAGCAGAGCGACAAGTATTACCGCAAAATAGCCGAGAGCGACACCCCTACGGCCCAAGACATGCTAAACCACGGCCACATGCTGCTGTGCGCAGGACGCGTGAAAGAGGCCGTAGAGACCTACCGCAGGGCTGCCAGGGCCGACCGCAAGGCGTTTGCGGCCTCGATTGAGAGCGACGCCCACTACCTTGCCGAGCGCGGGGTGAGCGAGGCCGACCTGCATCTGGCGGCCGACGCGGCTACGGCCGGCGTTGACTGGCGCGGCAACGATTCCACACACTATAAATCCACACTCACCCGCTAATAGAATGTTTATGAAAAGGATTTTAGCAACAGTTTTATCATTTATCACAATCACACTAACGATGAACGCTGACAACGTATTTTTTCACGAGTTCCAAACCACCCACGGGGCGATTCCGTTTGACCGGATCACCACCGCCGACTTCGAGCCGGCCATTATGCAGGGCATAAAGGAACACAACGCCGAGGTAGAGGCCATTGCCAACCAGACGGCGGCCCCCACATTCGAGAACACCATTGTGGCCCTTGAGCGGGCTGGCAAGACGCTGAACCGCGTGCTCAACGTGTTCTACCCGCTGCTGTCGGCCAACGCCGACGACTCGCTGCTGGCCGTGTCGAACCGCGTGACCCCGATACTGTCGGAACACTCCAACAGCATCACACTCAACGAAAAGCTGTGGCAGCGCATCAAGCAGGTGCACGCCGCATTCGACCGCAGCAAGCACGACACCGAGGACTACATGCTGCTGAAGAGCACCTACGAGTCGTTTGTGCGCAGCGGCGCCGCCCTTGAAGGCGCCAACCGCGACAAATACAAGGAACTGAGCAAGCACCTCACCGAGTCCTCGCTCAAATTTGAGCAAAACGCGCTTAAAGCCACCAGCGCCGAGCGCCTGGTGCTCGACGAGGCCGACCTCGCAGGGCTGCCCGAAAGTGCCGTCGAGGCAGCGCGCGCAGCAGCGCAGGAGGCCGGGCTGGAAGGGAAATACGTGGTCACACTGCACGCCCCCAGCTACATGGCGTTTATGAAATACTCGTCGCGCCGCGACCTGCGCGAGAAGCTCTACCGCCTCTACAACACCCAGTGCACCAGCGGCCAGTATAGCAACCTTGACGTGATGAAGGACATAGCCAACACCCGCCTGGCCATTGCCAACCTGCTGGGATTCAAGACCTATGCCGACTATCACCTGCAAGACATGATGGCCGAAAACACAGCCAACGTGTATGACATGCTGGGCAAGCTCAAAGCCGCCTACCTGCCCGTGCAGAAGGCCGACATGAAGGAGCTCACGGCCTATGCGTCGAAACTGGAGGGCAAGCCGGTTGAAATCATGCCCTGGGACTACTCATACTACTCCAACAAGGAGAAAGACGAGAAATATAAGGTGAACGACGAGCTGCTGCGCCCCTACTTTGAGCTGGGCAACGTGACCCGCGGCATCTTTGGCCTGGCCACGCGCCTCTACGGGCTGCACTTCACCGAAAACCACGACGCACAAGTGTTCAACCCCGAGATGAAGGTGTATGACGTGACCGATGAAAACGGCAAGTGGATGGGCATGCTCTACACCGACTTCTTCCCGCGCAGCACCAAGCAGAGCGGCGCGTGGATGACCAACTTCCGCGAGCAGTATGTCGACGCCGACGGCAACGACATACGTCCCATAGTGACGCTGACTATGAACTTCACCCGCCCCACCGACACCAAGCCGTCGCTGCTCACCTACTATGAGGTGGAGACCTTCATACACGAATTCGGACACGGCCTGCACAGCCTGCTGTCGCGCTGCAAATATGTGTCGACGTCGGGCACCAACGTGTATCGCGACTTCGTGGAGCTGCCCTCGCAGTTCAACGAAAACTTCCTCACCGAGCGCGAGTTTCTCGACAGCTTTGCCAAGCACTACCTGACGGGCGAACCCATTCCGCAGGAGCTGATTGACAAGGTGGTGGCCTCGTCGCAATATGGCGCCGCCTACTCATGCGTGCGCCAGCTGGGCTTCGGCTACCTCGACATGGCATGGCACACCATCACCAAGCCCTACACGGGCGACCCCTTCAAGTTTGAATACAACGCCACCCGCCCAGTGCAGGTGTTCAAGCCCGTGGAGGGCTGCATCATGTCGCCGCAGTTCACCCACATATTCTCTGGCGGCTATGCAGCCGGCTACTACGGCTACAAGTGGGCCGAGGTGCTCGACGCCGACGCCTTCTCGAAATTTAAGGACGACGGCATATTCAACCACGCCACGGCCCACGCCTTCCGCGACATAATTCTGTCGCGCGGCGGCACCGAGCCGCCACTGGAGCTGTATAAGCGCTTCCGCGGCCGCGGACCCAAAATCGACGCGCTGCTCAAGCGCGACGGCATTAAGCACTGACGCGCCCCCTGCCCCATGAATGGGCACATAAGGCAACACAACTGAAAATAAGCGGCTTTTTTCTTCGAAAAGTCGCTTATTGTTTTGTATTTAATTACTATATTTGCGTTAAATTTCAGGATTAAGGCTGTGGACTGGCGCGGCAAGGGCCGCTGCGGGCCCCACAGCCCCTGTAAATGTATATGCAAAACGCAAGCAAGGTTAGATATATGTCAGAAGGCAACGCTGCGCACAAGCAATTTCTGCTGGATTCGCGCTATTTGAGAATGGCACAGATATGGGCCGAAAACTCATACTGCCGCAGGCGGCAGGTGGGCGCGCTCATAGTGAAGGACAAGATGATAATATCCGACGGCTACAACGGCACCCCCGTGGGCTTTGAAAACGTGTGTGAAGACGACGACAACCACACCAAGGCCTACGTGCTGCACGCCGAGGCCAACGCCATAACCAAAGTGGCGCAAAGCAACAACAGCAGCAGCGGCTCCACCCTGTATGTCACGGCGTCGCCATGCATCGAGTGCGCCAAGCTCATAATTCAGGCGGGCATAAAGCGCGTGGTGTTTGGCGAGGTCTACCGCCTGACCGACGGCATCGACCTGCTGAAGCGTGCCGGCATAGAATGCGTGCTGCTTGAGCACGACGGCAACGGGGAAATTTCGGACGCGCGCCAGCTGTGACGCACATTGCACACATACAGACAAATATATATATAACACACACATAGAGAGATTAACAACGCATAAATGAAGTTGAACACTAAACATGACTACTTGTGGCTGCCTATGGCCATTGCCGTGTCGGTGATAATTGGAATTGTGGTGGGCAACCGCTTTTCAAACCAGCGCTACACTGCCGACAGCGACCGCAAGCTGAACACCATACTCAACCTGATTGCCGACGACTATGTGGACGACAGCGTGAACATCAACGACCTGATTGAGATGTCGATTCCGCAGATTCTGAGCAAGCTCGACCCACACACCGTGTATTTCAGTGCCAAAGACCTGAAGGCGGCCCAAGAGGAGCTGAACGGCAGCTTCAGCGGCATAGGCATTTCGTTTCAGATGTACAACGACACCATCACCGTGGTCGAAGTGATTCCGGGCGGCCCGTCGGACAAGGCCGGCATCCTGGCCGGTGACCGCATTGTCACGGTCAACGACAGCTCGTTTGTGGGCAAGAGCGTTGACGCCAACTTTGTGAAGTCGAAGCTGCGCGGCGACAAAAACTCGGTGGTGAAGCTGGGCATTAAGCGCAGCAACTCGACCAAGACGCTCACCTTTAAGGTGACGCGCGGCGACGTGCCGGTGAACTCGGTGGACGCCGCCTACATGATTGAGAAAAACACGGGTTATGTGAAGGTGAACCAGTTTGGCAGCAACACCTACGACGAATTCATCAATGCACTCAACGGCCTCAAGAAGGACGGTGCCAAGCGCTACATCGTGGACCTGCGCGGCAACGGAGGCGGATATATGGAGGTGGCCATCACCATGGCCAACGAGTTTCTGAGCGAGAACCAGCTGATAGTGTGCACCAAGGGCCGCTACAAGCGCGACGACAGCATGGTGTACAGCGACGGCAACGGTTCGTTTCAAGACGCCGAACTGGTGGTGCTCATCGACGAGTACTCGGCCAGCGCGAGCGAGATATTCGCAGGCGCCATCCAAGACAACGACCGCGGCCTGATAATAGGCAACCGCTCGTTTGGCAAGGGACTGGTGCAAAAGCAGTTTATGCTGCCCGACAGCAGCGCCATACGCATGACCATAGCGCGCTACTACACCCCCTCGGGCCGCTGCATACAGAAGCCCTACAAAGAGGGCGAAGAAGCCTACGAGCACGAGGTGTTTGACCGCTACAGCAACGGCGAGCTATTTAGCCGCGACAGCATAAAAATCGACAAGTCGAAGATATTCGACACCGCCCACGGCCGCAAGGTGTATGGCGGCGGCGGCATCATTCCCGACATATTCGTGCCGCGCGACACGTCGGGCATCTCGTCATACTACGTGGCGGTGATCAACGCCGGCATGCTGCAGCAGTATGCGTTCCACTACGCCGACGCCAACCGCAGCGCGCTGCGCCAAATGAAGGACTACAAGCAATTCCTGCGCACGCTGCCCGGCAACGAGGCCATGCTCAACGACTTTGTGGACTATGCCGCGCAAAACGGCATACCGGCCCGCTGGTACTACATCGACATGTCGCGCGACCTGCTGACCACCCAAATCAAGGCCATCATTGCCCGCGACGCTTTCGGCTCTAACGCCTACTACCCCATAGTGAACCGCACCGACAAGGTGGTGGAGATGGCCCTGAAGGCCTTCGACAAGCACAAGGCGGCATTCCCAATAACAAACTGACAAAAAAACAATTGCACACATTGGCATGAAAGTCACTAAGCAAGACATGCGCGGCGCCATGAAGGCGCTGAAACAGCAACTCACCGCCGAGCAGAAAGAGCGCGAGGCGGCGGCCGTGTTTGACACGCTGGAGCAGCTGCAGTCGTTCAAAGCCTCGCAGCGCATAATGCTCTACAGCTCGCTGCCCGACGAGCTGCCCACCGCCGCCGCTATTGGGCGGTGGAGCAAAATGGAGGGCAAGACACTGTATCTGCCGCGCGTGGCGGGCAACGACATAGAGGTGGTGCCCTACTGCGAAGGCCACATGCGCACTGGCGCCTTTGGCATAGCCGAGCCCGACGGGCCAGCCGCCAGTCCGGCCGACCTCGACCTGGTGATAGTGCCCGCCATGGCGCTCGACAAGCACTGCCGGCGCCTGGGGCGCGGACGCGGCTACTACGACCGGCTGCTGGCGCAGTGCCCCGCCTACACCATAGGCGTGGCACTCGACTGCCAGTGGGCCGATGAGGTGCCGGCCGACGAGCACGACGCAGTGCTGTGCGGCGCAGTCACCGCACAGCACATAGCCTTCAGAGAATCGTTCACACAACACATTAAATCAAAATCATAACACCCCACACATCCCGTCATCATGGCATTAGTTGACAACGGCACCCGTCTGTGCCACATTGTGGACCGCGACCCGTCGATAGTGACGGTGTTCAACCGCTTCGGCATAAAGCTGGGCGTGGGCGACAAGCGTATAAGCGACGTGTGCGTCGAGCTGCACCTCGACGCGGCGTTTTTCGCCACCATACTCAATGTGTATCTCAACGAGGAGTACTTTCCCGAGCGCATACTCAGCACCTTCAGCGCCGCCACCATAGTGGGCTACCTGCGCAAGACCAACCGCTACTACACCTGCTTTCAGCTGCCCAACATCGAACGGCACTTCAACTTGCTGATGCAGCGGTCAGACCACAGCGGCAACCTGCCGCTGATAAGGGGATTCTTCAACGAGGTGAAGGCCGAGCTCGAAAGCCGCATCGCCACCGACGAGAGGCAGTGGTTTCCGGAAATCCTCGACATGGAGCGCTCGGTGGGCCACTACGGCGACGTGGAAATGACGCCAGCCAGCTTTGACGACGGCCACGACACTGTGGAAGACAAAATCGACGACCTCACCAACATGCTGGTGCGCCACCTCGACGGCGACTACGACCTGAACCTGTGCAACGCCGTGGTGCTGGCCGTGTTCACGCTGAAGCGCGACATTATGAAGAACAACCGCATACGCTACCGCCTGCTGCAGCCGCTGTCCAACCTCATGAGCAACAACTGACCCCCTCCACCCCACGCCACTATGACAGCCTACATCATCACCACCAGCGCACTCACATCCGTGGGCCTGAGGCACATATTGCACGGCACATTCGGCATCGAGGCCCACATAGCGCCCAGCGTGCAAGCCGTGGCGCAGTCGCAGGCCGCAGGCGAGAGCGACCTACTCTTTGCCGACGAGGCCACCCTGGCGGCCAACATCGGCTTCTTCGTGCCCAACAAGGCCAAGACGGTGGTAATCACCGCCTCCACACAGCGCCCCGAAGCCGAGCCACACCTGATTTCGCAAGCCGGCACCGAGAGCGACTTCATCGACTCGCTGGAGAGCATCATCCACAGCCGCCAGGCGGCAGGCGCGCAGCCCGAGCAGGGCAAGCTGTCGGCCCGCGAAACCGAAGTGCTGCAGCTGGTGGTGGCCGGCTGCATCAACAAGGAGATAGCCGAGCGCCTGCACATCAGCATCAACACCGTGCTCACCCACCGCAAAAACATCACCGCCAAGCTCGGCATCAAAAGCGTGTCGGGCCTCAGCATCTACGCCATGATGAACGGCCTCATCGCCCCCAAGTAACCCCTCCCCCCACTCCGTCATATACCACCAAATGGTGCTTTATATTGCGTTTTTGTCTAAAAAGCGCTTGCACAAGCAGAATCCACACATGAATGCAGTTCAGAAATGTAAAGCAGATAAATTCTTTCACCGGTGCACTTCTGCAATAAAATTCACAGCCGCCAGATGGGAAATTGCCACCATTGTGGTTTTGAAAACGGGGCGGCGGGAGGCTGGGCTGCTGAATTGTGGGTGCGTTTGAGGGGTGGGCGCAGGATTTTATGGTGATTATTTGGGGGGGCTTCTTGCTATTGTTCAGATTATTGACTACTTTTGTATGTTTTATAGCATTGTTGTTTAGCAGATGATAAAAAAGAGCACTCTTGAAAAAATAATCAGTGAGGACTTGGCCGAAATTTGGTCGATTCTGTCGCCTGAGGAGAAACGGATTGTGGCCGACAACTTTGTGGCCCACACTTTCAGAAAGAATCAAATCGTGTATGCCGAGCACGACACTCCGCGCTATTTGTGGTGCCTGATAAAGGGAAAAGTGAAGCTGTTTAAGGACGGCATAGGCGGGCGGCAGCAGATATTGCGCCTCTACCGCCCCATCCAGTATTTCGGCTACCGGGCCTACTTTGCCGATGAGCCATACGTGTCGAGCGCGGCGGCGTTTGAGGCATCGACCATAGGCACTATACCGATGGATGTGGTGAAGAGTCTGATTAACAACAACAACAAGCTGGCGTGGTTTTTCATTCACGAGCTGTCGCGCAACTTGGGCGGCTCGGACACGCGCATCGTGAACCTCACGCAGAAGCACATTCGCGGCCGCCTGGCCGAGGCACTGACAGTGCTCATCGACAACTATGGCTTTGAGGAAGACGGCGAGACGCTGAAGATATACATGGCGCGCGAGGACATTGCCAACTTGTCGAACATGACCACGTCGAACGCCATCAGGACTCTGTCGTCGTTTGTGCAGGAGCGCATAATCACGGTGGACGGCCGCCGCATCAAGATTATCGACGAGCATGCGCTGCGCAACATCAGCAAGTTTGGATAAGAGCGGAAGGGAGTGTGAATCATGATTATAGCTAAAGCAAAGCGCAAGGAGAACATTGCCGAATATCTGCTGTATATGTGGCAGGTAGAGGACTTGATAAGGGCCTGCGGGCTCGACATTGAGGCCATTGACCGCAACATTGTGTCGCGCTACAAGACCGACGAGACCACGCGGCGTGAGATTCTGGACTGGTACGAGGGCCTCATTAAGATGATGGAGCTTGAGGACAAGCGCAAGGGCGGGCATCTGCAAATCAACAAGAATGTGATAATACGCCTGGCCGACCTGCACCAGCAGCTGCTGGGCAGCACCAAATTTCCCGACTACACGGCCGAGTTCTACCGCACGCTGCCCTACATAGTGGAGCTGCGCGCCAAGACACCCAAGGAAGAACAGGTGGGCGAGCTGGAGACGTGCTTCAACGCGCTGTATGGCGTGCTGATGCTGCGGCTGCAGGGCAAGCCCATAAGCAAGGACACCGAGGCGGCCATAAAGCAGATTTCGCGCTTTGTGGCGCTGCTGGCGGCCTACTTCAAGAAGGACGAGGAGAAGCCGCTGTTTGGCAGCGACGATGATGAGGCCAAGCGCTGACCCGCTTGGCAGCGACACTGATGCGAAACAATCACACAAGATGCACATATAACACAATGGCAACCAAGACGATATTGATAACCGGCGCCAATGGGCAGCTGGGGCATGAAATGAGGAATCTGATTGAGGCCGACGGCAGCTGCCGTGGCATATTCACCGACCGCGACGAGCTGGACATAACCGACGCGCGGGCGGTGGACGCATTTTTCGATGCGCACCGCGAGGTGGACTATCTGGTGAACTGCGCGGCATTCACCGCGGTCGATAAGGCCGAGGACGAGCCTGAACTGTGCCGACGGCTCAACACCGAGGCGGCCGGGCTGCTGGCGCGCGCCGCCGAGGCCCACGGGGCCAAGGTGGTGCACATATCCACCGACTATGTGTTCAGCGGCACGGCATGCACCCCCTATCGTGAGGACGACGCCACCTCGCCGCAGTCGGTGTATGGCAGCACCAAGCTCGATGGCGAGCACGCGCTGCTTGAGGCCGCGCCTGGCAGCATAATAATAAGGACGGCGTGGCTCTACTCGCCCTACGGGCACAACTTTGTGAAGACTATGCTCGACTTGGGCCGCACGCGCAAGGCGCTGCGGGTGGTGTGCGACCAGGTGGGCACCCCCACCTACGCCCTCGACCTGGCCAGGGCCATTATGGCAGCCATTGGAGCGCCAGAGTGGCACAGCGGCATCTACCACTTCAGCGACGAGGGGGCAATATCGTGGTATGACTTCACCAAGAGCATTCACCGCCTGGGCGGCATTGAGGGCTGCAACGTGGAGCCGTGCCTAAGCGACGCCTACCCCACCAAGGCCACGCGGCCGCACTACAGCGTGCTTGACAAGAGCAAGATAAAGGCCACACTTGGCATTGCCATTCCATACTGGGAAGACAGTCTGGCCGACTGCATAAGGCGCATAGGCGCAATGACCGACACACATAATTAAATATAAGGCAACTATAACTCAACAGAAATTTTCATATCTACACAGTGGGAAATCTACAAAACGAAATAGCCAAGCGGCGCACGTTCGCCATCATCTCGCACCCCGATGCGGGTAAGACCACACTCACCGAAAAGCTGCTGCTGTTTGGCGGCGCCATTCACGTGGCGGGAGCTGTGAAGTCGAACAAAATAAAGAAGACTGCCACCAGCGACTGGATGGAGATTGAAAAGCAGCGCGGCATATCGGTGGCGACATCGGTGATGGGCTTCAACTATGGCGACTACAAGATAAACATTCTCGACACTCCTGGCCACCAAGACTTTGCCGAAGACACCTACCGCACCCTCACCGCCGTAGACAGCGTGATTATAGTGGTGGACGTGGCAAAGGGCGTGGAGACGCAGACCCGCAAGCTGATGGAGGTGTGCCGCATGCGCAACACACCTGTAATTATATTTGTCAACAAGCTCGACCACGAGGGCCGCGACCCGTTTGACATTCTCGACGAGCTGGAGCAGGAGCTGAAGATTAACGTGCGCCCGCTGAGCTGGCCCATCAACATAGGCTCGCACTTCAAGGGCGTGTATAACATATATGAGCACAGCCTCAACTTGTTTAAGCCCGACAAGCAACACGTGACCGAGCGAGTGGAGATTGACGACATCAACTCGCCCACCATCGACGCTGCCGTGGGCGCCGACGACGCCGCGCAGCTGCGCAGCGACATCGACCTGATCGACGGCGTGTATCCGGAGTTCAGCGAGCAGGACTACCTTGAGGGCAAGACGGCCCCGGTGTTTTTCGGCTCGGCCCTCAACACATTTGGCGTTAAAGAACTGCTCGACTGCTTTGTGCGCATCGCCCCGTCGCCGCGCCCGGTGAAGGCCGAGGAGCGCGAGGTGAAGCCCACCGAGGAGAAGTTCACCGGCTTTGTGTTCAAGATTCACGCCAACATGGACCCGAACCACCGCAGCTGCATAGCATTTGTGAAGATATGCTCGGGCGTGTTCCACCGCAACCAGAACTACCTGCACGTGCGCTCGGGCAAGACCTACCGGTTTTCGGCCCCGACGGCCTTCATGGCTCAGAAGAAGGACATTGTGGAGGAGGCATATCCCGGCGACATCGTGGGTCTGCCAGACAATGGCATATTCAAGATAGGCGACACCCTGACCGAGGGCGAGAACCTGCACTTCAAGGGTCTGCCCAGCTTCTCGCCCGAGATGTTCAAATACATCGAGAACTCCGACCCCATGAAGGCCAAGCAGCTCAACAAGGGCATAGAGCAGCTGATGGACGAGGGCGTGGCGCAGCTCTTCATCAACCAGTTTAACAACCGCAAGATAATAGGCACCGTGGGCCAGCTGCAGTTTGAGGTGATACAATACCGCCTGCTGCACGAGTACGGAGCCAAGTGCAGTTGGGAGCCGATACGCCTCTACAAGGCGTGCTGGGTGGAGAGCGACGACGAGGAGGCCCTTGAGGCATTCAAGCACCGCAAGCACCAGTTCATGGCCACCGACCGCGACGGGCGCGACGTGTTTCTGGCCGACTCGGGCTATGTGCTGCAAATGGCGCAGCAAGACTTCCCGAAAATCAAGTTCCACTTCACATCGGAATTTTAGGCTGGCACGCCAATATGCGGTGCAAATCTTGCTTTATTACGCATATTGGTTTACCTTTGCCCCATAAAAAATTTACATTAAGCTAACTACGATATGGAAGCTAACATACTAAAGCAACTATATAGGCAATGTGTGGGCAGCGAACCTGCCGAGGTGATTGAGTTGCCGGCAGCCGGCAGCAACCGCCGCTACTTCAGACTTAAAGGTGCGCAGACGCTGATAGGCGTGCTTGGCGAGTGTGTGGAAGAGAACCGCGCATTCATCTACATGGACCGCCACTTTGCCGCCAAAGGGCTGCCCGTGCCCAAGGTGCTGTGCAAGAGCGACGACGACATGGCCTACCTGCAGGAAGACCTGGGCGACACGCTGCTGTTTGAGGCCATAGAGAAGGGCCGCAAGACCCGCGTGTTCAGCGATGAGGAGAAGAGCCTGCTTTCGGCCACCATCAAGCAGCTGTGCGAGTTCCAGTTCTTGGGTGCCGACGGCATGGACTTTTCCAACTGCTACCCGTCGCCCGAGTTCAACCGCCGCTCGATATTCTGGGATCTGAACTACTTCAAATACTGCTTTCTGAAGACCACGGGCCTCGAGTTTTCGGAGAGCAAGCTCGAAGACGACTTCCAGCGCCTTGCCGACGTGCTGCTGCGCAGCTCATCGGCCACATTCATGTATCGCGACTTCCAGTCGCGCAACGTGATGATAAAGGACGGCAAGCCGTGGTTCATCGACTTCCAAGGCGGCCGCAAGGGCCCGTTCTACTACGATGTGGCCTCATTCCTGTGGCAGGCCAAGGCCAACTTTCCCGACAGCCTGCGCCGCCAGCTGATAGGCGAATACATCACAGCCCTGCGCAAATACAAGCCCGTGGATGAGGAATACTTCTACTCGCAGCTGCGCCACTTTGTGCTGTTTCGCACGCTGCAGGTGCTTGGCGCCTACGGCTTCAGAGGCTACTTCGAGAAGAAGCCCCACTTTATGCAGAGCGTGCCGTTTGCCATCAACAATCTGCGCCAGCTGCTGAAGAAGCCGTATGTGGAATACCCCTACCTGAACCAGGTGCTTAGCGAATTGGTGAATATGTCACAGTTTACAGACGAGATACAGAAGCACGCCCTCACGGTGAGGGTGATGAGCTTTGCCTACAAGAAGGGCATTCCCAACGACACGTCGGGCAACGGCGGCGGCTTTGTGTTTGACTGCCGCGCCGTGAACAACCCCGGCAAGTATGACCGCTACAAGCCGTTCATAGGGCTCGACAAGCCCGTGATTCAATTCCTTGAGGATGACGGCGAGATACTCACCTTCCTTGACCACGCCTACGCACTGGTCGACGCATCGGTGAAGCGCTACATAGAGCGCGGCTTCACCAACCTGATGGTGTGCTTTGGCTGCACCGGCGGCCAGCACCGCTCGGTGTACAGCGCACAGCACATGGCAGAGCACATACACAGCAAATTCAATGTGAAGGTGGAGCTTGTGCACCGCGAACAGAACATTGAGCAGACATTCAATCCGAAATAAATTTCTTGATGAAAGCTATGATATTTGCAGCCGGGCTTGGAACCCGGCTGCGTCCTTTAACCAACGACCGCCCCAAGGCTCTGGTGGAACTCAATGGCAAACCGCTGCTTGAGCATGTGATGCTAAAGCTGATAGCTGCCGGCTTCACCGACATCACAGTGAACGTGCACCACTTCGGGCAAAAGATTATCGACTTTTTGGAGGCCAAGGAGAATTTTGGCGTGACGGTACACATCAGCGACGAGCGCGACCAACTGCTTGACACTGGCGGCGGCATACTCAAGGCCCGCCAGTGGCTTGACAACGGCGAGCCTTTTCTGGTGCACAACGCCGACATAATATCGGACTTCGACATCAAGGCCATGTGCGACTGGCACCAACGCCACGGCGGCATGGCCACGCTGCTGGTGCGCCACCGCAACACGGCACGCTACCTGCTGTTTGACGCTGACAACCAGCTGCGCGGCTGGGTGAACAAGAAGACGGGCGAAACGCGCCCCGAAGGATTCCAGTATGTGGAAGGACAATATGACGAACTGGCCTTTGGCGGCGTACACGTGCTGTCGCCAAGCATATTCGACGCGCTCAGCAAGTTTGCCGGCGGTCGCAAGGCGTTCCCAATTGTGCCCTTCTACACCGGTGAGTGCGGCACGCACCTCATCAAGGGCTACCAGCAGGCCACCGACTACACTTGGCTTGATGTGGGCAAGCCCGACACGCTGGCCGAGGCGCAAGAGTGGCTCAGCAGCAAACAGATTAAGAAAGATTGATGCTTTTTTTTGAACGAATGGTGCAGTGACAAGGAGAAAAATCACTGTTGCCAGTCGGGATTGAAATAACCGATGCAATCGGGCGTGACTCCAGCAGAGTCGCGCCCGATTGTGTTTTTGCCGAAGCGCAGAGGCGAGTGGCCGCTGCATGCGCCGTCGGGCAGCAGTTCCTGCGCTATGCGCGGCTGCATCATGGCAGTCCACTGGCACAGGGCGTCGAGGCCCACTGCTGTTTCGCCAGCCGAGGCTATCCAGCAGCCAAGATTGAGCTGCGCCGACATCTTCAGCCAGTGCACCGCATTGCTGAAGCCGCCGCACAGAGCGGGTTTTACGCACAGCACGTGGGGCTTGACGGTGCGCAGCAGTTGCAGCATGGCCATGGGGTTGACCACACCGGCCAATTCATCGCTTAGCGCGACAGGCACCTTAGAAGCGGCACATATTGCCGCCATAGCATCCAGTTGGCCAGCGGCAATGGGCTGCTCGATGCACTGAATGGTGTGCCGGGCAAGGCCGTTGATGAAGCCGAGCGCCTCATCGGGCCTAAGCAGCCCGTTGGCATCAAGGCGTATGTGCAACTCGGGACACTGGCGGCGAATCAAGGTCAGGGCCTCGGCCACTGGAGCACAGTCGCCGGCAGTCATGCCCAGCTTAACGGCGGTGCAGCCCTCGGCAGCCAGCCCGGCCACCTGCCGCGCCGTGGCCTCGGGGTCGTCACCGACGCTGGCAAAGCCCACCACTGGCACCACCTGCCGCCCGGCCACAAACGGAGTGTTGTAGTAAATGCGGCGGCAGCCGTTGGAGAAGTCGGTTATGGCATTCTCAAAGCCATACATTATGGAAGAGAACTCCATGAGGTCGGTCGACTCGCCGCGGGCCACCTGGGCGCACAGTTCGTGCAGCTTGGCCTCGTAGGCGGCCACATCGGCATACTCGGCCGAGACGCCCGGCACCACGGTGCACTCCCCCACTCCAAAAGCGTCGGGGCGCGACTCGTCGTAGAACCTTATGAAATATGACACACTTGCGGCGGCGCTGCCACCACAGCGGCGGTTGAACTTTGCAAATTCCGCTTTCATAATTCCTTAATATCGCTATATGCGGTGTCAGTCAACCGACTGCATCATGTCGCCCGCACCGGTTATGGAATTCAAATCGAGGTCGTCGTCGGCACTGTCGCCGCTTTGGTCATCGCCGCCCTTGATGGAGCAGAGAATGCCCAGCAGCACCTGCGCCGCATTGTCGTCGTCCTTCTCGGTATAGAAAAATCCCTTGCCGTCGACGAAGTGCGTGATGCCGAAATTGAGTATGCCAGAGGTGTTGCCAGCCTTGGCACGGACATATATGCCTATGGGATTGGCGGCAAAGAAGTCGCGCACGTCGGGCAGCTCGTAGGCGTAGCCCTCGGTCTGCTCATAGTCGAGCATCTTCACATACACCACATCGCCAATCACACCCACGTTGACCTGCTTGTTGTTGTACTGGTAGATGTATTCGCTGCCATACTTTTGCGGGGCCTGACCCATGGCGCTGGCAAAGTCGATGATGCGGCCGAGCACCGACTGCGCATTGGCCGTCTTGGCGGCCACCACTGCATTCCACTCGCCCTGCAGATAGGGGTCTTTGGCAAAGCCCACAGCCAGCGGACCGTTGACGGTGGAAATTATGCCTGCCAAATCGAGGGCCTTCATGCCCGGCATCTTGGCCATGGCAGCGGTGAGTTGCTGCATTTGCGGCAACCTGGCCAGCGCCTGGCCATTGACGCTCATCGAAAGGATGCAGTCCATGGAGTTGGGTATGGCCTTAAGGAAGTCGTTCGACGGCTGGCCCAGTGTGGTGCTGAGCAGCTGCACGTAGTCGCTGTGGTCACCGACCTTGATTTTTGCTGTGAGATCGGCTGTGGTCTTGTCGATTTTGAAGTCGCACACCACCGCCTTGATGTCGCTTTCGGTGAACACCGTGACAAGCGGCATCTTCTGCACAAGGCTGCGGTAGGTCTTGCTCTTGTTGAGCACCGAGCCAATGCCGTTCATGTCGAAATAGGCGCTCACTTCGCCGTCGCCTTTAAGGCACTCCTTGGCGTCGTCGTTGTCGGCAATGCTTGGCTGCTCACCGTCGAGAATGCGGCAAGCCTCGGCCACGGCAGTCTTGGCATCGACAAGCCGGCTCAGCGAGCCGGCCAGCAGCACGCCGTCGCCCATCACATAGTAGGTGTCGCCCGAGCCAATGTATTTCACCCCAGCCATATCCTCAAAGCGGTTGTCGGTCATCTTCTCGATGGCAGCCACGGCCTTGTCGGTGTCGTCGATTGGCACCAGTGTGACCATTTTATAGGTTTTACCGGTGAAAAACACATACACGTTGTGCTTGGGGTCGATGCCCGAATTGGGCAGGTCGGCCAGTATGGTGCAGAATTGCGACTTGGGGTTGGCCTCCACCACCTTCTTCAGTGCGGCGGGCAGTTCATAGTCATTGTCGGCAATTTCAGCTTTTTCAAGAATTTCAGGCACCTTGATGCACACCACGCCCTTGGCGTCGCGCGGAATCATTTTCTCAAGTTTGCCATTCACATTTGAGCACGACGCAGCGGCCATAACCAGCAGCAGCGCGCCCAGCAGAATTTTAACGGATTTCATCACTTGTGTAAATATATAATCTCTCTTTATATAATGCAGTGCAAAGGTACTAACTTTATCATTAGCCTTGATGTGTTTTAACCAGATAAATTCAAACGATTTTTGCGGCCGTATGGCGGCGGCGCGGCCGTTGTTTAGAACGCTTATAAAATAGCCATTGCGCTAAATTATTATCTTGCGGCCCGTTTGCGGCCAACTAGGTGCACTTTTTTGGCAACTTTTTGCTCCATACAAAAGCAGAACACACTGTGAATTAGCACATTGCAATTTGTTTTTAACAATTCGATTTTTTTGCCGATTTTCTTTTTAAGTGATTTCGATTGTTGTTATATTTGCAGAACCTTTGCAAAAAGCAGAAAACAAAACAACATATAAAAAACGTGGACAAAAAGACTTACACCTACAACGAAGCCTACGACGCCACTCTGAAATATTTTGATGGCGACGAACTGGCTGCAAGAGTCTGGGCAAGCAAGTATGCCCTCAAAGACTCATTCGGAAACATCTACGAGGCCACACCCGACGACATGCACCGCCGCATAGCGCGCGAGATAGCCCGCATCGAGAAAAACTACCCCAACCCCATGAGCGAGGATGAGGTGTTTGAGCTGATAAGGCACTTCAAATACATAGTGCCGCAGGGCAGCCCCATGGCCGGCATCGGCAACAACTTTCAGGTGGGGTCGCTGTCGAACTGCTTTGTGATTGGCCTCGACGGCGAGCCCGACTCCTACGGCGGCATCATAAAAATCGACGAGGAGCAGGTGCAGCTCATGAAGCGGCGTGGCGGCGTGGGCCACGACCTGTCGCACATAAGGCCAAAGGGGTCGCCGGTTAAGAACTCGGCCCTCACCTCCACCGGCCTCGTGCCCTTCATGGAGCGCTACTCCAACTCCACCCGCGAGGTGGCTCAAGACGGCCGCCGCGGCGCACTTATGCTCACGGTGAGCATCAAGCACCCCGACGCCGAGGCGTTTATCGACGCCAAGATGGAAGAGGGCAAAGTGACCGGCGCCAACGTGTCGGTGCGCATCGACGACGAATTTATGCGCGCGGCCACCGAGGGCAAGGACTATGTGCAGCAATACCCCACCCACAGCAGCCACCCGCTTTACAAGAAAGACATCGATGCCTCCAAGCTGTGGCGCAAAATAGTGCACAACGCATGGAAGAGCGCCGAGCCCGGAGTGCTGTTCTGGGACACCATAACACGCGAGTCGGTGCCCGACTGCTATGCCGACCTGGGCTTCCGCACCATCTCCACCAACCCCTGCGGCGAAATTCCACTGTGCCCCTACGACAGCTGCCGCCTGGTGGCCATCAACCTGTATTCGTATGTGGTGAACCCCTTCACCAAGGATGCGTATTTCGACTACGATTTGTTTAAGAAGCATGTGGCCCGCGCGCAGCGCATAATGGACGACATCATCGACCTGGAAAAGGAGAAAATCGAGAAGATTATCAACAAGATTGAGCAAGACCCCGAAACGGCCGAGGTGAAGCAAACCGAGCTGAACCTGTGGCACAAAATACAGAACAAGACGCTGAAAGGACGCCGCACCGGCGTGGGCACCACCGCCGAGGGCGACATGGTGGCGGCAATGGGGCTGCGATATGGCACCGACGAGGCCACCGACTTCTCGGAAAATGTGCACAAGACTCTGGCTCTGGCTGCCTACCGCTCGTCGGTGGAGCTGGCCAAGGAGCGCGGCGCATTTGAAATCTACGACGCCAAACGCGAGGAGAACAACCCCTATATAGGCCGCCTGCGCGAAGCCGACCCCGAACTTTATGAACTGATGGTGAAGTATGGCCGCCGCAACATTGCCTGCCTCACCATTGCCCCCACCGGCACCACCAGCATAATGACGCAGACCACTTCTGGCATCGAGCCAGTGTTCCTACCCGTGTACAAACGCCGCCGCAAGGTGAACCCCAGCGACAAGGACGTGCACGTTGACTTCACCGATGAAAACGGCGACTCGTTTGAGGAATATGTGGTGTACCACCCCAAGTTCATCACATGGATGAAGGTGAACGGCATTGAGGTGCGCAACGACTACACTCAAGAGCAGCTCGACGAGCTGGTGAAACGCTCGCCCTACTACAAGGCCACGTCGAACGATGTGGACTGGCTCAACAAGGTGCGCATGCAGGGCCGCGTGCAGAAGTGGGTTGACCACTCGATTAGCGTGACCATCAATCTGCCAAACAACGTGAGCAAAGACCTGGTGAACGACCTGTATGTGGAGGCATGGAAGTGCGGCTGCAAGGGCTGCACGGTGTATCGCGACGGGTCGCGCGCCGGAGTGCTGGTGTCGATAACCAAAGACGACAAGAAAAAGAAGAAGGCACACTACATTGCCGAAGAGGAGCACATACTAAAACGCCCCATCGAACTCGACGCCGACGTGGTGCGATTCCAAAACAACAAGGAGAAGTGGATTGCCTTCATAGGCCTAATCGACAACCGCCCCTACGAGATATTCACCGGCATCGCCGACGACGACGAGGGCATATTCTGCCCCAAGTCGGTGACCAAGGGCAAAATCATAAAAGCCGTGGACGAGAACGGCATGAAGCGCTACGACTTCCAGTTTATTAACAAGCGCGGCTTCAAGACCACCATCGAGGGGCTGTCGGAGAAGTTCAACCCCGAATTCTGGAACTACGCCAAGCTGATATCGGGCGTGCTGCGCTACGGCATGCCCATCGAGCAGGTGCTGAAACTGGTGAGCAGCCTTGAGCTCGACAACAAGTCGATAAACACCTGGAAGATGGGCGTGGAGCGCGCCCTGAAAAAGTATCTGCCCAACGGCACGCGCGCCAGCGGCCAGAAGTGCCCCAACTGCGGCCAGGAGACCCTTGTGTATCAAGAGGGCTGCCTGATATGCACCAACTGCGGCACCTCGCGCTGCGGCTGATGCCTGCCCGACGCATATCACAACAACCACACATAGCAACAATGGCAAGGACGCACATATGCTCCTTGCCATTGTTTTTTCTTTATTGCCACTGTGAATGATTGCCATGCAAAAAAGTGGGGAGGGCGGAACGGGCCGCTCTCCCCACCAGGGATTAACAATTAAAAAACTATTTTCGTTTTTTAGGGGGGGGGAATTAGTCTTCGTCAGCGTTAGCCTCGGCGTAGGCCTTGAGGAGCTTATCCTGCACATCGGCCGGCACGAGCTCGTAGTCGGCAAACTTCATGGTGAATGAAGCGCGGCCGCCTGTGATTGAGCTGAGGGCTGTTGAGTAGCTCGACATCTCTTTGAGTGGCACCTTGGCGTTGATCTTCTGGAGTCCGCTGGCCTCCTCCATGCCCATGATTATGGCACGGCGGCCCTGCAGGTCGCTCATCACGTCGCCCATGCACTCGCTGGGCATCAGCACCTCCACATCGTAAACGGGTTCGAGCACCTTGGGGTTGGCATTGCGGAAGGCCTCGCTGAAGGCGTGGCGCGCGGCAAGGCGGAACGAGATTTCGTTGGAGTCTACGGGGTGCATCTTACCGTCGTAGATGCACACGCGCACGTCGCGGGCATACGAGCCTGTGAGGGGGCCCTGCTCCATGCGGTCCATGATGCCCTTCACAATGGCGGGGATGAAGCGTGCATCGATGGCGCCGCCCACAATGCAGTTGTAGATGATGATTTTGCCGCCCCATTCAAGCGGAATTTCCTGCTTGTCTTTGACGTTCATCTTAAACTCTTGGTTGCCAAAGCGGTAGGTGTCGGGCTCGGGCATACCATCCTTATAAGGCTCAACAATGAGGTGCACCTCGCCAAACTGGCCCGCACCACCCGACTGCTTCTTGTGGCGGTAGTCGGCGCGTGCTGCCTTGGTGATGGTTTCGCGATATGGAATTTTGGGTTCTTTGAACTCAATCTGAATTTTGTCGTTGTTTTCAATGCGCCACTTGAGGGTGCGCAGGTGGAACTCACCCTGACCGCTGACGATGGTCTGCTTCAGCTCTTTAGACTGCTCTACGAGCCATGTGGGGTCTTCCTCGTGCATTTTAGTGAGCACGCCGCTCAGCTTCTCGGTCTCGGCCTCGTTGACGGCCTTGATGGCGCGCTGATATTTTGGCGCGGGATACTTGATGAAGTTGAAGGTGTATTCGCAGCCCTTGTCGTTGAGGGTGTTGCCGGTGCGCACGTCCTTAAGCTTAACGGCAGCGCCTATGTCGCCAGCCTCAATGCTGTCGACGGGCGTCTTAATCTGGCCGCACACAGTGTAGATTTGCGCCAGACGCTCCTTCGAACTGCGGTTCATGTTGGTGAGGTCCATGCCGGCCTTTAGCGTGCCCGACATCACCTTGAAATACGACACCTCGCCGATGTGCGGCTCAACGGTGGTCTTGAAGAAGAAGAGGCTGAGCGGGCCGTTGGCGTCGGGCTTCACCTCTTCGCCGGCCTCGTTGACTGGCGCTGGCATCTCGCTGACAAATGGCACCACATTGCCCAGGAACTCCATCATGCGGCGCACGCCCATGTCCTTGAGCGCGCTTACACAGAACACAGGATAGATGCTGCACTCGGTGAGGCCCTTGCGAATGCCTTCGCGCATCTCGTCTTCGTTGAGCGAGCCTTGCTCGAAGAATTTGTCCATGAGGGTCTCATCGTTTTCGGCAGCGGCCTCTACGAGAGCCTGGTTCCACTCCTTGGCCTTGTCCATGAGCTCGGGCGCGATTTCGGTCACAGTGGGTGTGCCGCCGTCGGGCCCCCAGGTGAGCTGCTTCATGAGCAGCACATCGACGAGCGAATTGAATCCGCTGCCGCACTCCACAGGGAACTGCACGGGCACCACCTTGGGGCCGAACACCTCTTTAAGCTGATTTATAACGTTGTCGAAGTCGCAGCTGTCGGCATCGAGCTTATTGATTGCAAATATTACGGGCTTATTGATTTGGGAGGCGGTGCGGAATATGTTCTGTGTGCCCACTTCCACACCATACTGGCCGTTGACCACAACGATGCCGGCGTCGGTCATGTTGAGGGCTGTCACGGCATTACCCACGAAGTCGTCCATGCCGGGGCAGTCAAACACGTTGAGCTTCTTATTGTTGAACTCGGCGTAGAACACGGTGGAGAACACCGAGTAGCCGTATTCCTTTTCCACTGGGAAGTAGTCGCAAACGGTGTTGCCAGCCTCCACAGTGCCTCTGCGTTTTGTCACACCACACTCATAGAGCATCGACTCTGCGAGTGTGGTTTTCCCAGAGCCCTTACTGCCTAATAAAGAGATATTCTTTATCTCATTAGTCTTGTAAACCTTCATGTGTATTGTATTAGTAAATTATTAGTTTATGTTTTTAATTACTCTCGCGAAACAAGCCTATGTGCGGCCGCGTATGGCCGCTGCCAACGACTTATTATCATTACAAATATATGAATTAGTTTCGGAATTAATAAGCATTTTGCGATAAAAATGTTGCAATTTTCATTTTTACCTATATTTTTAACTTTTGGTAATGATTTGTGGCTTCAATATATGTTATAAAGCAACTTTTTTGCCATTTGGCCGCATGCAGTTGCTTTCTAATTGTAAGCAATGGGGAATTAGGCGGCGCCTCGGCAATGGCAATTTCGAGCGAGCTCGACTTGCCATTGCGCTCGGATACTAATTTTGGAGAAATTAGGCGGCGCCTCGGCAATGGCAATTTCGAGCGAGCTCGACTTGCCATTGCGCTCGGCTTGCACTAATTTTGCAACATGGCTGGAATTTACGTTCATATCCCCTACTGCAAACGCAAATGCGTGTATTGCGATTTCTACTCCACTCCCGCCATGGGTGATGTGGAGGAGTATGTCGGCTGTGTGGTGCGCGAATGCGCCGCACGCCGCGAAGCTGTGCTTGGCAATGAGCGCGTGAGCACGCTGTATGTTGGCGGCGGCACCCCGTCGCTGCTCAGCACCGGGCAGATGCACCGCCTGCTCGACGGGCTGCGCAGCTGTGCCGACTTGAGCGGTGTGGAGGAGCTGACGGTGGAGGTGAATCCCGATGATGTGACCAGCGAGCTGATGGACTGCTTTGCCAGCGAGGGGGTGAACCGCGTGAGCATGGGTGTGCAGAGTTTTGTGGACTCTGAGCTGGAGTTCATGGGAAGGCGCCACAATGCGGCCGAGGCTATTGAGGCCATAGGCACGATGCGCCGCGCTGGCATAGCCAATGTGAGCATCGACCTGATATATGGCGTGCCGGGACAGACGATGGAGTCGTGGCGGCACAGTGTGGAGCAGGCCATTGCCACGGGAGCGCAGCACATATCGGCCTACAGTCTGAGCTACGAGCCGGGCACGCGCCTGTGGGTGATGCGCCAGCAGGGGAAAGTGAGGGAGACCGACGATGAGGTGTGCGTGGCCATGTATGGCCACCTGGCCAGCGCGCTCAAGGCAGCCGGATATGAGCACTATGAGATTTCAAACTTTGCAAAGCCCGGGTTCCGCTCACGCCACAACTCGGCATACTGGGACTTCACACCCTATCTGGGTCTTGGGGCAGCGGCGCACAGCTACGATGGCGCGTCGCGAAGCTACAACCCCAGCAGCATAAGGCAGTATGTGGCCGCGGTGAACGAGTGCGGCACGGCTGCCGCCTCCGAACAGCTGCAACTGTGGGAGCGATATGACGAGGAGGTGATGCTGCGCCTGCGCACGGCCGACGGGCTTGACGCCCGGCTGCTTGAGAGCAAATTCGGGGCCGACGCCGCGCGCCAGTTCAGCCAAAAGGCGCGGCGCCACATTGCGCAGGGGCTGCTGCAGCGCCGCGACGGCGCATACTGCCTCACCGACGACGGCGTGATGATGGCCGACGCCGTGATACGCGACCTGATGTGGGACTGACCCACCCTGCGGCCATAAAACGACAAAGCGGGCTGGAACACAAATGCGTGTTCCAGCCCGCCAATGCTTTTATTCGTCAAGCCTTGCGTGGCCTATTGATTACTCGCCTTTGATGGCTGCTACGCCGGGCAGAGTCTTGCCCTCGATGGCCTCAAGCATGGCACCGCCACCGGTAGAAACGTAAGACACCTTGTCGGCCAGACCAAACTTGTTGACAGCAGCCACCGAGTCGCCGCCGCCCACCAGCGAGTAAGCGCCGTTTTCAGTTGCTTCAGCCACATATTTGGCGATTTCGCCTGTGCCCTTGGCAAAGTTGGGGAACTCAAACACGCCCACGGGGCCGTTCCACAGAATTGTCTTAGAGTTGAGGATGATTTTCTTCCAGATTTCGAGTGATTCGGAAGAAGCGTCCATGCCTTCCCAGCCTTCGGGTATGTCGAAGATGTCGACCACCTTGCGGTTGGCGTCGTTAGAGAACTTGTCGGCAGCCACGGTGGCAACCGAGAGGCTCAGGTTAACGCCTTTTTCCTTGGCTTCCTTCATCACGTTGAGAGCCTCGGGGATGAGGTCGTCCTCGTGCAGCGAGCAGCCGATTTTGCCACCCTGTGCCTTAACGAAGGTGTAGCCCATACCGCCGCCGATGATGAGGTTGTCAACCTTGTCGAGCAGGTTTTTGATGACACCCAGCTTCGACGACACCTTGCTGCCGCCGATGATGGCGGTGAAGGGGTGCTGAGCGTTCTTCATCACATTGTCGATGGCAGTGACCTCTTTCTCCATGAGGTAGCCCAGCATCTTGCTGTCCTGGTCGAAGTAGTCGGCAATCACGGCAGTAGAGGCGTGACGGCGGTGAGCGGTGCCAAAGGCATCGTTCACATAGCAGTCGGCATAGCTTGCGAGAGTCTTGGCAAACTCCTTCTGACGCTCTTTCATCTCCTTCTTGGCCTCGGCATAGGCGGGATCGTTTTTGTCGATGCCCACGGGCTTGCCTTCCTCCTCGGGATAGAAGCGGAGGTTCTCAAGCAGCAGGGCCTCGCCCGGCTTGAGGGCAGCGGCTGCGTCGGCAGCCTTAGCGCAGTCGGGAGCAAACTTAACGGCAACGCCGAGAGCGGCCGACACTGCGTCTACAATCTGACCCAGAGAGAGTTTCGGGTTAACTTTGCCCTTGGGCTTGCCCATGTGCGACATGATGATGGTGCTGCCGCCGTCGGCAAGAATCTTCTTGAGAGTGGGCAGAGCACCGCGGATGCGGGTGTCGTCGGTGATTTTGCCCTCTTCGTTCAATGGAACGTTGAAGTCAACGCGTACAATTGCCTTTTTACCAGCGAAATTGTAATCTTTAATGTTTGCCATTTTAATTCTTTATTTTATAGTTATAAACTTAATGTGCTGTTATTACGAGTGCAAATTTATAAAATATATTTTATGTGATTGCCCAAAAGCTGGTTAAATCACGAAAAAATTCCATAATCGGCCAGCAGTTTCTGCATTTGGGCGTGCATCTCGGCCGCCTTCTGCCCGGCCACCTGCGCAAAGTCGTCGGCGCTGGAGGCGTGGATTATGCCGCGCGACGAATTTACTATGAGGCCACAGTCGCTGTTGAAGCCATACTTGGCCACCTGCTCGAGGCTGCCGCCCTGTGCGCCCACACCGGGCACCAGCAGGAAGTGGCTGGGGGCAAGCAGGCGTATGCGGGTGAACAGCGGCGCCTGAGTGGCTCCGGTGACATACATCATGTTGCTTGCGTCGCCCCACTGCTGCGACTTTTTAATCACCGCCTCAAACAGCTCGTCGCCGCCGTCGGCTGCAGCAATGTGCTGGAAGTCGTGCGAGCCCTTGTTGGAGGTGAGGGCCAGCAGCGCCACCCACTTGTCGGGGTAGCCCAGGAATGGCGTCACGCTGTCCTCGCCCATGTAGGGGGCCACGGTGAGGGCATCGACGTTGAGAGTCTCGAAGAAGCTCTTGGCATACATCTTGGAGGTGTTGCCAATGTCGCCGCGCTTGGCGTCGGCGATTATCATCACGTCGGGATAATTGGCGCGGATATAGGCCACTGTGTCTTCAAACGCCTTGTAGCCCTTCACACCCTGCACCTCATAGAAGGCCAAATTGGGTTTGAAGGCTATGGCGTGCTGCGCGGTGGCGTCGATTATGGCCTTGTTGAAGGCCAGCAGGTCGCCGCCAAGGCTGGCCGGCATCTTACTCAAGTCAGGGTCGAGGCCCACGCACAGGAATGAGCGTTTTTGCTTGATTTGCTCAATAAGTTGTTGTCTGTTCATATCGATAAATATATAAATGATTGGTCACACTTGCCGCCGCACGCCTACAGTTCGCTTTCCTTGAGTTTCTCGGCATTTTCGGCCACAATCAGGTGGTCGATGCAGTCTTGTATGTCACCGTCCATGAAGGCGGGCAGATTGTAGACGGTGTAGCCTATGCGGTGGTCGGTGATGCGTCCCTGCGGGTAATTGTAGGTGCGGATTTTCGCCGAGCGGTCGCCGGTTGACACCAGCGTCTTGCGGCGCGAGGCAATGTCGTCCACATACTTTTGGTGCTCGTGGTCGTAGATGAACGTGCGCAGGCGTGCCAGGGCGCGCTCCTTGTTTTTGGGCTGGTCGCGCGTCTCGGTACACTCAATCAATATCTCCTCCTGCTTGCCGGTGTTGGGGTTGGTCCACATGTAGCGCAGGCGCACACCCGAGTTCACCTTGTTCACATTCTGGCCGCCGGCACCGCCGCTGCGGAAGGTGTCCCACTTGATTTCGCCCTCGTTGATCTCCACCTCGAAAGGCTCGGCCTCGGGCAGCACAGCCACCGAGGCGGCCGAGGTGTGCACGCGCCCCTGCGTTTCGGTGGCGGGCACGCGCTGCACGCGGTGCACACCCGACTCGTATTTAAGCGTGCCATACACGTTGTCGCCCGTCACGCTCATTATTATTTCCTTGAAGCCGCCGGCAGCGCCCTCGCTGCAGCTCGACACCTCCACCTTCCAGCCCTTCGACTCGCAGTAGCGCATGTACATGCGGGCCAGGTCGCCTGCAAAGAGGGCGGCCTCGTCGCCACCGGCACCGCCGCGTATTTCAAGAATGGCGTTTTTCGAGTCTTCGGGATCTTCGGGAATCAGGAGCAGCTTAATCTCCTCCTCGAGTTGCGGCAGCTGGGCAGAGTCGGCGTCGATTTCGTCCTTGGCCATGGCGCGCAGGTCGTCGTCGCTCTCCTCGTCGAGCAGAGCCTTGGCATCGTCGATGTCGGCCAGCAGCTTTTTGTAGCGGTTGGTGACCTCCAGCAGGTTTTCGAGGCTTTTATACTCCTTGGTGAGCTTGACGTAGCGTGCCTGGTCGGCAATCACCTGCGGGTCGGTGATGAGGGTGCCTATCTCCTGAAATCTCGCATCGAGTCCGTCGAGGCGTTGCAATAGTGGTGTTTCGGCCATAAAATATATGTATGTGTAGTCTTAATAATTTGCTTTACAATGTGCAAAATTACAAAATATAGTTCACTTGTGAAAACAGAGCGGCGCGGCCATGTGCATTTGAGCCAACGACCGCGCCGCATGCTATGCGTTTTGCCAATGCCAGCGTGGGCCTACCACAGCTGGGCGAAGTTTTCTGTAAACATCTTCACCGCAATGGCAAGCAGGATGATGCCGAAGAACTTGCGGATGAAGTATATGCCGCTGGCGCCGAGCAGGTGCTGCACCTTGTCGGTGAGGCGGATAACGACAAACACCCACACCATGTTGAGTGCAAGGGCAATGAGGATGTTGATGTCGGAATACATGGCCTTGAGCGAGATGAGCGTGGTGAACGAGCCTGCGCCGGCCAGCAGCGGGAACACCAGCGGCACCAGCGTGGCCTCTTTCACGGGGCCGTTGTTTTTGAAAATCTCCACATCGAGAATCATCTCCAATGCCATGAAGAAGATGAGTATGGCGCCGGCTGCTGCAAACGACTGTATGTTGCATCCAAAAATGTTGAGTATCAGGTTGCCGCCATAGAAGAATCCCACCATCAGGCCAAACGAGATGAGGGTGGCCTTGATGGCACTCACCTTTTTGCCGCGCGACTTAAGCTGAATTATGATGGGAATGGCGCCGATGATGTCGATGATGCCAAGCAGCACAAGAAACGCACTGAGAATTTGCTGAAAATTCAATTTTTCTAATCCGGTCATAAAATTCCAATTAATAGCTGTGTTAATAATACATTACTCATAACATTAGCCCGCCCGACGGCAAGCACGCGAGGCTTCACGGGCGCAGTGTGCCCGGCCTGCATTATGCAAAGATAGCGTTTTTTTTTCAGTGCGCAATAGTTGTTTGCTTTGCGTGATAGGCAGTTATCATGCGGCTTGGCGGCAGCCGCTGCAACATAGGCTGGCAATTCGTTGTGATTGTGAAGTTTTTTGTTTAATTTTGCATGGTTTTCTCGACAATAGCGTGTAAAACCATCAAAACTACAAAAAACAGCATTTATCTGATGAGAAAGACAAAAAAAGCTGTTCTTATTCTTGAGGATGGCAGCAAGTTTGAAGGTTACTCTTTCGGGTTTGAGAAGGCATGCGCCGGCGAGGTGGTGTTTAACACAGCCATGACGGCCTATCCCGAAAGCCTCACCGACCCTTCATATCTCGGTCAAATTTTAGTGTCAACCTACCCCCTTATAGGCAACTACGGCGTGCCCTCGCGCAAGGCCGTGAAAGATGGCATGAGTGAATTTCTTGAAAGCGAAAAAATTCACCCGCTGGCCATCATATGCCAGGACTACTCGTGGGACTACAGCCACTGGGACGCGGCAAGCAGCCTTAGCGAGTGGCTTGTGGAGGAGCAGGTGGTGGGCCTGGGCGGCATCGACACGCGCGCCCTCACCAAGCACCTGCGCGAGAAAGGCTCGCTGCTGGGCAAGATAGTGGTGGAAGGCTGTGCCGACATCGACTTCTATGACCCCAACAAGGAGAATCTGGTGGCCAAGGCCAGCTGCACCGAGGTGCGCGAATATGGCGACCCCGCCGGCAAAAAGGTGGTGCTGGTGGACTGCGGTGTGAAAAACAACATAATACGCTGCCTGGTGAAGCGCGGCGCCCATGTGGTGCGCGTGCCGTGGAACTACGATTTCACCACCATCGACTACGACGGCCTGTTCATTGCCAACGGCCCCGGCGATCCGAGCTTTGCCGAAGAGACCGTGGCCAACATACGCAAGGCGCTGGCCATAGGCAAACCCATATGCGGCATATGCATGGGCAACCAGCTGCTGTCGAAGGCAGCCGGCGCCAAAACCTACAAGCTGAAGTATGGCCACCGCAGCCAGAACCAGCCGGTGCGCGAGGTGGGCACCAACAAGTGCTTCATCACATCGCAGAATCACGGATTTGCCGTCGACGCCACCACCCTGCCCGACGACTGGGAGCCGCTGTTTGTGAACATGAACGACGGCACCAACGAGGGCATACGCCACAAGACCAAGCCGTTTTTCTCAACACAGTTCCACCCCGAGGCCTGCGGCGGCCCCACCGACACCGAGTTTGTGTTCGACAAATTCATTGATTTACTGAAATAACAAAACAGAGCCACACATATTAAATTATGGATAAGAAAGACATTAAGAAGGTTTTAATCCTTGGTTCGGGCGCGCTAAAGATAGGCGAGGCAGGCGAGTTTGACTACTCGGGCTCGCAGGCGCTGAAGGCCCTGAAGGAAGAAAACATAGAAACGGTGCTCATCAACCCCAACATTGCCACAGTGCAGACGTCGGATGAGTTTGCCGACAAGATATACTTCTTGCCCGTCACCCCCTACTTTGTGGAAAAGGTGATAGCCAAGGAGAAGCCCGACGGCATACTGCTGTCGTTTGGCGGCCAGACCGCTCTGAACTGCGGCGTGGCTCTGTACAAGGGCGGAATTCTGGAGAAGTATGGCGTGGAGGTGCTGGGCACCCCCGTTGAGGCCATCATGAACACGGAAGACCGCGAACTGTTTATCGACAAGCTCGACGAGATAGGCGTGAAGACCATCAAGAGCGAGGCCGTGGACAATGTGGACGACGCCATGCGCGCAGCCAGCGAGGTGGGCTACCCCGTGATAGTGCGTGCAGCCTACGCACTGGGCGGCCTGGGCAGCGGATTCTGCGACAATGAGGCCGAGCTGCGCACACTGGTGGAAAAAGCCCTGTCGTTCTCGCCGCAAGTGCTGGTGGAGAAGTCGCTGAAGGGCTGGAAAGAGATTGAATATGAAGTGGTGCGCGACCGCTTTGACAACTGCATCACCGTGTGCAACATGGAGAACTTCGACCCCCTGGGCATACACACCGGCGAGAGCATAGTGGTGGCGCCGTCGCAGACGCTGAGCAACGCCGACTACCACAAGCTGCGCGAACTGTCGATTAAGATAATACGCCACGTGGGCATCGTGGGTGAGTGCAACGTGCAGTATGCCTACGACCCCAAGTCGATGGACTACCGCGTGATAGAGGTGAACGCTCGCCTCAGCCGCAGCTCGGCGCTGGCATCGAAGGCCACTGGCTATCCGCTGGCATTCGTGGCCGCCAAGCTGGGACTGGGCTACGGCCTGTTTGACCTCAAGAACTCTGTGACCAAGGTGACAAGCGCATTCTTCGAACCTGCGCTCGACTACATAGTGTGCAAAATTCCGCGTTGGGACCTGGGCAAATTCCACGGTGTGAAGCGCGAAATCGGCTCGTCGATGAAGTCGGTGGGCGAAGTGATGGCCATAGGCCGCACCTTTGAGGAAGTTATACAAAAGGGACTGCGCATGATAGGCCAAGGCATGCACGGCTTCATCGAAAACAAGCCGGTGGTGGTCGACGACATAGAGCGCGCCCTGAAGGAGCCCACCGACCGCCGCATATTTGTGATTGAGTCGGCATTCCGCCACGGATACACCGTGGACCAGATTCACGACCTGACGAAAATCGACAAGTGGTTCCTCTACAAACTGCAAAACCTCATCAACACCACCCGCGAGCTGGAGAGCTACAAGGCAATAGCCGACATACCCGCCACCCTGCTGCGCCGTGCCAAGGAGCAGGGCTTCAGCGACTTCCAGATAGCCCGCGCCGTGCTGCAAAAGCGCATGGGCAACGGCCGCGACGGCAACCTTGAGGTGCGCGCGCTGCGCAAGAAATATGGCATCACGCCCGTGGTGAAGCAAATCGACACCCTCGCGGCCGAATATCCAGCCAAGACCAACTACCTGTATCTGACCTACAATGGCTCGGAAAACGACATTGCCTACGAGCACGACAAGAAGTCGGTGATAGTGGTTGGCTCGGGCGCATACCGCATTGGCAGCTCGGTGGAGTTTGACTGGTGCAGCGTGAACGCGCTGCTCACGGTGAAACGCGAAGGCTGGCGCAGCGTGATGATAAACTACAACCCCGAAACGGTGTCGACCGACTACGACATGTGCGACCGCCTCTACTTCGACGAGCTGACGTTTGAGCGCGTGATGGACATCATCGACCTTGAGACACCCCACGGCGTGATACTGTCGACGGGCGGCCAGATTCCCAACAACCTGGCTATGCGCCTCGATGCCGAGCATGTGAACATTCTCGGCACCCAGGCAAAATATATCGACAACGCCGAAGACCGCCACAAGTTCTCGGCCATGCTCGACTCGCTGGGCATCGACCAGCCCGCATGGCGCGAGCTGACGTCGCTCGACGACATCCACGAGTTTGTGGACGAGGTGGGCTACCCAGTGCTGGTGCGCCCGTCCTACGTGCTGTCGGGCGCGGCCATGAACGTGTGCTCGAACGACGACGAGCTGGAGCGATTCCTGCGCCTGGCCGCCAATGTGTCGCACGAGCATCCTGTGGTGGTGAGCTCGTTTATCCAAAACGCCAAAGAAATTGAGTGGGACAGCGTGGCCCAGAACGGAGAGATAAAGCTCTACGCCATAAGCGAGCACATTGAGTTTGCCGGTGTGCACTCGGGCGACGCCACCATCCAGTTCCCGCCGCAAAAGCTGTATGTGGAGACAATTCGCCGCATCAAGAAGATTAGCAGCAAAATTGCAAAGGCACTGAACATCAGCGGCCCATTCAACATCCAGTATCTGGCCAAGAACAACGACATCAAGGTGATTGAGTGCAACCTGCGCGCCTCGCGCAGCTTCCCATTTGTGTCGAAGGTGCTGAAGGTGAACTTCATCGACCTGGCCACCAAGGTGATGCTGGGCATACCGGTGGAGAAGCCGGCCAAAAACGTGTTTGACCTCGACTATGTGGGCATCAAGGCATCGCAGTTCTCATTCTCGCGCCTGCAGGGCGCCGACCCCGTGCTGGGCGTTGACATGTCGTCGACCGGCGAGGTGGGCTGCCTGGGCGAGAACACCAGCGAGGCACTGCTCAAGGCCATGCTTTCGGTGGGCCAGCGCGTGCCCAAGAAGGGAATTCTGCTGAGCACCGGCACGGCCAAGATGAAGGCCGACCTGCTGGAATCGGCAGTGAAGCTGCACAAAAAAGGCTATCAGCTGTATGCCACCGGCGGCACACACAAGTATCTTAACGACAACGGTGTGCCCGCAGTGCTCGTGCACTGGCCCAGCGAGCCCGACAAGGAGCCTCAGGCCCTCGACCTGCTGCACCGCAAGCAGATTGACCTGGTGATAAACATCCCCAAGAATCTGACTTCGGCCGAGCTGACCAACGGATACAAGATTCGCCGCGCTGCTGTCGACCTCAATGTGCCCCTCATCACCAACGCCCGCCTGGCCGCCGCGTTTATCGACGCTTTCTGCGACCTCAAGGCCGACGATGTGGAGATTAAGGCTTGGGACGAATATTAAAAAGCCCCATAATTAAAAACAGAACAATACACTTGTGGGAGCGCGGCAGTGTGTCACGCTCCCACTTTTTTTCAATCACACACAAGCAATGCGACTATGGCACGAAGCCGGATTTTCAAGTTTAAGCAATTTCAAGTGGAGCATAGCCGCGCGGCCATGAAGGTGGGCACCGACGCGGTGCTGCTGGGCGCGTGGTGCGGCGTGCAGGGGGTGCGCCGGGCACTCGACGTGGGCACGGGGTGTGGAGTGATTGCGCTGATGGTGGCGCAGCGGGCCCCAGAGGCCCGGGTCACAGCCATCGACATCGACCCCGAGGCGGTGGCCGAGGCTGCCGACAACTTTGCCGCCTCGCCGTGGAGCGACAGGCTTAGCGCGCGGCAATGCGACTTCAAGCAGTTTGCACCGGGCACTGAAGAAAAGTATGACCTGATTGTGTCGAACCCGCCCTACTTCATGAACGGCGTGCTGCCCAGCGGCGACAGCCGCACCATGGCACGGCACACCACCGAGCTCACCTACCGCCAACTGCTGGATGGGGCTAAACTGCTGCTGGACAGCAACGGACGACTGGCCATTGTGGCACCAGCCGACTGCGAGAGCCAGGTGCTGGAAGACTGCGCATGGTGCGGCTACAGCCCGCTGCGCATAACCGAGGTGGCGCCTGTGGATGGCGCCGCGCCCAAGCGGCTGCTGTGGGAACTGGTGCACCGCCAGGGAGTGGAGACCGAACGCACACAACTGGCCATTGAGCACTCACCGCTAAACTACACCGACGAATACCGGCGTTTGTGCCGCGACTTCTACCTTAAGTTTTGAGCGTAGCCGGCCATTGAAGCCCACACTTGCGACACGGCCTGGCGGTATTTGTCGAGTGTGGTGGCCTTGTGTATTAGTTTGCGCGCCTTGCGGTCGGCATTGGGCAGCATCAGCTCCCACAGCGCCTTCATGCGCGCAAGCAGCTGTGCGTCGCCGCCGTCAAGGCGCTGGGCGTAGGCTGCCATCAGTTCGTCGTGCAGGGCGCGGTAGTTTTCCATGGTGGCTTTCTCGGGACACAGCATGGCCGGGTCTTCAACGAGGCCCTGCCCCACCATGAGTCCGCTCAGGCGCGGCCATCGGCTGAGGGCCGCCTCGGCGTCGGCCACCGACTTGATGCCACCATTCAGCACCAGCGGCAACTGGCAGGCGTCGTAAAACAGCGAGAACTCATCGGCAAGCAGTTCGCCCTTGTATTGCTGCCGCCCCGTGCGCGGATGCACCGCCACCTCCACGGGACTGAGCGATGCAATGGCAGGCAACACCTGACGCCACTGGCCGGCGTCGTCCCAGCCGAGGCGCATCTTCACCGAATATTGCACGCCATCCACCCCACGAAGGGCCGCGGCCAAGGCCTCGACCTCGGCGGGATACTTAAGCATGCCCGCCCCCTTGTGGCGCAAAGCCACGGGCGGAAACGGGCATCCCAGATTCACGTCGATGCGCGTGTGTCCCTGGTCGCGCAGCAGCGTGGCCAGGCGCACGGCCTCGGCAGGAGCGCAGGCTATGATTTGCGGCACAAAGGGTGCGGAATTGGCCTCGGGGGCTGCGTCGGCCACATCGCGGCGGCGCACCTGGCCGCGGTCGATGCGCATAAACGGGCCCAAGTAGCAGTCCACGCCACCGAAAATGCGGTGGTGGGCGTTGCGCCACGCGGCATCGGTGTAGCCCTGCAGCGGCGCGCAATAGAGGGTTTTGGAGTGTAGCATAGCTGCAAAATTAGCGCATTGCCGCGGCAACGGCAAGCCTACAGCGCTTGTGAGTGGCACATATTTTAATTAAATTTGTGGCAAACAACGAAAAAAACGATATGAGCAACATGAACATTGACGAATACTTCGAGCAGCGGCAAACCGTGAGGCAATACAGCGACAAGCCCATTGCCCCCGAGCTGATCAGCCACATGATTGAGGCCGCCGCCAACGCCCCCACCACGGGCGGCATGCAACTCTACAGCGTGGTGGTGACCACCAGCCCCGAAATGAAGCAGCGCCTGGCGCCCTGCCACTTCAACCAGCCCATGGTGACCCAAGCTCCCGCCGTGCTCACCTTCTGCGCCGACTTCAACCGCTTTGAGAAGTGGTGCCTGCAAAGCGGCGCCAAGCCGGGATTCCGCAACTTTGAGTCGCTGGTGTCGGCCATGCTCGACGCCACCATAGTGGCCCAGCAGTTTAACACCATTGCCGAGCTCAACGGCCTGGGTTGCTGCTATATAGGCACAACCACCTACAACGCGCATCAAATAGCACAAGTGCTGGAACTGCCGCAAATGGTGGTGCCCGTGGCAACGCTCACCGTGGGCTATCCCAGCCCTGAGGCCAAAGATGACATAAAGGCCGAGCGACTGCCGCTGAGCGCAATAGTGCACAGCGAAAAATACAGCGACTACACCCCCGCCGACATCACCGCCGCCTATGCCGGGAAAGAGCAGCTGGAGGTGAACCGCCAGTTTGTGAAAGACAATGGCAAGCAATCGCTGGCACAGGTGTTTACCGACGTGCGGTATCCGCAAAGCACCAGCGACACCTACTCGCGACTGCTGCGCGACTTCATTGCCGCCCAGGGATATGCCTTTCCAGAGTGAATCGGGCGGCACCTGCCGCTGTTTTTTTGTGCGCAAGTGACTCACAGAGTGTTGCGTAATTCAAAAATTGTGCGTAACTTTGCACCGCATTTTATGAATGCATCATAGTAATAATTTAATTTATAAGTTTTTATGAACCACTACGAAACCGTTTTCATTTTAACTCCCGTTTTGTCTGAACCTCAGATGAAGGAAGCGGTAGAAAAATTCGAGAAAGTCCTCACCGACAATGGCTCAACCATTGTGAACGAGGAGGCATGGGGTCTGCGCAAGCTGGCCTATCCTATCCAGAAGAAATCTACCGGTTTTTACACTTTAATTGAGTTTGACGCTGAGCCCAACGTGATTGCAAAGCTTGAGACAGCTTTCCGCCGCGACGAGAAGGTGCTGCGCTTCCTCACATTCCGCCTCGACAAGTTTGCTGAGGAGTATGCAATCAAGAGAAGAAGCCTGAAGAAAGCCAAGAGCGAAGAGGTGAAGGCAGAGGCTCCCGCCGAGGAGGCTGCTGAGGCTAAAGCAGAAGAAAAAGAGTAATTAAAGTAAAAAAAGGAGATTTATAATCATGGCACAGACTCAATCTGAAATCCGTTATCTGACTCCACTGTCAGTTGACATCAACAAGAAGAAATATTGCCGTTTCAAGAGAAGCGGCATCAAGTATATCGACTACAAGGATCCTGAATTCCTGAAGAAATTCCTCAACGAGCAGGGCAAGATTCTCCCCCGCCGCATCACCGGCACTTCGCTGAAGTTCCAGAGAAGAGTGGCAAGAGCCGTTAAGCGCGCCCGCCACCTGGCACTGCTGCCCTACGTAACCGATTTGATGAAATAATTTTTAATTTGGAGGTACTTTTATTATGAAGATTATATTAAAAGAAGATGTCACCAACCTTGGTTACAAGGACGACGTGGTGGAAGTAAAGAGCGGTTATGGCCGCAACTACCTGATTCCGCAAGGCAAAGCCGTTATCGCTTCTCCTTCGGCACTGAAGGTGCTGGCAGAGGACCTGCGTCAGCGCGCTCACAAGATTGCTAAAATCAAGGCCGATGCCGAGGCAGTGGCTGAGTCGCTGAAGGACGTGTCGCTGACCATTGGCGCAAAGGTGAGTGCAACTGGCACAATCTTTGGCTCGGTTAACAACATTCAAATTGCTGAGGCCCTCGAGAAGCTGGGTCACAACATCGACCGCAAGATCATCAGCATCAACGGCGCAGTGAAGGAAGTGGGCAAATACACTGCCACTGTGAAGCTGCACAAAGAGGTATCGGTTGAGATTCCCTTTGAGGTGGTGGCTGAGTAAAGCGCAACATTAGCATCACACCATAATGGCGCCGCTCTCTATTCAACAGAGGGCGGCGCCAGTTTTTTTATCCTGCGATGGATTGCGGGGGAGGTTTCGCTATTTGGAGTAAAATTTGTAACTTTGCACTCTTGAATGGCTTTTTGCGACCGCGGCTGCACTTTGCACGAGGCGGCTGCGAGCGGCATAATTGCAAAAAACATATACATAACAATATATATATAACAAATCAACAACAGCTTCACTGCTGTAGAGATAGAGGGTATGATAATCACAAACAATTTAGGAATCCAATTTGGTAAGAAGGTATTGTTTCAGGATGTGAACCTGAAGTTCACCCCCGGCAACTGCTATGGCATAATCGGCGCCAACGGCGCGGGCAAGAGTACGCTGATGCGCATGCTCAGCGGCCAGCTCACCCCCACCCACGGCACCGTGACCCAGGGCCCCGGCGAGCGCATGAGCGTGCTAAGCCAGGACCACTTTGCCTTCGACGAGTTCACGGTGATGGACACCGTGCTGCAAGGCCACACCACCCTGTGGGAGGTGATGAAAGAGAAGGACGCCATATATGCCAAGCCCGACTTCAGCGAGGCCGACGGCGTGCGCGCTTCGGAACTTGAAGAGAAGTTTGCCGAGATGAACGGATGGAACGCCGAGAGCGACGCCGCCGCGCTGCTTAGCGGCCTGGGCATTAAGGAGGAGTTCCACCAAACGCTGATGAAGGACATGCCGGCCAAGGCCAAGGTGCGCGTGCTGCTGGCCAAGGCGCTGTTTGGCAACCCCGACAACCTGCTGCTGGATGAGCCCACCAACGACCTTGACCTCGACACTGTGACGTGGCTTGAGAACTATCTGGCCAACTTTGAAAACACGGTGCTGGTGGTGTCGCACGACCGCCACTTTTTGGACGCGATTTCTACCCACACGCTCGACATCGACTACCACAAGATTACGCTGTATGCCGGCAACTACAGCTTCTGGTATCAGTCGAGCCAGCTGGCTCTGCGCCAGCAGCAGCAGCAAAACAAGCGCGCCGAGGAGAAGCGCAAGGAGCTGCTGGAATTCATTCGCCGATTCAGCGCCAATGTGGCCAAGTCGAAGCAGACCACAAGCCGCAAGAAGATGCTGGAGAAACTGAATGTGGAGGAAATCCAGCCGTCGTCGCGCCGCTATCCGGGCATCATTTTCACTCCCGAGCGCGAGCCGGGCAACAAAATTCTGGAGGTGCACGGACTCACGGCTTCAATCGACGGCGAAATTCTGTTCCAGGACCTCAACTTTAATGTGGAAAAGGGCGACAAGATAGTGTTCCTGAGCCGCGACCCGCGTGCCATGACGGCGCTGTTTGAAATCATCAACGGCAAGCGCAAGCCCGATGCGGGCCACTTTGAGTGGGGACAGACCATAACCACAGCCTATCTGCCACTTGACAACTCGCAGTATTTCAACACCGACCTGAATCTGGTGGACTGGCTGGCACAGTTTAGCAATGACACCAGCGAGATTTATCTGAAGGGATTCCTGGGCAAGATGCTGTTTAGCGGCGAGGATGTGCTGAAGAAGGCCTCGGTGCTGTCGGGTGGCGAAAAAATGCGCTGCATGATTGCCAAGATGATGATGGTGAACGCCAACACGCTGATTCTGGACACACCCACCAACCACCTCGACCTGGAGTCGATTCAGGCGTTCAACAACACGCTGCAGGCCTTTAAGGGCAACGTGCTGATGGCATCGCACGACCATGAGTTTATCCAGACCGTGTGCAACCGCGAGATTGAACTCACCCCCAACGGCATCATCGACAAGATGATGGACTATGACGACTACATCAGCGACGAGAAGATTCTCGCCATGAAGGAAAAACTTTATAACAACCAATAAAAACTATTGCGCTATATGGTAAAGCATATTGTAATGTTTAAACTCACTGGCACCGATGCCGAGCGGCTTGAGGTGGCCAAGAAATTCAAGGCTGCGCTTGAGGCGCTGCCTGAGACCATCGATGTGCTGCAAAGCATTGAAGTGGGACTGAACCAGAACCCGAGCGAGCAGTGGGACGTGGTGCTCACCGCCATTGTGCCCACCATGGCCGATGTGGCCACCTATGCCAACCACCCTGCCCACCTTGCGGCTGCAGGTCTGCTTAAGGGCCACAAGGAAAACCGCGCTTGCGTGGACTACGAATTCTGACAGACATACGGCACGGCAACGGCCGCCATGGCCGCGACTGCGTGACGACAAAAAAAGCGGGGCCGACTCCAAATTTTCAAGGAGTCGGCCCCGCTTAGTTTATTTTTTGGAGCGCGCTGCACCATGACTGATGCGGCCACGCGATTTAGTTGCGGAACACTATGTTGCCATCTTTGGCATCGACCACAATGGGCTTGTCGCGGTTCACGCGCTGGCCTATGATGTCTTTCGACAGCTGGTTGAGCACCAGATTCTGGATGGCGCGCTTCACAGGACGCGCACCAAACTCAGGATCGTAGCCGGCGCTGGCCAGCAGGCCCACAGCAGCGTCGGTATACTGGAGGGTGATGCCATTCTTGGCCAGCATCTTGGTGACACCGCCCAGCTGCAGCGACACGATTTGCCTTATCTGAGCCTCGTTGAGCGGGGTGAACATTATAATCTCGTCGATACGGTTCAAGAATTCAGGACGAATGGTCTTCTTAAGCATCTCGAACACCTCGGCGCGGGTTGAGCTTATCACGCTCTCGCGGTTGGCGTCGGTAAGCCCCTCAAAACGCTCACGAATGAGGTTGCTGCCCAGGTTGGAGGTCATGATGATGATGGTGTTCTTGAAGTTCACCGTGCGTCCCTTGTTGTCGGTGAGCCGGCCGTCGTCGAGCACCTGCAGCAAGATGTTGAACACATCGGGGTGAGCCTTCTCGATTTCATCAAACAGCACCACCGAGTAAGGCTTGCGGCGCACAGCCTCGGTGAGCTGGCCACCCTCTTCATAGCCCACATAGCCCGGAGGCGGACCGATGAGGCGCGACACCGAGAACTTCTCCTGATACTCGCTCATGTCGATACGGGTCATCATGTTTTCGTCGTTGAAGAGGTAGTCGGCCAAAGCCTTTGCCAGCTCGGTCTTGCCCACACCAGTGGTGCCGAGGAAGATGAACGAGCCAATGGGTCGGCGCGGGTCGTTGAGGCCGGCGCGGCTGCGGCGCACGGCGTCGGCGATGGCCGTGATGGCCTCGTCCTGCCCCACCACACGCTTGTGCAGCTCCTCTTCAAGGTGCAGCAGTTTGTCTTTTTCGCTCTGCAGCATCTTGGTGACAGGTATTCCCGTCCAGCGCGACACCACATCGGCGATGTCGTCGGCATCGACCTCCTCCTTGATCAGAGCCTTGTCGCCCTGCATGGCGTTGAGCTTCTGCTGGATTTCGCGGTTCTCGTCCTCCTTCTGCTTTATGCTTGAATACCGGATTTGAGCCACGCGGGCGTAATCGCTCTCGCGCTCGGCGCGCTCGGCCTCGAAGTTGAGTTGCTCGATGTCGATTTTGTTTTGCTGAATCTTGTTGATGAGCTCCTTCTCGGCCTTCCACTTGGCACTGTAGTCGCGCTCCTGGTCCTTGAGGTTGGCAATCTGCTGCTCGAGCTGCTTGATGCGCTGCTCGTCGCCGTCGCGCTTTATTGCCTCGCGCTCGATTTCGAGCTGCGAGATTTTGCGAGTTATCTCGTCGAGGCCTTGTGGCACCGAGTCCATCTCAATTCTGAGCTTGGCGGCGGCCTCATCTACAAGGTCGATGGCCTTGTCGGGCAGGAAGCGGTCGCTAATGTAGCGCTCACTGAGCTGCACGGCTGCGATTATTGCCTCGTCGCGGATGCGCACCTTGTGGTGGTTCTCGTATTTCTCCTTAAGGCCACGCAGAATGGCGATTGCACTCTCCTCGTCGGGCTCGTCGACCATCACCACCTGGAAGCGGCGCTCCAGGGCCTTGTCCTTCTCGAAATACTTCTGATACTCGTCGAGCGTGGTTGCGCCTATGCTGCGCAGGTCGCCACGGGCCAGGGCAGGCTTCAGAATGTTGGCTGCGTCCATTGCGCCGCCGCCACTCTTGCCGGCCCCCACCAGGGTGTGGATTTCATCGATGAATAGGATTATGTCGCCGTTGGCCTGGGTAATCTCGTTGATCACGGCCTTCAGTCGCTCCTCAAACTCACCCTGATATTTGGCACCGGCGATGAGCGCACCCATGTCGAGCGAGAACACCTGCTTGTTTTTCAGGTTCTCGGGCACGTCGCCGCGCACTATGCGTTGTGCAAGCCCCTCGACGATGGCCGTCTTACCGGTACCCGGCTCGCCTATGAGAATAGGGTTGTTCTTGGTGCGGCGGCTGAGAATTTGCAGCACGCGCCTAATCTCGTCGTCACGGCCAATCACGGGGTCGAGCTTGCCCTGACGGGCGCGCTCGCACAGATTGATGGCATATTTGTTGAGGGCATTATACTGCTCCTCGGCCTCTTGGCCGGTGGCCTTCTTGCCCTTGCGCAGCTCGGCTATGGCCTGCTGCAGCAGTTGCTCGGTGACACCGGCGTTCTTCAATATGGTTGAAGCAGCGGCACCGCTCTTGAACACGCCCATCAGCAGGGCCTCGGCGGTTACATACTGGTCGCCGTTTTTGGAGGCGTAGTTGTTGGCGCTCTCCAGCACCTTGCTTGAGTCACTGCTCAAGTAGGGCTCGCCGCCATTCACCTTGGGCAACTTGGCAAGTTCGTCTTCCAGCGGACGCTCAACCATTGCCTGGCTGATGTCGAGCTTCTGGAATATAAACTTCACCACAGAGTCGCCTTCGGCTATGATGGCCTTAAGCAGATGCACAGGTTCCAGTGCCTGGTTGCCGCCAGCGCGGGCCATTTGCACTGCCTTCTGCACAATTTCCTGCGATTTGATTGTAAAGTTGTCAAAGTTCATAATCTATATATTTTTGTTTTTTTATTTCAATTGTCACTCGCCGAACCAAGCAAACCGCGTGCCACCAAAAATAGCGGCATGGCTCGACCGACCTAACTGGCTGACATACTGCAGTTAAGCCTTGAACAATGGCATACGTGCACCACACTGACACTTTGTCATGCAGTAATAAATTTGTCATTTTTCGGCATAAAAATTTGGATTATAGCAAAACAATATAGTATATTTGCATATCCAAACGAAATAAAACAATAAATATACATTTAATATTCACATTTAAAAGCATAAGGCGAATGGAGACGAAAAAGTTTTTATTAAGCGAGAAAGACATACCGCAAGCATGGTATAACGTGGTGGCCGACATGAAGCAAAAGCCGCTGCCGCTCATCAACCCCGCCACACACAAGCCCCTCACCGAGGATGACTTGAGTCCGCTGTTTTCACGCGAGGCGGCAAGCCAAGAACTTAACACCACCGACCGCTGGATTGAAATTCCCGATGAGGTGCGTGAAATGTACCGCATCTGGCGTCCCACGCCCCTGGTGCGCGCCCGCGGCCTCGAGAAGCTGCTCGACACGCCCGCGCACATCTACTTTAAGAATGAGAGCGTTAGCCCCGTGGGCTCGCACAAGCTGAACTCGGCCATTGCGCAGGCCTACTACTGCAAAAAGGAGGGCGTGACCAACATCACCACCGAGACCGGCGCAGGCCAGTGGGGTGCGGCACTGTCGCTGGCAGCCAAGCACTTCGGCCTTGAGCTGGCAGTGTATATGGTGAAGATTTCATATGAGCAGAAGCCCTACCGCCGCTCAATCATGCAGACTTACGGCGCCGAGGTGATAGCTTCGCCCAGCATGTCGACCAAGGCTGGGCGCAAAATCATCACCGATCACCCCAACTGCCAAGGCTCGCTGGGCACAGCCATCAGCGAGGCGGTGGAACTGGCCATGAGCACGCCCAACTGCAAATATGTGCTGGGCTCGGTGCTCAACCACGTGGCTCTGCACCAGACGGTGATAGGCCTCGAGGCCGAGAAGCAGATGGAGATGGCGGGCGAGTATCCCGACACTGTGATTGCCTGCTTTGGCGGCGGCAGCAACTTCTCGGGCATAGCGTTCCCCTTCCTGCGCCACAACCTTAGCGGCGAGCGCAACGTGCACTTCATAGCCGCCGAACCGTCGTCGTGCCCCAAGCTGACGCGCGGCGTGTTCCAGTATGACTTTGGCGACGAGGCTGGCTACACGCCGCTGATTCCCATGTACACCTTGGGACACGACTTCCAGCCGACCAACATACATGCCGGCGGTCTGCGCTACCACGGCGCCGGCTCGGTGATTAGCCAGCTGAAGCACGACGGGCTGGTTGACGCCGTAGACATTCCACAACTCGAAACTTTCAAGGCCGCAACCATGTTTGCCCGCAGCGAGGGCATAATACCCGCCCCCGAGTCGTCGCACGCCATTGCGGCAGCCATACGCGAGGCGCTGAAGGCCAAGGTGGAGGGCAAGAGCAAGGTGATACTGTTCAACCTGTCGGGCCACGGACTGATTGACATGACGGCTTACGACCGCTATTTTGCCAACGACCTGTCTAACTATGAGGTGCCCGAGGAGGAGATTCGCGAAAACACGCGCAAACTTGAGCAGATTATAAAGTAGGCGGCACCGCACTCACGCACAGCACAACAAACTTTTTTACGCACACAATAAAAAAAGAGGCCAGCCGACACCCAGCAGAATGCAATGCTGCTGAGTGCCGGCTGGCCTTATTCGGTTATGCTGTAGCCCCCCTACCCTGCTACTTGGTGAGGGTGATGATGAGTGTGGCTATTGAGATGAGCGTGCCGATGGAGCTGACGGTGAGCGTGAGCGCAGGCGGCACCGACCACGACGAGCGCGCCTTTGAGGCGTTGGGCTCAACGTAGATTATGTCGTTCTGATGCAGATAGAAGTCGGGCGACACGATGAGGTTTTTGTCATTGAGATTGACGTAGCGCACCGTGCGGCTGCCGTCGGCTTGTGTGCTGATAACCATCACATTGTTGCGCTTGCCCTGAATGGTGAGGTCGCCAGCCTTGGCAATGGCCTCGAGAATGTTCATGCTCTCGTTTTGCGTGGTGATGACTCCGGGCGAAGCCACCTCGCCAAGAATCGACACGTGGAAGTTGCGCATGCGCACCTCCACACCGGGGCGCTCGGTGAGATATTTGGGATAGATGCGCGAGGCAATGAGGTCTTCGATGGCCGTCTTGCTGAGGCCGCCCACATGCAGCTTGCCCAAAATGGGGAACTCGATGTTGCCCGACACATCCACAAGGTAGTAGTTTTGCGACTGCTCCTGGCCGCTGCTGTTGGTCGACGCACCGCTCTCCGAGCTGCGGTAGGTGCCGCGGTTGAAGGGCTTCACGGTCTCGGCATTGAAACTGCTCACAGTTATGTCGAGCATATCGCCGGGCATAATCACGGGGTCGTTGGCCTTAGACGCAGCTTGCAGCACATCTTGAGGCAGTTTTCCGGCATCAATCATGTATGGGATGTCTTTTGACGTGTTGCAGCTGCCAAGCACCAGCGCAACGATAGCTAAAAACAGGAAATGATGGATTTTCATACGTCTTTTTTCAGTGTGTATTATACGTTGAATTTTTAATGAATTTCTTTGTTGGACAAAATTAATGAAAATTAAATATTGCACGGCACTATTTGTTGGGAAATATTGCGCCATATAGCTAATTTTGCCACTCAGCAATATGGAAAGCAACAAACAAATAGAGTCGCATCCCTTCGAACCCTTTCTGCCCGAGGACGCGCGAGTGATAATGCTCGGCACGTTTCCGCCCAAGCCGGTGCGGTGGTCGATGCCGTTTTACTACCCCAACAAAATCAACGACATGTGGCGCATTATGGGCCTGCTGTTTTATGGCGACAAAGACCGCTTTTGGGACGCCAGTGCCAAAGCCTTTCGCCTGGCCGACATCAAGCGGTTTCTCACCGAGAAGCGCATAGCCCTGTGGGACACGGCAATGCGGGTGCGCCGACTGAAGGACAACGCCAGCGACAAGCATCTGGAAATAGTGGAGACAATCGACCTCGACGCCCTGTTTGCCAAGCGGCCCACCATCGAGGCCGTGGTCACAGCCGGCGAGAAGGCCACAGGCGTGATTGCCGCCAAAGCCGGGGTGCCACTGCCCAAGACGGGGCAAACGGTGCCATGCTGCGCCTCGGGGCACAACTTTGAGCTGTGCCGCATGCCATCGTCGTCGCGCGCCTATCCGCTGGCCCTCACGGCCAAGGCGGCGGCCTACGGACGCATGTTTGCCTCGCTGGGCTACCGCCTGCACCCCGACGCCCCGCTTGGGCAATGACCACGCCCCGCCATGGCACCTTTGCGGTGTGCCGATTTTTTGCGTAACTTTGCCCCATAAATTCATGATTTTATCGACAAACATCTCAACTAACTTGCAATAATGAAAAAAGACACCATTCAACTCGCAGCCATAGTGGCGGTGCTGCTTGCCGTGATAGTGCTTATAGTAATTTTCATGCCTCACGACATTGTGCAAATCTACAACTGGTATAAGGGCAACCTCAACTATACCACCATCACCGCACTCATGGCCATCGAAAGCTCGTTCATCCCCTTTCCGTCGGAAGTGGTGGTGCCTCCCGCAGCCTACTTTGCCGCCCGCAACGGAGAGCTCAACATATACATGGTGGCGTTTTTCGCCACATTCGGCGCGTTCATTGGCGGTGCCATCAACTACTGCATTGCTCTGCTCATAGGGCGTCCAGTGGTGTATAAGTTTGCCAACAGCCGCATAGGGCATGCCTGCCTCATCGATGCGGCCAAGGTGCAGAAGGCCGAGGCCTACTTCGACAAGCACGGAGCGGCAAGCACATTCTTTGGCCGCCTGATTCCCGCCGTGAGGCAGCTGATTTCGATTCCCGCCGGACTGGCGCGCATGCACTTTGGCAAGTTTACCCTCTACACCATTCTGGGCGCCGGCGTGTGGAACTGCGTGCTGGCCGGCCTTGGCTACTGGCTGAGCACCCAATTTCCCGAAGAGCAGCTGCTGCAGCAGCTTGAGCACTACAACAAGTATCTGAGCTATGGCGGCTATGCGCTGGCCATATTCATAGTGCTGTTCATTGCCTACCACGCCATTAAGAAGGGCGGCGACCAGAGCAAAGCGGCATAGCACTTGAGCAAAGACTTATCATACAGAAACTACCAAAACATTCTATACAATATGCAAGTATCACCATCGCTGTTGTCGGCCGACTTCGGCAACCTTGAGCGCGACTTAGAAATGATTAACGGCAGCGAGGCTGCCATGCTCCACCTCGATGTGATGGACGGTGTGTTTGTGCCCAACATTTCATTCGGATTTCCCGTGATGAAATATGTGCAGAAGCTGTGCCGCAAGCCACTGGACGTGCACCTGATGATAGTGGAGCCGCAGAAGTTTGTGAGCGAGGTGCGCGACTGCGGAGCCGAGATAATGAACGTGCACTATGAGGCCTGCACCCACCTCGACCGCGTGGTGCAGCAAATTCACAATGCGGGCATGAAGGCCGGCGTCACGCTAAACCCCGCCACCCCGGTGTGCATGCTGCGCGACATTGTGGCCGAGCTCGACCTGGTGCTGCTGATGTCGGTGAATCCCGGCTTCGGCGGCCAGAAGTTTATTCCCAACACTCTGCGCAAACTGCGCGAGCTGCGCGCCCTAATCGGCGAAACGGGGTCGAAAGCCCTTGTGGAAATCGACGGCGGCGTGAACGCCGACACTGGCCGCCAGCTGGCCGAGGCAGGAGCCGACGTGCTGGTGGCCGGCAACTACGTGTTTAAATCGGCCAATCCGCTCGAGGCAATAGCCACCCTCAACCGCTTGTAATGGAAATGGGCGAGACAAGAATTGACGTGAGGCGACAATCGGAGCAGGAGGTGGCTCTGGCTGCACACTATGCGCAGCTGGTGCACCGCTTCAACCACGCACTGCCATTCGGCGACGAGTGGTGGAGCCTGCAAAGGGAGATATTCAAGGGCCATATGGGCCAGGGGTCGAGGGTGATGACACCGCTCACTGCCGTGCGCCCCAACCAGGTGACCATTGGCAGCAACGTGGTGGTGATGCCCGGCTGCCTGATGATGTCGGCCGGCACCATCACCATTGAAGATGACGCGCGCATTGCCGCCAACGTGCAGCTCATTAGCAACAACCACGACCCCTACGACCGCGACGTGATCACCTGCAAGCCCGTGCGCGTGTGCAAGGGCGCATGGGTGGGTGCTGGCAGCACCCTGCTGCCGGGCGTCACGGTGGGCCGCTACGCCATAGTGGGCGCGGCCTCGGTGGTGACCAAAGATGTGCCCGACTATGCCGTGGCCGTGGGCAACCCCGCACGGGTGATAAAGCACCTCGACCCGTCGCGATTCAACCAATAGCGCCACAGCGCGCAAACGAGACTACGGCAAAGGCCGCTCCTGTTCGCAGGAGCGGCCTTTGCCTATTTGGGTTTAAGATATGTTGAGAACATCCCCCACTGCCCACACCAGACACTTTGCCGGAAATGCTACAGAGCGTTTGGGCAACGCACCATGCTACACAATTACGCCATTCCAGATTTTGGGTTTCCTGTTCAATATATAGAAGATTACATAACAAAGCATTTTTGGACCACCCAGATATTTTTCAGCTGTTACATTATGGGCCACAGCATTTCTGCACTGTGGCCTATTTTGCTTATTTACGGGAATAGTTGATTATGGTCTTAGGTTTCCATTAGTAGCACATACACCCGTGGCAACCTTATCCAGGCAGCCACAATTCTACGCACACATGGGGGTTAGCGGTGGAAGCGGCACGGAAAGCGCCATCATGCGCCACACCGGCGGCAGCGAGCGCAATGACCAGCACCAGCGCCGCGGTGGGCAGCCAGTGGAGCACCGACCACAGCGCCGATCCGCCCCGCAAGAAGTTGAACAAGATGTATCCGTCGGTGAGCAGCGCCACCAGCAGCAGTATGACACTCGTTACAAACATGCGTCTTCGATAGAGTTTAAGAATTTCACAGGCTGCAAAATCAGTCAATAAAGCCGTGCCGAGGCCTACCAAATGCACCGAAAGTGTTCACAATATCAATTATTGGCCACGGGCACGACACGTTTTAGTAGGCGAATTAACGCCGCGCGGCTTGCAAGATTCAAAAATGTGTACTAATTTTACACTGCAATTGAATGACCGCTTTGCATTAGGAATAAGCAATGCACTTATATAACATAAACTAAATTTGTTAAACTATTAATTTAAACACAAGCAATGAAGAAAAGTTTACTGATTGCGGCATCGCTGATGCTGTGCACTGGTAACTTGATGGCCCAGCCCAAGGCAAGTGAGCCGCGGCTTCTCATCAAGTCTTCACAAAGCCTGATGGCCCCCGTGTGGTCGCCCGACGGCAAGAAAATCGCTGTGACAGGCGACAACTACATCGGCATATGGGTGGCCAACGCCGACGGCTCGGGCCTGAAGCAGGTGTCTGACGAGCTGGGTGCCGGCTACAAAATGAACTGGCTCAACAACTCAACCATCGTGTCGACCCCCTACGCCATCGTCAACGACCGCCGCATGACCAGCATTGAGCAGGTGAATGTGGAAACCGGCAAGGTGACCGAAGTGGCCGCCGCCGAGCACAACTTCAAGCGCTCGAAAGCCGCTGTAAAGACCAACAAGTACTACAAGCTGATGGTGGACGACCCCGCAGGCGCCACATCGCAGATTCCCGTGCTCAAGGACTATGCCGGCCGCATGATCATCAACCCGCAGCTGTCGCACGACGGCACCATGATTGCCTTCCAGATTGTGGGCAAAGGCATATTCATGATCGACGACAAGGCCACCACGCTGCTGCCCGTGGGCAAGGGCTCGTATCCGCAGTTCACCAACAAAGACTGCAACCTGGCCTTTGTGAAACTTGAGGACAACGGCGCAAACTTCACCAAGGGCGAGATATACTCGTTTGACATTGTGAAGCGCAAAATCTCGAAAATCGACATTCACCGCGACGACCTGCTGCCCGTGACACTGGCTGCCGACTACAACGGCTCGGCAATTGCCTTTGAAAACGACAAAGACGGCTACATTTATCTTATCGACTTAACATATTAATGCAGCAATGAAAAATTTATCGAAATACATGATTGCCTCGGCAATCGCCTGCCTCACTGTGGGCGGCACCGTGGTCGCTGCCGACAAGGCCGACTGGGGAAACTTTAAACTGTGGATCGATCCGGGACACTCCGGCCACGAGAACTCAGGCCTGTATGGCTACACCGAGGCGCAGAAAGTTCTGCGCGTGGGCCTGGCCACCAAGGAATATCTGCAGCAATACACCACTATCGACACCAACACCGTGCGCATGACCCGCTACACCGACAACGAGTATGTGGACCTCGATGAGCGCAGCGACATGGCCAACGCATGGGGAGCCGACTTCTTCTACTCAATTCACTCCGATGCAGGCTCGGGCCAAAACCAGACCCTGTTTCTGTTCGGCGGCTGGAAGAAAGACGGCCAGTATATAGAGAAGACTCCTAACGGCGGCAAGCGCTACGGCGAGTTCCTCGACCCAAGCCTTACCGGCGTGATGTATAACACCACCAGCCGCGGAAACTACTACGACCGCGTGTACTACAACGGCGACATTAACACTCACGAGAACCAGTATCCGTATCTGTCGGTTAACCGCCGCACCAACATGGCCTCGCTGCTGAGCGAGGGCGGATTCCACACCCACAAGGTGCAGCAGCCGCTCAACATGAATGACAACTACAAGCGTCTGGAGGCATTCGGCACATTCCGCGCCATTATGCAATACCGCGGCCTGCAGCTGCCCGAAAAGGTGATGCTGGCCGGTGTGGTTAAGAACTCGGAAAACGACCAGCCCATCGACAACGTGACTGTGACCGTTGACGGCAAGACATACGTGACCGACTCCTACGAGTCGCTGTTTAAGAACTACACCAAAAACCCCAACCTGATTCACAACGGATTCTTCTTGTTTGAGGACCTCACCCCCGGCAAGGAATACACCGTGACCTACAGCTGCCCGGGCTACACATCGGGCTCCAAGACCGTGACCCTGAACAGCAACCCGCAAGGCCAGTCGTCGGAAAACGTGACTTGGGCCAACATGGAGCTGACCAGCAACGCACCCGCAGTGGTGTCGTCGAACAGCATCACCGACCCCGCAGCCGTGAACATCCTCAACGACATGGTGATTACCTTCTCGCGCAAGATGGACAAGGCCAGCGTGGAAAAGGCTTTCTCGATTAGCAACAACGGCAAGGTGACCCTCACTTGGGAGAACGACTACACCCTGCACGTGAGCCTGAAGGACCTGCTCGATGACATGGACTACACCATCACCATCGACGGCAGCGTGGCCAAGAACTCGCAGACCAACCAATTCTTTGACGGCGACGGCGACGGCCAGGAAGGCGGCAAATATGTGTTTGCATTCACCACCATTCCTGCCGACGTGGAGGCTCCCTATGTGAAGAGCACCACTCCTGCCGAAAACAGCACAATGCTCTACACTCACCGCCCCGTGATTCGCGTTGAGTATAACGAAGAGCTCGCCTGGAACGAGGACGACGCCACCGACGCCATCATCGTGGAAGACAAGGACGGCAACCGCTACAGCGGCAAGCTGACCCACGCAGTGGTGCGCAACGCATCGGTGCTGCACCTCTACCTCAACGAGGATCTGCCCCTTGACAAGTGCTTCAAGGTGACTGTGAAGGGCGGCTTCAAGGATCTGTCGGGCAACGTGTCGGAAGGCAAAGTGTTCAAGTTCCTCTCGGAATACCGCACAGTGAAAGACGAGACCGTGATCGACGACACCACCAACCCCAACCTGTGGTTCACTCCCGCCGGCTCAGGCTCGTCGAAGGGCTTCACCGCAGCCGAAGACCAGAGCATGACCACCAACTCGCTGGTGAGCAACAGCAACCAGACTTCTTCGTTCAAGGTGCACTACGAGTTCGAACCCGACCCCGCAACAGGCACTCCCTACTGGGGCCTGCGCATCTACAAGAGGGACGGCGTGAAGTATTACACCAACGGCAAGAACGCCATAATCCAATATGACGTGTATGGCGACGGCTCGAACAACTACGCCGGCATCGGCGTGCGCGACCGCAGTGACGCAGCCTCCGTTAAGCGCTACACCAAGAAGCAGCTCGACTTCCGCGGCTGGGACGTGGTGGCATGGGACGTGAACAACGACTCTTGCGACATCGTGAGCGGTGAGAAGAAGCTGGTGGAAGGCCTGTGGATGTTCGACGCAGTGTGGTTGTGGAAAGGCTACCTCGAGGACTTTGAGGACGACGACGCCGACAACCCACGCGCAGCATGGACTGGCGACTTCTACTTCGACAACCTGAAGTATGTGCACTACAACAACGAGGAGCAGAAGGCTACGCTCGACGACATCATAATCACTGGTGTTGACGAAATCGCCGAAAGCGCAATCACAGTTAAGGCAACAGCCAACGCCATCAAGGTGAACGCTCCTGAGGCTATCACCAGCGTTGAGGTGTTTGCAATGAACGGCATGCAGGTGGCAGCCCTGGCTCCGCAGGCAACCAGCGCAACAGTCGGCACCGCCGGCCTTGCAGCAGGTGTGTATGTGGTGAAGGTGACAACTGCCAACAAGAACCTTGCACAGCGCGTCATCATCAAATAACGCACATAGCTAAGCGGCCCCACCCGTGAGCCGCAACGACTAAATAAGGCAACCGCCGCCCCCGTTTCCACAGGGGCGGCGGTTGTTGCTTTTCCAGCCGCACATTAAATGCTATACTTCAGTAAATTAACGTAGGTGCGGTCATACCACATCTAAAAACAACAAAGCACTGTGCCATGGGCTTATGACGCCCAAAGCCACCTCGCAGCAGTGTGGGCATTGACTAACACGCCTAAAAATCAGTGAAAATGGCCTTTCATAGCCGGTTGCTTGTCTTCAAAAATAAGCACTTACGAGAAAAGGAGGGCGGGCCGCTTTGGTGCGGTCCGCCCTCTGTGGGTGGGGGTAGCGCCTCTGGGGCGCTGCTATGTGCTTATTTAACCACTTTGCGCACTTTGCCGTCGGCTGTCTTCACCAGATACACGCCCGAGGGGAGTGCGTCGACGCTGGCGGCGGCCAGCTTGACTCCATTAAGGCCGTAGATAGCCACTACCTGAGTGCTTTGGCCAGCCTCGATGCTGGTGATGGCTGTGGCGCCGCTGAGCACCACAGCATTTGACTCGGCCGACTCAACGCCATTGGTCACGGCGGTGACGGTGTAGCTGCCATTGGCGGCCGAAGCCACGTCGTAGGCAGTGGCCTCGATGGCGGTGGCTATGGCCACGCCGTCGCGATACACGTTGTAGGTGGTGCCGGCTGCGGCCTTCGCCGGGGCGCGGTTGGGCGCGGTCACAGATTGGTCGGCGTCGGCCAGAATGGCACTGATGCGCCAGTTGTAGTCTTGCTTAAACTTGGTCTTGAGCGAATACCAGTAGCCGTCGGAAGCTGAGGCCGAGAGCAGGTCGCTGTAGCCGGGAAGGATTGATGGGCCGTCGTCCATCACCAGCGGCTTCTGGCCATTCTGGTAGGTGATGTGGTATCCGAACGAGAGTTCGCGGCCCGCGGGAATCTCGTAGGGCACATTTAGGCGCACCTCGTTGAGCCCCACTTTGAGGTCGCTCACGGCCACTGGCTGCTCATAGAGGATGTCGTTGCCGTTCATCACTATCACCGAAGCCGAGTTGAGCGCCACATCGGCCAGTTTGAAGGTGATGTGTGTAATCTTCTTGCCCGCGAAAGAGGCCACCGAGTCGGCCGTGAAGCGCACGGCGCAGTAGCTGGTGCGCTCGCCGCTGCCAGTCATGCCCAGAGCCATGTCTTTGCTGCCACGCTGGTAGGTGAGCACCTGCGAGTTGTCGGGATCGCTCCACGAGAGCTTGAGGGTGCCGCCGGCATAGTTGCCTGTGAGGGCACAGGGGGCTTGCGGACGCTGCGCGATGGTGTTGCTGACGGTGACCACCTTGCTGGCTGGCGACTCCCAGCCGTTGGTGTAGACGGTGGTCACATAATACTCAAACTGGCCGTAACGCGCCACCTTGGCGTGATATTCGGTGCCTTCGGTCTGAGCCACCACATCGCCGTTGCAATACACATTGTAGCTCTTGGCCTTGGGAGTGGCCGACGATGCCTTGCGGGCAGTGGTCTTGACGGCACCCTGCGGGGCGTCGATGCCAAGTCCCTCGACGGCTGCCTGGCGCAGCTCGCCTGCATTGATGGTGAGGCTGGCGGCCGTGGTGGCGTAGATGCAGCGGCCGTTTTCGAGCAGCACGGGAGCTGCGGCCTTGTCGGAGCCTGCCGCCATGGCTGTGGCGGCAATCACAATGTTGTATTTGCTATAGTCGGAGGCAACTGTGCCCAGTTTGAACCAGTTGGCACCGTCGGTGAGGCTCACCATGGCGCCGCCGTCGACCAGCGGACCGCCGTCGAGAATCATCACGTGCTTGCCAGCGGGCAGAGTGGCATTGTAGACCAGATAGAGGTCTTCACCAGCCGGAATCTTGACCGGAGTGGTGAACGGCATGCTGTAGAGGTAGCCGGCCTCGATGTCGGAGCCCAGCACCTTTTCGCTGGCGAGGCGGTTGCCCTTGGAGTCGAGCACCTCGAGGCGCAGCGAGTCGATGGCCTCGCCCACCCCAAACTTAACGGACTTCAGCTCGTAGCCCGCATAGGGTGCAAGTTCGGAAGCCTGAAACTTGGTGCCATAGAGCAGCTTGATGTCTTCGTTGAAGCCCACCAGATAGGAGGCCTTGCCATAGTGCTTGAGCTCGGCGGCGCTTGCGCTCCACGTGAGGTCGAACTGCTTGGTGGAGTCGTTGAAGTTTGAGCTGATGATGGTGGGGGCTGCATAGGCTGCCGGCATGGTGTAGGTGAGCGAGGTGCTGAGCGCGGGAGCCTGCTTGCCGTCATACTTGGTGACGAGCGTGTAGGCGTGGGTGCCGGGCTCGGAGGCCTCGTCGGCATATTCGGTGGCCTTGACGCCAGAAGCCAGCAGCGCTCCGTCGCGATACACGTCGTAGCCAGTGGGAGCAACCGAAGCGGCTGTGACACCGTCGATGTCGGCCGTGAGCATGAAGTTGCCGGCTATGTTGCCTGCCGATAGGGCCTTCCACGATGGCTTGCTGTTCTTAAACGTTGACGATGGCGAACTGGTGGAGAATGAGTTGCCCTTCACATCGATGGCAGTGCCACTGTCGACGCCTATGGGGTGCGCGCCCGAGGCGTGGGTGTAGTAGACGCCAAATGCATAGGTGTTGCCCGGCTCAAGAGCGTAGGGCTCTGCCAAGGCAAACTTGGCCCACTGCTTGGCCTGCAGCGCGGCCACCACCGAGTCGGGAATGACCTCGTAGTGGTCGATGGCGCCATTTTTCATCACAAACACGGTGGCCGTCTTCACGGCCTCGGCCAGATAGGAGTTGACAGCGGTGATTTTGCCACCCTGGCAGGCGAGCATGTCGCTTGCCGAGAATTCCTGTTTAACCCACACCTTGGGAGCCGAGGTTGAGGTGCCGCCAATGCTTATGCCCGGCGTCTGGTTGCACCAGGTGAGCTTGTGGTCGGCCGTGAGGGCAAGCGGCGCCTGCCACGACAATTGGCCACTGAGCTCACTGGCTGTGCCAGTGAACGTGCTGGCAGGAGCCAGCATATGACTGGCGGCCACGGTGGTGGCAGTGACAGCGGCCGAGAGCTTCTCGTCGGAGCCATACACGGCACCCACCGCATAGGAGTGCTGGCCGTCGGCCTCGCTGGTGAGTTTGTAGTCAGTGCCGGTGACGAGGGCCTGATTCACCTTGCCGCCGTCGCGATACACGTTGTAGCCGTCGGGAACGGCGGTGGCGGCATTGTGGAGCACGGCGGTGATGAGGAAGTCGCCCGGAGCTCCAGTCTGCCAGTTTTTACCGTCGTAGGAATAGATGTTGCCCTTGCCGTTGAGCGGGCTGCGGTCGGTGATGCCCACAAAGCTCTGGTTGGCGCCATACTCAAAACGCACGGCAAACATCACATCGGCGCCGGCCGGAATCTTGTAGCTGCGGTCGAGGGCCACATGCTTCCACGTGTTTTTTGCCCAGCCCGCGAGGTCAACGCTTTGGTCGCGCACAAGCTTGGAGTTCTCATATATCTGCACCCTCACGGCCGACACGTTGCGATACTGGAAATAATAGATGCTGTCGACCGTTTCGCCGGCATAGACCTTGAGGTCGGAGGCCGTGAACTTGCTGGCGGCATACAGCACCACCGGGCCGCCGGGCGACTTCTGCTGCCCGTCCAAGCCATTATAGTCCTTGCCATCGTGCCACTTGAGCGACACGGTGCTGGCCGGAGCCTGCCACTGCAAGTCGACCGTGGAGAAATTGACGCTGGCCGACAGCGAATGGGGCTGCCCCGTTTGCGCCCAGGAACTGAGTCCTGCAGCGCAGGCAGCCGCCAATGCAGCCGCCCTGATAATCGGAATTCGTTTTGCCATAATTTTCTGCTTAAAATTTATACTCTTTTACTTTATGCCTGAAAATTTCTACAAAATTAAATGATTTTACATTACCAAAGTAATAATCGATGATTTAAAGTTGCTTTTACTGCTATTTTAGCACCGCATACTACCCAAAAACGCAGCGACCCACACTTGCCGCGCCCCCTGGGGGGCACGCGGCAGGTGCAGGTCGCCAATGTCACTGCTGTGCAGTGTTAAAGAACTTACGCGCTCACGCTCAGTCCAATTTGTGTATCACAAGGCCCGAGCGCAATTTTGGCTCGAACCATGTGGCCTTGGGCGGCATAATGTTGCCAGTGTCGGCAATGTCGATGATTTGCTGCATGGTGACGGGATAAAGAGCCAGAGCCAGCTGCATCTCGCCCGAATCGACGCGGCGCTTGAGTTCACCGAGGCCGCGAATGCCGCCCACAAAGTCGATGCGCTTGTCGGTGCGCAAGTCGGTGATGCCAAGGATGTCGCGCAAAATCAGGTCGCTGGAAATCTTCACATCGAGCACGCCGATGGGGTCGGCGTCGTCGTAGGTGCCGGGCTTTGCCGTGAGCGAATACCACTTGCCATCCATATACAGCGAGAAGTTGTGCAGACGGCTGGGGCGGTACTCGTCGGTGCCCATGCACTCCACATCGAAGTTTTGCGCAAGGCGCTCGAGCAGCTGTCCGGGCGTGAGGCCGTTGAGGTCGCGCACCACGCGATTGTAGTCCATCACCTTGAGGTGCGACTGCGGGAAGCACACTGCCAGCAGGTAGTTATACTCCTCTTTGCCGGTGTGGTGGGGATTGGCCTTGGCTTTTGCCTCGCCCACGTGGGCGGCGGCGGCGGTGCGGTGGTGTCCGTCGGCTATATATAGATACGGGATTGCGGCAAAGGCATCGGTAATGGTCTTGATGGTGGCGTCGTCGGATATGCACCAGAAGGTGTGCCCTATGCCGTCGTCGGCCACGAAGTCGTATTCTGGCTCGGTAGCAGCAGTCTCACGAATCACGCGCTCAAGCACCTCATTGTCGGGGAAGGCAAGGAACACCGGCTCCACGTTGGAGTTGTTCACCTCGATGTGGTGCATGCGGTCGGTCTCCTTCTCGCGGCGTGTGAGCTCATGCTTCTTGATGCGGCCCGTAAGGTAGTCGTCGACACTGGCGGCCACCACTATGCCATACTGGCGGCGTCCGTCCATGGTCTGGGCGTAGATGTAGTATTCCTCCTTGGGGTCCTGCACAAGCCAGCCGCGGTCCTGAAACTTCTTGAAGTTCTCCACCGCCTTGTCGTACACTTTGGGGTCGTGCTCGTCAGTGCCGTCGTGGAAGTCAATCTCGGGCTTGATGATGTGATACAGCGACTTCTCGTTGCCGTCGGCCTCGGCGCGGGCCTCCTCGCTCGACAGCACGTCGTAGGGCTTAGACACTACCTGCTCCACCAGCTGGCGCGGCGGACGCAATCCTTTGAATGGTTTTACAGTTGCCATGATAGTAAGGTGTTAATAGTTTAATGAAGAAAATTGATAGTTGTTTTATATAGGGAAAAAGAATGCCGTTGTGGCTCCTTGCCTGGTCCGGGCCGCCTACACGCTCTTCACACAGGCATCGGCGCACGCAGCGCCATGCCCTTCGCGGCGATTGCCGCGAAGCCAACCCATCGGTCGTGGGTGATGAAGTGGTAAAGAGGTGTCCAACGTCGTTCCATAGCAAAATTCCAAAACGGCATTCGGATATATCAAAAAAATAAACCGTAGTCTATGCGAGAGTGAATGGAGAGAAGCGGCCCACTAACTGCCGCCCTGCCCCACTGCGCCAAGGCGCGCGAAGGCTTTTACTTGCCACGCACGATGGTCTGCTCGCGGTCGGGGCCCACCGAAACTATGGTGATGGGCACTCCGAGCTTCTCCTCAAGGAACTTAACGTAGTCGTTGAACTCCTGCGGGAACTCGGCCTCGCTCGTCATCTTGGTCATATCGGCATTCCAGCCCTTAAGCTCGGTGTAGACGGGCTTCACGTCGCCATCGATTGAGAACGGGAAGTCGCGCGTGAGCTTGCCATTGACCTCGTAGGCGTCGCAGGCCTTCACGGTTTCAAAGCCGTCGAGCACGTCGCTCTTCATCATTATCAGCTGAGTGACGCCATTGAGCATGATGGTGTAGCGCAGAGCCACAAGGTCGATCCAGCCGCATCGGCGCTCACGGCCGGTGACTGCGCCATACTCGTGGCCGATTTGGCGGATCTTGTCGCCGGTGGCGTCGAACAACTCGGTGGGGAACGGACCGCTGCCCACGCGGGTGCAGTAGGCCTTGAAGATGCCATACACCTCGCCTATGTTGCGCGGAGCCACACCCAGGCCCGAGCAGGCGCCGGCGCACACGGTGTTGGACGAGGTGACAAACGGATATGAGCCGAAGTCAACATCGAGCATGCTGCCCTGGGCGCCCTCGCAAAGCACGCTCTTGCCGCTGGCCAGCTGCTTGTTGATGAAAAACTCGCTGTCGATGAGGTCGAACTGCTTGATGTAGTCGATGCCCTCAAACCACTGTTTTTCAATCTCGTCGACATTGGGCTCCTCGCCCAGCGCGCGCAGCAGGTTGAAGTGCATGCGCTTAAGATTGTCGTATTTTGCCTTGAAGTCGTGGTCGATGTCGCCAATGCGCAGGCCGTTGCGGCCCACCTTGTCGGTGTAGGTGGGGCCGATGCCCTTGCCCGTGGTGCCGATTTTGCTGCTGCCCTTCAGCTTCTCGTTGGCAGCATCGAGCAGGCGGTGAGTGGGCAGAATGAGATGTGCTTTGCGCGATATCTTCAAGATTTTCTTGATGTCGACGCCGCTCTTCTCAAGGTCTTTGGCCTCCTGTGCAAACAGCACGGGGTCGAGCACCACGCCGTTGCCAATCACGTTCACCTGGTTGGTTTGAAAGATTCCTGACGGAATCGAGCGCAGCACGTAGTGGTGGCCCTGGAACTCAAGTGTGTGGCCTGCGTTGGGACCGCCCTGGAAACGTGCAACTATGTCGTAGCGAGGGGTGAGCACATCCACCACCTTGCCTTTACCTTCATCTCCCCATTGTAAACCTAATAATACGTCTACCTTTTTCATAATAGCTAATGTTATCTCTGTTGTTTCTTTAATGTCGATTTTTGCGCAGCGGCCTGGCGCTTTTTAAGCTTGCGGGCGCAGGTGCTGCAAGTGCCATACACATACAGGGCATAGTGCGAAGTGGTGAATGCCGCAAAGCGGCGCGCGTTCATATAGGCGGCAAAGTTGTTGTCCTTCACCAGTTTCACCTTGCCGCACTCAGTGCACACCACGTGGCAGCACTGCATTTGGCTGAGGCGCTCATACATCACCTGGGTGCCGAGCGGTGCCACTATCTTGCCTATGATGCCGGCGGCTGCCAGCAGGTTGACGGTGTTGTAGACGGTGGCCCGGCTCACATAGAAGCCGCCCGCCTTGAGCGCGGCATACAGTGTGTCGGCCGAAAAAGGCTTGCTTTCCTCAAGCACCTTGTTGAGAATCGCATACCGCTCATCGGTCTTCCGGTAGTTGCCCGCCTCCAAAAAGGCGGTGAACTGCCTGACTATTGCGCTATTGGTTGAATTATCGCCCATGCCAGCACTTAATGCGTATGCACAAAGATAGTGGTAATTGCCATAAAACTCAAACAAATCAGCCGAAAAATGCCCCCCTCAGGCATTAAAAAAAAAGTGCTGCAACGCGCACAGAGTGGCGGTTGCAGCACTTTTTATTTTTCTTTGACATGAAATGCGCCGTGCTTGGCGCAAGAGTTTCTGCGGCCTAATTACTCGGCAGCAGCCTCGCCTTCGGCAGCGGGAGCGGCTTCGCCCTCGGGAGCCTCGGCAGCGGCAGCCTCGGCAGCAGCCTTAGCCTCGGCCTCAGCCTTGGCGGCAGCGATTTCTGCCTTCTTCTTAGCCACAGCCTCAGCCTTAGCCTCGTTCTTCTTGGCCTCTTCGTCGAGACGCTTCTTGGCATCGGCCTGCTTGTCGGTCACTTCCTTGTTTTTGATGGCCTCGAGCTTAGCGGTCTTTTCAGCCTTCCAAGCATCGAAGCGGCGCTGAGCCTCCTCTTCGTTGAATGCGCCCTTCTTCACACCGCCCTGGAGGTGCTTCATGAGCATCACACCTTCGCGAGAGAGAATGTTGCGCACTGTGTCGGTGGGGATTGCACCCACGTTGATCCAATAAAGAGCACGCTCGAAATTTAAACTTATTGTAGCAGGATTAGTGTTCGGGTCATAAGAACCAATCCTTTCAATAAATCTACCATCACGTGGCGCCCTGCTATCGGCGATAACAATTGGATAGAACGCGTGGTTTTTGCGGCCACCGCGTTGTAATCTGATTTTTGTTGCCATTGTAAAAAATTACTTAGTTTAAATTTGTATTATAAAAAGAAAAGTGACCTTTGGGGTCACTTCTCATTTGTTGTCCTGGAAGGACTCGAACCCTCGCAAGCGGAACCAGAATCCGATGTGCTACCATTACACCACAGGACAATTCTCAAATGCGATGCAAAGGTACGCATTATTTTCATATCTGCAAAGTTTGCGGCATTTTTTTTGCAAAAAACCTCGTTTTTTTTCGTTTAAGGCTGCTTTAGCGCGCGCTGGGGCACTTTTGAGAAGCGGATTTGGCTTTTCAGCACCGGAAACTTAACGTTGAGTATGGAGCCCGACTCGAAGGTGGCAAACACATCGTCGTCGACCACGCCAAAGGCCGCGTCGCTCCAGCGGGCGCGGTAGTTGGCTGTGAACACCGTGGGGCGCATCACCGCCTTCACCATGCCCGTGCGCCACTGGCGGCGCATGGCCTGGGCACCGCTCACATAGACGACGCGGTAGCCGTCGGCTCCATCGGCCACCAGAGCCACCACATATCGGCCGCCAAGGCGCACGCGGGCATCGTCGGTCTCGCGGTCGAGGTATTGCCAGTAGCCCTCATAGGGGTCGGTGGAGGCGGCAAAGCGGCTGTTGAGCGAGTCGATGGTGAGCCCAGTGTCGAGCGGACGCTCATGCCCCGCCCTTTCGGCCACCACCACGCGCTCGACCACCACACTCGACGCCGGGCCGGCTATGCAGCCGGCGCGCACACCGCCCTGCACCTCGGGCAGCCGGCACTCAAGCACCCGGCTAAGGCGGCGGTTGCCCACACTCACCGCCAGCGAGCCACCCTGCACCTCTGCCTCGATGCAATTGAAACCATCGTAAAGGTCAACGCCATCGGCCACGGTGGCCGATGCCAGCACACTGTCGGCCCCGCCCTCGCGATGGCTCACCACGCTCACCGTGAGCAGGCGGCGGTCGGTGGCATCGTTGTGCAGGTCGGTGTTGGCGCAACTCAACTCCACGGCCACCCAGCGGCCACCATCGGGCGCGGCGTTGAGCGCAAGGCCGCACCACGTAGCTTTGTAGGCGCGCCCAGCCACACGATAGGTCTTGCCTGGCTTGCTGTGACGGTTGGCGATGCGCACCTGACACCGGTAGTCGGCCGAGCGCACCGGCACAGTGTCGAGCACCAGCACTGGAACCGGCAGGTCGTTGCCAAGCTCGGCACACTGCCCCTGCCGCACAGCAAGGGTGATGCCGGGCACGCTCGCACGCAGTCCGGCAAAGCCGTTGAGGGCAGTGTGATAGCGCGTGGCGGCCACCGAGGCCACCACTGCCACTGCCATGCAGGCCGCAGCCACAAGGCGCAATATGACTGATCGTTGATGCATAATGCTATGTGTAATGAGTGCCCAAAGTTACACCACAGGCCAATAACGACAACAATGCGACAGCAACTTTTTTTCTAAAAAGTTGCAAAAAACGGGTGTTCATCGTGGCTGTAGGCTTTGCGGTGTTGTGCAAATTGCTATCTTTGCAGTATTGGAGAATATAAACCTATCATTTTTATAAAGAAAAACGCTTAAAACTGCAAAGACTATGGACTACGACATCAATGAAATACTGCAGTCGCTACTCGACCGCCTTAGCCGAGTGAGCGAGGTGGACCGCGAATTCCAGCGAATGATTGACAAAGACCCTGCACTGATGGAATGCTACGAGGAGTGGTGCGAGAGCAACGGATATGACACACGCACCGGCTATCAGGACTATGTGGACGAACTCATGGAGTCGCGCGACTCGGTGTGGGACTCAATGAACGAATAAAGCGAGCACAACACAGAAAGTAAAAAGCTCTGGCAACCTGAAAACTTGCGGCTGCCAGAGCTTTATACTTTCTGTTCGCACTATTGGATGCCTTATGCCACCCGGCGACTGAGAAAATTAATTGTTTTATTATTATATGAAAAAGTCAGTCATTTGGGTAAACGCGGGTTTGAAGCCTACTATAAGTATAACTGCTTTGTTGCTTTTTTCGCCTATTTGACCACGAAACCGCACAAAGGTTTAACCGCACACCGCATTTTAACATTAATGCACACATTTTCCTTTCTGCCATGCCTCGTTTTTGGGATTCACTCCAAGTAATGTGTTGCCCCACAGGTTAGCCGAATAAGTGGCGGAAGGCTTCTTCCACTTTGCCCACCTCGATGATTTGTATGCTGAATGAGGTGGCGTCGATGCCCTTGAGGTTGTGGCGCGGCACTATTATCGACGAGAAGCCGAGTTTGGCCGCCTCGCCTATGCGCTGCTCGATGCGCGTCACCTGCCTGATTTCGCCCGACAGGCCCACCTCACCCGTCATGCACACGCCTTTGGCTATGGGCATGTCGACATTTGACGACAAGATGGCGCAAATCACGGCCAGGTCGAGAGCGGGGTCGCTCACTTTGAGGCCGCCGGCAATGTTTAGGAACACGTCTTTCTGCGCCAGCTTGAAGCCCACGCGCTTTTCGAGCACAGCCAGCAGCATGTTCATGCGCCGCTGGTCGAAGCCGGTGACCGAGCGCTGGGCGGTGCCATAGGCTGCTGTGCTGACCAGGGCCTGCGTCTCGATGAGGAAGGGCCGCGCGCCATCGACGGTGACACCTATGGCCACGCCCGACAGCGGCTCGTCGGCCTGCGACAGCAGCATTTCGCTGGGGTTCTTCACCTCGCGCAGTCCGGCCTCCTGCATCTCGTAGATGCCCATCTCGCTGGTGCTGCCAAAGCGGTTTTTGATTGACCGCAATATGCGGTACATATAGTGGCGGTCGCCCTCAAACTGCAACACGGCGTCGACTATGTGCTCGAGCACCTTGGGGCCTGCAATGCTGCCCTCCTTGTTGATGTGGCCAATGAGCACCACGGGGGTGTTGGTCTCCTTGGCATAGCGCAGAAAGGCGGCCGCGCACTCGCGCACCTGGCTCACGCTGCCCGCCGCCGAGTCGAGTTCTTCGCTGGCTATGGTCTGGATGGAGTCGACTATTATGAGGCCCGGATTGCTCTCGCGGATGCAGGCAAAGATGTTGTCGAGCGAGGTTTCGCACAGCAGGTAGCACTCACAGTCCATGCGGCCGCCGGCAATGCGGTCGGCGCGCATGCGCAGCTGCTGCGGGCTTTCCTCGCCGCTCACATACAGCACCTTGCGCGAGCGGATGCGCAGCACGTTTTGCAGCACCAGAGTGGACTTGCCTATGCCCGGCTCGCCGCCAATGAGGATTATCGACCCGGGCACCAGTCCGCCGCCCAGCACGCGGTTGAGCTCGCCGCTTGGCAGGGTGATGCGCGGCAGGTCTTCGGCCTTGATTTCGCTTATTTTCACGGGCGTGGCGCACTTGCGCTTGTCAGTGCCATCGGCAGCGCCATAGCGGCTGGCGCGCGCTGTGGCCTTCGGGGCCACGGGTTCCTCGACATAGGTGTTCCACTCGCCGCATGCGGGGCACTTGCCTATCCACTTTGGCGACTCGGCGCCGCAGTTTTTGCAGTAATACATTGTCTTCACCGTCTTTGCCATATGCTCTCTGTGCCTCCTTTCCTATTTGCCCTTAAGCGCCTCGCGGCGAAACTCGCTGATGGTGATGGCGGCGGCCACGCCCACGTTGAGCGACTCGCTGCCCGCACCGCTGCGTGGCCACGACGGGATGAGCAGACGCTGGCTCACGCGCTGAGCCACCTTGGGCGTTATGCCCTGGCCCTCGTTGCCAAACACCACGAAGGCCCGCTGCGGCAGCTGCGACGAATATATGTTGTCGCCGTCGAGAAACGTGCCAACCACGGGCATATCGGGGTAGTCGTCGAACAGCTGCAGCAAGTCGCAATAGTGCACCTGCACGCGCGCGATGGCCCCCATGGTGGCCTGCACCACCTTGTGGTTGAACACATCGACCGTGGCGCGGCTGGCAAACACATCGCGCAGCCCATACCAGTCGGCGAGGCGCATGATGGTGCCCAGGTTGCCGGGGTCCTGCACGTTGTCGAGCACAATGTTGAGCCCCGAGGCCACACGCTCGCGGCTGACCTCGGGCACAGGTTTCTCGTAGACGGCTATCACATCGCTGGGGTTGCTGAACTGCGATATGCGCGACATTTGCTGCCGCGAGGCAAACACTATCTTGTCGATGTGGCTTGAGTTGCCGCACTGGTCATACCACGCGCGCGTGGCTATGAGCCAGCGGCACTTGAAGCGGCCCCAGGTGTCGCGCACGCATTTCGCGCCCTCGGCCACAAAGAGACCCTCCTCGTCGCGGCGCTTCTTCGATGCGAGCGACGCCACCGTTTTTATTATGCCATTGTTGATGTCAATCATTCTGCTTGGGAAAAATATTGATTCACGGGGTGAATATTCGCACACAAAGGTAATGAAAGATGCCCAAAATATGAAATAATAGGCCAGAGTTTGCTACCTTTGCACCAAGGCAGCCCTGCATGGGCCGCCTTCACTAAAAAAACCACACATCTTTATTTGTGAACATGAAGAAATTTGAAATGGACTTCACAGTGGTGGAGAACGAGCGCATATCGCCGCTCTACTCACTGCTGATTCTCACCCCGGCCGAGGGGCATGTGCCAGAGTGCGCCCCAGGGCAGTTTGTGCAGGTGGAGGTGCCAAACTCCAAGAGCACTTTTCTGCGGCGGCCCATATCGATAAACTTCGTAGACCACGAGCGCGACGAGCTGTGGCTGCTGGTGCGCCGCGCAGGCAGTGGCACGGCTGCCCTGATCGACACCCGCGAGGGGGCCAAGCTCAACCTGGTGCTGCCACTGGGGCACGGATTCGACGCCGCGCCAAAGGGCGGAAAGGCCCTGCTGGTGGGCGGCGGCGTGGGCGTGGCCCCGCTGCTGGAGCTGGGCAAGGCCATGAGCCACAATGGCGTGGAAGTGGAATTCCTGCTGGGCGCGCGCTCGAAGAGCGACCTGCTGGAGCTTGACCTGTTTGAGCGCTACGGCAAGGTGCATGTGGCCACCGAAGACGGCTCGATGGGCGAAAAGGGATTTGTGACACAGCACAGCGCTCTCACGGGCGATGTGACCCACATAGCGTGCTGCGGCCCGCAGCCCATGATGAAGGCTGTGGCCAAGATTGCCGCTGAGCGCGGCATCGACTGCGAGGTGAGCCTCGAGAACATGATGGCCTGCGGACTGGGTGCATGCCTGTGCTGCGTGGAAGACACTGCCGACAGCGGCAACGTGTGTGTGTGCAAAGAAGGACCGGTGTTTAATATAAAACGACTGAAATGGTAGATTTAAGCGTTGAAATAGGAAAGTTGAAGCTGAAAAACCCGGTGATGACGGCATCGGGCACATTCGGCTATGGCGAGGAGTTTGCCGACTTCATCGACCTGAGCCGCCTGGGCGGCATAGTGGTGAAGGGCACCACGCTGAAGGCGCGCGAGGGCAACCCCTACCCGCGCATGGTGGAGACACCGAGCGGCATGCTGAATGCCGTGGGGCTGCAAAACAAGGGCGTGGACTACTTTATCGAGCACATATATCCGCGCATCAAGGACATCGACACACAGATAGTGGTGAACGTGTCGGGCTCGCAACCCGAGGACTACGCCGCCGTGTGCGCCAAACTCAACGGCCTCGACAAGGTGGCTGCGGTGGAGATTAACATATCGTGCCCCAACGTGAAGCAGGGCGGCATGACGTTTGGCACCACCACCAGCGGCGCCCAAAGCGTGGTGAGCGAGGCACGCAAGGCCTACGACGGCACCATGATAGTGAAGCTGACGCCAAATGTGACCGATGTGACCGAGATTGCGCGCGCGGTGGAAGACGCTGGTGCCGACGCCGTGTCGCTGACCAACACATTCATGGGTATGGCCATCGATGTGGAGAAGATGAGGCCCTACCTGTCGACCATCACCGGCGGACTGAGCGGCGCATGCATAAGGCCCATTGCAGTGCGCATGGTGTGGCAGGTGAGCCAAGCGGTGAAGATTCCCGTGATTGGCCTCGGAGGCATCATGAACGGCCGCGATGCGGTGGAATTCATGCTGGCCGGAGCCTCAGCGGTGCAGATAGGCACCGCCAACTTCATCGATCCGCAGGTGACGGTGAAGGCGGTGGACTACATTGCCAACTACCTTGAGCGCCACGGCCTGCAAAGCGCACGCCAGCTGGTGGGCGCAATGCAGCAATAGGCGCCGCACCGCCCCACACTACACATTTACATAATATATATAAGGACACTATAACAGCTGCCCGGCCTCTTCGGTGAGAAGATGGCCGGGCAGCCGCCGTTTTATATATATCTATTATTACAGAAAAGCGTGCGCTGAGCCATGCGTCATGACTGCGGCGTGAATGTTTCGAAGCTATTGTCGTTGTAAAACACCATTATGCTCACTATGCGGCGGCCATCGGCCGGAGGGGTGGCAGGCCGTGGCATTTGGCCTCCGCGGCGAGCCAAGTCTTGCAGAGCGGCGCTAAGCGAAGCAGCTGGGGCGGCTTCGCGCACAGGCTCCTTAGCCTCGCCCTGGGTGGCGTCGGCAGGCACCGCATCCGACTCGGGTTCATCGAACATTATGGATTGCGTGGCCCGAGAATTAGGCTCCTCGATAGAGCCGTCGGCCCCAGCCTGAGCAGCGAAATCTACGCCAGTTGATGGCAAGGTGTCGCTATTGGCTATGTTCGCATTTGGACCAATCATATTACCATCGCCAAACATCAGCCACATGATGTTGAGGGTGGGGTAGGCCTTGTGTATCTTGGCCAAAATCTCATCGCTCACACGCCTGTTGCGGCCATTTAACAGCTGCGACAAGGTGGGGCGCGCTATGCCGCAAGTGTCGGCAAAGAGCGAATTGGTGATTCCGTTGGTCTCCAAGAAGTGTTTTAAACGCGAAACTATGTCCATAACTCAATTAACGTATTCAAATTTCACATCTGCAAATTTAAGGCATATAATTGAGAAATCAAAATTTTAGATTACAAATGTCTGCGACGGCTGTTTGCGCACGCAATCGGCATATTCGGGGGTGTGTTTACGTTTACAAACACACACATTGCAATAAACATTTAAGGTTCATCGGCATTTTGCTGCATTTCAGCGTGCTGCGTGCCAATAGCAGGGAGGCAGTTGGACAATGGGGAATATTGCGCGAAATTCGTAACTTAGCACTTTAATATTCAACGGGTAATGCACTGATATATAGTTATATATACCTTGTATTAATGAGTGTTAATAAGCATTTCTAATCTTTTTGTAAATTATGTGTTTGCAAATTCACATTGTCAAAACCACCCGTTTTATCGAATTTTCACTTTACTTTTGCAAACACATCTATTTACACACCTTAATAACAAGCTACACCATCTGGCTTTTTATTTACATTTGCATTCACAAATGTAAATTCACCACTCAGCCGCGATGGTAAACTTACCTATTTTGTAATCATTCCATTTTATCGCATTTTCCTTGTAATTTAGAATTTCAAATCGGCCGACTGCACACACATCGAAATCTGAAAGCATTGAGCACTGGCACAGCATAGCCATCGGCAGCAGTCAAAGCGCTGCATTTCAATGCAGTTACGCACGCTGCACTCACCTCCCCTATTCCATTATGGAAAAGGCTCAGAAAAATAAAAAATGCCCGTTTTTTGCCACAATCTGTGCGGCAAACGGGCATAAAAACGGCGCTCCGGCAGTGACCAAGCCACCACCGGAGCGCCTATGATATCGACCAGAAAATTATCTGGCTTGCAATTCCTGCTTGATGAATTTTGCGGTGACCGAAGTCTGATTTTCGGCTACCTTCTCGGGGGTGCCGCAAGCCACCACCCTACCGCCATTGCGTCCACCCTCGGGACCCATGTCGATGATGTAGTCGGCACATTTTATCACATCAAGGTTGTGCTCAATCACAATCACGGTGTTGCCTTTTTGGACAAGGCGGTTGAGCACGCCCAGCAAAACGTTGATGTCCTCGAAGTGCAATCCCGTGGTGGGCTCATCGAGAATGTAGACAGTTTTGCCCGTGTCGCGCTTCGACAGCTCGGCGGCCAGCTTCACGCGCTGGCTCTCGCCGCCAGAAAGTGTGCTCGACGGCTGGCCCAGCTTGATGTAGCCCAGGCCCACATCCTGCAGCACTTTGATTTTGTTGAGAATCGATGGAATGGCTTCGAAGAACTCCACCGCTTGATTGATGGTCATGTCGAGCACGTCGGCTATCGACTTGCCCTTGAACTTCACCTCGAGCGTTTCGCGGTTGTAGCGCTTGCCGCCGCACTCCTCGCACGGCACCAGCACGTCGGGCAGGAAGTTCATCTCCACCGTCTTGTAGCCGTTGCCTTTGCACACCTCACAGCGGCCGCCCGATATGTTGAACGAGAAGCGTCCTGGCTTGTAGCCGCGGATTTTGGATTCGGGCAGATTGACAAACACATTGCGTATGTCGGCAAACACGCCAGTGTAGGTGGCGGGGTTGGAGCGCGGAGTGCGGCCAAGCGGCGACTGGTCGACGGTGACCACCTTGTCGACCCACTCCAAGCCCTCCACACTGGAGTATTTAAGGGGTTCGGTAAGGGAGCGATAGAATTTTTGACTCAGAATGGGTTGAAGCGTGCCGTTTATGAGGCTCGACTTGCCACTGCCCGACACTCCGGTGACGCAAACAAACGTGCCCAAAGGCAGCATAACATCCACGTTTTTCAGGTTGTTACCACAGCATCCGTGCAGGCTGAGCCAATGTCCGTTGCCCTCGCGCCGGGTGTCCGGAACGGGTATGCTGCGCGTGCCATTCAGATAATCGGCCGTGATGGTGTGGCTGGCGAGCATCTGGGCGGGAGTGCCGGCAAACATCACGTTGCCGCCCTTGCGTCCCGCCTTGGGGCCGATGTCGACCACATAGTCGGCCTCGAGCATCATGTCCTTGTCGTGCTCCACCACTATCACGGTGTTGCCCTCGTCGCGCAGCTTCTTGAGCGAGTCGATGAGCCGCTGATTGTCGCGCTGATGCAGGCCGATGCTGGGCTCATCGAGAATGTAGAGCACATTCACCAGCTGCGACCCGATTTGCGTGGCAAGGCGTATGCGCTGGCTTTCGCCGCCCGAGAGCGACGCCGAGTTGCGGTTAAGCGACACGTAGTCGAGGCCAACATCGAGCATAAAGCCGAGGCGGCCGTCAATTTCCTTCACTATCTGCTCGGCCACCTTCCACTTGGGCTCGGGCAGATGATTGTGCAAGTCGGCCATCCACTCGCGCAGCTCCGATATGTCCATCGAGGCGAGCTGGGCAATGTTTTTGCCATTGACGCGGAAGTGCAGAGCCTCGCGGTTGAGGCGGTCGCCGTGGCACTCGGGGCACACGGCACGCGAGAAGAACTGTCCGGCCCACTTCTGGGCCTGATTGGTCGACTCGTCGCTCTTCTGCAGTTCCAAGTATTTCACCAGTCCGTCGTACGACAGGAAGTAGTTGCTCGTGCTCATGGTCTCGGTCTTGATGGGCAGACGCTCGTCGGTGCCGTTCATAATCTCATCGATGGCCTCATCGGGCACACTGGCGAGCGGAGTGTCGAGCGTGACGCCATACTTCTCGCAAATGGCCTGCACCTGCCAGAATATGAGGGCATTTTTGTATTTGCCCAGCGGCAGAATGCCGCCCTTGCGAATCGAGAGCGACGTGTCGGGCATCACCTTCTCGCGGTCGATGATGTTGACGTAGCCCAGGCCCTTGCAGCGGTGGCAGGCGCCCTGCGGCGAGTTGAACGAGAAGTTGTGGGGGGCCGGCTCCATATACGACAACCCCGTGTCGGGGTCCATGAGCGACTTGCTGTAGTAGCCCAGCTCGCCGCTTTCGGCATCGAGCACCATCAGCTGGTTGCCACCCTGCTTAAAGGTGAGTTCTACCGTGTCGCGCAGGCGGGCCCCATCTTTGCGGGCCACGCGCAGGCGGTCGACCACCAGCTGAATGTCGTGGTTGCGATATCGGTCGAGCTTCATGCCAAAGGTGATTTCCTTCACCTCGCCGTCGATGCGCACATTCATGTAGCCTTTTTTGCGCAGCTGCTCAAACAAGTCTTTGTAGTGGCCCTTGCGGTTCTTCACCAGCGGTGCCAGAATGTAGATTTTGCGGCCGTCGTAGCGGTCGAGAATTAGGTCGAGAATCTTGTCGACCGAATACTTCACCATCTTCTTGCCCGACAGGTAGGAATAGGCGTCGCCCACGCGCGCAAACAGCAGGCGCAGGTAGTCGTAGACCTCGGTGGTGGTGCCAATGGTGCTTCGCGGATTTTTGTTGACGGTCTTCTGCCCTATCGAAATCACGGGGTTCAGGCCCGAGATTTTGTCAACGTCGGGACGCTCAAGCACCCCCAGCATGTTGCGGGCGTAGGCCGAAAACGTCTCGAGGTAGCGCCGCTGCCCCTCGGCAAAAATAGTGTCGAAGGCCAGCGACGACTTGCCGCTGCCGCTAAGCCCCGTGATCACTGTGAGGCTGTGGTGCGGAATGTCGACGTCGATATTCTTAAGGTTGTGCACTCGCGCGCCCAGCACGCTCACGCAGTCCACCTCTTTGTCGCCAATTTTCATTGATTATGCTCTTTTGTCGTTTGGTTTCTTATTATCGTCTGTTTTGTAGTCGCTTGCCACAGTTCACCCCACCACCCAGTCGGGGTTGTAGGCCGAGTAGCTGCGGCGCGAGCGGTAAAGGTCGTCGGCCAGCGGAATGCGCACCACATATTTGCGGCGCCGCGAGTTGGTGAGCCGGCTTGCGCGAATCCACGGATTGGCCTCGCGCAGCTGCGCATAGGTGATGCCATGGGCCTTGGCCCACTGTGGCCAGCTGGACACGGGGCCGCTCACGGTGTCGGTGGTGCAGCGCACTGCCTGATACAGCTGTTGGCGCGTCAGGCGGTAGCCAAAGCGCTTGGGGTCGGACAGCAGCATCTTGTAGGCCATGATGCGGAACACGTAGCGCGACGTCTCGCTGTTGAGGTAGAGGTCAAACGAATTTGACTCGAGCTGACGCTCGAGCTCGCCCGATATGCGTCCCATGCCAGCGTTGTAGCTGGCCGCCACCGTAGCCCAGTGGCCATATTTGCGGTAGGCGGCCTTCAGATAGCGGCAGGCGGCCACAGTCGACTTTTCGGGATCGTAGCGCTCGTCCACCTCGCCGTTCACCTCCAGGCCATACTGGCGGGCTGTGGCGGCCAGCAGCTGCCACAGTCCGGCGGCATGGGCCGGCGAATAGGCGTTGCAGTCCATGGTGCTCTCGGTGCATGCCAGGTAGAGGAAGTCGAGCGGCACCCCGTTGGCACGCAGCATTGAGTCGAGCGCGGGGAAATAGCGGTTGGCGCGCTTCAGGCACAGCAGCGTGCTCGTGTGGGCATACACCACCGAGGTGAGTTCTCGGTCGAGCCGCTCAAACATGTCGAGGCGGTCGAGGTCCACCGTGTCGCCGCAAAAGGTCATCCTGAGCGGCACCGTGGGATTGGACTTCACGGCAAACACCGCAGCCTCGTGGCCGCGGTAGGTTGCCCCTGCCGTTGTCTGCGCCACACATGGCACGGCGCAGGCCGCAGCCGCCACAAGCGGCAATATTGCAATTTTCTTCATATATGTCATTTACGTCTCTGTAGTTTTTTGCATATGCATGGCGCGCGGCGCACCCCGGCCGCCTGTGTGGCATGGGATGCGCGCCGCGCTCCAGTTCACTGTCTTTTTTTACTCCGCCCGCCAGGCGGGCGCCGTCGGGGCCTCAGTTGCCCTGAGTGCCGCCAGTGGTGCCGTTAAGGCCCTGCTTGTGGCGGATTATGTTGATGTCGCCCTTCAGCTTGTAGTTTTTGCCGTCGGCGCCGCGGGCCTCAATCACGTAGTAGTACACGCCCGTGTCCACCAGCTTGCCGCGGTAGCGTCCGTCCCAGCCCTGCGAGGGGTCGTTGAGTTCAATAATCTTGTTGCCCCAGCGGTTGAAAATCCAGCAGTGGAACTGCACTATCGACTTGTATGACACCTTCCACACATCGTTCACGCCCTCGCTTGAGCCAGGGGTGAACGCGTTGGGGCAAAGCAGCTCCGACGTGCCGATGCTCACCGTGTAGGTCTCGCCTGTGGCACTGCACGAGCCGTCGGCGTTTGAGCCAATGAAGCGCCAGTAGAACGTGCCGGCGTCCTCAAACGTCTGCTCCACCTCGTCTTGGTTGAGGCGCAGCTGAATGCTATTGAAGTCGGGGTCGGTGGCCATCTGCCACTCCTTGTAGACCACTGCGTCGGTGCAGTGCGACGAGAAGGTGATTTTCACAGGAGCCGAGCCGCCCATGGCCGTCTGGCCATCGTCTTTGCGCTCATTGTCGTTGTCGCGCGTCTCCTGCACGGCCGTGGTGCGCACATCCACCGCACTGGTGGCGTAGGTGCTGCTCGACACCGTCTGCTCACGCCCCCAGAAGCGCAGAAACTTGTCGCCCGTCAGAGTGAACTCGGTGTTGCACAGCGGTGCGGGCACCACCATGGTGGGCTTGAACGACTCGTAGGATTCCTCCTCGGCCTTCTCCACCCACTGGCTCTGGTCATCGCTCCACTCGAGCGAGCGGTAGGCGAGCTTCAACTGGCGGTCGAGCACCTTGCGCACGCCCGTAATGGAGTAATACTCCAAGTCGCTGCCGCTGCCCGCCACATTGAGCGTGGCCGTGCCGCAGTCGGAGGCCGGAGCGGCCTCAACCGACTCCAGACTCAGAGCGTGGGCGCTGTAGTCAGCCACCCACACATAGGTGCGCTGGGTGCCTTCCTCAATTATATAGCCGCAATCGGGCTTCACCTGGCGCAACACCGTTTCGCGGCCATTGCGCTCAACGCCGTCGAGCTGAGTGGCATACGCGCCACCGCCGCTGCCATAGGTGTACCACACCACGGGCGACTGGGCACTGGCGGCAGTGTAGGTCATGCCCACGCCTGCCGAGCTGTCGAGCACATATATGTGGTTCAAGCCCGTGCTGGCAGCCGGAGCCTCATCATACACGGCCTTGCTTGCGCCCGTAAACGCAATCTGGGCACTGGCGGCACCCGCCGCCAAAGCCATGGCCAAAACTGTGACAAATACCTTTCTCATAACTGGCAAAGTTACTCAATCTGAGATATAAACGCAACCCGCGCCCTCAAAATTGAGCAAAAACAACTTTTTTCCGCCCAATTTTTCGCCCACCATACGCACATTTCGCCCGAAGCCCACCCACGCAATTGCTTTCAAATTTGTATCTTTGTACTGATTGCAACAACGGGCCTGGGCCATTCAAGCGGGTCGGTTACGTTGTGAATTGCTTTCAAATTTGTATCTTTGTACTGATTGCAACAACCCAATTGCAATTTTACGAAATTCTTCCTTTGTTGTGAATTGCTTTCAAATTTGTATCTTTGTACTGATTGCAACAACAAGATAACCTTGTTCCTTATACATTTGCGCAGTTGTGAATTGCTTTCAAATTTGTATCTTTGTACTGATTGCAACAACTGAAATTATGTAAAGCCTCGCTTGAAGCGTGTTGTGAATTGCTTTCAAATTTGTATCTTTGTACTGATTGCAACAACTAAATGCCATTTCCGTAACCAAGGGAGTTTGTTGTGAATTGCTTTCAAATTTGTATCTTTGTACTGATTGCAACAACTAATATCTTGATTCTCATCTTTATGCGCATGTTGTGAATTGCTTTCAAATTTGTATCTTTGTACTGATTGCAACAACGCCATCACAAAGAACATTCCGTGCTCCTCTGTTGTGAATTGCTTTCAAATTTGTATCTTTGTACTGATTGCAACAACTGAAAAGATATTAACAGATATGCCATTTGCGTTGTGAATTGCTTTCAAATTTGTATCTTTGTACTGATTGCAACAACCAATCGCTCGACAGGGCGTTAAAGCATCTAGTTGTGAATTGCTTTCAAATTTGTATCTTTGTACTGATTGCAACAACTTAACGAGAGGAGGAAGAAAATGGAATGGTGTTGTGAATTGCTTTCAAATTTGTATCTTTGTACTGATTGCAACAACTACCGCCGGTCATCTCGTCAACAAGAGCCTGTTGTGAATTGCTTTCAAATTTGTATCTTTGTACTGATTGCAACAACTCATAGGCCTGACTACAGGCATGCGCATAGGTTGTGAATTGCTTTCAAATTTGTATCTTTGTACTGATTGCAACAACGGCTTCTACTGGCGTACGCATAGGAGAGCTGTTGTGAATTGCTTTCAAATTTGTATCTTTGTACTGATTGCAACAACGTTTGCGCTCCCGTTCATGCTCCCGAAAGAGTTGTGAATTGCTTTCAAATTTGTATCTTTGTACTGATTGCAACAACTCAACGGTGCTGTAGCTGCTGTTGCTGAGGTGTTGTGAATTGCTTTCAAATTTGTATCTTTGTACTGATTGCAACAACTATCAAAATTTTTCGACAAATGACAGCAAAGTTGTGAATTGCTTTCAAATTTGTATCTTTGTACTGATTGCAACAACGCAGCGAGCTGCGCGTCACTATGACGGTGAGTTGTGAATTGCTTTCAAATTTGTATCTTTGTACTGATTGCAACAACAGTAGCGACTACGCGCTTATGAGGTTAATCGTTGTGAATTGCTTTCAAATTTGTATCTTTGTACTGATTGCAACAACCGACAGCGCGCGGTCGGTGTCCTCAGACATGTTGTGAATTGCTTTCAAATTTGTATCTTTGTACTGATTGCAACAACCACGGCTTGCGGTGAAAGGTGCGTAAATTCGTTGTGAATTGCTTTCAAATTTGTATCTTTGTACTGATTGCAACAACAATTCAGTGTATTTTATACCATTCGATTCGTTGTGAATTGCTTTCAAATTTGTATCTTTGTACTGATTGCAACAACGGAGGGCATTTTCGAGAATAAACGTTGCTGGTTGTGAATTGCTTTCAAATTTGTATCTTTGTACTGATTGCAACAACTGTCGAGCTGCTCGCGATAGCGGCTGATGTGTTGTGAATTGCTTTCAAATTTGTATCTTTGTACTGATTGCAACAACCAGTGCTGTTGTATCTGAATTTTGTGAAGTGTTGTGAATTGCTTTCAAATTTGTATCTTTGTACTGATTGCAACAACCACGATCATTACTTCACCATCCCCGATGTGTTGTGAATTGCTTTCAAATTTGTATCTTTGTACTGATTGCAACAACTGTTCTCCCACGCATCAATGTATGGCGTACGTTGTGAATTGCTTTCAAATTTGTATCTTTGTACTGATTGCAACAACCAGACATCGCGCGTGATGGGTTGGCGAGCGGTTGTGAATTGCTTTCAAATTTGTATCTTTGTACTGATTGCAACAACTCGTTATTTGTAACTACCTGTGTTATTGGCAATTGCTATTAGGACACAGAAAATAAAAAGTTGTGTCAGTACAATAAAAAAGCTGGACATAAATCCAGCTTTTTTATTTGTGACTTATTGACTCATAAAGAGCCATAAGAATTACAACGTGCATACAGATGTCATTCCGGACTGCAATATGCAGCGCAATGGGTTATATCAGCAGCGGGCCATCTGATTTAATCAAATTTAACTTTATCGTTAACGCGTACTAAAACAGTTCTAACTGCTGCGGACCTACTATCTTTTTTTCGACTGATTCTCCATGGAACAGTTCCATTGCGCCAAACTGCTTGTCGGTGATACACAATATGCCGATGTTGCCGGCCTTGGGCAGAAATGACTTTACGCGCCGTATGTGCACATCGGCATTCTCCTTGCTGGGGCAATGGCGCAAATAGGTTGAAAACTGAAACATGGTGAATCCATCTTCCATTATTCGTTTGCGGAACAGAGCCGCTGCCTTTCGCTCCTTTTTGGTGTCGGTAGGCAGGTCGTAGAGTACAAGCACCCACATAATTCTGTATTGGCTAAATCGTTCACTTTCCATGTTTTAACAATCTGAGTCACAATTGCGGATAGGCTAGGCGGCGCGCCTCACCGGCAAAGCACTTGCTCAGCGAGGCAGTGGTCTCGGCTACAGCGGCCATCAATGGGCGCGTGCGCCCGCTGATGGTGACATCGATGGTGGGCAGCGACAGCAACTGGGCCTTTAGCCGGGTGGTGAGGTCGTCGAGGCGGCTTTTGTCGGGCTCTGCTGCCACTATTTGCTTAACGAGTTCATCGACCACTGGGCGGTAAGGCTCCATTATGTCGTCGGCCAGACAATAGGCGTTGTAGCGGTTATGGTGGTGGATGCCAAGCGTTGGCAGCAAGCCGTTGCCAACAAGACTGCGGGCCACAATGGCACGCAGAATGGCGTAGCCATAATTGAGCAGGCTGTTGGGAGCACCGCCCTCGCGGCAACGTGTGAACCCTGGGAACTCAGGGAAGAAGTTGCGCCAATAGTAGGCTGCGGCCCGTCCTTCGAGATTTGCCGTGTCGCCACTGCGCACCTCGCCCACCCAAGCTGTCATGCAGCCTATTTCAGCGCTGGTGCAGCGGGAAAGCACCGCTGCCTGATTTTGGATTTTAGCCTGCACCGTCTGCTGCCAAAGCTGCTTGCGCAGCGGCAGTGAGCTGCCTATTTGGGCCTGAAAGCGCTCGCTTTGCAGCGTGTGGCTGTTGAGCGGCAGCAATAGGCCTGCTGGCATCGATGTGGAGTCGCAAGTGATAACGGCGCAGTTGTTGTCGAGCAAGCGCTCGAGCGCACCATGCGTTATAGTGATGCGCTTGTTATCGAGAATCACCATGCCTAGGTCTTCGATGGGAAAGGTGCGCTCGGCATTGCGCTTTATGGGCTCGCTGAGAGCATCGTTGCCATCAACGTCGGGAATGCGCAGCACCAGTTGCGCATTGCGCAGGCTCAAATAGGCAGGATTACCGAAATATAAAGTCCGCTTTATCATAGAAACGCTGCTTGTATAATTAGTACTCTCCCACTGCCACAATCCGGCCATTATGGTTCACGCGCACCTTGACAATGCCCTTAAGATTATTGGGCGTTGTGATTCGCTCCCAAATTTGCTTCCTAAGTTTTTTATTGTCGTTTGTGACCGCCGTCTCCAGATGATGTCTGAACACATAATACCCTGTAGCGATCTTCTGCACTCTAAACAAATGTGGGCTTATGCGGCTGTAATTGCTTTCATCCATCAGGTCAATCTCATTTGGATTGAAACCTTCTGACGGGAACACAAAATACTCATTTTGCTTCATTGTGAACAAGAACTTCCAGCCCTTATCGCGGTTGTATTCCTTGTCAATTGGGCTTAGTCCGTCGTTGATTAGCGCTGTGGCCTCATAGTACGACACTATGCGCTCCTGCCAATTGCCTTTTTCGTCTTCAAATATTGCCACATGATGGTTGTTTCCTGTACTAACAAAATCCACTGGTTGCGAGCAGCCATTTGCATCAAGCATTAAACGGCCATCCTTGTCGCGCTTTTCGTGAAGAGGTTCAACGACATTAACGCCTTTGATTCGCACTGTTTTTATATCTATACCCGCTTTCTCGTCGAGCCAGATGGGATTCTCATCAAGGTTGGAAAAGGCCTTTTGTGCATTGCCTCCATATTCCTCAAGGCGCTTTTGCAATATGGATTTAGCTACAGGGTCGATAACTTTGTCAACCTTTAGATCCTTATCAACAGCCTTGCGAATTGTGTATATAGGCACCAAAGTCATTGTCTGCACTTTTGCAGGCACAGGCTGACATTGAGGAGCATCGGTGAAAAGCGGATTCTTATCAAACGCATTTTTTCCTGTAAATGCTTTCTTCGCATCTCCGCCAAACTCGGTAAGGCGGTGCAAAAGAGCTTTGCGCTGGGCACGGTCGGTGACAGTGGCAATTTTCTCGGCAGTGAATGCAGAGCCGACTTTTTCAAACTTGTATTCCTTACTCATACGAATGCCATACACCGTCTCGTTATGCAACTGCTGCCGCGGTGTGAAAGTGTGCTGGATTTCCACCTTGCCATGGTGCTTAATTTTATTCACGCTGCGGGTCACCACCTTGTTTTTAGCCTTGATTGACACCAGTATGCGCTTCATGTGTTTAATCGCCTCTTGCCTCATGTCTGGCATGGGAGCGATGAATTTACCATTTTCTTTAATGTTCTTGCTTCCAATGCTAAACACGCTGGCCGGCAATTTGCCGCTTTGATGTGCATTAAGCGCATTCAAATAGTTGATGTGCTGACGGCATGTGAACGCTATTGTCAGTGCATCCATGGCGTGATGGCGATGATCATTTCGCTTTGTCCAGTCTTTGATTATACGTATTTGATGGCCCTCTTTATTGGTGTATGTTTCCGTAAGCCCCTGCTTGGAATACTTTTCCCAGTTAAGTTCTTTGAGCACATCCACCAGGCCCCAGTCTTCGCGAAGGCGAGCCGTGATTGAGCCTGTGGTCACAATCACTGTGCGGGTGATTTCCTGCAATATTTCCTTTGCTTTGCGTGCTATATACTGCGAGTCGCTGAGGTCTCGATTAAGGAAGTCTGAAGGAATATCATCTTCTGTGGTAAGCAGGTATTGGTGTTTTTTTCTGGTGCCTGGTTTGTTAAGAAACGCTATGCGCTGCTCATATTCATTGACACCTTGCTCACCATACTTACTTCTTACATAGTCAATGGCTGTCATATTACTTTTAGCCTCATTCACCTGCCGGCTTTCGAGAGTTTTGTTGGAATAAGAGTCATCAAATAATCTTGACTGGGGGATGATGTGCTCTATATCAAATTTACGATCTGGCGAAAATAGTTCCTCTCTACTTATATAGGTGTTAGAATATAGCGTTTTGTATCCATTGGGCTGCAGTTCCTCATACAAGCGGTAGCGAATAACGTCCTTACGAGTTGGAGGGTGCGGCAAATTAAACGGAGGTTGCATAAGGAGTTTCTTTATTTCTTCAGTCTCCTTGGTGCGTTCGCCTATCCGCTTATAGTCTTCCTTTCGTTGTTCTATTGTCCGCTTTAGCTCGCGAGCAAGTTCGATGTGAATTTCATCAAACTCTCCATACATTTCGGAGCAGCCGTTTACAACATGAATCATCTGATTGATGATTTTTTCAACCACAGGGTTTCTAAGAGCATTTTTAGGCAGGATTTCAAGACGCTTGAGCAATTCGCGGCTATCGTTCTCTTCCTTTGTGATTGAAGCCTTTGAGTGGCGGTAACCAGCAAGATTGCATGCCTCACTGTAAACGTGTCCCTGCTCCAAATAAGGCAGTATTCGGGCTATTGCCTTTGAACTAAGATTGCCGTAATCGTCAGCAAATGAAACGCCTGCTATAACTTTAGAATATCTGTCATCAAGGCCGGTCATTTCTTTTATGTGACCGGCCAGACGGTCGTTTCCACTTGCCGTTCCATCACCTTCAAACGAATATAGCAAATGCCACAGGCGAAACAATGGCTCACTCTGCATTTGGTCGAGAAGGTTTGTGTCAAACTTCAAGAAATCAAAATCATTCTTAGCCTTTAACGCCTCGCGGAATACCGATGAGATAAAATCGGTCTTTTCTTTAGCCGTACGCTTGTCGAAGTCCTCCACATCGTGGCCACTCATTAACAGAATCTGCTTGCATGCATTCACCAAAGCACAAATTGTGGTGTTGCCCTGAATGCTATCGTAGTTTATAGTTTGCGTCTTGGGATTCAATCTCAAGACTTTGACAATGTCAGTCTTGCTCATTTTGTCGCAATAAGTGAGTTCATAATGCAGTTTCTGACGCTGCTCATCGGTCAAAGGTCCACTTGCATCGTTTCCACTTTTCGATGAGATTCTAATGGCATTTACAGTGCTCCACACCTTGAATTCTTGAAACAGTGGCGAACTTTTGGGGCACACCTTTGGCCCCACCAAAATGTGACGTTGCTGGCCATTCTTTATAATTGTGATTTTCTTGCCCTCAAGCTCGCAAACCGATATCAACCCTTTCTTCGATTTCAAGCGCCGCTGGTAGAAAATGACGGTGTCTCGGATTTCATCTTTTAGCTCAGGCGTAAGTTCTTTATGGAATTTTGCCTGCGTTTCCCATATCGTTTCAAACTCATTCAGATAGTCCTGACGATAGTACACTCGTTTTTTTACCCTGAAATGAGGATTTTGCTCAAGCTGACGCATCAAATACTGCCCAACTGTGCAGTGGCTGAACACTAGTTCCTTACTATGATCACTTATACTGCCAAGGTAGCCACTCGATTTTGCCAAGTCGCCATTTATAGCTGCAAGCACTGCCGCCACCTCTTCGATTGTGAGCTCTTGGGTCAGCGCCCTCGAGCGCAAGCCATAGTAGAACGCCATGCGCAGTTCACGCTTCTTTTCCTCTGCAGTATTGACTTTATGCACGGCATAGAAAGTCTTAGCCACATCGTTACGTCCCTTGCCTGCCAGCTTCTGCTTAAATTCTTCTGTTAGAATGTTTGGATGAAACTTCGACTGCACGCGCCACACCTCATCGAACTCGCTATTCAAGTCGGAAGGATAAAAATCGGGTATGAATTTTTTGTTTCGCTTAACCACGTATTCATACACATACTGTCCAGGGGTGAGATGCTCATCATATAGTTTTTTGGCCACATCCATGCTGTCAATAAGCTGCCCTTCATCGCCTTTGCTGTCTTTGTCAATCTTTCGGTTGCTTTTATAACCACGCTTTTTGTTTATAGCGAGTAGCACCCTTGCCAGATTTTTTAAACTTATTTCGCTTGTAGCTGCCGTGGACCTTAGTCTGTAAGTTTGGAATGTTGAACCAGCGCCACACTCGCTCAGCAGGTCATCGTCAGAAATAAACCCCTCTCGTTTGAATATAGCAATTAAATGATCGCGACGCAGTTTATAGCGCTGCAGATTAATGCGCATTCCATGCTTAAGCGTGCGCGCCGCCGTGGTGGTTATGGGCTTACCTTTCTCAAAGTTTTGACTTTCATCTGTGGTGAGGGGATTCACTCTCACGCCCATGTCAATAATGCCAGACTGCTCGCCGGGTTGGTCGGCTTGGTTGACTACGGCCCAGCCTATGCTGTTGGTGCCAAGGTCTAATCCGAGTATTTTCTTCATCGTGTATCGTTTTTTGGTGTGTTTATTTAATATTATGGTTCAAATTTACTGAAAATGGCATCATAATACTAATTTTTTGCTTGATTTTTTTGTGATTTCATAAATGTAAGCTATATTTGTGGCACAAATTTGAAGCAATTCACAATAAGGATTATTCCGTTGTGAAAACATTAAAAGCGGCCCGAGGGTCGCTTTTTTTTGTTTCTTTTTTTGGTGATGGGGTCTACCACACGCCGTATTCTTTGCGGGCGGCGTCGATGCGCAGCAGTATGAACAGCAGGAAGGTGAAGCCCCACAGCGATGAGCCACCGTAGCTGAAGAAAGGCAATGGGATGCCTATCACGGGACAAAGGCCTATGACCATGCCCACGTTGATGGACAGGTGGAAGATGAGTATGCAGGCCACGCAATAGGCGTAGACGCGGCCAAACACGGTGTGCTGGCGCTCGGCTATGGCTATGACGCGCATGATGAGGGCCACAAACAGCAGCAGCACGGCCATGGAGCCCACAAAGCCCTGCTCCTCGCCTATGGTGCAGAATATGAAGTCGGTGTGCTGTTCGGGCACGTATTTCAGCTTGGTCTGGGTGCCGTTGAGGAAGCCTTTGCCTGTGAGGCCGCCCGAGCCGATGGCGATTTTCGACTGGTTGACGTTGTAGCCGGCTCCGCGCAGGTCGTCGTCGATGCCCAGGGTGACCTTGATGCGCATCTGCTGGTGTGGCTCGAGGACGTTGTTGAACACGTAGTTCACCGAGAACATGAACAGGATGCCCGCTGTGGCAAAGATGACGGTGATGAGCACGCGGCGCAGGTCGTCGTGGAACATGCCTATGAGCAGGTAGACGAGCGAGGCTCCGATGACGGTGAAGAAGAAGGCGTAGCCGTTGAGCACGATGCCGAAGTAGGCCAGGATGCCGGCCACGGCGCCGCAGGCAAGGTAGCCTAGCAGCACGTTGCGCCCGAGTATGAGCGAGCGGCAGTAGATGAGCAGCATGCCCACTATCACGGCCATGACTATGACGAACACGATGAACACGCCCAGTGGAATGCCCATGAGGGTGAGGGCGGCATACTTGAGGGTGACCACAAACACCACTATGGCGCACAGGGCGGCGAAGAGCACGAATCCGCTCATGCCCTCGCGGTAGAAGACGAAGATGAGCGATGTGTAGACCAGTGCCGAGCCGGTTTCCTTCTCCATGAGTATGCACAGAATGGGCAGCACCACTATGGCCGCGGCGCGGGCATAGTTTTTCCAGTTGTTGAGGGCGAAGCCGTAGGTGCTGAACAGCTTGGCCAGGGCCAGGGCTGTGGCGCTCTTGGCAAACTCGGCGGGCTGCAGACTGACGGGGCCGAACACGAGCCACGAGCGCGAGCCTTTGATGTCGGGGGCTATGAATATGGTGAGTATTAGCACCATTATCATGATGCCGTAGATGGGATAGGCGAAGGCCTCGTAGAGGCGGCGGTCGATGAGCAGCAGCGAGAAGCCTATGACCAGCGACAGGCCTATCCACAGGAATTGCTTGCCTGAGTTTTCGGACAGGTCGAACATGCTTGCCTGGTCGAAGTTGTAGGTGGCGGCATAGATGCTCACCGCGCCGGCCACCACGAGCACCACGTAGAGTGCCACGGTGACCCAGTCGACCGACTTGAGCAGGTTGCTGCTCTCATTGTCATTCCTTAGTTCCACTTTCAGCTGATTTTACTTCGGTTATTGTGAATTCTTGCGTGGCGGCTGAGCCGCTTTTTGAGCCTGTGCGCTTGCCGCGGGCGGCTTTGCCGCGCGACTTGGCGCTTTTGTCGGCGGTGGCGCTGATGGTGTTGCGGGCCGCCATTGCCTCGGCGGCGCCTTGCAGGCCTGGGGCGTCGGGGCCCTGCAGGTAGCGCTGTATCATGAGCTTGCCGATGGGCACGCCGAATGTGGCGCCGAAGCCGGCGTTCTCGACAAACACACAGATGGCTATTTTGGGATTGTTCATCGGGGCGAAGCCCATGAACACCGAGTGGTCGCGTCCGTGGGGGTTCTGGGCGGTGCCGGTCTTGCCGCAGATGTCGAGGCCGGGCACATTGGCGGCGTGGCATGTGCCGCCGAGCACTGCCATGCGCATGCCCTGCACTATGTTGTTGTAATACATCTGGTCGATTTTGGTGCGCTTGGGCTGCAGGTATTTCTTGAAGGCGCCCACGCCATACACATATTTCACTATGTGGGGCGGTATGTAGTAGCCGCGGTTGGCTATGGTGGCGCCAAGGTTGGCTATCTGCAGCGGCGTGGCAAGAATCTCGCCCTGGCCGATGGCCACCGATATTATGGAGTTGGCGCTCCAGCGGCCTTTGCCCAGTGCCTTGTCGTAGTAGGCCACGTTGGGAATGAAGCCGCGGCTCTCGCCTGGCAGGTCGATGCCCAGCTTGTAGCCGTAGCCCATCGACACCATGTAGTCCTTCCACAGGCTGAAGGCGTTGGCCGGAGTGCCATATTTGGTGCGCTTGTTAATCATGTAGTAGAAGCCCCAGCAGAAGTAGGCGTTGCACGACGTTTGCAGTGCCGGCAGCAGCGATATGGGCGACGCATGGCCGTGGCAGCCCACTTTGAGGCCGTTGTAGTAGCCGTGGTGGCAGGGGAACTGCGTCTGCAAGTTGACCACGTGCTCCTGCCGGAATATGAGTCCCTGTGTGGGCTTGAATGTGGAGCCCGGGGGGTAGGCGGCCATAATGGCGCGGTTGAACAGCGGCTTCTGCTTGTCGCTGACCAGGGCGCGGTAGTTCTTGCCGCGGTCCTTGCCCACAAGCATCGAGGGGTCGTAGGTGGGGCTGGTGACCAGGGCCAGAATCTCGCCCGTGGAGGGTTCGATGGCCACAATGGCGCCCGCCTTGCCGCGCATCAGTTTCTCGCCAAACTCCTGCAGGGCTATGTCGATGCTCAGCTTCAAGTCGTGGCCGGCCTCGGGCGGCACGTCGCTGCGGCCGCCGTTGTAGCGGCCTTTGATTTTGCCCATGGCGTCGCGGATGAGTATCTCCTGGCCCTTACGTCCGCGCAGGTAGGGCTCGTAGCTCTTTTCGATGCCCAGGTCGCCGGTGAAGTCGCCGGGGCGGTAGTAGCTGTCGCGTTCGAGGTCGGCCTCGTTGACCTCGCGCACGTCGCCGAGCACGTTGGCCGCGGCGGCGTAGTTATACTCACGAATCATGCGCTGCACTATGAAGAAGCCTGGAAAGCGGTAGAGCTTTTCCTGCATGCGGCCATACACCTGCGGTGTGAGGTGCTGCAGCACCGTCTGCTGGCTGTAGTCGGAGTAGTTGCGGTTTTTCTGCGGGTCGCGCATGTCGGCCAAGTGGCGCTTAAAGTCGTCGACACTGATTTGCAGGGTGTTGCACATGTCCACGGTGTCGAACGGATGCACGTCCTTGGGAATCATCATCAGGTCGTAGGCTGGCTGGTTATACACCACCAGACGGCCGTTGCGGTCGTAGATTTGCCCGCGCGATGGATATATGACCTTGCGCAGAAAGGCGTTGGTGTCGGCATTTTCCTTATATTGCGTGTCGAACACCTGCAGCTGCAGCAGCCTGAGGGTGTAGATGAGCACTATCACCAGCAGGAAGCCGCCTATCACATATTTTCTTTTTTCGAGATTATAGTCTTTTCTCACGGCTGGTGCTAACTAAACTGTCAATAGCTAAAATCAACACAATCGATAGCACGCTGCTGGCCACAATGCGCATCAGCGTGAGTAGGAAGTCGCGCAGCGTGAATGCCTGAATCATGAACAGCACGAAGCAGTATAGCAGCACGAACGTGGACATGAACTTAACGTAGGCACCCACCCCCATCGAGGCTATCGATGGCAGTGGGTTGCCCATCTCGTCGTCGCGCGGCACATACAGGTTGAACACCGGGCGGCGCACGGCGGCCAGCAGCGTGCAGGCCAGTGCGTTCATGCCCTGGGTGTTGTTGAAGATGTCCACCACCAGCCCCAGCAGAAAGGCTATGGTGAGCGTCCAGTTGATGTGCAGGTTGATGGGCAGCCTCATTATCAGGTAGATGAATATCACCGGCATGGCCACATTGAACAGCACAATTTTGCTGCAAATCACCTGTGCGAGCAGCAGCACCGCAAACAGTGCGATGAATTGAATCACAGTCTTTGTCATTGTTTCACAGCCTCCTCCTGCAGGGTAGCGTTGTCGTCGCCTTTCTCGTCTTGGCGCTCGATGTCTTTCAGCTCGTTTTTAATGGTGTTGGTGATGGCGCGCACGGTGCTCAGCTGCGAAAAGTCGGTGCTGAGCTTGATGCGCAGCGTCACAAAGTTGCCGCTCATGTCGCGCTCGCGCTTGTCGACCACACCCACTATTATGCCCTCGGGAAACACTGCCGAGTAGCCGCTGGTGACTATGGTGTCGCCGCGGTTGTAGCGTCCGTGGCGCGGCAGCTCCTCGAGCAGCGCATATTGGGGGCTCTTGCCGTCCCACGAAAGGCTGCCAAAGAAGGCGCTGTTCTTCATTTTGCACGACAGCTTCATGTTGGGGTTGAGCAGTGAAATCACGCGCGCTGAATGGCGGCCCACGGCGTTGACCATGCCCACCACGCCGTTTTGGTCGACCACGCCCATTTCGGGGCGTATGCCGTCGTCCGAGCCGCGGTTGATGGTGATGTAGTTGTAGGGCTGCGAAATGCTGTTGCTAATCACATGGGCTATCACAAAGCTGAACTGGCGCAGGGCGGGCTGCAGCTTGGTGGTGTCGTCGAGGCGCATACGGTAGTCGTTCACCTGGTTGCGCAGGGCCACGGCCTCCATTTCGAGCTGAGCGTTGCGCACCTGCAGGTCTTCGTTGATGTCGCGCAGGTGGAAGTAGGATGTGATGGAGCTGAGGCCCTCATACACCGAAGCGGTCACCGAATTGGCCGATGTGAGGTAGACGCTTTGCTGGTAGGGGTTGGTCTGAAACAGCATCACGCAGCTCATGATCACGTAGAACACGAACACGAACCACGGTGAGTGCTTAATGAGAAAATTCAGCAGATTATTCATCTAATGTCATGAAAAAGTGCGATGATAGTTTTCTTGTTTTGCTACCACGCAAACCGCTAAGTATGAGCAAAATGCGTGAGTGCCGGCACATAGCCAGGCACTGCGCCTTCACCCTACCCTTTAAGAATGGAACAGAAGGCAATGAACTTTTTTCGTTGCCTTCTTTTCCATATTAGTTTTTATAGTAGCATGTGCGTGGCGGGCCACCGTGTGTGGTGGTCACGCCGCCGCTTGAATTCAGTCACGGGGTGACGACCCTTATCGCTTGAGGAACTTGAAGCGCTTGATGTTTTTAAGCGCAACACCAGTGCCCTTGGCCACTGCGTGCAGCGGGTCGTCGGCCACATGGAACGGGATTCCGATTTTGTCGCTCAGGCGCTTGTCGAGGCCACGCAGCAGTGCGCCGCCGCCGGCCAGATACACACCGTTTTTCACAATGTCGGCATACAACTCGGGCGGAGTCTGCTCGAGAGCGCTGAGCACAGCTGCCTCGATTTTTGAAATCGACTTCTCGATGCTGTGGCAAATCTCCTGATATGACACAGGCACCTCCATGGGCAGAGCCGTCATTTGGTTGGGGCCGTGCACAATGTAGTCTTCGGGCGGGTTGTCGAGCTCGGTGAGGGCCGAGCCCACGTTTATCTTGATGAGTTCGGCAGTGCGCTCGCCCACCTTCACATTGTGAGCGCGGCGCATGTGCTCCTGAATGTCCTCGGTGAGGTCGTCGCCGGCAATGCGGATGCTCTTGTTGCTCACGATGCCGCCAAGCGAAATCACTGCAATCTCGGTGGTGCCACCGCCTATGTCGACAATCATGTTGCCCTCAGGGGCAAGCACGTCGAGGCCGATGCCCAGGGCGGCAGCCATAGGCTCGTAGATCATATACACGTCGCGGCCGCCGGCATGCTCCGACGAGTCGCGCACGGCGCGAATCTCGACCTCGGTTGAACCCGACGGGATGCACACCACCATGCGGAGCGAGGGTGAGAACCAGTGGTTTTTAGAGCTCACCTTCTTAATCATGCCGCGAATCATAAGCTCGGCAGCGTTGAAGTCGGCAATCACGCCGTCGCGCAGCGGGCGCACGGTCTTGATGCCCTCATGCACCTTGCCGCGCATTTCGCGCGCTGTTTCGCCCACGGCAATCAGTTTGCCGGTCTTTGTGTCAAGGGCCACCACACTGGGCTCGTCAATCACAATTTTGTCGTTGTGAATGATGATGGTGTTGGCAGTACCAAGGTCGACTGCTATTTCTTGAGTGAAAGAGAATAATCCCATAGTAAAAAACTCTCTGCGTTATATTTGTTTCTTTCTTATTTGTGTTCAGTTTAGTGCTTGAAGTGGCGGATGCCGGTCTTCACCATGGCCACACCGTGGGCGTTGCAGTAGTCCACGCTTTCCTGGTCGCGCACCGAGCCGCCTGGTTGGATCACGGCGTCGACACCGGCCTCGTGGGCAATTTGCACGCAGTCGCCGAAGGGGAAGAAGGCGTCGGAAGCCATCACAGCACCCTCAAGGCTGTGCTTGAAGCCCTGGGCCTTTTCGATGGCCTGCTTCAGGGCGTCGACGCGCGACGTTTGGCCCACGCCGCTTGCCAGCAGCATCTTGTTTTTGGCCAGCACTATCGAGTTGCTCTTGCTGTGCTTCACTATTTTGTTGGCAAAGAGCAGGTCGGCCACCTGAGCGTCGGTCACCTTCTTGTCGGTCATGGGCACGAGCTCGTCGGGAGTCTCGACATGGGTGTCGCGCTCCTGCACCAAAGCACCATTGAGCACCGAGCGGCACTGCAGGGCCGGGCGCTTGAAGTCCTTCATCACCAGAATGATGCGGTTCTTCTTCTGCTCAAGAATCTTCAGTGCCTCGTCGGAGTATCCAGGAGCGATGCACACCTCGATGAATATCTTGTTCATTTCCTCGGCTGTGGCCTCGTCTACCACCTCGTTGGTAACGTGCACACCGCCGAATGCGCTCACGGGGTCGCCGGCCAGGGCGTCCTTGAACGCGTCAACCAGCTTGGGGCGCGATGCCAGACCGCAGGCGTTGTTGTGCTTCATAATCACAAACGTGGTTTCGTCGAAATCCTTGATGAGGTTGACGGCTGCGTCGATGTCGAGCAGGTTGTTGTAGGAGATTTCCTTGCCGTGCAGCTGGGTGAACATAGCGTCGAAGTCGCCAAAGTAGAAGCCTTTCTGATGCGGGTTTTCGCCATAGCGCAGCTGCTTGGCGCCATTGACGGCGAAACGCAGGGCCGAGAACTGGCCGTCGTCGAAGTAGTTGAATATGTGCGAGTCGTAGGCGCTCGACACGGCAAACGCCTCTTTGGCAAACCACTTGCGCTGGTCGAGGGTGGTAGATGCCTCGCCGTTGGCCTCAACGATGTCGAGCAGCGGCTTGTATTGGGCCTTAGAAGCCACAATCACCACATCCTTGAAATTTTTGGCGGCTGCGCGGATGAGCGAGATGCCGCCTATGTCGATTTTCTCGATGATGTCGGCCTCGCCGGCACCGCTTGCCACGGTGTCCTCAAACGGATAGAGGTCTACTATCACGAGGTCGATTTCGGGAATCTCATATTGTGCAATCTGGTCGTTGTCGCCAGCATTGTCGCGGCGGGCAAGAATGCCGCCAAACACCTTGGGGTGGAGAGTCTTCACGCGGCCTCCCAAAATCGATGGGTAGCCTGTGAGGTCTTCCACTGCGTCGCACTCATAGCCTTGCTCTTTGATAAACTTCTGTGTGCCACCGGTTGAAAGGAATTTCACACCGCTGGCGTTCAGCGCTTTGAGCAAGTCGCCCAGTCCATCTTTGTGAAAGACGGAAATAAGGGCGGTCTTTATTTTTTTGTTCTCTGCCATATTATTCTGATTTTGTATGCAAAATTATTAAAAAATGGGCGATTGATTGCTATAATCACGTGATTAAAATTTCACTGATGTGTTTTTTAACAACATTTCGCCATTTTGGTTTGTGGCGCGCACAGCCCTTAAAAGCAGTGAAAGAGGAAATGCGCAGTTGCGTGGCTGCGCACTTCCTCCGTTCACACTTGCACGCGCATGGGCGTGCCAGGGGTTTGCTTATTTGTGGTTTTCAATCCAATTCTTAGCGTTCACAAATGCCTGCATCCAGGGCGTCACGTCGTCGGCGAGGCGGGGCTGCGGGTAGTAGGCGCACTGCCACGGGAACACGGCGCGCTCGAGGTGGGGCATCATGGCCAGGTGGCGGCCATCGGCCGACGCAATGCCGGCAATGCCGCGCGGCGAGCCATTGGGGTTGCCTGGATACGACTTATAGCTGTACTGGGCCACCACGTTGTATTTGTCGGCGCCTTCGGGCAGATTAAACTTGCCCTCGCCGTGAGCCACCCAGATGCCCAGCTTTGAGCCTGCCAGATTGCCAAACATCACCGAGTTGTTTTCGGGAATGGTGAGGCCTAGGAAGGCCGACTCAAACTTATGCGAGTCGTTGAAGTCCATGTGGGGCTTTGAGCTGTATTCGGGGTTGAGCAGGTTGAGTTCAATCATCACCTGGCAGCCGTTGCAAATGCCAAGGCTGAGGGTGTCGGTGCGCTTGTAGAAGCGTTCGAGGGCGCGCTTTGCCTTGTCGTTCCACACAAAGCCGCTGGCCCAGCCTTTGGCCGAGCCCAGCACATCGCTGTTGCTGAAGCCGCCGCAGAACACAATCATGTTGACGTCGTCGAGGGTCTCGCGGCCGCTCATGAGGTCGGTCATGTGCACGTCTTTCACATCAAAGCCTGCATAATAGAGCGAGTAGGCCATTTCGCGGTCGCCGTTCACGCCCTTGTCGCGGATGATGGCGGCCTTGATGCCGCTGGGCTTGTGGCTCGAGCCTGTGATGCCCAAATCGGCCGCACGGCCGGTGAAGCCCTGTGGCAGGCGATAGCGCAGGGGCTGCTTCTTGTAGTTTTCGAAGCGGGCCTTGGCGCACTTTTCGCCGCTCTGCTTGCAGTCGAGCAGATATGACGACTTATACCACACGTCGCGCAGATAGTCGATGAAGAACATGTGCTGGGCGCCGTCCTTGCTCACGGTGAGTGTGCGCTCGTCAGAGGGCTGGCCCAGGCTGATGAACTTCACGCCCTGCTTGGCGAGCTGCTGCTCCACCTTGGCACACTTGTTGGCGGCCACCTGAATGACCAGTGCGGGATTTTCGGCGAAGAGAATCTTCACCACATCAGCGCAGTCGAAGCCGTCGAGGCTGACGTCGAGGCCACCCTTGACATTGGCAAACGTCATTTCGAGCAGCGTGGTGAGCAGACCGCCGGCCGACACATCGTGGGCAGCAAGCAGCAGGCCGCCGTCCACGAGGCCCTGCACCGCATTGAAGGCGGTGGCGAAATACTGGGCCGACTTCACTGCGGGAGCTTTGGAGCCAACGCTGTTGAGACTCTGGAAGAATGCCGAGCCTCCGAGTTCAAACTCAGTGCCCGAGAAATCGATATAGTAGAGGGTGCTCTTCTTGTTTTGCACCACGGGGCTCACCGTCTTGCGCACATCGCTCACCTCGCCGCCGGCCGAGATTATCACAGTGCCGGGGGCGAGCACCTTGTCGGCGCCATACTTCTGCGTCATCGACAGGCTGTCCTTGCCAGTGGGGATGTTGATGCCCAGGGCGCAGGCAAAGTCGCTGCATGCCTTCACGGCGCGGTAGAGGCGCGCGTCCTCGCCCTGGTTGCGGCAGGGCCACATCCAGTTGGCACTGAGCGACACAGCCTTGAGGCCGCCGTTGAGGTTGGCACCCACTATGTTGGTGAGCGCTTCGGCAATCGACAGCACCGAACCCGAGGCCGAGTCGATGAGGCCAGCCTGCGGTGCGTGGCCAAGCGAAGTGGCTATGCCCGAAGTGCCGGTGTAGTCGAGAGCCACAACGCCGCAGTCGCTGAGTGGCAGCTGAATCTCGCCCTGGCACTGCTGACGTGCGATTTTGCCCGTCACCGAGCGGTCTACCTTGTTGGTGAGCCAGTCTTTGCAGGCCACGGCCTCGAGCTGCAGCACGGTGGCCGCATAGTCGTTGAGTTTGGCCTCTGAATATGTGGCGTCGGCATAGGAGTGCTTCACCGTCTCATCTTTCATCACAGTCTTGGGCGAGCTGCCAAACATGTCCTTCATGCCCAGGTCGATGGGACGCACGCCGTCGCTCTGCTCAAACACAAAGCGGTCGTCGCCGGTGGTTTCGCCCACCACGTAGAAGGGCGAGCGTTCGCGCTCGGCTATTTTCTCAATGTGGTCGAGGTCGTTCTGCTCCACCACCATGCCCATGCGCTCCTGCGACTCGTTGCCGATGATTTCCATCGACGACAGTGTGGGGTCGCCCACAGGCAGCTTGCTCATATCGATTTTGCCACCCGTTTCCTCCACGAGTTCCGACAGGGCGTTGAGATGGCCGCCAGCGCCGTGGTCGTGAATCGACACAATGGGGTTCTGCTTGCTTTCGGCCAGTGCTCGGATCACGTTGGACACGCGCTTCTGCATTTCGGGGTTGGCGCGCTGCACGGCGTTGAGCTCGATGGCGTTGTTGTATTGGCCGGTGTTAACGCTGCTCACAGCGCCGCCTCCCATGCCTATGCGATAGTTGTCGCCACCCATGAGCACCACCTTCTCGCCCGGCACCGGAGTGCCCTTGATGGCGTCGCGCTCGTTGGCAAAGCCCACACCGCCGGCAAGCATTATCACCTTGTCGTAGGCAGTCTTTTCCTTGCCTTCCTCGTGCTCAAACGTGAGCAGAGAGCCGCAGATGAGCGGCTGGCCAAACTTGTTGCCAAAGTCGCTGGCGCCATTCGACGCCTTGATGAGGATTTGCTCAGGAGTCTGGTAGAGCCACGGGCGGGGCGGCATGGTGCACTGCTCCCACAGGCGGCTGGCCTCGGTGCGCGGATAGGAGGTCATGTAGACCGCCGTTCCGGCCAGAGGCAGGCTGGCGCGGCCGCCACCCAGACGGTCGCGGATCTCACCGCCCGAGCCAGTGGCGGCGCCGTTGAAAGGCTCCACGGTGGTGGGGAAGTTGTGCGTCTCGGCCTTGAGCGATATCACCGACTGGATGCCGGTGACGCCGAAGAAGCTCGGGCCCTCGGGATTCTCGGGAGCGAACTGCTCGATTTTCGGGCCTTTTACAAAGGCCACGTTGTCCTTGTAGGCCGAGATTACGCTATTGGGGTTTTGTTGGGTAGTCTTTTTGATGAGTTTGAACAGCGACACGGGCATCTCCTCGCCGTCGATGATGAATGTGCCGTTGAAAATCTTGTGGCGGCAGTGCTCGCTGTTGACCTGCGAGAAGCCAAACACCTCGCTGTCGGTGAGCGGGCGGCCCAAGCGGTGGCCCAGCTCCTTAAGGTAGTTCACCTCCTCGGGGCTGAGAGCAAGGCCCTCCTCTTCGTTATATTTCTCGATGTCGTCGATATACACGATGGGATCGGGCTTGCGGTCCACGGTGAACGTGTCGGCGTCGAGAGTGTGATACACCCGCTGCAGCATTTTGTCGTGGGCGGGTTCCTTTTCGTGGCATACTGTGAACTCCTCGATGCGCACAATGCCGCGCATGTCCATGTTTTGGGTAATCTCCACAGCATTGGTGCTCCAGGGGGTGATCATCTCCCTGCGCGGACCCACAAATGTGCCACGCAGCACAGAGTCGTTCACAAGCTGTGCACCGCTGAACAGCCACTCCAGTTTTTTTACTTCATCGGAAGAAAGAGCGTGGTCGGAATCGACCGCATAGATTGTTTTCGCTCCTTTTTTGAAGAATGTAATCATATTTTTAATATGTGATTTTAAGATGAGTCTTGCTTTGCACTGCAAAATTAATAAAATCGCTCAAAAAATCACTGCTTTTGCCGGCACGATTTCCAAATATGCTGCAAGGCGGCACAATATATTAATATGAAAAGCATCGTCGCGCCCACGGCCAGGCTCTGCTTCAGAGCCTTGTGGCCGCATGGCGCGACGATGCTTCCCCCCCGTTGATTCTTGTCAGTCGGCCTATGCCCTACTGCTTCACGCTGAGGGCGCGCATGGCGTTGAGCACGGCCAGCACGGAGACACCCACATCGGCAAACACCGCCATCCACATTGTGGCGGCACCCGCAGCGGCAAGCGCCAGCACAAGCAGCTTGACGCCAATGGCAAACCACACGTTTTGCATGGCGATGCCTATGGTGCGGCGGGCAATGGCTATGGCCAGAGCCACCTTGGCCGGCTTGTCGTCCATGAGCACCACATCGGCGGCCTCGATGGCGGCATCAGAGCCCATAGCACCCATGGCTATGCCCACGTCGGCGCGAGCAAGCACGGGGGCGTCGTTGATGCCGTCGCCCACAAAGGCCAGCGTGGTGCCGGCGCGCTTGGTGGCCAGCAGCCGCTCCACCTCATCGACCTTGCCGGCGGGCAGCAGTTCGGCGCGGAACTCGTCGACGCCAGTTTCGGCAGCCACAGCCTGCGCCACCTCGGCGCGGTCGCCCGTGAGCATAACCGTGCGGTCGACCCCAGCTGCCTTCAGGCTGGCAATTGACTGAGGGGCATCGGGCTTGAGCGTGTCGGAGATGACTATGTGGCCGGCATACACACCGTCGATGGCCACATGCACAATGGTGCCCACCTTGTGGCACTGGTGCCACTTGGCACCAATGGCGTCCATCATGCAGCTGTTGCCCACGCACACCAAATGCCCGTTGACCGTGGCGCGCACGCCATGGCCGGCCACCTCCTCAATGCCGTCGACCTTGCAACTGTCGTTCTCGTTGGGATAGGCGGCCTTTAGCGAGGCGGCAATCGGGTGGGTAGAGTAGCGCTCGACGTGGGCCGCGAGGTGCAGCAGGTGTTGTTCGTCGCACTTGTCGGGATGCACGGCAGTGACTTCAAACCGCCCCTTGGTGAGGGTGCCCGTCTTGTCGAACACCACCGTGCCAAGGCGCGCAAGGGTGTCCATATAGTTGCCGCCCTTCACCAGAATGCCGCGGCGCGAGGCACCGCCAATGCCGCCAAAGAATGTGAGCGGCACCGAGATGACCAGCGCGCAGGGGCACGACACCACCAGAAACGTGAGCGCGCGGCTGAGCCACACAGGGAACGCGGCGGCAAAGCCCGCGCCCGACAGCAGCGGCGGCACTATGGCCAGCACCACGGCCACGCCCACCACTATGGGGGTGTAGATGCGGGCAAACTTGGTGATAAACGTCTCGCTGCGCGACTTGTTGTCGGCCGCATTTTCCACAAGATTGATGATTTTCGACGCAGTAGACTCGCCAAAAGTCTTGGTGACACGGACGCGCAGCAGCCCCGACACATTGACGCAGCCCGAGGCCACCTCGGCGCCCACCGACACGGGGCGCGGCACGCTTTCGCCAGTCAGCGCCACGGTGTTGAGGCTCGACTCGCCCTCGACCACAACGCCGTCCATGGGCACCTTTTCGCCAGGCTTCACCACTATGGTCTCGCCCACAGCCACCTCGGCCGGAGCCACAACGGCCACCTCGGCGCCACGCACCACATTGGCGGTGTCGGGCCTGATGTCCATAAGGTGTGAAATCGACTTGCGGCTATTGTCTTCGGCATAGTCCTCAAACATTTCACCCACTTGGAAAAACAGCATCACAAACACAGCCTCGGCAAACTCGGTATCGGCCCCAGGCAGGAAACCGATGCCCAGCGCGCCCAGGGTGGCCACGCACATCAGGAAGTCTTCGTCGAGGGCCTCGCCGTGGGCAATGCTCTCAGCGGCCTCGGCTATCACGTCGTAGCCGGCTATGAGATAAGGCACCATATATACCAGCAGCAGTTGCCAAGTGGCAAGGCCGGCATAGTGCTCAACCGCGGCGGCAACTGCCAGCAGCACGGCAGCCACGATGATTCTAATCAGTTTTTTGTTGACCTTCATAATTTTCTTTTTCTGTTCGTTTTTTTTCTCTTTTCTGCCGCAAAGTTACCGCACGGTTTTCGCAACTTGGTTGCAAACGCCACCCCGGGGCAGTGAAAATATTGCCGCCCGGCAATGCCCCGCATTCGAGATATTATGGCTATCTTTGCGACCGCAACCGCGGTGCAATGTGCAGGCAAGGAGCCATGCGAAATATGCAGACATGAACGTGAATGGCACGGTTTTTGCCGCTCTGCACGGCAATCTGACAGAATAACGACATTTTTAATTTTCCCATAACTCAACTGCTATGACAAAAAACATCCTTTCACTTGATTCGGACGAAGCCATGGACTTCCTTATGAAGTCGGAGCAATATCACAACTTTGAGCTGCCCGAATACTTTGATTTCAACCCTGTGCTGCGATTTGTGGCTAAGGCCATCGGCGACAAGCCTTATGGAGAGTGCCTGTCGGGCAACGCCCCGGCCGGCATCAACGATGTGAACTTCGGCATCATGCTCAACAAAGACGGCAAGTATGCGGTGCGCCCGCTCACGCTGTGCAACCCCTATATGTACTACTTTCTGGTGCGCGGACTGTGCGCACCCGGCAACTGGAAGCGCGTAAAAGCCTTTTTCGAGGCGTGCCGCGTGCCGCACATCAAGTCGTGCGCCCTGCCTGTGATTCCCGACGAGGTGGAGTCGTTTTACAAGTCGGCCACCATACTCAACTGGTGGAACGAGATTGAGCAGCGGTCGCTGGAGCTGTCGCTCAAGTTCCGCTACATGTTTGTGAGCGACATCACCAACTGCTACGGCTCAATCAACCCCGAGAGCATCGACTGGGCACTGTCGATGAAAGGCACGGCCAAGGCCACCGACGCCAACCACGACATTGCACAGAGCGTAATAAGGTGCCTCAGCGACATGCAGCAGGGGCGCAACATAGGCATTCCGCAAGGCAGCTGCGCATTCGACGTGGTGGCCGAGGTGGTGCTCGGCTATGCCGACCTGCTGCTGCACGAACGGCTGCAAAAGCTCTTCACAAGCGAAGAGATAAAGGAAGACTACGAGATATTGCGCTACCGCGACGACTACCGCATATTCTGCAACAACAAAGACCTGCTGGAGCGCATATCCTACATGTTGCAGCAGGTGCTCGAGGAGCTAAGCTTCAGGATGAACAGCTCGAAGACGCACATCACCTGCGATGTGGTGGCCGACTCGATAAAGGCCGACAAGCTGTATTACATTGCCAACACGCCCATATTCAACAAAAAGGGCTGCGACTTCGACGGCATTCAGAAGCACCTGATATTCCTGTTGCTGTTTGGCCGCAAATATCCCAACTCGGGCCAGCTGCGCACCATGCTCAGCGACCTTGACAAGCGCATTGAGAAGAAACTGAAGCCACACAAGGAGACGATAGTTTGGGTGATAGGCGATGATGGAAAGCTCAAAGAGCCCGAAGATGACGAGAAAGAGATTGAGGTGCCTGGCAAACTGGTGGAAAACGTGCGCGCCATGAGCGCGGTGGCGGTGCAGATTGCCATCGAGAATGTGGCCGTGGCACACTATGCGCTGAGGGTGGTGAGCCGCATGACAAACTCGCTTGAGCCCGAAGACCGCAACAGGATTGCCAACGAGGTGAGGGAAAAGCTCATCAACCAGCCAAACTCCACCTACACCAAACTGTGGCTGCAAAACATGACCTACAGCACCGACGTGGAGCAGCACCACAACCCCTACAGCAGTGTGGCGCTGTGCCAGCTGGTGATGGGCCACAACGCCACAATGTGGAACAACAGCTGGCTGAAGCCCGAACTGGTGAGGGATTTCCCGCAAAAGTCGGTGGTGAACCGCAACACCCTGGACAAGGTGACGCCGGTGATAACATTCCGCGAAACGCGCGCCTATAACGACTGGGTGGACAAGAACCAACATTGAGCGCACACGCAATTGGCAGCGTAATTATTTCCGTGATACAGAATTATGAAGTAATTTTGCAGCGCAATCTACAACATTTTTATAGAAACATATAGTTTAACTGCGAAAAATCACTTTATGAACAATCTGCATCACACAGCCGCCGCATCAGGTGGCCAGAATGAGATGGTGGTGGGGCATGGCAGAGGCTTGCTTGCCCTGTCGCCCATCATAGTGTTTCTGCTGCTCTACGTGGCCGTGTCGGCGGCCATCGGCGACTTCTACAAAATGCCGCTGTCGATAGCCTTCATCGTGGCCTCGGTGTGGGCCATGGCCACCATGCCCCGCATGAAGGTGGCAGAACGCATCGAGGTGTTTTCGACCGGAGCGGCCAACAGCAACATCCTCTACATGATATGGATTTTCATCATGGCCGGTGCGTTTTCGGCCATAGCCAACGGAATCGGGGCGGTCGACGCCACGGTCGACCTCGCGCTGCGCGTGCTGCCATCGTGGTTTCTGCTGCCGGGCATGTTTCTCACGGCGTGCTTCATATCAATGTCGATAGGCACCTCGGTGGGCACGGTGGTGGCCCTCACGCCGTTTGCCCAGCAACTGGCGCTCACCACCGGCGGCAGCGTGCCGTTTTTTGCGTCGGTGGTGCTTGGCGGCTCATTTTTCGGCGACAACCTGTCGTTTATATCCGACACCACCATAGCCGCCACCCGCAACATGTGCGTGAAGATGAACGACAAGTTCAAGACCAACCTGTGGATAGCTCTGCCCGCCGCACTTGTCACACTTGCCGTGTATGCCACCATAGGCGGCACGGGCGGAGCCATGCCCTACACACCCCACCCCGTGGCCCAGTGGCAGCTGGTGCTGCCCTACCTGGTGGTGATAGCGCTGGCGGTGGCTGGAGTCAACGTGCTGGTGGTGCTGTCGATGGGCATAGCCAGCTGCCTCGCACTGGCCGCCGGCAGCCACAGCCTGATTGACCTGTGCACCACCATGGGAGGCGGCATAAAGGACATGAGCGACCTGATAATAGTCACCCTGCTCGCCGCCGGCCTGCTGGAGGTGATTAGCCACAACGGCGGCATACGATACATAATAGGCATGCTCACTCGGCGCATACACGGAGTGCGCGGCGCCCAGGCCGTGGTGGCCGTGCTGGTGAGCCTGGTGAACGTGTGCACGGCCAACAACACCATAGCCATCATCACCGTGGGCAAGATTTCGCGCAGCATAGCGTCGACGTTCGGCCTCGACCCGCGCAAGGTGGCAAGCCTGCTCGACACGTGCTCGTGCATCACGCAGTGCATCATCCCCTATGGGGCGCAGTCGTTGCTGGCTGCCGGCCTGGCCAAGGTGAGCCCCGTGGCGTTTCTGCCCTACCAATACTACGCATGGTCGCTGGCCGCAACCGTGGCGCTGTCGATAGTGCTGCAGTTCCCGCGCAGCCGGCAGCGGGCGGTGTGATTTAGGGGGCGCGGCTTGCTTTGGTGGATTTTTTTGGCTAAATTAGCGTTGCCAAACATTATCATTCACAATTCAAGGAAAGGCATACAGTGAAATTCGAACCATTGGCCGAGCGGATGCGGCCCACCTCGCTCGACAACTACATAGGGCAAAAGCACCTTGTGGGCCAGGGAGCGGTGATTCGCCGCATGATTGAGACGGGCAACATATCGTCGTTCATCCTGTGGGGCCCGCCGGGTGTGGGCAAGACCACGCTGGCCAAAATCATTGCCGAGCAGACCAAGGTGCCCTTCTACACACTGAGTGCGGTCACGGCCGGTGTGAAGGAGGTGCGCGACCTGATAGCGCGCTGCCGCGCCGACCAGATGAGCATGTTCTCGAAGGGACGCCCCATTCTGTTTATCGACGAGATTCACCGCTTCAGCAAGTCGCAGCAAGACTCGCTGCTGGGGGCGGTGGAAGACGGCACGGTGACGCTGATAGGCGCCACCACCGAAAACCCGTCGTTTGAGGTGATAAGGCCGCTGTTGTCGCGCGCGCAGGTGTATGTCCTCAACCCGCTGGGCAAGGACGACCTGCTGGAGCTGCTGCACCGCGCGGTGAAGACCGACCGCATGTTTGCCGACCGCGAGGTGCGCATCGAGCAGACCGACGCGCTGCTGCGCTTCTCGGGCGGCGATGCGCGCAAGCTGCTCAACATACTCGACCTTATAATGCAGTCGCTCAGCACCCACGAGCCGTTTGTGATCAACGATGGGGTAGTGACGTCGCGACTGCAGCAAAACCCGCTTGCCTTTGACAAGGACGGCGAAATGCACTACGACATCATCTCGGCCTTCATCAAGTCGATTCGCGGCAGCGACCCCGATGCGGCCGTCTACTGGCTGGCGCGCCTCATTGCAGGCGGCGAGGACCCGAAGTTCATAGCGCGGCGCATGGTGATATCGGCCGCTGAAGACATTGGCCTGGCCAACCCCAACGCACTGCTGCTGGCCAACGCGGCCTTCGACGCGGTGAGCAAAATAGGCTGGCCCGAGGGGCGCATTCCACTCAGCGAGTGCGCAGTGTATCTGGCCACGTCGCCCAAGAGCAACTCGGCCTACATGGCCATCAACTCGGCCCTGCAGCTGGTGAAGCAGACGGGCAATGTGCCCGTGCCGCTGCACCTGCGCAACGCGCCCACGCAGCTCATGGAAGAGCTGGGCTATGGCAAGGACTACAAGTATGCCCACGACTACCCCGGCCACTTCGTGCGACAGGACTACCTGCCAGACGAGATTGGGCGCGCCAAGCTGTGGCAGGCCTGCCCAAACCCCGCCGAAGACCGCATGAAGGCGCGCATGGACCAGCTGTGGGGCGGCGCTACGCCCAACGACGGCCCGCAGCAGCAATAGCCGGCGCACTGCCCCACCCCGCTGTGGGGCAAAACTTAATTATTTTTAATTGACGGCTGAATATCTTTGAGTTGTGTGCGCTTTTGCGTAAATTTGCGAATATTTAATGGTTTTTTGTGCAACGAAGAGAAACCACAGCCGGCTTCAACCCTTGAAAACAGCTGCGCCGGCCACATAAGCAAGCATTAATATAAAAACTAAACATAACATCTAAATTATTATGAGTTTGAATATCGTTGTGTTGGCCAAACAAGTGCCCGACACTCGTAATGTTGGTAAAGATGCGATGAAGGCCGATGGCACCATCAACCGTGCGGCCCTGCCGGCAATCTTCAACCCCGAAGATCTCAACGCCCTGGAGCAGGCTTTACAACTTAAAGAACAGAATCCCGGCTCAAAAATCACGCTGCTCACCATGGGTCTGCCGCGCGCAGCCGAAATGATTCGTGAGAGTCTGTATCGCGGCGGCGACACTGGCATCGTGCTCACCGACCGCGCACTTGCCGGCGCCGACACGCTTGCCACCTCATATGCGCTTGCCACGGCAATCCGCCACATTGGCAAGGTGGACATAATTTTAGGCGGCCGCCAGGCCATCGATGGCGACACCGCCCAGGTGGGCCCGCAGGTGGCCGAGAAACTGGGGCTGCCCCAGGTGACCTATGCCGAGAGCGTGAAGGTGGAAGGCGGCAAGGCTGTGATAAAGCGCCGCATAGAGCGCGGATTTGAAACCGTGGAGGCCCCGCTGCCCCTGGTGGTGACCGTGAACGGCACCGCCGACGCCTGCCGCCCGCGCAACGCGCGCCTGGTGCAGAAGTTCAAATATGCGGCCACTCCCAGCGAGAAGGCCAAGCTCGACGAGAAGGTGCAGCAGCTGGTGGACAGCCGCAGCTATCTGCAGCTGAGCGAGTGGAGCGCAGCCGACATAAAGGCCGACCCTGAGCAGATTGGCCTCAAGGGCTCGCCCACCAAGGTTAAGACAGTGGTCAACGTGGTGTTCCAAGCCAAGGAGGCAAAGCGTCTCGACGGTGCAGACGAAGCCCAGCTCGAAGGCCTTGTGAAGGAACTCATCGCCGACCACATTATCGGCTAACACACATTCAACTTTTTCTCAGAACAAAAAAATGGAAGACAAGAATAATTTAGTAGTATACTGCGAGTATGATGAGGGCCACGTGGCCGATGTGAGCCTTGAGCTCCTCACCAAGGGCCGCGCCCTTGCCTCGCAACTCGGCATAAAGCTCGAAGCGCTTGTGATTGGCGACAAGCTTGAGGGCATCGAAAACCAGCTGTTCCCCTACGGCGTGGATGTGGTCTACAAGGTGCAGGACGACCGCCTGTATCCCTACACCTCGCTGCCCCACAGCCAGGCCGTGATCAACCTGTTTAAGGAAATAAAGCCGCGCATCTGCTTCATGGGCGCCACCACCATTGGCCGCGACCTGGGCCCGCGCGTGTCGTCGTGCCTGCACAGCGGCCTCACCGCCGACTGCACCGCACTGGAGATAGGCGACCACACCGACCCCATCAGCAAAAAGGAGTATAAGGACCTGCTGTATCAGATTCGCCCGGCATTCGGCGGCAACATTGTGGCCACCATCGTCAACCCCGAGCACCGTCCGCAAATGGCCACCGTGCGCGAGGGCGTGATGAAAAAGGAAATCTATGACGCCAACTACAAGGGCGCCGTGGTGGACCTCGACCCCAAGAAATACATCGACGAGGCCAGCTATGTGGTGGAAATCATCGACCGCGAGGTGGAGAAGTCGAAAATCAACATAAAGAACTCTCCGATAATTGTGGCCGGCGGCTATGGCGTGGGCAGCAAGGAGAACTTCAAGCTCATCTATGAGCTGGCCGAAACCCTGGGCGGTGAGGTGGGCGCCTCGCGCGCCGCAGTGGACGCAGGCTTCACCGAGCATGAGCGCCAAATTGGCCAGACGGGCGTCACCGTGCGCCCCAAGCTGTATATAGCCTGCGGCATCTCGGGCCAGATTCAGCACGTGGCCGGCATGCAGGACAGCTCGATAATAGTGTCGGTCAACAGCGACCCCAACGCGCCCATCAACAACATTGCCGACTACGTGATTACGGGCAATGTGGAAGATGTGATTCCGCGCCTCATCAAGTATTACAAAAAGAACTCTAAGTAATCAGCACAAACACAAAAAATGGCAAATTTCTATAACGACAATAAGGCGCTCCAGTATTATCTGAATCATCCGCTGATGAAGAAGATTGTGACACTGCGCGAGCGCAACTTCACCGAGTGCGAGAAGTATGACTACGCCCCGTTCAGCTTCGAGGACGCAATGGACTCCTACGAGAAGGTGCTTGAGATAGCAGGCGAAATCAGCGGCGACATCGTGGCTCCCAACGCAAAAGACGTTGACCTCGAAGGCCCGCACCACGAAAACGGCCGCGTGCGCTATGCAAGCGGCACCGAGGCCAACCTCAAGGCCCTGGTGCAGGCCGGCCTCATGGGCATATCGCTGCCGCGCCAGTATGGCGGCCTCAACTTCTCGCTGGTGCCCTACATCATGGCAGCCGACCTGGTGAGCCGCGCCGACGCCAGCTTTGTTAACATCTGGGGCCTGCAAGACTGCGCCGAAACCATATGCGAGTTTGCAAGCGAGGATCAGCGCCAGCGCTTCCTGCCCCGCGTGTGCGCAGGCGAGACCATGGCCATGGACCTCACCGAGCCCGACGCCGGCAGCGACCTGCAGTCGGTGATGCTCAAGGCCACCGAGGCCGAAGACGGCACTTGGCGCCTAAACGGCGTGAAGCGCTTCATCACCAACGGCGACGGCGACATTGCCCTGGTGCTGGCCCGCTCTGAGGCCGGCAGCCACGACGGCCGCGGCCTGTCGATGTTCATATTCGACAAGCGCGACGGTGGCGTGACGGTGCGCCGCATCGAGGACAAGATGGGCATACACGGCAGCCCCACATGCGAGCTGGTGTTCAAGAACGCCAAGGCCGAACTTTGCGGCTCGCGCCGCCTGGGCCTTATTAAATATGTGATGAGCCTGATGAACGGCGCCCGCCTGGGCATCGCAGCCCAGTCGGTGGGTGTGAGCGAAAGCGCCTACCGCGAGGCCGACGCCTATGCCCGCAGCCGCGAGCAGTTTGGACAGCCCATCATCAACTTCCCGGCAGTGGCCGAGCTGGTGGCCAACATCAAGGCCAAGCTCGACGCATCGCGCACAATTCTGTATGAATGCACGCGCTTTGTGGATGTGTACAAGACCTACGACGCAATATCGCGCGAGCGCACCCTCACCCCCGAGGAGCGCGCCGAGCGCAAGCACTACAACCGCCTGGCCGACGCCTTCACGCCGCTGGCCAAGGGCATGACCAGCGAGTTTGCCAACCAGAACGCCTACGACTGCGTGCAGGTGCACGGCGGCTCGGGCTTCATGCGCGACTACGCTTGCGAGCGCATCTACCGCGACGCGCGCATCACCAGCATCTATGAGGGCACAACCCAGCTGCAGGTGGTGGCCGCAATACGCCACGTGACCACCGGCACCTATTCGGCCCAGATGAAGGAGTATGCCGCCGGCACCTACAGCGACGAGATGCTGCCGCTCAAGGACAAGCTCGACAAGATGATTGAGACTTATGAGAAGGCTGTGGAGACGGTGAAGGCCGTGGGCGACACCGAATACGTCAACTTCCAGGCCCGCCGCCTGGTGGAGATGGCCGGCCACATCATTATGGGCTATCTGCTCATCTACGATGCAACCAACAAGCCCGAGCTGTTCAGCAAGTCGGCCCACGTGTATGTGAACTATGGCGAGGCACAAGTTGCCGCCAACGCCAAATTCATTGCCGAATTCCAGCCCGCCGACTTCGCCAACTATAAGCAGGACTAAACTCGACGCACACGCCTGGAGCGGGCACCAAGCACGCCCCCAAGCGCATTCATAGCAACACAACTATTCACTTGAGGGCACGCAACACGGGACAATGGCCGTGGGCGTGCGCCTCAAGTGTTTTTTTTCACATATAATAGCAGCACACTTATGGAAATGAGCAACTACACCTTCCTGACCACGGCCCCTGTGCCACGGGTGGTGGCCCGAATGTCGGTGTCCACCATTGCCACAATGCTTGTGACCAGCATATATAATCTGGCCGACACCTTTTTTGTGGGCTACATCAGCACCCAGGCCACAGCGGCCGTGGGCATAGTGTTTTCGGTGATGTTTGTGCTTCAGGCCATAGGATTCTTCTACGGCCACGGGTCGGGCAACTTCATTTCGCGCGAACTGGGGGCACGGCGCCAGCGTCAGGCCGAGCGCATGGCCGTGACGGGCGTGGTGCTGTCGTTTGGCACGGGAGTGGTGATAATGGCCGCAGGACTGGCGCTGCTCACACCGCTGTCGGTGGCCCTGGGATCGACACCCACCATATTGCCGTCCACCGAGAGCTACATGGGCATAGTGCTGCTGGGAGCGCCGTTTTGCACGGCCTCGCTCACGCTCAACAACCAACTGCGCTTTCAGGGCAACGCGGCCCACGCTATGCTGGCAGTGGTGGCTGGGGCGGTGCTCAACATTGTGCTCGACCCGCTGCTGATATTCGTGGCGGGCATGGGCGTGGCCGGGGCCGCATGTGCCACCGTGGCCGGGCAGATGGGCAGCTGCGCGCTGCTGCTGGCCATGACGCACCGTGGCGACAACCTGAGGCTGCACTGGCGCAACTTCACACCCAGCAAGGCTTTCCTTTTGGAGATATTGGGGGGCGGCACACCGTCGCTGCTGCGGCAGAGTCTGGGCAGCGTGGCCACAATACTAATGAACGTGGCAGCTGCAGCCTATGGCGATGCCGCCATTGCCGCAATGAGCATAGTGAACCGCATAACCATGCTCGTCATGGCCGCCATAATCGGCCTTGGGCAGGGCTACCAGCCACTGTGCGGATTCTGCTACGGTGCGGGGCTGTATGGCCGCGTGAAGGAGGGAATGTGGTTTTGCGTGAAGGTGGGCACGGCATTTCTGCTGCTGTGCTCGGTGCTGGGCTTCGGCTTCACCCACGGCATTATAGCCACCTTCCGCAACGATGCGCAAGTGGTGGCCATAGGCGCCACGGCGCTGCGCTGGCAGCTGGTGACGCTGCCGCTGATAGGCCTATTCATGTATGCCAACATGATGCTGCAGACGGTGGGCATGACGTGGCGGGCCAATTTGCTGGCCTCGGCCCGGCAGGGACTGTTTTTCATACCGGCCATACTGCTGCTGCCTGTGGCCATGGGGCTGCACGGGGTGGAAATATGCCCTGCGGTGTGCGACGTGTGCTCGTTTTTGCTCGCAGTGCCCATTCTGCGCGGCGCGCTAAGGCACATGCACTGAGGTCCTCAGTCTGAGCCGTCTCTACCGTGGCTGCCAAACAGCCAGTGAAACAGCAACAACTTCATGAGAAACGGCATCTCCTCGCCATCCTCATAGCCCCAAAACCAGCGGAAAAGTTTGATTTTAAGTCCAATCATCCACTTAGCGACAACGACAACCGCCACCAAGAAAAGTATAGTCAGTATGATGCTCATAGTTTAAAGTTTTATTGTGTGCATTATTTGTTTTGCTGGCCTATGGACTCGCGCGACAACGGCCGCGCTGAAGTCACTGCTGGCTATCGCTGCCGCTGGGCTTCGACTTGGGCAGCACCAGGTTGAGCAGCACTCCCACTATGGCGCTCAGACCAATGCCTGCCATGGTGAACGAGCCAAGCTGAAGCACGGCGCCGCCGATGCCCATGGTGAGGGTCACCGACACTATTATCACATTGCGGGTGTCGTTGAGGTCAACCTTGTGCTGCACCAGATTTTGCACGCCCACGCTGGCTATGGTGCCAAACAGCAGCAGCATGATGCCGCCCAGCACGGCCTGCGGAATGGATTGCAGCAGTGCCGACAACTTGCCTATCACCGAAAACACTATGGCTGTGGCTGCGGCAATGCGTATCACCTGCGGGCTGGTGACCTTGGTGATCGACATGGCACCCGTCACCTCGCTGTAGGTGGTGACTGGAGGGCCGCCGAAAAACGAGGCCGCAAGGCAGGCAAGGCCGTCGCCAAGCATGGTGCGGTGCAGTCCGGGCGACTTGGCAAAGTCTTTGCCGGCCACCGCGCTCACCACATACACATCGCCTATGTGCTCAATCACGGGAGCTATGGCCACGGGAATCATGTAGAAGAACGGCGCCCACGAAAACTGCGGCAAGTGGAAGTGGGCGATTGACGACGGCAGCGCAAACCATGGTGCCTGCTTCACCGGCTCGAAGTCGACCACACCCATGCAGCAAGCCACCACATAGCCCACAGCAATGCCGCACACCACGGGCACCAGTTTGATGAGGCCGCGGCCAAGGGTGAGCACGCAAATGGCGGTGGCAAGCGAAACCAGAGCCAGAGTCCAGTTGGTTTTGGCCATGTTCACGCCACTGCCCGAAAGGGTGAGGCCAATGAGGATTATCACCGGACCTATCACCACGGGCGGAAACAGGCGGTCGAGCAGCCGCCTACCCTGCCACTTGACCAGCGCGCTCATCACAAAGTAGACCAGCGCCACACCGCACAGGCCGGCAAGTGTGCCTGGCATGCCCCACTGCTTGCTGGCGGCAATCATTGGAGCAATGAAGGCAAAGCTGCTGCCCAGGAATATGGGCACGCGGCCGCGTGTGACAAGGTGGAAGATGAAGGTGCCCAGTCCGGCAGAAAAAAGCGCCGTGGCGGGGTCGAGCCCCACAAGCAGCGGCACAAGCACGGTGGCCCCAAAGGCCACAAACAGGAATTGCACACCCACAATTCCCTTTCGCATTGGCGTCAGTTGGTCGGTAGTCATTGATATCTGTTTTTCTCTCTTTAGTTTTTTTCAGTTATGGCTGCGTGCCGAGGCTTTGGCGCAGCTCGGCGGCCAGCTGCAGCACACGGGCATTAAACTCGTCATCGGGCAGATTCCACGGCAGCCAGTGAATGGTGAAGCCGCGGCGCTCCATGCCACGGAACCACGTCATTTGCCGCTTGGCAAACTGGTGGATGGCGGCCTCGAGGCGCGTAAACATTTCGTCGCGGGTGATTTCGCCGGTCACATAGCGCGTGATCCACTTATACTCCAACCCATAGTAGATGAGGTCGTCGGGAGCCACGCCACCGTCGATGAGCCGCCGCACCTCGTCGGCCATGCCGGCGTCGAGGCGGGCCTTAAGGCGGGCAGTGATGCGCTCACGGCGCGTGTCGCGGTCGATGTCTACGCCTATAATCAGGGCGTTGCGCAGTGGCCGAGGCTCGGTGAGCTGCTTAAGGTGGGGGTTGCGGTGGTAGTAGTCGCAAATCTCGATGGCGCGGATGGCACGCTTGCAGGTGTCAACGTCGGTGACATTGTGCAGCGCCTTGTATTGCCGCAGTATCTGCGCAAGCTCGTCGAGGCTTTTGCCCTCAAGGCTTGCACGCAGCTGCGGGTTGGCGGGCACTGGCGGCAGGGCTATGCCCTTCACAATGCTCTCCACATACAGGCCCGTGCCGCCGCACACCACGGCGGCATTGCCGCGGCAGCGGATGCCATCGAGGGCCTGAGCGTAGTCGCGCATGTACTCAAACAAGTTGTAGCGGTAGCCGGCCGGGCAGATGTCGATGAGGTGATATGGCACGTCGCCATACTCGTCGAGGTCCTTGCCCGTGCCCAAATCCATGCCGCGGTAGAGCTGGCGCGAGTCGGCGCTGATGATTTCGCCGCCAATGGCGCGGGCCAGGCTCACGGCGCGGGCAGTCTTGCCCGAGGCAGTGGGCCCGGTGATTACATACAGGATTTCGTCGTCGTGCTGGGCCATGGCTCCGATTATTTGTTCTTGAGGTTGTCGTCGAAGAACTTGAGCACGCGGCGGTAGAGCGGCAGGCGCACGTCGCAGCCGTTGATGCTGTGGTTCATGTTGGGATACACCATCATGTCCACCAGCTTGTTGAGGCTTGTGAGGCGCGACACATACTGCATTTCGTTAACGATGTGCACATTGTCGTCGGCACTGCCAAACATCACCATCAGTTTGCCCTTTTGCTGCGCTGCAGCCTCGAGGGGCGAGCTGGCGGTGTATCCGGCCTCATTCTCGCGCGGAGTGCGCATATAGCGCTCGGCATATATGGTGTCGTAGAACCGCCACGAGGTGACGGGCGCAATGGCCACACCGGCCGCATACTTGCTGCCCGGCTGCGACATGGCCATCAGGGCCTCGTAGCCGCCATAACTCCAGCCCCAAATGCCAATGCGGTCTTTGTCGACATATGGCTGCTGGGCCATGTAGCGCGCAGCCGCAAGCTGGTCGATGGTCTCATATTTGCCCAGATTCATATACACAACCGACTCAAACGCCTTGCCGCGGCCACCGGTGCCACGGCCGTCGACACACGCCACAATGTAGCCCTGCGAGGCAAAGTATTCCTCCCAGTCGAGCTTCCACTTGTTGAGCACCTGCTGCGAACCCGGGCCGCTGTATTGCGACATTATCACGGGATACTTCTTGTTGGGGTCGAAGTCAACGGGCTTCACCACATAGCCGTTTAGCTTCACGCCATCGTCGGTGGTCATGGTGAAGAACTCGCGCTTGGGCACATCGGCGCGCGTGTATTTCTCGGCATAGTCGGCATTGGTCTGCAAGGTGCGCACGCGCTTGCCCGAGGCAGTGGCAGTCACGGCATACTGGTTGGGCGTGCGGGCGTCGCTGTAGTTGCTTATGCAGTAGGTGTAGTCGCTGCTGAAGGCCGTGGCCGCCGTGGTGCCGCTGTCGGGACTGATGCGCTTCGTGCGGCCGCTGGCATCGACGCTCGCCACCACGCGGTTGAGCTCGCCATTGGTGGCCTGGAAGTAGAACTGCTTGCGCGCGGCGTCGTAGCCATAGAAGTCGGTCACATTGTAGTTGCCGCTGGTGAGTTGCTTTATGAGCGCACCACTCAGGCTATACTGATACAGGTGGGTGTTGCCCGACTTGTCGCTCGGAATCACAAAGAATCCGTCGTAGTAGCGCACCTGGTTGGCCAGCTCGCTGTCGACCCAGGTGGTCGACTTCTCGTTATACACCACGTGGCTCACGGTGCTGCGCGGGTTCACGGCATATATGCTGAAATCGTTTTGCGTGCGGTTGAGCTTGCTCACCATCAGCTTGGTGGGGTCGGGACTGAAGGCGATGTGTGGCACATAGTCGTCGTCGGCCATGGGCAACTGCATCTTTTTTAGCGTGCGGTTGTCCACATCATAGGCCATGACGCTCACCACCGAGTTTTTCTCGCCGGCCACGGGATATTTGTAGTCATACTTGCCAGGATACAGCGCATACTCGTCGCGCGGATTGCAGTCGCCGCCATATATGGTCATAGAGTACATGGGCACCTGGCTCTCGTCCCAGCGGATGAAAGCCAGCGTCAGGTTGTCGGCCGACCACGTGAGCGAGTTAAGAATGCCGAACTCCTCTTGATACACCCAGTCGGGCACGCCATTGATTACCTCATTCTTTTTGCCGTCGGTGGTCACGGCCACCTGCGTGCCATAGTCGAGCTTGCTTATGTAGATATTGTTGTCCTTCACATAGGCCACCATGCGGCCGTCGGGGCTCATTGTGGCTATCTCCTCGCCGCCGGCATCGGAGAGCTTTGTGAGCTTGCGGTGGCGCACGTCATACACATAGTAGTCGGCCCTGAAGCTGTGCCGGTAGATGGGCTCGGAGTTGGTCCAGAGCAGAATTTTGCTCTCGTCGGCACTCATCTCAAATCCGTCCCACGAGTCAACCTTTTCGCCACCGCGGGCTTCCTTGGCATCAAATGCCACAGCCACCTCGGCATCGCTCTTATAGCTGCATTTGCTTATTTTCTGCCCATCGGCACTCAACTGGTAGTAACATCCGCCATCGTTGGCCGGACTCACCGAGCCAATGGTGTAGGGGCGGCTTTGCGCCAGCACAAAGTCTTGCATTTCAAGAGCCTGCGCGCTTAGCACAGACATGCCGCAAAAGGCGGCCGCCATCATGGCGTTTTTGCTGAATATAGTCATAACAATATCTGATTTCTTGCGTCTTACGGGCTAAAGCCCATTACCACAAGCAAAAGTAGCAAAATTCCCCCACTCTCGCAACCCGCACCGCCGCATATTGCCACACTGCTTTTGCAGTCAGCTGGTTTACACAAATCATTGCGGATGAATATGTCGTCGACTGACAGACATGTGTGAGCATTTTTCAGATAAACGGTCATTGTTTTGCAAACAACCTGCTATCAGCTAATTGCATCACTTTAATTATATTGGGCAACATGGCTATTTGACTATGGTTTGGAATTTGTAGATTTTCACATGGGGATTATGTTGGCGGATAAAAACAGAAGAAGCCGCCGATTAGCAATGCTAATCAGCGGCTCTTCACTAAGTGTCCGAGATGAGATTCGAACTCACACAATCCAATGATCACTACCCCCTCAAAGTAGCGCGTCTACCAATTCCGCCACCCGGACATTAAAGAGCGAAAAACGGGACTCGGACCCGCGACCTCGACCTTGGCAAGGTCGCGCTCTACCAACTGAGCTATTTTCGC
>CAKUMB010000003.1 GCA_934667475.1 uncultured Muribaculaceae bacterium | reverse complement strand
TGTAACGGATATAAAATTCTTTCTCTTCAGACTCACTAAACTATATGCTTAATCCCCCCGGTTTATCGGGTGAGCCGAAAGTTTGCAGTAGGGACGTGGCATGCCACGTCCGACTGGCGTAGCCCCACCCAGCCCCCTGAAACCACTATGTGTCAAAAATAAAAATGTCGTTGGTGAGATTGGTGACGGTAATTCATAATTTTGTTATTATCAAACGAATACACATGATTGATTCGGGTTGTGGCGGCGGACGTGGCATGCCACGTCCCTACCGTTTGTGGTGTTAAACGGGCCCGTTTGTGGTGTTAATCGGGGGGGACAATCTTGTGGCGGTAATGTGCGGGCGGGAAGCCCTGTGAGGCCATACGACCTATTGATGGGAAAAGTTGCTTAATCCATTAATCCACTCTATTACTGTGGTTAACACATCTGGTGATATTGTCTCCTCAATTTGCGGGTATTCCACCACACTGCCAGTTGTGCAGTGCTGTAGCATGTGGTTCAGCCCGTCAAACTTCTTTATTGTGTGCTTGCAGTTGGTCAGCCCCTTCTCCAGGGCGGTGGTGTTGGCCGTGCAGTCCACCTGTGTGTCCTTTGTGCCGTTTAGAGCCAGCACAGGGCATTTGATTTTCGATAGATTCTTGCTTGCGTCAACAGTTATGAAATAGCGGATATAGGGATTGTCGCCTTGCGCCAAGGCCTTTGTGATAACCGGCTTCAACTCGGCCGGGCAGTCATCAATGCTTATTTCGTTGGCTTTCTTCCCGTTTGCAATCTCGCTGAGTGCTTTCTCCATGACATCGATGTATTTGCCGGCCTTGTCGGCTGGGATTCCAAGGCTCGACATTGCCAGCCGGTTTTGCTGCAATAGTGTACTTTTGCCCGACACCGCCATGCCCGCAAGCGACACTATGAAGTCGGCCTTGCCCTCTTCGGCAATCATCATGGCTATTGTGCCCCCCTCGCTGTGCCCGAGCACGCCCACATTGCTGAACCGCTTTCTGAGCAACTGCAAGCCGGCTTCAGCATCTTGCATGAAGTCGTTGGTTGTGAAGCTGGTGAAGTTCACACTCTTGTCGCCCCATCCACGGTCGTCGTAACGCAGCGAGGCGATGCCATTGCGTGCGAGAGCGTCGGCAATCACTGCAAACGGCTTGTGGCCAGCCACCTCCTCGTTGCGGTTTTGCTGTCCGCTGCCAGTCACCATGAGCACTACCGGTGTGCCACACGAGCAGTTTTCAGGTAGGGTTAAAGTGCCATTAAGGGTGAATCCGCTGTTGGTGAAGCTCACGCTTTCTTCTTTATAAGGAAAAGGGGCAACGGGAGTCTGCGGACGCTTCGCCTCAGGCTTGCCTGCCTTTAGTGTAAGTGGCAATTGAATACCATTCTGCCTGAACATTCCACTTATGCTGTCACCTTCCATTTTGCCCTCAAAAGAGGCGCCGATGACGTCAATGCTCACCTTAATGGTTCCGTTATCGCCTACGCTCTTCTTTGCCGGAATGCCATTTGCGCCCTGTGCCGGAGAGTCAATGGTGCAGCCATTGTCCGAGAAGTTGAACACTAACGGGAGTTTTGTACCCATCACGTCGATTTTGCCACTCCAAGCGCCATGCTGCGCATTGGCTGTAAGGGCCGCCAGCGAGAGTAAGGCGGTCGTGAGAATGCTTGCCGTCGTCATAAATTCCAACTTTACGAAAGGTGGTAGAGCTTGCGCACGTGGCGCACGTCGTGGTCCACCATGTGCTTCACCAGGCGGTCGAATGGTGTGCGGCGCGGGTTCCAGCCCAGCAGCCGCTGCGCCTTGCTTGAGTCGCCGCGCAGGTAGTCCACCTCGCTCGGGCGCAGATACTTGGGGTTGACCTCCACTATCACGTTGCCCGTGGCGCGGTCCACGCCTTTCTCGTCAACTCCGCTGCCGCGCCACTCAAGCTCGATGCCAGCGTAGTGGAATGCCAGTGTGCAAAACTCGCGCACGGTGTGGCTTTCGCCCGTGGCAATCACAAAGTCGCCCGCCTCGGGCTGCTGCATTATGGCCCAGATGCACTCCACATAGTCTTTGGCGTAGCCCCAGTCGCGGCTTGCGTCCAGATTGCCAAGGTATAGCTTGTCTTGCAGGCCGCAGATGATGCGTGCCGCAGCAAATGTGATTTTTCGCGTCACAAAGTTTTCGCCGCGGCGTTCGCTCTCGTGGTTGAACAGTATGCCGTTGGCCGCGAAAATGCCGTAGCTTTCGCGGTAGTTCTTCATAATCCAGTAGGAATACAGCTTGGCGCAGGCATAGGGGCTGCGCGGGTGGAATGGGGTGTCCTCGTTCTGTCCCACGCTGCGGTCGTCCACCTTGCCAAAGAGTTCGGCCGAGCTGGCCTGATACACCTTGGTGAGCTTCTCGCGGTGGGTGATGCGCAGTCCCTCCAGCAGGCGCAGTGTGCCCAGTGCGTCGCTCTCGGCTGTGTATTCTGGCACTTCAAACGACACCTTCACGTGGCTTTGCGCCGCCAGATTGTAGATTTCGTCGGGCTTCACCTGTTCGATGATGCGAATCAGCGAGCTGGAGTCGGTCATGTCGCCATAGTGCAGGTTCACCAGCCGCTTCTGGCTCATGTCGCGCACCCACTCGTCGAGGTAAAGGTGCTCGATGCGGCCTGTGTTGAATGCGCTGCTGCGCCTAATTATGCCGTGCACCTCATAGCCCTTGGCCAGCAGCAGTTCGGCCAGATACGATCCGTCCTGCCCGTTGATGCCGGTTATGAGTGCCACTTTCTGGTTGTTCTCGTTCATATAGTGCTGTATGTTGTTTTTTGTAGTGCAAACTTACGCAAAAAAATCGTTTTGGCGGCTCTGCCGCGCCGCTTTTATTTCAGGCTTTGGCCAATGAGCAGGAAGGCCAGCGGCCGGCTGCGCTTTATCACGGCTATGGCCAGCAGGGTGGCGGCGGTCACCGCCAGTGCCACTGCTGCTGCCACCACGGTGAGCGGCACTGCCTGCAGCCCCAGCTGCCGCATGGGCTCTTGCAGCGCTGTGAGCGGAAACAGAAAGAAGTAGTGGCACAGATATATGCCCAGGCTTTCGTTGCCCAGCAGGTGGAAGAAGCGGGTAGCCGTATTTGGCCGCACACCGGGGGCATACTGGCGCGCGCTCCACGGCTCAACCAGCGCCAGCGCCACCACCACAAGGGCGAAGTGCATCACCGGCATGGCGGCAAACTTTATGGCTGTGACCGCCGCGGTGCATTCGCCCCACGGCATGTCCCACGGATACACCAACGCATACCACAGTGCGCCGAATCCCACTACCGAGGCGGTGACGCACCACTGCCTGCTGCGCAGCCTCTCAAAACCCTCGTGCAGGCGGTGGGCCATGGCGCCTATCATAAACACTGGGTAGAACTGTGCCAGCAGTCCGAATCCCGCCCAGTCCACGTTGGCGTCCTCGTCGGCAAGCGTCACGCTGAGGGCTATCAGCACGCCATACACCACCAGCATTGCAGCCACCTGCAGCCACACTCGGTGCAGGCGGCTCAGCAGGCGACTCAGCGGCCAGTAGATGAGCATCAGCTCAAACAGGCAAAGGGTGAACCAGTAGCCGCTTTTCCAGTACGACTGGTATAGGTCGTGCAGGTTGGTGGCCAGCGGCGACTGCAGCCCGCTGTGCGGGAAGTAGAGAGTCCACAGCGCACTCATGGTGACAAACGGCACCATCAGCTGCATGAAGCGCTTCTTCAGGTTTGGCGCGGCCCAGCCGCCGGCCTTGGTGGCCTTGAATGTGAAATATCCGCTCACAAAGAAGAAAAGCGGCATGTGCACCTGCGCTATCAGTTTGAACACAAAGGCCGAGTCGATGCCGCGTATGCACATGGTGAGGGCGTGGCCCATCACCACCATGAATATGGCCACTCCTTTAATCAGGTCGAAGTAGGGGATGCGGCGCTTGGGTGCAGCTGCCGCCGCTGCTGTGGTTGGTTGTGGTTGAATGGTTGTAGTCATTGTTGCAGTTTAGTCGTTTAGCCTCTCAATAAGCGAGGGGTGGATGAATGTGGTGGCCACAGCCACCACGCCGTTGATGCACACCACCACGCGGCGGTCGCCCTTGACGCGCACAAAGCGCCCCACGGCTCCCTTGAACGGGCCTCCCAGTATGCGCACCCGGTCGCCCTTGCTGAAGTCGCCCGGTTTTGGCGTGAGGTAGATGAGCTGCTCGCTCAGCGTGCCGGCCACGGCAATGAAGCTTTCCATTTGGTCGGCGGGCACCGTCACGGGGTGGCGCCGCTCGGCGTCCATTATGTAGCGCACTGGCATGGCTGTGGTTTGCTTGTAGGCGCGCATGCGCTCAGGCTCGATGTGCACGAATATCAGGTTGTGCACACTTGGCACCAGCCGCTTCACCAGCCTTCCGTCGCGCTCCACCGCGCGGCACGTCATGGGCACGAAGTTTTCAATGCCCTTGCTGTCGAGGTCGGCCTTCACCTTCATCTCGCGGTTGTAGGTCACCCTCAGGGCATACCACAGTTTGCGGCCCTCTTCGCCGGCTGCCGTCTTTCCGTTGCCGTTCACCCTATCACCCCTCCGTGCAGCCCTTGCGGGTCGCTTGCCAGTTCTATCACTTGTGCGCCGGCTATCTTGCCCTCGTCGAGGGTGAGCAGCATAAGTGTGCGCACCTTTTGCCAGCCCTGGCGCCCTGCGGCTCCGGGGTTGATGGTGAGCACGCCCAGCTGGCGGTCGGGTATCACTTTAAGTATGTGGCTGTGGCCGCACACCAGCAGCTTGGGCTGCGACAGCATCAGGCGGTCGCGTATTCCGGGGGCGTAGCGGCCCGGGTAGCCGCCTATGTGTGTCAGCACCACCTTCACCCCCTCGGTGGTGAAAATCTCCATTTCCTTAAACCGGTGGCGCAGTTCGCCGCCGTCGGCGTTGCCATACACGGCCCGCAGCACCGGTGCGAGGGCGGCCAGGCGGTCGGCCACCAGCTCGTTGCCAATGTCGCCGGCGTGCCATATCTCGTCGCAGCCGCTGAAGTGCTCGGCGTAGCGGTCGTCCCAATACGAGTGTGTGTCGCTTATGATGCCTATTTTTTTCATTGCCAGGGTCAGCTGTGGTTATGAGTTGAACTCCATCATCCGGGCAATGTATTTGCCTATGATGTCAAACTCCAGGTTCACACGGGTGCCCTTGACGATTTGGTGAAAATTGGTGTGGTCGTGGGTGTAGGGGATTATGGCCACCTCAAAGCCGTCGGGACGCGAGTTGCACACGGTGAGGCTGGTGCCGTTCACCGTCACGCTGCCTTTCTCCACCGTCACATAGCCGCGGCGCGCCATCTCGGGGCTGGCGTCGTAGCTGAAAGTGTAGCGCCAGCTGCCGTCTTCCTCGGTCACGCCGGTGCACACTGCCGTCTGGTCCACGTGGCCCTGCACTATGTGGCCGTCGAGGCGGCCGTTCATCAGCATTGAGCGCTCAAGGTTCACCTCGTCGCCCACCTTAAGGTCGCCCAGATTGCTGCGGTCCAGGGTCTCCTGCACGGCCGTCACGGTGTAGGTGCCGTCGCCGGGCAGGTCCACCACCGTCAGGCACACGCCGTTGTGGGCCACGCTTTGGTCTATCTTCAATTCGCTGGCAAATGAGCACCGCAGTGTCAGGTGCAGGTTGCCGGCCTCGCGGCGCAGTGCCACCACTGGTGCTGCTTCTTCTACTATTCCTGAAAACATATTTCTTTCTTGTCTATGTGTCTGTGTTGTTGTTTCGTTATATGTCGTTGCTGGCACACCAGTTCTGTCTCGAGTGTGCCCGCTTGGCAAAATTAGTGTCTTTGGACCACACTGGCAAGTGTGCGCCCTGGTTTCACTCGCCCTCGTCGGCCGCTTTGCGGTCTTCCACAAAGGGCTGGAAGTCGGTGGTGAGCACTTGGAACTCGGTGCGGCGGTTGATTTGGTCGGCGGCCTCCTGGTCGGCTTTCGAGAGGGTCTTGATGAATTCCTCGTCGAGCACCTGGCCCTCCTTGAACTGCGGATACAGGCGCGCAATGCGCTTGGTCACGGTCTTGGGCCGCGTCTTGCCGTAGCCCTTGGGCCGCAGGCGCGCCGCGTCGATGCCGTGGGCAATCAGGTAGTCGACCACCGACTTTGCCCTGCGCTGCGACAGTGCGTTGTTATATTGGTCGGTGCCTATGCGGTCGGTGTGCGACGCCATCTCTATGGTTATGTAGGGGTTGTCCTTCATCACCTGCACCATGCCGTCGAGCGCCTTTCTCGAGGCTGGGCGCAGCGACGCCTTGTCGAAGTCGTAGAATATGTTCTCTATCACCTGCGGCTTGGTCATGGCGGCCAGAATGAAGTCTACGTTGTATTCTGCGTCTTCCTCGGCCATGTCGCTGGTGAACTCCTGCTTGCCGTTGAGGTAGCCGCTGGCTCCGGCCAGCATCACATAGCTCACACCTCGCTGCAGGTCGAATCGGAATGTGCCGTCGGGCTTGGCCACGGCCTTCTGGTTGCTGCCGTCGTTGCCCACTATGCGTATTATGGCGTTGGGCACGGGCTCTTCGTCTTTGTCGAGCACGTAGCCCGATATCCATATCTTCAGGTCGGGCTTTATGAAGCTGTAGATGTGGTCATAGCCGCGGCCGTCGTTGCGGTTGCTGCTGAAGAAGCCGCTCTCGCCCTTGCCGAATGTGATGCCGAAGTCGTCGGCGCTCGAGTTGATGGGCGCGCCCATGTTTTCAATGTTCCACTTGCCCGACGGTTGCAGCGTGGCTTTGAACAGGTCCAGACCGCCGAAGCCCGCGTGGCCGTCGCTGGCGAAATACAGCACGCTGTCGGTGCGGCAGTAGGGAAACCGCTCGTCGCCAGGCGTGTTTATCTGGTCGCCCAGGTTCTCAAGGGTGCCGTGCGGGTCCTTCAGGTTGATGCGCCACAGGTCTTTGCCTCCCTGGCCGCCCGGCATGTCGCTTGAGAAGTACAGCCAGTTGCCGTCGGCGCTCACGGCTGGGTCGTCGTAGGCCGATAGGGTGTCGGCCGTGATTTCCACCTTCACGGGTGCGCTCCACTTGGCCTCGCTGCGCTGCGCACTGTAGATTTCCACCGAGGTGCCCGAGTTCTGCTTGCGGTCGGCGCGGGCCAAATACATGGTGGTGCCGTCGGGGGTGAAGGTGGTTATGCCCTCGTCAAACTCGGTGTTGAGCTCGCCCTCGGCGGCCTGCGGACGCTGCCAGTTGCCCTTCTCGTCCTTTTTTGCGAAATACACGTCGCTGTTCTTGGTGCCGGTGATTTCGCTCGGCTTCTCGCCCTTCGACTTTTCGTTAGATGACGTGAAATAGAGCACGTCGGCGTTTTTGTCGAGAAACATTGGGCAGAAGTCGGCCCGGCGCGAATTGAACAGACGCGCGTTTTTCACCGTGTAGCGCGACCCCTCCTCCTTCCACTTCGGGGCCATGCGGCAGGCGCGCAGCCCCACTTGCGCCAGGCGGTCGTCGGGCTTCCAGGTGAGGAACTCGTTGTAGCTCTTTATGGCGGCGGCATACTGCCCGCACATTTGTTGTGCGTGGCCCAGATAGTAGTATGCCATGCTGTCGGGGTACTCATAGCGCAGCGCGTTTTGAAATGCGGCCGCAGCCTTGGCGCTCTGGTTCAGCCTTTGGTAGCACAGGCCCATGCGGTAGGCCACATCGCCGCGCATGGTGCGGTCTTCCTTCTTGCGCAGGCGGTTATACACCTTGCGGTAGATGTTGGCGGCGTCGTTAAATTCGCCTCGGTCATATGCCTCATCGGCGTCGCGCAGCTTGGCCTGCTTGCAGCCCTCCAGCGAGCCCAGAGCCATGACTCCAAGCACCAGTGCCAGTATTATGTGCAGATATCTCTTCATTGCAGTTGATGGTGAATAGCGTTTTTCGGGCAGCCGCTTTTTGCGCCCGCCCTTAGAAAACATAACGCATCCGGTGCCACATTTATTGCATGCCGCACCTCCATGCAGGGGTAAAGCCTGGGTTAAAGAATCAGCCGTAGTGGCCGCAGTGACACTTTCGGCCGGGAAAAAAACGCCTGTGTCGCAAAAAATCGCTAAATTAGCGCAATGTTTTTTACGCAAATCGCGCAGTTTATGTTGTTGGCCGAAATTTTTCCATATGCTCATCAGGTGTTTGTGGGGCTCACAGTGCTCTACTTCCTAACCATTCTCGGCATCATAGGCGTGGTGGTGAGCGAAAACCGCAACCCCGTGAAGAGTCTTGCGTGGGTCACGGTGCTCCTGCTGCTGCCGGTGGTGGGCATGGTGCTGTATCTGTTTTTCGGACGCAGCCTGAAGAGCGTGCGCATGATTTCGCGCCGCAACCGCCAGGCCCTGCGCAGCCGCGAGGAGTTCCCCACAATCGACATCGACTCGCTGCCGCTCACCACCGAGAGCAAGCAGATAATCAGGCTTGTGGGCCGCTTGGGCGGTTGCCACTACTTTCCGGGCAACAGCATCGATGTGTTCACCGCAGGGCGCGACAAAATGCAGGCTCTGATGCGCGACATAGCTGCCGCCCGCAGCTATGTGCACTTGCAATACTACATTTTCGAGGACGACGCCACTGGACGCGCCCTGGCCGACCTGCTCATCGAAAAGGTGCGCCAGGGGGTGAAGGTGCGCGTCATCTACGACCACGTGGGCTCGTTCCGCCTCAATGCCCGCCTGTTTAAGCGCATGCGCCGGGCTGGGGTCGAGGCCTACCCGTTTCTCAAGGTCACTTTTCCCGAACTGGCCAACCGCATCAATTGGCGCAACCACCGCAAGATAGTCGTCATAGACGGCCGCATAGGCTACATTGGCGGCATGAACATTGCCGACCGCTATGTGCGGGCCACGAGGCGGGGTGGGGAGGCCTGGCGCGACACCCACCTGCGCGTGGTGGGTGAGGCCGTGGCCGGGTTTGAATACTCGTTTGCCGTCGACTGGAACTTCACATGCCATCAGCTGCTGGGCGAGCCCACCGTGCACTACCAGGGCGTGCGGCACGATGCCCCCGACGGCGTGCAGCTGGTGCGCAGCGGGCCCACCGGCAAGTGGAGCAACATATCGCTGGTGCTGCTAAAGGCCATCAGCGGGGCAAAGAGCCGCGTGTATGTGCAGACGCCATATTTCCTGCCCAACGACAGCCTGCTAAAGGCGCTGCAGGCGGCCGCCCTGGCCCACATCGACGTGCGCCTCATGATTCCGCGCGACCCCGATGCAAAGATTCTGAAGTATGCCTCCTACAGCTATGTGCGCGAGTGCCTCGACGCCGGCATCAAGGTGTATTTCTACGAGCCGGCCATGCTGCACGCCAAGCTCATTCTTGTCGACGACGAGTTCACCACCACCGGCTCCACCAATTTCGACTTCCGCAGCTTTGAGCACAATTTTGAGTGCAACGCACTGGTCTACAGCCGCCAGTTCAACGCCCGCATGGCTGCCGTCTTTGCCTCCGACATGAGGCAATGCACGCGCATCAACCCCGGATTGTGGCACAAGCGGCCGCTGCGCCACAAGGTGTATGAGAGCATCGTGCGCCTTATGAGTCCGGTGCTTTAGTGCGGCGGTTGAAGGCGCTGCCTTTGCACCGCACAATTAAAACAGCAACAACATCAATACACACATAATTTTCTGCCCGATGATAACTTTTCCTAACGCAAAAATAAATTTGGGACTCAACATAGTTGAGCGCCGCCCCGACGGCTATCACAATCTGGAGACGGTGTTCTACCCCATAATGGGCCTGACCGACGTGCTCGAAATAGTGCCGGCCACCACCACCCGCCTGCATTGCTATGGCCGCACCGTGGACTGCCCCGAAGAGAAAAATCTGGTGATGAAGGCATGCCGCCTTATGCAGCGCGAGGCCGGTGCCCCCGAGGTGGACATGCACCTCTACAAGCACATACCCGACGGGGCCGGCCTTGGCGGCGGCTCGAGCGATGCCGCCCACGCCATGCTCATGCTCAACCAGATGTTCGGCCTCGGCATAGGCCGCGAGCGGCTGGCGCAGATGGCCGCTACGCTTGGAGCCGACTGCCCGTTTTTCATCTACAACAAGCCCGTCATGGCCACAGGCATTGGCGATGTGTTCAGCCCGGCCAGCGTCGGTCTTGGCGGCTACACCCTGCTGCTGGTCAAGCCCGAGGTGTCGGTGCCCACCGCAGTGGCCTATTCGCGCGTCAGTCCGCAGCCGTCGCAGTCGCGGCTCACGCAGCAGCTGTCGCTCCCAGTGGAACAGTGGCAGGCGGCCGGGGTGCGCAATCAGTTTGAGCCAAGCGTGTTTGCCGCCTATCCGCAATTGGCGGCCATCAAGAGCGAAATCGCCCGGTCGGGCGCACTCTATGCATCCATGTCGGGGTCGGGCTCGTCGATATTCGGCATTTTCGACAATGCCAATTTGGCAGAGGCCGCGGCGCGCAATTTTGCCGGCAGCCTACATTTTGTCATGCCTTTGGGCCTTTAACGCGCGTGCACGCGCAATGCAGTGCGCCACTGCGGCGTTGGCAGCATTTTTGAATGATAGGAAATGAATGACATCTATCTACAAGAAAATTAAAAAACGACATACAATCATGAGCAAAGAAAAAGATAAGAAGCAGAAAGAGGCTGAATCCAAGCAGGCCGCCGAGCAGGCTGCAAAGGCTGCAGAGACCGAAACCACTCAGCAGGCTGATGCCGACGGCAAAAAGCCCAAAGAGGAAACCGCCGACGAAAAGGTGGAACGCCTTAAAAAGGAACTTGAGCAGGCCAAGAAGGAATATCTGTTCCTTATGGCCGAGTTCGACAACTTTCGCAAGCGCACGCTCAAGGAGAAGCAAGACCTCGTGAAATATGGCTGCCAGGAAGCCATGCGCAACCTGCTGCCGGTGGTCGACGACTTCGAGCGCGCCATCGACTCTATCAGCAAGGCCGACGACCTCGACAGCGCAAAGGAGGGCATCAACCTTATCTACAACAAATTCATTAAATATCTGGAAAGCAACAATGTGAAAGCCATCGACTCCACCGGCAAGGACTTCGACACCGACTACCACGAGGCCATCACCACCTTCCCGGCTTCTGACGAGAAGATGAAGGGCAAGGTAATCGACACAACCCTCAAGGGCTATATGATCAACGACAAGGTGCTGCGCCATGCCAAGGTGGTAGTGGGCAAGTAACGTGAAGAAAAGGAGCTACATTTTTTTTGACTTATGGACAACAAAAGAGATTATTATGAAGTGCTCGGAGTGAGCAAAAACGCCACACCCGATGAACTGAAAAAAGCATATCGCAAACTCGCCATCAAGTATCACCCCGACCGCCAGCAGGGCAAGACCGATGCCGAGAAAAAGGAGGCTGAGGAGAAGTTTAAGGAGGCCGCTGAGGCCTACGATGTGCTCAGCCATCCCGACAAGCGCCAGCGCTACGACCAGTTTGGCTTCGCCGGAGCCCAGGGCGCAGGCGGCGGCTTTTCGGGCGGCGGCATGAGCATGGATGACATATTCTCGCAGTTTGGCGATATATTTGGTGGTGGCTTGGGCGACATATTCGGCGGAGGTTTCGGCGGAGGCCGCAGCAGCCGTGGCCGTCGCGTGAACCGTGGCGGCGACCTGCGCGTGCGCGTACGCCTCACCCTCAGCGACATTGCCCACGGCACCGAGAAGAAACTCAGAATTCCACGCATGGTGTCGTGTGCAGCCTGCCACGGCACCGGCGCCAAAAATGGCACCGAGCAGACCACCTGCCCCACGTGCCACGGCAGCGGCGTGGAGGTGCGTGTGCAAAACACCATGCTAGGCCGCATGCAGACGCAGACCACCTGCCACACTTGCGGCGGCAGCGGCAAGGTGATTAAGGAGCGCTGCCCCGAGTGCGGCGGGCAGGGACTCGTGCGCCACGAAGAGGTGGTCACCGTCAATATCCCTGCCGGCGTGGCCGATGGCATGACGCTGAAAATGAGTGGCAAGGGCAACGACGCCCCCGGTGGCGGCATTCCCGGCGACTTGCTGATTGTGGTCGAGGAGGAGCGCGACGAGCAGCTGATGCGCGACGGCAACGACCTGGTGTATAACCTGATGCTCGACTTCCCCACTGCCGTGCTTGGCGGCAAGGTGGAGGTGCCCACTGTGGATGGCCGCGTGCGCGTAACCGTTGCCCCCGGCACTCAGCCGGGCCGTGTGCTGCGCCTGCGTGGCAAGGGCCTGCCTTCGCCCGACGGATATGGCACGGGCGACCTGCTTGTCAACGTGATGGTGTATGTGCCCGAAAACCTCAACGCCGACGAGCGCGCCGCCATCGAGAAGCTGCGCGACTCGGCCAACGTGAAGCCGTCGGAGTCGATTCGCCAGCGCATATTCAGCACTCTGCGCCACATATTTGATAAATGATTAACGAAACAAGCATAATTGAAAGTTGCCTAAGCCCGGGAGTGCCGGCACAGTGGTCTGTGTCGGGCGTGTCCGGGCTTAGGCTTTTTTATTCCCGTATGTTAAATCTCACACACTATGCGCCGCAGTCATAACCACAATGTGCCGCAGTCGGCGGCAGCCTACACCGAGTTTCTTGTGCGCGAAGGCGAAGAGTCGGGCCTGCTCGACTATGTGATGCGCAAGCTCAGCGGCATCAGCCGCAGCAAGGCCAAGGCTATTCTGGCCAACGGCGGCGTGCTGGTCGACGGCAAGCGCGTCACCCGCCACGACTTTGCGCTTGCGCCACGCCAGCTGGTGCAGGTGAGCAAGCGCCGCGATGCCGACCAGGGCACCCGCCAGGGGCGCCGCCAGCAGCGCGAACGCTACTACACGGTGGTCTATGAAGACAGCGATGTGATAGTGGTCGACAAGACCGAGGGGGTGCTGTCGATGGGCGTGGGCGCATCGAGCCTCAACATGAAGGATTTGCTCGACAGCTACTTTGCCCAGACGCACCAGTTTTGCCGCGCCCATGTGGTGCACCGCCTCGATGTGCGCACCTCAGGCCTGATGATGTATGCCAAGAGCGTGGAGGTGCAGCAAATGCTGGTCAACAACTGGCGCGACCTCATCATCGACCGCCGCTATGTGGCCGTGGTCGAGGGCGAGATGGCCAAGGAGCAGGGCCACATCGAGAGTTGGCTTAAAGACACGCCCAGCATGCGCATTGTGAGCTCGCGCACCGACAATGGCGGCAAGTGGGCCAGCACTGACTGGCGCCTGCTGCGCACCAACGGCCGCTTCTCGCTCATCGAACTGCACCTGCACACGGGGCGCAAAAACCAGATTCGCGTGCACATGCGCGTGCTGTGCCACCCCATAGTGGGCGACCGCAAATATGGCAGCACATGCGACCCCGCCGGCCGCATGTGCCTGCATGCCTACCGCCTGGCCTTCCGCCACCCCGTCACCGGCCAGGAGCTGCATTTCGAGACTCCCTATCCCGAGCCCTTCACACGCCTGCTCGACCGCTGACCAGAGTCCCCGCATAACAAACATTTCGCCCCGCCAAGCAACTGCTGCTTAGCGGGGCGAAATGCTTTTTCCATGAGTAGTAGCCTGTGTGGCCTACTTCACTATCACCTTGGTGCGGTTCACCACATATATGCCGGGCGCAAGCCCGTCGATGCTGGTGCGGCCGGGCTCGGCGGTGAGTCGGCGTGCCACGCGGCCCATGAGGTCGCACACGGTGATGGGTGTCGCGGTTTCGGCCTCGATGCCAATCTCACCGTTGCCGCCCCACACTTTCAGTGCTTTGGCCTCAACGCTCTCCACACCGCCAAATGGAGGCTCGAAGCCGGGCATAAGGTGGAACTTCACCTCCACCACTATGTCGTTTTCCACCTTGCGGCCAGCGTCGTCGAAGCGGATGCCGTCGGTCTCAATGTAGCCATACGAGTTGCTGGCCACGCTAATGTTGTAGGTCTTGGTGTAGTCAACGCCCTGGAATGTATATTCGCCGTTCTCGTCCACCTCGTGGATGCCTATCACGGTGTTGCCCTGCTTCAGGCGCACAAAGGGGCGGCCGTTGGGCTGCTTGTCGCTGATGGTGTCGTTGATGATGTTGCCCTCGTTGTCGGTAATCTTAAACTTCACGTCGTTGGTGTAGTAGGTGGCCTCGATGGCCGGAGCTTGGTTGCGCTTCAGCTGCATGAATGTGGCCACTGCTCCGGCTGTGCCATAGCTCTCGCCGGCGCTGGTGTTAAACACGTCCTTGCCGGCGCTTTGACCATGGATGGCGGTTGCCAAATTCTTCTCGGCGCTGGCTGTGGCCCATGCAAACTGGCTTGCGCCCTCGGACACCTGCGTGTCGATGGAGAGAATCATGTCGTTGCCGTCGTAGGCAAATGGGGTGCCCTTGCTGTCATTCAGCGTGAGCGCCATCAGCTTGCCGTCCTGGCCCAGCTCCACCGCCTGCGCATTGGCGTAGCACTGTCCGGCGCGCGCCACCACGGCGTCGTGGCCCATGTCCACGTTCAGTGTGCCGTTGCTGGCATTCTTCAGGTAGGCGTCAACCACTGCATTTTTGCTGCCGCCCAGCCACTGGCCGGGCAGGGTGAGGCTGGTGATTTTTGCGCCTTCGGGCACCACTTGGCTTGTGGTGCAGCCCTCCTTGGTGGCGTTGGCGTCACCATTCATCAGTTCGCGGCGCGAAATGTTGAACTCGGTGAGCACGCGGTCGAGGCTGAACTTGTTGTTGGGATACTGGCTCTCGTAGCTCGGGTTGAGGCTCGAGGCTGTGAAAAACTGCTGCGTCCCCGTCTTGGGCAGGGCGAAGTAGTGCAAGTCGGCCAGGTTGTTGTCGACCCACGTCAGGGTCAGTTTGCTGCCGGGACTTTCGGTGTACGCCACATTGTAGTCGTGTGCTTGGGCCTGAACGGAGCACAGTGCGGCCGCAGCAGGCAGTAGTAGCATGTGTAGTTTCATATTCTCTCTATTCTGAATTTTTTCCTTTTGTTGGCGCAAAATTATCACTAAAACAAATAAAAATCAAGTTTTTAACATACAAAAAAACAAAAGCGACAAATGCGGCCGGGCTGCCACGCTCTGTGATTGAGTGGGTGGCAGCCCGGCCGTTATGGTTGGTGCGCGTAGAGCAGGCGCGGGTTAGTTGTTCTTGATTTCCCAGCCCAGCGCCGATGCGCCAAGCACTGCGGCGTCGCTCTCTTTGAGCTCTGACAGCAGAATCTTCACTTTGCCTTTGTATATGCTCAGAATGTTTTTGTCAAACGCCTCCTTTATGGGCTTCATAATGTAGTCGCCGCTCTTGGTGAGGCCGCCAAACAGCACAAACGCCTCTGGACTAGAGAACGTCACGAAGTCGGCCAGCGCCTCGCCCAGAATGGTGCCGGTGTATTCAAATATGTCCTTGGCCAGTTTGTCGCCGGCGGCCGCGCAGTCATACACGTCTTTCGAGGTGATTGAGTTGATGTCGAGATTGCGCAGCAGTGATTCGTCGTTGCGTATCTCAAGGAACTCGCGCGCCGTGCGTGCCACGCCTGTGGCCGAGCAGTAAGCCTCGAGGCAGCCAGTGCGTCCGCAGCCGCAAATGCGGCCGTTGTTGCGCTTCACTATCACGTGGCCCAGCTCGCCGGCAAATCCGTCGTGGCCATACACCATCTGTCCGTTGATCACTATGCCGCTGCCCACGCCTGTGCCCAGCGTTATCATTATGAAGTCTTTGAGTCCGCGTGCCGCACCGTAGGTCATTTCGCCTATGGCGGCAGCGTTGGCGTCGTTGGTTATGAGGCATGGAATGCCAAACTTCTGGCTCACGAGGTCGGCCAGTGGTATCGGGGTGGGCCAGGGCAGGTTCACACCGTCTTCAATCACGCCGGTGAAGTAGTTGGCGTTGGGCGCGCCAATGCCTATGCCGTTGATTTTGCCTTCGGCGTCGTTGGCCTTTATTATGCGGGTGAGTTCGGTGTGGAGTTCGTCGATGTAGTCGTTGATGTCGGCGTGCTTCGCCGTTTTTATCGAGTCGCTTGCTATCACATTGCCGCGGGCGTCAACAATGCCAAACACGGTGTTAGTGCCGCCCATGTCGATGCCTATTACGTAGGGTTTTGCCATGATTATGTCTGTTTTTGTAGTTAATTGTTATAAATGTTGCTATATAGTCACAAAGTTAGTCTTTTTTGCGCTAATTGGCCGCCTTGTGGCCGCAAAAAATCACTTGGCAGCCGTCAGCCGCGCCTTTAGATCGGCCGTCAGCGCTGGCATTGCGCCGTGGCACGAGCACACATATGCGCTCACGTCCACGGCCAGGAGGTGTGCCTCGGCGGCGGGCATGCCGCTGAGCAGGGCTGCGCACAGGGCGGCGGTGAACGAGTCGCCTGCGCCCACGGTGTCGGCCACATTCACGCGCGGGGTGGGCAGGGTCGATGCCGTGCCGTCGGCGCTCACCACGTGGCTGCAGCGGCTGCCGCAGGTGAGCACCACCATGCGCAGTCTGCTGTGGCTTTGCAGTATGCCGCGGCAGGCCTCCACCTCGCCGCTGCCGGCCGTGGCAAGGCCGTTGCGCGCCAGCAGTGCCAGCTCGTCGTCGTTGAGCTTCAGCACGCTGCACAGCTTCAGCGATTCGGCTATGGTGGCCATGCTGTAGTGCGGCGCGCGCAGGTTGGCGTCAAATATCTTAATGCAGTCGGGTGGGGCGCAGGTGGCCGCTTGCCTTATGGCGCTTGCCGAGTGGCCGCGCTGCGCCAGTGTGCCCCAGCATATGGCGCGGGCGTGGCTTGCGGCCTCTTGCAGCTGGGGCGTCCACTCTATGCGGTCCCATGCAGCTGGGGTGGCTATCTGGTATGATGGCACTCCGGCTGCGTCGAGCTGCACGTCGACGGTGCCTGTGGGCAAGTCACTGATTCCGGCCACCACCTCAATGCCGCGCTGGCTCAGCTGCTCTACGGCCTGGCGGCCAAGGCTGTCGCCGCCCACGCGGCTCACCACCGCGGCGGGCAGTCCCAGCTGCCCCACGTGGTAGGCAAAGTTGGCGGGCGCGCCGCCAAGCCTGGGTCCCGATGGCAGCATGTCCCACAGCACTTCTCCTATGCCTATCACCATTCGTTGTGTTGTCATATGAATTGCTTTTTTAGAATGTGAGCGACAGGCGCGCGTTGATTTGGCGGCGCGTGAGGTAGTTGGGCACGGCATACTGGATGTTGTTCACGTCGGTAATCCAGTAGTAGCTGCTCACGTTTGAAATGTCGAGCAGGTTAAACACATCCAGGCCCAACCAAATGCTCTTGAAGTGGCTCAGCAGGCCGCTTGTGGGGCGGTGCTCGCTGCCCACCAGCATGTAGCTCAAGCCTATGTCGGCGCGCTTGTAGGCTGGCTGGCGGAAGTGTCCGTCGGCGCGGGTCTTGCGTGGAGCTGTGGTGGGCAGGCCGTCGCTCAATATGGCCTTGAGGCTGAACTTGAGGCGCGGAATGCCCGGGAAGTAGTCGGTGAAAAACAGCGCCACGCTATAGCGCTGGTCGGTGGGCAGCGGCACCTTCACTCCGCCCATGTCTTCCTGCGTCTTCATCAGCGAGAAGCTTATCCATGAGTCGGTGCCCTCCACAAACTGGCCAAACAGCTTGAAGTCGACGCCGGCTATGTAGCCCTTCGACGAGTTCACGCCGGTGTATGACAGCTTCAAGTTGTCCACCTCATATGGAATGAGGTTGCTCAGCCGCTTGTAGTACATCTCGGCGGTGAACTTAAACGGGCGGTTGATGGCGCGGAAGGTGTAGTCACCGCCCACTATGAAGTGCACGCTGCGCTGCGACTTGATGTCGCTGTTGAGCGCAATGCAGGTGTTGCCGGCCGAGTCGGTGCCCTGCATGCGGTATTCCTTGTAGAATGGAGCCTGATAGTAGAGGCCGCCAGCCATGCGCAGCGAGAATCGGTTGTTGCGCTCAGGCACAAATCCAAGGCTGAAGCGCGGTGATATCAGTGTCTCCTTGTTGAAGTCCCAGTGGCTCACGCGCACGCCGCCGTTGATGCTCAGCAGGCCGGCGCCGGTCATCAGTTTGTAGGTGTCTTGCACAAAGGCTGCAAAGCGTGTGGTGCTCAGGTCGTGGCGCGATGTGAGGCTGTAGATCACGTTCACCTCGCCCGGCACATGGGGCAGCGAGTAGCCTGCCGAGTCGCGCCACTGCCATTCGCGCGACCGCTCGTAGATGGTTTCGCGCCTCAGGTTCAGACCGTAGGTGAAGTTGTTGTGGTTGAGCGATGTGTTGCCCTTCAGGCCCACGTTGAATACGCTTATTTTTAGCCTGTTGCGCGAGTGCTCGTGATATTTGCCCACGCCCAGCTCGCCGCCCACGCTGCCGCTGCCGCTTGTGCCGGCCTCGTCGAGCCAGTACTCGCCGTGAATGTCGTAGGCCACCAGCTCGTTGGTCTGGTAGCCCGATGCGGTGAGGCTGAAGTCGTTGCCCTTGTTAAGGCGGTAGTTGAGGTTGAGCGCGCCGAAGTAGGTTTGAAACTTGTCCTTCTCGTGACCGTCGAAATACACTTTGAATGTCTTGGCGTTGGTCGATGTACCGAAGCTGGTCTCGCGGTTTTCGGGCGTGAAGCGGTAGTCGTTGATCGACACGTTGCCAAGAAACGACACTTTGAATTTGCTCGACGGCTTGAACACGAGGTTGGTCTGGTAGTCGAAATACTGCGGGTCATACTCGCCCTTGCTGTCGAGCGAACCCAGCAGCGACGAGTTGCGTTTGTATCGGAATCCGTGCAGTTGCGAAAACTTGCCGCTGCTCTGGCCCAGCGACAGGCTGCCGCCCATCAGGCTGGCTGCGAGCGAGCCTTCGAATGCCTGCGGCTCGCGGTAAGTGATGTCGAGCACCGAGGCCATCTTGTCGCCATACTCCGCGTTGAAGCCGCCGGTTGAGAATGTCACTTGGTTCACCAAGTCGGGGTTGATGATGCTAAGTCCCTCTTGCTGGCCCGAGCTGATTAGCTGCGGGCGGTAGATTTCTATGCCGTTGATGTATACACTGTTTTCGTCGTATGTGCCGCCGCGCACCATGTATTGCGAACTCATCTCGTTTTTCGAACTCACGCCGGCCTGGGTGGTGAGCACGCTCTCCACTCCGCCGCCTGCCACATCGGGCGTCAGTTTCACCTTGTCCACGTCGATGTTCTGCATGGTGTTGGTCTGGCGGCGGTATTCAGTCACCTCCACGGTGTTTAGCTCGTGGGTTTTCTCATACATCTTGGGGTTGAGCGTGACCGTGCCGCGCGGCTTCAGCAGCTGCCGCTTTATGGAGCTGTAGCCCAGGCAGGTGAATTCCACCATCACGGTGTCGGCCTCGGGCACCTTCAGCTCGTAGTCGCCTTTTTGGTCGGTGTTCACGCCCACGGTGGTGCCCAGCACCCTCACGGTGGCAAATCCCACGGGGCTGCCCGTTTCATCGGTCACTTTCCCTTTTATGGTCACTTGCGCCGCAGCGGCCACAGCCATGAGCATGCACAGCAGTGTCAGCATCAGCGATTTCACGTTTGTCTTCATCATTATTAAGCACAATATAATATTTTATTAACGTGAAAAGCCTGCGATAATTATATCGCAGGCCCAGTTTTTTATCAATGTTATGGGTGTTGTGCCGCCAGCTACCGCAATCGGTAGGTATAGGGGCAAAAAAATGAGGCTGCCGATATCAACATCGTGGGCCTCACGCACATTATGAGATAATCTTACTTGTTGCCATCTTCGAATGTTATAGCATTCTAGGCAAGACTAAAACAGGGTTTGTTTTTCCTGTCCTTAGAACCGTTGCGCAAATGTATAATGCTTTTTCGGTAAATGCAAGCCAGTTTCAGCGAACTCGGCTTTTTCTTCAACGAACGGAGCTGCATGCTTTGTCTCCCTTAGTCAGGACTTAAAGTCCCCCTACCTTTTCTCATAAACCCATAAGGTCGCGGAATATGTCGAGTGCCGTATTCATTTCTTCAACGGCTATCGTTTGGTCGATGTGTATGTCGCCGCATGCTGCCAGCAGTGTGCAGTTTATTTCGCCGTTGAGGCTCTTTTTGTCGTGCTGCATCATGCTGGTCAGGCTGGGGTAGTCGTCGCAGGTTATGGGCATGGCGCCATAGTTGTCGCGCACCATCTGCGCCAGGCGGTGCAGCCTTGCGCTTGGGAAGCCCAGGCGCAGGTGCGACAGCACCGTTTCGGCCACCAGCCCCCACGCCACTGCATATCCGTGTGGCACGGGCTTGCCGCGCTTCAGCGCGGTGCTTTCCAGGGCGTGGCCCACGGTGTGGCCCAGGTTCAGGGCCTTGCGCAGCCCGTGCTCCTCGGGGTCTTGCCTCACTATGCGTTCTTTCACCTCCACCGAGTGCTGCAGCAGCTGCAGCAGGCGCTCGGGGTCGGGCGCGCCAAGGTCGTAGCCGAGCAGGCTGTCCATGGCCTCGTTGCCGCTGAGCATGGCGTGCTTCAGCATTTCGGCGAAGCCCGACTTCACTTCGCGCTCGGGCAGTGAGCCGAAGAATCGTGTGGAAATCACCACATGGCATGCTGGGGCAAACGCGCCAATCTCGTTTTTAAGCCCGCCGAAGTTTATGCCCGTTTTTCCGCCCACGGCAGCGTCGACCGCGCCCAGCAGTGTGGTGGGCACGTTCACACACCTCATGCCGCGCTTGAAGGTGGCTGCGGCAAATCCGCCAAGGTCGGTCACCACACCGCCGCCCACGTTAATCAGCATCGAGTGCCGTGTGGCCCCGCCCTGTCCCAGCTGCGTCCACACGCTGCTCAGCGAGTCAAGGGTCTTGCACGTGTCGCCGGCGCCCATCACCAGTGTCTGCGCCCCGTCGATGGCCAGTTGCGGCATCACCAGCCGCTCGGTGTTGGTGTCGGCCAGCACAAAGGTGCGGTTGGGCCGCTCGGCGGCTATGATGCTGCTGAGTGCGGCGCTCACGTCGTTGGTGAAGTGCAGTTGTTGCTCTTTGCCCATGGTTGCCATGTGTCTGTTTGCTGTGTCCTACTTATTGTTGCTGCGTGGCCTTGAACTGCTCGATGAGTCCGGGCAGCGCCTGCGCGAATGCGTTCATGTCGGCATACACTATGTCGGCCCCGGCCTTGTAGAGGTCTTTCTCGGGAATGGGGCCTGTGGTCACACCCACTGTGAAGCAGCCGGCCGCATGGCCTGCCTGCACGCCCAGCGGGGCGTTTTCCACCACTATGCACTGGTTGGCCTTGGCTTCGGCCTTGGCCATTCCCTTCAGGTAGGGCTCGGGGTTGGGTTTGCCGCGCTTCACGTCGGCGCTGGTTATGCGCTTGTCGCTGAACACACCTGGAAAGTCGGTGTCGATGCGGTCGAGTATCGACTTTTGGCCCGAACCGGTCACCAGCACGCATTCAAGTCCGGCCTGCTTGAGGGCCGCCAGCATCTGGTCGGTGCCGGCGATTTTGCCCACTTCGCCCAGCTCGTGAAAATAGCGCGCCTTTACGCCATAGAGGGCCTTGGCCTCGTCGTCGGTAATGTTTTTGCCGGCGCCTCGCTTGAATATCTGCTTGATTATGGCTTCGCCGGTCATGCCCTCATACAGGTAAAACTCGTCGCGGGTGCATTTGATGCCGTTTTTGGTCATCAGCTTCACCCATGCGCGTGTGTGATTTTTCATCGAGTCATACAGCACTCCGTCCATGTCGACGAGCGCCACCTTTATGTCGATGCTCTTGTTGCCAGTGTACTTCAAGTAGTTGGCAATCGCATTCTGTTCTGTCATTTTTTTGTAGCTTTGTTTATTCTGATTTATGCGTTAATGTTGTTCCTTTTTTTCTGCCTTGCGGTCAGCGTGCGGTGATGTGGAAGCAGCCCTGCTTGGTTTCAAACATCACATAGCACTTGCCCTTTTGCCGCTGGTCATACACCACCTCGGCCAGAATGTTTTTCAAGTCTTCGAGCGACACCACAAAGCTCGGGTCGAGGCAGTCAAACTTTATCCAGCTTATGTCAAACGTGGTGCCATAGCGGTGGCACGACTGCGATGTGGCGTTGCGGTTGCGCTTCAGCAGCTTGCCCACACTGTAGTCGGTGCGCGTGAGGCTGGTCACCTTAATGCGGTAGGCCTTGCCGCCGCGCGCCTTAATGGTGTCGCTGAATGCCTTGCCTATGGTGCGCAGCAGTTCGGCGGCCTTCGGCACCAGGTAGGGCAGCGAGTGCTGCATGGGGTCGAGGACGTAGGCGTCGCAAGTGTGTATTTTCACTATCGGGCACTTCAGGTTGTAGGCCGATCGCAGGTCCACTATCGGCTCAAACCCGTTGGCCTTGGCCGCGCGCAATTGCAGATGGTTGCTGTCGGTGAATATGTCGCGCAGCCGGCCGGGCACAATGTGGGTGGGCAGCGAGTGCACCTTAGCATTGGCCGCGGGGGCCTTGCCGGGGTCAATCACCACCTGCGGCTGCGGTGCTGCGGGCTGTGCGCTGTCGCTCTCGCCGCTGCCCCCGCCGCAGCTTGCGGCCGCCCACACCAGCGCGGTGGCCGCCGCTGCCATTATAGTCTTTTGCATTTCCTTGTTTCTTTTTTTGGGCCTATAGGCCCATTCTGCCCAGTCGAGGAAAAGTGTTCCCCCCAACCGTTAACTCTAATTTTTAAGCCTTAAGGCTGCAACTATCTTCCCACCGTCTGCACCAGCAGCACATGCTCGCCCGAGGCCAGCTTCATGGCCTTGCCCAGCGCGTCGGCGTCGAAACTGGCGCGCACCACCGTCTTCAGCCCGGCTTGCGCGCAATACAGATACACGTCTTGCGACGCAGCGCCTGCCGCATAGGCCTGGAAGTCCACACGGTCTTGCTTTGCGCCGTCGGCCACAAAGGCTATGTTCACCGGCGCGCCCTTGGCAAAGTCCTGCTTCCCGGCCAGATGGCGGAAGTCGCCCGTGGCCACAGTGCTGAGGCTGTTGGTTGCGGCGTCGTACAGCTCTATTGAACTGGCTGTTATCACATATACCTTAAGTTCCTGCCGGTTGAGCGCCGTGGCCACGGTGCGCTTGCTGCCGTCGTGGGTTATTCCCCACGCCGCCCACAGCATGTTGCTCAGCTCCTGATTGGTCACCTGGCTTGCAGGGTCGATGTCGCGCGCCGAGTGCCGCTCGGCAATGGCCTCCATCAGCGGCTTGCCACCTGTGGTCTGAGGTTCGGGCAGCTGTCGTGCCGCGCCCCACAGTGTGGCGGTTGCAGCGGCTGCGGTCATCAAATATTTAAAAGTCATAACAAATTCTGTTTAAAAAACTGATGAATTAAAATGTAAGCCCCATTGATTGGCAACGCAAAATTACAACAATTTGCCGAAACTGCCGCCCATTTCCAAGGCTGCCTTACACCAAAAAAAGCTTAAATCCGCAGTATCGCGCGCTGTGGCTGGAAATGGCAAAAAAATAGCGAAGCAAACCACAATGGTGGCCTGCCCGCTTAATGACTTTCACAAGCTAATGTGTATGTGTGCTTCCGCGACTTACTTGTATACGGTGTCGCTCACGCTCAGGCTATAGCGGCCTTTTGCGCGGCGGCGAGCCAATACCTTGCGGCCATCGGCTGTGGCCATGCGATGACGGAAACCGTGCTTGTTAGCTTTCTTTCTGTTCGAGGGTTGGAATGTTCTTTTCATTTCTTATCTTACTTTTGTTTTTTGCAATATTGGTCTGCAAAAGTAGTCACTTTTTTGAAATTAAACAAGCCGCCCACTATTTTTGCCCCAAAGTTTTTGCAAATTTTCTATGTTTCAATTAATTTTGCATCGTTTTTTTGTGCTACATACATACGAATATTATAACACAACTCATAACTCAATATTATTTTAAGAAAGAATATGATTAACGCTCAAGACATTAAAATTGGAACATGCATCCGCATGGACGGCCGTCTGTATTTTTGCATCGATTTTCTCCACGTTAAGCCTGGCAAGGGCAACACCTTTATGCGCACCAAGCTGAAAGACGTGGTCGACGGCCGCGTGCTGGAGCGCCGCTTCAACATTGGCGAGAAGCTGGAGGACGTGCGCGTTGAGCACCGCCCCTATCAGTACCTCTATGCCGATGGCGAGGACGCTATCTTCATGAACCAGGAGACATACGAGCAGATTCCAATCAACCGCGCTGTCATCACTGGCGTTGATTTCATGAAAGAGGGCGATGTGGTCGACGTGGTTGCCGACGCCTCTACCGAGTCGGTGCTCTTCGCCGAAATGCCCGTTAAGACCCGCCTCAAGGTCACCTACACCGAGCCCGGCGTGAAGGGCGACACCGCCACCAACACCCTCAAGCCCGCCACCGTCGAGACTGGCGCCACAGTGCGTGTGCCCCTGTTTATCAACACCGACGAGCTCATCGAGGTTGACACCCGCGACGGCTCTTACGTGGGCCGCGTGCGCGAGTAATCAGCGCGTATCCAACGTAAAGAGAAGATATTTCTTCGAAGCAGCGCCTAATTCCTCCCTCATGGGTGGGCCGGCGCTGCTTCTTTTTTCACCTGTTTTCGCTGTCTTGTTGATAACATGGTGATAAATTCATCGCTCTGGCCGATTGCAGTGCCGCCAAAAGGTGATAACTTTGCAACGTGCGCACAACGCGCCGAAGGTTGAAGAGAGAGTGGGCGCGCGCCCGCCTCTACCCTCAACTTCCAACACTAAACATTAAACTCTAAACTTTTCAACATTACAAAATAAATGGCATTAGACGAAATGGCAAAAGACCACGACCGCCGCGTGACAGCCTCGATGCGCAAGCCGCGCCCCGAAAAGGAGGCGCTGAGCGAACTCGGCAAAAAACAGCCCCAAGACACCGAAGTGGAGGAGGCTGTGCTGGGTGCGCTCATGCTCGAGAAGGACGCCTACTCGGTGGTGTGCGACATTCTGAAGCCCGAGTGCTTCTATGAGTATGCCAACCAAGTGATATATGAGGCCATACAGTCGCTGGGCGTTAAGCAGCGGCCCATCGACATGCTCACCGTCACCGAGGAGCTGCGCAAGCAGGGCAACCTTGAGAAGGCGGGTGGGGCAGTGCGCATCTCCGAGCTCACCTCGCGAGTGTCGTCGGCCGCCAACGTGGAATACCACGCTCGCATCATAGCGCAGAAATATCTGGCCCGCGAGCTCATCACCTACAGCTCGCAGATAGGCACGCTGGCCTTCGACGAGACCATCGACGTCTACGACCTCATGCAGGAGGCCGAGGGCAAACTTTTCGAAATCTCAAAAAACACCCTCAAGCGCGATGTGGTGCAAATCGACCCCGTGATTAGCGAGGCCATAGCCAAAATCCAGGAGGCGTCGAACCGCGCCGACGGCCTCAGCGGCCTGCAGACGGGATTCCACGACCTCGACAAAATCACTTCCGGCTGGCAAAACAGCGACCTCATCATTATCGCCGCCCGCCCAGCCATGGGTAAAACGGCTTTCGTGCTGTCGATGGCCAAAAGCATGGCCGTCGACCTCAACGAGCCGGTGGCCATATTCTCGCTTGAGATGTCTAACCTCCAGCTCGTGAACCGCCTCATCAGCAACGTGTGCGAAATCGAGGGTGAGAAAATCAAGAGCGGCCAGCTCTCGCAACTCGAGTGGGACCAGCTGATGGGACGCATCAAAAACCTCTATTCGGCGCCACTATACATCGACGACACCCCCTCGCTGTCGATATTTGAGCTGCGCACCAAGGCCCGCCGACTTGTGCGCGAGCACAATGTGCAAATCATCATCATCGACTACCTGCAGCTGATGAATGCCACCGGACTCAAATTTGGCAGCCGCGAGCAGGAGGTGAGCACCATTTCGCGCTCGCTCAAGCAGCTTGCCAAGGAACTCAACATACCCATCATAGCCCTGTCGCAGCTCAACCGCTCCACCGAGCAGCGCGACGACAAGCGCCCGCAGCTCAGCGACCTCCGTGAGTCGGGCGCCATCGAGCAGGATGCCGATATCGTGTGCTTCATTCACCGACCCGAGTACTACAGCAAGTCGAGCGAGGACGCCGAGGGGCACGACATTCGCGGCCTGGCCGAGTTCATCATTGCAAAGCACCGTAGCGGTGCCGTCGACACGGTGAAGATGCGCTTCCGTAAAAACTTCGCCAAATTTGAAAACTGGGATGAGGGTAACTTCAACGCCGACTACGAGCAGGGCGGCACATTCGAGTCGAAGATGAACTCAATGCCCGCCGACGCCCCTTTGCCCCCTGTGGGTGGAATGCCGCCGGTGGGAGGTGCCGACTTCATGCCCGACAGCGGCGAGACTCCGCCACCATTCTAAAACAAAGCAACAACTGAAAAATGAATAGCGACAACAACAACGATAAATACAAAATTCTGTTTGTGTGCCTGGGCAACATTTGCCGCTCACCGGCCGCCCAGGGCGTGATGCAGCGCCTCATCGACGAGCGCGGCCTCGCCGGCCGCTTTCTGCTCGACTCGGCCGGCACCTACGGCGGCCACGCAGGCAGTCTGCCCGACCGCCGCATGCGCGTGCACGCCCTGCGCCGGGGCTACGATCTGACCCACCGCAGCCGCCGTGTCACTGGCAGCGACCTCGAAGACTTCGACCTGATAGTGGCCATGGACGCCGGCAACGAGCGCGAATTGCGCCAGATGGCCGCCACGCCCAGCGAGGCCCGCAAAATAGTGATGATGGGCAGCTACATCAAGCAGAACCCGCACTACGACTACGTGCCCGACCCCTACTATGAGGGCTCGGAAGGCTTCGAACTCGTGCTCGACTTGCTCGAAGACGCCTGCCTCAACCTGCTCAACGCAGTGCTGGACAAGCATTAACCCCCCCAAAAAAACATTAAACATAAAACATTAAACTTTCAACTTTGCAAAAGAAATGAATAAACTAACGCTCGCGGCTGCCGCCGCACTCTCGGCCATCACAGTGGCCTCTGCTACCCAGCCGCCAGTGCAGGTGCGCTGGGAAATGGGCCGCAACGGCGCCCAAAAGGGGTATTACAGTTCGCGCTTCGTGATTAAAAACACCAGTGGCAGCCAGCTTGCCGCCAACTGGCAGTTCTTCTTCAACCAGTTCTCGCGACGCCTGCAACTGCCTGCCGGCTGCCCCGTAGATGTGGAGGAGGTGTCGACCACCTACTACCGCGTGCGCCCCAACAGTCACTATAAGGCCCTTGCCGCCGGCGACTCGATAGTGGTCGACATGCTCATGCGCGGCACCATGGTCAACGTCAGCTACCGCCCCATGGGCGGCCACATAGTGATTGACGGCGACACCAGCCACCCCGTGCCGGTGCAGATAGCCTACACGCCCCTCGACGATCCACGCCAGTGGGGCATGCGCCCCGACTATCCCGACGGCAACCGCGTCTATGCCCAAAATGAGTCGCTCGCCACCGCAGCCCGCCAGACGGCTGTTACAGGCACCCCCTACGACATAATGCCCTCGCCCAAGAGCGTCACCCTCACCGGTGGCAACACCGTGCTGCCCACAGCCGTCACCGTCAAGAGTCCGCGCCTGGGCGGTGCGGCAGCCCTCGGCCGACGCTATCTGGAGCGCGAGCTCAAGAGCCGCGGCATCTATTGTACCGGCTCGCAGCCTGCCACCATCGAGCTAAGGGTCGACTCGAAGGTGGCCGGCGGCAACACCGAAGGCTACACTATGGCCGTGGCCGGCGGCCGCATCACCATTACGGGTGCAGCCGAGGCCGGCGTGCTCAATGGCGTGAAGACGCTCATCGCAGCCATCGACCACAGCAAGGGCCACTCGCTGCCCAATGCCGAGATTGCCGACGCCCCCGACATGGCCTACCGCGGCTTTATGCTCGACATTGCCCGCAACTTCATTCCCTACGCCCACTTGAAGCAGTTCATCGACCTGCTGGCATACTACAAAATCAGCACCTTCCAGTTCCACTTCTCTGACGACGAGGCCTGGCGCCTCGAAATCCCCGGCTTGCCCGAGCTGACTCAGGTGGCCTCGCGCCGAGGCTGCACACTCACCGAGAGCGACTACCTGGCGCAGATATTCGACGGCAACGGCAACCCCGACGACCCCTCGCAGAGTGCCAACGGCTACCTCACCCGCAGCCAGTTTGTGGAGCTTCTGCGCTACGCCCACGAGCGAGGCGTGCGCATAATTCCCGAAATCGAGACTCCCGGCCATGCCCGCGCCGCCAAAGTGGCCATGAAGAGCCGCCAGCGCCGCCTGGCCGCCACCGACAGCGTGGCCGCCAACCAGTATGTGCTGTGGGACGACGCCGACCAGAGTGTATTCACATCGGCCCAGAGTTATCACGACAATGTGCTGAATGTGGCCAGCGACGGTGTGTACCGCTTCATCGACAAGGTGGTCACCGAGTTGCAGAAGATGTATCGCGACGCCGGCCTTAAGCTCGACATTGTGCACCTTGGCGGCGACGAGGTGCCCGCCGGCTCGTGGAACAAGACACCCACCGTGCAGGCCCTCATGAAGCGTGAGGGTCTGAAGAGCGCCCACGAGGTGAGTCAGTACTACATGCGCCGCATCACCGACATCCTGTATCCGCGCGGCATACGCGTGGAGGGCTGGCAAGAGGTGGCCCTGGGCCACGACTCGGCCTACAATGCCGTGATGGCCCCGCGCTTTGCTGGTGTCAACGCCTGGAGCACGGTGGGCCGTCTCGACACCGTGCCCTACACCATAGCCAATGCCGGCTATCCGGTGATTTTGTCGAATGTCACCAACTTCTATATGGACATGGGCTACAATTGGCACCAGTATGAGATAGGCTTGCACTGGGGTGGGGCGGTCGACGAGTTTGCCGCCTTCGACGCCCAGCCGTGGAACATCTACCGCTCGGCCCGCACCGCCTACGATGGCAGCCGGGTGGACTTGCAAAATGCCGCCCGCGGCAAGGTGGAGCTAAAGCAGCCTGCCAACGTGATTGGCGTGCAAGCCCAGCTGTGGGGCGAAACTCTGCGCGGCTGGGGCATGGTGCAGTACTACTGCCTGCCAAAGGTGTTTGGCCTGGTGGAGCGCGGCTGGAACTCGCGCCCGGAGTGGGGCGGCGACTACACCGACACCACCCGCTACACGGCCGATCGCAACGCCTACAACCTGCGCATATGGCGCGAGCTGCCGCTGCTCGAGCGCCGGGGCTACAGCTTCCGCATTCCGCAGCCGGGCATAGTGGTGCGCGGAGGCCGCCTGCTGGCCAATACGCAATATCCCTCGGGACTCACCGTGCGCTACACCACCGACGGCAGCGAGCCCACGCTCGACTCACCCGTGTGGACAGCCCCCGTGGCCCTGCCCGCAGGCACCACCCTGGTTAAAGCCAAGGCCTACTACTCGCCCACGCTCACCAGCGTCACCACCTACCTCTGGCTCAACCGCTGACTGTCCCCCCGCCAGCGAGGAAGGATTCAAAAACTGACGTGCACACAAGCATATAACAAGCACAAAAGGCAGACTGCCGCTCACCGGTGGTCTGCCTTTTGGCTTTTTTTAAGCAATTATAAAATGTGCGTCAAATTCTCGTTGTCAACTCATTGCATGTCCTTAAGCGACTGGGCTTTGCCGATAAACAGGATTGTGCCTGTGCTCACTTCGCGAATCACATACACAAATGGGGTGTCCACAGTAAAGTTGTTGTCAAAGACTTTGCCATCTCTGCCCGAACTTCCCGTAACCACAACCACCTTTGTGCCTTGCTCATTCACTTCAATGTTTATTTTCTGCTTGAATATGCTAAGCGACAGGTCCTTGGCTGCATGTGCCGACGACTCGTCAAACATAGGCTTGAAGTCGGCATCGTCGGTAAACGCATTCTTTATGCCGAGTTTCCTGAGGGCTTTAATCATTTCATTGTTTATTTTTGCACTGAAGCGCGGCATAAACAGCACATACGTGCCCAATTTGGCTGAGTTCAGCATGTTGCCGTAGTCGGCAGCCGAAAGGTTGTTCACATAGTCGTTGATATCAATCTTGGGCACAATCACATCCATCACAAAAGCACCATTGCCATAGGGCACCTCAATTAAATCAGCCTTTTCGCCGATGTAGGCAGACATCTGGCCTTCGCTTCTCATCATCATTATTTTTTCGGTCCGATTCCTGTAGTTTGTGAAGTTCTCGGGCTTTGTGGCATCCTTGTCAAATTTGTATTTCCATTTGCCATCGAATGCGCCTGAGTTCACCACGCAAAACCGTGTTTGGCTGCCTATGTCTTGCGGGTCAAATATCGCGCTGATTTCACCATTGGTGGCCTTGCTCACCCATGTGTTGATGTCTTGCAGTGCTTTGGTGTGGTTGCCCTTGAAGTCTACTGAGCCCACATTGGCTTTGTAATAGCCGTTGCAGGCGCTCTTAAAGTCGTTCGATGGCTTCATGCTGCCGTCAACCCAAACAGCGTTGGCAAACGTTAGCTTGGTTTGGTTGTCAGCCTTAAGCAGGCCAGTGGTCACCATCTTGTAGTACTCGTTGATGTCGTTGGCCTCGCTGGCATTCAGGTGCAACGCGTCAATTATTTCGCTGCTTGTGGCTTCGCCTGAACCATTGGCCAGCATCGACAGCACAGCCGATGCGCTGAATGGTGCCACAAGCACATTTTTGTCGGTCGAGTTCGACGCCTTCAGCAAGTCGATGGCAAACTCCACATTGCTTTGCGAAATCACCTTTTGCGCAGGGGTCAGCTGAATGTCGGCCCGTGGCGTTTCCGCCGGTTCGCCATCGCTGCTGCACCCAGTGGTCACGGCGCAAACCAGCAAAGCTGCCGCCATTGCGCCAAGTTCTTTGATTATTCTCATGTCTTAAATAAGTTTGTTGTTAAACATTAAATTTATTTCTCTCGTATGTTATTAATTAGCACATAAGTTATTAACAAATTTTTTCGCCATAAACTTATGGCGAAAATTCGTTATTGGAAATGGTCTTAGTGTTAAAAAAACTATATATTCTTAAGCGGCGGCTGTGTTCATTTCATGGCATGGCGGGAAAGTGGGCTGCGGGGGCTGATGGGGCGGTGGTGGAAGCCGATTTTGCGATTTTATTTGCCTATCAGTGAAAAGAGTATTAATTTTGCACTGATTTTATAAAATCGGAAAAACAAAGATGAAGATTATAACTAAGGTTGACGAACTTAAAAATGCTGTCAAGGCATATCGTCACGAGGGTAAGACCATTGGCCTTGTCCCCACTATGGGAGCGCTGCACGGTGGCCACAAGTTGCTTGTCGACCGCGCTCGCCGCGAAAATGATGTGGTGGTGGTTAGCGTGTTCTTAAACCCTACACAGTTCAACAATAAGGAAGACCTGCGCACCTATCCGCGTACAGCCGAGGCCGATGCCGCCCTGCTCGAGGGCTGCGGCGTCGACATCGCTTTCATGCCCACTGTGGCCGACATATATCCCGAGCCCGACAACCGCGTGTTCCATCTTGGCCCTGTGGCCGAGGTTATGGAGGGTTCCATGCGCCCGGGCCACTTCAATGGAGTGTGCCAAATTGTGAGCAAGCTGTTTGCCATGGTTGAGCCCGACCGCGCCTACTTTGGCGAGAAGGACTTCCAGCAGATAGCCGTGATCCGCGCCATGGTGGCGCAGTTGGGCCTGAAGCTGCAAATAGTGCCCTGCCCAGTGGTGAGGGAAGACGACGGCCTGGCCAAGAGCAGCCGCAACGTGCGCCTCACCCCCGAGGTGCGCAAGGTGGCCCCCAACATCTACCGCGTGCTGCGCGAGAGTGTTGACTACTCCAAAACCCACACAGTGGCCGAAACCCACAACTGGGTGGTGGAGCAAATCAATGCCTGCCCGCTGATGGAGGTGGAGTATTTCTCGATTTGCAACGGCAACACGCTGCAGCCCGTGGCCGATTGGGCCGAAGCCCCCTATGTGGTGGGCTGCATCACTGTGTATTGCGGCGACGTGCGCGAAATCGACAACATCGCCTACCGCAAGTAGTGTGTGGTGTGGCTGAGGCCTGCCAGCACACGCAAATCTACAATCATACACATATATATAATCAACAGCAAACAAGAACATTCACAGCAATGCAAATTCAAGTAATAAAGTCAAAGATTCACCGCGTCACCGTCACGGGCGCCGACCTGAACTACATTGGCAGCATCACCATCGACCAGGACTTGATGGACGCCGCCGGCATAGTTGAGGGCGAGCGCGTGTATATCGTTGACAACAACAACGGCGAGCGGCTCGACACCTACGCCATTCCAGGCGAGCGCGGTTCGGGCGTGATATGCCTCAACGGCGCCGCGGCGCGCAAGGTGCAGCCGGGCGATGTGGTGATAATAATGACCTATGGCATAGTCACAGTGGAGGAGGCCCGCACCTTCAAGCCCAAGGTGGTGTTCCCCGACACACGCACCAACCGCCTGATTGACTGAACTCACGCATAGCAACACCGATTTTTAGTAACGCCCGCGCCCTATGGAGCTTTATGGGCAACACAAATAGCAGTTTTTTACTACAATGTTTGACAATTTAAGCGAAAGACTTGAACGCTCGTTCAAAATCTTGAAAGGTGAGGGTAAAATCACCGAGATAAATGTGGCCGAGACCCTGAAGGATGTGCGCCGCGCACTGGTTGAGGCCGACGTTAACTATAAAGTGGCAAAGATCTTCACCGACACGGTGAAGAAGAAGGCCCTCGGCCAGGACGTGCTCACAGCGGTCAAGCCGAGCCAGTTGATGGTGAAAATTGTGCACGACGAGCTGGCCCAGCTCATGGGCGGCGAGCAAGCGCCGTTCAATGTCGACGGCCACCCCGCCATTGTGCTCATGTCGGGTCTGCAAGGCTCTGGTAAGACCACCTTCTCGGGCAAGCTGGCCCGCAAGTTCAAGCTGGAGAAGGGCAAGAAACCCCTGCTGGTGGCCTGCGACGTGTATCGCCCCGCCGCCATCGAGCAGCTCAAGGTACTTGCCGCGCAAATCGATGTGCCCGTCTACAGCGAGCCCGACAGCAAAAATCCTGTGGAGATTGCCAAGCACGCCATCGAGCAGGCCAAGCGCGACGGCCAGAACCTGGTGATTGTCGACACCGCCGGCCGTCTGGCCGTCGACGAGCAGATGATGCAGGAAATCAAGGCCATCAAGGATGCCATCAAGCCCAACGAAACGCTGTTTGTGGTCGACTCGATGACCGGTCAGGATGCCGTTAACACCGCCAAGGAGTTCAACGACCGCCTCGACTTCGACGGCGTGGTGCTCACCAAGCTCGACGGCGACACCCGCGGCGGTGCGGCCCTCTCGATACGCTCGGTGGTCGACAAGCCCATCAAGTGGGTGGGTACGGGCGAGAAGCTTGAGGCCATCGACCCCTTCCGGCCCGCCGGTATGGCCGACCGCATTCTGGGCATGGGCGACATCGTTTCGTTTGTCGACCGCATGCAGCAGCAATACGACGAGGAGGAGGCCAAGAAACTGCAGAAGAAGATTGCCAAAAACACCTTCGACTACAACGACTTCCTGGCTCAGATAGGTCAAATCAAGAAGATGGGTAACCTCAAGGATCTGGCTTCAATGATTCCCGGCGTGGGCAAGGCCATCAAGGACATCGACATCGACGACAACGCCTTCAAGAGCATTGAGGCCATAATACAGTCGATGACGCCCTATGAGCGCGAGCACCCCGAGGTGATGAACGGCAGCCGCCGCAAGCGCATAGCCAAGGGCAGCGGCACCGACATCCAGGAGGTGAACAGGCTGCTCAAGCAGTTCGACCAGACGCGCAAAATGATGCACACCGTGGCCACGATGAAGAATCCACTCAAGGCAATGCGCGGCATGCGCCGCCGCTGAGCCGCAACGATAATGTGATGGGCGCCTCACTGCGGTGAGGCCGCCCATTGCTCTTTTTTATACAACAAGGTATTCACGATTTAATAAGAAACATATTTTTTTTACAGCGTTATGCAACTTATCGACGGAAAATCAACAGCGGCCCAAATCAAGCAGGAAATTGCGGCCGAAGTAGAGAAGATGGTGGCGGCCGGCCAAAAGCGTCCGCACTTGGCTGCGGTGCTCGTGGGCCACGACGGCGGCAGCGAGACCTATGTGGCCGCCAAGGTGAAGGCGTGCGAGGTGTGCGGCTTCAAGTCGAGCCTCATCCGCTTTGAGGACGACGTCACCGAGCAGCAGCTGCTCGACACCATTGCCCAGCTCAACGCCGACCCCGACGTGGACGGCTTCATAGTGCAGCTGCCTCTGCCCAAGCACATCGACGAGCAGAAGATTATCGAGGCCATCGACTACCGCAAGGATGTCGACGGTTTCCACCCCATCAATGTGGGCCGTCTGTCGATAGGGCTGCCGTGCTTCCGCTCGGCCACTCCGCAGGGCATTCTCACTCTGCTCGAGCGCTATGGCGTGCCCACCCGCGGCAAGCACTGTGTGGTGATAGGCCGCAGCAACATTGTGGGCAAGCCTGTGGCAATGATGCTTATGCAGAAGGGCAACCCCGGCAACTGCACCGTCACCGTGTGTCACAGCGCCACTCAGAATCTTAAGGAAATCACCCGTCAGGCCGACATCCTCATCGCTGCCATCGGCTCGCCCGAGTTTGTGAAGGAGGATATGGTGAAAGACGGCGTCACCATCATCGACGTGGGCACCACCCGACTGCCGTCCACAGCCACCAAGAGCGGCTGGAAACTGCACGGCGACGTCGACTTCGAGCACGTGGCTCCGCACTGCGCGTTCATCACCCCGGTGCCTGGCGGCGTTGGCCCCATGACCATTGTGTCGCTCATGAAGAATACTCTGCTGGCTGCCCAGCACGCCATCTATAAGTAGAGGGAAGAGTAAGCCACATGAGCCAGTTGCTGTCGATATTGCTGCTGTCGCTGCTCGCTGCCGGCCAAACCACGGTCAGCCTCACCTTTGAGGGCGATGCCATGCAGCACGCTCCGCAAATCAAGGCTGCCGCCCAGTGCGGCCAGTAAGAATTTCTGTAATCGATTATGATTAGTCACAACCACATACGCTGCTTTGTGGCGGTGGCCGCTGTGGTGCTGATTGCGGTGCTGCCGGCTGCCGCACAGCAAATCGATTTCATACGCACCGACCTGAACCACATAAGCATGAACGGCGACGACTGGAGCGACTTGCGCCGCGCCATGCGCCAGGCCCGCCGCAGTGGCGGCAAGGTGAGCGTGCTGCACATTGGCGACTCGCACATCCAGCCCGACGTGTTTCCCGGCCGTGTGCGCAGCCGCTTGCAGTATGCCTTTGGCAATGGTGGCCGCGGACTGCTGGTGCCGCTTGAAATGGCGGGCACCAACCAGCCCCACGACTACGCCCTGAAGTCGTCCACTCCTCACCGCCAGCGCTCGCGCCTGCTGATGCGCTCGTGGTCCACCGCCATGGGCTTCACCGGCATCTCGGTGCACTTTGCCGCCGGGCACGCTTCGATTGCGCTGCACACCAGCGGCGAGGGCCACGCCTTCAACCGCCTCACGCTGCTGCACTCGCGCGGTGCCGGTTACGACACCGCCGTGGTCCATGCCGACACACTTGTGGGTTGCGCCACATCGCCGTGGTCCACGCGCTTTGTGCTGCCCGGCCTGGCCGACTCGCTGCTGCTCACTGGCATCCCCACCGGATCCGACTTCTGGGGCGTACTGGCCGACAACGACTCGCCCGGCATAGTCTACAACACCATTGGCAACAATGGCGCCACCTATGCCATGTATTATAAAATCGACAGTTTTGCCGCGCAGACGGCTCTGCTGCGCCCGCGGCTCATCATCATTTCGCTGGGCACCAACGAGGCATTCGGCAGCCACGCCCATATGGCGCAGCAAATGCAGCGGCTCATAGCCGACCTGCGCCAGGCCAATCCGCAGGCCAAGTTCCTGCTCACCACCCCCATGGAGTCGCAGCGCCGTGGGCGCCGCGGCTATGCGGTCAATCCAGCCGTGGCCACCGTGCGCAACATAATTTTGGAGTTTGGCCGCCAGCACCACATTCCCGTGTGGGACCTCTATGCCGTGGCCGGCGGCGAGGGGGCTTCGCGCAAGTGGCTCGGACTGCAGCTGATGAACACAGGCGACCACCTGCACTTTTTCGAAAGCGGATACGACCTGCAGGGCGTGCTTCTGGCCGATGCGCTGCTCGAGCAGCTGTGATTCTCGAAAAAACGAATAAAAACGCATAAAAAGGCGCCTTGGGCGCCTTTTTTGTTTAAAAAAGTTGTATCTTTACAAGATTCAACGAAGTGATACACAATTTTGTATAGTTTTTTATATGAAGAAAGTTCTACTAACGGCATTGGCAGCGGCAAGTGTGCTGGCAGCCAGTGCAGTGCCGGCCAAGCGCGTGCCGCGCACTTTCACCCAGAGCGATGGCAGCCAAATCACTGTCACCCTCGTGGGCGATGAGTTCAACCACAGCTACGTTACCGACGACGGCCTCACCGTGGCCAAGGCGGCCAACGGCGATTTCTACTATCGCACTGCCCAGGGTGTGAGCCGCGTTATGGCCCACAACAGCAGTGCTCGCTCGGCAAGCGAGAGCGCGTTTGTGGCCGCTGAGCGTGGCACCATGACTCTGGCAGCCCGCGCCGCCAAGGCCGATGCCCGCCGCAAGGCTGCCCGCCGCAAAGATGCAGCCGCCACTACCGAGGTGCCGCAGACGGGCACCGTGCACATCCCCGTGGTGTTGGTCAACTATTCCGACATTAAGTTTAAGGATTCCGACCCCAAAGCCGTGTTCACGGCCCAGCTGAGCAAGGGCTCAACCAGCGCCCACCAGTATTTCATCGACCAGTCGCGTGGCAAGTTCGACCCCCAGTTCGATGTGCTTGGTCCCGTCACACTCGACCACTCGCGCAGCTACTATGGCGCCAACGACGACTATGGCGACGACTTGCGCGTGGGCACCATGGTGCGCGACGCGTTCGACAAGATTGCCGCTTCGGGCGTCAACCTGAAGGAGTACGACAACAACGGCGACAATATGGTGGATGTGGCCATCGTGCTCTATGCCGGCGTGGGCGAGGCGTCAAGCAATGAAGACAACTCAATTTGGCCCTGCCAGTGGTCGCTGTCGTCGAGCGACGCAGGCGCAGCCTCATACTACAATGGTGTCAAGGTCGACCGCTTTGCCGTGTTCAATGAGCTTAATGGCGGAAACACCTCAAAGGTTGACGGCATCGGCACTTTCTGCCACGAGTTCTCGCACTGCCTCGGCTTGCCCGACTTCTACGACGTGAACTACTCGTCGCCTTCAATCTATGGCATGGGCAGCTGGAGCCTTCTGGACTACGGCAGCTACAACAACGATGGCTACACCCCCTGCAACTACACCGCCTACGAGCGTGAATTCATGGGTTGGGACACCATTCCTGAGCCGGCAAAGAATCACACCTACCTGCTTAAGGCCAACGGCACCGAGGGTGCCAACGCCTACAAGGTGGTCAACGATGCCAACGCCAATGAATATTACATTCTTGAAAACCGCCAGCAGCAGGGCTGGGACAAATATCTGGCGTCAAGCGGCATGATGGTGACCCACGTTGACTACAGTGCCCGCGCTTGGAACAACAACTCAGTGAACACCGTGCGCACCCACCAGCGCATGACCATAATTCCTGCCGACAACAAGCAGACCTCAGCCACCGAGAGCGGCGACCTCTTCCCCTATGGCGGAGTCACCGAACTTACCGACGAGAGTGTGCCCGCCGCCAAGGTCTACACCGGCAATTTCATGGGCAAGCCCATCACCGGCATCACCACGCAAGACGACATGGTGTCGTTCACCTTCATGAAGGAGGCCATACAAAAGGAGACTCCCGTGCTCGAACCCACCGACAGCACTAAGATTCAGTCAACAGCATTCACCGCATCGTGGACCAGCGTGCCCAATGTCGAGAGCTACACCCTGTATGTGGGCAATGTGCTCACCGAGCCCAAATACAAACTGCTGCTCACCGAGGGCTTCTCGACCAGCAAGTTCACCTCCGACAACGGCATCGATATCTCTTCGAAACTCGACACCTACATGGACAACACCGGCTGGACCGGCTCCTACATCTACAATTGTGAGGGCAGCGCCAAGTTTGGCTCAAGCAAGAAGGTCGGCAAACTCGTATCACCCAAACTCAGCCTCGGCGACGCCGACAAGGTGACCGTTGTGTTCAAGGCCAACGCTTATGGCAGCGACACTGGTGTTAAATTCACCGTGAGCGCGGGCAGCGACAGCAAGGAGTACACGCTCACCAGCACCAAAGACACCTACACAGCAGTGCTCAGCGCTAAAGGCAACGTCAACGTCACGTTTGCCAATGCAGCCGCCAAGAAGCGTGCCGAACTCAGCAGCGTGGCCATCTATTCGGGCGACGCCACCGAGGCTCTCGCCCCCGTTGAGACAGGCAATGCCGACCGCCGCGTCATCACCGGCATCACCGATACCACCTACATCGTGAGCGGCCTCACGCAAGACGGCTCATACGTCTACAAGGTGAAGGCTGTCTACACCGACGGCGACTCAAGCAAGTGGTCAGAGCCGCTAAGCGTCACCCTCATCACACGCTCGGGCATCGAGCAGGTGAGCAAGGGCTCGGCCATCGTGGCCAGCGGCCGCACAGTGGTGGTAGAGGCAGGCGTTGAGGGTCACATCTACGGCCTCGCAGGCCGCGAGGTCGCTCCCGAGGCAGCCAACCGCTGGACCCTTGCCCCCGGCATCTATGTGGTGAAGGCCGGCACCGAAACCCGCAAACTCATAGTGCGCTGACCCACCGTTAGCACCTATACACAATAAACAAGGAATGCGCCGAGCAGCCCCAAGCTGCCCGGCGCATTTTTTTAATTGCCGCCTATGGCTTCCACGCTTATTAAGTGCACTTTTTGCGATTCCCCGCATGAAATCGGTGCGCAAGGCCAATGTTTGCTCTAAATAAACTGGAAATGGCTTAAGCGGGTTTGTTTTTCTGAAACACCCTTAGCGCCATGTGGAAGGCTGTGCGGGCGCGGCGCTCCACAGTTTTAGTGTAAAATGGTGTGCTTTGGCCCGCACATTGCAGCATAAAGCACGCTATTGCTGCATTGTGAGCCACTATAAATGAAACTGATGTGGCATTTAAAGCCAATAAACGGGAATGGGGTTGGAATATGGGGAATGTGTGTTATTTCACTATCACCTTGCGCGACCATGCGCGCTCAAGGCGCACCACGTAGAAGCCCTTGGGAATTTCCACTGTGACGCTCGACTCACGCTCGACCCTGATGGTGCGCAGCAGCTGGCCGGTGATGGAATAGATGCTGAAGGTGACGCTCGTGCTGCCTGCCGTGAGCCTGATGTGGCCCGACATGCCCTCAACGCTGGCATTGCCCGCGTTCAGCTCGATGCGCTGTGAGCCATTGGGCTCGGCTTGAGCTGCGTAGCCGCAACTCAGCGCAATCAGTGTCAGCACTATGGTCAAGTTCTTTCTCATATCACCCACAAAGTTATATCGCCTTTCTATCAAATCCAATTATTTTTCAATGATTTTTTGTGCTGGCGTGCAATTTTTCGCATTTAATGCCGTTGTGCGGCACTGGCATTGGCGGCCACATCGATTTTTTTGCTATCTTTACAATGGCAAAAAAAACAATAATTGAATCAGCTATGGCTAAAGAGATAAAGAAGTGGACCACGCTGAGCAGCGAGTACCTGATTCGCCGCCCGTGGCTCACTGCGCGCCGCGACCGCGCCATGCTGCCCGACGGACGCATACATCCTGAATATTATGTGCTGGAATACCCCGACTGGGTGAATGTGATTGCCCTCACGCCCGAGGGCATGATGGTGATGGTGCGCCAATACCGCTATGCGCTGCAAATCATCTCCACCGAGTTGTGCGCGGGCGTGATTGAGAAGGGTGAGTCTCCGTTGCAGGCCGCCAAGCGCGAACTGCTTGAGGAGACGGGCTACACTGGCGGCGAGTGGCGCCAGCTGATGACGATAGGGCAGAACCCAAGCACGTGCAACAACCTCACCCACTGCTTTGTGGCCACTGGTGTGCAGCCCACTGGCACGCAGCACCTCGATGCCACTGAAGATGTGCAGATGCTGCTCATGAAGCCCGAGGAGGTGCTGGGCATGCTGGTGCGCGACGAAATGAAGCAGGCTCTGATGGCGGCTCCGCTATGGCGGTATTTCGCCGAGTGCCACATGGTTTAGCATTGCTTGCGTGAGTTGGTGGCGCGGCGGTAATAGGCCATGCCGGCCAGCAGATGGCGCAGCGTGGCCAGTATGGGAACTCCGTGCTGGCGGTGCAGCGTGAGGGCTATTTTCAGCGCACGCAGGTGGCGTGTGTGGGGGTGGACAATGCCCAAAAACGCTCCGCGGCCCATAATCACCTGCGGCAGTGTGGCGCGTGCCGAGCCCGTGGTGGGCGTGGCCGTGTCGACAATCACGGTGGGGAAGAACTCACACTTCATGCCCGCCGTTATGGCCTGGTGCAGCAGCAGTTCTTCTTCGCCGCACCACAGCATGGGGCTGCCAAGGCCCAACTCCTCGTCGAACCGCAGTCCGTGGGCTTTGAACGCGCTCAGCCTGAATGCAAGTTCCATCGATGTCAGGTAGTAGCCTTTGGGCAGACGGGGCTTGAGCACGGTGGCCTTTTGCGGATAGGCTTTGCCGGGCTGCTTGCCTGCCACGGTCATCTGGAATGTGGCCATGTCGAGTTCGGGGTCGCACTCAAACGCCTCCACCACCTTGCGCAGCTCTGCGGCTGTGTAGCGGCAGTCGTCGTCGCACACCAGGCATACGTCGGCCGAGGCGTGGTCGATGCAGTGGTTGCGGCTGCGGCTCAGCCCGCGCTGGTGCATGGTGAGCAGCTTCACGTCGCTGCGCATGAGCAGCTGTTGCGGGCATTGGTCGAAGCGTGTGCCGCCCGTCATTTGCCACGTCACCACATAGCCCACGCCCTCGGTGGGCGCGAGCAGCATGTGTGGCACGTTGGCTATGCCGCCGTCGATGGTGGATATGAGCAGTTGCAGTGTGAACATTATGCTGCAAAATTATCACTAAATATTGGTCGTGACAATTAAAATCAAACATTTTAAGCTAAAACGGCAAAAGTTAAGCCCGCCGAGCGGTTTTTGCTCGGCGGGCTTGACTCGTTTCAATGCTGCGGCATTATTTGCTCACTTTCAGTTTGACTCCGGCCGAGTGGGCCGTGACTTGCGGCGCATACTGGCACTGCACTGTGGCAATGCCCGAGTTGAATGTGCCGGGAGCGGTCACGTAGGCATCGTAGCTTAGCACGTGGGTGCCCTTGCCCAGGTGGTGGAAAAATGCGTTGGTTGCCGAGTCTTTGCTCTCCAGGTAATACCACTCGCCGCCCGCGCAGCGGTAGCCCGACGTTTGGTCGGCTGGTTCGAGGCAGGCGGCACGCTCGTCGGTGAGGGTGACGTAGCTGGCGTCGCGTGCCACCTTGATGGTGGCGCGCACCTGCACCTTGTCGCCCACGTGCAGTGTGGTGGCTGGTGTCAGCTTGCCGCCCGCGCCATACACCAGATATTGCTTGGCCACCTCGATGTCGGTTGTTTTGGCGGCTTTCACTTGTGTCATTGGAGCCTGATACTGGGCATACACTGCGCCCCATGCGGGGCCTTGGCCGCTGCGTGCCACCTGCAGCTGCTGTCCGGCCACCGAGGCGTCGAGCGAAACGCGGCCATAGCCCAGATATTTGTCGGCATTGCCAAGGTCTATGCTCTTGCCGCCTACCGTCGCTGTGGCGCTGCCGCTGCTGCCGGTCCAATTGCTGCCCGTGGCCAGCAGGGCCTGCACGGCGTCGGCGGCGAGGCTCGACGAGCCCCAGTCGTTGCTTTGCTTCATCAGCAGCATCCACTTGCGCACTTGGTCGATTTCATCTTTGCGCCCGTCCACTTCGCTTATGGCACGCATTATGGTAGCCGTCACGGCCACATTGCCGTGCCGCAGCCAACTCCTGTTGTTCAGCTGGTCCCAGTGCATGCCGGTGGCGTTGGTCGTGGCAAACTGCCTTATCGACTCGGTGATGCGGCGCGCCTCGGCCTTGTTGCCGTTGCGCCACAGCGTCATGGCCATGAAGGCCTTGTCGCTGAGCGATGCACCCTTCCACTCGCTGGCGAGGCTGCGCATCACCTTTTGCAGCATGCTGGCGTTTTCAGTGCCGAGCTTGTATCCATGGAACAGTGTGCGCGTGTAGGCATATGAACTGAAGCCGCTGTGGTCGTTGGGCCGGCGCTTGATCTGCTGCTTGTAGAGTTTGAGCGTCTGCGCGTCGTAGTATTGCAGCGCGCGCTTCACCATCCGCTCCAGCTTGTCGTTGCCCTTGAGGTAGCCCAGCTGCTGCGTTTCACCTATCAGTTCAAGCACCTCGCCGGTGGTCCACACCGATGCTGAGCAGCCCGGATAGCAGAACCACGTGAAGCCGCCGTCGGGCCTTTGCAGGCCGGCCAGCGCGTCGATGAGTTTGTCGACTGCCGCTTTGCCCTTTTGCTCGTCGATAAGGTTGGCTATGCGGCTCATGCGCAGCGTCTGCCGCTCGGCGTCGCTAATCCACGGCGAGGCCAGCAGTGTGCCTATCTTCAGGTCGGCATTGCGTTGCAGCATCGACGTGAGTGTGGAGTCGGCGTTGCTGCTCCAGTGCTTTATGGCTTCTGCCACTTCGGGGTGGCTGGCGGCTGTGCCCTGTGCCACGGCGGCTGCAAACAGGTCGTGGGCCACGATGGTGGCCACGTGGCTGTTTTCGCCGTTGTAGATGGTGGGCAGGGCCAGCACGCAATACCACACGGGGTTGTCGCAGTATTCCAGTGTCACGCGCGAACCGCTCTTGAACTGCGGCAGCTGCATGGCAAACTGGGGCTTTGCTGCGTCGATGTAGAATGGCGTGCTCTCAACCACTGGCGACTCTGCCGCCAGCACGGGCACCATGCACTGCTCACCGTCGGAATAGCTGCCGTTGGTGGCGCGGATGCGGAATCCCACATAGGGCAGCTGGGCTGGCACCGACAGGGCTATGCTCACGGTGTCGCTGGCTTTGGCGGCAAGGGTGCGCTCCACGGTGTGCTCGGCCAGGTTCTTGCCGGTGCGCGGGTCAAACACCTCGACCACAGCCGTCACGCTTGCACTGGCATCGGCGGCGTTCTGCACGCTGGCGGTGAGTGTCACCACATCGGCCTGGCGCACAAAGCGCGGCAGACTGGGCTTGACCATGATGGGCTTCTGTGCCACTATTTCGCGCGTCATCACGTCGCTGGCCATGGCACCATCGTAGGCAATGGCCTGCATCACCCAAGTGGTGCTCTGTGCCGGGGCTTCAAACTCCACGCAGGCGTTGCCCTGGGCGTCGGTGGTGAGCATGGGCCGCCATAGTGCGGTCTTCACCGCGTTTTCGCGCACGGCCACATTGTCGAGCTGCCGTTTCACCGCCCCGTTTGATTTCCGCTTAACCACAACGGTTTCTTCCAGCGATATTGAACCATAGACAGCTTCATTTGCTCTTGCCAGAAGCATTCGCGGCCTCATGCCGCTGCCAAGGTCGAATGAGTAGAACGGCATCTGCCCATACATGTTGAATGTGGGCCATGTGCTGTTGTTGCCCGAGTAATTCAGCATGCGGCCTGTCCACGACACTGGGTTGCAATAGCTGTTCAGCGTCGGGTCGATGTTGTCGCTGTAGTTAACGCTGTAGGCGTTGGTGTAGTACGCCCTAAACCACCACTCGTTGGGGTTGAGGCTGTTAATGGCCTTGTCAATCACTTCAAGCATCAGTGCGCCGGCCACTGGCTTGCCGTTGTTGTCCACCAGCTTGAACTGCCACTTCTCGGGCGCTCCTGGCACTATGCGGTCGCGGAAGCTGCTCACCTTCAGTTGTGTGGTGTGGGCGTGTGCCTTCGACTCAAATTGCAGCGTGCGCTGTGTCACCTCGCCGCCATACACCGATGCCAGGCACACCTTTAGAATGTTGTTTTCCTTGGCCGGAATTTGCAGTTTCAGCTCGTGCATGCCGGGCTTGTAGTGCAGCCATCCGCGGGCCACCTCGCCTGTGCGGTCGCTGGCCACATAGTAGATGTGGCTTTGCGGCACCGAGGTGCCTATGGTGATGTGCGCCACGTCGGCGTCGTCGACGCTACTGGCGGCCTGGGCCGTCCACAGCTGGCAGTTGTCCACAGGGGCCTTGCTGTCGGTGAGGCGGAACAGCGTCACCGTGGCTTCGCTCGGCTCGGCCATGGTGTCGGCCAGCACGCTCAGCAGCAGCTTGTATCGTCCCGATGGCACTTTGGTGAGGTCAATCACCGGATTGGCCGAGTCGAAGTTGCCAGTGGCCACCGTCTTGCTTTCGTCGTTGGTGGTCACAAGCTTGTAGAGGCACTGCGCGTGGGTGTCGCCCTCTACGGTAGAGTTGTAGGTGGCTGGCAGTTTCACAGGCTTGCTGGCATCAAGGTCGGCGTGGTCGTCTTTCAGGCTCACGCTGCGCTTGCTGCCTATCACAAAGCTTGCGTCGGCGCGCTGCGTTTCGCCTGCCGCATCGGTGCATTCTGCCTTAAGACTGTAGCTGTAGAACGGGCGCATCCACTCCGCCTCGTCGCTGTTGTCACTGCTGGGGGTAAATGTGATGGCAGGATATTCAATGGCAAACTGCCCGTTCTCGTCGGTAATGACTGTGGTGTCGCCCACCAAGTCGCCTTCGTCCGAGCCGCCGCGCCACCACCACGACCATTCGCTGCGATACAGCTTCACGCTCACTTTGGCATTGGCCACGGCCATGCCCGAGTAGGTCTTGGCCTCGCCTTTGATGGCTACGGGCAGTCCCTTGTTATACGACGGTTTGGCGTCTTTCAGTTCCACGGCAAACGTTGGTGCCTTGTATTCATTTACCTGCACCGACGCTCGTCGAATCACGATGCCGCCATGCCGCAGCATTTCAAGCCGGTATGTGCCCATTGTGCGGTCGGTGGGCACGTCGAATGTGCCCTCTATGCGGCCGTAGGCATCGGTCACCAGGCTGCTGTCGCGGGCCACCTCCTTGCCGTTGGGGTCGCATAGCGCCACGGTCACGCGTTCGCCCTCGCACGGGCGGCGGCTTTGCTGGTCGGCCCAGTACACAATGCCGCTGTATTTAATTTTTTCGCCGGGACGGTATATGGCCAGGTCGGTAAACAGACTGGCGTCCTTAGTGGTGTAGGCGTTGGTGTAGCCGCGATAGACGCTGAATTCAGGCGAAAATTTGTCATCGCCCTTGATGGCGCTCAGGGTCACCCAACTGCCGGTGTTCTGCAATTTGTCCAGGTGCAGCACGCCGTTGCCGTCGGTGGTGCCAAGTGTGTTCTTCTTGCTATTCACCTTCACACCTTTTATGGGTGCTCCTGTCTTCAGGTCGGCAGTCACCAGTGTGTTGCCGCCTTTGCTGCTGCGATTGAACTTCATCACCGCTATGTTGTGCACGCGCAGCAGCGCGCGCTGCATATCGTTGCGTTCAACCAGCTTTCCGTTTTGCTCAAATTCCGGGGCAATGACATAAATTCCGTAGGGCAGCGGTGGCAGTTGCACCGTCACCGTGTCATCGAATGGCACCGTGCCGCCGTGACCGCTGTGACTGGTGCTGCCCACCAGCTTCAGTTCGCTGCGTTTCAGGTTTCCATATCGGTCGCCCTTTTTCGCTGGCACGCTATACACGTTCAGCTTAAAGTCCTTGAGGTTGCTGAGCTCTACCTTCACTTTCACGGTGTCGGTTGGCGTCAGTTCGCAGGCGTAGCTGATGTTGAGTTTCTTTGTCTCAAGCTGTGTTATGCGGTTTTTAATGCCGTTGATGTAGCGCGACTCGGGAAAACTGCGGGCATATTCCTGCAAGGCCCCATAGATGGCTTTGTTGTCGATGCCTTTGTACTGGAGCAGCGCCAGTGCGCTGAATTCCGACTCTTTGTTGCTGCGCCACAGTTCCATGGCTTTGTCGTTGTCGGCGCCCAGCAGCCGCATGTCCATGCCCAGGGCCGAGTTTGCCGGGTTGTTGCTTATGAGCTTGTCCTTCAGTTTGTTTTTCAGTTGCTTGTTGCTGGCCGCCTGCATGCCTTGCAGCAGCATAAAGTCGAGCAGGGTGGGGCAGTAGAGGCGCGACTCGGGGGTGTTGTCGGCTATGAGCGTGCCAAACTCCTCCAGCGTGTGGCCCCTGAGTGCGGCTTCGTTGGCCACCGACTCCTCAATCAGGCTGTCGGCGGCAGCAAGCAGCTGCTCGCGGCTCCACTCGCTGTAGTCGGCCGGGCGTGCACCCTCCACGCCTTTGGTGCGCAAACCATGCATCTGGCCATAATGCTTAAGCATTATGGCCTTAAAATAGTATAGCATCGACCGGTATTCTGGCCGCCGCTCCTGGTTCTTCACCGAGTCGATACGGTTCATGATGCCGGCTATGTTGTCCGACGATATGATGCTTTGCGCAATTGAGTAGCGCACCATGGCGTCGACCATCTTTTTGCCGTCGTTCGACTTCAGTGCGCTTTGCAGGTCGGTCTCGGCTGTGGCGCTCACCGTTTTCGGGTAGTTGAAGTCGGGCGTTTTTGCCGATGCTCCGGTAGTGGCACCGATCGAGGCCAGCGCCGCCGCTATTATTATTCCTGATTCCTTTCGCATAGTATTGCTGTTGTGTTGTCTGTGTTAAATGCGTTTAGTTCCCTTTTTGTGGCTGCCTGCCAATAGCCTGCAGGCAGCCACAGATATAATATAATCCCATAACACCCTTGAATACTGCATGCAAAAATGTTATGGGATCGCTTTTTTCGATATTGTGTATTTATGTGTGGAAATGGGTCTTTTGCTCTGTGCTGCGGTGTCGTCTTTTTTTGTTAGTGGTTAACTTGGCTTGCAGCGCTTCATCGGCTTTTCTTCACGGCGTTTTTGCCGCGCGACAGCATGTTGCGCGTGAAGCTTATCTCGGCCTGCTTGAGCAGAAACAACTGCTTTTTGCTTAGAATCTGCTCAAACTTGTCGAAATATCGGGCTTCTATCTGCCCCTCGATGAGTCTTGCCTTCGACAGCGCCTCGGCGGCTTGGGCATACTGCTCGTCGGTGGGCCGTGCTGTGGCTTCCACCTTCTTTGCAAGGGCGCGCGCGTCGCTGTTGGCCTTGTAAATCTCGCGCTCCATGGCCTCATACAGTGGCATGAACCGCTGCTCCTGGGCCTTGGTCATGCCCAGCTTGTCGATAATCAGCTGGTGCTTGTAGTTGAGCATCCTGGTGGCCCAACCGCTGCGCTGCTGCGCTTGTGCGCTCAGCGTTGCCGCTTGCGGTGTGAGTAAGGCTGCGGCTGCCACCGCTATGCAAAGTCTTGATATTCTCATTTTGTGTCAGTCCTGTCTTCCTTGGTTTTTATTCACTTGCCAGCAGCCACGATTGCTGCCGTGGCTCTGCCGGCGTTGGCAATTCTCTCTGTTGGGGGGCACACATATTGCGCGTTTCGGTTAGCGCACGGGCTCGCTGGCGCTGTCGCCTGCGGCCACGCTGTCCTCATAGGTGGTGATGTCGAAGTCGCTCACGTCGCCTTGCATAATCACCTCGTCGGCATTGCGCTCGTTTTGCACACCGGCCGAAATTTGGCAGGCTTGCTGCTGGCGGCTGCTTTCGCCGTTTAAGTTGTTAAACATCTTCATCATGTACCAGATGCCAGCAAACATTGCCGCCATGTAGACGTAAGGGCGCACGCGCACCCACATCGACGGACGGGCGTCCACCGGAGTGATTTTCACCTCGGGCAGGCTCTCGGCCATGCGCTTGTTGAAATCGTCGAAGTAGTGCTCCGGAACCTTAAATCCCGGGTCTTTCCCCAATTTTGTTAATATGTATGAGTTTTCTTCTTTCATTTCGCACTTTTGACTTTAATGGCGGGTGAAGGTTTAATCGCCCTTGCCGAAAAAACTCTCGATTTTTTTGATTGCGTGGTGATAGCTGGCCTTGAGCGCGCCCACCGAAGTGCCCAGTATTTCGCTCATGTCGTCATACTTCATTTCGTCGTAGTAGCGCATGTTAAACACCAGCCGCTGCTTGTCGGGCAGCGAGGCAATGGCCTTCTGCAACTCGATTTGCGCCTCGTCTCCGTCAAACCACTGGTCGGCCTCAAGGCTGTTGGCAAGCGTGCTATCGTCGTCGTCAATCGACACCTTGTTCACCGCCTTCTTCTTGTTGATAAACGTTATCGACTCGTTGATGGCTATCTTGTAGAGCCATGTCGACAGCTTGGCGTCGCCGCGGAAGTTGTCGATGTTGGTCCACGCCTTGATAAACGTGTTCTGCAGCACGTCGTTGGCGTCGTCGTGGTCTATCACCATGCGGCGAATTTGCCAGTAGAGCGGCTGTGAGTAGTGCTCTATCACGCGGGCAAACGCTGCGCGGCAGGTGTCCTGGCTGTGCAGCTGCTCTATGATTTCCGATTCGTCGTATGTGTATTTTGAACTCATTAGCTGTGTTGGTAAATTCTTGGTAAAGTTATCCATTTTTTCCCAAACCCCGGCTATGTTGGCCGCGTCAAGCCTCCTTTTTCTTTTTTTTTAATACACTGCCGCCGCCCAGCTACCCAAAAAGGAAGCTCACTGGCAAAAAAACAACAATAGGGACAATGGCCCGCGGCGTTAAGTCGCCCCCATATCCATTGTCCCTATTGTCGTTTAATTATGAGTGTGCTGCTGGCGTCACTGCATTCCAGCCATGGTCTGCACCTTGCCGATGGCAAGAATCACGCCCGTCGACCGCTCGCGAATCATATACACAAACGGGCTGTTGATGAAGCAACGGCTGCCGATCGTGGCGGTTGGATCTCCGCTCCATCCTGTGGAAACGGTTATTTTAGTGCCCTCCTCATCAACATTGATGCGCATTTGCTGCAAGTATTGCGTTATTTGCATATCGGTGTTGGCAATGCCGCTTAGGTCGCCGCCGCTAAAAATTTTGTTCACCCCAAGAGCTTTGAATGTGTCCATCAAATTGTTGCTATATGTGGCCTCAAATTTTGGCATTTCTAAGTTTACCACGCAACTTCTCAAGTTGGTGACAAGTGCATTTATCTTTTGCATTGATAGCCCGGCCACATACTCATTGATTTTGCTGCTGTCTTTTGGCGCAATCACGTCCATCACAAACGAGCCGTTGCCATACTCAAGCTCAAGCATGTCGGCATCATCGCCTTGTGCGATGCTTGCATCCGTTTGCCAATAACCAAACATTATGCACTTCTCCTTCTCGCCTTTGTTGTTGGTGAAGTAATTGTCAACGTTGTTGAAAGCAAGCAGGGTTTGACTCCATCTTCCGTGAAACGTCATGGCGTTTGCAAGGCAAGCTTGGGTCTTGGGCGACAGGTGGCTGAACAGTTTGCTCACTTTGCCGCCTGTGGCGTTGCTCACCCATCCGTTGATGGTGCTCAGTGCGTCGGGGCTCGAGAAATCAATGGCCGATGATGTCGCGCCATAGGCATCGCTTAGAGCAGCGGTGAAGTTGGGGGTAGCCGAGAGTTCCTTGGCATACCAGAATGCGCTCAAGAAGTTGACGGCCACACGGTCGTCAGCATCAACGAGGGCTTTGGTCAGAGTCTTGTAGTAGGCGTTGAGGTCGGCTGCAGTTGCAGCCCCTGTGTGCATGGCGCTGGTGATTTCGTCCAGCGTCTCGCCTTTGGCTCCATTAGCCATCATGGCAAGGGTCAGCTGCATCCCGTATGGCGAAATCAGCACGTTGCTGTCGTTGCTGTTGATTGCCTTAAATGCATTCACGGCAAACTCATTGCCGCTTTCGGCAATCATTTTCTGCTCCTGGGTGAGTTGAATATTGGCGCGCGGTTTATATTTTGGTCCATTGTCATCATTATTGCAAGCCGTTAGAGCTATAATGGCCAAAGTCGCAGCCACAAAAATCTTGTAAATTTTCATAATGTGTAGCATCATATAGTAATTAATTATTTCTTTGAAATATATGTTGCGCTCACAAGCACAAAGCCGCCATAGCCGGCTCTGCACTTTGGTCATAGCTGCACGAACTGAAGCACACTATGCCAATTGCTGCGGCAAATAGTGTTGAAATGTAATTCTTCATAATCAATTGGGTTTTAATGATTATTTTTGTTGTCAAGGTTTTTAGTGCTCCAAAGTTAAGATGTTTAAATGTTAAAATCAATAGGTTACGCAACTTTTTTTGCATTGTCTGTAATTGTCTCTATTGTCGTTTAATAGATGGTGGCTTGGTGATATGAAAAACAGCGCAGCCGCCCTGCCGCTGAAGCGGGTGGGGCGGCTGCGCCTATGTGCAAGCTGTCTTGCGGTTAGTCTTCCTTAAACATCGAGCCGTGATACTTCACGTCATAGCCCTTGCACTTGAAGGTGACGTTGAGCACGCGGCCTTGGTTGGAAACCACGCCGTTGAAGTCAGTCATGTCGTAGGTTGAACCGTAGGTGTTGCTCTTCAGGCGGTCGGCGGTGAGCATATAGCCGTCGTCGGTCACTTTCACGCTCACGGTGTCGTAGGTGGCGGCATCAACACCGGGGTCGGTAGCGCTCAGCTGCAGGTTGCGCACCTCAAGTGTGGCCTTGGTGCTGTCTTTTGAGTCGAGGCGGAATATCATCATCGAGTTGCTGAAGGTTTGCGGCACGCCGCCGTCTTTGCTCGACGAGAGGTTGGTGTAGGCATAGGCCAGCAGCGATGTGGAGTATACCGTGGTTTCGCCATCGACGAGGTATTGCAGATACATCACGCCGGCGTTCATGTCAAACGTGCCCTGCAGGTTGGTCACCACGCTGCCGTTGTCGCATTTCACGTTGCTTGCGCTAAAGGTGTAGAGGCCGGCCGACTGGGTGGTCATCTTCAGCACCTCCACCTTGAAGCTCGGCCTCTGGCGGTCGTTGATGCGCGCGCTGGTCGAGAGGCTTATTGTGGCCGCATTCATGTCGATGGCAATCTGTGTGGTGGAGGTCGAGAACAGACATCCGTCGATGTTGTCGCCAATGGCGCGGTTATACATCTTCACCACTTGCGTAAACGAGTTGGTGGGCTCGTCGTTGCCGATGCACGACGCTGTGGCCAGTGCCAGCACCAGCGCAATGAATGGAATGAGAATCTTTTTCATTTTGTTCTTTTTTTCGTTGATATGTTTTTAGAGTTATTTGTCTTCGGGTTTGGTTTCGGTGCCGCTTGCCGTCAGGGTGTAGCCCGGCAGGCTGAATGTGCCGCTAAACGAGCCGTTGGCCACATACACTTGCGCCTTGGCGCTGTTGAGCATATAGTTCAGCGGACTCTTTATGTCGGTCACTGTGGGGCAGTTGGTGGCCGCGATTTCATATCCGTTGCCGTTCACTGTCACGTTCAGTCCCTTGTAGTCGAGATGCTCAATCTGGCCCAGCTTGTCGTTGAGGCGCACTGCGCCCAATTTCAGCGAGGCCTTCATGGTGGCGGGGTCGATGGCTATGGTATAGAGCATGTTGTGATAATTAAACGTGTCCGTGTCGCACTTCGACTCGGTGGCGGTGAACGTGTAGCTGAACTCGCTGGGGGTGGCGTTCACCTGATAGCGGCCGTCGACGGTGTAGCTCACCGTGATCATGTCCAGATAGTAGTTGTAGGTGCCTGTGAGGCCGGTGATGGTGTGGCCGCCTGCCGAGGCGCTGGCAGCAGTGAATGTGAATGTGCCGCGCTCGGTGTCGGCTGTGGTGGCCAGGCCCTGCAGCGACACTTGCTGCGCCTCGCCGCCAATGGTGAATGTGGTGGTGAGCTCGGTGGTCATGGTGCCGCGGTTGATGGTTATGCGGGTTTCGCCGCTGGCCATGCTGCCTGTGCCGTCCTGGCCGTTGAGCACGTGCACCAGCGACTGCGCCGTGGCGTTCACTTTGCGGTTGTTCACATCGGGTTCATCATCGCCGCAGCTGCCAAGCCCCACCAGGGCCAGCACTGCAAATAGTAGTAGTGATAATGCTTTCTTCATATCTGTTGATCTGTTTTAGCGTAAAAAAATAGTGCGGTCAGCAATGTGGCTGCTGTGCAAATTTAGCACTTCGTGGCTATATGCCAAACAAAAAACAAGTTTGATGCCCAATGATTGCATCAAACTTGTCCATTTTAGCAAAATTTATGCTTTTTCACGCCTCGTGGCAGGCTGCTACTTCAGCAGTGCGCCAAACTGGGTGTTGAAGCTGGTGCTGTAGTTCAGACCGAAGCAGGTGAACGCGAGGGTCGACGCACTCTTGCCGGCCCAGTTCACGGTGGCACTCAGGTTGGTGACCTTGCGACTGGGCATGGGGGTGGCGTTGCCTGCGGCGTCGTAGAATAGAGGCGTGATTTCGCGTGCGCTTATGGCGATTCCGGTGCCGCTCACCGTGGCACTCGCTCCCATTATGCCCAGCTTTTTCTGCTTGGGCATGCTGGGCACAAACTGGATGTTGTGCAGATAGATGTCGGCCTTGGTGTTGTCGTCGCTCAGCACCACCTCAAAGTAGGTTTCGCTGGTGTTGGCGTAGTCCATCGACCCGCCTGGCAGGCTCGACAGAATTTTGCGCGATGTGGAGGTAATCACCACGGGGCTGCTGCCGTTCTCGTTGCGCAGCGTTGTGAGGTAGGTGCCGTTATTGGTGTCGAGGTAGCCCGACACGGTGGTCTTGTCGCCGGCGTTGGCTTGATCCTTGGTGCTGGCATAGCTGTAGCAGCCGTCGGCCACTTTGGTCAGCGCTGTGCTATACACGTCGGGCAATTTGTTGAATCCTTGTCCGTTGGCGTGGTCGGTGTATACGTCCATCAGCGTCTTGGCCTTGTTCAGCTGGAATGTGTAGTTTATGTCGCGGTTGGTGCCGTTTTCTAAACTGGCCAACTGGCTGCTAACCAACGGGGTGCCGTCGGTAATTGGGTTCTTGCCCGGTGCGTTGGGCTCATCGTTGTCGCCACAAGCTGTGGTGGCCAGCGCCATCAGCGCTGTGGCTGCAATCAGTGCAAAGTGTTTAATCTTAATCATAAAGTCTGTTTGTCGTTAGATTATAGTTTAGTGAAATATGCTTGCTAAAACAGGATGCGCAGTGTGGCTCCAGCCTGGCGGCTTTTGCCCCGCTGCAAAAACTCGTGCCCTATTGACACAAAGTAGAATGTGCGGTAGGCCGTGTCGGTGAGGTTGCGCCCCCACAGCTGCAGCGAGTAGTGGCGTCCGTGCAGTGTGACGCTGCCGCCCAGCAGGGCGTAGAAGGGCTGCCGCGCGGTGTTGGCCTCGTTCCAGTAGATTTCGCCCGCACCCTGCACGTTGGCGTCGAGGGTCACCGACTTCAGCCACTGGCCGCAGCCGCGCGTGGCTATCTCATAGTAGGCTTCGGCCCACAGCGTGTGGCTGGGGCAGTAGGGAATGTGGCGGTGGGCATAGTCGGCCTTGCCGTCGCTGTAGTCCACAAACCGCGCACTGGTGAAGCCGTAGCTCATGTTCAGGCCCAGCGCCTCGGTGGGGCGCACCTGCAGGGCCAGCTCGGCGCCCCAGTTGCGGGTGCGGCCGGCGTTGGTCATCACGCGCCCTGTGGTGGTGCCGTCGGGGAACACTGTGAGCTGACGGTCGGTGCAGTCGATGTAGAACACGGCCAGGTCGCTCTTCACGCGGCCCTGCCAGCACTCAAAGTGTCCGCCCGCTTCATAGTTCCACGCCTTTTCGGGCTTGTAGCCCACCACTTTGCCAATGTCGTAGCTGGCTCCGATGCCCATCACCCCCATAAGCCGCTGCTGCAGCACGTCGCTGAACATCTGCGTGTTGTATCCGCCCGACTTGCTGCCTTTGCTCACCGAGGCATACAGTGTGTGTGGCTTCTCTTTGCCCCATGGCCGCCATGTGGCTGTGAACTTGGGCAGCAGCTGCACAAACTCCTTGTGCATGCGGCCGCGGTCGTCGATGTCGATGGCCGTGTGGCTGTAGGTGGCGCCCGTGGCGGCCTCGATGGTGCTATAGCCCGTGTGGGTGGTGCTGGTATAGCTCAGGCCGGCGCGCTCATAGTCCACGCGCAGGCCGGCGGTGAGCACCACCTTGCCAAGGTCGAGGGTCGACTGGTGGTAGGCGGCCACGCCCCACAGCGGCAGCCTGAAGTGGCTGCCCAGCACAAAGCTGCGCTCGTCCCAGCTGATGGGATAGTCGGGGTTTGCCTTGTTGCGGTGGTTTTCTATCAGCTCGCTTATGCCGGTGTTGAGAAATGTGACGGGCGCGTCCATGGTGCTGTGGCGGTAGAAGCCGAATAGGCCCGCCAGCCACTGGTAGGGCTGCTCCTCGCCGCCGCGGCTGCGCGCCACCACGTCTTGCGTCAGCGCCCACTCGCGGCGTGCCTGCGTCAGGGTGAAGTAGGGCAGTGGCGTGAAGTCTTGGTCGAGCGTCATGTTGTCGTCGATATACTGGAAACTGCTGATGCCCGACAGTTGCACGCTGCCCAGGTCGGCGCTCACCGTGAGGCCGTCGAGCACCGCTGTGCGGCGGTAGAAGCAGGTGTCGTTGTAGCTTATTTGGCCCGTGGCCATGTATTCATACGGGTAACCGCCCTGACGGCTCATGGTCAGCGACAGCGAGTTGCTCACCAGCACGCGGCTGCTGGGCTGCCACTCCAGCTTGGCGCGGGCATAGCCCTGGTGCTCCCAGTCGCATTTGCGGCCGTTATGCTGGTTTGTAAACTGGCCGTCGGTGGAGGTGAAGTAGGCCCCGGCTCCCAGCCACACATTGCCGCCCAGGCGTGCATAGTGGCTCGCCCCGGCACGGTAGCTCTGGCCGCTGGCATACTCGGCCAGCAGACGCGTGCCCTGGTAGCTCATGGCCGACAGTGTGTAGATGTTGATGGCGCCGCCCATGGTGTTGCGCCCATACAGTGTGCTCTGTGGGCCGCGCAGCATCTCCACGCGGCTTATGTCCAGCAGGTCGAAGTCATAGTTCTCTTTGCTCAGCACCGGCACGTTGTCGATGCTCAGTCCCACGGCGGGCTGGTCGATGCGCGCGCCTATGCCGCGCACATATATGGTCGACGTCATCCGCGACCCGTAGTCGGGAATGTATAGGTTTGGCACCATGCCCGAGGCCGCCTTGGCGCCGGTCACCTCGTTGCGTTCCACGTCGCGGCGGCTGAGCACGGTCGATGCCGTGGCTTGCGAGCGCAGGTTGGCCGACTGCTTTATGGCCGTCACCGTGACGCCCTCCAGCGTCACCGAGTCGGTGGCCGGCGGGGTTTCTGCCCCTTGTGCTGCGAGGGCAGCCGTCGCGGCTGCCGCAGCCATGCAAAGTGTTGCTGCTCTTTTCATCGGTGCAAAGTTACGCACACTTCACCGCCCCCGCAATCACTAATGGTGGTGATAAACTGGTGATGCCGCTACCAGGCCTTTAGGCAAGTATATGGCAAAAGGCGCGGGCCGGGACTGAAAGTGCCCGGCTCGCGCCAGTGTGCGTCATCGTCATTGCGTGGTGGGGTCACTGCATTCCGGCCATGGTCTGCACCTTGCCGATGGCCAGAATTACGCCAGTCGACTGCTCGCGAATCATATACACAAACGGGCTGTCAACAATGAACACTCCGCCCATCACGGCGGTGATTTCTCCGCTTGATGCTGTGACCGAAGCCACTTTTGTGCCCTCTTCATCAACCTTGACCCACAGCCGCTGCAAATATTGAGTCACGGCCAAGCCGCTGGCGTTGGCAATGCCGCTCAAGTCTCCGCCATCGAATATTTTCTTTACGCCAAGTCCTTTCATCTTGTCAATCAGGTCGTATTCATATCTTGCTTCAAACCGCGGCAGCCCTACGCTCACTTCGGCCGAGCCATGAATGCCGTTGATTAGGTCGTTGATGCGTTGCAGGCTCAGGCTGGCCACATATTCGTTGATTTTGCGTCCGTCTTTGGGCATAATCACGTCCATCACAAACGAACCGTTGCCGTATTCCAGCTCAAGCATGTCGGCGTCGTCTGCTTTCGAGATGCCCACGTCGTTGTGCTGATGCATCATTAGGCATGTCTCCGGCCCGCCCTGCCAGTTGGTGAATGTTTCTTTCTTTGTGGCCTTGGCGTTGAACTGCTTTGCCCATTTGCCCTCAAACAGCATTGCGTTGGTCAGGCAGAACACGGTGTTGGGGCTCAGATAGTCGAACGCTTTGCCAATTTTTCCGCTGGTGGCGCTGCTGGCCCAATTGTTGATTGTGGCCAGGGCGTCGCGACTGCTGAAGTCGATGCCAGTGGTTTCGGCATTGTAGCTGTCTTTCAGTGCCGAAGTGAAGTCGCTGCATGGGGTGTAGCCTTTGGCTATCCAGGCTGCGTTGGCAAGTGTGAGGCTTACTCTCTTATCGGCCCCCACCAAACCAGTGCTAACTGTCTTGTAGAAGTCATTCAAATCGCCAATATTGGCTGCGCCAGTGTGCAGCGCACCGATTATTTCATCAAGTGTTTCGCCCTTGGCTCCGTTGGCCAGCATTCCAAGTGTTTGCTGCAGGCTGTATGGGGCCACCAGCACGTTGTCTTCGGTGCTGTTGATTGCCTTGAATGCGTTGATTGCAAACTCGTTGCCATTTTCAGCAAGCACACGCTGCTCCTGGGTGAGCTGAATGTTGGCGCGCGGTTCTTGAGGCTCCTGCTTTCCATTGTCGTCGTTGCAGGCGGTCAGCAACGTTAAGGCAATAGCGACGGTAATAAATGTTGAAAATCCGTTTGGTCTCATAATCGATTGGTCTTGAATTATAATTTTTGTTGTCAAGGTTTTTATGACGCTCCAAAGTTAAGGCGCTTAAATGTTAAAATCAATAGGTTACGCAACTTTTTAAGGAAAAAATTGATGCGTGCTGTGTGTGTAGAGTCCAACAGCAAGTGCAAAATTAATCACATGAAGAATCTCTTTTTAGGCGAGTCAAATTCGAGTTTTTCCCTTGGCCTTCGGTTTGGGGAGTGGCTGTGGCTATGGGCGTGGGCAATGGCCGCGGTGGGGTGGTGGAATAACGACCATTGTTGTGCCGTTATGGAATATTAAATTCCGAGAGATAAAAGGGTTATAATTTTTACAAGACCAAAACATTTACTATATTTGCAATCGGAAAATCCACCCATGCTGGCACGCTAAGGCCGTTGTTGTGGCTAATGCTTTGTCGGCGTGGATGTTAGCGCGTGTGCGCGCTTTTGAAAATAAAGAAATGTGTCATGCATACGAGATATTGAGCCAATGTGCACCGTGCGCCCGATGGGTGCGCGGCCATCGTGCTGCATGCTCGGCACCCAGGCCCGTGAGCCGCAAGAGCCCTCAGGCAGCCACTGCCTACGGCCCTTGCGGCTCACAGGCTTTTATGCTAATCACAGCAAAAAAATAGAAACTAAGAATATATTGAATTTTTTATGGTTTTAATCGGTATTCAAAGTACAACCTTGGCGGTTACCGCGGCTCTCACAGGCGTAGTCCTGGTGGCTGCGGCACTGATAATCGCGTGGCTCATTGGCCCGCGCAGCTACACAGCCAAGAAGGGCGAACCCTATGAGTGCGGTATTCCCACGCGCGGCGACAGCATGGCGCAGTTCCACGTGGGCTACTACCTGTTCGCAATTCTGTTCCTGATGTTCGACGTCGAGACGGTGTTCCTCTTCCCATGGGCCACCATCTGCAAAGAAATTGGCACGTCGGCGCTGCTGGCAGTGGGCACATTCTTGGTGATTCTCGCTTTAGGTCTGGCTTACGCATGGAAGAAAGGAGCGTTGAGATGGAAGTGAAAATCAAAGGAATGAAGTATAGCGACTTCAAGGACAACGAGTCTATCGAAAAACTTGTGGAAGAGCTGCGCGCCGCCGGCACCAATGTGGTGGTGGGCAAGCTCGACCAGCTCATTAACTGGGGCATCAGCAACTCGCTGTGGCCCTTCTGCTTCGGCACCAGCTGCTGCGCCATCGAGTTTATGTGCCTTGGCGCGGCCCGTTACGACATGGCCCGCTACGGATTTGAGGTGGCGCGCAACTCGCCACGCCAGGCCGACTACATAATGTGCCAGGGCACCATCACCTACCGCATGGCACCGGCACTAAAGCGACTCTACGAGCAGATGGCCGAGCCCAAATATGTGATAGCTTGCGGCGGCTGCACCATTTCGGGCGGCCCCTTTAAAAAGAGCTATTGCGTGGTGAAGGGTATCGACCAGATTATTCCGGTTGACGTGTATATGCCAGGCTGCCCGCCGCGCCCCGAAGCCTTCTTCTACGGCCTGATGCAGCTGCAGCGCAAAATCAAGGTGTCGAAGTTCTTCGGCGGCACCAACCGCAAGGAAAAGCGCGACAAGTTCTTCGCCGCACGCACCGAGGCCCAGCAGGCCGCCGAGCGCGAGCAGCAGGCCGACGCCAAGGCGCGCGCCGAGGCCAAGCCGGTAATCGACCTCTAAAAAATGTAAAGGGAATCAATTTCTCCCACTCAAAAAGCATAACAACAGAAACCACAGCATATACACATTATATATATGGCAGACATTCAACAAAAAATAAGCACGCTTTGCCCCGAGGCCCAATTCGACACCACGGGCGAGCTGCTGCTGGTCACCGTCCCCGACGCCAAGTGGCACCAGCTGGCGCTGCAACTGCGCGACGAGCTGGGATTTGACTACCTGACCGCCGTGGTGGGCATGGACTGGAAAGACTCGCTGGGGTGCGTGTACTACCTCACCAACAGCGACACACAAGAAATGCTTCATGTGAAGGTGGCCACCACCGACCGCGAAAAGCCTATGCTGCACACCGTGAGCGATGTGTGGGCAGTGGCCAACTACCAGGAGCGCGAGGTGTATGACTTCTTCGGCATCGAGTTTATCAACCACCCCGACATGCGCCGATTCTTCCTGCGCAACGACTGGGTGGGCTACCCACTGCGCAAAGACTATGACGCAAGCCCCGAACTAAATCCCCTGCGCCTCACCGACGAGGAGAACGAGGACGACACCCACACCATCGAGGAGCAGCCCGACGGCTCGCTCAAGCGCGTCGACAAAAAGGTGTTCGGCCCCGACGAATATGTGATCAACGTGGGTCCGCAGCACCCGTCAACCCACGGCGTGATGCGCTACCGCGTGTCGCTCGACGGCGAAATCGTGAACAAGGTCGACGTGGTGTCGGGCTACATTCACCGCGGCATCGAAAAATTGTGCGAAGGCCTCACTTACCCCTCCACGCTGCTCTATCCCGAGCGCATGGACTACATGGCCGCACACATCAACCGCCACTGCCTGTGCCTGTGCATTGAGAAGGCTCTGGGCATCGAGGTGCCTCACCGCGCCGAGCTCATCCGCATGATGATGGACGAGCTTATGCGCCTGTCGTCGCACCTGCTGAGCTACGGCTGCCTCACCATGGACCAGGGTGCCACCACGGCATTCTTCTATGGCTTCCGCGAGCGCGAACTCATCTACGACATATTCGACAAGACCTGCGGCGCACGCATGTCGATGAGCTACGACGTGATAGGCGGCGTGGCCGCTGATGTGCACCCCGACTTCATTAAGGACGTGCGCCACCTGTGCGACATCATGCCCGAGAAACTCAAGGAATATCACAAGCTGTTCAGCGGCAACGTGATTGCCCTCAACCGCATGAAGGGCGTGGGCCTTCTGAGCCGCGAAGACGCCATCAGCTATGGCATCACCGGCCCCACCGGCCGCGCTTCGGGTCTGCACTGCGACGTGCGCAAGACTCATCCCTATTCGCTCTACAACGAGGTTGACTTCGACGAGGTGGTGCTCACCGGCGGCGACAGCTACGACCGCTATATGGTGCGCATGAAGGAGATTGAGCAGTGCGTGAGCATTCTGCGCCAGTGCTGCGACATGCTCGAGAAGGAAGGCATCGAGGGCGAGTATTGCGCCAAGGTGCCCAAGCTCATCAAGCTGCCTGCCGGCCACTGGTATCAGCAGGTTGAGGCCAGCCGCGGAGCCTTCGGTGTGTATCTGGAGAGCGACGGCGACCCCAAGCCCTTCCAGAAGCCCTACCGCATGCACTTCCAGACCCCGTGCTTCAATCTTATCGGCGTGGTCGACCTCACTTGCAAGGGCAACATGATTGCCGACCTCATCACCATCACGGCCTCGATCGACTATGTGATTCCCGACATCGACCGCTGATGCGCGCGTGAGCCGAAAAAACTCAAGAGTTATTCCCCGAATCAAAGAAACTATAATAAGAGAAAAAAGATATGTTTGACTTTGGTATAGTCACAAATTGGATCGACGAGCTGCTCAACGGCTTCATGCCCTCATGGCTCGCAACCACCGTGGAGTGCGCCCTTGTGGGAGTGATGCTGCTGGTGATGTATTCGCTGCTGGCAATATTCTACATCTTCTATGAGCGCAAGGTGTGCGCGTGGTTCCAGTGCCGCCTCGGCCCCATGCGTGTGGGCCCCTGGGGCGTGCTGCAGGTGTTTGCCGACGTGATCAAGATTCTGCTCAAGGAGCTCATCACGCTGTGGAACACCGACCGCCTGCTCTTTGCCCTCGCCCCCTATCTGGTGATAGTGGCATCGTTCCTGGTGTTTGCCTGCCTGCCTTGGGGCAACGGCCTGCAGGTGATTGACTTCAACGTGGGCGTGTTCTTCATGATGGCCGCCTCGTCGCTGGGCGTGATTGGCATTCTGCTGGCCGGCTGGTCGAGCAACAGCAAATACACCCTGATAGGCGCCATGCGCAGCGGCGCGCAGATGATTAGCTACGAACTCTCAATCGGCCTTGCCATGCTGTGCATCGTGTGCCTCGCCGGCACCATGAGCGTGAGCGGCATAGTTGAGGCCCAGGCCGACGGATGGTTCCTGTTCCGCGGCCACATCCCCGCCGTCATCGCCTTCATCATCTACCTGATTGCGGCCACCGCCGAGACCAACCGCGGCCCGTTCGACCTTCCCGAGGCCGAGCACGAGCTCACGGCCGGTTACCACACCGAGTATTCAGGCATCCACTTCGGCTTCTTCTATCTGGCCGAGTACCTCAACCTGTTCATCGTCTCGGGCATAGCCTCGCTGCTCTTCCTGGGCGGCTGGATGCCCTTCCACGTGCCCGGTTGGGAAGGCTTCAACGCCATCATGGACTACGTGCCCTCGGTGGTGTGGTTCCTTGGCAAGGCCGTGCTGGTGTCATTCATCATCATCTGGTTCAAGTGGTCGTTCCCCCGCGTGCGCATCGACCAGATGCTGGCACTCGAGTGGCGCTACCTCATGCCCATAGGCCTTTGCAACCTCGTGGTCATGGCCCTGGTGGTGAGCATGCAGTGGCATTTTTAATGGTTAAAAAACAGTTAGATATTTAGACACAACCTGACTTAGAGATTATAGACCCTATTTCAATTTTCTAAAATGTTATGAACGATAATTTTGGAAAAATCACTCAAGTAATCGGACCTGTGGTCGACATTACTTTCGAAGGAGCCGACGCCAAAGTCCCCGAAATCTACACGGCACTCACCGTGCAGCGCGAGGACGGCAGCGATTTGGTTCTGGAGGTGGAGCAGCACATCGGTGAGAACACTGTGCGCTGCGTTGCTATGGACAGCACCGACGGTCTGCAGCGAGGCACCCAAGTGAAAAACCTTGGGCAGCCCATCTCTGTACCTACAGGTGAACAGGTCAAGGGACGCCTTCTCAACGTGATTGGGCAACCCATTGATCACCTCACAGACATCAAGGAAGGCAGCCGCCGCGCCATTCACCAGCCCGCGCCCGCCTTCTCCGATCTGTCGATCTCGCAAGAGATTCTTTACACTGGCATCAAGGTCATCGACCTCATCGAGCCCTTCTCTAAGGGCGGCAAGATTGGTCTGTTTGGCGGCGCCGGCGTAGGCAAAACCGTGCTTATCATGGAGCTCATACACAACATTGCCCAGGGCCACAACGGCTTCTCGGTGTTCACTGGTGTGGGCGAGCGCACGCGCGAGGGCAACGACCTGCTGCGCGAAATGATTGGCAGCGGCGTCATCAAGTATGGCGACAAGTTTAAGAAAGATATGGAAGAGGGCAAGTGGGTGCTCGAAGACGTCGACATGGACCAAGTGCAGCAGTCGCAGGCCACCCTCGTGTTCGGACAGATGAACGAGCCGCCGGGTGCGCGTCTGCGTGTGGCCCTGTCGGGACTCACCGTGGCCGAGCAGTTCCGCGACCAGGACGGCGGCGGCAAAGACATCCTGCTGTTCATGGACAACATCTTCCGCTTCACCCAGGCCGGCTCTGAGGTGTCGGCCCTGCTGGGCCGCATGCCGTCGGCCGTGGGCTACCAGCCCACACTGGCCAGCGAGATGGGTGCCCTGCAAGAGCGCATCACCTCCACCAAAAACGGCTCAATCACCTCGGTGCAGGCCGTGTATGTGCCTGCCGACGACCTCACCGACCCCGCTCCGGCCACCACATTCAACTTCCTCGACGCCACCACAGTGCTTAGCCGCAAAATCACCGAGCTGGGCATCTATCCGGCCGTCGACCCGCTGGCATCCACATCGCGCATCATGGACCCCAACATCATTGGCGAGGAGCACTACAATGTGGCCCAGCGCGTGATTCACCTGCTGCAGAAGTACAACGAGCTGCAAGACATCATCGCCATCCTTGGCGTCGACGAACTCAGCGACGAAGACAAGCTGGTGGTGTCACGCGCACGCCGCGCACAGCGATTCCTGTCGCAGCCCTTCTTCGTGGCCGAGCAGTTCACCGGCGTTCCCGGCGTGATGGTTCCGCTCAACGAGACCATCCGCGGCTTCAAGATGATTCTCGACGGCGAAGTCGACGAATACCCCGAGCAGGCATTCCTCAACGTGGGCACCATCGACGACGCCATTGCCAAGGGCAAGAAGATGCTTGCCGAGGTGGGCAAGTGATAGAGAATTTACGAGAGAGATTTATATTACAATTTAGCATTCATCAATAATGACACTCAAAATCATATCGGCCGAGAAAATAGAGTTTGAAGGCGAAGTGTCGAGCGTGACCCTGCCAGGAGCCGCCGGCTCGTTTCAGGTGCTCAACCACCACGCAGCCCTCATCTCGTCGCTCGTGCCAGGCACTGTGGCCTACACGCTGGCCGCCGGCCAGACCGAAACCCGCGACATTCAGGGCGGGGTGGCTGATATCAAGGATAATGTGGTGTCGGTGTGCTTATATTAATTAAAACTGACCAAACATGAAGAAGGTTATAACAGCAGTTGTGGCTTTTGTGATAGTGGCGCTCATGGCCCTTGGCTATATGCAGGCCTCGCACCACAGCACCCAGGCCGCCGGCAAGCTTGACCCCAAGGAGCTCATATTCGAGCACCTGGGCGACGCCTATGGCTGGGAGGTGCCATTCTCTCATGAGCTCAGAATTCCCCTGCCCGTAATCGTGAAGGACTGCGCCGGCTCGTGGCACTGCTTCATGTCGTGCCGCGTGCAGGACGGAGCCGAGTATGAGGGCTTCAGAATTGCCGAGGGCGGTGACCACAGTGGCAAAATTGTGGGCACCGACGGTCAGGGCAATGAGTATAGGCCGCTCGACCTGTCGATCACCAAAGACGCTGCCGGCATCTTCATTGCCGCCCTGCTGGTGATATGCATGGTCATGAAGGTGCGCAACTGGTATAAGAACAACGGGCTCAAGGCCCCACGCAAAGGCACGGCAGCCCTCGAGGTGTGCGTCGACTTCGTCTACAACGACACCATCCGCCCCATCATGGGCAGCGACGCGCCCAAGTATGGCCCCTACCTGCTCACCGTGTTCTTCTTTATCCTCACCATGAACCTGCTCGGGCTCACGGTGATATTCCCCGGCGGCGCCAACCTCACGGGCAATCTGGCCGTGACCATGACGCTGGCCGTGTGCACATTCCTGGTGACAAACCTCACCGGCACGCGCGAATACTGGAAGGAAATCTTCTGGCCCGACGTGCCCGTGGCCCTCAAGGCCCCGGTGCCCCTGATGCCCATCATTGAGATCTTCGGCATCTTCACCAAGCCCGTGGCCCTGATGATCCGTCTGTTTGCCAACATGATGGGAGGCCACATGGTGGTCATCGTGTTCACACTGCTCATCTTCATTTTCGGAGCCTACGGCGTGGCCATCGGCTCGGCAACAGCCGTGTTCTCGCTGGCTTTCTCGCTGTTCATGCTCCTGCTCGACACCCTCGTGAGCTTCATTCAGGCTTACGTGTTCACCATCCTTTCAACCATGTTCATCTCCATGGCCCATGTGCGCCACCACGAGATGCAACCGGAGCAATCCGACAACAAATAAAGCAAGCACATACACTCACAGACATTTTTATTAAACAAACAGAATATTAAAAACAACACTTTAAAATTTATAGGATTATGTTAGCAATGATTTTAGCCGCAGCAGAGTTAGCAAAACTGGGTGCAAGTATTGGCGCAGGTATCGCAGCAATCGCAGCAGGTATCGGTATCGGTAAGATTGGTGGTTCGGCAATGGAGGCTATCGCCCGCCAGCCCGAGTCCACAGGCGACATACGAAGCAACATGATCGTGATCGCAGCCCTCATCGAGGGTGTGGCATTCTTTGCCCTCATCGTGTGCATCCTCGCACTCTTCGTGTAATGCGCCCTTTGCGCACAAGAGCAAGAGAGTTTTTTCCCTAACAGAGACAACCCTACAATAATCAGATTTTTGTAATGGAACTGTTCATGCCAGAATTTGGCCTGGTGTTTTGGATGTTTTTGGCATTTGTGTGCCTCTACGTCATACTGGCAAAGGCTGCTTGGCCCTTCATCATCAAGAGCATGGAGACCCGTGCCGACTTGATCGACAAGGGTGTGGCCTACGCTCAGGAGGCAAAGTTGCACCTCGACAACGCCAAAGCTGAAGCCGACAAGGTGATAGCCGAAGCCCAGAAGCAACAGGCCGACATACTCCGCGACGCTGCCAAGATGAAGTCGCAAATCATCGAGGAGGCCAAGGGCCAGGCAGCCGTCGAGGCCAAGAAGGTGACCGACGCCGCACAGCTTGCCATCGAGCAGGCCCGCAAAGAGAGCGAGCGCCAGTTGCGCCAGGAGGTGGGGGCTTACGCACTCCAGATTGCCGAAAAAGTGATTCGGCAAAGCATGGAGGGCGACGACGCCCAGCGCGCCCTGGTCGACAAATTGTTGAACGAGGTTGAGACTAAAAACTGAGTGAATCATGAATGACGGACTAATCCCTAATCGATACGCCAAGGCGCTCTATAAGCAAGCCGCAAGCCAAGGCCAGGATGCCGAGGTCTACGGTCAGATGAAGAGCCTTGAAGCAGCGTTTGCCGCCTCGCGCGAGCTGAAGCAGGTTGCCTGCAACCCCTTCGTGCAGCTCGACAAGAAGCGCACCCTGCTGCTTGCTGCCGCTGGCGCTCAGCCTGGCGGTCCGCTCGATAAGTTCATATCGCTCGTTGATAGGAACAATCGTGTAGAATTCCTGCGTGCCATGGCGCTGAGCTACGTCAAGCTCTACCGCCAGCAGCACGGCATAGCTAAGGTCGAGGTCGAGACGGCGGCTCAGCTGCCGCAGGCCGAGATCGACAAAATCCTGGCTGTGGTCAAGAGCCAGCTGAGCCAACAGCAGCTGGAGCTGAGCACGGTGGTCAACCCCGCCCTCATAGGCGGCTTCCGCGTCACCGTCGACTCGCTTGAGCTCGACGCCTCGGTCAAGAGTGAAATAGATAAATTGCGTTTAAAACTCCTAAGTTAATTAATGTGAGATGATAAACCCAAGTGAAATCTCAGATATACTGAAGCAGCAACTGAGCGACGTCCAGCAGTCGGTGTCGTTTCAGGAAGTGGGCACAGTGCTCGAGGTGGGCGACGGTGTGGCTCACGTCTACGGCCTTGAAAATGTTAAGGCCAACGAGCTCGTTGAGTTCGAAAACGGCGTGACCGGCGTGGCCATGAACCTCGAGGAAAGCAATGTGGGTGTGATTCTGCTCGACAAGGTCGACACCGTGAGCGAGGGCATGAAAGTGCGCCGCACCGGTGAAATCGCATCTATCCCCGTGGGCGAGGGGCTGCTGGGACGCGTTATCAACGTCCTGGGTGAGCCCATCGACGGCAAAGGACCCATCGATGGCGACCTCGTGCGCCTGCCACTTGAGCGCAAGGCCCCGGGCGTGATTTTCCGCCAGCCCGTCGACCAGCCGCTGCAGACCGGCCTCAAGGCCATCGACTCGATGATACCCATTGGCCGCGGCCAGCGCGAGCTCATCATCGGCGACCGCCAGATTGGTAAGACTGCCATTGCCGTCGACACCATAATCAACCAGAAGGCTGAATATGATGCCGGCAAACCTGTGTATTGCATCTACGTGGCCATCGGCCAGAAGGCTTCCACCGTGGCAGCCCTGGTCAACCAGCTCACCCGGCACGGCGCCATGCCCTACACTGTGGTGATTGCAGCCACCGCAGCCGACTCGGCCTCGATGCGCTACTACGCTCCGTTTGCGGGTGCCGCCATCGGCGAGTATTTCCGCGACACCGGCCGCGACGCCCTGGTGGTGTACGACGACCTCTCGAAGCAGGCCGTGGCCTACCGCGAAATCTCGCTTATCCTCAAGCGCCCCTCGGGCCGTGAGGCTTACCCTGGCGACATCTTCTATCTGCACAGCCGCTTGCTTGAGCGCGCTGCCAAAATCAACGCCAACCAAGAGGTGGCCGCTGCAATGAACGACCTCCCCGCCGTGCTCAAGGACAAGGTGAAGGGCGGTGGCTCGCTCACCGCACTGCCTATCATTGAGACTCAGGCAGGCGACGTGTCGGCCTACATCCCCACCAATGTGATTTCAATCACCGACGGTCAGATTTACCTTGAGAGCAGCCTGTTCAACAACGGTATCCGTCCCGCCGTCAACGTCGGCATCTCGGTGTCGCGTGTGGGCGGCAATGCACAAATCAAGTGCATGAAAAAGGTGGCTGGTACGCTCAAAATAGCTCAGGCGCAGTTCCGCGAACTCGAGTCGTTCACCAAGTTTGGCGGCGACATCGACCCCGTGACCGCGCGCACCATCGACACCGGCCGCAAAAACGAGCGCTTGCTCGTGCAGCCGCAATACAGCCCCGTGCCCGTCGAGGAGCAGGTGGCCGTGATTTATTGCGGTGTTAACGGCCTGCTCGAGAAGGTGCCCATCGACAAGGTGGCCGAGTTTGAAAAACTGTTTGTACAATATCTGCACGCTAAGCACCAGGCCGATGTGCTCGATGTGCTGCGAGCCGGCAAAATCGATGACAACGTGAAGGCGCTGCTCGCCGAGGCCGCCAGCGAAATCGCAGGCAAATACAGCGCATGAGCCGCACGCTTGCGGATATTATCCAATAGTAAAAACGGGATTTAACAGAAATGGCAACATTACGTGAATTAAAAGAGAGAATTGGCTCTGTGGCTTCTACGCAGAAGACCACGAGTGCGATGAAGATGATTTCATCGGCCAAGCTGCACGGGGCCTCGGCCCGCCTGGTGCGCCTGTCGCCCTACCGCGGCATGGTGCAGGGCGTCATAGGCCACCTGCTTGCCACCGGCGAGGAGTTTTCGTCGCCGCTCATCGAGTCCCGTGAGGTGAAGCGCCTGTGCGTCGTGGCCTTCGGCAGCGACGACGGCCTGTGCGGCGCCTTCAACATCAACATTTTCAAGCGCCTGCTCGACATCATCGACCAAGAGCGCCAATCGCTTGGAAATGGTGTGGAAATCACCGTGATTCCTGTGGGCAAGAAGCTTTCGAAGGCAGCCCACAAGATTGAGTCGGCCACACTGCGGGTCGAGGACGTGCCCTACATGCACACCCGCAGCAACTCGGCCAATCTGCACGACTTCACACAGCTGCTGCGCGAGCGCTTCACCCAGCGCGATTGCGACAGGGTCGACCTCGTGTACATGCACTTCCACAGCACCAGCCGTCAGACTCTGGCGCACGAGCAGCTGCTGCCGCTCAGCGCCGCCGCCCTTGCCGGCAGCGCGCCCAAGGGCAGCGACAGCGCCCCGTGCATCTTCGAGCCCGACGCCAACTCGATATTCAACAGTGTGCTGCCGCTGCATCTGCGCGCCACCATGCAGGAGGTGTTCACCGAGAGCGCCGCCAGCGAGCAGGCTGCCCGCGTGATGGCAATGCAGACGGCCAGCGACAACGCCAAAGACTTGCTCGACAGCTTAAACCTCGAGTACAACAAGCTGCGCCAGCAGGGCATCACCACCGAACTGCTCGACATACTCGGCGGCCAGGTGGAGCGCTGATGCGCGCCAGCTGAATCAATAATAAATTAAAAAGGAGCCTGTGGCTCTATGCCGGCTGCACTCCTTTTTAATTTTTAACTCATACCGGCCATTTTGGTTTGGAAACTAATTTTGAACATTTTTTTAGGCATAGCGATTAGAAAACAGTATTTTTATATTCATATAATTACCACCTATGAGCATCAAGGAGTATTTCTCATCCCTTTTTAAGGGTATTTATAGCCTTATCAAGGGTATGGAAGTCACAGGAAAGGAACTTGTGACACCAAAGGTCACTGAACAATACCCCGAAAACAGGGACACGCTCAAAATTCCCGAGCGGTTCAGGGCCACGCTGCAGTTTGTTTACGACGACGAAGGCAATCACAAGTGCATCGCTTGCAAGTCGTGCGAGCGCAACTGTCCTAACGGCACCATCGAAATCAAGACTAAAATGGTGGACCTGCCAAATGGCAAAAAGAAGATGAAGCTCGACAAGTATATGTACGACCTTGGCAGCTGCACCTTCTGCGACCTGTGCGTGCTCTCATGCCCGACGCATGCCATAGAGTTCAGCAACGACTTTGAGCAGGCTGTATTCAATCGCGCGGCCCTTATCAAGCAACTCAACTATCTGCCCGAGAAGGAAACCCCGGCACCCGCAGCCGCTCCGGCCGCACCCAAGGCAGCCGCTCCGGCCGCACCCAAGGCAGCCGCTCCGGCCGCACCCAAGGTAGCCGCTCCGGCCGCACCCAAGGCAGCCGCACCCAAGGCTGCCGAGTCCGCCGTCAAGCCGCAGGCAACACAAAACCCCGATAATAAAGAATAATATAATAAACAATGGAATCAGTAGGAAATATCATTTTGTATTTCATAATTGCAATCGCAATTATCGTGTTTTCGGTGCTGACGGTGACCACCAAGCGCATTCTGCGCTCGGCCACCTACCTGCTGTTTGTGCTGCTGTCAACGGCCGTGGTCTATTTCCAAATGGGCTATGAGTTCCTTGGCTCCACGCAGATTGCGGTCTACGCAGGCGGCATAGTAGTGCTGTTTGTGTTCGCAATCATGCTCACGCACAAGCCGGGCAAGGATGCCGAGCCCCTGGCGCGCCACAAGAGCGTGCTCGGAGCCCTGGCGGCTGTGGCTGCCGTGGCAGTGTGCGGCGGCGCGCTGTTCAGCTACGCCGACTTCTGCTCAAAGAAGCTCACCGAGGTGCAAGACCTCGACATGGCCACCATTGGCCACTTTCTGTTGAGCACCGACAAGTTTGGATTCTTGCTGCCCTTCGAGGCGGTGAGCATCTTGTTATTGGCATGCATCATCGGAGGCCTTGTGGTGGCCCGCCGTCGTTAAACTTTAAAAAGGAAAGGAGAAAGACTGATTATGGACTTAACAATGCTCATGTATCTCGTCCCCAGCCTTGTGATGTTTGGCTGCGGCATCTATGGGTTCATCACCCACAAAAACATGATCTCAATGCTGATTTCGCTTGAGCTGATGCTCAACTCAACCGACATCAACTTTGCTGTGTTCAACCGATACCTGTTCCCGGGTCAACTCGACGGCATGTTCTTCACACTGTTTGCAATAGCCATCGCTGCGGCCGAAACCGCCGTGGCCATCGCCATCATCATCAATGTGTACCGCATTGCCAAAAACGTGGACATAAATCAAATCACTAAACTGAAATTTTAACAGATATGCCTTTACAATACACTATAGCATGCGTGGCCTTGCCGCTGTTCATGTTTCTTTTCCTGGGCCTTGCGGGCGTTAAGATGCGCCGCATGACCGCAGGTGTGCTGGGCGTGATAGGGCAGGGCATTACCACCATCATTGCCTATGCGGCCGCGCTCACCTATTTCTTCGGCACCGGCCAAGGCCAGGTGGTGAATGGCGTGCGCCAGACTCTCGTGTTCCAAGACTGGCACTGGCTCCAGCTTGGCGACAACGGCCTCATGGCCAACATGGGTTGCCAGCTCGACCCCATCTCGGCAATGATGCTGATTGTGATCTGCACAATCTCATTTTTCGTCCACCTCTACTCGCTCGGTTACATGAGCAATGAGGAGGGCCCCGAAAAGGGTTTCCAGCGATATTTCGCCTACCTTGCCCTGTTCACATTCTCAATGCTGGGCATGGTGGTGGCCACCAACATCTTCCAGATTTTCGTGTTCTTTGAGATGGTGGGCGTCTCGTCCTACCTGCTCATCGGCTTCTACTACAGTTCGCCGGCCGCAATCCACGCCTCCAAGAAGGCGTTCATCGTGACGCGTCTGGCCGACTTCTTCTTCCTGGTGGGTGTAATAATGCTTGGCTTCTATGCCAAAGACCTCAATTTCAGCGGCATTCTCAGCGATCCCATGGCCACCCTGAGCAGTGGCAACGGCGCCACATTCCTGGGCCTGCCCGTGCTCACGTGGTCGCTCATATTCATCTTCATCGGCGGCGCCGGTAAGTCGGCCATGTATCCCCTGCACATTTGGCTGCCCGACGCCATGGAAGGCCCCACGCCTGTGTCGGCCCTCATCCACGCCGCCACCATGGTGGTGGCCGGTGTGTTCCTGGTGGCCCGCCTCTTCCCGCTGTACGTAATCGACGGTCTGTCGCTCAATGTGGTGGCAGTGACCGGCGCCTTCACAGCATTCTATGCCGCCGCGGTGGCCTGCGTGCAGAGCGACATCAAGCGCGCCCTGGCATTCTCCACCCTGTCGCAAATCGCCTACATGATGACCGCACTCGGTGTGAGCACGGCAGCCGGCAGCGGACCCGAGGGCGGACTTGGCTATATGGCCTCAATGTTCCACCTGTTCACCCACGCCATGTTCAAGGCTCTGCTCTTCCTGTGCGCCGGCGCCATAATCCACGCTGTGCACAGCAACGAGAACTCGGCCATGCACGGCCTTCACAAGTATATGCCCATTTGCAGTTGGGCCTTCCTCATTGGCTGCCTTGCCATCTCGGGCATCCCGCCCTTCGCAGGCTTCTTCTCTAAAGATGAGATTCTGGTGGCCTGCTACGAGAAAGGTCTCGGCTGGGGTCTGTGGATGTCGCTTGTGGCCGGCATGACCGCCTTCTACATGTTCCGCATCTACTTCCTCATATTCCACTGGAGCAAGCACGTCACCCCCGAGGGCAAGCATGAGCCTCACGACGCGCCATGGACCATGAGCCTGCCGCTCGTGTGCCTGTCGGCTGTGTCGGTGGTGTGCGGCCTCGTGCCCTTCGGCAATCTTGTGACAGTTGACTGCAAGCCGCTGGTGACCCACACCAACTGGACCGTGGCCGGCTCGAGCGTGTGCATCGCCCTCATTGGCATCGGCCTGGCATTCAAGCTCTACTACAAGGAAAACCCGCTGCCCGCCCGCATGGCCGACTCGTGCCGCGGCTTGTGGACTGCCGCCTACCACCGCTTCTACATGGACGAGCTCTACCAGTTCATCACCCACAAGGTGATATTCCAAGGCATATGCAAGCCCATCGCGTGGTTCGACCGTCACGTCATCGACCAGACCTTCAACGTGCTGGCCGACCTCACCAATTCAGCCTCGTTTGCCATTCGCCGGCTTCAGTCGGGCAGTGTGCAGACCTATGTGTTTGTCTACCTAATGGGCGCGCTGCTGCTGGCAGCTGCCACCATGGTGTGTGTGCTTTTATAATAACGCAACCAACGGTTCACTATATAATATATTAATAACATACGATTATGATTTTCGATAATATATTGATCTACTTTGTGATAGTGCCTCTGCTCACTCTCGGAGGCCTGGCTTTGTGCAGCAACAAAGGCGTCAAAGCCGTCCGTGCCGTTGCGCTCACCGGCGCCACAGTGCTTGTGGCCATGGCACTCTATCTGGTGGCCTACTTCCTGCAGGCGCGCGGAGCTGGCGACACCAGCGAGATGCTTCTGCGCTCCGACGTCAGCTGGTATGCTCCGCTCAACATCAATCTCTCGCTTGGCGTCGACGGCGTGTCGGTGGTCATGATACTGCTCTCTGCTTTCATCGTGTTTGCCGGTGTGTTCGCCTCGTGGAAAATCAATCCGCTGCCCAAGCAGTTCTTCCTTTGGTTCTATCTGCTGTCGACCGGTGTGTTTGGCTTCTTCATATCCATCGACCTGTTCACCATGTTCATGTTCTATGAGGTTGCGCTCATCCCCATGTATCTGCTCATTGGCGTGTGGGGCAGCGGCAACAAGAACTACTCGGCCATGAAGCTGACGCTTATGCTCATGGGTGGCTCGGCCTTCCTGATGCTCGGCATCATAGGCATCTACTACCACTCGAGCGCCGACGGCACACTCACTATGAACATTCTTGAGATAGCCCGCAACAATGCCATACCCCACACATGGCAGAGCGTGCTGTTCCCCCTCACATTTGTGGGCTTCGGCGTGCTTGGCGCCATGTTCCCATTCCACACATGGTCGCCCGACGGCCACGCTTCGGCCCCCACGGCGGTGTCGATGCTCCACGCCGGCGTGCTCATGAAGCTGGGCGGCTATGGCTGCTTCCGCATCGCCATCTATCTTATGCCCTACGCTGCCACGCAGTTCGGCTGGATATTCATCACCCTCACGGGCATCAGCATTGTGTATGGCGCCTTCAGCGCCTGCGTGCAGACCGACCTCAAGTATATCAACGCCTACTCGTCGGTGAGCCACTGCGGCATGGTGCTCTTCGCCATCCTCATGTTCAACCAGACGGCCATGACAGGCGCTGTGCTGCAAATGCTATCGCACGGCCTTATGACGGCCCTCTTCTTCGCCCTCATCGGCATGATTTACGGCCGCACACACACCCGCGACATCCGCGAAATGGGCGGCATGATGCACATCATGCCATATTTGGGTGTGGGCTATGTGATTGCCGGCCTCGCTTCGCTGGGTCTGCCTGGCCTCAGCGGCTTTGCCGCCGAAATGAGCATATTCTTCGGCTCGTTCCAAGATGCGTCGTTGCTCAACCGCGTGTTCACCATCGCCGCCTGCGCCTCGATTGTGATCACCGCAGTCTACATTCTGCGTGTGGTGGGCAAACTGCTGTTTGGCGAGGTGTATAACGAGCGCCACCGCCAGCTCACCGACGCCGAGTGGTTCGAGCGCGTGTCAACCGCCACACTCATTGTGTGTGTGGCAGCCATCGGCTGCTTCCCCAACTTCTTTGGCGACATCATTCGCAACAGCTTCGACCCCGTGGTCAAGGCTATCCAGATGGCCACGATGTGATAAATGAACTTAGTGTTGAATTAAAAACAAGATAACTTTAAACAACAAGATGGACTATTCGCAATTTTTAATGATGCCGCAAGAATTAGGCCTGCTGCTTGTGTTCCTGCTTGTGTTCCTCTACGACACATTCATGCCCAAGAAAGCCCAGACGGCGCTTCCGGCATTCACAACACTGGTTTTTGCGCTCTACACCATATTCAGCTTCCTGCCCGTGGCTTCCGGCACAGCATTCTCGGGAATGTTTGAAACCAACGGTGCCACTTGGGCCATGAAGGGAATCCTCAATATTGGCACATTCATTGTGCTGCTGCAGTCAATCAAGTGGACCAACAGCGACTTTGTGAGCGTGCGCCGCGGCGAGTTCTACGAACTGCTGCTGCTCACCCTGTTTGGCATGTTCCTCATGATTTCTGGCCGCCACTTCCTGCTCTTCGTCATAGGCCTCGAAACCGCCTCGCTGCCCATGGCCGCGCTGGCCGCCTTCGAGAAGAACCACTACGAGAGCCACGAGGCTGCCGCCAAATATGTGCTCACCGCCGTGTTCTCGTCGGCAGTGCTTTTGTTCGGCATCTCGCTGGTCTACGGCCTCAGCGGCTCGTTCTACTTTAGCGACATCGCCTACAGCGTGGTGGGCAACCACAGTGCGCTGCTCATTACCGCCATCGCCTTTGTGATAGCCGGCGTGGGCTACAAGCTGTCGCTCGTCCCCTTCCACCTGTGGACGGCCGACGTCTATCAGGGTGCCCCCACGGCAGTCACCAGCTATCTGTCGGTGATTTCCAAGGGTGCCGCTGCATTCGCCTTCCTCGTGATTCTCACGCAGGTGTTCGGTGCCGCCTACTCGGTGATGTGGGAGTGGATGCTCTATGCGGTGATTGTGGTCACAATCACCGTGGGCAACCTCTTCGCTGTGCGCCAGCGCAACCTTAAGCGCTTCCTGGCGTTTTCGTCGATTTCGCAGGCCGGCTACATAATGCTCGGCGTGGTTGCGGCCAACACCCTCGGCATGGCCTCGATGATGTACTACGTGCTGGTGTATGTGTTCAGCAACCTGGCCGCATTTGCCGTGATTGCCGCCATCGAGCGCCAGACGGGTAAAGTCACCATCGACGACTACAACGGCCTGTTTAAGACCAACCCCTGGCTGGCCTTCACCATGATGCTTGCCATGTTCTCGCTCGGCGGCATTCCACCGTTTGCGGGCTTCTTCAGCAAGTTCTTCGTGTTTGTGGGCGCTTGCCACACGGGCAGCGTGGCCATCTACGTGCTCGTGTTCATCGCCCTTGTCAACACCATCATTTCGCTCTACTACTATCTGCTGGTGGTAAAGGCCATGTTCATCCGTCAGGACGACTGCGCCGTGCCTGCCATCAAGTCGGCCCTCAGCGAGCGCTTGGGCATGGTGGTGTGCGTGTTTGGAATAATCTTTATAGGATTGCTTAGCTGTATTTATACGGCACTCACACAATTAACCGAAGGTGTGAGCTCAATGTTCACATTGATTTAAGGAAATCCATTTAACATAACAACCAAACAATTCTAAGCGAGAGCGGGAATTCCGACAACACGGATTTCCCGCTTTTTTTTATCCCGTGGGGTGGGGCGCAATTAACCAAAAATGACTATATTTGTAGCTGTATATAAAAAAACTGAACCACAAGAAACGAAACATAATTGACAACAACTACATTGCATAAACGATGAAGAAAACTCTGACTATGGTTGCTGCGCTCGCCTTGGCAGGCGCCATGTGTGCGCAGGCGCAGACGGTGACGGTGCTCAATTCGGCCCAGCTCACCGACAGCGCAGCCTTCTTTCCGCAGCTAAGCCCCGATGGCACCCGGCTGCTGTATTCCAACACCGAGGCCAGCCGCCTGGCCATGCTCGACGTGGCCTCCGGGCGCGAAACTGTGGTGTGCGATACCGATTTTCCCGGCTTCGACGCCCGCTTTGCCCCCAGCGGCAAGGTGTACTACATCACTCAGCGCCGCACGCAGGGCAACCTGATTTACCGCACAGGTCACGAGTATGATCCCGCCACAGGCCGCAGCCGCACCGTGCTCAAGGCGCAGCACGGCGCTGTGCGCCCGGTGGAGTGCGCGCGCGGCTTTGCCTTGGTGGGCGAAAGCCGATTGTGGACCACTGGCGGCAATGTGGGCCTTGGGGCCTACACCGCCGGCGCCGAGGTGTTCACCTTCAATGGCAATCCCAAATTCGCCTCGGCCATGACTCCGGTGAGCGGCACGGTGGGCTGCCTGTGGGCGTCATACAGCCCCGACGGCACCAAACTCATGTTTGAGGCAGCCGCCAAAGGTCTATATGTGATCGACTTCAAGCGCCACACCATCACCAACTTAGGCTTCTATCTGATGCCATCGTGGCTTGGCAACGACTATGTGGTGGCCATGACCAACAACAACAGCATGGTGCGCCACTTCAACGGCTACAAGATAGTGCTGCTCAAGGCCGACGGCAAGTTTAGCCACGACATTGCCCCCGAGGGCCACATCCAGCCGTCGTGCCGCACCGTGAGCGTCGCCCCCGACGGCACCACCGTGGGCCGCGTGGCCTACACCACCAGCCACGGCACCGTGAGCGTGCAGCAAATCGAAGTGAAACCCTAAAAAAACGCAGCATCAATGAAATCAATAGCAATTCTTGGCACGGCCATTTGCCTTGCCGCCTCGGCATTTTGCGGCGTTCAGGCGCGCACACACGTCAAGCCGCGCGTGTTCATCAACCCCGGCCATGGCGGCCACGACAGCGACGACCGCCCCGACCACTACTACAACCACGGCGTGGCCGACACCGTGCACTACTATGAGTCGAACTCCAACCTCAGCAAGGGCAACGCCATTGTGAAGATTCTTGAGGAAAAGGGCTATGAAACGGCCACCTCGCGCGTGACCAACACCACGGCCGACGACCTCGACCTGTTTGAAATCGTGTGCCTGGCAGCCAACAGTGGCGCCGACATGTTTTTTGCCATTCACAGCAATGCCACTGGCACCAAGGCGCGCATCAACTTTCCTCTGGCCCTGTACCGCGGCACCACCGACTGCGCCACCGCCCCCGGCAGCGACTCCATAGCCCAGTGCATAATGCGCCACCTCGTTGCCAACCAGACCACCGTGTGGACCCGCAAGCAGATGCTGGCCGGTGACTGGAGCTTCTATGACTGGGGCCCGAAGGTGGGCCTTGGCGTGCTGCGCTACAACAAACTGCCCGGCATGCTCAGCGAGGGCTCGTTTCACGACTACGTGCCCGAGCGCAACCGCCTGATGGATGACAACTACTGCTGGCTTGAGGCCTGGAATCAGAGTCTTGGCATCGATGACTACTTTGGCCGTGCAGGGCTCTATGGCCTTGGCGCGGTGGCTGGCAATGTGCGCCGCGCCCAGCTGCCCACCGCCGACGAGGGCATTAAGTATGGAGCCGACGAGCGTATGCCTGTCGACGAGGCCCAGGTGCAGCTCATCGACTCCGACGGCCATGTGGCCGCTACTGCCTCCACCGGCCGCCTCTATAGCGGCGTGTATGTGTTCCGGGGCGTTAAGCCCGGTTCCTACACCGTGCGCGTCAGCGCCCAGGGGCTGAGCGGCGAGAGTCCCGTTGTGGTCAAGGCCAACCAAAGCAGCTACTGCAACTTCGACCTGTAGCCCGCGCCCGCACATGTTTGTCGAAAATAAAGCAAAACCAACTATTAACAAAAATACATCGAAATGAAAAAAATCCTACTTACAGCTATGGGCTGCTGCGCACTGCTGGCCAGCGCACAGCAGGTGACCGTGCTCGAACAGACGCGGTTGCTACAGGGTGTTGAGGGTCCTGCCTACTATCCGCAGCTCAACAGTTCTGGCACTAAATTGCTCTTCGCCTCGGGCGAGAACTCGAGCCTCAAACTCTATGACTATGCAATGAATGTGGTGACGCGCGTCAGCGCCGACGACGCATCGGGCATCGACGCCCGCTTTTCCCCCGACGGCAGCGTTTACTATGTGACGCAGAAGCGCGATGCCGCCACCAACCTCATCTACCGCACCGGCTGCCGCTACGATGTGGCCACTGCCAAGAGCAGCGTTGTGCTCGAGGCCCAGCACGGAGCTGTGTTGCCACAGGTGGGCACCAAGGGCGTTGCCATCAACGGTCCCAAGAAGGCCTACAAGAGTGCGGCCAACATCGGCACGTCGGTCTACACCACCGGCTCTAAGCTGGTGCTCACCGTGGGCGGACGCACGCGCGAACTGCAACCCGTGGAGTCGTTTGCCGGCTACCTGTGGGCATCGCTTTCGCCCGATGGCACCCGCGTGCTCTTCTTTGCCGCTGGCAAGGGCGCAGTGGTGTGCGACCTCAACGGCCGCGTGCTGGCCATGCTCGGCCAGTATGAGATGCCCGCGTGGTACAACAACGACTATGTGGTGGCCCAGCATGCCACCGACGACGGTCATCAGTTCACCTCGTCGCAGATAGTGCTGCTCAAGGCCGACGGCTCGTTCCGCCACAGCCTCACCACTCCTGCTTCGATGACCATGCAGCCCACCGCCGCTGCCGGCAAAATCGTCTACACCACCATCGACGGCAACCTGTATGAGATGAAAATTAAAATCGACGAATAACCCAGCAATCACACCGTTATGAAAAAGAATATACTGAAGACAGCACTGATGCTGCTCGCCGCAGTGGGCGGACCCGCCGCCCTGGCGCAGACACCGCACGTATATATCAATCCTGGTCACGGCGGCCACGACAGTGACGACCGCAATGTGCCCTGCCCGCCGTTTGCCGCCGGCGACACCGCCGGCTTCTGGGAGTCGAACGCCAGCCTCAAAAAGGGCTTCGCCCTGCAGGAGATGCTGCGCAAAAAGGGTTACAAGACCAGCATTTCGCGCATCACCAACGACTCTGAGAGCGACCTTGCCCTTTCCACCATAGTGGCCCTGTGCAACCAAAGCGGAGCCGATGTGTTCTATGCCATACACAGCAATGCCACCGGCGCCGGCGAGGGCTACCGCATCAACACCTCGATGGGCATCTACCGGGGCTACACTGGCAGCCCGCAAGTGCCCGGCAGCGACTCGCTGGCCGCCTGCCTCGGTCCCTTCCTCATGGCCAACAAGTCTACCGTGTGGACCAGCGACACCTATTCAATTTATGGCGACTGGACCTTCTACCCCAGCTGGGGCACTCAGGGTCTGGGCGTGCTGCGCGGCAACAAGACCGTGTCGATGCTCAACGAGGGCACATTCCACGACTATATCCCTGAGACTTACCGCCTCATCAACCCCTACTACTGCTGGGTTGAGGGCTTCAACTTCTCGCTGGGCGCCGACAGCTATTTCCACCGCCTCGGCAATTACGACAAGGGCTTCGTCACTGGCAACGTGCGCGACTCACGCCTGCTGCGCGCCGCCAAATATGTGATGCACGGCGACGATGTGCGCCAGCCCGTGAACAATGCCACCGCCTACCTTATCGACGCCAGCGGCAAGACCATCGACACCTGCCAGATCGACGCCTACGAAGACGGCATATATCTGTTTAAGTTCATTGAGCCGGGCAACTACAAGGTGCGCATCACCGAGCCCTCGCACTACGAGCAGACCAAGGATGTGGTGGTCACCGCCAATGGCATGACGTATTGCAACTTCGACCTCAACCGCGTGCGCAACACGCCGCCCGAGGTGCTCAGCTACTCGCCCGTGTGGGCCGACGGCGACGCCGCTGTGGCCTGCAACGAGCCCGTGGTGATGCAGTTCAACTGGGACATGGACCCCGCCACCACCGAGAAGGCGTTCACCATCACTCCTGCCGTTGAGGGCACGTTCACCTGGGAGGACACCAACTACCGCCTCGTGTTCAAGCCCACCGACGCCTACGATGTCAACACCACCTACACCGTGAAGCTTGCTTCCACTGCCGAGCATGCCGGTGGCACAGCCATGGGCAAGGACGTCTCGTTTAAGTTCCGCACTCGCAGCCGCAACCACCTGGCCGTGCTCGCCACCTATCCCGGCGAGGGCGACCGCATACACATCAAATCGCCCGTGGTCGAAATCCGCACCGACTCTATGCTCAGCCCTGGTCAGTTCAACAATGTGCATGTCACCGACGCAGCTGGCAATGTGCTGAGCATCAACACCCGCGGTGTGCGCAAAAACAAGGCTGGCGACGACTACGGCTATGTGCGCATTCCGCTGTCGAAGGCTTTGGTCGAGGGCCAGACCTACAAGGTGACGTTTGACAAAATCATCAGCGACACAGCAGGTCTCTACATTCCCCAAACCATCACCCACACCTTCAAGGCTGTGAACGAGGGCGCCGAGAAGGCTGGATCCACTTTGATCGATGGCTTCGACACCGCCGGCCAGTGTGCCGTAAACGCCGGTGAAAGCAGCGACTACACCACCGCCAAGGTTGCCACAGTTGGCGGTTCGAGCAAGCTGTTTGGCAACATGGCCCTGCAGCTCACCTACGCCTTTGCCGAGCGCGACAAGGGCCGCATCACCGTCGACCTCACTCCCGCTGAACAGGGCTTCACCAGTGCCGACAATGTGGGCATCCACGTGTTTGGCGACATGTGCTACAACACACTCTACGGCAAGTTTGTGGCCGGCACCGATGTGAAGCTGGTTAAACTCAGCGACATCACCTACCACGGCTGGCGCTACGAAAACGTTCCACTCACTGCGCTCGCTCAGGGCCAGACCTACAAGCTCGAGGGCCTCGTGCTCGACAAGTGCAATGGTGTGATGGGCAAGAGTGGTGCCATTCGCTTCGACAATGTGCTGCGCACCCAGGGCGAGAGCGGCGTCAGCGAGGTTGAGGTGGCCGGTGTGGAAATCACCTCGGGTCCCGACTACATTGTGGCCAGTGCTGACACCTATGTGCAGGGCATGGAGCTCTACAACATGGCAGGCCAGCGTGTGGCTGCCAACAGCGGCAACTTCATCAACGTCACTGCTATTTCAAGCGGTGCATACGTGGTTAAGGTATACGTTGGCGGCCGTGTGGCTGTCAAGAAGGTAGTGGTTGCCCATAAGTAATCACGCACGATTAGCATAGCATTATCATAGCCGGGTGCGGCTGCTTACGTTTGGTTAAGCAGCCGCACCATTTTTTTGCGCTACCGGGAAACTGTGTTAATTGGAGTATCTGAATATTAAAATTGGTTTAATGGCTAATTTTTTACGGTGAAAGGTGTTATATTTGCATAATGAAACCGATTGCGGTTCAGAGTGAAAGGCCAATACACCGGTTACTGATGAAAATTAATGAATCGTGACAACCATAGCATTCAATCATGCGAAGTAACAAGACTGTAAACGTAATAGCTGAAAGCAGTTCCACGCGCACAGAGTGGAGTCTGGTGGAAAATGGCAATGTGGTGGAGCACGCATGCACCGAGGGCCTGAATCCGGTGTTCCTCACGCGGCGTGAAATCAGCCACAGCATTCGTTTGGAGTTGTCGCCTGCCTTTTTCAAGCGCAGGTGGGATCACGTGTATTTCTATGGCGCCGGCTGCATGAGCCCTGAGAAAAACAAGATTGTGGAGTCGTCGCTGGTGGCGCAGTTCAAGACGCCCGTCACCGTCGAGAGCGACCTGCTGGGCGCGGCCCGCGGTCTGCTGGTGCATGAGCCGGGTCTGGCCTGCATTTTGGGCACCGGCTCCAACTCGTGTCTATACGACGGCCACAACATAGTGAAAAATGTGCGCTCGCTGGGCTTCATTCTGGGCGATGAGGGCAGCGGCGGTGCCATGGGGCGCCTGTTTGTGAGCGACTGTCTGAAAAACATCGCCCCGGCCGAGCTTATCGAGGCTTTTTTCGACGAGTTCAAGGTGACTCCCGATGAAATCATGGACTCGGTCTACAACAATCCGCTGGCCAACCGCAACCTGCGCAAATACTCGTTTTTCCTCGCCGAGCACCTCGATGTGGACTATGTGCGCCAGCTGGTCACAAACGAGATCTCGCGCTTTTTCGAGCGCAACGTGTGCCAGTACGACTACAAGCAGTATCCCGTGTGCTTCGTGGGCTCGGTGGCATGCATGTATAGCGAGGTGCTGCTGCACGTGGCCGGCAAATATGGCGCATCGGTCAAGAAGATTGTGCGCAACAGCATGCCTGGCCTCATCACCTATCACAAGCCCGAGGTGCAGTAGCTCATTCGGGTGTGGCATAGTGCGCTAAGCCCATCAATAAGTGCGCTTCCAGCGGTGGCCGCGAGTGCCGCTGTGGGGAGCGCCGTTACACACACATATATATTTCGGAAAATAAGAAGCGATGAATACTGAAATGATGAAAAAACTTCATAGCCAGCGCTTGTGCGCCGTGGCTTGCGCGGCCGTGGCCGCGGTGGGCCTGCACACGGCCGTGGCCCAGACGCCTGCCGCCGCAGTGGCGCAGCGCGTGGTGCGGGCCTCTGTGCCCGAGCGCGTTAAGCTGAAGCCCATAAAGGTGGTGGGCTGCAGTGTGGTGGCCGACACGGCCCGTGTCGACCTCAACAGCGAGTTTTCCAATGTGCCGCTCAGCGACGCCTATCTGCGCCGCCTCAAGGCCGACATCAAGTCGGGCCTCAACGAGGCTGGTGTCGACTGCAAGGGGGTGGTGATTACCATTGCCGGCAACCGCGCCGAGCGCTACCTGTTTGACTTCGACTCCAAGTATGCCCGCCGCCACGCCCCGTTTGTGCGCCAGTTGGGAGCGTCGCACCACTATTCCAAGGCCCTCGACGGCAACATACTGGCCATGTGGCAGAGCCACGGCCGATACTACGACGGTGGCTCGGGACAGTGGTCGTGGCAGCGTCCGCGCCTGTTTCAAACGGTGGAAGACTTGTATCCCACCAGCTACGTGGTGCCCTTCCTGATGCCCATGCTCGAGAATGCCGGAGCCTATGTGTGGAATCCGCGTGAGCGCGACACCCACACCGCCGAGGTGATTGTCGACAACGACGGCCAGCTGGCGCAGAGCGGCTATGCCGACCACGGCGTGCTCAATGCCTGGACCACTGGCCAGGGCGGATTCGCCTATGCCAAGGGTAGCTATGTCGATGGTGAGAACCCCTTTGCCGACGGCACCTACCGCCAGGCTGACGCCACCGCCAAGACGGGTCGGCTCGATGTGTCGGAGGCGTCGTGGAGCGCCGATGTGCCCGCCGACGGCGACTATGCCCTGTATGTGAGCTACAAGACGCTGCCCAACAGCGTCACCGACGCCCTCTACACCGTGAACTGCTCGGGCGGCAGCCGCAAGTTTAAGGTCAACCAGACCATGGCCGGCGGCGTGTGGGTGTATCTGGGCACCTTTCCGCTGAAAAAGGGCCATAACCCCAATGTGGTGACGCTGAGCAATGTGTCGTCGTGCCGGGGTGGGGTGGTCACCGCCGATGCCATAAAGATAGGCGGCGGCATGGGCAACATTGCCCGCCGTCCCGCCGCACGCACGCAGGCCAATGTGTCGCGCGCCGGCAGCAGTGCGCGCATGCTTGCCCGCCAGGGCATCAGCTACGACTACAAAGTGAGCGGTTATCCGCGCTTCACCGAGGGCGCGCGCTACTTCCTGCAGTGGTCGGGCTTTCCCATGAGTGTGTATAGCACCACAGGCGGCATCAACGACTACAACGATGACTACCGCAGCCGCAGCGAGTGGGTCAACTATCTGGCTGGCGGCTCGCAGGCCATTCCAGGCCGGCAGGGCCTCAACGTGCCCGTTGACCTGTCGTTTGCCTTCCACACCGATGCAGGCGTCACGCCCGGCGACAGCGTGGTGGGCACTCTCAGCATCTACAACAACAACCGCTTTGGCAACTATCCCGACGGCACTCCGCGCTCGGCCTCGCGCGAACTTGCACAGCTCGTGAGCCAGCAAATAATGCGCGACGTGTGCGCCAAGTTCGACCCCAAGTGGAACAGCCGCGGCATCATGTACCGCGACCTCTATGAGGCCAAGGTGCCGCAGGTGCCCGCCATGCTGCTCGAGCTGCTCTCGCACCAGAACTTCGCCGATATGCGCTACGGCCTCGACCCCAACTTCCAGTTTGCCGTGAGCCGTGCCATCTACAAGGGCATACTGCGCTTCATAGCCAAGCGCGACCACCGCGAGTGTGTGGTGCAGCCGCTGCCCGTCAGCTCGTTTGCCATTGCCGAGGGCGCTCCTGGCCATGTGCGCCTCACATGGTGCCCCACCCCCGACAGTCTTGAGCCCTCGGCCCGCCCCGACCGCTATGCCGTGCTCGAGCGCGTGGGCGATGAGCGCGGCTTCACCGAGGTGGCCGTGGTCAAGACTGCCGCCTACACCGCCGCCGTGGCCGACACGCTGCTGCACAGCTACCGCATTGTGGCCATTAACGAGGGCGGCCGCAGTTTTCCCAGCGAGACGCTGTCATATGGCCGCGTCGATGGCGCCAAAGGCACCGTGATGGTGGTGAACGGCTTCACCCGAGTCAGCGGCCCCGACTGGGTCGACACTTGCGGCATAACAGGCTTCACCGACGAAATAGACCATGGCGTGCCCTACATGAGCAACGCCAACTACATAGGCTCGCAATACGAACTGAAGCGCGCCCGCCGCTGGCGCGACGACGACTCGGGCGGCTGGGGCGCTTCGCGCGGCAACTGGGAGGGCCGCGTGGTGGCCGGCAACACGTTCGACTATCCGCGTGTGCACGGCGAGGCCATAATGCGCGCCGGCTACAGTTTTGTGTCGAGCAGCGTGAAGGCTGTGGAAGAAGGTTCGGCCACGCTGGGCGGCTATTGCGCCGTCGACCTGATTATGGGCAAGCAGAAGACCGTGCCCAACGGCCGCGGTGCCTATCCCGACCGCTATCCCGTGTTCACCCCCGCGCTGCGCAGGGCCGTCGAGGCCTATTGCAAGAGCGGCGGCAACGTGCTGCTGTCGGGCTCTTATGTGGCCAGCGACGTCTTCGACCGCATGGTGCCCGACAGCGCCGCCATGCGCTTTGCCAGCCAAGTGCTGGGCTACCGCTGGGGCACCGACCGCGCCAGTGTCACGGGCAAGGCCCACACGGTGGCCACCATCTATCCCGAGATTCCGGCCGACCACCGTGTGGCCTTCAGCAATGAGCTCAACGACTCGGTGTATTGCGTGGAGTCGCCCGACGCCATCTACCGCGCTGACGACGGCGGCAGCATATTTCTGCGCTATTGTGAAAACGACAAGCCTGCGGGTGTGGTGTGCAACCGCGGCGCCTACCGCACGGTGGTGATGGGCTTCCCGTTTGAAACCATACTCGACCGAGCCGACCGCTTCCGCCTCATGGACTATGCGCTGAAGTGCGCCACCGGTGCAAATCTGGCCAAGTAGCCTCCAACTTTGACTGAAACTCACAGGCGCGACCCGCTATGGGCCGCGCTTTTTTGTGATAGGCGGCTACTTCTTAACTGAAAAATGGTATCTGAAACTTAAAAAGTGTTCAATTGGTAAAAAAGGAATTGTTATTGCTTTATTATGCAAAATGTTTGTGTTACCTTTGTCTGTGCATAGCTATGCTATGATACGAAGTGAATTACTTGATTAACAATAACAATAAACAATGGAAAAAAACAATAAGACTTTGGTTGCACTCGCAGTGGCGGGGCTGATAGGTGGCGGTGCCGCCACAGCACAGACGTTCAGCGAGACCCAATGCGCTAAGGTTCAGGAGGTGGTGGCCTCCAATATGCCCAAAAACATGGGCATTGGCAAACTGAAGGCCAAAACTGTGGAACTGATTGGCGATACCATTGTGGTGGATTTGAGCGAGAACTTCGCCGACATCCCGTTTACTCAAGAGAGCGTGGCCAAACTCAAGTCGGGCATCAAGCAGGCTGTGGGCAACGGCTATGACAACTGCAAGGTGAAGGTGACCATCGAGGGTAACGACATCGACCGCTATTTCATCAACTTCGAGCCTGCCTACAAGCGCAGCCACAGCGCCTTTGTTACCGACCTCAATCCCAACCGTCACTACAAGAAAGGCCTCGACGGCAACATCATAGCCATCTGGCAGAGCCACGGCTGGTATTTCGAGCCGTCGCTCAACCGCTGGGAGTGGCAGCGCGCCCACATGTTCCAAACGGTGGAAGACATGTACACCCAAAGCTATGTGATTCCATTCCTCAACCCCATGCTTGAAAACGCCGGAGCCTATGTGTGGGACCCCCGCGACCGCGACATCACACCCGTTGAGGTGATTGTCGATGCCGACGGCGGCAACGCACAGACGGGCTACCGCGACGACGCCTCGCGCTGGAAGCAGGGCAGCGGCGCCGGATTTGCCTACAAGCGCGCCACCTACAAAGATTTCGAGAACCCCTTCGCCGAGGGCACCTACCGCCAGGCCGATGCCGTGCGCGGGGGTAAAAAAGCGTCGTTGGCAGCCTTCGACGCCAATATGCCCAAGGCCGGCCGCTATGCCGTGTATGTGAGCTACAAGACGCTGCCCAACAGCGTCAGCGACGCCCTGATTACCATCAACAGTCTCGACGGCGAGCGCCAAATGAAGGTTGACCAGACCATGGGCGGCGGCGTGTGGGTGTTCCTGGGCTACTACAATCTGGCCAAGGGCCTCAACAAAAACGTGGTCACCGTGAGCAACGTGTCGAAGCAAAAGGGCGGTGTGGTGACTATTGACGCCGTGAAGATTGGCGGCGGCATGGGCAACATTGCCCGCCGTCCTGCCGAGCGCACTCCCGAAAATGTGAAACTCGCCGGCGACGGCACTAAATATCTTCAGCAGCCCGGCGTGGCCTACGACTATCAGATCAGCCGCCGCATGCGCTTCACCGAGGGCGCGCGCTACTTCCTGCAGTGGTCGGGCTTCCCCGACAGCGTGTACTCGCCCACAGGCGGCATCAACGACTACAACGACGACTACCGCAGCCGCGGCGAGTGGGTCAACTATCTGGCCGGAGGCTCGCAGGTGCTGCCTGGCCGCAAGGGTTTGAATCTGCCCGTCGACCTGTCGTTTGCCTTCCACACCGATGCCGGCACCACGATGAACGACGACATCATTGGCTCGCTGGGCATCTATTGCACCAAGCAAAACGGCAAGAAGTTTGGCTCCTATGCCAATGGCACTCCGCGCGAGTTGTCGCGCAACTTCACCAACCTTGTGATAAGCGAAATTGTGAAAGACGTGCGCGCCAAGTTTGAGCCCAACTGGACTCGCCGCGGCATGTGGGACGCCTCCTACTATGAGGCCCGCGTGCCCGAGGTGCCAGCCATGCTGCTCGAGCTGCTTTCGCACCAGAACTTCGCCGACATGAAATATGGCCTCGACCCCAACTTCCGCTTCGCTGTGAGCCGCGCCGTGTACAAAGGCATGCTCAAGTTCATTGCCCAGCGCGACCATCGCGACTACGAGGTGCAGCCGCTGGCCGTCAACTCGTTTGCCATCACGCAGGCCGCCGAGGGCAGCTATGTGCTTTCGTGGAAACCAACCCACGATGACCTCAGCGACAATGCCGACCCCAAGAAATATGTGGTGCTCGAGCGTGTGGGTCTTGGCAACGGCTTCAAGGAGATTGCCGTGGTCAAGGAACCGAAATATGTGGTCAACATCAAGGACAATGAAATACACAGCTACCAGGTGGTGGCTATGAACGACGGCGGCCGCAGTTTCCCCAGCGAGGTGCTTTCGCTCGGCGTGGCACCCGCCAGCAAGGGCACTGTGATGGTGGTGAACGGCTTCACCCGTGTCAGCGGTCCTGATTGGTTTGACTCGGGCGAAATGGCCGGCTTCGACGATGCCAAAGACCATGGCGTGCCCTACATACAGCAAATCAACTACATAGGCCCGCAATTTGAGTTCCGCCGCAAGCTGCCTTGGCGCGACGACGACGCCAGTGGCTTCGGCGACAGCCGCTCAACCTACGAGACCAAGACCGTGGCCGGCAACACTTTCGACTATCCCAGCGTGCACGGCTCGGCCATAATGAATGCCGGCTATTCGTTTGTGTCCACCAGCGTGAAGGCTGTGGAAGACAGTGTGGTGCGTCTCGGCTCATTCAAGACCGTCGACCTCATTCTGGGTAAGCAGAAGGAGACCCTCAACGGCCGTGGCTACTATCCCAGCCGCTACAAGGCATTCACTCCGGCCCTGCGCCATGCCATCGAGGCCTACACCCGTGGCGGCGGCAATGTGCTGGTGAGCGGCGCCTATGTGGCCACCGACATCTGGGACCGCGACAGCGTCAATGCCGACGAGGCCCGCTTTGCCCAGAAGGTGCTTGGCTACACCTACCTCAAGGGCCAGGCTGCAGTCGATGGCGACGTCTACACCGTGCCCAGCAAGTTTGCTGCCATTGGCGGTGGCCGCGAGCTCAGCTTTGTGCAGAAGCTAAACGATAAAATTTATGCTGTGGAGTCGCCCGACGCCATTGCGGCCAGCGACGCCAACGGCGCAACCATAATGCGCTACACCGAGAGCAACATCCCGGCCGCCATAGCATCGCAGCGCGGTGGCTACCGCACTGTGGTGATGGGCTTCCCCATCGAGGTCGTCGACAATGAGGCTCAGCGCAACATGCTTATTGGCGACGCCCTGAAGTTCTTTAATGAATAATGTTCAGAAATAATATGAATAATGATTTTAAAATAGACTGTTTTGTGCTTGCTGCCGGCAATGTGGCCGACACTGTGAGCGGTCTCAAGGCATGCCCCGCTGTGAGCAGCGTCACGCTGGTAGAGACCGCCCAGAGCCATGCCGATGTGCCCGGCTGCAGCAAACTCAGCGTCGACTCAATGCAGAGTTCGGCTGCCGTCAAGGCCATAGCCGATGCTGCCAAGGCACCGCTCACGCTGCTCTACACCAAACCCGATGAGCTGCAGCTGGGCTATCAGGCCCTTGAGCGTGTTTCGCTCATTGCCGCCGACTGCGGTGCCGGCATGCTCTATGCCGACCATTATCACCTCAAGGGTGGGGTTAGGGCCAAGGCTCCCGTCATCGACTATCAGATGGGTTCGCTGCGCGACGACTTCGACTTCGGCTCGGTGCTGGTGTTCAGCACCGCCGCGCTCAAGGAGAGCGCATCGCGCATGACGGCCGACTACAAGGCCGCTGGCCTCTACGACCTGCGCCTCAAACTCAGCCAGAAGTATGCCGTTGAGCACATCAACGAATACCTCTACACCGATGTGGAGCGCGACACACGCTCGAGTGGTCAAAAAATATATGACTACTGCGACCCGCGCAACAATGCCGTGCAGCTCGAGATGGAGGCCGCATGCACCGACCACCTCAAGCAAATCGGCGCCTATCTGGCCCCCACCGATTTCCGCGACGTGGACTTCGACAGCGAGGCATTCGACGTTGAGGCCACGGTGGTGATACCGGTGCTCAACCGCGTGCGCGTGATTCGCGACGCCATCAAGTCGGTGCTCGGCCAGCAGGCCGACTTCAAGTTCAACTTGATTGTGGTCGACAACCACTCGACCGACGGCACCAGCGAGGCCATCGACGAGTTCAGCGCCGACCCGCGCCTCATCCACATCATTCCTGAGCGCACCGACCTGGGCATAGGCGGCTGCTGGAATTTGGCTGCCAACGACCCGCGCTGCGGTAAGTTCATTATCGGCCTCGACAGCGACGACATCTATGCCACTCCGGCCACGCTGCGCACCATGGTGGAGCAGTTCTACCGCGAGAACGCAGCCATGGTGTGTGGCACCTACAAGATGGTAGATGTGAAGCTCAACGAGATTCCGCCGGGCATCATCGACCACCACGAGTGGACCCCCGACAATGGCCGCAACAATGCCCTGCACGTCAACGGCTTCGGTGGCCCGCGCGCATTCTACACTCCCATCTACCGTGCGCTGCAGCTGCCCGACACCTGCTATGGCGAAGACTACGCCATGGGCCTGATGGTGTGCCGCAACTACCGCGTGGGACGCGTCTACGATGTGATGACGCTGGCCCGCCGCTGGGACGACAACACCGATGCCAATCTTGACATCAACAAAGAAAACGCCAACAACCTCTACAAAGACCGCATACGCACTTGGGAGGTGAAGGCACGCATCCAAAAGAACAAGAAATAATAAAATATTCACAATTACTAAACTAAACAATCATGGGAAGAATTAATTGCTTCATTCCGTTTGCTAACGCAGAACAGGTCAACAAGACTATCGAAGGCCTTAAAAACAATGAGCTCATCAACAAAATCTACCTCCTGGCCACTCCTGAGGCTCAGGGCACCGTTGATGGCTGCGAGGTGATCAACGTCAAGAACCTCACCGCTTCGGCCACCATCAAGGCCATCGCCGCCAAGGCCGATGCCGATTTCGTGCTGTTCTACACAAAATACAACACTCTCAAGTTTGCTCCGTTTGCCATCGAGCGCTTTGTGACCATTGCTCAAGACAGTCAGTCGGCCCTCTGCTATGCCGACCACTACAACGTGACCGACAACGGCGCCGACAAGGCTCCTGTGATTGACTACCAGTTTGGCGCCCTGCGCGACGACTTCGACTTCGGCTCAGTGCTCTTCTTCTGCGGCAAGTGCTTCAAGAAGGCTGCCGAGGCCATGAAGGCCGACTATGAGTTCGCAGGCCTCTACGACGTGCGCCTCAAACTGTCGCAGTTTGGCAAAATCACCCACATCAACGAGTACCTCTACAGCGATGTGGAGCTCGACACCCGCAAGAGCGGCGAGAAGATATTCGACTACGTTGATCCCAAGAACCGCGGCCGCCAGATTGAGATGGAGGCTGCATGCACCGAGCACCTGAAGGAAATCGGCGGCTATCTGGCTCCCACCAAGGTGGTCGACGGCAAAGAGGTGCCCAACTTCGAGCACATCGAGTTCAACCGCGGTGAGTTTGAGGTAGAGGCCACAGTGATGATTCCTGTGCGCAACCGCATCCGCACCATCCGCGACGCCATCAAGTCGGTGCTCAACCAGAAGTGCGACTTCAAGTTCAACCTCATGGTGGTCGACAACTTCTCGACCGACGGCACACGTGAGGCCATCGATGAGTTCAAAGACGATCCGCGCCTCATCCACATCATTGCCGACTACTACGACATGGGCATCGGCGGCTACTGGAACCTTGCCGCACACCACGAGAAGGCTGGTAAGTTCATCGTGCAACTCGACAGCGACGACATGTATAAGGACGAGAACACACTCGCCACTATGGTCAACGCCTTCTATGAGCAAAACGTGGCAATGGTGGTGGGCACCTACATGATGACCGACATCGACGGCAACATGATTGCCCCGGGCATCATCGACCACAAGGAGTGGACTCCCGAGAACGGCCGCAACAACGCCCTGCGCATCAACGGCCTCGGTGCTCCCCGCGCATTCTACACTCCCGTGCTGCGCGACGTTAAGATTCCTAACACCAGCTATGGCGAGGACTACGCTCTGGGTCTGAACATCTCGCGCCACTTCCAGATTGGCCGCGTCTACACTCCCGTGTATCTGTGCCGCCGCTGGGACGACAACAGCGACGCATCGCTCGATGTGGTGAAGATGAACAACAACAACCTCTACAAAGACCGCATCCGCACATGGGAGCTCGAGGCTCGCGTGGCAATGAACAAGAAGAAATAATTCTTTATAACAAAGCAACTTAATGTGTAAGAAACCCGGTTGGACCCGTGCGGTCCAACCCGAGTTTCTTATTCTGATATTTTCATCAAAGCAATAAAAAGAGCGGGGGTGCATTCCCTGCATACAGCATGACTATGAACTATTCTGACGAGACCGACAGCCTGATTTCGCGCCAGTTGCTCAACTGGCCTCTGGTGGCGCGCAACTATGCGGCACTTGAGCATGTGAGCACGCGCACTCTGGCAGTTGGTGGCTCGCGTGTGGTGCTGCAATTCAACCCCGAGCGCATCCGCTCATCTGCGGCATCGGTCGACGCTGCATCGCTCAAGGCACGCAAGTGCTTTCTGTGCAGCGAAAACCAGCCGCGCGAGCAGGAAATGATCGACTGGCACGGCCTTTATAAAATCCAGGTAAACCCTTACCCCATCTTTCCGCGCCACCTCACCATAGCGTGTCTGTGTCACACTCCGCAGCTCATTGCCGGCCGCATTGGCCACATGCTGCGCCTGGCCGCCGACCTGCCCAAGTTTGTGCTGTTCTACAACGGCCCGCGCTGCGGCGCGTCGGCTCCCGACCACATGCACTTTCAGGCAGGCAACAAGGGTTTCATGCCGCTCGTCGACGAGGCTGCCGATGCTCCGCGCCACCGCGTGACCGAACTGGCCGACTGCACGCTCGACCTTGTTGACACTCTTGGCCGCCGGTTCTTCATCATCGACTCTGGCAGCGTCGAGAGTGCCGAGGCTGTGTTTGGCCTGTTGCAGCAGGCCATGCCAGTGCCCGAGGGCGACAGCGAGCCTATGCAAAACCTGCTGTGCTGGCATGCCGGCGGGCAGTATCACCTCATCGTGTTTCCGCGCATACGCCACCGTCCGTCGTGCTACGGCCAGGGCGAGGGCCAGTTCACGCTAAGCCCGGCTTCGGTCGACATGGGCGGTGTGATGGCGGTGCCCGTTGAGCGCGACTTCAAGGCCCTCACACCGGCCATAGTGGCCTCGATTTTCGATGAGCTTTGCGTCACGGCCGGGGGCGCCGATGAAATAATCAGGGCCGTGCGCCAACATTAAGCGGCTTTATAGGCCAAAACAGAATTTTTTTGTAAAACCACTTTAACACGTATCAAAATACAATATGTCACAAGTGCCTCAAGTGAGAGTGGGCATCATGAATGAGCCCGAAGTTGAGTTTGTGCTCAACGGCGATTATAAGGTGAATGGCGCGGTGTGCAGCGGCAGTCAGAAGGCCGTGTGCGTCAATGGCAAAATAGGGTGGGGCGGCCGCGAGTATGCCGACCTCCTGTTTGAGCCTGTCGACGCCGCCACCGGCTCGTTCACGCTCAAAGGCGTCACCATAGGCGTCAGCTTCCATTGGAAGCGCAAAGAGGATCAGAGCTTCAGCGGTGCCCTCCACTTCATTGTGGAGAACGGCCGCCTCACGCCCATTAATGTGCTCCCGGTGGAAGACTATCTGCTGAGTGTGATATCGTCGGAGATGAGTGCCAAAGCCTCGCTCGAGCTGCTCAAGGCCCATGCCGTGATTTCGCGCAGCTGGCTGCTGGCCCAGATTCACAAGGAAGACGCCTCACCCAAGGGGGCCGACGTGCGCCTGGGCGACAGCGCGCAGGTCAGTGCCCCAGGCGAGGAAATCAAGTGGTGGGACCGCGACGACCACGTGAACTTCGATGTGTGCGCCGACGATCACTGCCAGCGCTACCAGGGCATTACGCGCGCCTCTACCGAGACGGTGCGTCAGGCCATCAAGGCCACATGGGGCCAGGTGCTGATGTACGACGGCAAGCTGTGCGACGCGCGCTTCTCGAAGTCGTGCGGCGGTGTGCTCGAGGAGTTTGAAAACTGCTGGGAGCCTACCCACTATCCCTATCTCGAGGCCCGGCGCGACAGCGACAACGAAAGCGACTTCCCCGACCTCACTTGCGAGGACAACGCCGCTGAGTGGATTCTGTCGAGCCCGCAGGCTTACTGCAACACCAGCGACCCTGCCATTCTGTCGCAGGTGCTCAACGACTACGACCAGGAGACCAAGGACTTCTACCGCTGGAAGGTTGAGTACACCCAAGAGCAGATTGCCGACCTCGTGCGCCGCCGTACCGGCGACGACTATGGCCGCATCAAGGACCTGCAGCCTGTGGCACGTGGCACTTCGGGCCGCCTCTACAAGCTGAAAATCGTGGGCGAGAAGCTCACCAAGACCATTGGCAAGGAGCTGGCCATACGCTACGCCCTCAGCGAGAGCGCGCTCTACAGTTCGGCCTTTGTGGTCGAGAAGCACGATGTGGCCGCCGACGGCTATCCGGGCAAGTTTGTGCTGCGTGGTGCCGGCTGGGGCCACGGTGTGGGCCTGTGCCAGATTGGCGCCGCCGTGATGGGTGCCAAGGGTTTTGGCTACAAGGAAATTCTGCTTCACTACTTCATTAATGCTAACATCATTAAACAATATTAAACGCAATGAACAACCAAATAAGTAATTACAGAAACCCTTGGTGGTGGGTGCCAACCCTCTACTTCGCCGAGGGCGTGCCATATTTTGTGGTCAACAACATTTCGGTGATGATGTTCACCAAAATGGGTGTGCCCAACGGCGACATGTCGTTTTTCACCACCCTGCTATATTTCCCGTGGTTCCTGAAGGGCATTTGGGGCCCGATGGTCGACGTGGTGAAGACCAAGCGCTGGTGGATCACCACCATGCAGATACTCATGACTGTGCTGCTTGTGGCTCTTACACTCACACTGCCTTCGCCGTCGCTCGAGAGCATAAAGGCAGGCGACACCCCAATCAGCATGTTCATGGTCACGCTGGTGCTGTTTATCATAGCGGCATTTGCATCGGCCACTCACGATATCGCGGCCGACGGCTACTACATGCTGGCCCACAGCCCAAGCAGCCAGGCTGCATTCATCGGCATCCGCAGCACGGCCTACCGCATCGCCTCGGTGTTTGGCCAGGGTGTGCTGGTGGCCATTGCCGGCTGGGTTGAGGCCGGCGACCCCGCCCGCATCAGCATGTCGTGGCGTGTGACCCTTGGCGTGAGCGCCGTGGTGTTCTTCCTCATCACCCTCTACCACATATTTGTGCTGCCCCGCTCGGCCGACGACCGTCCGCGCGTCAGCACCGACGGCCCCAACAGCGGCATGAGCGAGTTCTTCCAGTCGTTCGCCTCGTTTGTTAAGAAGCCTGGTTTCCTGCTGGCAGTTGCCTTTATGCTGCTCTACCGTCTGCCCGAAGGCTTCCTCATCAAGCTGTGCATGCCGTTCCTCGTGGCCGATCAGGCCAAGGGCGGCCTCGGCCTTCCCACCGAAATGGTGGGCATCGTGTATGGCACGTTTGGCGTGATTGCCCTGCTTGCCGGTGGCATTGTGGGCGGTGTCTATGCCTCTAAGGTAGGTCTCAAGAAGTCGCTTTGGTGGATGGCCGCAGGCATGACCCTGCCGTGCCTCACATTTGTGTATCTGGCACTCGAGCAGCCCACCAACAACATCATCATCACCATTGCGCTGTGCATCGAGCAGTTTGGCTACGGCTTTGGCTTCACCGCCTACATGCTCTATATGATGTACTTCTCTGAGGGTGAGTTCAAGACTTCGCACTATGCCATCTGCACCGCCTTTATGGCCCTCAGCATGATGCTGCCGGGCTTCGTGGCCGGCTACATTCAGGAGGCCATCGGCTACGTCAACTTCTTCTGGATGGTGATGGCGTGCTGCATTGCCACTCTGGTTGTCACCTATCTCGTCGACCGCAAAATCGACCCCAACTACGGACGCAAGTAATGTGGCCAATTAATTCCAACTGCAAAAAAAGCAATTAACGAAACAGAACACAACAATATGAAAAAATACATTCTGGCCCTTGTGGCCGCCCTTGTGGCGCTGTGTGGCAGCGCTGCCGTGAAGACGGGCATCGAGGTGCTGCGCGACGGCGGCTTCAAGCAGCTGCAAGGCAAGCGCGTGGGCCTGGTAACCAACCCCTCGGGCGTTGACAGCCATCTCAAGTCCACAGTCGACATTCTCAACGAGGCCCCCGGTGTGAAGCTGGTGGCCCTCTACGGCCCCGAGCACGGTGTACGCGGCAACGCCCATGCCGGCGATGCCGTGGGCGATGCAGTCGACCCCAAGACGGGCGTGAAGACCTATTCGCTCTATGGCAAAACCCACAAGCCCACCCCCGAAATGCTTAAGGACATCGATGTGCTGGTCTACGACATTCAGGACATTGGCTGCCGCAGCTACACCTTCTATGCCACCATGGGCATGTGCATGGAGGCTTGCGCCGAACAGGGCAAGGAGTTTATGGTGCTCGACCGCCCCAATCCGCTTGGAGGCAACAAGGTGGAGGGCAACCTGGTGGAGAAGGGCTTTTTCTCGATGGTGAGCAAGTATGCCATTCCCTACCTCTATGGTCTCACTCCCGGCGAGCTTGCCACCTACCTCAACGAGGAGGGCGTAACCGCCAAGAAGGCTAAGCTCACTGTGATTCCCATGCAGGGCTGGACACGCAGCATGAAGTATCGCGACACGGGTCTGCCATGGGTGCTGCCCTCGCCGCAGGTGCCCACTCCCGAGCACGCCGCCTTCTATGCGGTGTCGGGCGTGGTGGGCGAGCTCTATGCCTTCAACACCGGCATTGGCTACACGCTGCCCTTTGAGTGCTTTGCCGAGACCTACATCAACGCCGACAGCCTGGCCGACGCCATGAATGCGCTTCACCTGCCCGGCTACAGCTTCCGCCCCATCAACTACAAGCCCTTCTTCAAGGTGGGCCCCGAGGCTTCTAAGGAGCTGAAAGAGGTGCACGGCGTGCAAGTCTACATCACCGACCTCGACAAGGCCGACCTCACACTGTGCCAGTTCTACTTCATGCAGGTGGTGCACGAAATGTATCCCAACGCCAAAATCTTCGACGCCAACGCCAACCGCGGCTATGGCATGTTCGACAAGGTGATGGGCACCGACCAGATTCGCCTGCGCTTTGCCAAGCGCTACAAGGTGGCCGACATACTCGACTACTTCAACAAAGACGTTAAGGCCTTCAAGGCCAAGTCGAGCAAATATTACCTGTATCATTAATAGACTGGCCATCCCATAGTATAGTAATCCTAATTGTGTGAGATTAATGAACGAAAAGTATAAATCATATTTGTCGGCCATATCCGAGTTCATACCCAAAGACCGTATATATACCGACGACCTGCGATGCCTTGCCTGGGGCACCGATGCGGGCTTCTACCGCAACATTCCCCAGGTGGTGGTGCGCAGCTGCAGTGAGGAGGAGGTGTCGCGCCTGCTTGCCATTGCCAACAAAATGTGCCTGCCTGTCACATTCCGTGCAGCCGGCACAAGCCTGTGTGGCCAGACCAACACCGACTCCATTCTGATTGTGGCCGGCAAAAACTGGGAAGACTACACTGTGTCGCCCGACGCCACATCCATCACCATGCAGCCAGGCCTTGTGGGCAAGAGGGTGGATGACATTCTGCGCCCCTACGGTCGCGTGTTCACCCCCGACCCCGCATCGAAAAATTCGGCCATGGTGGGCGGCATCGTGTTCAACAACGCCTCGGGCATGAGCTGCGGCACACACGCCAACAGCGACCGCGAGTTGCAATCGATGCGCATAGTGCTGGCCGACGGCACTGTGCTCGACACCGGCAGCGAGCAGAGCCGCGCTGACTTCGCCCGCACCCACGCTGCGTTTGTCAAGGCCATCGAGCAACTGCGCGACGAGGTGATGGCCGACCCTGACTTGGTGAAGCGCATCAAATACAAGTACTCCATCAAAAACGTCACGGGCCTCAACCTGGCGCCATTTGTGTGCTTCACCGACCCCTTCGACATCATCACCCACCTTATGGTGGGCTCGGAGGGCACGCTGGGCTTTGGCAGCCAGTTCACCATGTCTACTGGCCACTTCTATCCATGCTCGGCAAGCGCCATGCTCTACTTCACGTCGATGCGCAAGGCCTGCGAGGCCATTCTGGCCCTCAAGGCAGCCGACTCGGTGGAGTGCGCCGAGATGCTCGACAAGAAGTCGCTGGCTTCTGTCAACGACACCACCGGCCCCGACCTTACTGCTGTGCTCATACGCACCTCGGCCGACACCAAGCAGCAGCTCAGCGCCAATGTGGCCGCCATAAGCAAGGTGCTTGAAGGCTTCGACCTGTATGTGCCTGCGCGCTTCACCGACAAGCCTGAGGAGTATGGCAAGTATTGGGCCATACGCTCGGGCATATTCCCCAGCGTGGGCGGCACGCGCCCACTGGGCACCACGGTGCTCATCGAGGATGTGGCCTTCCACATAAACGACCTGCCCGACGCCACCGACGACCTGGCCAAGATGCTCGTTGATTTCGGCTACGAGGACAGCTGCATCTACGGCCACGCCCTGGAGGGCAACTACCACTTCATATTGTCGCAGTCGTTCGACACCCCCGAAGAGGTGCAGCGCTACGAGCGCCTGATGCGCGCCATCGTGAGTCTGGTGATTGACAAATACGACGGCTCGCTCAAGGCAGAGCACGGCACCGGACGCAACATGGCCCCCTTCGTCAAGAAGGAGTGGGGCGAGAAGGCCTACGGCATAATGCGCCGCGTGAAGCAGCTGTTCGACCCCAACGGCATCCTCAACCCCGGAGTCATCTTCAACGACGACCCCGACTGCTTCATAAAGCACTTCAAGCCCATGCCCATCACCAACGACCATGTGAACAAGTGCATCGAGTGCGGATTCTGCGAGGTGAATTGTGTGAGCTGCGGCTTCGGCCTGTCGTCGCGCCAGCGCATCATTGTGCAGCGCGAAATCTCGCGCCTCAAGTCCACGGGCGAAGACCCCGACCGACTCGCACGACTCGAGCAGCAGTATAAGTACTATGGCAATGTGACCTGCGCCGCCGACGGCTTGTGCAGCATCTCGTGCCCCATGCACATCAATGTGGGCGAAATGACCCACGACCTTCGTGCCCAGGCCCTGCCCAAGGGTAGCCTTGGCTACAAGGTTGGTGCCGTGGCCGCGCGCGACTTCCGTGCCGTGCGTGGCGGGGTGAAGGCCACCCTCTATTTGGCCGCCGCAGCACACTGCGTGCTCGGCGACAAGGGCATTGGCTGGGCCGGACGTGCGCTGCACTCGGTGGGTTTCCCGCTTATGGTGCCGGCCCTGCCGCTGCCACACAGCATGAAGCCCGCGCCCGAGTTTGGTGCCAAAAACAAGGTGGTGTACTTCCCCAGCTGCATGAATCAGACCATGGGCCGCGCCCCTCACGGGCCCAAGCCCGACCTCGTAGACGAGGTGGTGGCCTTCCTCAAAAAGGCTGGCTGGGAGGTGATATTCCCCAAGGACATGGGCCACATGTGCTGCGGCATGATATGGGAAAGCAAGGGCATGCCCGATGTGGCCAACCGCAAGACAGCCCAGCTCGAAGATGCCCTCTACGAGGCATCGCAGGGCGGCCGCTACCCCGTGATTTGCGACCAAAGCCCGTGCCTGCACCGCATGCGCCAGCACATGAAGCGCGTGAAGCCGCTTGAGCTCATCGAGTTCATTCACGACCACGTGGCTCAGGACCTCGACTTCCATCCCACCAGCGAGCCGGTGGCCATCCACCTCACGTGCTCCACACGGCTTATGGGCCTCAACCATAAGATGCTCGACCTGGCACACCGCTGCTCCACCAGCGTGCTCGTGCCCGAGGGCATAGGCTGCTGCGGATTTGCCGGCGACAAGGGCTTCACTCACCCCGAGCTCAACGCCTACGCGCTGCGCAAGCTGCGCCCGCAAATCGAGGCGGCAGGCATCAAGCGCGGCTTCAGCAACAGCCGCACCTGCGAGATTGGTCTCACCACCAACAGCGGCGTGCCCTACCAGTCGCTCGTCTACCTCATCGACGAGTGCACCACGCCCAAGAAAAAGTGAAACATTTGATAGATAACAATAATTAAAAATGGCAACTCAATCAAAACGACTTCTCTCCCTTGATATCCTCCGTGGTATCACCATTGCGGGAATGCTGCTCGTCAACAACCCCGGTTCGTGGGGACACATCTACGCCCCGCTCGACCATGCCGAGTGGATAGGTCTCACCCCCACCGACCTGGTGTTCCCGTTCTTTATGTTTGTGATGGGTGTATCAATGTATTTCTCATTGCGCAAGTTCAACTTCCAGCTCAGCGGACACGTGTTCATGAAGATTGCCCGCCGCACCATCCTGCTCTTCCTCATTGGTTGGGCAATATTCTGGTTCAGCTTCTTCATGCGCCACATATTCAAGCCCGACTGCACGCTGGCCGAGGCAGTAAACTGCGTCGACTCGCTGCGCATTCTGGGAGTGTTCCCGCGCCTGGCGCTCACCTACTTCTTCGGCTCGATGATTGCCGTCACCTGCAAGCACAAGCTGGTGCCCTGGATCATAGGCGGCATACTGGTGGTGTATGCGGTGATACTCTACTTCGGCAACGGATATGAGTGGAGCACCGACAACATAATCGCGCGCATCGACACTGCCGTGCTTGGCGAGAACCACATGTATCACGACACAGTAGGCGGGCTGAAGCTCGCTTTCGATCCCGAGGGCATTCTCAGCACTCTGCCTGGCATTGCGCACGTGCTCATCGGCTTCATGATGGGTAAGACCATTATTGAACACAAGGACAACTTTGACCGCATCAACCGACTGCTGCTTGTGGGCTTTGCCATGCTGCTGGGCGGCTGGCTGCTGAGCTATGGCGTGCCCTGCGGCAAAAAGGTGTGGTCCACTTCGTTTGTGCTCATCACATGCGGCCTCGCCTCAAGCGTGCTGGCGCTGCTCATCTATGTAATCGACGTGCAGGGTCACCACAAGTGGTGCCGCTTCTTCCATGTGTTTGGCGTCAATCCGCTGTTCCTCTACCTGTGCGGCTCGGTGCTGTCGGTGGTGTTCAGCACGGTTCCGCTCGGCACTGGCTCTGATGGCGACGTAGTCACCTTGCGCTCGGGAGCCTATCAGCTGTATAGCGGCATCTTTGGCGACGAAACCCTGGGCTCTTGCATCTATGCGGTGATATTCATCTTCGTCAACTGGTGTGTGGGTGAAATTCTGCACCGCAAAAACATAATAATCAAGATTTAAACAACGAATATAATCATCAAAAAAATAATTGAAATAAAAACTATGATTTTAATTGCTGACTGCGGATCAACCAAAATCGATTGGTGTCTGCTTAACGGAAAAGAGAAGGTAGCTCAGATTTTCACTACCGGTATGAACGCCCTGCTGATGACTCAGGAGGAAATGACTCAGCGCATCGCCGACGAGCTCATGCCCAACATCGCCAACTATGAGGTGACTGAAATCTACTACTATGGCGCTGGCATCATCAGCGATGAGATTAAGTCGCACGTTATCAACGCCCTCAAGGCCAACATTCCCAGTGCCACCAAAATCGAGGTCGACAGCGACCTGCTGGCTGCCGCCCGCGCTCTGTGCGGCCGCAAGCCCGGCATAGCCTGCATCCTGGGCACTGGCTCCAACTCTTGCTACTACGACGGCGAGAAGGTGGTCGACAACGTGTCGCCCCTTGGCTACATCCTCGGCGACGAGGGCAGCGGCGCCGTGCTGGGCAAACTGCTGGTGGGCGACGTGCTCAAAAAGCAGCTTCCCGAGCACCTGTGCGAGAAGTTCCTCAAGGAGTACAACCTCGACCGCAACAAGATAATCGACGCTGTGTATCGCAAGCCTGCTGCCAACCGCTTCCTGGCGCAGTTCGCACCGTTCCTCGAGCACAACATCGAGGAGCCCTCGATTCACCGCATAGTGCTGCACTCGTTCATCGACTTCTTTGTGCGCAACGTTGAGAACTATGACAACTACAAGGAGCTGCCTTGCAACTTCGTAGGCTCAATCGCTCTGCTCGAGAAGGCCACACTGCTCGAGGCTGCCAAGTCGCAGGGCATCACCGTGGGCAACATCATCCAAGACCCCATGGAGGGACTCATCAAGTTCCACTCAACTGAGGCCTAAGCTTAGTCTATCAAGAATCATATTAAATCAGAATAAAAAAAACAGAAGCACATTACATTATGGCATTTGTAAAAATTAGCGAGCAGTCATCGCTCTACGACAATCTGGAGCTGAAATCTACACACGAGATCCTCACCGAAATCAACAAGGAGGACCACAAGGTGCCCGATGCAGTGGAGAAGGCAATTCCGCAAATCGAGAAACTCGTTGACGGCATTGTGGAGCGCATGAAGCGTGGCGGCCGCATCTTCTATATGGGTGCCGGCACATCGGGCCGCCTCGGCGTGCTCGACGCCAGCGAGATTCCGCCCACATTCGGCATGGATCCGGGCTGGATTATCGGCCTCATTGCCGGCGGCGACACCGCACTGCGCAACGCCGTTGAAAATGCCGAAGACGACACCGAGCAGGGCTGGAAAGACCTGCAGGCCTTCAACATCAACGACAAGGACACCGTGATTGGCATCGCCGCATCGGGCACCACACCCTATGTGATTGGCGCCATCGAGAAGGCTCGCGCCAATGGCTGCCTCACCGCCAGCATCAGCAGCAATCCCGACTCGCCTGCAGGCCAGGCAGCCGACATTGCCATCGAGATGATTGTTGGCCCCGAATACGTCACCGGCAGCTCGCGCATGAAGTCGGGCACAGGCCAAAAGCTCATCTGCAACATGATTTCTACCAGCGTCATGATTAAGATGGGCCGCGTGAAGGGCAACAAGATGGTCAACATGCAGCTCAGCAACAAGAAGCTGGTTGACCGCGGCACCCGCATGGTGGTCGAGGAGCTGGGTCTTGAATACGATGAGGCCAAGCGTCTGCTGCTGCTTCACGGTTCGGTGAAGAAGGCCGTCGACGCCTACCGCGCCCAAAAGTAATCGGGATCGCTCTTCTGTAATTAATTGTCATATCGAGCCTGCCGCGGCCGCATTGCCCATCAAGTGATGCGCTGCAGCGCAGGCTCTTTTTTATCGCTAATAAAATTCATTTTTTTCATGAAACGAATATTGCTGACTATGGCTATAACACTCGCAGCAGCCGCATCGTGCACGGCTCAAAATTCAGCCGCGGCCCAGCAGCAGGCACCTCAAACCCCGCCCGAAGGGAAATATGACGCCTACTACTACCGTCGCGCCACGCTGTTTGCCCAGCTGCCCATCACCAAGAGCGACATTGTGTTTCTTGGCAACAGCCTCACCGACGGCGCTGAGTGGAACGAACTGCTTGGCAACCCGCACATTAAAAACCGCGGCATCGTGGGCGATATTGTGCAGGGCTACATCGACCGCCTGTATCCCATACTCAAAGGCCAGCCCAAGAAAATCTTCATAATGGGCGGCGTGAACGACATTTCGCACGGTGTGAGCGGCGACAGCATTGCCCGCGCCACCGAGCGCCTAATCACGCTCATCAAGACGCACAGTCCGCGCACGCGCATCTATCTGCAGAGCCTGTTGCCCATCAACAACGACTTCGGCCGCTACAAGCTGCTTGCGGGCCGAGAACACGTGGTGGTTGAGGCCAACGCCGCACTCGAGCAGGTGGCCAAGCGCCAGGGCGTGACGTGGATCAACCTGTTCCCGCTCATGGCCGACAGCGAGGGCAAACTGCGCCGCGAGTTCACCAACGATGGCCTCCACCTCATGGGACCCGCCTACCTTGTGTGGCGCGACGCTGTGAAGCCCTACGTGAAGTAGCTTAAGAAAAAACTCTCCACACACTCCTGAAACAACAATCTCCCCCAACGGCATTGCAGTGCCATCGGGGGGGATTGTTGTTTCAGGAGTGTGGCTGCAAGCCCATGGGCGCGGCCAGTGTGATTGAATGTTAGGATTTGCGCGTGTGCGCTGGAGTGGGGTGGGTGTCAGAACTTGTAGGCGATGCTCGCGAAGGCGGCGTGGATGGACTTGCGGTCGCTGTCCACCAGCTTAGTGCCGCCAATGCTGATGTTGCGTGCGCCCCCATACACGTCGAAGTTGCTCCACTCATAGCCTGCACTCAGCTCAAGGCGGTCGATGGTTAGCAGTGCAGCCACTTTGCAGTGTCCATACAGCGCCTTGCCGCCGTGGTTTTCCACCTGGTCGCTGTAGTTCACCTCATAGCTGCCAGGCTGGTGAGGGGTGTAGCCCACCGTCACGGTGCGGTTCACGGGAATGGGAATGTCGATGCCTGGCGACACGCGCAATGCCAGTCCATATTCGCGGTCGCTGCCAAGCCTTAGTTGTGGTGTGGTCAGCAGCAGCTCGGCGCGCAGCGCACCCACGCTGTTGAGTCCCGTTTCGGCCACCCAGTCGGTCTGCCCGCCGGGCATGGTTCCGGCTTGGGTTCCGTCGCTCATGGTGCCCAATATCATCAGGCCCATTCTGGCTCCGGCATAGGGGTTCAGGTGGTAGCGTGCTGCCACTCCCGCTCCCCACACGTCGCTGCCTATCAGTCCGCTGGCCTCCACGCTCCAGTGGCAGAAGCGGTTGTCGCTGTCAGTCGGTTTGCCGCCGGCCATGGCTGCGGCGGGCACCATTGCTGTTGCGGCAAGTATGGCTGCGGCCATGGTTTGCTTCAGTTGGTGTGTCATAATGCCTTGTTTTGTTGGTTGTGTGAGGTGATGCTCACTCTTGCCCACGAGCCGCTGCCGCAGTCCATTATGCCAAAAGTGTCGGCCTCGTTGATGCGGTCGGTATTGGCGCAGCCGCCAAATTCCTGCTCAATTGCCACGCGGTGTTCGTCAAACTTGGCTTGGGCCTCGTCGTGGCTGGCGAAGTTGAACTTGTCGTTGCCGCTTTCGCCATCGCTGAAATAGCTGAATGTAACCTCAAATATTGTCATTGGTGCAGTTAATGCGTTGGTTTGTTCCGATTGCAAATGTAGTGTAAAAACAGGAGGCGTCAAAGCCTCGGGGCCTCAATCGGGCGCAATCAGGCTGTATGGGCCGCTGTGCCACACGGTGGAGTAGGGTGCCAGCCGCCTGCAGTGGCTAATCACCGCCGTGTCGCACGCGTTGAGCCGGCGCGAGTCGATGATGAAAGCCGGCAGGCTGCGGCTGGCCTTGTGCGCCTCGTCGATGTAGAGGCACAGCACCGCGCTGTTGTCCACCCACTCGCTTTCGGCGTAGGCGTAGGGGCGGCAGTCGAGCATGCTGATTAGTGGCAGCGAGAAGTTGCATATCACATGCTGGCCTGTGCGCAGGTGCGGCCGCAGTTGTGCTGTCAGCCAGCTGTGCAGGCGGGCATTTGCCTCGCTGGTGTAGATGCCTCGCGTGGCCGGGCTGTGTATTTCAAATCGGCACACTGTGCGCTTTTGGTCTTGAAACAGACCATGGGTGGCGTTGAGCTTTATCATGGCCAGGGCCAATGCCACGGCCATCACCGCGGCCGTGCTGCCCAGTGTGGAGTGCCACCGTCCCTTTACAGTCCGTATGCCGCATGCCACACCCGCCACCGCCAGTGGCATGGCAAGGTGAAGAAAGTAGGGGCCGTTGACGGCATTCGACGCCGCGCTGCCAAATGGATACAGCACCAGCACCGCCAGCCACAGCGCCGCGGCTGTGCGCAGTGCCGGCTGCTTGAGCCTCACCGCCATCACGGCCAGTGCAGCCATTGACGTGAACATGGCGTAGTTGCACACCGGTCCGCTGTTGAGCTTCCACAGTGCCACTCCGCCAGCTATGGCGCACACTGCCGCAGCCGCGCCCCTCACCGCCTTGGTGCAGCCCTTCACCGCCCATGCCGCAGCCCATACCGCAGCCGCTATTGCAGCCATCACGCAGCCGCTCAGAGCCATGTGGCCCATGCCGCCGGCATAAATCCATGCCAGTGTGCGCAGGCCGTGGGTGCTGCTTCCGGCCGATGCCATGCCCAGCATGGTGCGGGCGGTGATGCTCACCACACCCACAGTGCCGCTGGCCCACAGCATTGCCAGCACTGCTGCGGCTCCGGCAAGTCCGCCGCCAAGCCAAGCCAGCCACATGCGGCCCCAGGCCGCACTGCGGTTGCCGGCCAGCCAGGCCACCGCTGGCAGCGCCACAAACCACACGTTCACCACGCGTGCCGCCACCGCTACTGCCACAAGAGCGCCTGCCGCGGCCACCCGCCACAACTTTTGGCGCAGCACACCGCCCGTGAGCGTGGCCGTGACGGCCATCAGCAGCAGTGCGCTCAGTTCGTTGTAGTTCACCTCGCTGTAGCCCTGCACGTGGCACAGCGCAGCCAGCACCAGTCCCAGCAGGGCCAGTTGCGGCCTTATGCCGAGTGAGTGGGTGGCCCAGCGGTAGATGCAGGCTTGCGCCAGAGCCATCAGCGCCACATGCACCATGCGCAGGCCCAAAAACGACTTGATGCCCAGTGCGCCGCACAGCCAGCCCATGCCCAGATACGACAGCAGCCACTGCCCGAGGTAGCTGTTCACCTCGGGCTCTGACGCGAAGTGCAGGTATCCGCTCAGATACACGCCTGAGTCGTGCACCGAGAGTCCCTGCCGGCACAGCAGCGCCTCGGCGGCGGCCATCACGGCAATCCACGCCCACAGCGCGCACCGCGTGCCCGCCCAGCTCATCAGTTTGTTGCCCATGTCGTTTGTCATATTGCAGCTGGCGCCGCCACGGAAAAGGCGGCTCAGCGGCAAAGTTAGTGAATATGCCGTTGCCGTGCAAGCGTGCCGCGCGACTGCCGCAACTTGTAAAAAATGCTGAAATGCTCTCTTTTTGCCGCTTTATATTTTGACTAATGCAGCAAAAACACTAATTTTACTATTTGGTTGAATAATTGTACAGATAAAACCCGTAAAATGAAGAAGTTATTAACGCTTTTACTGTTTGTGGCCATTATGGCAGGCGGCCACGCTTTCAAGTCGAGTGCGCAGACCACGCTGTTTGCCTATCCCACGGCGCCCGACACGTGCAAAACTCTTGAGAGCCGCTGCAACTATCTGGTGCAGCGCTTTTGGGATGGATGCAACCTGTCGAAGCCCATCAAGGCCGAGAACGACAGCCTGCTGCTCACCGCCGTGCGCGACTATCTGGAGATAATGATGAACGCCAATGTGAATGTGTCGCTCGCCTCGGTGCGCAACCTCATGTTTAAGGCGCAGTCCAACCAGTCAAACTTTCTGAAGATTGCCCAGGCTGCCGAAATGCTTCTCTATATGCAGCCCACCACCATGATCGACGACGTGTATCTGGCGTTTGCCAATTCGGTGGCCGGCGCCACCTGGGCCGAAAAAAATGTGCGCGCCCACTTCCGCCGTCAGGTGAAGGCCATTGAGGCCAGCAAGCTGATGGCTCCCATTGCCGACTTTGAGTTCACCGCCCTTGGCGGCGGCAAGGACCGGCTGTATGACAAGGCCGACACCTGCCAAAGCTATCTGCTGGTGTTCACCCGCGACGACAGCGACGGCTCGTTTGCGCGCCTGCGTCTCAGCACCGATGCCGGCATCAATGCCGCCATAGCCTCGGGCCGCCTCAAGGTGTACGACATCACGGTGGGCCGCCCCGGCGCCAACTGGGCTAAGGAGAGTGCCGACTATGCCAAGCACTGGACTGTGGGCAACTATCCCGATGCACTCAACACACTCGACATTCGCATGCTGCCGTCGGTGTTCATTCTCGACAAAGACCACCGCGTGCAGGCAAAAAACATCAGCGTCGACCAGGTGAAGGATATGTCAAATAGGTAGGAAAATAACATATGTAACTCATAGAATCATATATTGAATATGGTACCAAAAGCAATTAAAAATCTGTTTCTCTACAGCGCAGGCCACACCTACAGCAACCTTTCGCGCTTGTTTCTGCGCCTGTTCACGGGTGTGATGTTTTTGCAGCTGGCCATCAGACAGTCGCTGCACATCGACGAAATCACGCTGCAGATGCAGGGCCCCTCGGCCGAGAGCTGGGTGGTGGCGCTGGTGGTGGTGGAAATCCTGTGCGCCGTGTTCATCACGCTTGGCTTCCTCACCCGTGTGGCGCTTATCCCGTCGTTGGCGCTAATGTGGCACGCCGAGCAGGTGATATTGTCGTCGGGCGGCACCGCGGCCGACCAGATGTTTAACTTCTCGCCCGGCTATCCGCTCATGTTCATGGGCATATTCGTGTTTATGATGCTTGCCGGCCCTGGCAAGGTGTCGCTCGACTACATAATAGCGCTGCACCTGACCCCCGACCGCAGCGACGAGGAGAGCGCTGTGCTCGACAAGGCCTAAGGCTTGGCAGCAGTCATTTATTCTTCATACACACACAATACACATAACTACAATAGCTAATGAGCATAGCAGTATTGATATCAGGTGGCGTCGATAGCGCGGTGGTGGTCCACAAACTTGTGGAGGAAGGCCACCACGACGACATGCACCTGTTCTACATACGCATAGGCATGGACGACGACGAGGGCGACTGCGCCGCCGAGGAAGACATTGAAATGTGCACCCTCATAGCGCGCCAGTACGACTTGCCCCTCGACGTGGTGACGCTGCACCGCGAGTATTGGGACAATGTGATGGCCTATGCCCTGCGCACCGTCAAGGCCGGCCTCACGCCTAACCCCGACATCATGTGCAACCGCATAATAAAATTCGGCTACTTTGAAAAGCGCTGGGGCAAGGACTTTGACATTACTGCCAGCGGCCACTATGCCACCACCGACGTGGTGAACGGCGTGAAATATCTGGCCACCGCGGTCGACCCCGTAAAGGACCAGACCGACTTTCTGGCACAAATCACCCACGAGCAACTGGAGCACGTGATGTTTCCCATTGGCAACCTGCCCAAGAGCGAGGTGCGCCGCATAGCCGCCGAGGTGCGCCTGCCCAACGCCAAGCGCAAGGACAGCCAGGGCATCTGCTTCCTGGGCCAGATTAACTACAACGACTTCATTCGCCGCCACTTGGGCGTGAAAAAAGGCCCGATTATTGAAATCGAGACGGGACGCAAGCTGGGCGAACACAATGGCTACTGGTTTCACACCATAGGCCAGCGCAAGGGCTTGGGCCTGAGCGGAGGCCCGTGGTATGTGGTGAAGAAAAACGTGGCCGACAACGTGATATATGTGAGCAACGGCTACGGCACCGCCAAGCAGTATGGCCGCCTGATGCACCTCGACGAGATGCACTTTATTTCGGGCAACCCGTGGGAGGGAGCCGGCGGCCCGGTGGAGGTGATGTTCAAAAACCGTCACACACCGCTCATGCTTAAGGCCCGCTTCACCCATTTGCGCGGCGGCGAGTGGGCTCTTGAAAGCGACACCGACGTGCAGGGCATAGCACCCGGCCAGTTTGCGGTGATCTACGACGCCACGGGCCACCTGTGCTATGGCAGTGGCGTGATCACGGGCCAGAAAATTGATTAAATAGCATAATTTTATAGGTATTACCGATGAACGACGGCGATAAAGAAAATGGCAGGGTGGAGCTGACGGTGCTTGGCATCACGCGCAGTCAGGTGCAGAGCGGGGCCTACGCCATGCTGCTGGCAGTTGAAGGCGGCCCGCTGCGCATTCCAGTGGTGGTGGGCGTGGCCGAGGCGCAGTCGATAGCGTTCTGGCTCGAGCACGTGCAGTCGCCGCGTCCGCTCACCCACGACCTGATGGTGAGCATGATGCATGCCTTTCTGATAGGCGTCACCGAGGTGGAAATCTACCGCTTTGCCGAGGGTGTGTTCTATGCACGTGTGAGCATGGCCGCGGCCGATGGCACCGAGGTGCAACTCGACAGCCGCACCAGCGATGCCATAGCCCTTGCGCTGCGCACTGGCGCACCCATCTATGCCACCCGCGAGGTGGTGGAACTCACGTCGTTCAAGGCCGAGCCGGCCGACAATGCCGCCCACATGCGCCTCAACTCCCTGCGAAAGAGGCTGAGCCGCGCAGTGGCCGACGAGCGCTATGAGGATGCGGCCGCCATTCAGCGGCAAATCAAGGAATGCGAGCGAGGCTTGCACAGCGGCAGTGGCGGCGACAACAGCGAAATCAGCACGGAATAAGACAAATCAAACAGCATATTAATCTTCGCATAACAGCATTAAAGAAATGAACTTAAAACTCAAACTCATCGTAATGAACTTTCTCGAGTTTGCCGTGTGGGGCGCTTACCTCACCTGCATGGGCAACTACTTGGGACGCGCCGGTATGGGAGCCGAAATCTCATGGTTCTATGCCATTCAGGGCATAGTGTCGATATTCATGCCCACCATCATGGGCATCGTGGCCGACAAATACATTCAGCCGCAGCGCCTGCTGGGCATTTGCCACCTGCTTGCCGGCGCGGCCATGATAGGACTGTGCTGCATGGGCATGGCGGCAGAGCAGCCCGACAAGGCGGCCTTCATTGCACTCTACACTGTGAGTGTGGCATTCTATATGCCCACCCTTGCCCTGGCCAACACCACGGCATTCACCATACTCAAGAATCACGGCCGCGACACGGTGAAAGACTTTCCGCCCATCCGCGTGTTTGGCACGGTGGGCTTCATTGCCACCATGTGGTTTGTCAACTGTGCCGTGTGGGATGGCGGCTCGCTGTCGTTCACGCTGGCCGATAGCGGCAGCAAGTTCCAGTACACCTACATGCAATTCCTGGTGTCGGGCGTGCTGGGCCTGGTGCTGTTCTTCTACTGCCTCACTCTGCCGCAGTGCAAGCTGGTGAAGAAGCCGTCGCAGTCGATGGCCGAGATGCTTGGCCTCAACGCCTTCAAGCTGTTCAAGCAGCGCCGCATGGCCCTGTTCTTCATATTCTCGGCCCTGCTGGGCATGTCGCTGCAGGTGACCAACGGCTACGCCACGCCGTTCATCACCAGCTTCAAGGGCATTCCCGCCATGGCCGACACCTTCGGCGCCAACAATGCCACAATGCTTGTGTCGCTCTCGCAGGTGGCCGAGGCTCTGTGCATATTGCTCATCCCGTTCTTCCTTAAGCGCTACGGCATTAAGACGGTTATGCTCATTGCCATGTTTGCCTGGGTGCTGCGCTTCGGCTTCTTCGGCCTTGGCAACCCCGCCTTCCCGGGCGTGATTCTGTTCATTCTCTCGTGCGTGGTCTATGGCGTGGCCTTCGACTTCTTCAACGTGTCGGGCGGCCTCTTTGTCGACCGCGAGTGCGAGCCGTCGGTGCGCGCCTCGGGCCAGGGACTGTTCATGCTCATGACCAACGGCCTCGGTGCCACCATCGGCACCCTTGCAGCCGGCGAGGTGATCAATCACTATTGCCAGTGGAACGACAGCGGTTATCTGCTGGGCGAGTGGAGCACGGCATGGTTCATATTCGCAGGCTTTGCCCTGGTGGTGGCCCTGGCGTTTATGCTCATCTTCCCCTACAAGCGCGAGCAGGCCAAGTGATGCCGACGGGCGTGTGTGATGAATTTAGGTTATTCAACATATAACAGATAAGAAAAAATGCACAGGTTCTATGCTCCGCAAATAGCCTCCACGCTCACCCTGCCCGAGGAGGAGTCGCGCCACTGCGTCAAAGTGCTGCGCATGGCCGAGGGCGACCTCATCGAGGTGGTCGACGGTGCGGGCACACTCTACACGTGCCGCATTGCGCTGGCCCATGCCAAGCACTGCTCCCTTGAGGTGGTGGATAGCCAGAACGTGCCTCCGCACTGGGGCCACAAGGTGGTGATAGGCATATCGCCCACTAAAAACATGGACCGCATCGAGTGGATGGCCGAGAAGTGCACCGAGATGGGGGTGGACCGCATAGTGCCGCTGCTGTGCCGCAACAGCGAGCGCCGCGTACTCAAGACCGAGCGCGTGCAGAAAATCATGGTGGCGGCCATGAAGCAGAGCCTCAAGGCGCAATTGCCGCGGCTCGATGAAATGATGCCGCTATCTCAGCTGCTGGCCGAGCCCTTTGACGGCGACCGCTTCATTGCCTACGTCGACCCCTGCCTGCCGCGCGAAAAGCGCGTCAGTCTGGCCCAGGCCTACCGCCCCGGCCGCGACACCATGGTGCTGATAGGTCCCGAGGGCGATTTCGACCCCGATGAGGTGCAGGCCGCGCTGGCAGCTGGATTCGTGCCTGTGTCGCTGGGCGAGAGCCGCCTGCGCACCGAGACGGCGGCCACATTTGCCTGTGCACTGTGCCATGCCCTCGACATGGCGGCCAAGTGACCTGGCCCCCAAAAAAAAGATTGCGAAAATTAATAACGACAATTAAAATACGTGTAAAAAGACGATATGAATACAATCGACCGACTAACGTCATCGCCCGGCGGCAACTTTTTCCTGCTTGCCGGCCCGTGTGTGATTGAGGGCGAGAAAATGGCTCTTGACATTGCCGAGCGCCTTGTGGCCGTCACCAGCGAGCTGCACATCCCATTCGTGTTCAAGGGCAGCTACCGCAAGGCCAACCGCTCGCGCATCGACTCGTTTACGGGCATCGGCGACGAGAAGGCTCTTAAAATACTACGCAAGGTTGCCGACACTTTCCACGTGCCGGTGGTGACCGACATCCACACCCCGGATGAGGCCGGCATGGCCGCGCAATACGTCGACGTGCTGCAAATTCCGGCATTCCTTTGCCGCCAGACCGACTTGCTGGTGGCTGCCGCCCGCACAGGCCGCATGGTGAATGTGAAAAAGGGCCAGTTTCTGTCGCCCGAAGCCATGCGCTTTGCCGTGCAAAAGGTGATTGACGCCGGCAACACTGATGTGGCCATCACCGAGCGCGGAACCACGTTTGGCTACCAAGACCTGATAGTCGATTTCCGTGGAGTGCCCGTGATGAGGCAGTATGCACCCGTGATTGTCGACATCACCCACTCGCTGCAACAGCCCAACCAGACGGTGGGTGTCACCGGTGGTCGCCCCGAGCTGATCGAGACCATTGCCCGCGCCGCAATTGCCACCGGTGCCGACGGCCTGTTTATGGAGACGCACCCCAATCCCGCCGAGGCCAAGAGTGACGGGGCCAACATGCTGTGCCTCGACTTGGTCGACGGACTGCTGCGCCGCCTCACCGCGCTGCGCCGGGCCGTGAACGAAATCAATGAAATCAAGTGAATGTGTGAAAATCAATAGCAGAATAATCATATGAACATCAAACAACTTTTGCTGGCTGCGGTCGCGGCTGTGTTTGCAGTGTCGGCAGCCGTGGCTCAGGTACCCAACAGCGACCAGGACACCAAGCGTAAGATCAACGAGGCCGTGATGGGCGTGTATAACGACCAGCTGCGCGAACACCCCGACGACTATGCCACACTGTTTGCCCGTGCCAACCAATACTACTTCAACGGCGACGGCCGCCGCGCGCTCGACGATGTGAACGGCGTGCTCAAGGCGGTTCCCGAAAAGGAAAAGGAATTGCGCTTCGACGCCTATATGCTGCGCGCCAAGCTCAACGACGACCGCAACAACCTCGACGGCGAGCTCGCCGACTTGCAGGCTGCGGCCGGAATCAACCCGTCGTCGCTGGCCTGCATCGACATGATGGGCAAACTCAGCTACAAGATGGGTGACCTCGACGCGGCCGAAAAGAACTTCCAAATCATCATGCGCGATAATCCGCGCAACTACGACGCCCTCTACTGGCTGGGCAAGGTTGAGGCCAAGCGACAGAACTATGAGCGTGCCGCCAACTACATCGACAAGGCTGTGGAACTGTTTCCCGCCGAGTCGCAGGTGTATGTCAACCGCGCCGATGTGCTGAAAATGATGGGCGAGAACAAGGCTGCCGCCAAAAACTACATCTATGCCCTCAGCGGCAACAACACTTCGTTGGCCATCAGCGAAATCTTCGACATGGCCAACACCAACTATGCCGATGTGATGGCAGCCCTCGACGATGCCATAAGCAAGGCACCGCGCGTGGCCACCTACTACCGCATCAGCGCCTCGGTGGCTATGGCCCACAACCACTACGGCCAGGCCCTGCGCCGCCTGCAGTCGGTGATCGACAACAATCTGCTCGACAACGATGCCGTGTGCTACGATGCTGCCATGTGCCAATTCCAGCTCAACGACATGGATGCAGCTCTCGACCTCGTAAACAAGGCCATCGACAAGCGCTCGGGCGAGCCCGACTACTACATTCTTAAGTCGCGCATCCTTGCCCACAGCGGGGCGGACAACCTTACGGTTGCCCTCAACGCCGCCAATCAGGCTTCGGCCATCAACGCCACCTATGTGCCCGCCCTCATAGCGCGTGCCCGCGTGTTTGTGGCCATGCGCAAGGACAAGGAGGCTCTGCCGCTGCTCAACCAGGCCGTTATGACCGACGCCTCAAACGCTGAGGCGCTGCTGCTGCGCGGATGGGTGAACAAATACCGCCTGCGCAATGCCGACGCAGCCAACGCCGACTTCCAGAAGGTGCTGCTGGGCGGCTCCGACATGGCCAGCCTGCGCGGCTTTGCCCTGCACGAGCTGGGCCGCACCGATGAGGCGCGCCAATGGGCCGAAAAAATCATCGCCGACAACACCATCACTGGCGGACAGGCCTACTACTACGCCTCGGCTCTGCTGAGCGACATGGGCGACAACGACCAGGCCTACAAATATCTCGAGGCTGCTTTGGCCAACGGATATGGCAGCGCATTTGAGGTTAGCGTTAGCGAGGAACCCTACGTCAACCTCAAGCTGGTGCGCCGCCATCCGCAGTTTGCCGCTCTGGTCAGCCAATATGGCGACAACTTTGCAGTGAAATAAAGGGGGGCTCGCGCTACCCAAGCGATAACGTGTGTCATCGGGCGCCAAGGCTGGCATCAGTGCCGCTATTGGCGCCCGATGTGTGTTTTATAGTTAAAAAACGTGATATGAGTTACTCTGTTTGCGATAAATTCACTAATTTTGCACTCCTATGCCTATGAAGTGCAAAATTTTTAGAAATCACAATAGAAACAAACAGTCATTTAAATGAGAAAAGCATTACTTTCGTTAATCATGGCCCTTGCATCGGTGTCGATGATGTGGGCCGCCGACCCCACCGTGATATTCGCCGAGGGCTTCTCGGCCTTTACCGAGGGCAGTGAAAGCAACCCCGCCAGCGACGACATTTCCACCTACTCGTCGGGCAAACTGTCGAAGACCCTCACCGGCTGGAGCGGCAAATATGTGTATGAAGCAGGCGGCATGCTCAAGCTTGGCGACGGCGGCAACCTCAAGACCGCACGCTACAATATGAGCGCCAACAGTGGCGTGGTGCGCATCACCTGCCGCTACCGCAGCCTCTCGGAGTCGGGCGCCGTGGTTAAGTTCTCGCTTGGCTACAGCACCACCAAGACCTTTATCGTGTCCGACGACAAGTGGCACACCATCCAGTTTGTGGTTGGCGGCGGCTCATCGCTCAGCCAAATCACCATCGAGCCCAGCCTCACGTTCAATGGCTCGCTCATCGACAGCCTTGCCGTTGAGACAAGTCCTGAGTTCTTCCCGGCTCCCGACCCCTACCAGCCCACCAATGCCGACGGCACTGCGTTCACAGCCAGCTGGAAGCGTGTCACTGGCGCTAAGGCATATATCCTCGATGTGTATTCTAAAGCGGCCGATGGCAGCAAGCAGTATACGCTGCACAACGACACCGTGACAACAACCAGCAAGAAGGTGACCGGCCTCAGCGCCGGCACGCAATACTACTTCACTGTGCGCGCCACCAACGGCGTTGGCGTGAGCGACTACAGCGACGAGGTGCGCGTGGTGAAAGTCATCAAGAGCCTCGACGCTCCTGTGGCCCTCGCTGCCACCAACGTCAAGGCCAACTCGTTTACGGCCAACTGGCAGTCGGTGGCCGACGCCTATGCCTACGAACTTAATGTGTATCGCAACACTACCATGGCAAGTGCCGGTGAGGTGACCATGCTCAGCGAAAACTTCAACGACATCACAAGTGGCTCGCTCGAGCAGGTGGAGTTTGGCAAAATTCAGGAATACCTCGACGCCTACACCAAGGTGCCCGGATGGTATGCCGTGAATCACGCCTATGCCGGAGGCCGTCTGGCTCTTTCGCCCTTCGGTTCGGCATCGGCTTCGCTCGCCACTCCCTACCTCGATTTGAGCAACAATTCCGGCAAATTCACCGCCAACATCAACATGGCCTGCGGCAGCTATGGCCAAATGGCCTCTGGCGACACCCTCGTCGTGAATCTGGTCAACGCCAGCGACTCGGTGCTTGAAAGCCAGGAAGTGATTCTTGGTGAAGGCTTCAAGAATTACGCCATCAACTTCACAAAGGGCGGTGCCTCTGTGGCGCTCGAGCTCGTGTATTCAGGCAGCCACAAGGTGTTTGTCGACGACTTCAACATCAAGCAGCAGGTGCCCGCTGGCTATGTGCTGCGTGAAATAGAGAGGATTATTCAAACCGATGGAACAAACTACGATGTGTACACATCGTTCGAAATGAGCAGTGATGTGAAATACACCTACACCGTTAAGGCAATAGCCGAAACAGTGGACTCATCGGCCGAAATCACCGACATCTACAGTGACGAGTCAAACGAGATTTCAGTGACGCCTGTCACCGGCGTGGAGACGGCGGTTGCCGCCACAGCCTCGGTGTCGGCAAAGGCTGGTGTGGTGGAGGTGACTGTGGCCGAGCCCACACAGGTGGCTGTGTACGACCTCAGTGGCCGCGTGCTCTACAGTGGCACTGTGCCCGCAGGCACCACTTCAATCCAGCTCGCCGCCAAGGGCGTGGTGCTGGTGAAGGCCGGCGCCAAGGTAGCAAAGATTGCAATGTAATAACTCATACCCAACAATAAAGCCGAGGGGCCGCCAGACGAAAGTCGGGCGGCCCCTCAGTCATTTTTTTAACGCTCATTTAATAAAATGGCAAAAAAGTGCGTTGAAATTTGGTGGATTGGAAAATGTTGTGTACCTTTGCACCGCAATTCAAACGCAATGGGTGCTTAGCTCAGCTGGTTCAGAGCATCTGCCTTACAAGCAGAGGGTCGGGGGTTCGAATCCCTCAGCACCCACCCAAGCAGGACAAGCCGCTGGAATTTATCGTTCCGGCGGCTTTCGTTTTACATGAGAGCAAGGCTCTCAAAAATGCGGCAATAAGTTTTGCCAATAGTGCAAAAGCAAGTATTTTTGCACTACATTAGAAATGTTATGTTTGATTTTTCGATACGCCATTACCGACAATTAGCAATGTGCGCCACGCTGCTCGTGCTGGCGGCTTGCTTGGGCGCGTGCAGCCTCACACGCCATGTGCCCGATGGGCAGTATCTGCTCGACGACGTGAAAATCAACATTCTCGACACTTCAAGCACCATCAAGAGCAAAGCGCTGATGAACTATCTGCGCCAAACCGAGAACCACAAGGTGCTGGGCGGGCTGCGCCTGCAGCTGGCCTTCTACAACCTGTCGGGGCGCGACTCCTCTAAATGGTTCAACCGCTGGGTGCGCCGCGTGGGTGCGCCGCCCGTAATCTACGACTCCTCACTGACCGTGGCCAGCGCCAACCAGCTGCAGATGGCCCTCACCAACAAGGGCTATATGAAAAACGTGGTGACCTACGATGTGGCCCTCAACCCTGACCGCAAGCGAGCCAAGGTGCGCTATGACGTGAGGCTCAACGAGCCCTACCGTGTGCGCTCGGTGGCCTACAATGTGCCCGACAGCCAGATGCGCTCCATAGTGCTGGCCGACACTGCGGCATATCCGGTGAGAAGCCAGTCGCTGTTCGACCACAATAAGCTCAACGACGAGCGGCTGCAGATCACCGCCAATATGCGCAACAGGGGCTACTATGCCTTCAACAAGGAATACATCACCTTCACTGCCGACACCGCAGCCGGCTCGCGCGATGTCGACCTAACCCTCAACTTGGCCGCGCCCGCAGCCGGAAAGCTGCACGCCGACACCGCCGGACGCCACGAGGAGTTCTATGTGCGAAATGTGACTTTTGTCACCAACTACGACCCCGTGACCATGCACGATGGCAACTATTCGGCTCCCGACACCGCACTGTATCACGGCTACACCGTGTTTTACGGCAGCGACCACTATCTGCGCCGCCGTGTGCTGGAGGAGTGCTGCTACATAGAGCCGGGCGAGCGCTACGACGCCAGAAAAATCGACAAGACCTATCAGGCTTTCGGCCGCCTCGACATTGTGAAGTTTGTCGACATCGACGTGCGCCCCGTGGGCCGCATAGGCGGCCAGCAGCTGCTCGATGTGTATGTGCTGCTCACCCGCGACAAGCTGCAGACGGCCTCTGTGTCGCTCGAGGGTACCAACAGCGAGGGCGATTTGGGCTTCGGCGTGGGGCTCGACTACCAGCACCGCAACATCATGCAGGGCAGTGAGCGGCTCAACGTTAAGCTCAAAGCCAGCTACGAGAGCATCTCGGGCAACCTCAACGGCCTCATCAACGACAACTATTCGGAATATTCGGCCGAAGTGGGCATCACCTATCCCAAGTTTAAGTGCCCGTTTCTGAAAAAGAGCTTCAAGCAGCGCGTGCAGGCCTCCACTGAGTTTGCCACCAGCTTCGACTATCAGGCCCGCCCCGAATACACCCGCATCATTGCCGGCGGCGCGTGGCGCTATGTGTGGAGCGAGGCCCGTAACACTGAGCGCCATGTATTCAACCTGCTCGACATCAACTATGTGTATCTGCCCAAGAGCCGCGCCAACTTTCTCGACAGCATTGCCAACCCCCTGCTGCGCTACTCCTACGAAGACCACCTGATTATGCGCCTGGGCTACTCATACTACCACACCAACCGTGTCGACGGTTCACCGCTGTCAACGGCCTTGCAGACCAACATCCACACCATCCGCGCTTCGGCTGAGACCGCAGGCAACCTGCTGCACGCCTTCTCGGCGGCCTTCGGCCACAAGAGTGCGGGCGATGCCTACAAGGTGTTTGGCATCCGCTACTCGCAATATTTCAAAGTGGAGGGCGACTACTCCATCACCCACAACTTCAACACACGCCACTCGCTCACATTCCATGCCGGAGCGGGAGTGATAGTGCCCTATGGCAATTCGAGCGTGGCCCCGTTTGAGAAGCGCTTCTATGCAGGCGGTGCCAATGGCGTGCGCGGCTGGGGTGTGCGCACTCTGGGGCCCGGCAGCTTCAACGCCAGCAATTCGCAAAACAGCTTCATATACCAGTGTGGCGACATCAGGCTCGATGCCAACATTGAGTATCGCGCCAAGCTGTTTTGGGTCATAGAGATGGCCGCGTTTGTTGACGCCGGCAACATCTGGACCATAAAGGACTATCCCGACCAACCGGGCGGTGTGTTCCGCTTCGGCAAGTTCTACGAGCAGATAGCAGCCGCCTACGGCATCGGCCTGCGCCTGAACTTCAATTATTTTCTGGTGCGCCTCGACATGGGCATGAAGGCCCACAATCCCGCCTCCGGGCAGGAGCACTGGCCGCTGCTGAGGCCACACTTCAAGCGCGACAGCGAATTTAATTTCTCGGTGGGCTACCCGTTCTGACGCGCTTAATTAAGTTATTGATTGGTAAAAAAAACGATATATATCATTTAGAAAGGAACAAATTGATTTATGAAAAATCTTGTGATTTTTGACCTCGACGGCACACTGCTCAACTCTATCGAAGACTTGGGCCATGCCGCCAACCACGCCCTGGAGAAGAATGGCTATGCCACCCACAGCATTGCCAGCTACCCCTTCTTTGTGGGCAATGGCGTGCGGCGCCTCATGGAGCGCGTGCTGCCCGAGGACTGCCGCGATGAGGAGACGGTGGACCGTCTGCTGGCCGACTTCAAAGACTACTATAACCAGCACAGCACCGACTTCACGCGCCCTTACGAGGGTGTGCCGCAGATGCTGCGCAACCTGCGCGCCATGGGCGTGAAGGTGGCTGTGGCGTCGAACAAATACCAGGCCGCGGTCGAAACCATCATTGCCCACTACTATCCCGATATCGACTTCGTGGCCGTAGAGGGGCAGAAGGAGGGCGTGAAGGTGAAGCCCGACCCCTCGATAGTGTTCCAAATTCTGGGCAAGGCCAAGGTGGCCAAGGACGACACCCTGTATGTGGGCGACTCTGGAGTGGATATGGAGACGGCGCGCCGCGCCTGCATCGACTCGGTGGGCGTCACCTGGGGCTTCCGCCCCGAGAAAGAGCTCATCGAATACCACGCCAGCGTGGTGGTGCACAGCCCCGAGCAGATTCTCGACATCGTGCGCAACGGCATTGTGGGCAAGTAGTGCGAGAGCAAGTGTAGTAGCCAATTAAATTTTTCATAGAAATAACGTAGTTTTATAATGAATTGGTTCATTGATTTGATGACAGGAAGCAGTGTGGCCCACGCCATACTGGTCTACTCATTCGTGATTGCAATAGGAGTGATTCTGGGCAAAGTCAAGTTCTTCGGCATCTCGCTGGGTGCCACGTTTGTGCTGTTTGTGGGCATCGCCGCCGGCCATTTCGGCTGGGACGTCGATCCCAGCATCCTGAAGTTCATTCAGGAGTTCGGCCTCATTTTATTCATCTTCTCCATCGGTTTGCAGGTGGGCCCGTCGTTCTTCTCCTCGTTTAAGGAGGGCGGCCTTGTGCTCAACGGACTGGCGATTCTCATAATAGCCCTCAACATCGTGGTGGCTCTAACCATCTACTACATTGTGGGCGATGTGAAGATCACCGATATGGTGGGCATCCTCTCAGGTGCGGTGACCAATACCCCCGGCCTTGGTGCCGCGCAGCAGACGCTTATTGAGACCCAAGGGGCCAATGCCGCCGTGCTCAACCAGTCAATGTCGATGGGCTATGCCGCAGCCTATCCGCTGGGTGTGGTGGGCATCATCCTGTCGATGATTGTGGTCAAGGCCATATTTAAGGTCAACATAGAGTCTGAGGCCAAGCAGATTGCCGATGATAACGACCAGAGCCTGCTCAAGCCCCACGTGGTCACCTACCGTGTGAGCAATAAGTTGATTTTCGACCGCACCATAAACCGTCTGCACAACATCATCGACCGCAACTTTGTGGTGTCGCGCATCGAAAGGGCCGATGGTACAATTCTGATTCCGCTCAACGACACCAAAGTGGAGGAGGGTGACCTAATGCGCATTGTGATGAGTGTGCAGGACGAGGAGGTGTTTGACTCAATCATAGGCCCGAAGGTGGATATGGACTGGAAAACCGACGCTGCCGCCACCCATGTGGTGTCGCGGCGCATCGTGGTCACCAAGAGTGAGATGACGGGCCGCAAGATAGGTTCGCTGCGCCTGCCCAAGGGCTACGGCCTGAATGCCACGCGCGTCAACCGCGCAGGCGTCGATCTGCTTGCCAGCCCCAACCTCACACTGCAGGTGGGCGACCGCATTACTGTGGTGGGCAACATCGAGGACATCAACCGCCTGGCCGAACGCCTCGGCAACTCTATGCGCCGCCTCAATGAACCTAACATGTTCACTATGTTCATTGGCATCTTCATAGGCATTCTGGTGGGCTCCATTCCATTGGCCCTGCCCGGCATGACGGTGCCCATGAAGCTCGGTCTTGCTGGCGGCCCGCTGATTGTGGCCATCTTGCTTGGCCGCTATGGCTACAGGATAAAGCTGGTCACCTACACCTCGTCGTCGGCCAACCTGCTGCTGCGCGAATTGGGCATCTGCCTATTCCTTGCCTCGGTGGGCATAGCCGCAGGAGGCAACTTTGCCGCCACGGTGTTCAATTCCACCGGTGCCCGCTGGGTGGTGTATGGCTTCCTAATCACGTTCATCCCACTGCTCATAGTGGGTGTGCTTGCGCGCAGCAAGTTTAAAATCAACTACTGCACCCTCATGGGCCTTATGGCCGGCACCACCACCGATCCGCCGGCACTGTCGTATGCCAACAAGACGGCCAACAACGACGCGCCCGCCGTGAGCTACTCCACAGTGTATCCGCTCACCATGTTTCTGCGCGTGGTCACAGCCCAAATCATAATACTCGCGCTGGCATAAGCCAGTCTCGACGCATACATAGTCCCATCGGGGCGCGGCCAAAAATTGCCAAGGCCGCGCCCCGATGCGCTTTTTTATGGTAGGCATGTTGCAGACGAGTCGCGAAAATGTGCTATATTTACAACCAAAATCACAGTATTAACCCTCAAAAAAAAGTAATGAGAATGAAGACGTCTTATGTGTTTATGGCCGATGGCTTCGAAGAAGTTGAGGCCCTAACCGTGGTCGATGTGCTGCGCCGTGCAGGCATGCCAGTGGTCACAGTGTCGATCAATGCCACCAGTGAGGTGACGGGAGCACACGGAGTGAAGATGCTTGCCGACACCGTGATTGCAGGCTGCGACCTTGCCGATGCGCAGTGGCTTATATTGCCCGGCGGCATGCCCGGAGCTTCGAATCTGGCCGCTTGCGAGCCCCTCACGCGCCAACTGCTTGAGCAGGACAAGGCCGGTCGTGGCATAGCCGCCATTTGCGCCTCGCCAAGCATAGTGTTTGGCCCGCTCGGACTGGTGGAGGGCCGCAAGGCCGTGTGCTATCCCGGCATGGAGCAGGGCCTGAAAGGCGCGCAAGTGATGCAGTCGCGCGTGGCAGTCGATGGCCACGTGGTCACCGGCAACGGCCCAGCCTCGGCCACAGCCTTTGCCCTGGCCATAGTGGAGCAGACCCTTGGCAAGCCGGCCGCCACCGAAGTGGCCGACGGCATGCTGGTCTAAAAATAACAGGGGTCACGGAATGTGACCTCGGCAGCCACCCATCGAAAACAACATCAAGGCGCAATGCGGGCTTTTCGCCGCCGCATTGCGCCTTGTGTTATTGTCACTGCTGAACCGAAAAAATGTGCTGGGGCCAATAAAAAGGTTTACGCATCATCGCGACGCATAGCCCCACACATTGAATCAACTTCAGTTAGAGTGTTATTATATCTCCAAAAATAGTAAATATTTTTTGGATTTATATCATTTTATCGCAAAAAAATGACATAAATGCATTGAATTCTTCAAAATTTTTTAAAAAAAGTAAGTTGCCGTAACCGTCCAAGTGCGGTTTTTTGCGTCGTTCTCGTCAAGCAGCTTGGTGCGCAGCGAGCGGCCTATGCTGAAGTTGTAGGACGCATTCACCTGCACCTTGTTGAATAGCTCGCAGCCAAGGCCTGCATGCAGGCCCACGCTCACCGTCTTGTAGTCGAGCGCATCGCCGCACTTGCTGTGGCCGGCAAGAAACGAGAATGTGGGGCCCGCAAACACGATGGGCATGATGGTGTTTTCAATGCCGTTGAGGTTGCGGTATTTGAACTTCAGGTTCAGAGGCACGTCGATGTAGTGCAGAGTGCAGTTCTCGTTGCCAATGCCCTGCGACGACCAAATCTTTTTCTCGCCCAGATACAGCTTGCTGCCGCGCATGGTGTAGAGCAGCGAAGCGTCGACGCCAAAGCCGATGCCCGGAATCATGTATTCGCCCGTCACACCGGCGGTGACGCCCATCTGCTTGTCGAGCTTAATGATGTCGGTCTGCTTAAAGTGCACCTCGTTGTAGTTGCCGCCCACGGTCACGCCCAGGCGGCTGTCGGCATGCGCGTTGAGCGCCACGGCTCCTGCCGCCATGGCGGCTAATATGGTCAGTTTCGATTTGTTCATTATTTTTTGCGTAATTTGAATTAGGCTACAAACTTACATAAAAATATGGCCACGGCAAAGTTTTTCAGTTTTTATAACAGAAAGCGCGCGTCCGGAGGGCCGGACGCGCGCCTTAGTGCCTTGTGTGTGCCTTGCAATCAGAAGAGATAGGCGGCTGTCACCGTCCAGTAGCGGTCTTTGCCGCTAATGTTTTGGCCGTCGCCCACGCCCACATATTCCAGAGCCTTGCTCAGGCCGATGCCATAGGTGGCCGACACCTGCAGGTGGCGCAGCAGCTCGGCGCCGAAGCCCACGTTCCACGATGTGTTCAGCGTCTTGTTGGTGTATCCGTTCTGGTCCTTGTCGCTCAGCAGAATGGCAAAGTCGGGGCCAGTGAACAGATAGGGTGTGAAGATGTTGCTCAGTCCCAGAATGTTGAATTTGTACTTCAGGTTCACGGGAATGTCGATGTAGTCGCGCTTAAACACTTCGTTGCTCTTGCTGCCCCTGAGCTCTGCGCTGCGGTGTGTATACAGCACCGAGCCGTCGATGCACAGGCCCACAATTGGCACCTGCACCTCGGCCATCACGCCTCCGGTGAATCCGGCGCGGTTGCTGGTGCTCGACAGGTCGTTCACAATGTCTTTGTTAAAGTGCAGGTCGTTGAGGGCCACGCCGGCCTTCACGCCAAACCGCACTTGGGCTGCTGCCGGGGCCATTGCCAGCAGTGCTACTGCGGCGGCCACTAAAATTCGTTTGAGTGATTTCATAACTTCGTTTTTTTTGATTCTATTACTTTACGGCTGCAAAGCTATGAAAAAAAACTGATATATGAAATTGCCACCGCCCCTGTCGGAAAAAATGCGTAACTTTGAAAAACTGTTGTGGCGTCGATGCAGGCGCCGCTTAATGCAATTTTTTTAAGCGTATGAACGACAAAGTAATGAAGTCGCGGCGCTACTATGCCGTGCTGCTGGCGCTGCTGTGCGCCGTGGTAGTAATGTATTTTGCGCGCGGACGCAAGCGGTTTGTCACAGCCGCGGGCGTGGTGTGGACCACCGAATACCACATCACCTACGAGGCCGAGCGCAATCTCGACGATTCTATTCAGGCTGTGTTTCGCATGGTCGACGGCAGTGCGTCGGCCTTCAACCAGCAGTCGCTGGTGTCGCGCATCAACCGCGGCGAGACCAGCGAGCCCGACTCATGCTTCAAGGCCCTCTATGTCATTGCCCGCAAGGTGTATGACGCCAGCGGCCACCTCTACGATCCCACCGTGATGCCGCTGGTCAACGCCTGGGGCTTCGGCTACAAAAGTGGCAACCTGCCCACGCAGCGGCAGGTCGACAGCCTGCTGGCATTCGTGGGCATGGGCAAGATCAGCATTGCCGGTGGCCGCGTGCGCAAGGCCGACCCGCGCGTGCAGTTCGACTTCAGCAGCATAGCCAAGGGCTATGCCTGCGATGAGGTGGGGCGAATGCTCGAGCGCAACGGCGTCACCAACTATATGGTGGAGATAGGCGGCGAGGTGGCCGCCCGAGGCGTAAACAACCGCGGCCAGCAGTGGCGCGTGTCGGTGGACATGCCCATCGACGACGACACCACCGTCAGCCACCAGTCGGCCCTTGTGCTGAGTTTGGAGCGCGGAGGCGTGGCCACCAGCGGCAATTACCGCAAGTTTAAGGAGGTCGATGGTAAAAAGGTGACCCACATCCTAAATCCGCTCACTGGGCGCGGCGAGCAGTCGAGCCTGCTCAGCGCCACGGTGGTGGCAGCCGACTGCGCCACGGCCGATGCTTGGGCCACAGCCTGCATGGCCATGGGCACCGTCAAGGCCAAGGCCCTGATGCAGCGCAACGGCTCGCTGGGAGTGATGCTTATCAGCGCCGACGATGCCGGCAACATGGTGGTGTGGAGCAACAAGCGCTTCGCCTCGCTCGTGGTGGCGCAGTGAACTGGAGTGAAACAACGAAAAAAATGAGAGGACGCTTCGGCATGAAGCGTCCTCTCCGTTTTGTTGCTTGCAGGATTGGTGGACAACTAATCCTTTTCTTTGTCTTTCTGCTCGCGCGAGCGGCGTTCTTTCTTGCTCGACGAGCTGTTGGTGTCTTTTTCCTCTTTGAGGTCGATTTCGTTTTTGTCTTTGTCATACACCTTATATTCAAGGTAGGCGAGATTTTGGTCGGGCAGAATCTTGAATTTCCGGCCAAAAGTCCTGCGCCAGCGATAGTATTCGCTGAACAGACCTTTTTTGATGTAGGCATCGACGTAGGGATGGACATACATAATAAAGTTGCTCACTCCCAGTGAGTTCACCAGATAGTCGATTTTGTCTTTCAACTTGTCGGTGAAAAGCAGTGATGGCTGTATCTCGCCCTTGCCGCCGCACGACGGGCAGGTTTCGGCCGTGACAATGTCGAGGGCGGGGCGCACGCGCTGGCGCGTGATTTGCATAAGCCCGAACTTGCTAAGGGGCAGTATGTTGTGGCGCGCGCGGTCTTTCTGCATCACCTCGCGCATGTGCTCATACAGCTTCTGCCTGTGTTCGGCCTTGGCCATGTCGATGTAGTCAATCACAATGATGCCGCCCATGTCGCGCAGCCTCAGCTGTCGCGCTATCTCATCGGCCGCCAGCAGGTTCACGTCGAGCGCGTTGCTCTCCTGGTCGGTGGAGTTCTTTGAGCGGTTTCCCGAGTTCACGTCAATCACGTGAAGCGCCTCGGTGCTTTCAATTATTATGTATGCACCCGACTTGAATGATACCGTTTTGCCAAACGACGACTTTATTTGCTTGGTTACGTTGAACTTGTCGAATATCGGGGTGTCGTCGGAATAAAGCTTTACGATTTCACTGCGATCGGGGGCTATAAGGCTCACATAGTGGTGAATCTGGTCGAAGATTTCAGCATCATTCACATGAATGCTCTCAAAATCGGGGTTGAAGATGTCACGAATCAGGCTCACCGCGCGGCTTTCCTCCTCATACACGAGCGAGGGCGGGGTGGAGTACTGCATCTTGTCGATGGCGTCTTCCCAGCTCTTGACCAGCACCTTTAGCTCTGAATTCAGTTCGGCGGCGCGCTTGTTTTCGGCCGATGTGCGTATTATCACGCCAAAGTTCTTCGGTTTGATGCTCTCTATTAGCCGGCGCAGGCGCTGCCTCTCGTCGGCGTTCTTAATCTTCTGCGACACAGAGATTTTGTTGTTAAACGGAATGAGCACCAAAAAGCGGCCGGTGAAAGTGATTTCGGTGGTGAGTCTCGGGCCTTTGGTCGATATCGGCTCCTTGGCTATCTGCACTATCAGTTCCTGGCCTGCGGTAAGCACGTCGGTCACCGAGCCGTGCTTGTCGATGTCGGGCAGCAGTTTCATTCTCGATATGCTCACCGACTTCTTGCCGTGATTGTCGCGCGCCATCTTGATGAACTTGGAATAAGAGCTGAACTGCGAACCTAAATCAAGGTAGTGCAGAAACGCGTCCTTCTCATAGCCCACATTCACAAATGCGGCGTTGAGTCCGGGCATCAGTTTCTTAACCTTGGCAAGATAGAGGTTGCCGACGGCATACGAGGCGTCGCGCGACTCTTTTTGCAGCGACACCAGCCTTCCGTCCTCAAGCAGGGCGGTGGAGATGTCGGTGGGTTTTACGTCAACTATTAATTCGCTTCTCATCGCAGAAGGGTGTGTACATAAATGCTTTTTGTGAAAAATACTTTTTTCAAGACCCCCGCACTGCCTGGTGTGGCTGAGCGGGGTAGGGGCGTTTCAAAAACACAAAGAACAAACTTATGAATACCGTGGCTTAGATAAAGCTGCTTTTTCATCAGTTTGTTCTTAGCGTATGACTTAAATAGAAAGATTATTTCTTAGATTTATGTCTATTCTTTCTAAGTCTCTTTTTGCGCTTGTGCGTGGCCATCTTGTGGCCTTTTCTTTTCTTACCGCTGGGCATAGTTACTTAGTTTTAAAATTATTATAAAATGAATGAATTGTTTCCTCTTGTGTTGTGTGCTATATTGTAGCTTGGGCAAAATTGCCTTACGCCGCTAAAGGGCGCGCGTGGGGGCAATTAGTCCTTCACCTGCTCCATGAACACCTTTGCGGGCTTGAATGCCGGAATCTTGTGCTCGGGAATGGTGATTTGAGTGTTCTTTGAAATGTTGCGGGCAGTCTTCTCTGAACGCACCTTTACGATAAAGCTGCCAAAACCTCTCAGGTACACATTCTCGCCCTCAGCAAGTGATGCTTTGACGCTCTCCATAAACTTTTCCAGAGTTTCCAAAACTGTGGCTTTGTCAATGCCAGTTGATTTCGAAATTTCGCTTACAATGTCTGCCTTAGTCATCTTTATATCAAAATTTTAAAATTTATTAAATTCAACTCTAATGCTTTCGGTGCGCCTATTCGCCGGCTTTAATCGCCGCGTGGACTGTGCAGATTCCATCTTGCGTCCCCCGTCGGTGCTGGGCTGTTTGGCTAAAAGCAGTGCAAATATCGCACTTTTTTTTGAATTAAGTGCTATTATTCAGCATTTTTCTTGTTGGCAGGGCAAAAATCTGCTGGCGCGCCATGCATTTCTCATTATATAAAAAGACGCTGCGCCACGTCTGGGGGCAAAAATACTATTCTTTAACGCTTTGTGGCCTCGCAACGCTTGCCATTGCCGCCGGATTGCACTACTTTTGTATATTATGACTGAACTCAATCACAGCAACACGCCTGCGGCCGCCGCACTTGAGGGCATCACCACAGTGCTTATCGACCTCGACGACACCATTTGGTGGTTTACCGAAAACAGCAAGGTGGCCTTCGGCCGCACCTGCGACGCTTTCAATGTCGACGACTTCTGCAAGCGTGAGGAGTTTCACCGTGTGTATCTGGCCAAAAACCTTGAGCTGTGGCGGCTGTACCACCACGGGCGCATAGGCCGCGACCACCTGATGAACGAGCGCTTCCGCTACACGCTGCAGCAGTGCGGCTACGGCGGCGACTGCACGGCCACGGCCCGCAAGATGGACGACTACTACCTGACAACGCTGGGCACACTCAAGCTGCTGGTGCCTGGCGCGCTGCAGCTGCTCGAGCACTTGCGCCGCAGGGGCTACGCCACATGTGTGGTGAGCAACGGCTTCCGCGGCACGCAGCAGCAAAAGTTGCGGTCGGCGGGCGTCGACGGCTACATCGACCGCATGGTGCTGAGCGATGACTGCGGCATCACCAAGCCGTTTCGCGGCATCTACGACTACGCCCTGCAGCAGTGCGGCGTTGATGCAAGCCAGGCGGTGATGATAGGCGACGAGCCCGAGGCCGACATCGAGGGGGCGCACAATGCCGGCTTGCCCACCATCTACTACAACTGGCGGAAGATTGACCCTGCACCGGGCGCTGCCACTTTCACCATCATCCACAAGGCCGACGCCATTCCGCTGCTGTAACGGCATGCGGAAAAATCAACAAAAAAAACGAGCAAGCTCATTTTTTTTGCCAATGCGCTCGGTTTGCACTAATTTTGCACTAATTATGACTGAAGAGAAAAAACTTGAAATTGAAGAGAAGATAGTGGAAATGCTGAAGACGGTGTTCGACCCCGAAATTCCGGTCGATGTCTACAGCTTGGGCCTAATCTACAAAATCGACCTCGACGACGACGGCAATGTGAGCATCGACATGACGCTCACTGCCCCAAACTGCCCCATGGGCGACTTCCTGTTTGAAGACATACGCCAAAAGGTGGAGAGCATCGATGGCGTGAAGAGTGTGGCCGTGAATCTTGTGTTTGAACCCGAGTGGGATCAGAGCATGATGAGCGATGAGGCCAAACTTGAACTTGGAATGCTCTGACCGGTGCGCACTATGGGCAGCAAGGTTTATTTCATCAGCGACCTGCACCTGGGGGCGCACTACATTGCCGACCACCGCGCCCACGAACGCCGTGTGGTCGACTTCCTCGACAGCATAGCCGCCGATGCGTCCGAACTCTACCTGCTGGGCGATATACTCGACTACTGGTATGAATACCGCACGGTGGTGCCGCGCGGACATGTGCGATTTTTCGCCGCTCTTGCGCGCCTCGCCGACAGTGGCGTGCGCATATATTGGATGACGGGCAACCACGATGTGTGGCTGTTCGACTACCTGCGCGACGAAATCGGGCTCACCGTGCTCAAGGGCCACACCATTGCCACCATCATGGGCAGCCGCTTTTTCCTGAGCCACGGCGACGACGTGGGCCGCCGCCCAGCCATGTACCGCTTTATGCGCTGGTGCTTCTACAATCGCGTGTGCCAGGTGCTGTATGCAGCCATTCATCCGCGCTGGACCTATCAGATTGCCGCCGGGTGGTCGGCCGACAACCGCACCTCACGCACGCCACAGAGCGAACTCGCCGGCGCCGAGGCCAGTGCCCGCTGCCTCATTGAGTTCTCCGAGGACTACAACATCCGTGGCGGCGGCATAGACCATTTTGTGTATGGCCACCTGCACATAGCGCGCCAGCAGGGCCTTAAAGCCGGCGGAGATGTCACTTTTCTTGGAGACTGGATCACCAAGTGCACATATGCAGTGTTCGATGGCTCGCAGCTGCGCCTGTGCTCGTTTGTAGGCTGAAGCCCCGGTTTGGGCTGTAAGAAATATTTAATGAATTTAACTTGTTTCTGAATTTACGTTAAAATTAGAAATAAACAATTAAATCATAGCGGTTTAACCAATTTTGTTAGCCTCGTTAAGGCTGTTAAACTGTTAAAAACATGTTTTTAAATATATTTTTAAATTTGCAATGATGTGGCAAGCCCACTATCTTTGCAGCATAAACCTAAAGCGATCTTTTTACCTTAATATGAGTTATACCTATTGAAGACCTAAAGAGCTGTTTTTGAGTAGAAAATAGCTCTTTATGTTTTTTATGCCCGTGAGCCTGCCTGCCGGCGCGCTGAAAAACATTATGCCACCGAGGGTGGCTATTCTCGTTTTTTGTTACTATCTTTGTGCAGGCAACAATTTTAATCAGGTTATAAAGCATGAAACAGAATTGGCGACCCGGAACTATGGTCTATCCGCTGCCGGCGGTGCTCGTGAGCTGCGGCTCGTGCGAGAGTGAATACAATGTGTTCACCGCCTCGTGGGTGGGCACCATCTGCTCCGACCCGGCCATGTGCTACGTGTCGATCCGTCCCGAGCGCCACAGCTACGGCATAGTGAAGCGCAACATGGCCTTCACCCTCAACCTCACCAACCGCAATCTGGCCCGCGCCACCGACTGGTGTGGTGTGCGCTCGGGCCGCGACTACAACAAGTTCAGCGAAATGGGCCTCACCCCCGTGCCCGGCGTCACCACGGCCGCCCCCTACATCAGCGAGTCGCCCATGAGCATCGAGTGCCGTGTGCGCGATGTGGTGCATCTGGGCACTCACGACATGTTCATAGCCGAGGTGACCAATGTCATTGCCGACGACCGCTACATCGACCCCAGCACTGGCGCCTTCGACATGAAGCAGGCCGACCTCATTGCATACTGCCACGGCCAGTACTACACCCTGGGCGAACCGCTGGGCCACTTCGGGTGGAGCGTGCGCAAGAAAAAATCGAAATAATCAATTCAAAAAAATAACCATCTATCTTCAACTTTATGGAAAGAGATACCGAAATCTTCAACATCATCGAGAAGGAGCGCAACCGCCAGCAGGGCGGCATCGAGCTGATTGCTTCAGAAAACTTTGTGAGCGACCAGGTGATGCAGGCCATGGGCAGCTGCCTGACCAACAAGTATGCCGAGGGCTATCCCGGCCACCGCTACTACGGCGGTTGCCAGTTTGTCGACGAAGCCGAGACTCTGGCCATTGAGCGCATCAAGCGCCTATTTGGTGCCGAGTATGCCAACGTGCAGCCCCACTCAGGCGCGCAGGCCAACATGGCCGTGTTCATGGCCGTGCTCAAGCCGGGCGACAAGTTCATGGGCCTGAACCTGGCCCACGGCGGCCACCTGTCGCACGGAAGCCCAGTCAACTTCTCGGGCCTCGTGTTTCACCAGTGCGAATACAACGTCACCCCCGACACCAACCTCGTGGACTACGACATGATGGAGGAAGTGGCCATGCGCGAGCACCCCAAACTCATAGTGGGCGGCGCCAGCGCCTACAGCCGCGAGTGGGACTATGAGCGCATGCGCAAAATCGCCGACAAGGTGGGCGCACTGCTCATGATTGATATGGCCCACCCCGCAGGCCTCATTGCAGCCGGCCTGCTCAACAACCCCCTGAAGTGGGCCCACATCGTCACCTCCACCACCCACAAGACCCTGCGCGGCCCACGCGGCGGCATCATTCTCATGGGCAAGGATTTCGACAACCCCTGGGGCATAACCACCAAGAAGGGTGTGGTGCGCAAAATGTCGTCGCTGCTCAATTCGGCCGTGTTCCCCGGCGTGCAGGGCGGCCCGCTCGAGCACGTGATCGCCGCCAAGGCAGTGGCCTTCGGCGAGGCGCTGCAGCCCTCGTTCAAGACCTATGCCGAGCAGGTGCTGCGCAACTCGCGCGTCATGGCCCAGGCCCTCATCGACAAGGGCTACAAGATTTGCTCGGGCGGCACCGACAATCACAGTATGCTCGTTGACCTGCGCACCAAGTATCCCGACCTCACCGGTAAGGTGGCCGAGGCAGCCCTTGTGGCAGCCGACATCACGGCCAACAAAAACATGGTGCCATTCGACGACCGCTCGGCCTTCCAGACCTCGGGCCTGCGTCTGGGCACTCCCGCCATCACCACCCGCGGCCTCAAAGAGGACCAGATGGGCGTGATAGTGGAGTTTATCGACACCGTGCTGGCCAACCCCGAGAGCGAGGCCAACATCAAGGCCGTGCGCGAAAAGGTGAACGCCATGATGAAGGACTACCCGATGTTTGCCTGGTAATTAGCCCGCGACATCACATAATCTATCACAGCAGTGGCCGCCTGAGCTTGCTCAAGCGGCCACTGCTGCGCAATGCAATGTGCATTGCCTCCGCACAACTATTGTGTAAGTCAACAATATTCATTAATTTCGCACTTTGTAATTAAATGTGCAATTTTTCATATCACAATGGTATCTAAAACTCGCGACAAGCTCATAGATGTGGCGCGGCAGCTGTTTGCCCACAAGGGGGTGGAAAACACCACCATGAACGATATTGCGTCGGCCAGCGACAAGGGCCGGCGCACCATCTACACCTATTTCAAGAGCAAACGCGAGATTTTCAACGCCGTTGTGAGCCGCGAAACCAACATAGTGGTCGACCGCCTCAGCAAGCTCCCCTCGCTGCCGCTGCCGCCCGAGGAGAAGCTAATCAACTTCATCTTCATCCGCTTTGAGGCGGTGAAGGAGGTGGTGGGCCGAAACGGCTCGCTGCGAGCCAGCTTCTTTATGGACGTGCGCCGCGTGGAGCGCGCCCGCCGCGCCAACACGGGCCGCGAGGTGGCCATCCTGCGCCAGATTCTGCAAGAGGGCGTAGACAGCGGCGACTTCCGCATAAAGCACGTCGACAAGGCTGCGAGCGTGATGATGCTGTGCCTGCAGGGGCTCGACATTCACTACATTCGCGACAGTTTCGGCGACCTTGGCATCGAAAAAATGAAGCTGCGCGCCTACATACGCGACTTCATTCTGCACGGCATCTCGGCCGAGGACGGCGGTAAGCTGTAGGCAAAAGAAAGAATCACACGACAGATATTTATCACACAATACACAAAGACAAAAAAAGATGAAATTACTCGAAGGAAAAGTGGCACTCATCACAGGTGCCGCACGCGGTATCGGCAAAGAAATCGCTCTTAAGTTTGCCAGCGAAGGCGCTGACATCGCTTTCACCGACCTCGTGATTGACGAAAACGGAAAGATGACCGAAGAAGAAATAGCTGCCCTTGGCGTCAAGGCCAAAGGCTATGCGTCAAACGCCGCCAAGTTCGACGAGACTGAGGCCGTTGTGGCTCAGGTTAAGGAAGACTTCGGCCACATCGATATTCTGGTCAACAACGCCGGCATCACCAAAGACGCCATCATGCTTAAGATGACCGAGGCTCAGTGGGACGCCGTGATTGCCGTCAACCTGAAGTCGGCATTCAACTTCATCCACGCACTCATCCCCGTGATGATGCGCCAGCGCCAGGGCTCTATCATCAATATGGCTTCGGTGGTGGGCGTGCACGGCAACGCCGGCCAGGCCAACTATGCCGCCTCTAAGGCAGGCCTCATTGCCCTCGCCAAGAGCGTGGGCCAGGAGATGGGCCGCCGCGGCATCCGCGCCAACGCCATTGCCCCCGGCTTCATCGACACTGCCATGACTCAGGCTCTGCCCGACAACATCCGCAAGGAGTGGATCGAGCGCATTCCCCTGCGCCGCGGCGGCACGGTTGAGGACATCGCCAATGTGGCCACATTCCTCGCCAGCGACATGTCGAGCTACGTCACCGGCCAGGTGATTCAAGTGGACGGCGGCATGAACATGTAATTCTCACCGCAACAAGGTAAAAAATAGCAGCGGGGTGGCCACGAGCATGTGTGGCCACCCCGCTGTCTGTTTTTTTTTAATGGTGGCGGTCAGCCATTCGATGGCTTCTGCGTGTTGGGCAGCAGGCCCGCAATCACGCCCAGCAGCGGCAGCAGCGCGCTCACTTTGAATATGAACTCAATGCTCGTCTTGTCGGCCAGCCAGCCGAAGAAGGCCGACCCCAGTCCGCCCAAGCCAAACATAAGCCCGAAGAATATGCCGGCTATCAGGCCCACCTTGTCGGGCATCAGGTCGGTGGCATACACCACTATCGACGAGAATGCCGAGGCTATTATCAGTCCCGACATGAAGGTGCACACCATTGTCAGTGTGAATCCCACAAACGGCATGGCCAGCGCAAACGGTGCCGCGCCCAATATCGAGAACCAAATCACATATTTGCGCCCGAATCGGTCGCCCAGCACCCCTCCGGCCACCGTGCCTATGGCGAAGGCCGCCAGAAACACAAACAGGCATATTTGCGACGTCTGCACACTCACGCCAAACTTGTCGATAAGGAAAAAAGTGAAGTAGCTCGTGATGCACGCCGTGTAGAAGTATTTCGAGAACACCAGCAGCACCAATATCAGCAGCGCCCCATATTTTGCTCGACGCGAAATGTGGTGGTTCAGTGCCGGCTGCCTTTGCGGGTGGGTCACCACATAGGCCATCCGGGCCTTATACCAGCTGCCGAGCTTCAGCATGATGAGTGCGGCGGCCAGTGCCGCCAGTGCAAACCATGCTATTGAGTGCTGCCCCAGCGGCAGCACCACGGCGGCGGCCAGCAGCGGCCCTACGGCCGACCCGCCGTTGCCGCCCACCTGGAATATCGACTGTGCAAGGCTCTTTTTGCCTCCCGACGCCAGCTGGGCCACACGCGAGGCTGTGGGGTGGAACACCGACGAGCCAAGGCCCACCACGCCCACTGCCAGCAATATCAGCGCATAGCTGCCTGCAAAAGCCAGCAGCAGCAAGCCCGCCAGCGTGAAGCACATGCCCGCCGACAGGGCGTAGGGCCGCGGATGCCTGTCGGCATAAAGCCCCGTTACGGGCTGCAATATCGACGATGTCATTTGAAACACAAGCGTTATCACCCCAATTTGGGCAAACGTGAACCCAAACTCATCTTTCACAATCGGGTAAATCGACGGAATAATCGACTGAATCATGTCGTTCAAAAAATGCGAAATGCTGCAAATCAGCAGCATCGAATACACCGTGCCATCGGTCATTTTTGGCGTGCCAGCCAATTGATGTCCTATTTTCTGTAAATTCATTTCAAAGTGCAAAGATAGTGCAAATTGAGCGCAAGCTTGATGTTTTGCGCTCAATTTGCACTATCTTTGCAGCCGCTTATGAAAATCAATTACAGTTACCGACATATTTGGACCATCACTTACCCTATTCTGGTGAGTCTGGTCATGGAGCAGCTCATCAATCTCACCGACACGGCATTTATGGGCCGCGTGGGCGAAGTGGAACTGGGCGCGTCGGCCATAGCCGGTGTGTTCTATCTGGTGGTGTTCATGGTGGGTCACGGCTTTTGCATAGGTGCGCAAATAGTGATGGCGCGCCGCAACGGCTCGGGCTCGTATAAAAGCATTGGATCCATCTTCTATCAGGGTCTTTACTTCCTTATGGCTGCTGCGGCACTGCTGTTTGCCGTGTGCCAGTTGTGGGCAAGCGATGTGCTGTCGCTGCTCATATCGTCGCCCCATGTGCTTGCCAAGGCCGAAGACTACATGCACTGGCGCGTCTACGGCTTCTTCTTTGCCTTTGCTGGCGGCATGTTCCGCTCGTTCTACGTGGCCACCACCCGCACCAAGACGCTCACGCTCAACTCGGTGGTGATGGTGCTGTCGAATGTGGTGTTCAACTATGTGCTGGTGTTTGGCAAGTGCGGCCTGCCGGCCATGGGCATTGGCGGCGCGGCCATAGGGTCGTCGCTGGCCGAGTTGGTGTCGCTTCTGTTCTTCATTGGCTACACGCGTTGTCGCGTCGACTTCCGCCGCTATGCGCTGGGCGCTGTTCCGGCTGTCGATTTTGCCGCGTTGCGCTCGGTGTTGGGCGTGTCGGTGTGGGTGATGGTGCAAAGCTTCATCTCGCTGTCCACGTGGTTCATCTTTTTTGTCTACATCGAGCATTTGGGCGAGGAGCCGCTGGCCGTGACCAACATTGTGCGCAGCTTGTCGGGATTCCTGTTTATGATAGTAATGGCGTTTGCCTCAGCGTGCAGCTCGATTGTGAGCAATATGATTGGGGCTGGTCAGGCAACCCAGGTGGGCGCGGCCATACGCTGCCACGTGTGGCTCACCTATGCGTGTGTGATGCCGCTTGTGGCCGTGCTTGCTCTGTGGCCGCGGGTGTTCATTGCCGTCTACACTGACATTCCGCAGCTTGTTGCTGCCGCAGTGCCGTCGGTGTGGGTCATGTGCCTGTCATATTTTGTGACCGTGCCGTCCAACATATTGTTTCAAAGCGTGTCGGGCACAGGCAACACGCGTGTGGCTTTCGGCCTCGAATTGTTCACACTGGTGTTCTATGTGGCCTACATCACAGTGCTAATCTACTGCATGCGGGTGAATGTGGCATTGGCGTGGACGTCAGAGATTCTCTATGGGGCTATGACGCTGGTTCTGTGCTATGCGTATCTGCGCCGCGGCACTTGGCGCCGCCGCAGAATTTAGCCGCAGGCCCCGCCACAGCCGGCTCACAATTCTTCGTCCATGATTTCGGTTTCGCGCATTTCGCGGTATTCCTCCCAGTCGGGGTCGTCCTCGGCGTGGAATTGCAGCGGCAGCAGCTCGAATCCGGCCAGAGCCTCGTTGAACTTGCGCTGAAACAAGTGCAGGCTGCGTGTGTAGAACACCCAGTTGCGCTCGCCCTCACCTGTGTATATGCCGGTGTTCACAGCCACAGGGTCGGCATTGAAGGTGTTGGCCAGAGCCTCGTTCACCTTGTCCATCAGCGACGACGTGGCGTAGTCGGGCATGCCCTTGGTGTCGGGCTCGTAGGTCCACGTCACATCAATGCGCACGTTGTAGGTGCCGCTGTTCATCACATTGTCCATGTTGCGCCGTCCCGTTACCATTATCAGTTGCCCGCGGCTGCCCTCGGCTGGGGCCGTCCACCACTCATCGCTTATTTTCAGTTTTGCCATTATATAAATCAATTTGCATCAAATTTACTCACAATTTTCCAATGCTCCAAACCGCTGCGGCATTGCCCGCGCATTAAATTTGCTTTTGTGCTGCGGCATTGCTAACTTTGCGTGTAGTAAAACACACACACTCAAACGAACTCTGTAATGGACATCATGATTATCATTGTCGCCATTGCTGCGATAGCCGTGCTGGGCTATATGCTTATGGCGGCCGACAAAAAGAATTCTCAGCTTGCCGCCTCGGTGCAGGCCATGGCGGCAGCAAAGGCGGCTGCCGAGGCCCAGCTGGCCGCAGCTGGCCAGAGTGCCGCCGACGCGCAGCGGGCCTTGGACGAATCCCGCGCCAAGGCCGAAGCCCTGGCACGCCAGCTGGCCGACGAGCGTGCCCGCACCGCCGCTCTTGGCGAGCGTGTGGAGCAGGCAGCGCGCGAGCAGCAGCGCCTGCAGGAGCAGAGCCGGCTGGTGTTTCGCGAGGTGGCTGCCCAGGTGCTGGCCGACCAAAGCAAGGCGGCCAGCAAGCAGCAGGCCGACGGCCTCGCCGCTCTGCTCACGCCCATGCGCGAGCAAATCGACGGCCTGCGCAGGCAAATGGGCGAGTACTCCAACCGCCAAACGGAGTATGCTGCTTCGATGAAGCAGCAAATAAAGGACTTGAACGACATGAACGCCAGTCTTGGCCGTGAGGCCAAAGAGTTGTCGCAGGCACTGCGCGGCGAAAGCAAGGTGCAGGGCGACTGGGGCGAGATGGTGTTGCAAAAGCTGCTCGAAAACTCGGGCCTCGTCGAGGGGCAGAACTTTGTGGTGCAGGCCACCGAGGTCGACGGCCAGCCTGTGCAGGGCGACCGCGGCACGCGTCTGCGCCCCGATGTGGTGCTCCTCCTCCCCGACAAGAAAAATCTGGTGATTGACTCCAAAACATCGCTCACGGCCTACGCCGAATATTCGTGCGCCAACACCGATGCCGAGCGCCAACTGGCCCTCAAGCGGCACGTCGACTCGGTGCGCAAGCATGTGGCCGAACTGGCCGACAAAACCTATCAGGACCGCGTGAGCAATTCAGCCGGCTTTGTGATGATGTTTATCCCCAATGAAGCCGCCTACCTGCTGGCCATGGGCTCCGACGCAGGGCTGTGGCAGTATGCCTACGACCGCCAGGTGGTGATAGTCAGCCCCACCCACTTGATTTCGGTGCTGAAACTGGTGAGCCAGCTGTGGACGCGCGAAATGCAGACGCGCAACGCCATGAAGATTGCCGAGGAGACGGGCAAACTCTACGACAAGCTGGCCGCCTTTGTGGCCGATATGCAAAACGTGGAGAAAAGTCTCGACAATGCCAAGGGCGCGTGGAGCGAGGCCATGAAGAAACTGAGCGGTGGCCGCGGCAATGTGCTATCGAGGTTTGAAACCATAAAGAAACTCGGCATAAAGGCTTCTAAGCAGCTGCCCTCTGCGCCCGACGGCGACGACGGCTTGATATCGGAATAAAAAAACTAAAGTGCGTTATGACAGTAGAAAACTCAGTGATAATAGTGGCCGGAGGCCGCGGCACGCGATTTGGCGGACCGCTGCCCAAGCAGTTTCTTGAACTCGCGGGCCGCCCGGTGCTGATGCGCACCATCGAGGCGTTTGCCTCGTCTGGCATCAGCGGACTCGAGATAGTGGTGGTGCTGCCGCCCGACCAGCACGGTCTGTGGCGCGACTTGTGCCGCAGGCATGGCTTTGCCGTGCCCCATGTGGTGGCCAGCGGCGGTGCCAGCCGGTTTGAGTCGGTGCGCAATGGCCTGCGCATGGCCCAGGCGCCCGACGGCGGCGTTATTGCCGTGCACGATGGCGTGCGTCCGCTTGCCTCGCAGGCCATGATAGGGCGCGTGATGCAGGCGGCGCGGCTTAGCGGCGCGGCCATTCCCGTGGTGCCGGTCACCGACTCTGTGCGCTGCCTCGATGGTGCCGGCGGCTCGTCGCACACCGTGCCGCGCAGCCAGCTGCGCGCCGTGCAGACTCCCCAGGCCTTCAGCGCCGCACTGCTGCGCCGCGCCTACTGCGTTGGGCCGAGCGATGCCTTTACCGACGACGCCTCGGTGGTTGAGGCCTCGGGCCATGCGGTGACCCTCGTCGATGGCGAGCCCACCAATATTAAAATCACACACCCGGCCGACATTGCGGTGGCCGAAATGCTCATGGGCAATGGCCGGTCTTGACGCTACCGACATAAAATATCTGCATGGCGTGGGGCCAAAGCGGGCCGAACTGCTGGGTAAGGAGCTGGGCATACACAGCTACCTCGACCTGCTGTATAATTTCCCGTTCCGCTACATCGACCGCACCACGGTGTATCGAATCAGCGACCTTTCGGGCGACATGCCCAGTATACAGCTGCGTGGCCAGTTTCTGAACTTCACGCCGCAGGGCGAGGGGGCCAAGCGGCGGCTCAATGCGCTGTTTTCCGACGGCACGGGCACCATCGAGGTGGTGTGGTTCAACCGCGTGAAGTCGATTTTGGAAAGCTACAAGACGCACACCGTCTACACGTTGTTTGGCAAGCCCACTATGTATAAGGGCCGCTACAGCATGTCGCACCCCGAGGTCGACGCCTACACGCCCGATGCGCCGCAGCAGGGGCTGGTGGGCGTTTACAATCTCACCGAGAAGCTGCGCAACCGCTACATCACCTCACGCTCGATACAGAAGATGGAGGCCACGCTGTTGAGCACAGTGGCCGTGCGCAACATGCCCGACTGGCTGCCGCGGCAGGTGGTGGCTGCCCGCCGCCTCATGCCTCTTGGCGAGGCGCTGGAGTCGGTTCACCTGCCCGCCAGTGTCGAGGCTCTGCAGCGGGCGCAGTTCCGCCTGAAATACGAGGAATTGTTCATGCTTCAGCTCAACATTCTGAAAAATGCCAAGAGCGACCCCTTGCGCCAGCGCGGATTCGTGTTCAGGCACGTGGGCCCCAAGTTCAACGAATTCTACGGCAATGTGCTGCAATTTCCGCTCACGGGCGCGCAAAAGCGCGTGCTGCGCGAGATTCGTGCCGACATGGCCACCGGCCGCCAGATGAACCGCCTGCTGCAGGGCGATGTGGGCAGCGGCAAGACCATAGTGGCGCTCATGACCGCGCTGCTGGCCGTGGACAACGGCTACCAGGCATGCATCATGGCCCCCACCGAAATTCTTGCCACACAGCACTACGAGAGCATCAGCGCCATGGCCTCGCAGATGGGTGTCACCGTGGATTTGCTCACGGGCTCCACGCGCAAGTCGCGCCGCGAAGTTATTCACAAGGGGTTGCAAGACGGCTCGCTGCAAATTCTCATAGGCACCCACGCCGTGATTGAAGACAATGTGCGATTTGCCAACCTTGGCCTGGCCGTAATCGACGAGCAGCACCGCTTCGGTGTGGCCCAGCGCGCCAAGCTGTGGGGTAAAAATTCCACTCCGCCCCACGTGCTGGTGATGACTGCCACCCCCATACCGCGCACGCTGGCCATGACCGTGTATGGCGACCTTGAAGTGTCGGTTATCGACGAGCTGCCGCCGGGCCGCAAGCCTGTGACCACCGTAATGCGCTATGAGCAAAGCCGGCACGATGTGTACCGATTCATTGGCAGTGAACTGGCCAAGGGGCGGCAGGCCTACATTGTGTATCCGCTCATCGATGAGAATGAAAAGATGGATCTGCAAGACCTCACCGAGGGTTTCGAGCTCGTGAAGGAGACTTTTCCGAGCTATAGGGTGGCTATGGTGCACGGGCGCATGAAGCCTGCCGAGAAGGATGCGCAGATGCAGCTGTTTGCCAGCGGCAAGGCGGCTATTCTGGTGGCCACCACTGTAATCGAAGTGGGTGTGAATGTGCCCAACGCCAGCGTGATGGTGATTGAAAACTCCGAGCGCTTCGGGTTGTCGCAACTGCACCAGTTGCGCGGCAGGGTGGGGCGCGGCGCCGACCAGTCGTACTGCATACTGATGACCAAACTTAAGTTGGCGGCCGACACCCGCCACCGCTTGGAGGTGATGACGCAGACCAACGATGGCTTTGTGGTGGCTGAGGAAGACATGCGCCAGCGCGGCCCTGGCGACATGGAGGGCACGCAGCAAAGCGGCATCGCCTTCAACCTGAAGATATCCAACCTGTCGACCGACGGCCCAGTGCTGCAAATGGCGCGCGCCGACGCCCAGGCATTTCTGCAGGCCGACCCCACGCTGTCGTCGCTCGCGGGGCGCAGGCTCGATGCCCGCATGCGCCAGCTATATGGCCACGAGGTGGACTGGGGTAAAATAAGTTGACGCCTATTGTGCCGCAGTGGCGTGCAAAATGTTATGATTTAGCCGCTTATTTTTTATCGTCTGTTAGCGGCTGCAAAGCTAAGGTGGGGATAATCGTCTGTCACTTAGCTGTTTGAGTGTGGCCGATTGCGATATTTAGACATAAATTTACACTTTTTATACAGTGTGATTGTCGCTGTTTTAAAATAAATGCTTAATTTTGAACGTTTTATTTGAGAAAATCAGTGAAATGATGTGAAGAGACTGGTGGAAAAGACTGCCGCCACTGGCAGTTTTCGGCCAATATTCAGCGTGAAACGTATGACGTGTGCAAGCCCCTTTGCATAGCTGGTGAAAACTTTTGAAATCAAAACGAAAGGAGAATTTATGAGTTTAAGGAAAATAGTCAGTGCGGGAATCATTGCAGCCGCGTCGCTGGTAGTGTGGCCATCGGCCACAGCGCAAAATTTGCAATCGGTGTCAAACTATCGCAAAGCCCATGCGGCCCTATTGGCAAAGCAATCTCGCATTCAAGACCAAATCCGACTCGAAGAAGCACAGAAATATGCCCACGACCTCTATGAGGAAGTGGAGCCGGAACCCGACATCTACAACGAGGGCTGGGAAAGCGGCAAGGTGAATCCCTACAAAAATGCCAAGGTGCCCAACAACCGAGTGATTAACGTGCGCCAATACCGCATGCCCGTCAGAGGCAATGTGGTCACCTCGCACTATGGCTACCGCCCCAAGTTTGGCCGCTACCACAAGGGTGTGGACCTGCGCGCAGCCATGGGCGACACCGTGCGTGCCGCATTCGATGGCAAGGTGCGCCTCACCAAGTATGAGCGCGGCGGATTTGGCTTCTACGTGATAGTGCGCCACGCCAACGGCCTCGAAACCGTTTACGGCCACTTGTCGCGATTCCTTGTTCACCCCAACCAGTATGTGAAGGCCGGCACCCCCATCGCCCTCAGCGGCAACACAGGTCGCAGCTTTGGCCCCCACTTGCACTTCGAAACCCGCTTCATGGGCTATGCCATCAATCCCGAGGCCATATTCGACTTCGCCAACCGCACAACCCACACCGACTCCTACACGTTCAACAAGAGCACCTACACCGAGGCGCGCGACTACACTCCCAAGAGCTACAGCGCAGCCAAGCGTTGAGGTTTAATCACAGCATAGCGCCACTCTCGTGACGCCAATAAAAAAATCCGCAGTTTTGGGACTGCGGATTTTTTTATTATGGACGAGTTAAATATATGGTTGCGTTTGTTATGCTTGTCAATGGCTGCAACTATTTGGCGTCATCGGGCTGTGGCTTGGCGTCTTCCATAAACGAGTCTTTGAAGCCCAGGAAGTATAGCACGCCGTCGATGCCGATGGTCGAGATGCTTTGGCGTGCCGTGGCCTTCACTTTGGGCTTGGCGTGGAATGCTATGCCGAGTCCGGCCGTTTGCAGCATGGGCAGGTCGTTGGCGCCGTCGCCCACGGCTATGGTCTGCGCAATGTTCACGTTCTCCACCTGCGCCAGCAGGCGCAGCAGTTCGGCCTTGCGCTTGCCGTCGACCACCTCGCCCACATAGCGGCCCGTGAGGCGTCCGTCCTTAATCTCCAGTTCGTTGGCATATACATAGTCGATGCCGTATTTTGCCTTCAGGTAGTTGCCGAAATAGGTGAATCCGCCCGACAGAATGGCAATTTTGTAGCCTGTGCGCTTCAGCACCGACATCATGCGGTCTACGCCCTCGGTGATGGGCAGATGTTCGGCTATGTCCTTCATCACGCTTTCATCGAGTCCCTTCAGCAGCGCCACGCGCTCGGTGAAGCTCTCTTTGAAGTCAATTTCGCCGCGCATGGCGCGAGCTGTGATGGCCTTCACCTTGTCGCCCACTCCGGCGCGCATGGCCAGTTCGTCGATCACCTCGGTCTCAATGAGCGTGCTGTCCATGTCGAAGCAAATCAGGCGGCGGCAGCGTCGGTACATGTTGTCCTCCTGCAGCGAAATGTCGAAGCCCAACTCATTGCTCAGACGCATGAATTCGCTTTGCATTGCGGCTTGGTTATGAATGTTGCCGCGTACAGAGAATTCGATGCACGACTTGCGCTCCTGCTGCACGGCGGCGTCGAGCGGAATGCGGCCGGTGAGGCGGCGAATGGCGTCGATGTTAAGCTTCTGCGCGGCCACTACGCCCGTCACGGCCGATATCTGCTCGGCGGTGATGGTGCGGCCCAGAATGGTGATTATGTAGCGGTTGCGCCCCTGGTTTTTAACCCACAGCGCATAGTCGGCGTCGGTGATGGGTGAGTAGCGGATTTCCACATTCATTTCCGAAGCCTTGAAAAACAGCTCCTTCATGATTTCTCCGCTCTTGTCGCTCGTGGTCATAAACATTATGCCCAGCGACAGCGTGTGGTGTATGTCGGCCTGGCCGATGTCCATGATTGTGGCCCCGTATTTGCCGAGTATGGCTGTGAGGCTCGAAGTTACGCCGGGCTTGTCGTGGCCCGATATGTTGATGAGAATCAGTTCGTTTTCAACTGTAGGTTCCATATCTGTTTCGATGTAATACATATGTGGCGGCATCAGCTGCGCCATGAATGTCTGTTCTATATGACTAATGAAATAACAAATTTAGCCATTTTTGCCCAAAATCGGGCCTCGTGTCAAAATTTTTTTCAATCTTTTTTCGCCGCTGGTTTTAACATTAGCCGGCCAACGGCCAAATCTTAAATTTTTGTGGCCGGGGGTGTGCGTCAGGCACGCTTGAAATCGTTTGCAGACCGCAGTATTAACACTTTAAGTTAATTTTCATTCCAAATTAAATATTGCGGAAAAACGCCCCGCTTGTAATGCTTGAAATTTCAGGATTTTATACTTTGTTACACTCATTGCATTTGGCTACAAAAGATTTTTGTGCTAACTTTGCACCCAGTTTAAGGCGCACCGGCAAGTGCATTGAGCCGCGGTGCGCATTGGCTGAGGCCCACACTGCAATCGTCCTCAGCCCAGCCGAAAATCGGCAAAGGCCGCTTGCCTCCGCCCTGTGAGAGAGCGTGAGGGGCAAAACTCTGAAAGCGTGACACGGCCTTCAAGTGTAACTTAAATAAATTTCACATGAGGAAATCACTGGTCACAATCGTGACAATTGCATTTTTCCTGCTACTCACATCAGCCTACAGCACAACGCCTGCCGACAGCCGTGTCGGCTATCAGGCACCCAACACAAGTTTAAGCAACCGTTACGCCTCGCTTTCGACAGGGGCATTGAAGGGGGAATATGTGTTAATCACATTCTGGTCGACGGCCAACCCCGAGTCGCGAATCAGCAACATGCGCTACGACCGCCTTTGCAAGGCCGCCCAGGGCCGCATCAGGCACTTGTCGGTCAACCTCGACCGCAGCGGCGGGGTGTGCGCCATGGCCAGCCGCCTCGACGGCATCCAGCCGGCCAATGTGTTTCACTTTGCCAGCGGTGAAGAGCGCAACCGCCTCGAAGAGCAGTGGCGCCTCGACGGCGGCGACAGCTGCAAGTCGTTTCTCATCGACCCTTCGGGCAAGATATTGGCTGCCGATCCGCAGCCAAGCCAGCTTCAAAACATCTGATAAGGCTCGCTGCCCATGCGGGCGGCAAGAGTTGCGATAAAGGCGGCAGTCCCGCTTCCCTCAATAGCATTGGGAAGCGGGACTGCCGTTTGTTTTTTGTTTGCCCGGCAGCTGCCGGGCAGTGCTTCACTTTATGGTGATTTCGTCGTGGGGCACGGTGCACTCGCAGTAGCGGCACTGCAGCACCACATTGGCGCGGTCGATCACGCGGAAGTGGGTGCGCATGGGCTCATTGTTGGTGATGCACTTGGGGTTGTTGCACTTCACTATGTCCACCAGCTCGTCGGGCAGTGCCACGGTGTGCTTGTCCACCACCTCATAGTCCTTTATTACATTTATCACCGCCTTGGGGGCGATGAGAGCGATGCGGTTGAGCGTGGCCTCGGGCAGTTCCACGTCGGCAATTTTAATAATGCCCTTTTTGCCCATCAGTTTGCTGTCGAGGTTGAATCCTATGGTCACACTGCTTGTCAGCTTCTGTATGCCCAGCAGGTTCACTACGCTGAACAGCGACTCCGACGGTATGTGGTCGATTACTGTGCCGTTTTTCAGCGCGGCCACAGCCAGTTCTTTCTTGTTATTGTCAGTCATGATTGTGATAAATCAGTATGTGTTGTGTTAGTTTACTCCGTTTTTTCTCTATAGTGGGTGCCGCTCAGCACTCAATGCCCAGCGAGCGGCAAATTATGGCCTGGCGCGCATAGAGGCCGTTTTTGGCCTGCTGAAAGAAGTATGCCTTGGGGTTGTCGTCCACGTCCTGGCTGATTTCGGTGATGCGGGGCAGCGGGTGCAGCACTCGCAGGTTGGGCTTGCTGTTGTCGAGCATGCTGTTGTGCAGGTGGTAGAGGCTCTTCACGCGCTCATATTCCATCAGGTCGGTGAAGCGTTCTTGCTGCACGCGGGTCATATACAGAATGTCGGTCTCGTTTATCACGTCTTGCGAGAAGTCGGTCGACTCGTGGTATTCAATGCCGTGCTCGTCGCAGAACCGCTTGTACTGCTCGGGCATCTGCAGCTCTTTGCAGGCAATGAAGTTGAATTTCGGCTTCCAGTATTGCATGGCCTCGAGCAGCGAGTGCACAGTGCGGCCATACTTCAGGTCGCCCACCATGGTTATGGTCAGGCCCTCGAGGGTGCCCTGCGTCTTATAGATTGAGTAGAGGTCGAGCATCGTTTGCGACGGGTGCTGGTTGGCGCCGTCGCCGGCGTTGATCACAGGCACGGGAGCCACTTCACTGGCATATCGGGCCGCGCCCTCCAGGTAGTGGCGCATCACTATCAGGTCGGCATAGTTGCTCACCATCATAATGGTGTCTTTCAGTGTTTCGCCTTTCGACTGGCTGCTGGTCTTGGCGTCAGAGAAGCCTATCACGCGTCCGCCCAGGCGGTTGACTGCTGTTTCAAAACTCAGGCGAGTGCGGGTTGAGGGCTCGAAAAACAGCGTTGCCACAACTTTGCCGTCCAGAATCTTCTGGTTGGGGTTCTTTTCGAAACGCTCGGCTTGGCTCAAAAGGCGCAGAATCTCGTCTTTCGACAAGTCGGAGATAGAGACTAAACTTTTATTTTTCATAAACTAAGAGTATGTGTGATATTGTTTCCTTTTTTTTAAATCGATTCAATGCCCGTGTGCCGCCTTTGGGGCACAAAAAAGGCCAACCTCAGCATCGTTGATTGGCTGGCGGCTGGCGGCTGGCGGCGGTAATGGAAAACAATGGCTCCTGCGTGGCAGCTGGTCGTTATGCGACTGCTGCCCGCAAGCCGCATGCGCGGCCGTGCAGTGTTGCCTTGGTTGCTTATCCATAACGATAACAAAGTTAAGCAAAATAGCCCATAACTTAGCCCATATGCGGCAAAAAAAATGCCGCATTGCTGTTTATCGGAAAAATTGTGGTGTTTTGCGCATAAAATTGCTATCTTTGTGTTTTATTTTAGGCGTCTTTTGGCGCATAGTTGACGTGAAAACGAACCAAAACAACACTAATAAGCATATTTTGGAAATGAACAACAACAGCGCTTCAGCAGCGGGCCAGTCTTCGCGCAACATACGCAACGCACGCATCGTGCGGCGCATGTGGCAGGGCTTCGGCATATTCATTGCCTTGCTGGTAATATTGTTTGTGCTCATCTACAATGGCATCATCGGCTACATGCCGCCCATCGCCGAGCTCAAGAACCCCACCGACAAGTTTGCCTCAACGCTTTACTCAAGCGATGGGCAGGAGATGGGGCGCATCTACAAGAGCAAGGGCAACCGCGTGTATGTTGACTTCGACCAAATGTCGAAGCATTTGAGCGACGCACTCATATCCACCGAGGACGTGCGCTTCATGAGCCACTCGGGCATCGACGTGCGCGCCATAATGCGCTCGGTGGTGAAGCGCATCATCATGGGCAATGCCAGTGCGGGCGGCGGCTCCACCATCACCCAGCAGCTGGCCAAGCAGCTATACACACCCAAGAGTTCCAACATATTCCAGCGCGCGCTGCAGAAGCCCATCGAGTGGGTGATAGCAATGAAGATTGAGCGCTACTACACCAAGGACGAAATCATAAAGATGTATTTCAACCAGTTTGACTTTCTCAACAATGCGGTTGGAATCAAGACTGCCTCATACGTCTACTTCGGCAAAGACCCGCGCGACCTGAATGTGCAGGAGTCGGCCATGCTGGTGGGCATGTGCAAAAATCCGTCGTACTACAATCCCTTGCGCTATCCCGACCGTGCGCGCCAGCGCCGCAATGTGGTGCTCGACCAAATGCGCAAGGCCGGCTGCCTGAGCGATGCCGACTGCGCCTCGCTGAAGACCACCCCAGTGGAGTTGCACTACCACAAGGTGAATAAAAACGACGGCATGGCACCATACTTCCGCGAGGAGCTGCGCCGCATGATGATGGCCAAGGAGCCCCGCTTCGAGGACTACCCCGACTGGAACCGCCAGGCCTTCTACGACGACTCGGTGGAGTGGGTCAACAATCCCCTGTATGGCTGGTGCAACAAAAACCACAAGGCCGACGGCTCGCCCTACGACGTGTACTCCGACGGCCTCAAGATTTACACCACCATCGACTCGCGCATGCAGAAGCACCTTGAGGATGCCGTGCGCCAGCACATGGGCGGCACGCTGCAGCCCAACTTCCTGCGCGAGCGCGGCGGCACACGCAACCCCTACTCGTCTGACCCGCAAGAGCTGACGGCCAAGCAGAAGCAGACACTGATAAAGGCAGCCATCCGTCAGACCGACCGCTACCGGGCCCTCAAGGCATCGGGCATGAGCGACAACGAGATAATGAGCAACTTCAACACGCCCACCGAGATGCGCCTGTTCACCTACAACGGCGATGTCGACCGCGTGATGTCGCCTCTCGACTCGCTGCTCTACACCAAGAGCTATCTGCGCTGCGGCGTGATGTCGATGGATCCGCAGACGGGCTACATCAAGGCCTATGTGGGCGGCCCCGACTTCCGCTTCTTCAAATACGACATGGTGTCGACCGGCCGCCGACAAATTGGCTCTACGGTGAAGCCATTCCTCTACACCTTGGCAATGGAAAACGGCTACACTCCGTGCGACCGCCTGCTCAACACGCAGCCGGTGATCAATGGCTGGGCACCGCGCAATGCCGGCCATGGCCGCATAGGACAAATGGTGGACCTGCGCTGGGCACTCACTTACTCCAACAACTGGATTTCGGCCCGCCTGATCGACGCCCTCAAGCCTGCCAACCTGGTGAACATGCTGCACAACTTCGGCATCACCAACAAACTCGACACTGTGCCGGCCCTGTGCCTCGGCCCGTGCGATGTGTCGGTGAAGGAGATGGTGAGCGCCTACTCGGCCTTTGCCAACAAGGGCATGCGTGCCCAGCCAATGTTTGTGACCCGCATTTGCGACAACAGTGGCAATGTGCTGGCCGAGTTCACTCCGCAGCAAACCGAGGTTATGAGCGAGGAAGCCTACTACAAGATTCTGTCGATGCTGCTCAATGTGGTCGATGCCGGCACGGGCGCGCGCTTGCGCTATGCCTACCACATCGATGCCCAGATGGGCGGCAAGACGGGCACCACCAACTTCAATGCCGACGGCTGGTTTATGGGCTTCACGCCCGAACTGGTGACGGGCGTGTGGGTAGGCGGCGAGGAACGCTTCATCCACTTCGCGTCGATGGCCTACGGACAAGGTGCCGAGATGGCACTGCCCATCTATGGCTTGTATATGAAGAGCATCTACGACGACCCGTCGCTGCCCTACAGCCAGAGCACCAAGTTTGACTTCCCTGCCGACTTCAACCCCTGTGGAGGCCTGGGCGGCTACGGCTATGGCTCGGGTGGTGACGGAGGCCATTCCTCGGAAGAGGCGGCCGAGCCTCAGGAGAGTGATGTGATGGAGGGTGTGTTTGACTGATGCTCAGTGGCACTAAAATAACGGTATTGGCGGCAGTCCTTGGCCTTGCGCTGGGGGCTGCCGCCTGCGCTGGGGGCGGTTCTTCTGGCTCTGATGGCGTCCCGTCGGCCCACCGTGTGGCGTCGGATTCAGTCACGGCTAAGGCCGACACCGTGCCGCAGCAGCGCTCGGCCATCGAAGACTCGATGCGCGCGGCGGGCCTCGTCGACTTGTCGCAAATAAGCCAAGCCATAACGCTCGACTTGCGCTATGCCACAAGGCACAATTTTGCGAGGCGCAACATGTATGGCGACTATTGCAAGGCCTACGCCACCCCAGCCACGGCACGTTCGCTTGCCATGGCCCTGCGGAGCCTGCAGGCCGAGGATCCTGATTTGGGAATTGTGATTTTCGATGCCGCACGGCCGTTGAGTGCGCAGCGGGCCATGTGGCGGTGTGTGGCGGGCACCACAGGCGAACGCTATGTGGCCCGGCCATTCAAGGGCGGCCCGCACAACTATGGTGTGGCCCTCGACTTGGGCCTCACGCGCCGCGGCGTGCCCGTGGACATGGGCACCGACTTCGACACCTTCGGCCCGCTTGCCCACATCGATGCCGAAGACGCCCTTGTGGCAAGCGGGAGGCTCAGCGCCGAGGCTGTGGCCAACCGCCGCCTGCTGCGCCGCGCCATGACCCGTGCCGGATTCATGACCTACCGGCGCGAGTGGTGGCACTTTGAGCGCCACCGCGTGGCTTGGGCGCGTGCCCACCAGCGTCTGCTCGACTTCTGAGGCCCTACACGGGGTCGACGTCGTAATACAGATACACCGAGCGCATGCGGCTGTCGGCGGCCAGCATCTGCTCGTAGATGCTGCGCAGCGCCTGCTTCACCTTAGCCATCGATGCGCCGGTTTCAATCTTTATCACGATTTGGCGAATATACATGTTTTGGATTCTGGCCACCATGGGCGCTTCGGGTCCCAGCACGCGCTGGCCGAACACCTGGCGTAGCATGTTGCTGTATCGCACGGCCATCTCGCCAAGCACGTCGCTTTGTCGGTGCTTCAAATACACATTTATTATCTTGGTGAATGGTGGATAGCCAAACCGCTTGCGCTCATCCAGCTCGTAGGCATAGAAGCCCTCGTAGTCGTGAGCCTTTACGAAGCCTATCACAGGGTCGTCGGGCTGCGAGGTTTGCACTATCACCTCGCCGCGCTTGTGGGCCCGCCCGGCCCGCCCGGCCACCTGCTCCATCATGTCGAAGGCCCGTTCGCTCGACCTGAAGTCGGGAAAACTAATCATGGTGTCGGCATTTAGTATGCCCACTATGCTCACCCCGTCGAAGTCAAGCCCCTTGGTCACCATTTGTGTGCCCACCAGTATGTTGGTCTTATGCTCTGAAAACTCGTCGATTATGCGGTCGTAGCTGTTTTTGTTGCGCGTGGTGTCGAGGTCCATGCGCGATATCTTCTCGCCTGGGAATGCCTGGTCAATTTCGTCTTCGATGCGCTCGGTGCCGTAGCCTATCACCTCAATCTCGGTGCCGCCGCACGCCGGGCACACTGTGGGCAGTGTCATGGTGTGGCCGCAGTAGTGGCACGTGAGCGTGTGCAGGTGCTTGTGGTAGGTGAGCGACACGTCGCAGTTCACGCAGCGCGGAATCCATCCGCAGGTGCGGCATGTGACCATTGGCGAGTAGCCGCGCCTGTTTTGGAACAATATCACCTGTTCGCCGCGTTCAATGGCGTGGCGGCACTCTCGTGTAAGCTCGTCGCTGAATATGCCCTTCATCTCTTTCTTTTTGCGCGCCAGCTTGGTGTCGATCACCCTCACTTCGGGCATCTCAATGCCCTCGTATCGCTTTTTCAGTGTCACCAGTCCGTATCGGCCGTTCTGGGCGTGGTAGTACACGCTTATGGCCGGCGTGGCCGAGCCGAGCACCGTCTTGGCACCGTGCATCATGGCCAGCACCAGCGCCGCGTCGCGCCCGTTGTAGCGTGGCGCGGGGTCTTGCTGCTTGTAGCTGGAGTCGTGCTCCTCGTCAACCACCACCAGGCCCAGGTTGCTGTAGGGCAGAAACACAGCCGAGCGTACGCCTATCACCACGCAAGGGTCGTGGCTGTTGAGCAGCCGCTTCCATATGTCCACGCGCTCGTTGTCGCTGAATTTGCTGTGGTATATCAGCAGACGGTCGCCAAACACGCGCCGCAGCCGCCTTGTGAGTTGGGTGGTGAGTGCAATTTCGGGCACGAGATACAGTGCCTGCTTGCCCTTGCGCAGGGTGTCGTCAATCAGGTGCATGTATATCGATGTCTTGCCGCTCGATGTGACGCCGTGCAGCAGCACTATGCTGTGTTCGCGCAATTGCTGGTGCAGCTCGGTGTAGGCCTGCTGCTGTTCGGCTGTGAGTTCTGGCGGCTGCGCAAGGGTTGTGCCAAGGTCGGCAAAGCGGTTAATCTCGCGCTTGTACACTTCAAACAGGCCCCGCTGCCGTGCTGCTGCCAGCACTGGCTGCGTGGCGTCGGCCCGCTTCAGCAGCTGCTCTTTGGTGACCTCTTTCAGCGGTTTGCCCTTCTGCATCCAGCCGCTCAGGTCGAGGTAGGCCAGCAGCAGCGACTCCTGCTTTTTTGCGCGTCTCACCTGGTCGAACATATGGTGCAGCGCCTCGTCGTCGTTGCGGTCGGCGGTTAGGCGCACGCAGGTCTCGGTCTTTGGCCGGTAGCTGTCAATCACTTTCTCCGACACGTGGATTGCGCCAATTTCGAGCATCTTGCTCACCAGGCCCTCCACGTTTTTGAATCCCGTGGCCCGCGTCAGGTCGGTTATCTGCACGCGTCCGCGCTGAGCTGTGAAGTCGAGCACTGCTTTGGCTCGGTCGCTCAGCTCGCCGGGCGTCTTCTCCTCATAGTCGGGGTTGACGCTGATAAACGTTTCGCTCTCCACCTTCAGCCCCGACGGCACTGCGGCTTTATACACGTCGCCCACCGAGCACAGGTAGTAGTCGGCTATCCAGTGCCAGAACTTTAGCTGCGGGTTGCGCAATATGGGGTAGGGGTCGAGGGCGCAAATCACGTCTTTCACGGCATAGCCCTCGGGGGCGTTGTCGTGTGTCATCTCCACGATGCCGGTGTAGATTTTTTTGCGTCCGAAGGGCACCAGCACCCGGCAGCCCACTTTTAGTGTGGCCTGCAACTCGTCGTTCAGGTGGTAGGTGTAGCTGCCCTGGATGGGCAGTGGCAGCAGTATTTCAGCATATTGTGGCATGTGACTACAGTGTTTGGTCGTTGATGTGTGTGGTTGTGGCCCGTGCCGCAGGGGCAAAGGCTTGTTCAAAGGTAGCGAAATTAATGCTAATTGTGTGCCTGTGGCGCTGTGTTTTTTTGCTTCAGCGGGAAAGGTGGCTGGCGTAGATGGCGTTTTCGAGTTGTGCCGTTTCGGCCCAGGTCATATCTTTGTTGAGCGTTTGTGCCGGCACGTCGCCGTTGAGCATGGCCACGGCGCGGCGGCTAATGTGCTCGGCAAAGTCGGGGGCTGTTATGTCAAACACGTTGTTGCTCCCTATGTATTCCGAGGCGCCCACTCCGCTCGACGCCACCACTCCCGCACCGCACTTTATGGCCTCGAGTGACACCAGCGGCAGCCCCTCACGCCTGCTGGGCAGCACCAGCACGTCGATGCAGTTCATGAAGTCGGGAATCAACTCGGGCTCCTGATAGCCCCAAAAGCGGCACGGCACCGTCATTTGCCGCTCCACGCCGGCCTTGGTGCAGCCGTCGCCTATGGCCCAGAAGGCCACCTTGCCTTCATAGTAGCGCTGGATGCGGCTGTAGATGTCGGGCAGACTCTCGGCGTTTTTTATCGGGTCGAAGCGGGCCACAAAGGCCACCACCTTGCATCCGTCCACGCCCAGCTTGCGCCTCAGCTCGGCGCGGCTCTGGTCGCTGTAGCGGTGAAACCGTTGCGACACACCGTTGAACAGCACTCTGCCGCTCGACCCCGGAGCGATTTCCTGTGCCACCTCGGCCAGCGATTTGCTCACAAAGAAGTTGTCGGTGGCTGCCAGCAGCAGGCGCCGCGTCTGGTTCATCACCACCGCATCGCGAAACGGGTCGGTGTGTATGCTGTAGCCGTGCCAGGTCATGAAGAAGGGCATGCCATAGAGCTGCGAGGCGCGCATCGCGGCCAGGCCGCCAATGCGGTCGTGCGCGCTTATCAGGTCGTAGCCCTCAAGCTCGTGCGCCACTCGGCTGGTGAAGCTCATCAGCATGGGAGGCTCCTGACCAAGCCAGCGGTGCACCACGGCATCGGTCCACGACCGCTTGGACCACCGCATGTCGCACTCCACGCTGCCCAGGCGGGCGCGTGCGGGGCGCGATGGCGTGCCGCCGCTTTTGCGCAGCAGCCTCATCACTTTGCCGTCATACACCTGAATCATATATGGGTCGATGCCGTAGCCGGCGCATTGGCGCAGATGCTCAATGCGGTTTTGGATGGAATTCGTTCCACCAAACCGGTTATAGATGTCTCCTTCGAATACTACGGCTATTTTCTTCATCTTTTTTCCTAAGTGAAGTCCAAAATTAATGATTTCCGTGGATATACACAATATAAGAGTGATGCCAATGTTTCTAATGGGAAAAAATAAAGGTCAGATGAATTGCATCATCCAACCTTTCCCTTAGTGGCGGGAGCCAGACTCGAACTGACGACCTTTGGGTTATGAGCCCAACGAGCTACCACTGCTCCATCCCGCGATTTGCACTGCAAAGGTAAGCATAATTTCTGAATTGTCAAGGGTGGCGGGCCAAAAAAATGCGAAAAAAATGCTTTTTAGCATTTTTTCCTACCTGAAATGGCAAAAGGTAGACAGAAAAAGCGCCCGGCAGCCAACTCGTTGGTTGGTGCCGGGCGCCTATATGCGATTATGCAGTCAGTGCCGCTTTACTTTTTGCAGGCGCTGCAGGGAGTCCAGGGTTTCAGCTGCTTGAAGAAGTCGTTGCCCTTGTCGTCAACCAGGATGAATGCGGGGAAGTCTTCAACGGTGATTTTCCAGATGGCCTCCATGCCCAGCTCGGGATACTCAACGCACTCGATGCTCTTGATGCTGCTCTGCGACAGCACTGCGGCCACGCCGCCAATGGTGCCCAGATAGAAGCCGCCGTGCTTCTTGCAGGCGTCGGTCACCACCTGCGTGCGGTTGCCCTTGGCAATCATCACCAGGCTGCCGCCGTGGTCTTGGAACTCGTCAACGTAGGGGTCCATGCGGTTGGCAGTGGTCGGGCCCATGCTGCCGCAGGGATAGCCTTCGGGAGTTTTGGCCGGGCCGGCATACAAGATGGGGTGGTCCTTGAAGTATGCGGGCAGGTCTTCGCCGGCGTCGAGGCGTGCCTTGAGCTTGGCGTGCGCTATGTCGCGTGCCACAATTATGGTGCCCTTCAGGCTCACGCGTGTGCTCACGGGATACTTGGTGAGCTCGTTGCGCACAGCGTCGATGCCCTTGTCAAGGTCGATTTCGATGCCCTTGGCGCCCTCGCCGGGACGGCGGAACTCCTCGGGAATCAGCTCCGACGGATTGGTGTCGAGTTTCTCAATCCAGATGCCGTCTTTGTTGATCTTGGCTTTTATGTTGCGGTCGGCCGAGCAGCTCACGCCCATGCCAATGGGGCAGCTTGCACCGTGGCGCGGCAGGCGCACCACGCGAATGTCGTGGGCCAGATATTTGCCGCCAAACTGTGCGCCAAGGCCAATCTTGTGAGCCTCTTCGAGCAGCTTGTTCTCAAGGTCGATGTCGCGGAATGCGCGGCCGGTCTCGTCGCCGGTGGTGGGCAGGTTGTCGTAATATTTTATCGAGGCGAGCTTCACCGTCAGCAGATTTTTCTCTGCGCTGGTGCCGCCTATCACAAATGCAATGTGGTAGGGCGGGCAGGCTGCTGTGCCCAGAGTTTTCATCTTCTCCACCAGGAAGGGCAGCAGTGTGCCCTCGTTTTGGATTGTGGCCTTGGTCATGGGGTAGAAGTATGTCTTGTTGGCCGAGCCGCCGCCCTTGGCCACCATCACAAAGCGGTATTCGTCGCCTTCGGTGGCTTCGATGTCGATTTGCGCGGGCAGGTTGCAGCGGGTGTTCACCTCGTCATACATGTTGAGCGGGGCGTTCTGCGAGTAGCGCAGATTGTCTTGCGTGAATGTGTTGTACACACCGCGGCTCAGGGCCTCCTCGTCTTCAAAGTCGGTCCACACGCGCTGGCCTTTCTCGCCGTGGATGATGGCTGTGCCGGTGTCCTGGCAGAATGGCAGAATGCCCTTTACGGCAGTCTCGGCGTTGCGCAGAAATTGCAGGGCCACATATTTGTCGTTTTCCGAAGCCTCGGGGTCTTTGAGGATTTTGGCCACTTGCAGGTTGTGCTCGCGGCGCAGCATGAACTCCACATCGTGGAATGCCTGCTGCGAGAGCTTGGTGAGAGCCTCTTTCTGCACTTTGAGTATGGTCTTGCCCTCAAATTCGGCGGTGCTCACACCCTCTTTGGTGAGCAGATAATACTCTGTGTTGTCCTTGCCCAGCTGGAACATGGGCGCGTACTTAAACTCAGGTGTTGTTGCCATAGTTCGTAAATTTCAGTGTTTTAGTTATTGTTGTTATTCGTTGTTGTCTTCTGTGTCTACAAATTTACTCAACTTTCGTGTCATTCCGAAACATTTGCCGTGCTATTTTCGGCCGCTTTCTGCGCCAGTGCCTGCCACAGGTTGTCGTTGGGCACTGGGGCGGTGACGTCAATCTCTTTGAGCGACACGGGGTGGATGAAGCGTATGCGGTGCGACTGCAGGCATATGCCGCCGTCGGGGTTGCTGCGCTGCGCGCCATACTTCAGGTCGCCCTTAATGGGGCAGCCTATGCTCGACAGCTGCACGCGTATCTGGTGCTTGCGCCCCGTCTTCAGGTCCACCTCCAGCAGGTGGTAGTTGTCGCTGCTGGCAATCACGCGGTAGCTGAGTATGGCCTTCTGCGCCCCCGGCCGCGGGGTGAGCGAGGCGTATGTCTTGTTGTTGCGCTCGGTGCTGGTCAGGTAGTGCACCAGGGTGTCCTCGTCCTTGGGCGGACGGCGCTTCACTATGGCCCAGTAGGTCTTGTGCACCTTGCCGTTGCGAAACAGCTCGTTCATGCGGCTCAACCCCTTGCTTGTGCGGGCAAACACCACCAGACCGCACGTCGGGCGGTCGATGCGGTGGGTCACTCCGCAAAACACGTTGCCGGGCTTGTGGTATTTCTCCTTTATCCACCGCTTCAGTGTTTCCACCAGAGGCTCGTCGCCCGTCTTGTCGGCTTGCACTATTTCGCCTGCCGCCTTGTTCACTATTATTATGTGGTTGTCTTCGTAAACTACTTCCATTCCCGAATGTATATATATAATAATGTGTACGCATGCAGCCGTCTGATGGCCGCACTCACAATATGCAAAGATAGTGAACAAACTCACAATGTCAAAATCAAAAATCCACTCCGCCGATTTTCTGAGTGTAAAATATGTGTACTTTGTATTTGGTGTAACTCTCGCGTAAACAACCAATTAATGCTTAATATGTCCATAGTTAACCCCATGAGAATCGAATATTTTGCCAATCCATGTCCGATGGCTTTGAAATTTTGCCCTGTGGTTACGTTGGCCGCTGGCGGCTGTGGAGGCACGTTGCTCCCTCTGCTTACAGATTGTAAGTTTCATCCATCGCAATTTTTTGCCCAAAACCGGTTCTCAAGGGCCCTTTTTGTGACATTACTGATTGAAATGCTCAAAATGACATTTCAATAACACTAATTATGCAAATAATTGCCAAAAATATGTTGTAAAACATGTTGTTGAACCCCGCATTGCTGCCATTTTTCTATTTTTACCGTGATTTGCCATCTGCGAAACTTAAAATTTATAGTAGGTTTTTTAATAAAAATCATAACTATTTTCTTGAAAATCTCCACTTTTAACTAAGAAAATTAGTTTTAATGAGAAATTTTGTTTTCCTTTGCATATTGTTTTAGGTTAATGTTAAGAAACTGCATAGAGTGTACTGTAATGTTACTATTTCATTATGCCCGGGCTTATAAACGAGAAGCTGGGTAGGGAGGTAGGCACAACCAATGCTAATTCTTGCACTAAGGCGTTAATGTATAATATGTTAAAAAACAAATAAATAAAAATTATCAGTGCTTATGAGTCTAAAAAAGTTACTTTTGCTCATGGTGATATCACTTGTGTCACTCTGCTCGTTTGCCCAGGTAAGCGTGACGGGTGTCGTGATTTCATCTGACGACAATGAACCTGTGATTGGAGCATCGATAAAGGTTAAAGAGAAACCCTCTATCGGAACCACCACAGACATTGACGGCAAATTCACACTCAATGTGCCATCTGCAAAGTCGCATCTTGAGGTTTCTTACGTTGGTCACGGTACTAAGGTGGTGGCTGTTACGCCAGGCACCGCTATGAAGGTCGTGCTCAGCTCTAAGTCAACAACTCTAGGCGAGGTTGAGGTCGTTGCAACAGGTATGCAGAAAATCGACCGCCGCCTCTTCACCGGTGCCACCGCCAAGGTCGATGCCGACAAGGCTAAGCTCTCGGGCGTGGCCGACATCAGCCGCGGCCTCGAAGGCAAGGTGGCAGGTGTGCAGGTGCAGAATGTGACCGGTACGTTCGGTACCGCTCCCAAAATCCGCGTGCGCGGTGCCACCTCTATCTATGGTACTTCCAAGCCCCTGTGGGTGGTCGATGGTGTGGTGCTCGAAGACGCAGTCGACGTTAGCGCCGACGACCTTTCGTCGGGCGATGCCGTCACACTGATTTCTTCGGCCATCGCCGGCCTCAACGCCGACGACATCGAGAGTTTCCAGGTGCTTAAGGATGGTTCGGCCACATCTATATATGGTGCAAAGGCCATGGCCGGTGTGATTGTGGTCACCACCAAGAGTGGTAAGGCTGGCCACACTTCCATCAACTACACTGGCGAGTTCACCTACCGCCTGAAACCCAGCTACAACGAATACAACATCTGCAACTCGCAGGAGCAGATGGGTATATATAAGGAAATGGAGCAAAAAGGCTGGCTCGAGTTCTCATCGCTGGCCAAGGCTTCCAACACTGGTGTATATGGCCACATGTATGGCCTTATCAACAGCTATGAGAACGGCAGCTTCGGTATGCCCAACACCACAGCGGCCAAAAACGCCTATCTGCGCGAGGCAGAGTTCCGCAACACCAACTGGTTCGACCTGCTGTTTAACAACAACGTCATGCAGAACCACGCCGTGAGCATCTCGGGCGGTACCGACCGTGGCAACTTCTACACTTCTATGTCGCTTATGAACGACCCGGGCTGGTATAAGTCGAGCCGCGTTGAGCGCTACACGTTCAATGCCAACGCACAATACCGCCTCACCGACAAAATCAAGGTGAAAATCCTCACCAGCGACAGCTACCGCAAGCAGAAGGCTCCTGGCACTCTGAGCCAAGACATTGATGCCGTTAACGGCGAGGTGAAGCGCTCGTTCGACATCAACCCCTTCAGCTATGCAATGAACACTTCGCGCACACTCGACCCCAACACAGTGTATAAGCGCAACTACAGCAACTTCAACATCTTCGACGAGTTGCAGGAAAACTATATCGACATCAATGTGCAAGACCTCAAGTTCCAGGGCGAACTCAACATCAACCCAATCAAGGGTCTTGACATCAACCTCCTTGGCTCTTACCGCTACAGCAGCAGCGACCAGAACCACTATGTGAAGGACAACAGCAACCAGGCTCTTGCCTACCGCGCCGGTATCGATCCCGAGGACGCCTTGATTCGCTCAAGCAACTCCTACCTCTACACCGACCCCGACGACCCCAACTCGCTGCCTATCTCGGTGCTGCCTAAGGGCGGTATCCTCTACTACACTCAGTATTCTGTGGCTCAGTACGACTTCCGCGGCACTGCCCAATACAACACAGTGCTCGGCGGCAAGCACACCATCAATGTGCTCGGCGGTATGGAGGCCAGCAAGGTGCAGCGCCACCAGGAGGCATTCCAGGGCTGGGGCATCGTTTACAACAACGGCCGTCTGCCCTTCACCCGCCACGAGCTCTTCAAGCAGATGCAGGAGGAGAACGGTTCTTACTTCAGCGACCAGTTCGGCAACACCCGCAACCTTGCATACTTCGGCACAGGCACCTACAGCTTCATGGGCCGCTACATGCTGGTGGGTACTCTCCGCTACGAGGGTTCCAACAAGATGGGTAAGACCCGTCAGAGCCGCTGGCTGCCCACATGGAACGTGTCGGCCGGCTGGAACATCTACGAGGAGCCTTGGTTCAAAAAGTGGAGCGGCAACAAATATCTCAGCTACGCCAAGCTGCGCGCCAGCTACTCGCTTACTGCCGAGAGCGGCCCGTCGAGCTACGCCAACGCCGAGGCCCTCTACTATCCCAGCCGCCCCTGGCGCCAGGAGAGCGATGCTCAGGAGCTCGGCCTCGCCATCTCGGCTCTGGCCAACAGCGACCTTACCTACGAGAAGAAGCACGAGCTCGACATCGGTGTTGACCTCGGTTTCTTCAGCAACCGCCTGAACCTCGTGTTCGACTGGTATAAGCGTAACAACTTCGACCTCATCGGCCGTATGTATAACTCTGGTGTCGGCGGCTTCTCTACCAAGTTTGGTAACGTTGCCGAGATGTCGGCCCACGGCGTTGAGTTCACCCTCTCGTCGCGCAACATCACCAACGACTCTCACGACCGCAACGGCGTGACTTGGACCACCGACTTCACATTCTCTTATGCAAAGAACACCATCACCAAGCTGCAATCGCGCTCCACAGTGATGAACCTCGTGCAAAGCTCTGGTTTCGCCAAGGAAGGCTATCCCCAGCGCGCCATCTTCTCAATCCCCTTCGTCGGCCTCAACAGCCACGGTATTCCGCAGTTCCTCAGCCCCACAGGCGAGGTTGTGACCACCGACATCAACTTCCAGGATTGGGAAAACACAGGCTACCTCAAGTATGAGGGCCCGGTTGACGCCCCCTATACCGGCGGTTTCGGCAACAACGTCACTTGGCGTGGTTTCCACCTCAATGTGTTCCTCACCTATGCCTTTGGCAACAAGGTGCGCCTCACCCCGACTTTCGCAGCCGCCTACAGCGACCTCACCGCAATGCCCAAGGAATTCAAAAACCGCTGGGTGATGCCTGGCGACGAGGCCTACACCGACGTGCCTGTGATTGCATCGCGCCGTCAGTACTACGCCGACCGTCTGCTCTCTCGCGCCTACAGCGCATATAACTACAGTACTGCCCGCGTGGCCAACGGCGACTTCATCCGCCTGAAAGAGGTGTCGGTCACCTACGACATCCCGGCCGTAATCCTCCACGCTCTCAAGCTAACAAGCGCATCAGTCAAGCTGGCCACCACCAACCTTTGCCTGCTCTACGCCGACAAGAAGCTCAACGGACAGGATCCTGAGTTCTTCAACAGTGGCGGTGTGGCTTCGCCTAACCCGAAGCAGTTCACCTTCACTCTTAGATTCGGACTTTAATCAACACACACGGTAATTTCTAAACGGTTTAAGAAACAATGAAATTTAAATATATAGCATTAACTGCCGCTGTGGCGCTCACGTCGATGACTTCGTGCAACGACTTCCTCGACAAGGCTCCCGACACCCGCGTCGAGCTTCAAGACGTGGAGCAGCTCCGCGAGCTGATGGTTGACGGCTACGACCAGTACGACTACTCCACGGTGTGCGAGCTTTCAAGCGACAATGTGATTGACAACAACTCTCCGTCGGACAAGGGCGTGCGCTACAATCTGCCCCCCTACGACGTGATGGATAACGAACTCTTTGCCTGGGAAGATGTGAAGTCGTCGACCGACGCCAACTCTCCCTCGTCTCAGTGGAACGGCTGCTATGCCGCCATTGCATCGTGCAATGCCGTGCTTGAGGCTGCCGACCGCATCGAGGCACAGGGCGGCCTGAGCACCGACGATGCCGCCAAACTGCGCGCAGTGCGCGGCGAGGCTCTGGTGAGCCGCGCCTACCACCACTTCGTGCTCACCAACATCTTCTGCATGCCCTACCGCGGCGATGAGCTCAGCCAAAAGGATCTGGGCATCCCCTACATCACCAAGCCCGAGATCAAACTCGACGTGAAGTATGAGCGCGGCACCGTTAAGCAGGACTACGACAGCATCGAGCGCGACCTCAAGGCTGGTCTGCCCCTCATCAACGACGGCATCTACGAGGTGCCCAAGTATCACTTCAACAAGCAGGCAGCCTACGCCTTTGCAGCGCGCTTCTATCTGTTCAAGCGCGACTACCCCCAGGTGGTGGCCTATGCCGATTCGGCCTTCTCTGGCCAGGATCCCGCAAAGCTCATGAGCAACATCTGGTCGCAGACCAGCTTCTACTACATCAAGGACATCTCGCTCTACAACACCCGTATTGCGCGTCCCAACAACTTCCTGCTCTTTGCCACCTACTCGCAGTGGCCCCGCCGCCTCAGCAGCAGCTATCGCTACACCTGCAACCGCGACGCCAAGCGCGCCACCATCCAGGGCCCCGGCCCCAGCTGGAAGAACAATAAGTTCACCAGCACGAGCACTAAGGAGACATTTGCCATGAACTCTTGCTTCCGCAACGTGCTTGGTTCAAGCGGCGGTGCTGAATATGGCGCATATTTCGCAGGCAACGCCGGCGAGCAGTTTGAATACACCGACAAGGTCTCGGGCATCGGCTACACCCACAACGTGCGTGCCGAGTTCACTGCCGAGGAGACTCTCCTCTGCCGCGCCGAGGCCAAGCTCTTCATGGGCGACATTGACGGCTGCGTGGCCGACCTCAAGATTTGGGACGACGCACGTCAGGACAACACCGACAAGGGCACGTCGAGCATGGTGCCCCTCACCGCACAGCTCATCACCAACTTCTACGACCGCGAGAATGATCCCGGCTATGGCATCATCAAGGACATACACGTCGATGAGGTTTGCCCCAGCGAGAAGTATCGCGTAAGTGCCGAAATCGAGCCCTATCTGCAATGCGTGCTTCACTACCGCCGCATCCAGAATGTGCACAACGGCATGCGCTGGTTCGACATCAAGCGCATGGGTCTGTCGATTACTCACAACATCGGCACCCAGGGCAACAAGACTCTGGAGTCGCTCGACTCGCGCTATGCAATCCAGATTCCTACCGAGGTGCTCTCTACCGGCTTCACTCCCAACCCGCGTTATGAAGCGCCCAAGAGTCCTGTGAAGGGCAAGCCCAATATGGTCAGCCTTAAGTTTGACTTGGTTCCGCTCGTCAATAAGTAATATTTAATTGCAGATTATCCAGATGAAGAAGACAATAAAAACAAAATATATCGCCCCGCTGCTGTTTGCCGCCTCGGCCCTGCTGCCGCTGGCCTCGTGCAGCGACGACGACTTCACACCCACCATTTTCCCGGATCCTGACACCACTGTTGACACCACTCAGGTGACACATAAGTTCGACAAGTGGCTCGAGCAGAACTTCCTCACCCCCTACAATGTGGATGTGCAGTATAAGCTCAAGGACATCAGCACCAACATGAACTACAACCTGGTGCCCGCCACACTCAGCCAGAGCGAAGACCTGGCAGTGCTGTCCAAGTATCTGTGGTTCGACGTGTATGCCAAGGTGGTTAGCCCCGAGTTCCTTAAGCAGTATTGCCCGCGCATCCTTGCCTTCGTTGGCTCGGCTGCCATCAACCCCCAGAGCCACAACGAAACCGTGGGTCTGGCCGAGGGCGGTGTGAAAATCTCGCTCTTCAAGGTCAACAGCCTTGACGCAAGCAATGTGGCTGCGCTCAACAACCAGTATCTGCAGACCATGCACCACGAGTTCACCCACATCCTGCACCAGGCCAAGAGCTACCCCACCGAGTTCAACACCATCAGCGTGGGTAAGTACGACGGCCAGAACTGGCAGGACCGCAACGCCGGCGTGGTGGCCTCGCTAGGCTTCACCACTCCCTATGCAAGCTCGGCTTTCCGCGAGGATGTAGCCGAGACTGTGGCCAACTACATCACCATGACCGATGCCGAGTGGGCTCGCCTGCTCGAGCTGGCCGGCCGCGGCTGGGCCTCCAACAAGGTTGATGGCGCTCAGGAAGCCACATATTACTGCTACTACTACTATCCCTACAACGACAAGGATGCCAAGATGCAATATTGCAACGAGCGCGATGTTTTCACCGAGGAGGACTCAACCGGCACAGTGCAGAAGTACTACAGAATGGAGACTGATGCCCAGGGCAACCGCATCAAGGTTTATGATGTGGAAGACAACGACGGCATCGACGGCGTTGCCGCCATCAACCAGAAGGTGTCGATTCTGCGCAACTGGCTGCGCGACACATTTGGCGTTGACCTCGACGCTGTGCGCGCTGAAGTGCAGGAGCGTATGAAGAACGTCGATCTCAAGGCTCTGCGCAAAGAAATCGACGATGTGAAATAAATTCAATAAACTTATATGCTTAAGATGAAAATGAAATTCAACATATCATTGGCTCTGCTGCTCGCGCTCAGCGTGTCGCTCACCTCTTGCTTCAAAAACGACGAGGACGACATCTTTGACAAAAGCGCCAGCGAGCGCCTCGAGCAGGTGAAGAAGGACTACACCGACATCCTCACCGACAAGGGCGGCAAGTGGGAACTCCAGTATTTCGCCAACGAGAGTGAGGAGGGCTACGACTATCTGCTCACGTTCAACAAAAACGGCACAGTGCAAATCAGCGGCTACAACGAGTGGATAGGCGTTGCACAGACCGGCAACCCGTCGGACGACGTGTATGGCACCGACAACTCGCTGTGGGAAATCACTACCGACAACGGCCCCGTGCTGTCGCTCAACTCTTTCAATAAGGTGTTCCACATCTTTGCCGATCCTGCCGACATCCCCACCACAGACACCAACGAGGGTGGCCGCGGCCATGAGGGCGACTATGAGTTCGACCTTATGAAGCATTCTGGCGACACCATCTATCTCGAAGGCAAAAAGCACGGCCTTAAGATGATTATGACCCGTGTGGCTGCCGACGTCAACGACGAGACCTACCTCAGCGAGGTGCAGGAGCTCAAAGGCAACTTGTTCAGCCCCAAAATTCCGCGCATCTACATGACTCTGGCCGATGGCTCTCGCTATGTGATCAACGGCGGTTCTGACGGCATCATCAGCTACTTCCCCGAGGGTACTGACTCAATCGTCACCACCGAGTCGGCCAACTGCATCGTGTCGCACGAAGGTCTTGCATTCCTCAGCTCGCTCAAGGTGGCTGGCCACAACATTCAGCGCTTTGTGCGTCAGGACGACGGCTCGCTGCTCTGCACCGACGACGGTAAGAGCGTGATTTCGGCCGGACCTCTTGCAGGCGTCGTAACCCACAAGTCGCTCTCTTGGAACTTCGACGCCAAGGCTCTCGGCGGTCGCTACCAGCAGCTGTTCGACAACATCAAGGAGCAAATCAGCCAAAAGAAGTCATACTCTTTCGGTGGCATACGCTTCTACTACGACGAAAAGCGTCTGGGCGGTGACAGTGCCTACGTAATTGAGGTGGCTTTAAGGGTTAAGGTTGGCACATCCACTGCCACACCCAAGCCTCTGTTCAAGGTTACTCCTGTAATCGGTGCCGACGGCACACTCAAGTTCACCAACCTCACTGTCACCAACGTCGACCGTGCATCTACCTATATTGCCACATTCCCTGCCATCAAGGAATTCCTCGATGCCCTGGCTGCCGACACGTTCACTCTGTCGTCGGCTTCAGCCCTGTCGCCCACGGTGATTAAGGCCACAAGCGCGTCGAGCGATGCCGACTACATTACTATCGGACTCTAAGCAATTTAATATTTTACCCATCGGGCGGCATGGCTTGCCGCCAGTTCCGTCCGATGTTTTTTCTATCTGCAATCAAGTTTTAATATTTAGAATATAGTTTAACTTCTAAAAAAGTATCAATTATGAACAAAAGTTTACTCATCGCAGCTGCTGTTGCCACCGTCGCTTCGGGTGCAAGCGCACAGCGCATCAGCGAGAAGGCAGTGACCAACTATGTCGCTCCTGCTGCACAGAATCTGAGAGCTCTCCCCGTAGGTCACGAAGTTGCCGAGATGGCTACTCCCGCACAGCGCAAGGCTTTCGCACAGAAGGCTAAGAAGGCTGCCGCTCAGGTCAACGCTTTCTATCGCCGTCCTGCCGGTGCGTTCTACTTCCAGATGAACAAGGAGTTCAATGGCTACATCATGCCGTTCCTCCAGACTCATCCCTTTATGGTGAACACATTCACCAACATGTCGACCTCTAACGCCGACCTCACCTACAACTGGCAGGTGCAACTCTACGACCGCAGCGCAAAGGCCCGCAAGTGGTACTCTGCTGCGTCGAAGGACATTCAGGTTACCTACAACTACGAGGTTGACTCAGTGCCTGTGCTCACAGCCAAGGCAGGTGCAGTCTCTGACACTTACACCATCAAGGGCTACAAGATGGACATCTCTACTGGTGTTGCTACCAAAGAGGCTCAGGCAGAGGTTCTTTCGATGCCTGTCAACACCGAGGCCTTCAGTAGCCTTGAACATCCTCTGCTGGCTATGTCGCACTACGCTGGCAGCAGCGACCGCCGAGGCACAAGCAAGTATGGCTGGTCATACTACACTGGCTGCAATGGTCCCGATGGCCCCAAAAGCGGTTACTGGTTAGGCCGCAACGAATACACCGATTCTAAGGGTAATGTGAACCCCTTAAACCTTGTTGCCGCAGCATTTGAGAAGCCTGAGCACCCCTACGTGCTCAACAAGGTTTATGGCCGCGTGGGCCAGGTGAAGCTGAAGAGCGGTGCCAATGTAACCCTCACTGCAAAGGTTTACAAACTTGACGAAATCAAGCAATACGGAGACTCTTCTCTCGTTGGCTACAACACCGAAGAGTGCGCCAAGCTTGAGGACAACCTGATTGCAAGCGGCACTTGCACTCTGAATGCTGCTGCACTCAGAGACGAGAGCGCAATGCTTGAGTTCCCCCTGCAGACCGAGGTTGAGGGTATTCCTATGGAAATTGCCCCCGAAATCAATTCTCCGATCCTCGTAGTCATCACTGGCTACAACGACGCTGCCGTTAATTCGCTCACCTTCACCATCACTTCTGATAAGGAGGATGAGGGCTTTGGCGAGCTCGCATACATTGGCCATGCCACTGGCTCTGTGCCCACCAACATCTATGGTCTGAACAACTTCTTCACTTCGGGTGCAATGAAGGTGGGTATGTCAATCATGCTCGATGTTGAGACTCCGTTCATCGTTTACAACTACAGCAACGAGACTGGCGAGGTTAACTTCCCCGCAGCCGGCGGCTCGAAGAGCGTGGAAATCTACTCTTACAAGAACTCTGAAGACTGGAACACTACTCTGGTTGACGGCAGCGATGTGCCCGACTGGCTGCACATCTCTTACGTTGACGGCACTGGCGACAGCGAGGGTCTCGTGACTGCCACTGTTAAGGCCGACGCTTATCCCGCAGGTCAGAAGGGTGGCCGCCGTGCCGATGTTAGCTTCGGCTTCCCTGGCGCACACCTCACCTACATCGTTCGTCAGAACGACCAGAGCGGCGTTGACGAGGTTACAGTTAGCGGTGTTCAGGCTTATGCAGCCAACGGCAACCTCTACGTTAACGTGAAGGGTGCTGAGAACGCTGGCGAGCTCAACGTCTACAACGTGGCTGGCAAGCTCGTGAAGACTGCAGTCCTGAGCGAGGGCACCAACATCCTCGACGCTCAAGACCTGGCCAAGGGCGTTTACATGCTCCAGTTTGGCAACAACACAGTTAAGGTGGTTAAATAAACAATATCCACACTTAGCGGTGTTATGATTCATGTTTTGAACTAAAGCAGTTTCTTAACATATTATTATTCCCGGTTCGGGGTGACTGTTGATAGCCACCCCGAACCTTTTTTATTGTCCCAACAATGCTTATCTTTGCAAATCAAAACATCAGCAATGAAAGACAAGTTTACTACCGAGCAGAAAGCCGCCATCGTGAGCGCGCTAATAGAGATGGTCAATGCCGACAGCGTGGTGGCCTACGAAGAGCTTGTGCGGCTCAACTTCATTAACTACAGTCTCGGCATCGACGACGATGTGTTCGAACTAGGACGCAGCCTGAAATACGATTACGCCGTGAAAATGATAGCCGAGATGACCGACAGCCAGAAAATCACCGCGGCCAAACTGATGACCGACATCATCGACAGCGACAGCGTGGTGGCCGACCCTGAGCTCGCCACCCTCAACGACTTCTGCGCCCGCACAGGCCTCACCCACATCCTCGCCCCAAAAGAGTGAGAACGACATGCACGCCGATAGCGCTATCCCGGCGAGTTGGCGAGTGGAAAAAAAACACAACGAAACCAGTAGGGACGTGGCACGCCACGTCCACCGCCCCAACCCGAACCCACCATGCGCATTTGTTTGTAAATAATGAAATTATGGACACAACGGCATCTGACCCATGTTTTCGAGCATTATCCCGTTAGGGATTATTCAGCCCGTCTAACACCATGGGGTTGTTTTGCCCGCCATAAGCACAAACGGTAGGGACGCGGCATGCCGCGTCCACCGCCCCAACCCGAACCCACCATGTGCATTTGTTTGAAAATAACAAAATTATGGGCACAACGGCATCTCACCCATGTTTTCGTGCATTATCCCGTTAGGGATTATTTAGCCCGTCTAACACCACGGGGTTGTTTATCCCGCCTAACGCTACAACCAGTAGGGACGCGGCATGCCGCGTCCGCCGCTCCAACCCGAACCCACCATGCGCAATTGTTTGAAAATAACGAAATTATGGGCACAACGGCAACTGACCCATGTTTTCGAGCATTATCCCGTTAGGGATTATTCAGCCCGTCTAACACCACGGGGTTGTTTAGCCCGCCATATGCACAAACGGTAGGGACGCGGCATGCCGCGTCCGCCGCCCCAACCCGAATCCACCATGCGTATTCGTTTGAAAATTATGAAATTATGATATACAATAACCAATCTCACCAACTACATTTTTATTTTTGCCACATGGTGGTTTCGGTGGGCAGGGTGGGGCTACGCCAGTCGGACGTGGCATGCCACGTCCCTACCGCTTTCACCGCTTTAGAATGCCCGCCAATTAGCTGATTTGATGTAAATTGCGGTAGGGACGCGGCACGCCGCGTCCCTACCGCAAACGGCTGCTCATTAGAAAGCGAAAGCCCCGGCATCTGAATGTGAAGTGACCCCAAAAAGTTGGACAGGTTATTAACTATTCGATTTGAGAAAGAGTTCGGTATTGCACCGGACTCTT
>CAKUMB010000002.1 GCA_934667475.1 uncultured Muribaculaceae bacterium | reverse complement strand
TTGTGTCTAACTTTTGGGGTGCAGTTCATTTATCGGGTGAGCCAAGAAAACTCCCCCCCGGTTTATCGGGTGAGCCGCTGTTTGGTGGGTCGAAAAAAAATACTACTTTTGCATTGAAAAAAAATCTCAGTCGCAAGGCGTGGGTATGAACGCGCCGGCTCTTAAGTGGGCAGGGACTGGGATTTTTTGCGCCTATGGGACTAAACTGTAAAACTGCTCAAAAAGAGCCGCCCCTTTTTGTATAACCTCCATTTTCAGATGCCATGTTTTCCCGTTGAACTCAAATTCGTGCAAGTTATAATATTGCACCCCGCGTGCTGTTTTTCGTGCAATGTTATTTTGCGCTTTCTCCGTTGACAGGTCTTTCCCCTCTCCTAATGGGCTTTTTTTGACAAAATGCAGCTCTTGTGGATTGTTCCATGCATATTCCGCTGTGGGAATTTCCTCCTCATGGCGTAAATGTGCGATAACGGCTTTTCTTGACTGACCATTATGCCAAAGAGCCCCGGTTTCCAAATTTGGACAATCATTGAACTCCGAGGTCACAAATTTGCTTCTGTCTTTTCTGACCTCTTTTTGTTTCTGAAAAATGCCCGGATCTCTTCCCGCTCCCGCCTGTGTCCCAATCTCGCCGTTTTTGCTTTCCGTAAAAAAATCTGCTTCATATTCGATAATTTATAAAATTAATTTGAATGTTGGGCACTAATGCATTACTTTTGCAATAGCCATTGGATAAATGGTCAGGGACAGGACCCTTTATGGGCCGTGTACCACCCGGGGTCGTTTTTGAGCGGCCCCATTTTTTATATCTTCTTCAAAATCTTTTCATCGGAGAAATAGAAATAAATGGTCCGTTTTAGAAAGAAATAATTTATAAAAAGAGTGCCTTGTTTTTTGTCAATTCAACAAAATGTGCTATCTTTGCAATGCGGGGGGTGCGTTTAATCCCTTCGGGGAGACGTCCAGGGGTCAAAGATTAGCTTTATTTTTTCTTGCTAGGTGCGTTTAATCCCTTCGGGGAGACGTCCCCCGCTCCGATTAAAGCCTGGGTTTTTACTCAGGCTTTAATGTTATATGAATATTTCCCTTCGAATTTATGCAATATATTCGGTCGAATTTTCGATGCTGCGGCGTTCCTTTCAGGCCACAAAATTTTGCGTAGGCTTTGACGAATATGTCCCGATTAAAATTGTCGCTTGGGAAAAATATAACCGCAATTTCCGCATTTGGCTTGGAGGCACAATGCTTGAGGGCGTTTCTTATATTGTTTTGCGAACCGCTTTCTGCCGCCGCTATTTCAAACACTTTCCCATCCCACAATCCCTCCGCATTCTTTTTATGCATGATGGTGTGATCCTCCTTTTCCAAAATCACCGCATGTCCGTTTCTATATCCCGCGTCCAAAACCGCTTTTTCATACCAGCCTTTCTTTTTATCGAAGTTGTGCCCCACGTGGATGGCCTTAAGCGCGTAGCTCTGGGAATCGAACGCAACGCCTTTATAATTTGCGTCCCTTGACAGAACCTTGAACATTGCCGGTCTGACGGATTTCATTTCATTGGTCAGAAGAAATCCCGAGACGTTATCCTTGACAAAGTAAGGTGTGGTGCCCGCCTTGGCCGCGGCTGCGATGCGGCCGGCGTTGCCCTTCACCCACGCCTTGAATGCCGCTGGCGGCTCGGCCACGTAGCCACGGGCCTTTGTGATGTCGTATGCCCGGCCCTTGCGCTTGGCCTTGATGAAGTCCTCAAAGTCCACTCCGCCCAGGAGTATTGTCTCGGTGTGGCAGCGGCAGTTCGGATGCCAGCCGGTGAACTTGAAGCCCTTGGGGTAGTTGCCCGCCAGCTCGTCGCAGATGTCGATCAGCGGCACCCGCTGGCCCTTGCTGTTGCGGATGGTGTGGTTGTTGCCGAATATAGTTTGTCTCTCAGTGTTTTCTTGTTGCCTCGTGTTTAATGAAGTCGGAGTGACTATTGTTTTATAATTATTTTCTAATTATATTTGTATCACCATTTCAAATTGCGCAGCAAAAAGCAAAAGCGCATTTATGGTGAAATAGTCACAGGACCATATAGTGGGCCTCATATGCACAATTGTGCAGTTGGCGGCAATGACACATACATGTCATGTGGTGTGTGTGGCTCCGACCGACCAACTTAACGGGCAAAGTGAAAAGCTGTTCGGCTTTTTTTGGACGAAGCAGCAAAAAAACAGCAAACAGACCGAAAATGCAGAATGCGCAAAGTCAGCAAATAGTGCTTCGCTTCTATAGCGCTCTCGACCGCCTGACGGCTGACGGGGCAATTCGCGGCGTTAGTGCGTTTGCCCGCATCTATGGTCTCAACAAGTGGAATTTTGCCACACAGCGCGCCGAGCCATGGCGCGATATGTTTCAACTGTCGTGGCTTGAACTGCTTGCGTGCGACTTTGGCGTGAACCCGTCTTGGATGCTATTGGGTCAAGGTCGTTTCTACAAGCCGGGCTGGAGCGCCGAGCGGGTGAAACGCCACTTGAGAATGCGGCAGCAACGCAGCAACAATATTATTGATAACTCATAAACTCATTAATTATAGGAAAATGTCACATCAACCGACCATAATATTAGGAATTGAGTCGTCGTGCGACGACACCTCGGCCGCCGTGATTCGCGACGGTGTGCTAATGTCTAACGTCATCGCCAGCCAAAAGGTGCATGAGGCATATGGCGGCGTTGTGCCCGAGTTGGCCTCGCGCGCCCATCAGCAAAACATTGTGCCCGTGGTGTCGGAGGCCATCCGCCAGGCGGGAATCAAGAAGGAGGACATCAGCGCCATAGCCTTCACCCGCGGACCGGGTCTGCCCGGCTCGCTGCACGTGGGCACCTCGTTTGCCAAGGGCCTTGCCCTTGCGCTCGATGTGCCGCTGGTAGATGTAAACCACCTGCACGGCCACGTGCTGTCGCACTTCATCAAAGAGGACGAGAGCACCGAGGTGCCCGAGTTCCCTTATCTGTGCCTGCTCATTTCGGGCGGCAACTCGCAAATAGTGAAGGTGAATGCGCCCAACGACATGGAAATTCTGGGCCAAACCATCGACGACGCTGCCGGCGAGGCATTTGACAAGTGCGCCAAGTCGATGGGACTGCCTTATCCCGGAGGTCCCATTATCGACCGCCTGGCGGCCGAGGGCGACGCCACGCGCTTCAAGTTTTCCAAGCCCCACATTCCAGGCCTTAACTACAGCTTCAGCGGCCTCAAGACGTCGTTCCTCTACACGCTGCGCGATGAGCTAAAGCTCAATCCCAACTTCATCGAGGAAAACAAGGCCGATCTTGCCGCCTCGCTGCAAAAGACCATCATCGACATCCTTATGGACAAATTTTCCAAGGCCATAAAGCAGTCGGGCATCAAGACGATAGCCATAGGCGGCGGTGTGTCGGCCAACTCGGGCGTGCGCAATGCCGTGCAAGACTATGCCGACCGTCATCATGTCAAGGCGTTCATTCCAAAGCGCCTCTTCACCACCGACAATGCCGCCATGATAGCCGTTGCCGGCTACTTCAAGTATCTCGACGGCAAGTATTGCGACATCACGCTGCCGCCGTTTGCCCGCGTGGTGATTTAACTCCGCTGGCCCAATGAATGCAGCATTGCTTTTGCTCGTGTGCCTATTGGCGCTCGACTTGGCCAAATCGTCACTGCTGTCGTGGCTCGACGCCCGATACATGACCCATCCCGTGCCAAGCGTGGTGGCCGATGTGTACGATGCCGGCGAGTATGCCCGCCAGCAGGCATATGAGAAGGCTGGCAGCAGGGTGGGGCGCATATCGCGCCTGTTTGACTTTTGCGTCACTCTGGCCCTGCTGCTCACAGGGGGCTTCGGCTGGTATTGGGGCAAGTGCGTCGGCTGGTTTGGCGACGGCTATGCCGCCATTGCCTGCTTTGTGGCCACGCTCATAGTGGCTTCACGCCTGCTTGACGTGCCTTTCGACTACTACTCGACCTTTGTGATAGAGGAACGCTTTGGCTTCAACCGGTCAACGCGCCGTCGCTTTGCGGCCGATGCGGTTAAGAGCGCGGCACTGTCGGTGCTGCTCTCGATAGGCATGGTCGACCTGCTGAGCCTCATCTACGGCTACGTGGGCTGTGGCCTGTGGCTGTGGGGCACGGTGGCTTGTGCAGTGGTGATGGCGTTTTTCACGCTGTTCTACTCCAACCTAATTGTGCCGCTGTTCAATAAGCAGACGCCACTGCCCGAGGGTGAGTTGCGCTCGGCCATCGAGGCGGCGGCCTCTGCGGCCAACTTCAAGCTCAGCAACATTTACGTGATCGACGGGTCGAAGCGCAGCACCAAGGCCAATGCCTATTTCACCGGCGTCGGCGCCAAAAAGCGCATAGTGCTCTACGACACCCTCACCGAGCAGCTCACCACCCGGCAGATAGTGGCCGTGCTGATGCACGAGGTGGGCCATTACCGCCACCACGACATACAGAAGTCGCTCGTAGCCTCCATTGTGCAGGTGGCCGTCTACCTCTATTTGTTTTCACTGGTGCTGTCCACTTCGGCATTTTCAGTGGCTCTCGGCTATGGCGGGTGGTCGTTTGTGCTGTCGCTTGAGGCATTCGGACTGCTCGTTTCACCGCTCGGAGCTGTGCTGTCGCCCGTGTTCAGCTCATATTCACGCCGTTGCGAGCGCGCCGCCGACGCCTTTGCCGTGCGCGCCGGCTGCGGCCCTCACCTTGTGGCCGGGCTCAAAAAACTGTCGGCCCAGTCGCTGTCCAATCTCACCCCGCACCCGTGGGTCGTTTGGTATGAGTATTCCCACCCGGCGCTGGCCCAGCGCATCGAGGCCATTAATTCAGAAATCAATAAAGCTAACAAATAAGAGTCATATGGAAGTTTCGATAATTGCAATTGGCGATGAGCTGCTCATCGGGCAGGTCACCGACACAAATTCAGGCTGGATAGCGCGCCACCTCACGCCGTTTGGCTGGAAAGTGAAGAGCGTGAGGGTGGTGGCCGACGACAAGCAGGAAATAAGCCATGCCCTCACCGAAGCTATGGCGCAGACCGATGTGGTGCTAATGACAGGCGGCCTCGGCCCGACCAAAGACGACATCACCAAGCAGACGCTGTGCGACTACTTTGGCGGCACACTGGTGCTCGACGAATCCGTCAAGGCCAACGTCGACAAGGTGTTTGAAAAGCGCCATTTGGCAATGAACAGCCTCACGGCCAACCAGGCAATGGTGCCCTCGTGCTGCCGCGTGATTCAAAACGAGGTGGGCACAGCGCCCATCATGTGGTTTGAGCGCGACGGCAAGGTGCTGGTGTCGATGCCCGGAGTGCCGCACGAAACCGAGACCATGATGCAGCGCGCCGTGATTCCACAGCTCATCAAGCGCTTCAACAGCGACGTCGACATTGAATACCGCACCTTTGTGGTGGTCGACTACACCGAGTCCGACCTCGCCATTGCGCTCACCGATTTCGAGAACTCGCTGCCGCAGGGCATACACCTTGCCTACCTGCCAAAGCCGGGCATCATACGCCTGCGCCTGTCGGGCATATCGCGCAGCAAGGAGCAGCTCGCGGCCCAGATGGACTCGCTCACCGAGCGCCTGCACGCCACTCTTGGCGACGCCATCGTGTGCGACGGCGACCACTCGCTGCCCGAGATCATAGGACAGATGCTGCGCGAGCACGGACTCACACTGGCCTCGGCCGAAAGCTGCACAGGCGGCAACATAGCCCATGTTATAACCGAGGTGCCAGGCAGCTCGGAATATTTCGTGGGCACCGTGGTGTCGTATTGCAACCGCATCAAGCACCAGCTGCTGGGCGTGCCCAGCGAAGTGCTCGACACCGTGGGCGCCGTGAGCGAGCCCACCGTGGCGCAGATGGTGCGCGGCGTCAGCCAGCTGCTGGGCACCGACTGCGCCGTGTCCACATCGGGCATTGCAGGACCCGGCGGCGGCACGCCCGACAAGCCCGTGGGCACGGTGTGGATGGCCGCGAAGTGTGCCGACAGGGTGGTGACTCACTGCGCCCACCTGCCAGGCGACCGCAGCCGCGTGATCGACCGCGCCACCACCGAAGTGCTGAAAATGCTGCTCAAGCTCCTGCGCGAAAGCGGCAAGTAGGCGCGCACGGGCGCCCCGAAAGCGCCCAATTTTGTTGTGATTAAGCATTTTGCACGGCTTTTGCAGTGCCATGCTATTGCAATATGAAAAATATTTGCTATCTTTGCAGTCGATTTCAAGGCAGGAATGCAACGAACTTCCCGTTAGTCCTGTTCTGTGACATGATCGTTGAAACTTCGATGCCCCCGATTATGATGCTAATGTCGAGGCATAAAGCGTAGGACGATATTAAATAGCTTCAGCGGCAAGGCAGCGCCACAGCAGTGCTTTCTCACACTCGCCTTGGCAGCCACGGCACGGTGAAGCCCTGGAATATTGTACTGCTGCGCGGAATAAGTAGCTTCCTTGAAGTCAAATAAGAGAATTAAAAAAACGGAAAAATAACGACTATGTCAAAAGTTTGTCAAATCACAGGCAAGAAGGCGATCACTGGTAACAACGTGTCGCACTCTAAAAGAAGAACAAAGCGTAAATTCAACGTTAATGTGTCCAACCGCAAATTCTATTGGGTTGAGCAGGGTCAGTGGATCCGTCTCACAGTGTCTGCTGCAGGTCTTCGCAACATCAACCGCATGGGTCTTGATGCAGCGCTCAAGAAGGCAGCAAAAGAGGGTCATTTAACTGAAATCAAAACATTAGCAAAGTAAGAAATTTTTAGATTATGTCGAAGAAATCAAAAGGTGATCGCGTTCAAGTGATTCTCGAATGCACTGAACAGAAGGCTAGCGGTGTGCCCGGAATGTCACGTTATATCACAACTAAAAACCGCAAAAACACTCCCGAACGTCTGGAGCTGAAGAAATACAACCCCTATTTGAAACGTGTAACCGTACACAAAGAAATTAAATAATATTTTTGACTCATGGCAAAGAAAACAGTCGCAACCCTTCAAACTGGTGAAGGACGTACATATAGCAAGGTTATCAAGATGGTGCGCTCGCCCAAGACTGGTGCCTATGTGTTTCAGGAGAAAATGGTGCCCAACGACAAGGTTGACGAGGCCCTGAAATAAGATCTCACTCCCAAGCAATACAAAATAATTGCAAAATAATTCAACTCTCGGATTGCCTGTGCGGCAGCCCGAGAGTTTTTTCTTTTCACCGGTCCAAAGCCAAAAAGCTGCGCAAAACGCTTTTTTCTTTGTGCGCTTTTGCGTAATTTTGTATTGTATATAATCAGTGCGTTGCGACTAACGCAAGGCCTCCCTGGTACACATACCACACATTGTGCTTTTTTTATGAATCGTAATTTTAAAATATCCATCGACAAATCGGTGGTCAGCGAAATGCCGCGTGTCACCTTTGGCGGCGACGTCTACGTCATCGACACCATGCTCAAGGTCAACGCGGCCGTTGCCATACTGCGCAAAAGCCCCATAGTGGGCTTCGACAGCGAAACGCGTCCCGCATTCCGCAAGGGCCAGTCGCACAAAGTGGCCCTGCTGCAACTGTCCACCCACGATGAGTGCTTCCTCTTCAGGACCAACAAAATAGGCGTGCCGCTCAGCCTTGCCGATTACCTTGCCGACAGCCGCTGCCTGAAAATAGGACTGTCGCTGCACGACGACTTCAACCAACTGCACAAAATCAGCAGCCTTAAGCCCGCCGGCTTCGTCGACCTGCAGAGCATAGTGGGCGACTACCACATTGCCGACATAAGCCTGCAGAAAATCTATGCCATTCTGTTTCAGCAGAAAATATCAAAAGGACAGCGCCTCACCAACTGGGAGGCCGACTCCCTCACCGACGCCCAGCAGCAATATGCCGCCATCGACGCCTGGGCCTGCATCCGCATCTACGAATACCTTAAGAGCGGCAACTACAAGCCCGAAGAGTCACCCTACATAGCCCCGTCAGAAGATGAAAAAAGTGAATAAATCATTGTGGCTGCCGGCCGTGCTGCTTGTGTATCTGGCCGTGATAATAGTGGTGTATGGCCTGCCGCACCTGCGCGCGGGCGAATACCTGCTGTTCTACGGCGTGAGCTGCGGCAGCCTAGTGGTGATAGCCCTGCTTCACCTCGTGCTCCGCAAAAAAGAGCGCCGCACCCCCCGCGACACTTACGGCCCTTACCCCAAACACCCCACCGACAGCGATGATGCCGGCCACGGCAAAACCGAGTGATTAAAACAAAAAAAACAATCAGGCCTGTGCAGAATGCTCCGCACAGGCCTGATTGCATAGTGTCGTATTTGCAATAGGGTGGGGGGTTAGTGGGTGACTTTGCCGAGCAGCTCGAAGGGCATGGCTTGGGTGATGGTCACGTTGTAGAATTTGCCCACCTTCAGAGGCAGGCCTTTGCCAATCAGCACTTCGGGGTCGACTTCGGGGGAGTCATACTGTGTGCGCCCCACGTAGTAGTCATCGTCTTCGCGGTCAACTATCACGCGCAGCGTCTGGCCCACTTTGCCGTCTTGAATCTCTTGAGAAATACCCTCTTGCAGGTCCATGATTTGCTGCAGGCGGTCGTCTTTCACCTCTTGCGGAATTATGTCGCCGTAGTGGCGCGCGGCATAGGTGCCGGCCTCTTCGCTGTAGGCAAAGGCGCCCATGCGCTCAAACCGCGCGTCGCGCACAAACTGCTTCAGCTCTTCGAATTCGGCCTCTCCCTCGCCAGGGAAGCCCACCATGAGTGTGGTGCGCAGGTGTATGCCGGGCACTTCGCGGCGTATGCGCGCAATCAGTTCAAGCGTTTCGGCCTTGCCTATGTGGCGGCGCATGTTGGCCAGCACTTTGTCGCTGATGTGCTGCAGGGCAATGTCGAGGTATTTGCACACGTTGCTGTGGCGTGCCATCACGGGCAGCACCTCGTAGGGGAATTGGGTGGGGTAGGCGTAGTGCAGCCTTATCCATTCCACGCCTTCTATTTGCGCCATTCGGTCGACCAGTTCGGGCAGCATCATTTTGCCATACAGGTCAAGGCCATACGACGACAGGTCTTGTGCAATCACGTTGAACTCCTTCACGCCCTTGGCCACAAGGCTCCGCACCTCGGCCAGCAGCTCGTCGATGGGCACTGACTTGTGCCGCCCCGTGATGAGCGGAATGGCACAGAAGGCGCAAAACCGGTTGCAGCCCTCCGATATTTTGATGTAGGCGTAGTGCTTGGGGGTGGTGAGGTAGCGTTCAGAGGCTATGTCGTCGTGATACGACTTGCCCAGGTCGGCAAGCATCTCCTTCCAGTTGAATTTGCCGTAGAATTTGTCGACCTCTGGAATCTCTTCCATCAGGTCGTGCATAAAGCGCTCGGCCAGGCAGCCCATAACAAACAGTTTCTTGATTTTGCCCTGCTTCTTGGCCTCGCCCAGGCTCAGGATGGTGTTGATCGACTCCTCTTGCGCATCGCGAATGAAGCCGCAGGTGTTCACCACCACAATTTCGCCGTTCACCCTTGAGGGGTTGTGCTCCACCGTGTAGCCGTTGGCCTGGAATTGCCTTATCAGGTGCTCCGAGTCAACGAGGTTTTTAGAGCAGCCGAGCGATATGATGTCTATTTTGTTTTTGCGCATATAAAATGTGTGTATGTCGTCGTGTGTAGTGTGGTGCTTGTTGGGGTGGTGGCGTTACTTGCCAAACAGCGACTTCACAAACTCCTCTTTGCGGAATATTTGCAGGTCGTCAATGCCTTCGCCCAGACCGATGTATTTCACCGGAATCTTAAACTGGTCGCTGATGCCAATCACCACACCGCCCTTGGCTGTGCCGTCGAGCTTGGTCACGGCCAGTGCGTTGACTTCGGTGGCGGCCACAAACTGCTTGGCTTGCTCAAAGGCATTTTGTCCCGTTGAGCCGTCGAGCACCAGCAGCACCTCGTTGGGCGCGTCGGGCACCACTTTGCGCATCACATTCTTGATTTTTGTGAGCTCGTTCATCAGGCCCACGTTGTTGTGCAGGCGGCCGGCAGTGTCTATAATCACCACATCGGCTCCCTGCGCCTTTGCGCTCGACACAGCGTCGTAGGCCACCGATGCCGGATCGGTGCCCATCTTGTGCTTAATCACGGGCACGCCCACTCGCTGGCCCCATATCTCGAGTTGCTCGTCGGCTGCCGCGCGGTAGGTGTCGGCCGCGCCAAGCACCACCTTGTTGCCCGCCTTTTTAAACTGGTGGGCAAGCTTGCCGATGGTGGTGGTCTTGCCCACACCGTTCACGCCCACCACCATTATCACGTAGGGCTTCTTGTCGTCGGCCACGGTGAAGTCTTCGCGGTTTGCGTTGTCGTTGTCAACCAGCATTTTTGTGATTTCCTCACACAGCATGCTGTTGAGCTCGCCCGTGCCCACATACTTGTCGCGGGCCACGCGCGCCTGGATGCGGTCGAGAATCTTCAGGGTGGTGGCCACGCCCACATCGCTGGTGACGAACACCTCCTCCAGGTTGTCGAGCACATCGTCGTCGATAGTCGATTTGCCTGCCACGGCATGAGCCAGTTTGGCAAACACGCCTTGCTTAGTTTTGTCCAGGCCCTTGTCGAGGGTCTCTTTTTTCTCTTTTGAAAAGAATTTACTTAAAAATCCCATGCTGATAGTGTGCAAATTGATTATTTTGCAAATTTACGAAATATTACGTGAACTCCCATCCTTGCCGAGCACTCTTTTTCTCTTCATTTCCATTGGAGCAAAAAAAGTTTTTTTTTGAAAAAAGTTGGGCCGGTGTGTTGAATTTGCAGTGAAAAATGCGTAATTTTGTACGCAATAAATGACAAAGGTGCCCCGCAGGCGCTTCCCCAAAAACAACTGAAAGAAGTTTTTAAATTAATATATAATATATGTCATCATTTATTGCCGACCGTGTAAAAATGGATGGACTCACATTCGATGATGTCCTCTTAATTCCTGCGTATTCCGAAGTCCTGCCAAAGACTGTGAATCTCGCGACAAAGTTTTCACGCAACATCACATTAAATGTGCCTCTCATTTCAGCCGCAATGGACACTGTGACCGAAGCTCAGCTTGCCATAGCCATTGCCCGTGAGGGCGGCATCGGTGTGATTCACAAAAACATGTCGATTGAGGAGCAAGCCCGCCAGGTGCACACCGTTAAGCGTGCCGAAAACGGCATGATCTACGACCCTGTGACCATCAAGCGTGGCTCGAGTGTGGCCGATGCCCTGAAAATTATGAAGGAGTTCCACATTGGTGGCATTCCCGTAGTTGACGACGACAAGAAACTCGTGGGCATTGTCACCAACCGCGACTTGCGTTTTGAAGCCAACATGGAACGCAAAATCGATGAGGTGATGACCAGCGAAAACATCATCACCACCTCGCAGTCGACAAACCTCGACGAGGCCGCCAAGATTCTGCAAACCTACAAAATCGAAAAGCTGCCCGTGGTTGACAAAAACGGCAAACTGGTGGGCCTGGTCACCTACAAAGATATCACTAAGGCCAAAGACAAGCCCAACGCCTGCAAGGATGCTCTGGGCCGCCTGCGTGTGGCAGCCGGCATCGGCGTGACTGCCGACAGCCTTGACCGCGCCCGCGCGCTGGTTGAGGCCGGTGTCGACGCCATTGTCATCGACACTGCCCATGGCCACAGCAAGGGCGTGGTCGACGTGCTCCACAAGGTGAAGGCCGCATTCCCGCAAATCGATGTGGTGGTTGGCAACATCGCCACAGGTGAGGCAGCAAAATATCTGGTCGAGAATGGTGCCGACGCCGTTAAGGTGGGCATCGGCCCCGGCTCAATCTGCACCACGCGCATCATTGCCGGCATCGGTGTGCCCCAGCTCAGCGCCGTCTACGACGTGGCCAAGGCTCTTGAAGGCACCGGAGTGCCCTTGATTGCCGACGGCGGCATCCGCTACTCGGGCGACATTGTCAAGGCTCTTGCCGCAGGTGCATATTCGGTTATGCTCGGCGGTATGTTTGCCGGCGTCGAGGAGTCGCCCGGCGACACCATCATCTTCAACGGCCGTAAATACAAGTCGTATCGTGGCATGGGTTCGCTCGAGGCCATGGAGAAGGGCTCGAAAGACCGCTACTTCCAGAACGATGTGACCGAGGCCAAGAAACTTGTGCCCGAGGGCATCGCTGCGCGCGTCCCCTACAAGGGCTCCCTCTATGAGGTCATCTATCAGATGCTGGGCGGCCTGCGCGCCGGCATGGGCTACTGCGGTGCTCCCACCATCGAACGCCTGCACAGCGCCAAATTTGTGCGCATCACCAACGCCGGTGTGGCCGAGAGCCACCCCCACGATGTGGCCATCACAAGCGAGGCTCCCAACTACTCACGTGGTTAATATATCTAAATTATATGCGTTAACGTATAATATGGCGGCACTTGAGTCCGTTATATTATACGTTAATGTTTTATATAACTAATTTTTTTCAACACAGAAGAATCTTAATATGAAAGTTAAGTTATTGGCTTGCACACTTTTGGGCGCTGCCGCACTGGCGTTGGCCGCAAAAGACCCGGTCTTGATGAAAATCAATGGGAAAGATGTGAAACTCTCGGAGTTTGAATATCTGTTCCACAAAAATAATCAGCAACAACTTCAAAAGGAGTCGCTTCAGCAATACGTTGACCGCTTTGTGACCTACAAACTCAAAGTGGCCGACGCCGAGGCTGAGAAAATCGACACACTCAAGCGCATAAAGGCCGAGCTCGAGGGATATAAGAACGAGCTCGTGGCCCCGTATCTGGTCGACACCACCGTCACGGCCAAACTCGTGGCCGAGGCTTACGACCGCGCCACCAAGAACGTCGACATAGACCACCTGATGCTGCCGCTGGGCAAGGACAAGGCCGACAACGACAAGCAGCTGGCCAAGTTGGACAGCCTGCGCAACTGCATACTCCACGGCCAGGACTTCTCGAAGCTTGCCCTCCAATACTCCATTGACCCCTCGGTGAAGTCAAATGGCGGCCACTATGGCTACATCACCGCCGGAGTGTTCCCCTACAAGTTTGAATATGAGGCATTCAACACCCCCGTAGGCAAGATCAGCAAACCCTTCCGCACCGACTTTGGCGTGCACATGGTGCGAGTTAACGATGTGCGCAAGGACGACGGCCAGGTTCACGTAGAGCACATTCTGCGCCTGTTCCCCCGCAACGCCACCGACAGCGCCAAGGCAGCCGTTAAGGCGCAAATCGACTCCATCTACAACGTGGTGGCCAACGGAGGCAACTTTGAGGACATAGCCAAAAACGAGTCGCAAGATCCCGGCTCGGCCAAGCGCGGCGGCGACCTCGGCTGGTTTGGCCGCGGACGCATGCTAAAGCAGTTCGAGGATGTGTCGTTCGACCTGGCTGACGGCCAAATCTCAAAGCCGTTTGAAACGGCCTATGGCTACCACATTGTGAAGAAGCTCGGCCACAAGCCCACCGCCTCGTTTAAGGAGATGGAGCCGCAGCTCAAGCAGATGATTGCCAACGACGAGCGTGCCAGCATGCCAGCCGAGGCCAAGCTTGAGCAAATCAAGGCCCAGTATAAATACACCAAGAATCCCAAGTTCAACGCCTACATTGAGTCTCAGCTCGCCAAATGCGGTGGCTACGACTCCACGTTTGCCGCCAAGGCCATCGACGGCTGCAACCTTGCCATATTCACCTACGATGGCATAACGGTGCCTGCCAGCGCACTGCTGCCGCTTGTCAACACCAAGGCCAAGCTCAGCAAGGAGGGTGCCGCAAGCTACTTTGGCACTCTGGTCGACGACCTGGCCAACACCGACATCAAGAATCACTACATCGACCATGTGATAGCCGGCAACGCCGACCTGAGCAACCTGCTCAACGAATACCGCGACGGCACGCTCCTGTACGAGGTGAGCAACAACAAGGTGTGGGAGGGCGCAAGCCGCGACACCACCGGCCTCTACAACTTCTTCAACACCCACCGTGCCACCTACACGTGGAATGTGAAGCACTTCAAGGGCATAATTCTGCTGGCAAAGAGCGACTCGGTGGCACGCCTGGTGAAGGCCGACCTCAAGAAGCTCAAGGGTGAGCCACTCGACACCATCACCACCACGCTTCACCGCAAGTTTAAGCGCGACATCAAGATGGAGCGCATGCTCGTGGGCAAGGGCGAGAACAAGATGGTGGACTACCTCGTGTTCAAGGGCCCCAAGGCCGAGTCGAAGGAGAAAGCCTACCCCGTGTACTTCGTGCTCAACGGCAAGGTGCTTGCGCAGCCCGAGGACGTGAACGACGTGAAGGGCCGTGTGACTTCCGACTACCAAGACGTGCTTGAAAAGCGCTGGGTAGAGACCCTCAAGGCCAAATATCCCGTCGAAATCTATCAAGACGTGCTTAAGCAAGTGAAATAACGCGTACCGCAGCGCGCAACAGCGAATATAATGGCAAAAGTGCCGCACCCCTTTTATGGCAATGGGGCGCGGCACTTTTGCATTTGATAAAATTAAAAGAAATTAAAGCATATTTTAGCAACTTGAATTTTGTGGTGTGGCAAAAAATAAAGAACTTTGCATCTATTAAGCGTGCCGCACCCCGCAGCCGCTTTCAACGCATGCATAACAACGAAAAAATCATAGAATAAAGTGAAATTAAGATTCAGCACCATTTTGCTATTCATAGTGGCCGCCGTGTTCAGCATCGGCGCGCAAAACAACGTTGCCGAAGAGGTGGCGTGGGTGGTGGGCGACGAGCCCATATTCAAAAGCGACATCGAGCAGGAATACCTGCAGGCACAATATGAGCGCAACCCCATTCAGGGCAACCCCTACTGCGTGATTCCCGAGCGCATGGCCATCGACAAGCTGTTTCTGCACCAGGCCAAAATCGACACCGTGGAGGTGACCAACTCAATGATAGCGTCGAACGTCGACGCCCGCATCAACTACTTCATTGCCAACCTCGGCTCGAAGGAGAAGGTGGAGGAATACTTCCGCAAGCCCATGCCCGAATTGCGTGAGCAGCTCATGAACATGGTGCGCGACCAGTACACCATCCAAGAGGTGCAGCAGAAGCTCACCAAGGGTGTTAAGGCCACACCGTCCGACGTGCGCCGCTATTTTGAGTCGCTCCCGGCCGATTCGCTGCCGTTCATCCCAAAGCAAGTGGAGGTGCAGGTAATCACCATCAACCCGCGCATTCCGCAGCAGGAAATCGACGAGGTGAAATCGCGCCTTCGCGACTATGCACAGAAGGTCAACAGTGGCGAGAGCGACTTCTCGACCCTGGCAATCCTCTACTCAGAAGACCCCGGCACATCGGTGTATGGCGGTGAGACTGGTTTCCGCAGCCGTTCCGAATTGCTGCCCGAGTATGCCACCGCAGCCTTCAACCTCAACGACAACAAAAAAGTGTCCAACATTGTGCAGACCGAGGACGGCTACCACATAATCCAGCTCATCGAGAAGCGCGGCGACCGCATCAACACGCGCCACATTCTGCTCAAGCCCAAGGTGTCGGACAAAGACCTCAACGACGCTGTGGCCCGCCTCGACACACTGCGCCTCGACATCGTTGACAAGAAACTCGCCTCCTTCGGACAGGCCGCCCAACTGGTGTCGCAAGACAAGGACTCGCGCAACAACGACGGATTCATGCTCAACGAGAAGACGCGCAGCAACCTGTTTGAAATGGCCGACCTTCCCGCCGAAATCGGCAAGCTGGTCGACACCATGAAAGTGGGCGACGTGTCGAAGCCGTTCATCATGCTCAACCCCAAGACCAACAGCAAGCAGGTGTCGATGGTGAGGCTGTCGAAGCGCATCGAGGCCCACAAGGCCGACCTGGCGCAGGACTACCAGACGCTGAAGAGTATGTGCGAGAACCACACCAAGGAGAAAATTCTCGAAGACTGGATCAAGGAGAAGCAAAAGACCACCTACGTCTACATCGAGGAGGGCTGGCGCAACTGCGACTTCAAGTATGATTGGCTCAAAACCAAAAAGCAGAATTAATACAAAAAAATAAGCAACGGAGATTTCTGGTGAGATCAAACAACACAAGTAACCACATAACTGGAAGACATAAGGCTGCGCGCGTGGCCTTATGTCTTTTGGCCGTTATTATGGGCGGCACAGCATGGGTGGCCCAAGCGCGAGTGGCAGGCTACAAAAATCCGCAGAGCGCAGTGGCTGCCAAGGAGGGTGCCAAGGCCAAGAGGGTGAAGCGCATCACGCCGCAAATTCCCCGTGCCAACCGCAACCAGAGAAACAAGGTGTTTCTAGACAACGCCGACGAGCTGTCGGCCAACGAGGCCGTCAGCACCGACTACCAGGTGCTGAAGGGCAACGTCAAGTTTCAGCGCGGCAACATGTTTATGTATTGCGACAGCGCCTATTTCTATCCCAAGACGAGCTCGCTCGACGCCTTTGGCAACGTGAAGATAATTCAGGGCGACACGCTCAAGGTGTTTGCCGACGTGCTGCACTACTATGGCGACGACGAGATAGCACAGTTGCGCTACCACGTGAAGATGCAAAACCGCAACATGACCGTCTACACCGACAGCCTCGACTATGAGGTGCGCTCCAATGTGGGCTACTACTTCAACGGCGGCCGCCTTGTGGACTCGCGCGGCAATGTGCTCACATCCGAGTTCGGCCGCTATGAGCTCGACACCAAAAAGTCGCAGTTCTCCACCAATGTGCATTTGGTCAACAAAAAGTATGACCTGCGCACCGATATGCTCGACTACAACACCGCCACCCACATTGCCGACATAGTGTCGGAGACCATAATACGTTCCGACGGCAACGTGATTCGCACCAACAGCGGCTGGTATAACGCTGCCGCCGACAATGCCACGCTTTACAACCGCTCCACACTGCTCTCAAAAGACGGCAAGACACTGGTGGGCGACACCGTGTACTACAGCCGCCGCAATGGCTATGGCGAAGCCAAAGGCAACGTGATTCTCACCGACCCCAAACACAAGGTGATTCTTGACGGCGGATATGGCTACCACAGCGAAAATGCCAAGATGTCATACGTCACCCGCCATGCCCGCGCCCGCGAGTTTTCGCAGAAGGACACCCTGTATTTGCACGGCGACACCATGCGCACCTTTGTCGACACCGCCTCGCACCGTGTGCTCACCGCCTATCCTCGTGTGCGCTTCTACCGCGTGGATGTGCAGGGCTTGTGCGACTCCATGGCGTTTTCGCAGGCCGACACCATAGTGCGCATGTACCGTCATGCCCTGCTGTGGAACGACAATAAGCAGATTTCAGGCGAGCAAATAAATGTGCACCTCAACGACAGCACCGTCGACTGGGCCACGCTGCCCAGCAGCGGAATCATGGCCGAGCATCTGGGCGAGAACTACTACAACCAGCTCAGCGGCCGCCAGATGCGTGCCGAATTTGAACAAAAGGAGTTGCGCCGGCTCAATGTGAACGGCAATGTGCTCACGCTTTTCTACCCCATGGAAAAGGACTCCACCTACAATAAGCTGATAAGCGCCGAAAGCAGCTATCTCACCATCAACCTCAAGCCCAAGCAGCAGGTCGACAAGGTGAAAATGTGGCCCGAGGTCAACGGCAAGGTGATTCCGCTGTTTCTGGCCAAGCGGGCCGATTTGTATCTGCCCGGCTTCCAGTGGTACGACAATCTGCGCCCGCATAACCCCGATGAAATCTACGACGTGTCGAGCGAGATGATGCAGCTGCTCAGCCAGCCCGAAACGGGCGGCCGGCACCGAAGCAGTTCCAAGTAGATAACCGAAAGCATAACAGAACAGGAGATAGATATATAGCTATGAGCGATGTGATTAAGCTGTTGCCCGACTCGGTGGCCAACCAGATTGCCGCCGGCGAGGTGATTCAGCGGCCGGCCTCGGTGGTGAAGGAGCTTGTGGAAAACGCCATCGATGCCCAGGCCACTCAAATTCAGATAATTCTAAAGGACGCTGGCCGCACCCTAATACAGATAATCGACAATGGGGTGGGCATGTCGGAAACTGATGCCCGCCTTGCCTTCGAGCGTCACAGCACTTCTAAAATACGCAAGGCCGAAGACTTGTTTGAACTGCACACCATGGGCTTCCGCGGCGAGGCCCTGGCCTCGATAGCGGCCATCGCACATGTGGAGCTGCGCACGTGCCGCAAGGGCGAGCAAATTGGCACCAAGCTTATTATCAACGCCTCCAAGTGCGAGAGCCAGGAACCCGATGTGTGCCAACCCGGGGCAAACTTCATGATAAAGGACATATTCTTCAACGTGCCCGCGCGCCGCAAGTTTCTCAAGTCAAACCAAGTGGAGCTCAACAACATCATCAAGGAGTTTGAGAAACTTGCCCTTATCAACTACAACGTGGATTTCACGCTCACCCACAATGGCAGCATTCTCTACAAACTCATGCACGGCTCCTTTAAGCAGCGCATCACATCGCTGTTTGGCCGCAGTCTCGACAGCCAGCTGATTCCGCTCAGCACCGAGACGTCGCTCGTCAAGGTCGACGGATTCATCAGCATGCCCGAAAAGGCCAAGCGGCGCAACTATCAGCAGTTTTTCTTCGTCAATGGCCGCTACATGCGCCACCCTTATTTCCACAAGGCGGTGATGTCGAGCTACGGCCAGTTGATTCCCGATGACTGCCAGCCAACATATTTCCTGAATTTCACCGTCGACCCCGAAACCATCGACGTGAACATTCATCCCACCAAGACCGAAATAAAGTTTGAAAACGAGATGCCGATTTGGCAAATACTCTCGGCAGCGGCCAAGGAGACTTTGGGCAAATTCATAGCGGTGCCCACCATTGACTTCGACAACACCGACGCGCCCGACATCCCTGCCTTCAATGCCAATGGCGGAGGCTCACCGACCGAGCCGTCGTTCACTCCCAACATCGAGGTCGACAGCAATTACAACCCCTTTAAGGTGCAGCGTGGTGGCGGCTCGCAGCCAGCGGCCCGCCCGCAGCCAGTGAAGAGTGGCAATGCCACCAACTGGGAGGAACTGTATAAGAATTTCGAGAAGAACCGCCGCGAGAGCTACAACGATGTCACCGAAAGCGACCTTGAGGGCGTAATCACGGTGGGGTCGAAACTGAATGCGGCTGGCACCGAGCCTGTGCAGGCTGGCACCGGGCTTCCGTTCAGCGGCTCGGAGCAGGACTCTGGCCAGCACTATTTGCAACTGCAGGAGCGCTACATAGTGTCGCAAGTGAAGTCGGGGCTCATGGTCATCGACCAGCACCGCGCCCACGTGCTGGTGCTTTATGAAAAATACATGTCGCACATCAATGGCAAGCTCATCACCTCGCAGAGCGTGATGTTTCCCGACGTGCTTCACCTCACTCCTGCCCAGGATGTGATTCTTGAAGGCTTGCAGGAGGGCATGGAGAAGTTGGGCTTCGGTCTGTCGCGCCTCAGCGGCAACGACTGGTCTGTCAACTCTGTGCCTACGGGCCTCGACAGCGCCGATGTCAACGACACCGTGATTCAGGTGATAGAGTCGGTGGGCGACGGCAGTGGCGAGCAGGTGAAGGACAAGCTATACCAGAAGTTGGCACTCACTGTGGCGCGCCGCGGTGCCATACCCTATGGCCGCAAACTGTCGGCTGCCGAGATGGAGCACCTCGTGGCCAGCCTCATGCAGCTGCCGCAGCCCAACCACACCCCCGACGGCAAAACGGTGATAGCCATAATCGGCAACCCCCAAATCGAAAAACTGTTCTGACCCAGCCGTACGTTAAGCCCCACCCGTACAGCTGCTTTGCGAATTTTTGCTGTGGCGCACATCGCATACACGCGACTCATGCACCGAAGATATTGACGGAGGATAATGGTTGTGTAGAGAGTGGAGCGAAGTGATGGATGTGGTGGAGACGTAGACAATGCCGCTCTGAAAAAAGAAAAGCCCCCATCCTGCGTTGGAGTGTAAGACAAAGGCCAAGTAGTTGGATTAAGAATGTATCAGTCCAAATCCGTAATTACAGAGTTCTTCAAGATTTCTCCGATTGGTACATCGTCGATCTTCAAATTGTCCCATATATCTATTGGCTCATCAAAGGTCGCCAATATTTCACCTTTGGAACACGTTTGTGGAAATCCTTCTTTACCCGCTTTGAGACATTCACATTTCCCATCCCAATTAGGGTTGGGAAAAATGCGCCGTACTTCAATCGGGGATTTTTCAGTTTCTATAGTGTACCATTGTTTGTCTTTCATCCAATAGAAGAGGATATTAAGGCCCACAACTTCCACAATGTAACGAAAAATCGTTTCGGGGTTATCCGACTGGGCTTCTTCTTGAATGTGTTTAGACCCATCCCAATTGTTCTTTGGTAAGGGATTTGTCGCCATTGAAGCCCACGTTCCAAAAATCTTTAATAATTATATGCCTATCCATTATTATGCCTTTTTTTGTTGTACTGAATTTAATTCCAAGCCACTGATGCGGTTGCTATAAAAAATAAAAAAAGTGAATTTTGCCGAATGAAACGCCATTTTTGCCTAAAAGTGTCGTTTTTAGTGCCGCAGAGTTGATGATTTTTTTTAATTTTGCGAAAATAGCTTTGTGAACGAATTTTTAAACTGATAAAATAAGCAATTATGAAAAAGGTATTAAGTTTATTTCTGGCCATAGCCATGGTGCTTGGCCTTGAAGGTTGTGGTTCTATGTCGACTACCCAGAAGGGTACTGCCATCGGTGCAGGCGGCGGCGCTGCTCTGGGCGCAGCCATCGGTGCCATCATTGGCAAGGGCAAGGGCGCAGCCATTGGCGCAGCAGTGGGCACAATAGCCGGCGGCACTGCCGGCACACTCATCGGCAAAAAAATGCAGAAGCAGGCCGAGGAGATTGCCTCTAACGTGAATGGCGCTCAGGTCGACACTGTGACCGACGACAACGGCCTCACCGCCATTAAGGTGACTTTTGACAACGGCATCCTCTTTGCCACCGGCAAGAGCGCACTCAGCACCAGTGCCAAGACTTCGCTCACCAAGTTTGCCCAGTCGCTGCAAAGCAACCCCGAGACCAACGTGCAAATCTATGGCTACACCGACAACACCGGCAGCCGTGAGGTGAACGAGCGCCTCAGCGCCGAGCGCGCAAGTGTGGTGCTCAACTATCTGGCCAATGCCGGCATCTCTACCAGCCGCATGGCTTCTAAGGGCTATGCATGGGACTATCCCGTGGCCAGCAACGACACTCCCGCAGGCCGTGCCCAGAACCGCCGCGTGGAGGTGTATATCTCGGCTAACGCCAGCATGGTGCAGAAGGCCAACAATGGCACGCTGAAGTAAGCGCCATCAGCAGAAAACATCCATAAGGGCCGGAGACTACCGAAGCAGGGTAGGACTCCGGCCTTTTTTTGCCCCTTTTTTTGCCCAATGGCGGTAAAAAAGCCTGCCGCCCCCACTGAATTTTGGAAAAAATGGTTAACTTTGAAAACCGAAAAATCAACTAAACTAATATAAACGAATGAGACTATTAAGAAAAATCAAGGTCGCCGTAGCGGCTGCCTTTATGCTGGCCGCTGGTTTCTCCTTTGCCAGCGCGCAAGACGCCAGCAGTCTTAAGTATTACGACGCACTGAAGTTCAGAATGATCAACAAGGGCTTCGACAACACCCTCACCCCCTTCACGCGCATTCCCGCCTATCTTAAGGACAGCGTGCGCCACGACCTGTGGGAGCGCGCGAAGTGCTCAAGCGGCATCGGCTTCCGCTTTGCCACCGACAGCAAGACCATTGGCCTGCACTACAACCTGCTATGGAACACCCACATGATGCATATGGCCGACACCGGCCTCAAGGGCTGCGACCTCTACATTCTTGACGACAATGGCAAGTGGTCGTTTGTGAACTGCAACCGCCCCACCAAAGACTCGATTCAGAGCAAGGTGTTTGTGTCGAACCTCGATGGCAAAATGCACGAGTTCATGATCTACCTGCCGCTTTACGACGGCATCAACTGGATTGAGATAGGCGTCGACAGCAGCGCCGTGATTTCACAGCCGCGCATCAACAATCCGCGCAAGGAAAAGAAGTTTGTGTTCTATGGCACCAGCATTCTGCAAGGCGGCTGCGCCTGCCGCCCTGGCATGGTGGCCACCAGCATGATTCAGCGCGACCTCAACGCCGAGTGCGTCAACATAGGCATCAGCGGCGAGGGCAAGATGGACTTCTGCATGGCGCGCGCCCTGGCCAGCATCCCCGATGTTGACGCCTACATCATCGACCCCGTGCCCAACTGCACCGAGATGATGTGCGACACGCTCACCTACGACTTCATAAAGATTCTGCGCACGCTCAAGCCCAACACACCCATATTCATGGTGGAGGGCCCGCGCTATTCCTATGAGGCCTACGACAGCTTCTTTGCCAGCTACCTGCCCAAGAAGAACAAGGCCTTCCACAAAAACTTTATGCGTCTGAAAAAGGAAAATCCCAAGAACCTCTATTATGTGGACCGCGACAACCTGTGGGGGCCCGACAACGAGGGCTCGGTCGACGGCATTCACCTCACCGACATCGGCTTCCACTACTACGCCAAAAAGCTTGAGCCCTACCTGAAGGCTGTGCTTGACGGCACCAAGGTTCCATTCCAGGAAAAAGTGGCCAAAATGTATAGCAAGTAAGCCATTGGGCAGAACATGGCATCACGGTGAGGCCGCACACAAAAAATATAGGGTGTGCGGCCTCACTTTTTTGTTGCAGCAATAATAATTTTGAAATTATGCCGTTATTACAATTGAACAAACTAATTAATAAACTCAAAACTCTGCTGCCTATGCACAAAAATTCTACTCAATTTCAAAATGTGCCTCAAGATGTGGAGGCCGCAAAAACCGTAAAACACCCCAAAGCCTCAACCATTAGCTTCATCAAGCAGTTTGCCCGCGCCTACAAGTGCACGAGTCCGCTGCTAGCCTCATTAGGCGGGGTGGTGCTGAACTGACCCTATACTTTTTAGCTCAGAAATTACGAAAAAAGAAAGCATCAAAGGGAGTGTATACGACCTTTGATGCTTTTGTCATTTTTTATGGTGTGCCAGCCGAGTGGCTGCTTAGTCGCCCAGCAGGCGGTCGAGCACGTTGCCTATGAGGTCGTTCATCGCCGTCTTGTAGTTGGGGTTGACCGATGTGGCCACGCGGTTGGCTATTATCGAGCATATGGTCATGGCGCGGTGGCCCATGAGCTTGGCCATGCCCTGCAGGGCAGCACTCTCCATCTCGTAGTTGGTGATTTTACCGCCGTTGTATTCAAACTGCTCGATGCGGTGGTTCAGTTCAGGCTCGGCAAGGGCCAGGCGCACCTCGCGCCCCTGTGGTCCGTAGAAGCCCACGGCCGAGATGGTGTTGCCGCGCACCATGTCGGTGCGGCCCACCTTCTCCACCAGCTCCTTGTCGGCCTCCACCACATAGGGCTTGGCAAACAGCGGGTTCCACTTCACATAGTTGCAGAATTCGCGCTCAAATTCAAGGTCGCACACGCTGTTGCGCCCCGCATAGTAGTTGAGCACGCCGTCGAAGCCTATGCCGCGTGCCGCAATCACGGGTGTGCCCACTGGCACAAATGGCTGCAGGCCGCCCGATGTGCCTATGCGCACAATGTTCAGAGTGCGGTGGGTGTCTTTTTCGGTGCGGCTGGCGAAGTCCACGTTGGCCAGCGCGTCGAGCTCGGTCATCACAATGTCGATGTTGTCGCTGCCAATGCCGTGCGACAGCGCCATCACGGGCTTGCCGCGATAGGTGCCGCCTATGGTGTGAAACTCACGGCTTTGCACTTCGAAGTCTTGCGTGTCGAAGTATGACGCAATCATGTTCACCCGGCCGGGGTCGCCGCAGCAAATAATGTTGTCGAGCAGCTGCTCGGGGCGCAGGTGCAGATGAAAGATGGATCCGTCGGAGTTGATTATCAGCTCGGAGTCGGGAATGATTTTCTTCTTGTTCATGATAGTGTGGAGTTAATATGTTGATATTAAGTGTGGTGTCGTTTCTGTTCAGGCCATGCTGTAGATGCACCCCGGCTTCGACAGCACTATGCCGCGGCAGTCAAGCTCCACAAGGGTGCTCATCACCTTATAAACGGGCATGCCCAGCTGCGCCGTGAGCGCGTTGATGTGTATGTCGCCAGCCTTGCTTATGGCGTCGACTATGGCTTGCTCCTCGGCGGTGAACTGCGGAAACAGCTCAAGCTCGCGCGGCTTGCGGTGCGGGTTGGCATCGTCCCAGCGCATGGCCTCAATCAGGTCGTCGGCGCTGGTGATGAGGCTTGCCTGATTGTTGCGAATCAGTTTGTTGCAGCCTATGGAGTAGGGGTCGCTCGTGCGCCCGGGCAGGGCAAACACGTCGCGGTTGTAGCTCTGGGCCAGGTTGGCGGTGATCAGGGCGCCGCCCTTGGCTGCCGACTCGGCCACCACCGTGCAGTCGGCCAGGGCGGCTATTATGCGGTTGCGAGCCACAAAGTTGAATGGTAGAACCGGGTCTTGTGTCTGGTAGTCGGTGACAATCATTCCGCCTTGCCTCACAATATCGATGGCGTCATTGCGGTGCCTGGGTGGGTAAATCTTGTTGAGGCCGCGGGCCTGTACAGCCACCGTGGGCACATTGTTCCTAAGGCAGGCGCGGTGGGCGCAGATGTCGATGCCGAAGGCCAGGCCGCTCACCACCACCAGCCCGGGCACCCGTTGGGCCAGTTCGGCCACCAGCGAGTCGCAAAAGTGGCTGCCATAGGCCGTGGCCTTGCGCGTGCCCACTATGCTCACCACGTGCTGCGCATTCAGGTCGCAATCGCCGCACTTGTATAGCATGATGGGCGCGTCGGGCGCATTTAGCAGGCGCGCAGGGAAGTCGCTGTCGGTGTAGTAGGTGACGCCCACGTTGGTGTGGCTCATGAACTCCTGCTCGCGCAGTGCGCGCTCAAGCCGCTCGTTGCGGTAGCTGCGGCCATACACCTTGCTCTTGCCCCCGGTCACGGCCCTAAGCTCATTCTCGCTCATCAAGAAGAAGTCGCGCTCCGAGGGAATCACGTCAAGTATTTTCCCGGCCAGGTCGATGCCCATGCCACTGATGCTTGCAAACGCTATGCGGTATGTCAGCTCGTCGCAGTTCATTTAAGATAGTCGCTGAAGGCCTCTGTCAGTTTCTCGCTTCTCGACAGGCGCCCGTTTTCAATGCTCACCACGCTCACCACCGCGCTCACGGCCAGGTTGCCAGTGGCCTTGTTGAACACATTCTGGTGGAAAATGAAGCGCACGCCCTTCTGCTCAAGCCACAGGCTGCTGGTCATGGTGTCGCCGCTGTGCAAGGGGGTCTTGTAGTCCACCTCGATGCGGGCCACCACTGGCACTATGCCGGCGTCGGTCATGTCCTTGAACGACAGGCCAGCGTGTTTGCAAAACTCATGGCGCGTATACTCCAGGTAGTGCAGGTAGTTGGCGTTGTTCACTATGCCCTCGCTGTCGAGCTCGTAGTCTCTTACGGGGATGTCGATTGAGAATATATATTTGTCCATTGCTGTTGCCATATATTTAAATTCAAATTTACGAATTTATTTTGTGATTAGCGGCTACTTTTGTAATTTTGAGGAAAATTTGCATATACTCAACCACATGAAACGACAACTGATTGCATCACTGCTGCTGTGCTGCGTGCTGGGCGCACTGGCGTGCACCTCAGCCATAGTGTCGGGCCGCCTTACGGCAAACGGCCGCCCGCTGCTGTGGAAAAACCGCGACACCGACGACCAGAACAACAAGGTGGAGCGCATAGCCGCCTCGCGCGGCTGCTATGAATATGTGGCGCTGTTCAACGCCACCGACACTGCCAATGCCAATGCCTGGATGGGCTTCAACAAGCAGGGCTTCGCCATTATGAACACGGCCTCCTACAATGTAAACTCCGACACGGTGAAACACATGGACCAGGAAGGCCGCCTTATGGCTCTGGCCCTGAAGAAGTGCGCCACCGTGGCCGACTTCCAGCGCCTGCTCGACTCGCTGCCGCGCCCGCTGCACGTGGAGGCCAATTTTGGCGTAATCGACGCGCAGGGCCACGGCGCCTATTTTGAGACGGGCAACTTCAAATATGTGAAATATGACTTGGCCGACGAGCCGTCGGGCATACTCACCCGCACCAACTATTCCTACAGCGGCCGCCCAGATAAGGGCATGGGCTACATTCGCGAGCAGAATGAGAAGCACCTGCTGGCGCGCCACATAGCCAAGGCCGACATCACTCCCGCGGTGTTCACCGAGGAACTGTCGCGCACGTTCTATCACAGCCTGCTCGGCGAGGACTTCACCGGCAGCGGCCGCGACTATGTGGTGGACCAGGACTTCATTCCGCGCCGCATCTCCACCGCCACGGTGGTCATCGAGGGGGTGCTGCCTGGCGAAGATCCGATTCTCACCACCATGTGGACGGGGCTCGGCTATTCGCCATGCTCCGAAATACGCCCCGTGTGGCTGTGGCCGGGCGGCCTGGCCGACGAGCTGCGGGGCATAGCGCCTCGAGGCCACTCGCCGCTGGCCGACAAAGCCCAGGCGCGCAAGCGTCAGGTGTTCGACGTGACGCGCGGCAATGGCAAGCACTACGTGCGCCTAAGCCGCCTCTACAACCGCGAGGGCACCGGCTTCTGCCAGACACTGATTCCGCTCAACATGGCCGCCTATGCCGCGGGCTATGCCCAAATTGAGCAGCACCGCGCCGCTCTGGCTAAGCAAGGCAAGGCTGGCAAAAGGAGGGCCAAGCGATGAGTCAGGTGGCATTGGGGCTCACCACAGTGGGCCTGCTGGTGGTGTCGAATGCGTTTATGACGCTGGCATGGTATGGCCACCTCAAACTGCAAGACATGGGCGTGACCAGCAACTGGCCGCTGTATGGCGTGATATTGCTCTCGTGGGGCATCGCGCTGCTCGAATACTGCTTTCAGGTGCCGGCCAACCGCCTGGGCTTTGTGGGCAACGGAGGCCCATTCACGCTTATGCAGCTCAAGGTGATTCAGGAGGCGGTCACGCTCACGGTGTTCACGGTGTTTGCCTCCCTGTGCTTCAAGGGCGAGTCGCTGCACTGGAACCACGCAGTGGCGTTTGTGCTGCTCATCGCAGCGGTGTATTTCGCATTTTTAGACACCAAGTGAGTCAGCTCTGGCTGCGCAACATGGCATGAAAGAAGGTTGCTTTAAGATATCTCCCACGGCCTACCTTCAGAAGGTGCTCAAGGCATTTCTGGCCGACTGGTGGCCACTGCTGGCGCTGCCAGTGCTGGTGTGCGCCTCGCTGGCCGTGATAAATGTCAACTTTATTGTGGTGGCACTGATGCTGGTGCTGGTGGCGGCGCCTATGGCTATGGCGCTGCTCTACATCTACTACGTGCTGTCGCTGGAGGCAAGCTGGTCGGTGGCCGGCAAGTGCGTGGCACAGCGGCCCAATGGCGACTTGCTGCTCACATTTGCCGACGAGCGTCGGCAGCCGCGCCTAATAGCGCGCGGTGAGGTGGCTGGGGTCACTGCCGACGCCAATTCGCTGCTGCTTAGGCTTGCGGTGCGGCGCTACACCTATTTGGTGATACCCCTCGCGCAGTTTGAGGGTGAAGCCGAAGCCAGGCAGTTTGCAAAGGTGTATGCCGACAACGATAAAAAATCCTAAAGAACAATGAATAGCGAAAATGTCAATATGTTTGATAAACTGATGGAACTGCCTTTGTTCCAAGGGGCGAGCCACGAGCAGATTTCCGCGCTTGTGGCCAAAATACCGTTTCACTTCCTGAAGTTCAGCGACGGGCAGCGCATCATTGCCTCGGGCAGCGCCTCGACCCACCTGCGCTTCATTGTGTCGGGCAAGGCGCGTTCGGTGACGTCGGGTGCAGCCGCCCGCGTGGCCGTGGCGCAGACGCTGTCTGCGCCCAATGTGGTTGGGGCTGACTTCATGTTTGGCCGCGAGCCGGCCTATCCGTTCGACCTCTATGCGGTGGGCGACTGCGGCATGTTGCAGCTCTCTAAGGCCGACTATATGAGCATAGTGCGCAGCGACGACGTGTTTCTGTTCAACATTCTCAACTACCTGTCGCGCAACGCGCAGAAGCCCAAACTGTCGCTGCAGCACATGTCGCACGGTCTGGTGGCCGAGCGCATAGCCTTCATGGTGTCGATGTTCACCAGCAAGGCGTCGGCCGATATTGCCATCTCCTTCCGCCAGAAGGACCTGTGCCTTATGCTGGGCACCCGGCGCACCGCGCTCGTCAGTGCGCTCAGCTCGCTCAAGGCCCGGGGCATAGTAGACTACACGTCGAGCACCATATCGGTGCTCGACCGCAGCGCGCTGGTGTCGATGATTCACGAGTGCACGGCAGAGGACTGAACCCCTCCTCCCTTATTCAAACTTCATTGTGGATGTGGGCTTGATCGACGACACTATGTACGACGGGCCCAGCAGCGTGATGTAGGAAATCACCACTATGGCCACGTTGAGTGCCACAAGGCTTGTGGCGTTGATTTCGATTGGCACATAGGGCATGTAGTAGGCCTCAGGGTTGAGCCTCACTATGTGGAAGTTCTGCTGCAGCAGTGCCAGGCCCAGCCCCACCGCGTTGCCGGCAATCAGAGCCTTGATTATCAGTTTCTGGGTCAAGTAGATGAATATGCGCCTCACCGAGCCGTTGGTGGCGCCCATGGCCTTGAGCAGGCCCACCAGCCTAATGCGCTCGAGCACTATCATCAGCAGGGCCGACACCAGAGTGAAGCCCGACACCACCATCATCAGTATCAGTATAATGGCCACGTTCATGTTGAGCATTCCAAGCCATGTGAAAAACGACTTGTTGTTGTCCTGCGTGTTGGTGACGTTATACAGTGTGTCGCCGCCCTTCTCGTAGGTCCACAGCGCCAGTGTCTTAAACAGCGAGTACGACTCCTCCCTCACCGTGCCGGTGTTGGCCATGTCGATGCCCACATAGTTGCCCACATAGCTGTTCCATCCGTTCACCTGCTGAATAAGGGCAATGTTGCCCATCATCACCTGTTTGTCGAAGTGGTCGAAGTCGGTGTTGAAAATGCCCACTATGTGCGAGTTGCGCACCTTCACCTTCGAGTCGATGAAGTAGGTGAGTATTTTGTCGCCCACCTTCAGCCCCAGCTGGTTGGCAATGGTCTTTGAAATCACCACCTCATTCAGTGCGTCGCTGGCTATGCGCGGCAGGCGTCCGCCCGTCAGGTGGCTTTTGATGTAGCTCCAGTCAAAGCCGTCGTCCACGCCTCGATACACTATGCCCTTGAAGTCGCTGTCGGTTTTCAAGATGGCTGGCTTCTCGGCAGTGAGGCTCATGCTCGATATTTGCGATTTAAACGCACTGTCGGCCATGATGGGCGCAAACACATCGCGGCTGTCGACGGTGGCAATGTTGTTGTCGATGCCCACGGCGGCGTTGGTCACCTTTATGTGCGGGTCGAGCGCATATATTTTGCTTGATATTTCGCTCTTGAATCCCATCACTATCACTATCGAGAGTATCATCACTGCAATGGCCAGCGCCACGCCTATCAGCGCCACGTTGAGGCTCGGAGAGCCCTTGCTGCCATTTGAGCCGAGTTTCAGCCGGTGTGCTATGAATAGTTCAAAACCCATTTGTCGTAAGTTGAGTGTAGTTGCTTTCTGCGTGCAAAATTAATCAAAAAATCGCAGTGGTGCGCAATGGAGCGCACGCTATCGTCACCACATTTTTAAGCAAGTTTGTGGCTTGGCTGAGTGTTATGCGCGCAAAGCGGGCTGTCGGGCACGTGCTGAATTAATTCCGCCAAGCGGGTTGAATTTGCTCTGATGTGTTTTTGCATTAAATTGCTGATTGACTTAAATAATCGGTGTGTTGGTCGAATATCTTTTGCTGAGTGGGCCTAAATGTTTTATTTTGCAACCAAAACGAGAAAAATAGTAAAAATAATATATCCATTCACATGGCTTAGAAAAATGCATATGAAGAGGTTCCTACTATTAATGGTTTCATTGGTGCTTGCCCTGGTGGCAGGTGCCGAAGCCTACCCATATCTTTCGTTCCGGTATGCCGATGGCTCAGCGTCGTCGTTTGGCGTAGAGTCGCTGTCGATGACGTTCGCAGACTCTGACCGCCAACTCCGAGGTGACGCTGAAGGACGGCGACACCGTGCTGGCCACATTCACCGTTCCGGGCAACTACACAACGTCGGGCCAAGGCGGTGGCTGGCATTCGGCCGCACAGGCTCCAGGTGGCGGCCCGGGCGGACAGGGTGGAAGAGGCAGTTCTGTCCTCATCACTTGCCCCGGCATGTCGTCTGGCAGCAGCTATACGCTGACGAGCGGCACATCGTCGTCAACGGTTACCGCTTTACTGACAGGCCGCACTGGCCGACCATAAGCACCGCACAATAGCGCATATCGTAACGCTCCGGGAGTGGGGAAATGAGCAGGTGCGTTTGGCGCATTTTAATTAGCTGGGAAAAGGGTTGTGTGTTTTAGGCTCGCAACCCTTTTCTTTTTGCCGCGCTTTTGATATATTTGCACCTGTATTAACGCAACAAACCAAGCAGACATGGCTTTTCACAACCAACTGGGCTCGGCCGGCGAGACCGCAGCCACTGAATTCCTCATAAAGCAGGGGATGACCATCAGGGAAACCAACTGGCGGCTCAACCACCTTGAAATCGACATTGTGGCGCAGTCGGCCGACCGCGTGCTGCACATTGTGGAGGTGAAGACGCGCACCAGCGCCGCCCACTTCGACCCCATGCGGGCCATCACGCGCCAGAAGATGCGCAACCTCGTGAATGCCGCCAACGGCTATGTGAACTATTGCCGCCTGCAAATGCCCGTGCAGTACGACGTGATTATATTGATTGGCACTACGCCCGACAATTTCAAGCTCGAATACTACCCGAATGCGTTCTATCCGCCACTGCGCACCTACCGCTGAGTTTGCAGTGTGAATAATTTTTTGTAACTTAGCAAAGCATTATGGTGGCATGGCCGCCACAATGTGACAGAAATTCAATATTCTAAAAACAATAAACATCCATCTATGGCTAACAAAAGACAACTTAAAAAGGCAATCCGTTTCGCTTGCAGCGAAATGGTGGGAGAGTGCTTCTTTGCTGAAGACACAATCGAAGGCGCCGACTTCGACAAGTGGGACAACATAATCGTTAACATCGCTCTGCTTCAGGCCGAGGCTGTGAACCGAGTGTCGGTTGACTTCGACAAGAAGCCCAAGGAATTCGACAGCAAGAAGGCCTACAATGTGGCCCGCCGCGCATTTTTCAAGCAGGCCGAGCGCGACCTTGCAAAATACATGCACGAGGAGACCGAGAAGATTGTTAAGGAAATGAATACTCTCGTGCCCAAGAGCAAATAAAGACTGATAACGATTTGAATATTGCAGGACTGATTTTGAAATCCGCGGGCTGGCGCTTCAGCGTCAACGTCGACATGCCCGACAAGTGCATAATTTGCGTTGCGCCGCACACCAGCAACTGGGATTTCATTTTGGGAGAACTGTGCATACGCTCAAAGGGAATGACCGCCGGCTTCATGATGAAGGACACCTGGTTTTTCTTCCCTTTGGGCTTTTTGCTTAAAGCCATAGGCGGTGTGCCTGTGGCGCAGCACCGCCGCACCAACGTGTCGGCAAGCGTTGTGGCGCACATGTCGCAGTGCCGGCGCCTTGCCATTGCCGTGACGCCTGAGGGCACCCGCAGCCTCAACCCAAAATGGCACAAGGGATTCTTGCACATTGCGCGCGACTCGCGCGTGCCAGTGCTGCTGGCCTACATCGACTACAAGCACAAGCACGTGTGCATCGACAAGGTTTTCGAACCTACGGACGATGTCGAGGTCGACTTGCTGGCCATAAAGCACTACTATGCCGGGCATGCCTACGCCCGCTTTCCCGAGAAGTTTTCAACGGGCCTTTAGTGTTTGCGAAGGCCTTTTTTCATAACACTCAACAACATATATGCTGTCAAGAAATTTAAGGGTCTCAATAATTGAGAGCGACATTTGCTGGGCCGACAAGGAGCAAAACCTTGCCCGTGTGGCCGAGGCCATGCGCCAAATGCCCGACGACACCGATGTGGTGGTGTTGCCAGAGATGTTTTCAACGGGATTCATAGCCGACGACGCCGACCTTGCACAGCAGCTGGCCGAGCGTGGAACGGGCGACACCATTCAGCGGCTAAAGACCATGGCCAACGAGCACAGCGTGGCCATTGCCGGCAGTTTCCTGGCACGCACTGCGGGCCAGCTCTACAACCGTGCGTTTTTCATCGAGCCGCACGACGACGAGACGTTCTATGACAAGTGCCACCTGTTTGGCTTTGCCGGAGAGGACAAGGTGTATAACCGCGGATTCCGCGAGGCGCCCATAGTGCGCTTCCGTGGCATGAACATAAAGCTCATCACCTGCTACGACGTCAGGTTCCCGGTGTTTTGCCGCAACGTGGACAATGCCTACGATGTGCTGCTGGTGGTGGCCAACTGGCCCATGGCGCGCATCAACGCATGGCGCACTCTGCTTGCCGCCCGTGCCATCGAAAACGAGTGCTATGTGTGCGGCGCCAACCGCAGCGGCATTGATGGCACCGGCGTCAACTATGGCGATGGCACCTCACTTGTGTTCGACTTCAAGGGCAAGTGCATAGCCCAGCGCGCCGAAGGCAGCTGCATAGTTGCGGCCGACCTTTCGCCTGAGGCCTTGGAGCGCTTCCGCCAGAAGTTTCCCGCATGGCGCGATGCCGACGGCTTTAAGCTAAGCATTAAGCAACCTTAGTCAATCACTTGCTTATCAACACCAATTCCATTTCGCATTTGTCGCAGTGGCACGCCACCTGCATCACGGTGCGGCCGCAGCGCAGCTGCAGTGTGCGGGGCAGGCGGTGTGCCGCTTTGGCATCGCGCAGGCAGCATCCCAGTTCGCGCCTAATGCAGTAGCGGGTGTTCATCACCACCTTGCCCAGCGGGCTTTTGTCGCCGTCCCAGCACTCCATGGCAGGTTCGGCCACCGTGGCGCCGCATTGGGCATAGGTGGCTTCGGCAAGGTGGTTGGCCACATTGTCGGCATAGCCAAGGCTTGCGGTGGGGCAGTGGGCGTCGCTGCGCTTGCCCGGCAGCAGTCTGCGGCGGCTTGCCAGTTGGGCGCGGTCGAGTAGCTCAATGGTCTCGCGTCTGAGGCGCGTGAGCACCGAGGCTGGAATGAACTGCCCGTCGAGCGCAGTGCAGTGGCGCAGGCGGTAGATGGTGCCTCCAAGCTTCTGCATCACCTCGCGCTGCCTTTGCTCTTGTGGCGTGTTGGCTATTGTTGCTTCGTGCTCAATGCTGTGAATCACATTGTTGCCTCGTTCGTCTTTAAGTTCTGCTATAAGTTTGCCATTGGCCTGCCTTAGCGAGGCGTCGACCCAAATCAGCCGTTGGGCCGATGGCTTGGCCAGTTTGTCGGCGAGCAGTTTGTTGAATGTGCGGTACACCATGTCGCCGCGCTTAGCGCCTATCGGTTCGCGCAAATGCACCATAGCCCCTTCGGCGCGGTTCACGCGTGCTCCCACCATCTCTCCGTTGGCATTCACCAGGCTCAGCCCGTCGCCATTGGCAATGGCCTTCGAGGTGCCTATGGCCAGCTGCAGTCCGCTTGCGCGCACCACGCGTCCCAGCGGTTCGCCCACCGACTTTGGCGTGTCGGTAGCAGCCATTTTGTACCCATTGGGCAGAGGGTGCCCGTTGACGAAATAGTCGGTGAAGCCACGGTTAAAGCTCTGGTCGAGCTGCGGGGTGAAGGTGTAGGTGCAGCGTCCGGCCGATGCACGCTTCAGCGAGTCGTCGGCATCGATTATGGCATCGAGTGCTTGTCGGTAGTAGGCCACCACGTTTTTCACATAGGAGGCATCTTTCAGCCGCCCCTCAATCTTAAAAGAGCTTATGCCGGCGTCAATCAGCTGGCGCAGGTTGCGGCTTTGGTTGTTGTCTTTCAGCGACAGCAGGTGCTTGCCTGCCACCAGCACCCGCCCCTCGGAGTCGGTGAGGTCGTATTTCAGGCGGCATATCTGTGAGCACTCGCCGCGGTTGGCGCTGCGGCCGCAAATGGCCTGACTCGCCTGGCAGCGGCCGCTGTAGCTCACGCACAGCGCGCCGTGCACAAATCCCTCAAGCGGAGCCTTCACCGCGCTGGCAATGGCCTCCACCTCGCCCAGCGTGAGCTCGCGCGCCAGCACCAGCTGGGTGAATCCGAGCGACTCCAGAAAGCGCGCCTTCTCGGGGGTGCGCAGGTCGCACTGAGTGCTTGCGTGCAGGGCTATGGGCGGCAGGTGCATTTGCAGTATGCCCAGGTCTTGCACAATCAGTGCGTCGACCCCGGCGTAGTACAGGTCCCAAATTAGTTTCTGTGCTTGCTCTAATTCGTTGTCATACAGAATGGTGTTGACCGTAACATAAACCTTTGCACTAAATGTGTGTGCATAGTCGCACACCTGCCTTATGTCGTCGAGGCTATTGCCGGCCACAGCCCGCGCGCCAAACTTTTGCGCACCCATATACACGGCGTCGGCACCATGCCTTATGGCCTCGATGGCCACCTCCATGTTGCGTGCCGGGGCAAGCAACTCTATTTGTCGTGGTTTGTTCATTTCCGCATTTTTTGTGCTTTGTGTGGCGGCTCAAAGCCGCACTGTGCTGTAATATGGTGCAAAATTAGTGATTTTTCGGGCAAATGGCGTAATGGTAGGCATTTTGAATTGGCACATAATTTTCGTAAATTTGTGGCTTGTAAATGCGCATTGACACATGATTGACAGAGCTACAGTCACCCAAATACTTGATACAGCCAACATTGTCGACGTGGTTTCCGACTTTGTGAGCCTACACCGGCGCGGAGCCAACTACGTTGGCCTGTGTCCGTTTCACAACGAGAAGACCCCGTCGTTTGTGGTGTCGCCCTCCAAGGGACTGTGCCACTGTTTTGGCTGCGGCAAGGGCGGCAGCGCCGTCAACTTCATAATGGAGCATGAGCAAATCAGCTACTATGAGGCGCTGAAATATCTGGCCAACAAATACCACATCGAGGTGCACGAGCGCGAGCTCACTGACGCCGAGCGCGAGCAGCAGAGCGAGCGCGAGAGCATGCTTGTGGTCAATGAGTATGCCAGCGGCTTTTTCGAGAGTCAGCTGCACGACACCGACGAGGGCCGCAACATAGGCCTGTCCTACTTTCGCGAGCGCGGCTTCACCGACGACACCATACGCAAATTCCACCTAGGCTATTCGCCCGAGAACAGCACAGCCCTCTACAGCGCAGCCACAGCAAAGGGCTATAACAAGAAATACCTGTTTGAGGTGGGCCTTTGCATCGACGATAAGCGCGGTGGCGGCTTCGACCGCTTCCGCGGCCGTGTGATGTTCCCCATATTCAATGTGGCGGGCAAGGTGATAGCCTTTGGCGGCCGCGTGCTCAAGAAGGTGCCCAACGTGGGCAAGTATTTCAACTCGCCCGAATCGGCCATCTATGTTAAAAACCGCGAGTTGTATGGCCTCTACCAGGCCAAGCGCGCCATAGTCAACGAGCAGAAGTGCTTTCTGGTGGAGGGATACACCGACGTGATATCGATGCACCAGGCAGGCATTGAAAATGTGGTGGCCTCGTCGGGCACATCGCTCACCGAGGGGCAGATACGCATGATTCACCGCTTCACCGACAATGTCACCATACTCTACGACGGCGACAGCGCCGGCATCCACGCCTCGCTGCGCGGCATCAACATGCTTCTTGCCGAGGGTCTTAACATAAAGGTGCTGCTGCTGCCCGACGGTGAAGACCCCGACAGCTTTGCGCGCTCGCACACTGCAGCCGAGTTTAAGCAATACATTGCCGGGCACGAAACCGACTTCATTAGGTTCAAGACCCGCATACTGCTTGAAAATGCGCACAACGACCCCATAAAGCTCTCGGCCGTGGTGCAAGACGTGGTGCGGTCGATAGCTGTGATCCCGTCGCAAATCACGCGCGCCGTGTATGCCAAGGAGTGCAGTGGCACATTCAATATCCCCGAAGACGTGCTGCTGGCATCCATTGCCGACTCCATCAAGGCCGGTAAGGCCGAGGAGTTAAAGCGCCGCCAGCGCGAGCAGCGCCGCGCCGAGGGAGCGCAGCTGGTGCAGCAGCCGTCACCACCACAACAACCGCAGCCCAGTCAGCCAGCCGCAGTCACGGCCCGGCCCGCCACAGCGCAGCAGCAACTGCTGTTTCCGCAAGAGCGCGAACTCATACGCTATGTGGTGAAGTATGGCATGTGCTACATTTGCGACTTGGAGGCCGTGGACGGCTCAAAGGTGCCAGTCACCGTCACCGAATATGTGAAAACCGAGCTCGATGCCGATGAGATGCGGTTTTCCAACCGCATCTACGACTTGATCTACGAGGAAGCCCTTAAAGAGGTTGAGCCTTTTTACACCGACCTCAACAGGGTCATAGACGAGCAGAACCGCAACGGCAATGAAGTCTTCGGCCGACTCACGCGGTGGGCCTCGCGCAGGGGAAGCATCGATATCGAAGATGTGGAGCAAATGGAGTCGCGGCTGCGCGCGCGCATCGATGGACGCATCACGCAGCGTGTGAACGAATTCCGCAAACTTTATCTCGAAAAAGTGTTGTGCAGCTCGCCCAACGACGAAATACGAGAAACGTCGTGGGACTTGGCCAACGACGAGCAGCCGCTCAGCAAAATCCACACTCAGTTTGCCACCATTGTCACCGACGAGCAGCGGCTCTACACCCTTTTGCCTAAGGCCATCAACGGGTGGAAAAACGCTATGATCGAGTGCCGCATAGTGGACCTCAACAGCCAACTGAAGACGGCCTCCGACGCCGAGGCTACCGACATATTGCAGCGTCTGTCGCAGCTCTACGCCCAGCGCCGGGCCATTGCACAGCTGATAGGCGAGAGGGTGGTGAACCCCCTAATCAGATAATATCGGTAGGGTAAGGCCGCTGAGTTGAATAATTATTGCTACATTTGCACTCTAATGTAAATTGCAGAAAACTAAAAAATTAAGATATGAGATTCTACAAGACTTTTATGGCGGCCGCCGCAATGCTGCTCATGGCACAAATGCCAATGTCGGCCCAGCTCCGGCTGCCCGTCAAGACCATAGGCCGTGAATCGTTTTACTACTATAAGGTGAAGAAAAACGAGTCGGTGTATGAGGTGGCGCAGAAGCTGCGTGTCACCAAAGACGATATTATTAAATACAACCCCTCGGCCAGCGAGGGCTTTGTGAAAGACCAAACACTGTTTTTCCCCGTGTCGGCCTTCGGCGGCAAGGCTGGTGCCGCTACGGCGCACCGCAGCGCGGCCAGTGCCACCTATGAAACTGTGGTGCACATCGTGAAGAAGGGTGAAACCGTGTATGGCATCTCCAAGGCCTACGGCATCAGCCAGGAGCGCCTCATCGAGGCCAACCCCAGCATCGACATTGCCATGAATGTGGGCGACGAAATTGTGATTCCCATAGCCCGCAAGGCAGCCACCGCCGCGCCCGACCGCCAGAGTGCGGGTGTGATATTCCACACCATCAAGCGCGGTGAAACCCTCTATGGCGTGGCGCACAAATACAACACCAGTGTAGAAAACGTGATTGCCCTCAACCCCGGACTGGGCAATGGCAGCTTCCGCGCCGACGATGTGATTAAAATCAAGCCCAACACACCGCAAGACATTAAGGTGAGCAGGGAGTTTCGCCAGTTTGTGCCATACACCGTGAAGCAGGGCGACACTTACGAGAGTGTGGCACGCAGCCATGGGCTGACGGTGGCGCAGCTGCGCGACAACAATCCCGGCGTCGACAAGCTGAAAAAGGGCAAGGTGATATATCTGCCACAAAGCGGATATGAGGAGAAGATGGTGAACTCGAGCACTGCCACCGAGAAAGAGCTGGAACGCACCTACTCGGGCAAGATTGGCAGCGTGTATAGTCAGCTGCACAAGGCCAAGTCGGGCAATGAGGTGAGAATAGGCATCATACTGCCATTCCAGCTGCAAAAGCAAGATCCGCCCAAGCAGGCACTGCTCTACACCGAGTTCTACAAGGGATTCCTGATTGCCGCCGACAGCATTGGCAAGGCGGGCGGCAAGAAAATCAGCATCAACGTGTATGACACCGAGCACAACCTCAACAAGACCGACAGCATCCTGGCCCTGCCAGAGTTGAAGCAGTTCGACCTGATAATCGCGCCCAGCGAGCCAAAGCAGCTCGAGCGCATCAACAACTTCGGCGAGCGCAACGGCATAGCCGTGCTCAACTGCTTCTCGATGAAAAACGACGACTACGCCAGCAATTCCAGCGTGATTCAAGCCAATGTGCCTGCCTCATATCTGGCCACATATGTTGGCGACTGGATTTGCGACCGCTTTAAGAAGCACACGGTGGTGTTTCTTGAAGACCCCGAAACAGAGGACAAGGACATGTATTCCAACATTAAAAACGAGATAGTGGCACGCAAAATGAGCCACAAGACGCTGACCATAGCAAGCGACCTGACATCCAAAAAGCTGTCGCAATACCTCGACCCGGGCACCAACTACGTGTTTCTGCCCAACAGCGGCAGCCGCAAGCTCACCTCTAAGTTCGTTGGCGCGCTTGCCGCGGTGAAGAGCGACCGCTTCGATTGCGACATAGCCCTCATCGGCTACCCCGAATACATAATATATCCCAAAGAGACGGTGCGCCAGCTGCACAAAATCAACACCTACTACTTCAGCCGCTTCTACAGTCCGGCCACGGCGGCCCCGCGCAGGGTGGAGAGTCTGTATAAGGCCAAGTTTGGCGAAGACATGATGAATACGGCCCCAAAAATGGGGCTTATGGGCTTCGATGTGGGCCTGTATGTGATGAAGTCGCTTGCCGGCAGCGCCGTGATCAACGAGAGCACGCCACGGTATGAAGGCGTGCAGTCGAACTTCAACTTCACACGCGCCAGCAACTGGGGCGGGCTGTTTAACAAGTCGTATGTGATAGTGCACTGCACCCCGTCGGGCCAAACGCGCTATGTGGTGCGCTAATTATAGGGCAAATGTCAGGAATGAAAGCAATGTTAAAGACTATAATGGCGGCTGCAATGGCCGCAACCGCCACAGTGGCCGGTGCGCAGCACTTCGAGCCCAACGTGGCCATCGGCGGCCATGCCGGCTACACGCTGTCGAAGGTGTCGTTCAATCCGTCGGTGCCGCAGGGCATGCTTGGCGGAATCGAGGCCGGTGTGGCGTTTCGCTACATGGAGGAGAAGCACTTCGGCCTCATTGCCGAGGTCAACGTGCAGCAGCGCGGCTGGAAGGAGCAGTTCGACGGCTACAGCTATCAGTTTCAGCGCCGCTTCACCTATGTGCAGGTGCCTTTTCTCACACACATCTATTTTGGCAGCGACCGCTGTCACGTTTACTTCAACGCCGGTCCCGAGCTGGCCTATATGATAGCCAACTCCACCTCGGCCAATTTCGACTATGCCAACTTCAAGCAGATACCCGATTTCCCATCGGCCAACCGCAACACCGACCAGTTTACACTGCCGGTGAAAAACAAGGTGGACTATGGCATCTCGGCAGGCCTGGGCGTGGAACTGTACACACGCCGCCGTCACTCGTTCAGCCTCGAGGGGCGGTTCTACTATGGGCTCAACGACGTGTTCAGCAGCCACAAGAAGGACACCTTCTCGGGCTCGGCAGGCATGTCGCTTATGGTGCGCCTTGGCTACTATTACCGCATAAAGTAGCAGTCATTCTAACGCAAGGCATAAAAAAGGCCTGGGCTCACTTCATTGTGAACCCAGGCTTGTTTATGCTTATGCTATAATATGCTTTGCTTTTAGAAAAGCTTGTCGGGATACACACCGTCGCGGTGCAGCTGGGCGAATTTGTCAACCACGCCCTGGCGGTCGGCGCTGTAGGTCACGCCAAACCACTTGGAGTCGGTGCGCAGCACCTTCACCTTGGCGGCGCCATTCTCAATGAGCTCATCCACGAGGGTGGGAATGAAGAACTCCGACTTGGGCACGTTGATGCTCTTGTTGAGGAACTCCACAAAGCCCTCTTCACTGTATTTGAAGTAGTCGGGGGTGAAGCCCCAGAAGTTCATCGACACGGGAGTCATCGGGTCGAGCATGTGCTTGCCCTCCTCATCGTTGTATTCAATTTCGTGGTCGGCATTGTAGCCAATGCTGGTGCGCTCCACAATCGACACCAGATAGTCGCCCTTGGTTTCGCACACGCCGCGCGACACAGTGCCGCTCTCCGACATGGTGTTGCCCACGTTGAAGCCCACCATGCAGTAGTTGTTCTTTGAGTCGGCGGGCAGCGACATCAGCTCCTTGGCCATCACCTCAAAGCTGTTGCGGCCATAGTAGTCGTCAGAATTGATGATGGCAAAAGGCTCGTTGATCACGTCCTTGCCCATGAGCAGGGCGTGGTTGGTGCCCCAAGGCTTCACGCGGTCGGCCGGGCACACAAAGTCGCCGGGCAGCGCGTCAACCGACTGAAACACCACCTCGGTGGGTATGTGGTCGATATACTTCGAGAGAATCTTGCTGCGGAAGTCCTCCTCAAAGTCTTTTCTGATTACAAACACGATTTTGCCGAAGCCACTTTTAATGGCATCGTAGATGGAGTAGTCCATAATTGTCTCTCCATGCGGGCCCAGCCCATCAAGCTGCTTCAGGCCTCCATAGCGGCTTCCCATTCCGGCAGCCAGTACAAACAGAGTTGGTTTCATTAGTTAAATGAGTTATAATTTTTTGAATGTATTTTTTTGTATTCTCACATTTGCTTCGTCAGCACACTTTGTGTGCGCCGTCGGATATCTTCACATCAATCACGCCGGGCTTGTGGCCGAATTTGGCCTCAAACTTGCTCGTGACCTCAGCCACAAAGGCATCGTGCAATTCGTCCTTCACCAGATTGATGGTGCAGCCGCCAAAGCCACCGCCCATCATGCGCGATCCGGTCACTCCGCATTCGCGCGCCACCTCGTTGAGGTAGTCAAGCTCTTCGCAGCTCACTTCATACAGGGCCGACAGCCCGTGGTGAGTCTCATACATCAGCTTGCCCACCGCCTCGTAGTCGTCGCGCTTCAGGCTTTCGCACACGTCAATCACGCGCTTTTGCTCGGCCAGCACATATTCGGCCCGCTTGTAGTCCTCGTCAGAAATCAGCCCTTTCACCGATGGCAGTTTGTCGATGCTGGAGTTGCACAGCAACTTCACGCCAAGGGCCTTGGCAGCGCGCTCACACGAGTTGCGGCGCTGGTTGTAGGGCGAGTTCACCAGCTCGTGTTTCACCTTGGTGTCAATAAGCACCAGGCGGTAGCCTTTGGGGGCGAACGGCACGTAGTCGTAGTCAAGCGTTTCGCAGTTGATTCTCACAAGCTTGCCTTCAAGGCCCATCACCGAGGCAAACTGGTCCATTATGCCGCAGTTCACACCGCAATAGTTGTGCTCGGTGTCCTGCCCGATTTTTGCCAGCTCGGTTTTGGCGATGGCGTTGCCGTTAAACAAGTCGTTGATGGCAAATGCGAAGCACGATTCCAGCGCTGCCGACGACGACAGACCTGCGCCAAGAGGCACATTGCCCATAAATGCGGCGTCGAAGCCTTGCACCTGGCCTTGGCGCTTCATCGTTTCCCGGCACACGCCATACACATAGCGCGCCCACTGCTGAGCGGGAGCGTCGGCGCTGAGGGCAAATTCGCAATCATCGTTCATGTCCACAGAGTGCAGCCTCACTTTGTCGGTGCCATTTGGCTTTATGGCTGCCATTATGCACTTGTCGATTGACCCGGGCAGCACGTAGCCGCCGTTGTAGTCTAAATGCTCGCCTATCAGGTTGATTCTGCCCGACGACGAGCAGATGGCAGCAGGCTCTGCTGCGAATTGTTCTTTGAATATTGTTGCAATTTGCCTCTTCATCGTATGTGTTCTTAAAGTGACACGAATTCGTCGTTTAATTTTATGCTACGAAATTAAAAATTAATTTTTACAGTAGCAATAAATTCGCTTAAAATAATGTTTCTGTTTTGTAATTTATGTAAATCGGCGCTGAAATGGAGTGGGGCACCACCGCGGCGTTGCCGCTTTGATGGTGCCCCACTATGGTTGCAATACTGTAGCCGCAGGCGTCAGCGCTTCATGGCTCGCTGCATGTCGCGCTTGTCATCGCGCTCCTTAATCGACTGCCGCTTGTCAAACTGTTTTTTGCCTCGGGCCACGGCTATCACTATTTTTGCCAGGCCGCGCTCATTGATGAACACCCTTAGCGGCACCACCGAGTAGCCCGGCTGGGCTGCCGCCTTTTCGATATCGGCAATCTCCTTTTTGTTGAGCAGCAGCTTTCGGTCGCGGTGGGTGTAGTGGTTGTTGTATGAGCCGTAGGAATATTCGGCTATATACATGTTTTTGAGCCACACCTCGCGGTTTTGCGTTATGCAGTAGGTGTCGGTGAGTCCGGCTTTGCCAAGGCGCAGCGACTTTATTTCAGTGCCAGTGAGCACCATTCCGGCGGTGTAGGTGCTGATGATTTCATAATCGAATGTGGCCCTGCGGTTTTTTATGTTGACGTTTGTCTTGTTGCTGTTTTTTGCCATAGTTTTGTGCGTTAATTGTTGACTACTATTACTGCGCCAAGAATCCTCGACAGCAGAATGGGCACTGCTATAAGCAGCGTGCCGCACACCAGCAAAAATTTGGTGCGCGCTGCCTTGTCCACCTTCACAAAGTCGAGCCCCCTGAAGGCAATCACGTAGGCATAGATTCTGAAAAAGTTCATTGGCGGGTACTGCTGCAGCACGTTGAGCAGCGTTTCCAGTATCACCAGAAACGACAGAATGTAGGCCACATAGTTGCAGCACCGCGCTTTGGCCACCTTGCCTTGCGTTTGGCGTGGAAACATGCAGTCGATTAGAAACACCACCGTGTAGTAGGCAATGAAGTAGCTCACAAATGCTATCACGGCGCGCATCACCGACATCGACAGCGTCAGCGTGTGGTCGTAAAGCATTGCGCAGAAGCACGACACCGACATGAGCGCCAGCAGCGGGTAGTAGAGCCCGCTGAGCACCGTGGAGGCCGGATAGCCGCTTTTGTCAATGTCATCCCATCCGGCTGCGGGCGAAATCACCACCAGCGACATGTTTTTTAGTAAGCTCATCGATCAACTAATCTTGTTTAGGAATGCAAATTTAGTAATTTTCAATTGTAATCTAAAGCTGAGGCAGCTGCTTTTTTGCCGTCACACGGGCCAAAAGCTGCAATTCTGGCAAAAAACAAGGCGGATAGCCTGAAGCTCACCATATTGTAGAGCCTGCAGCCTCCGCCTTGTGTGCCGGTGGGTGTGCTGTTGCGGCCTATTCGCTCAGCAGCAGCTTGTCTATTTTCTCCTTGAGCGCGCTCTTCTCAATCGAGCCCACGTTGCGGCCCACAAGTTCTCCGCCCTTGAAAAACAGCAGGGTGGGAATGTTGCGCACGCCGTATTCGCCTAAAATTTCATCACCCTCTTCTACGTCGTATTTGCCTATCAGCACCTTGCCTTCATATTCCTTGGCAAGCTCGTCAACTATGGGTGCTATGTGCTTGCAGGGGCCGCACCATTCGGCCCAAAAATCAATCACAAGGGCCTTGCCCGACTTGATTTCCTCAGCTGTGTTATCGTCATTGAATTTAAATGCCATGATAGTGTATTTGTTTAAAAAATTGCGTTATTAAATTTGTTTTGCAAAGTTAGTGCAATCGTGCCAAAGCTGCGCACTGCAAAGTGTAAAAATAGTTTAAGCCGCTTTTGTGCGGGGTTAGCTGATTTCATACTTCAGCCCCATGTCGTCGAGCAGGTCCACCAGTTTTTTTGTGACGGGCATCTTGAAGCGCGACCGCAGCTCCACCGCGTGCCGGCTTGCAGGGTCGGTCAACTTAAACCTCAGCTCGCAGCGGTTTTCGGTAGAGGCCGTCAGCTGGTCTTTAAGCAGATAGGCCTGCTTGATTTGGCTTGGGGCGACGTGCACGCAAATGTTGTGCACCATGTTGCCCTTGATGCTGCTCAGCAACTCGATGGTGCGAATGTTGAAGTTCACCCTGTCGTTATAGCGGTTTTTGCTGAACGAGCCGCGCACCACCACCGGTGTTCCCTCCTTGCCATAGTTGCGGAAGTCAATGTAGTTTTTGTCAAACAGGAATATTTCGTAGGAGTCGGTGTAGTCCTCAATCTTGAGTCTGCCGTAGTTGCCGCCGCGCTTCGACGGACGCTCCGCAAAGCCGGTGACTATGCCGCCAAACGACAGCTCCTTGTCGAGGGGGGGTGTCTTGTCGGCCATCTCCTTAAAATCTTTTATGTTGGTGCTGCAGCCAAACTTCAGCTCGATGTAGAATTGGTCGAGCGGGTGGCCCGACAGATACATGCCCACCAGCTCGCGCTCGCGCTTCAGCTTCTCCACGTTGGCCCAAGGCTCCACCTTTGGCACCTGCGGCTTGGCTGTGAGCGTTTCGGCAATGTCGCCAAACAGCGATGCCGACTGTGTGGCCTTGTCGGCCTGGTAGCGCTGGCCATACTTCACCAGAATGTCGCTGAACGTTTCATCCTTGTTATTGCGCTCGAAGAAGGCTTCGCGGCTCACCTCGCTGAAGCAGTCGAAGGCTCCGGCCACGGCAAGATTTTCAATGGCCTTTCGGTTGCAGGCCGTGAGGTTCACACGCTCCACCACATCGAAAATGTCCTTAAACGGCCCATTCTTCTTGCGCTCTTCGATGATGGTGCTCACTGCGTTACCGCCCAGGCCCTTGATGCCGCCCAGTCCAAAGCGGATGTCACCGGCCTTGTTGGCGCTGAACGAGCGGAAACTCTCGTTTATGTCGGGACCCTTCACCTTAATGCCCATAGCCTTGCATTCGTCCATGAATTTGGTGAGTTTGTCGGTGTCGCTGAGGTTGCGGCTCAGCACGGCGGCCATGTATTCCGACGGGTAGTTGGCCTTGAGGTAGGCCGTCTGGTAGGCCACCCAGCTGTAGCACGTGGCGTGGCTCTTGTTGAAGGCGTATGACGCAAACTTCTTCCAGTCTTCCCAAATCTTGTTTAGCACCTTGTGGTCATATCCGTTCTTCTCGCCGCCTTCATAGAAGAGGCCTTCAAGGTGGTTCATCTTTTCAATCTGCTTCTTACCCATGGCCTTGCGCAGGGTGTCGCTCTGGCCGCGGGTGAAGCCTGCCAGCTGGCGCGACAGGAGCATCACTTGCTCCTGATACACCGTGATGCCGTAGGTGTCCTTCAAATACTTCTCCATGCATGGAATGTCGTATTTGATGGGCTCTTCGCCCTTTTTGCGGCGAATGAACTCTGGAATGTATTCCATTGGGCCCGGACGGTAGAGGGCATTCATGGCAATCAGGTCTTCAAACGTGCTGGGTTGCAGCTCGATGAGGTATTTCTGCATGCCGGCCGACTCAAATTGGAATGTGCCCGTGGTGCGGCCCTCGCAATACAGCTGGTAGGTTTTGGGGTCGTCGATGGGTATGCTTTCAATGTCGATGTCTTGGCCTGTGGTCGACTTTATGTTTTCAAGTGCTTCCTTGATAATCGACAGCGTCTTCAGTCCCAAAAAGTCCATCTTAATCAGACCGGTCGACTCAATCACGCTGCCTTCATACTGGGTCACAATCAGCTTGGTGCCGTCCTTGTCGGGGGCGGTGCTCACCGGCACCCAGTCGGTGATGTCGTCGCGGCCAATGATCACGCCGCAGGCGTGCACGCCGGTGCTGCGCACATTGCCTTCGAGCTTTTCGGCATATTTCACCGTGTCGGCCACAAGAGGGTCGGGGTTGTTTTTCTCGGCCGCAAACTCGGGGAAGCACTTCAGGCAGTTTTTTATGGTGATCTTATACTTTTTGCCTTTTTCGTCCTCGGGCATGTCGTTGGGCTTGCTGGGAATCATCTTGGCCAGGCGGTCGCTTTCGGCCAGCGGCAGGTCTTCGACACGCGCCACATCCTTGATGGCCATCTTAGCCGCCATGGTGCCATAGGTGATGATGTGGGCCACCTTCTCGGCCCCATACTTTTCGGTGACGTATTTCAGCACCTTGGCACGACCGTCGTCGTCGAAGTCCACATCAATATCAGGCAGCGATATGCGGTCGGGGTTTAGGAAGCGCTCAAACAGCAAGTCGTATTTTATGGGGTCGATTTTGGTGATGCCCAGGCAGTAGGCCACGGCCGAGCCGGCAGCCGATCCACGGCCGGGGCCCACCGAGCAGCCCAGCTTTGGAGCCGCTTTTATGTAGTCTTGCACAATCAGGAAGTAGCCCGGGAAACCCATGTTTTTTATGGTTTCGAGCTCGAAGTCGAGTCGCTCGCGGTGCTCGTCGTCCATGTCGGGCCACAGCTTTTTTGCGCCCTCATACACCAGATAGCGCAGATAGTCGTTGTTGTCGGTGAAGCCGTCGGGCAGCGGAAAGTTAGGCAGAATGGGCTTGTGGTCGATGGAGTAGAACTCCACCTTGTCGAGCACCTCGTTGGTGTTTTGCAGCGCCTCAGGCACATCGGCAAACACCTCGTTCATCTCCTCCTGCGTCTTAAACCACTCCTGCTTTGAATACATCATCAGGTTGGGGTCGTTCACCTTCTTGCCCGTCGACACGCATATAAGCCGTTCGTGGGCCTCAGCATCGTCCTCGTTGGTGAAGTGCACATCGTTGGTGCACACCAGTTTAATTCCCAACTCTTTCGAGAACTTTATGAGCTGTTCGTTCACCAGCTGCTGCTTGGGGTAGGTGTCGTGGTTGGCCCGGGGCACAGTGGCCTTGTGGCGCTGCAGCTCCAGATAGTAGTCGTCGCCAAACACTTCCTTAAACCACAAAATGGCCTCGCGGGCCTTGTCTATTTCGCCGTTCATTATCAGCTTGGGCACCTCGCCGCCCAGGCAGGCCGAGCAGCATATTATGCCCTCGTGATGGGCCTTGATGGTGGCCTTGTCGGTGCGCGGATGCATATAGAATCCGTCGGTCCAGGCCTTCGACACTATTTTTATCAGGTTGTGGTAGCCTGTGGAGTTTTTTGCAAGCAATATCAGGTGGCGGCCTATGTCGCGCTTGTCGGTGTGCTCCTGCATGGTCTTGTTGGCCACATACACCTCGCAGCCGAAAATTGGCTTGAACTTGGCGGCCGTTTCGCTGGCCACTTGCTTCTCAAGTTCGGCAATTGCGGCTTGGTCGGGGGCCTCTTTGGCCTTCTCCTCGTCGATTTGCTTCTTCAGCTTTTTTATATTGCCGTCGTGGTCGCCGTTTTTCTTGTTCACGTAGTCGTGCAGTTCCTTAATGCCAAACATGTCGCCGTGGTCGGTGAGCGCCACGCCACGCATTCCGTTGCCCATGGCCTTGTCCACCAGACTCTTCACCGAAGCTTGGCCGTCGAGGATTGAATACTGCGAGTGCACGTGCAGATGTACGAATGGAATCATTATAGTTTCGTCGTCTTTTTTTTAGTTTGGTTAATCAAAAAACACAATTGCGTGAGCCTATTCACAATTGTGTGTCAGCGCTGTAGTCAGACTTAATCAAGTTGTAGCTTTCTTCCACCACCTTGCCGATGTCGTGGCCGTCGGACCCTGGTGCTATGGGCTTGTGTATGCGCAGCACTATGGTGCCGGGTGTCACGCTGAACGATGTGCGCGGCATCACCTTGTAGGATCCGTCGATGGTTATGGGCACCACGGGCAGCTTGAATTCCAGCGCCAGCTTGAAGGCCCCTTTCTTAAAGGGCTGCAGGCTGCCGTCGCTGGTGCGCCTGCCCTCGGGAAATATCACAAGCGACGTGCCTCCGCTCAGCCGCTTTTCGGCCGTCTGCATGGTCTTCATCAGCTTGGCGGGTGTCGACTTGTCGACCATTATGTGGCCGGCGGCGCGGCATGCAAGGCCCACAAGGGGAATGTTTTCAAGCCCCTTGCGCATCATCCACTTGAAGTTGTGGTTCAGAAATCCGTATATCGAAAATATGTCGAACGCCCCCTGGTGGTTGGCCACAAACACGTATGACGTGTTCTTGTCGATGTATTCGGCGTTTTCCACCTTAACCCTCACAAACAGCAGCGCACACCAGCACCGTGCCCATATTTTTGGCGGGTAATACCCCCACCAGCCGCTGTCAAACACGCCTCCCACTATGGTGAGTATGGCGGTGACAATGGTGAGAACGAGCAGTATGGGAGCGGCTATAAGCCACTGATATACGAGAAAAAGGAACTTCATTGTTAATTAATGCAAAATAGTGTGTCAGTTAGTTGGGTGTGGCAGGCTCAGCGCATATCCCGCAGTGGGTGGCTGGCCGCGCCATTACTACAAAGGTACGAAGCAAAAGCAAAAGATGCAACATCCGCTCACAGATATTGCATCTTTTTTTCGCAACACCGCCTGCTGGCGTGCGTTGCGCTTTATGCCTTAACGCAAGGCTTTAGCCATTACTTCGCATCGTTTTCAGGGGCAATGAGTTTGTAGCCCTTGCCGTGGATGTTGATAATCTCAATCGACGGGTCGGCTTTGAGGTGCTTGCGCAGCTTGGTGATATACACGTCCATGCTGCGGGCGTTGAAGTAGTTGTCGTCGGTCCAGATGGTCTTCAGCGCGAAGTTGCGCTCCAGAATCTCGTTGACGTGGGCGCACAGCAGTCCCAGCAGTTCGCTCTCCTTGGTGGTGAGCTTGGTGGAGATGCCGTCGGATATGAGCACCTGCTTCTGGGTGTCGAAGGTGAACTTGCCTATTTTGTACATAGTGATTTCTTTGCCCTTCTTGCCCTTCACGCGGCGCAGAATGGCCTCGATGCGCATCACCAGCTCCTCCATGCTGAATGGCTTGGTGATGTAGTCGTCGGCACCGCGCTTGAAGCCCTCAAGAATGTCTTCCTTAAGCGTCTTGGCCGTAAGGAATATGATGGGCACTTCGCTGTTGATAGTGCGTATTTCCTGCGCCAGCTGGAAACCGTCTTTTTTAGGCATCATAATGTCGAACACGCAGATGTCGTATTTGCCTTTCAGAAAGGCCTTGTAGCCACTTTCACCATCGGCGAAAAGGTCGGTGCTGTAGCCCTTTGCCTGAAGGTATTCTCTCAATAACATGCCAAGATTCTCATCATCTTCGCAGAGCAGAATTCTCAATTTCTCTTCCATAGTCGTTGTTATTTTAACAGTGGTAATGTAATTATAAATTTCGATCCTTTTTTGAGCTCGCTTTCTACCTTTATCGAGCCCTTGAATAGTGTTATCATTTTGTTGACGTAGGCCAGACCCAGGCCGAAGCCCTTCACGTCGTGGCGGTTACCGGTGGACACGCGGTAGAACTTGTCGAATATCCGCTTCAGGTCTTCACGCTTAATGCCTATGCCGTTGTCCTTGATGGATATTTGCAGCGAATCGTCGCCAATGTTGCGGGTGGTTATGGCCAGCTCGGGCGCCACATCGTCGCGGCGGTATTTTATGGCGTTGTCCAGCAGATTGAATATCACGTTGGTGAAGTGCATCTCGTCCACGTTTACTATGGCGTCGGCTGCGTCGAGGCTTGCCTCAATGTGCCCGCCATATTTCTCCACCTTTATGCGATAGGTGTTGATTACGTTGTTAATCACGCTGTTGGCGTCCACCTCCTGCAGGCGCATGGTGGCGTTTTTGCGGTCGAACATCGACATTTGCAGCACTTTTTCCACCTGAAAGCGCAGCCGCTTGGTCTCGTCGGTGATCACGGTGGTCACGTGCTTGAGCATTGCGGGGCTCTTGCGCACGCTGTCGTCGTTGAGCATCTGCGCTGCAAGCGATATGGTGGAGATGGGCGTCTTAAACTCGTGGGTCATGTTGTTGATGAAGTCGTTTTTAATCTCGGTGAGTTTCTTTTGCTTGAACGCCACTATTATGGTGTAGATGAATATGAACAGCAGCACAAACGAGAATGCAAACGACGGCAGCATGAACTTTATCGACGAGAATATGTAGTCGCTCTTGGTGGGGAACATCACCTTTAGCGTGTATTGGCGGCTTTGGGGGTCGTTCTGGAACAGCGTCTGGCGGTACACGTTGTCGCTGCCGGCGTTCGAGAATCCGCCCGTCTTATATACTGTGGCCTTGCTGTGGCTCACAATGGCGAACTCAAACGGCAAGTTAAGGCCGTTGCTGGCCAGCTCCTGCTTCAGGTAGCGCCTCACCACCGCAGAGTCGGCGCGCTCCATTATTGGACGGTTGCTCGACTGGGTGAGTATGGTGAGTATCACTTCGTTGAGCAGCCCCTTTTGGTAAAGGTACTGTCCCTTTAATATCTCTTGCCTGCGCTGGTAACGCTCATCGAAGTTTTGCATTTTTCCCTGCTGGCGCACGCCCATGGGCTGATATTGCGCGGTGCTGTCGGTGTATGGCTGGCTGTCGTCCCACGGACGCATAATCGAACCCATCAGGGCCTCCGACTCGTCAAGGTCCTGGTCGAGGTAGTGCTTGGTTTCGTCTTGCTCGAGCGTAGCCGACACTCCGTAGAGACTGCGCATCACCACTTCCGAGAATTGCTCATTGCGCATCTTCACCATGTTCTCCATATACATGATTTGCACGTATAGTGAGCCGATGAACGTAAACGCCATCACAATTGTTAAAAGCCATATAGTAGATTTCTTCATTTCTTTTACAATCTTTGCAATATCGTAGATAAAAAATTGTACGTTAACTCATTGTGATTAAAAGTTGATTCAATTGTTATAATGAGTTACTTTTAACAATCCGCTCCAAAATTAACAATAAAGTGTGAAATGATAAAATAAAATCCGCCTTTTTTCGACAATTAAGCGCATTTTGCCGACATTTGCCACATTTTATGCGACATTTGTGCAAGTGACGGCCGCTCACTGCGCAAGAAGGGGAGGCAAAGCCTTGTGCTTTGTCTCCCCTTCTTGTGGCGCTATTCTATAGCAGTAGTCTGCAGTTACGCTATGCCCAGGTCTTTTGCAATCTGGTCGAGTTTCTTGTCGGCCCACTCGTTTTTGGCGTCATAGTCGGCAGCGCTCTCCAGCTTGTCGTGCAGCTCGAGGTAGAACTTGATTTTGGGCTCGGTGCCCGACGGGCGTATCGACACCTTTGTGCCGTCGGCCGTGTAGTATTGCAGCACGTTCGACGTCACGGGCATCACCAGTTTGGTCACTGCTCCGCTGGCGAGGTCTTTCTCCTCAAGGCTGTCGTAGTCTTTGATTTTCACTACGGGCGAACCTGCGATTTCCTTGATGGGGTTTTCGCGGAAGTTTTTCATCATAGCCTGAATCTCTTCGGCACCCGACTTGCCTTTGCGCACCACCGAGATGCCGCGCTCCTTCGAGTATCCGTAGGTCATATACACGTCGATGAGCATGTCGTTCATCGTCATGTTTTTGTCCTTGGCCCAAGCGGCGATTTCGGCCATTAGCGAGATTGCCGACACCGAGTCTTTGTCGCGTACGAAGTCTTCGGCCAGGAAGCCGTAGCTCTCCTCGCCGCCGCCCAAATAGTGGGCCTTGCCCTCGTTTTCGCGCATCACGGTGGCAATCCACTTGAAGCCGGTGTAGCAGTCATACAGCTTGATGTGCTGCTTTTCGGCGATTTGGCGAATGGTGTCGGTGGTGACAATTGTCTTCACAATATATTCGTTGCCGGTGAGCTTGCCCAGCTCTTTGTAGCGGGCCATCAGGTAGTAAAGGAATATCATCACTATCTGGTTGCCGTTCACAAGCTCATATTTGCCCTTGGTGTTCTTTATCACCACGCCAATGCGGTCGGCGTCGGGGTCGGAGGCCACCACCAGGTCGGCGTCGACCTCTTCGGCCTTCTTTATGGCCATTGCCATGGCCGAGGCGTTCTCGGGGTTGGGCGAGTCCACGGTGGGGAAGTCGCCGCTCTGCACGTCTTGTTCTGGCACGTGGATCACGTTGGTGAAGCCCCAGTTGGCCAGCGAGCGCGGAATCAGGAATTTGCCGGTGCCGTGAATGGGGGTGTACACGATTTTCAGGTCGTGGTGGCGCTTTATCACGTCGGGGCTGAGCGACAGCGTCTTTATCTGGTCGATAAACTGCTTGTCGATGTCTTCGCCCACAATCTCAATCAGCTCGGGGTTGCCCTTGAACTTCACCTCGTCGATGTTGTGCAGCTTGTTCACATACTCTATGGTCTTCACATCGTGCGGCGACACCATTTGCGCGCCGTCGTCCCAGTATGCCTTGTAGCCGTTGTATTCCTTGGGGTTGTGCGAGGCGGTGATTATCACGCCGCTCTGGCAGCCCAGCAGGCGAATGGCAAACGACATTTCGGGTGTGGGGCGCGGACCCTCAAACAGGTACACCTTTATGCCGTTGGCCGAGAATATGTTGGCCACCGTCTCGGCAAAGAGGCGGCTGTTGTTGCGCACGTCGTGGCCTACCACCACCTTTATCTGGTCTTTATCTTTGAACACATCGTTCAGGTAGTTGGCCAGGCCCTGTGTGGCCAGACCCACGGTGTAGATGTTCATGCGGTTGGTACCAGCGCCCATAATGCCGCGCAGGCCGCCCGTGCCGAATTCAAGATCTTTGTAGAACGATTCAATCAGTTCCGTCTTGTCGTCGTTGTCGAGCATGCGCTTCACTTCACTCTGGGTCTCTGTGTCATATCCCTTGCCAAGCCATGCTTGGGCGTGGGCAGTGACTTCGTTTAAAAGTTTCTCGTCGTTCATGTCGTTAAATATGTGTAGTTTAATTATTGTTTTTCTACAAATTTAGCCAATAAAAGGCACTTGTGCAACTTAGCTGAAAAATTGCTTGAATGCCTTAATCATATATATGTGGTCGACCACCGAGCCGGTTTCGCGCACCGAGTGCATGGCCAGCAGCGGGTTGCCCACGTCCACACCCTCGATGTCGATTTGGCCGGTGAGTATGTTGCCCAGCGTTGAGCCTCCGGCCACGTCGGAGTGGTTCACGAAATATTGGCAGGGAACTCCTGCCTCGGCGCACAGCTGCTTAAACACGGCGGCCGAGTGGGCGTCGCTCATATATTTGCAGTTGGCGTTCACCTTGATGCATGGTCCGCCGCCCAGGGTGGGGTGGTTGGTGGGGTCGTACTTCTCGGCATAGTTGGGGTGGAAGGCGTGCGCATTGTCGGCGCTCACCATGAATGTTTTGGCCATGGCTATGCAGAAGTCCTCGAGGCTGCCTCCCTGTTCCTCCACTATGCGGTGCAGCACGTTGGCCAGCACGGGTGAGCCAGCGCCTTGCTTTGTGCCGCTGCCCGTCTCCTCGTTGTCGAATATTGCGGCCACGCATGTGGTGTCGGGGTCGGTGCCCTCGATGGCGGCGGTCAGTGCGGCGTGGGCCATGCTGAGGTCGTCGAGCCGTCCGGCCGAAATGAATTCGTTGCAAAGCCCGAATGTGCATGGCTTTTCGGTGTCATACAGCACCAGGTCGAAGTCAAGAATCTCGCTGGCGTCCACATTCAGTTCCGACGCAATGAGGTCCGTCAGCAGGTTGTCGCTTTCGAGCTTGCCGATGAACTTGGATATGATGGGCAGCATGTCTTTTTGCTTCGACAGCTTGTTGCCCTCGTTCACGGCGCGGTTGAAGTGGATGGCCAGGTGCGATATTTGCAGCAGCGGGCGCTCGATGTGCAGCACCCGGCTCACGGGGTGCAGGGCGTCGGCCCCGCGCAGAATCACGCGGCCGGCAATCGACAGCGGCCTGTCGAACCATGTGTAGAGTATCGGGCTGCCATACACCTCGGTGTTGAGCTTAACGATGCCGCCGTCGCTCTTGATTTCGGCTTTGGGCTTTATTCTGAAGCAGGGCGAGTCGCTGTGGGCGGCTATCAGCTTGAAGCCTGTGTCGGCGGCTTTTTTGCGGCCCACCTTCACGGCAAATATCGCCGAGTCGTTTTTGGTCACAAAGAATTTGTCGCCTGGCTTGGCGTTGAGTTTCTCGTCGAGCCGTCTTTCATCAAATCCGTTGGCTGCAAGCCACCGCTTGGCCGTGTCCACCGCGCAAAAGTTGCACGGGCTCTTGGCCAGGAAGTCGAGCAGCGAGCCGATATACTTGGTGTCCATAGGGCGTAGTGGTTTTAATTGGGTTTATATATTGTCGGGATTATAATAAATTTTGTTCAATGCCTTTATGGCGTTGCAAATGGTCTGGCTCCAATAGTTCTTGAAGTTGTCCTTGCACAGGCCCAGCAGCTCTTGCTGCACCTCGGTGGGCGCATTCTTCACCGAAGCTATGAAGTTGAAGAACTCCTGATACAGGTCGGCCAGATTTTCGGAGACCGAGGTGGCCACAGGGGTGTCGGAATACTTCATGTCGTCAACGAAGGTGTCGAGATACACATCGTCTTCGGCCATCACCTGGCTCACGTAGTTGCGCACCTGGTTGTAGGCCTCCTCTTCAAGATAGGAGTCGATGTAGTAGTCGCTGAAGCTTATGTCCAGCTCTATGTCGTTGGCCGAGATGTAGATGCGCGGCAGCAGCTTGAGCATGCGGGCCACAAACGAGTCTTTGTCGTAGTCAAGTATGTTTTCCAGCTCGTGGCAATACTCATTGGTCATTGCAATGAAGGCCAGCGAGTTGGGACTTAGCTTCATTTTATTTTCCATATAGCGTGTTTGGTGTGTGTTACATATATAGCCTGTTTTCAATCACATAGCGGTACACGTCGTCGGGCATGTAGTAGGCCATGTTGCGCATCTGCTTGAGGCCGGCGCGTATTTCGGTCGACGACACCTCCACCAGCGGGGCGTCGACCACCTTCACCCTGGCGCTCAGCTCATTTGGAATCTCCACATCATAGCCGCGGCGCGGATATATGAGTATGTGGTGCCTGGCCACAATCTCGTCGTGCGACTTCCATTTGTCGAACACGCACCAGTTGTCGGCTCCTATCACCAGCCAGAATTCGTCGTCGGGGAAGCGGTGCTGCAGCTCGTTGAGGGTGTCGATGGTGTATGACGGGCGCGGCAAGCCGAATTCAAAGCCCGATGTCACCACATTGTCGAGCCGGCGGCTCACCAGTTCGGCCATCTTCAGCCGGTGCAGGTCGTAGTCGCCGCTGAACTCTTGCTTCAGCGGGTTTTGCGGCGACACCATGATCCACAGCTGGTCGAGTCCGGCGCGCTGGCTCACATAGTTGGCTATGATGGCGTGCCCCGTGTGAATGGGGTTGAACGAGCCTCCGAATATGCCTATGCGTTTGCCCATGAGCGGTGTGCCTAATTGATGAATTGCTTAATTAGGCTGCGCGTCTGCTCAACGGCTGTTGCCAGGTCGTCGTTCACCACGCGGTGGTCAAACTTGTCGGCAAACGTCAGTTCAAACTCTGCCTTCGCCACGCGCTTGGCTATCTCCTCGGTGCTGTCGGTGGCGCGGCCCTCAAGGCGTGCCTGCAGGGTGGCTATGCTTGGCGGGGCAATGAATATCGACAAGGCCTCATCGCCATACATCCGTTTCACGTTCACGCCGCCCTTCACGTCGATGTCGAGAATCACGTTGCGCCCGTCGCCGTTGATGCGCTCAATCTCGCGCTTCAGGGTGCCATAGTAGCGGCCGGGATACACTTCTTCGTATTCGGCAAATTCGTCGTTGGCAATGGCCTCCTTAAACTGCTCCACCGTCATGAAGTAGTAGTTCACGCCGTCTTGCTCGCCGCGGCGGGGCTGGCGCGTGGTGGCCGAGATCGAGAATTCCAGCTTCAGGCTGTCGTCCTTTGTGAGTTCGCTTATTATGGTTGACTTTCCGGTGCCCGAAGGCGCCGAGATTATTATCAGTTTTCCTTTCTTTTCTGCCATGTTGCGATGTGTGACGGGTTAGAGCACGTTGAGCACCTGCTCTTTGATTTGTTCCAGGTGGTCCTTCATGCCCACCACTATCTTTTGCAGTTCGGCCTGGTTGGCCTTCGAGCCCATTGTGTTGATTTCACGGCCCATTTCTTGGCTTATGAAGCCCAGCTTCTTGCCTTGCGCGTGGCCGTTTTCAAGCGTCTCGAGGAAATAGTTGAGGTGGTTTTGCAGGCGCAGCTTCTCCTCGGTGATGTCGAGTTTCTCGATGTAGAATATCAGTTCCTGCTCAAAGCGGTTCTTGTCGTAGTCAACACCCTCGAGGTGCTGCAGCGAGTCGAGAATGCGCGCCTTGATTTTCTCCACGCGCGACTCCTCGTAGGGAGCCACCTCGTTGAGCAACTGCTGAATGGCGGCTATCTTCTCTTCAAAGAATCCGCACAGGCGGTTGCCCTCCTGGGTGCGGAAGTCTACCAGCGCCTGAACGGCCTGGCTCACCACTTCGCCCACGGCGGCTGTCTCCTCGTCGCTGATTTCCTCGGGGTTGGTGTCGGCCTTCAGCGCGTCGGGCAGGCGCAGCAGTGTGGCATACCAGTCATCGGGCTCGGCTATGCCCAGCTCCTTCGACATTTGCTCTATTTGCTGCTTATACACCTTTAGCAGCGGAGTGTTGACGCTCACGGGTGCGGCGCCGTCGATGGCCTCGCAAAACACATACAGGTCCACTTTTCCTCGCAGCAGCACCTTCGACACGCTGTTGCGCAGGTCAAGTTCGAGGCCACGGTAGGATTGCGGCAGTCGCACCGAGAGGTCCAACTGCTTACTGTTTAACGATTTGACTTCGGCGGTGATTTTCTTTCCGTTAATCACCTTTTCGGCCTTGCCAAATCCTGTCATTGATAATATCATAGCTGAAAAATATAATTTACAGTGATGTGTAACAAATGCAATGCACTCGCCCACAAGCCTATGCGGCTGTTGCCGAGCGCCACTGCCGAAACTCGTTTGTAAAATTAACTATAAAATCAAACATAAGCAAGTCTGCCACCGTGTTTATGCAGTGGCCGAGGCGAAAAATAAGGCTGTGCATTATACTAAAGGCCGCAATTGTGCGTTATAAATGGTGAACAAACTATATCTGCCCCCACGGTGCGGCACTGGCTGCGCAGCGTGTGGCAACTTATTAACGTGTATTATGAAAGGAAAAATTTTAGTCACTGGCGGAACGGGCTTCATTGGTTCACACACCACTGTGGAGCTGCTCAATGCCGGCTATGAGGTGGTGATTATCGACAATCTGTCAAACAGCAATCGCGATGTGCTCGACGGCATTGAGCACATCACGGGCAAGCGCCCCGTGTTTGTGGAAGGCGACTGCTGCTGCATGGCCACCCTCGAAAAACTGTTTGAAGACAACCCCGGCATAAGCGGCATCATCGACTTTGCGGCAAGCAAGGCCGTGGGCGAGTCGGTGCACAAGCCCATACTGTATTACCGTAACAACTTGAACATATTGCTCAATCTGCTCGACCTCATGCCGCGCTACGGCGTTAAGGGTTTCGTGTTCTCGTCGTCGTGTACCGTCTATGGCGAGCCCGACGTGAACCCCATCACCGAGTCGGCGCCCACCAAGAAGGCCACCTCGCCCTACGGCGCCACCAAGCAGATTTCGGAAGACATAATTCGCGACGTCATCGCATCGGGAGCCCCCATCAAGGCCATATTGCTGCGCTACTTCAATCCTATCGGTGCACACCCGAGCGCAGAGATAGGCGAGCTGCCCAATGGCGTGCCGCAAAACCTGGTGCCCTACATCACCCAGACGGCAATTGGCATCCGCAAAGAACTTAGCGTGTTTGGCGACGACTACGACACCCCCGACGGCTCGTGCATACGCGACTTCATCAACATCGTGGACCTGGCCAAGGCCCACGTCAAGGCCCTTGAGCGCATGCTGGGCGATGGCAGCAACGAAAAGCTGGAGGTGTTCAACATTGGCACGGGCGAAGGCGTGTCGGTGCTGCAACTCATCGATGTGTTCCAGAAGGCCACAGGCGTGAAGCTGCCCTACAAGATAGTGGGCCGCCGCGAGGGCGACATCACCAAGATATGGGCCGACCCCACCAAGGCCAACACAGTGCTTGGCTGGAAAGCCCAAGTGTCGCTGGCCGACACCATGCTCAGCGCATGGAACTGGCAGAAGAAGCTGCGCGAGCGCGGCGTTATGTAGAGCCTCGCCAGCCTGGCAAACCCACAAGGGCGGAGCGCTGCAAGCAGGCGCCCCGCCTTTTTTGTGCCACGGTGTGGGCGTGCGCATTTGGCAATTAGTGCGTAAAATTGTAATTTTGCAGAAACTAACATTACAGAACACTACACTCATCGATGAAGAATATAAGAAACTTTTGCATTATAGCGCATATCGATCACGGTAAAAGCACTCTGGCCGACCGCCTGCTTGAATACACAAAGACGGTGGGAGGCAAGGAGATGCAAAACCAGGTGCTCGATGACATGGACCTTGAGCGCGAGCGCGGCATCACCATCAAGAGCCACGCGATTCAAATGGACTACTGCCCCAACGGCGAGAACTACACTCTGAATCTTATCGACACTCCTGGACACGTCGACTTCAGCTACGAGGTGTCGCGCTCGATTGCCGCCTGCGAGGGCGCGCTGCTGGTGGTCGATGCCACTCAGGGCGTGCAGGCGCAGACCATCAGCAACCTCTACATGGCTCTTGAGCACGACCTTGAGATAATCCCCGTAATCAACAAGATTGACATGGACAGCGCTCACCCCGATGAGGTGGAAGACGAGATTGTGGAGCTCATAGGCTGTGACCCCAGCGACATTATACGCGCCAGTGCCCGCACCGGCGAGGGCATCCCCGAAATCCTCGATGCCATCATCAAGCGCATTCCCGCACCGTGCGGCGACCCCGAGGCACCGCTCGAAGCACTTATATTCGACTCGGTGTTCAATTCGTTCCGAGGCATCATCGTATACTTCAAAATTCTCAACGGCACCATACACAAGGGCGACCTTGTGAAGTTTGTCAACACCGGCAAGCAGTATAATGCCGATGAGGTGGGCGTGCTCAAACTGCACTTGTCGCCGCGCGACAGCATCAGCGCCGGCAATGTGGGCTACATAATTTCGGGCATTAAGAATTCCACCGAGGTGCGCGTGGGCGACACCATCACCCACGTCGACAATCCATGCCAGGCCGCCATCGAGGGCTTCCAGGAGGTGAAGCCAATGGTGTTTGCCGGTGTTTATCCCATTGAACCCGAAGACTTTGAAAATCTGCGCTCGTCGCTTGAGAAACTGCAACTCAACGATGCCGCCCTCACCTTCGCTCCCGAGTCGTCGCTGGCGCTGGGCTTCGGTTTCCGCTGCGGCTTCCTGGGACTGCTGCACATGGAGATTGTGCAGGAGCGCCTGAGCCGTGAATTCAACATGGAGGTCATCACCACCGTGCCCAACGTGTCCTACAAGGTGTATGACAAAAAGGGCAACATGACCGAGGTGCACAATCCGGCCGGACTGCCCGACCCGACGCTTATCGACCGCATCGAGGAGCCCTACATCAATGCGTCGATCATCACCCTGTCCGACTACATGGGGCCCATAATCACGCTGTGCCTTAGCAAGCGCGGCATCCTCACCAAGCAGGAATACATATCGGGCAACCGCATGGAGCTGCACTTCGACATTCCGCTGGGCGAAATAGTGATTGACTTCTACGACAAGCTGAAGTCTATCAGCAAGGGATACGCCTCGTTTGACTACTACATCAGTTCATATCGCGAGGCCAAGCTCATCAAGCTCGACATCTTGCTCAACGGCCAGCCCGTGGACGCACTCAGTTCGCTCACGCACGTCGACAATGCCGTGACGCTGGGCCGCCGCATGTGCGAGAAGCTGAAGGAACTCATACCGCGTCAGCAGTTCGACATCGCCATTCAGGCCGCCATCGGCGCCAAAATTGTGGCGCGCGAAACGGTGAAGGCCGTGCGTAAAGACGTGACTGCAAAGTGCTATGGCGGCGATGTGAGCCGCAAGCGCAAACTGCTTGAGAAGCAGAAGGCTGGCAAGAAACGCATGAAGCAGATAGGCACCGTGCAAGTGCCGCAAAAGGCATTCCTTGCCGTGCTTAAACTCGACTGACATGGATAGACACACGGTTGTGCGCGATGGCAAGCCGCGCTGCCGCTGGTGTAATTTGGCCAACCCGCTCTATGTGAGCTATCACGACGCGGAGTGGGGGAGGCCTGTGCGCTCCGACGACCACAAGATGTTTGAGATGCTGCTGCTCGAGATGTTTCAGGCAGGGCTGTCGTGGGAGTGCGTGCTCAATAAGCGCGAGGCTTTCCGTGAGGCTTTTAACGGCTTCGACTGCCTTAAGGTGGCAGCCTATGGCCCAGAGAAAATCGATTCGCTGTGTGCCAATCCGGCCATCATACGCAACCGCCCTAAAATCAAGGCCGCCGTCACCAATGCGCAGGTGTTTCAGCAAGTGCAGCTGGAGTGCGGCTCGTTCAGCCGCTACATTTGGCATTTCACCGGTGGCCATGTGATTTTTGAGACCGGCAAAAGTTCGTCGGCGCTGTCCGATGCCGTGTCGGCCGACCTAAAGAGGCGCGGCATGAAGTTTGTGGGCACCAAAATAGTCTATTCACTTTTGCAGGCCACTGGCGTAATCAATTCGCATGAAGAGGGCTGCTGGCTGCATCAGCAACTCGATAAATAGCCATATGAAAGTTGACGCAAAGGCGTTATTCCACCACTGACAACCTCGACCGCTGCGGCGACTTCACAGTGGCTTTCGCCACTGCCGACACCATGACCGAGGCCGACTATGTGGGCCTCGTGAGCGCGAAAAACGACCCCGGAAAAATGGCAAAGACCGGATGGACTGCTGTGAAGGCCGGCAGCGTCAACGCTCCGCGTTTCACTTGCTTCCCCATCACACTCGAGTGCCGCATCAAGCAAAAAATCGGTGAATCTAAGTCGGGCTACAATCTGGTGGCCGAAATCGTTGACGTGGTGTGCGATGAAAAGTATCTCAACGCTGCCGGAGTGCCCGACATCGAAAAGATGAACCTTATCACATTCAATCCCATGGCCAATGGCTACGTGGCCCTTGGCAAGCGTGTGGGCGACGCCTTCAGTGCCGGCAAGGCCCTGAAGTAGTAGGCCGCCATCGCACCCCGACATTAACAGCAGCGCACATGTCAGAATGGGGTTTCCATATCCTGTTTCGGCTTGTGCGCTGTTGTTTGTCATGCCGCCATCAGTCGCCAAACTTTATCCACATATCCTTGAAATTAAAAAACGGGGCCCGCTATCGGCAGCGGGCCCCGTTCGGTATATGTATAAACGTAATTAAATTAGAATCTGAATCCTATTGTCACCGACACGCGGTCGTTCTCATCGTTTACCGAGTTGCCGATGGCCGGTGCGGCATCGGTGCCCACGATGGGCGGAATGGCGCGATATTCGCTCTTGCGGCTCTTGTGCACGTAGGCCATATCGAGGTAGAGCGACTTGTAGCGGTAGCCGGCACCAAAGGTGTAGTATTGCGTGGTCTTGTCGAACTGGTAGGCAGGGTTGGTCGACACAGTCACAATGTTCTCCATGTCGTTCTTCACCTCGTCTTTCACGGGCGAAGTCTGGTAGGAGTATCCTGCGCGCAAGCTGAAGTTTGGAGTCAGGCGGTATTCTCCACCGATTCTAATAATGTGGGTGGGTTGGTAGTATTGCTTGATTTGTGCTGTGGTCGACGGGTCGTTGTTGCCGTCATCATCGCCCACGCGCATTGTGGTGTTGCCCACATACTCATAGTCCATGCTCAGCACACCGCTGCGGCCAAACACGCCTGCCAGGCTGCCAATAAAGCGCCAGGGGGTGTTGATGGTGTAGCGCGACTCGTTGTAGTATCCCTTGTCGCCAGTCTCTTTCGAACCGTTGTAGTTGAAGTTTTCGCCGTTGCCGTTCACACCGCTCATCTCAAAGCTGCTGACGGTCTTGTAGCTGTCCTTCAGATGATAGTAGGTGGGGGTGTGGAATGCGAGGCCAATGCGCAGCTCGTTCACGGGCTTGAGTATTACGCCCAGTTTAAAGTTATATCCCGTGCCGCTTGTGCTCAGGTAGTTTTCGTAGCCGAAGTTCGACTTGCCGCGCACTATGTTGCCCTCATCGCTGGTGTTGTCGTTGATGTAGGCGTTGGTCAGCGACTCGCCGTAGTACATGTATGAGTCGCGGCTGAGGTCGGTGATTCCGAAGCCCAAGCCCCAATACACGGTGTTCTTGATGTTGCCGCCAAAGTTGATGCTGTATTCATCGGTGTGGCCCGACTCGTCGATCTCATACTCGCCATAGCCGCTTGTGCCGGTGCCATACAGACCCTGCAGCGAGCCGTCGCTGCGGCCGTTAATCAGATAGGAGTCATAGCTCAGAATGCCTATCCATGGTGCATAGCTGTCGTAGTAGGGGTTGTATGAGTCGGTGAATGTGAGGTTGCCCTTGTTCCAGTTGCCCGAGTTCAGGGCGCTTGCCACATAGTTGGTCACCGATGTGGGCAGATTGGCCATGTTGCCGCGGTAGTGGCGGTTAAATGAGTTGATGCGGCTGTACGAGAAGCCCCAGTTGAAGTTGGGCATCACATCGTTGTTTAGCCTCATCGAGCCCACGTAGCCAAAGTTGTTGCAATTAAACTTGGTGGCGTCGCTCGATATGCCGGCCGATTTCGACTGGTTGAAGTCGAGCCCCAGCGTCAGGCCCAGGTCGCTGCTGCGATACACGCCTATGCCGGCGGGGTTTTGGTTGAGGGTCGATAGGTCGCCGCCGAGGGCACCGTAGGCTCCTGCCATCGACATGAAGCGCGAGGTGCCTCGCAGCTCGGTTTGCGACATTTGCAGTGCATCGAATGCCGCTTGGGCACTCATTGTCAGGGGAAGACCGCACACAAGCAGTCCTATGATTGGTTTGTTCATTATCTGGTTTGCTTAATTATAAAAGTCGTGTAAAGAGTTTTTTATGTGTGTGTTGGTGTGGTGCGCATCAGCGGCGATGGCCGCCACCGCCCGAGAAGCCGCCGCCACCGCGGTTGCCTCCGCCAAACGAACCTCCGCCAAACGAACCTCTTGAACTGCCACCCCAGCTGCGGCTGCCGCCCCAGCTCGACGACGAGCTTGAACTGTTGCGGTTGCTCTCCCAGCTGCGTGAGCTGTTGTTGACTGTGGTGCTGCGGCGCTCGGTGCTGGGCACATACACGTGCTGGGTGGTGGTGTTGCTGCCACTGTTGCGGCTGCTCATGCTCTGCTGGCCGCCATACACGCTCTCGCGGGCGGTGCTGGTGGTCATCATGGGCCGGCGGCTCATGTTGCCCACATTGCCCACTGTGGCGCGGTTGCCTGTGGCAGTTGCTGTCGAGCTGCCGGTGGTGTTGCCAAAGTTGCCGCTGCCGCGGTGGCCCGTCACGGTGGTGGTGCGCACACCGCTGTTGTTATAGTTGTTGTTGTAGTTGGTTGCGGTTGAATTGCCAATGTTGCTGCGTGTGGCACTGTTCACGCCCATCGGTCGGCGTCCGGCCACTGCGTTGCCGCTATTGCCGTTGCTGGCTGTGGCAAAGCCGTTGCGGCCGTTGTTGCCGATGCCCATAGGCCGGCGTCCGCCCTCAATGCGGCTGTCGCGGTAGGGGCGTCCGCCCCAAGCCCAGTCGTGTGCAGGGCCGCCCCAGTGCGGGCCTCCCCAGCCCCAACCCGGGCCGTGCCAGCCCCAGTCGCAGCCCCATCCCCAGTTCCAACTGAAGAACGGGTCATACCATCCCCAGTTCCAGCCGGCGTAGAAGTGCGGGCCATACCATCCGCGGTAGAACCACGGGTCGTAGTAGGAGTAGGACCATGGTGAATACCAGCCGTCCCAGCCGAAGCCTATGGTCGGGCCCCACCATGTGGTGCCTATAGTGAGATTAACGCTTGGCGTGTTGTCGTAATACATCGTCACCAGGTCGTTGTCGTTGCTGTTGATGATTATGTCGGGGTTGTAGAAGCGCTCGATGCGCTGAGTGTTTGCAAAGTTGCCCTGCTCGGCCAGCGTGTCGATGCTGGCTGTGTCGGCATAGCCGTAGTTGTCGTAGTTGCCGCGGCGGTTATACTCGTCCACATCACGGCCGTTCACTATGTTGCTGCTCGGCTGTATGGTCACGGTGTAGGGTTGGTTGCTGCGCACCACCATCCGTTTGGGCTGCTGCGCCTTCACCACGGTGGCTTTTTCAGTCTTCTTGCCCGATGTGCTTGCATCGTAGTAGATGTCATCGTAGTCTTGCGACCACGCAGGCATCGAGGCACTGCTCAATGCCATGAGTCCTAATAGTGTTAATAATCTGTACTTCATAATATAATTACGTTTTATTTTGTTCTCTCGTTATCGTTATGTTTGCTTTTTTAGATGCAGTGCTTAACCGAAAGTTTAATTCAAAGCACTAAGTTATAAATATTTCACCGTTTATGCGAGTTCAACTTTGCTTTTTGGCGTCTAATTCACGTTTTTTAAAACACAATTGCCACATTTTGAATTGCATTCAACTATTAAACAGCAAAAATGGTGCTTACTGCACGCCATGTGACATTGCGACCGCTTTAATTCCATTTTGGAACGCATTTTGCCACGTCGCGTCGCTGGTGACTTTTTGTCATGCACTGCCTTGGTTTTGTGCGGTACTGGGATTTTAGCTACCTTTGCACTGTAATTACGAAATAATTAGATAGCGAGTATTCAGATGATATCTGTACAGGGACTGACGATGGAGTTTAACAACCAGCTGTTGTTCGACAACATCAGTTATGTGATAAATAAGAAAGATAAAATAGCCCTTGTGGGCAAGAACGGCGCCGGCAAGTCCACGATGCTTAAAATCATTGCAGGCTTGCAAGAGCCCACATCGGGCGCAGTGTCGAAGCCCAAGGGCCTCACCATAGGCTACCTGCCGCAGCAAATGAACCTCACCGACGGCAACACAGTGAAGCAGGAGGCAGGCAAGGCATTCGACCACATTAAAGAAATCGACGCCGAACTGGCGCAGGTCAACCAGGAGGTGGCCGACAGCACCGACTACGACAGCGACCGCTATCGCGTGCTGCTCGACCGCCTCACCCACCTCACCGAGCTCCAAGCCATGTTTCGCAGCGAGAACGGTGAGGCCGAGATAGAGCGCACTTTGCTGGGTCTCGGCTTTGAGCGCACCGACTTCGACCGGCCCACAAGCGAGTTCAGCGGAGGCTGGCGCATGCGCATCGAAATTGCCAAGCTGCTGCTCAGCAAGCCCGATGTGCTGCTGCTCGACGAGCCCACCAACCATCTCGACATTGAGTCGATTCAGTGGCTCGAGGGCTTCCTCAAGAGCCACGGCAACGCGCTGCTGCTGGTGAGCCACGACCGCGCGTTTATCGACAATGTGACCAACCGCACCATCGAAATCTCGATGGGCAAGATATATGACTACAAGGTGAATTATTCGCACTTTGTGGAGCTGCGCAAAGAGCGCATCGAGCAGCAGATGCACGCCTACGAAAACCAGCAGAAGATGATTCACGACACCGAGGAGTTCATCGAGAAGTTCCGCTACAAGCCCACCAAGTCGGTGCAGGTGCAGAGCCGCATCAAGCAGCTGGCCAAAATCGAGCGCATCGAGGTTGATGAGGTCGACAACTCGCGTCTGCGCCTCAAGTTCCCGCCTGCGCCGCGCTCGGGCGACTACCCCGTGATAGCCGACGGCATGTCGAAGACCTACGGCGACCACAATGTGTTTCACGACGTCACGTTCACCATCAAGCGAGGCGAGAAAGTGGCTTTTGTGGGCAAGAACGGCGCCGGCAAGTCGACGCTGGTGAAGTGCATAATGGGCGAAATTCCCTACGACGGCACTCTGAAAATAGGCCACAATGTGAAGATTGGCTATTTTGCGCAAAACCAGGCCCAGCTGCTCGACGGTGAGATCACGGTGCACGACACCATCGACAATGTGGCCGTGGGCGATATCCGCACCCGCATCAACGACATTCTGGGTGCCTTCATGTTCGGCGGTCCGGCCTCTGAAAAGAAGGTGAAGGTGCTCTCGGGCGGTGAGAAGAGCCGCCTGGCAATGATAAAACTGCTGCTCGAGCCGGTGAACCTGCTCATACTCGATGAGCCCACCAACCACCTTGACATGCGCACCAAGGACATACTTAAGGACGCCATAAGCGCCTTCGACGGAACCGTGATTGTGGTGAGCCACGACCGCGACTTCCTCGACGGCCTTGTGAGCAAGGTGTATGAATTTGGCGGCGGTGTGGTTAAGGAGCATCTTGGCGGCATCTACGACTTCCTTGAGAGCAAGCGCATCGAGTCGCTGCACGAACTTGAGGTGGACAGCAGCCGCCAGCCGGCCCCCAAGGCCGCCGACGCCCAGCCCAAGGCCTCGAAGCTCAGCTACGAGGAGCAGAAGGAGCGCAACCGACAGCTCAAGCAGGCCGAGAAAAAGGTGGCGTCGCTCGAGAGCCGCATAGGCGAGCTCGAGGGAGAGATAGCAGAGATTGAAGACTCCCTGGCCAAGGGTAATGGCGCCGATGCCGACACCTACAAGCGTCACGCCGCGCTCAGCAGCGAGCTCGAAAGCGTGATGGCGCAGTGGGAGGAGGCCGGCGAACAGCTTGAACAGATGAAAAATGACAACTGAACGGAATTAATTTTATAGTATTATGAACAAAAAGAATTGCTTTTTAATGTCGTTGGCGCTGGTGTCGTCGATGGCAGTGAGCGCCGGCAATCTCGAGAAGGCCGTTGACCGCAGCAATCTCGACACGAGTGTGGCGCCTGGCGAGAACTTTTATCAGTATGCGTGCGGCGGCTGGATGAAGGCCAACCCGCTCGACCCGCAGTATGCGCGTTTCGGCACGTTCGACCAGCTGGCCGAGAACAGCCGCGAGCAGCTGAAAAGCCTCATCATGAATCTTGGTGACAACCATGCCAAGGGCAGCATCGAGCAGAAGGTGAACGACCTGTTTAAGATGGGTCTCGACAGTGTGCGCCTCAACCGCGAGGGCAACGCTCCGCTCAAGGCCGATATCGCAAAAATTCAGCAGCTGGGCCGCAATGGCGCCTCGGCAGCCATTGCATGGCTGCACAATGGCATCGCCAGCCCGTTTTTTGAGTCGGCTGTGATGGCCGACCTCAAGAACTCGAGCGTGAACCTGTTCTATCTGAGCCAGGGCGGTCTGGGCCTCGGCGACCGCGACTACTATCTTGAGAAGGATGCCAATACCGTGAAGGTGCGCAACGCTTATGCGAAATATGTGGAGGCGGTGCTTAAGCTCGCCGGCTACAAGGGCGGCGATGCCAAGAAGGCTTCGGCCAGCGTGATGAAGATTGAAACCGAGTTGGCGCGTGTGGCCATGTCGCGCGAGGAGCAGCGCGACTACTCAAAGCAATACAATATCTACACCATGGCGCAGCTTAAGAGCGACTATCCCAACATCGACTGGAACGCATATTTCGGTGGCCTTGGCCTGAACAATGTGGACAAGGTGTGCGTGATGCAGCCCAAGTCGATTGCCAAGGTCAACGAGCTGATGAAGTCGCTCGGCGACAAGGAACTGCGCGACTATCTGGTGTTCAACTATGTGTCGGGCGCAGCCAATTACCTGAGCGACGACTTCATTCAGGCCCATTTCGACATGTTCTCGAAGACACTTTCGGGCAAGAAGACGATGCAGCCGCGCTGGAAGCGCTCGCTCAGCGTGCCCAACGGTCTGCTGGGTGAGGCAGTGGGCCAGCTCTATGTGGCCAAGTATTTCCCGCCCGAATCCAAAAAGAAAATGCAGGAGCTGGTCAACAACCTGCGCGTGGCTCTGGGCGAGCACATTGCCAACCTCACTTGGATGAGCCCCAAAACCAAAGTCAATGCGCTGGTTAAGCTCAACAGCTTCACTGTGAAGATTGGCTATCCCGACAAGTGGCGCGACTACAGTGCGGTGAGCATTGATGCCGCCAACTCGTATTGGGCCAATGTGAAGGGTGCAATGCAGTTTGAGGCCCAGCACCAGTATTCGCAGCTTGGCAAGCCCGTCGACAAGGACCGCTGGCAGATGACACCGCAAACGGTGAATGCCTACTACGACCCCTCGACCAACGAAATTTGCTTCCCGGCCGCAATTCTGCAACCGCCGTATTTCGACCCCAAGGCCGACGATGCCAGCAACTATGGCGCAATCGGTGTGGTGATTGGCCACGAGATGACTCACGGATTCGATGACCAGGGCCGCAACTTCGACCAAAACGGCAACATGGTGGACTGGTGGACTGCCGACGACGCAGCCAAGTTCAAGAAACTCGCCGACCGCCTCGGCGCACAATACAGCGCTGTGGTGGTGGCCGACACCGTTCATGCCAACGGCCAGTTCACTATGGGCGAGAACATTGCCGACCATGGTGGTCTGCGCGTTTCCTACAGCGCGTTCAAGAAGACTGAGCAGGGCAAGGGCAACACTCCCATCGACGGCTTCACTCCCGACCAGCGCTTCTATATGAGCTACGCCAACGTGTGGGCGGCCAATATCACCAAGGAGGAGATTCTGCGCCGCACCAAGATCGACCCGCACTCGCTGGGCGTGAACCGCGTGAATGTGGCCATACGCAATCTTGACTCGTTTTTCGATGCATTTGGCATCAAGGCAGGCGACAAGATGTATCGCGAGCCGGCCGACCGTGTGATAATTTGGTAAAGATATCGGCTGTCTGGACCGCTGCATGTGCGGCGGTCGGTAAAGCACTATGAATTCGGGCACCGCAGTGCAAGCATTATTCTGGTGGATATGCTGCGCTGCGGTGCTTTCTGTTGTGCTTTTTCGCACTGGCGTGCCGTCTATCATCGTTTGTATCAATAATTTTTGTATCTTTGCACACACATACAATTTAAAAGCATATAATGTTAGACCTGCTATTTGAAACGAGTTGGGAGGTTTGCAACAAGGTTGGTGGCATCTATGCGGTGCTGTCGACAAAGGCGAAGACCCTACAAAAGAAATACAAAGACCGTGTGGTGTTCATCGGTCCCGACATTTGGACCACCGAAAACGAATCCCCATTTTTCACAGAATGCAAAACCCCGCTCGATGCCTGGCGGCGTCAGGCCGTGCTGCCGCAAGGCATGTCGGTGAGGGTGGGGCGCTGGAATGTGCCCGGCAAGCCCATTGCCGTGCTTGTGAGCTACAATTCGCTGTACAGCTACAAAAACGAACTGTATGCCGAGATGTGGGACCTGTATCGCGTCGACTCGCTGCACGCCTATGGCGACTACGACGAGTCGTGCATGTTTGCCTACGGAGCCGCTATGGTAATCGAGAGCATAGTGTTGTGGAGCGAGAGCGCCAAGCGCGTGGTGGCGCATTTCGACGAGTGGACCACCGGCATGGGCCTGCTGTGCATCAATAGCCATATGCCTTGGGTGGGCACTGTGTTCACCACCCACGCCACCTCTATTGGCCGCAGCATTTGCGGCAACGGCAAGCCGCTTTACGACTACATGAGCGGATACAATGGCGACCAAATGGCAGGTGAACTCAACATGCAGTCGAAGCATTCGCTCGAAAAGGCCGCGGCGCATGCAGCCGACGTGTTTACCACAGTGAGCGAGGTCACCGCACGCGAGTGTGAGCAGCTGCTTGAGCGCCGCCCCATGGTCACGCCCAACGCCTTCGAGCCCACCTTTGTGCCCAAAGGCGCAAAAATGCGCCAGGCGCGCCAACTGGCACGCGAGTGCATGCTGCGTGTGGCCAGTGCGCTCACCGGCACAGCCTTCGGGCCCGACACGCTGCTTGTGGCCACCTCTGGCCGGTGCGAGTATCGCAACAAGGGCCTCGACGTGTGCCTCGACGCTCTCAGTGGCCTGCGCGGCCAGCTTGAGCAGAGCAATGTCGGCCGCAGGGTGGTGGCGTTTGTGTTTGTGCCCGCATGGGTCGACAGCGCACGCCCCGACTTGGCGAAAGCTGTGGCCAGTGGCTCGATGTCGGGTCTGCCCGATCCCGTCATCACCCACACTATTCACAATCCCGACGGCGACAGCGTGTATTGCCGCATAAAGTCGCTCGGCTTCACCAATGCATCCGGCAGCGCTGTGACGGTAATCTATGTGCCGTCGTATCTCAACGGCACCGACGGCATATTCAACATGGCATACTACGACCTGCTGGCGGGTGTGGATGTGACCATGTTCCCGTCATATTACGAGCCTTGGGGCTACACACCGCTCGAGAGCGTGGCCTTCGGCGTGCCCTCCGTCACCACCAACTTGTCGGGCTTCGGCCAGTGGGTGCTGAGCACTTGCGGCGACAACTTTGAGCAGACGGGCGTCAGGGTGGTGCCGCGCACCGACTCAAGCTACCACGACACCGTAGCCGGCGTGCAGAGCGCTGTGGCCGAAGTCTGGGACTGGAACAGCGCCATGGCGCAGAAGGTGGGCCGCAAGGCACAGGCCACTGCAAAGCTTGCCACCTGGGACAAGTTTATGCCTTACTACTACGAGGCCTACGACCGCGCTCTTGAGTGCGCCGCTGCTCGCAAGAAGTGATTACCGGCGCCGCACGCACCGTGCGGCAGCGATAGAAACATAGTATTATAACTTAGGAAACAACTACAAACCCTTGTTTATGAAAATACAAGTTAGCAACACTAATGCTCCTGTGTGGAGAAACATTACAGTGAAGTCGGAGCTCCCCGCAAAGCTCAAGAAGCTCGATGAGCTGTCGAAAAACCTTTGGTGGGTGTGGAACAGCGAAGGCAAGAGCCTGTTTCACGACCTTGACCCCGAACTGTGGCACGCCACTGGCGAGAACCCCGTGCTCATGCTGCAGAAGATCCGCTCCGAGCGTCTGAAGGAGATTCTCGACGACGACGTGATGATGGAGCGCATCAGCACCGTCTATGCCCACTTCAAGGACTACATGAAGCAGCCGCTGCGCAACGATGCTCCATCGGTGTCGTACTTTAGCATGGAGTATGGCCTGTGCAGTGCCCTGAAGATTTATTCAGGTGGCCTTGGCATCCTTGCGGGCGACTACATTAAGGAGGCCAGCGACCGCCGCTACAACATGACGGCAGTGGGCTTCCTCTACCGCTACGGATATTTCACCCAGTCGATTTCGATGGAGGGTGACCAGATAGCCAACTATGAGGCGCAGAACTTCAACCAGCTGCCCATCGAGCCGGTGCTCGACCCCGAGGGCAAGCAGATGATTCTTGAGGTGCCTTATCCCGGCCGCGTTATCTACGCCAACATTTGGCGCGTGAATGTGGGCCGCGTCAAGCTGTTCCTGCTCGACACCGACATCGACCTCAACAGCGAGTGGGACCGCCCCATCACCCATCAGCTGTATGGTGGCGACTGGGAGAACCGCATCAAGCAGGAATACCTGCTGGGCATCGGCGGTGTGCTCATGCTAAAGAAGCTTGGCATCAAGAGTCAGCTCTACCACTGCAACGAAGGCCACGCCGCTCTGCTCAATCTGCAGCGCCTTGTGGACTATGTGCAGAACGACGGCCTTAGCTTCAACGAGGCCCTTGAGGTGGTGCGCGCATCATCGCTCTACACCGTCCACACTCCCGTGCCCGCCGGTCACGACTACTTCGACGAGGGTCTGTTTGGCAAGTACATGGGCGAATTCCCCGCAAAACTCGGCATCTCGTGGGCCGATCTCATGAACATGGGCCGCGAAAATCCCGACACCAACGAGAAATTCTCGATGAGTGTGTTTGCGCTCAACACCACTCAGGAGTCCAACGGCGTGAGCTGGCTTCACGGTCAGGTGTCACGCAAAATGTTCCAGGGCGTGTGGAAAGGCTTCGCTCCCGAGGAGTCGCACGTGGGCTATGTGACCAATGGTGTGCACATGCCCACTTGGGCCGCTTCGGAGTGGAAGGAGTATTACTCCAAGCTGTTTGGCGACGACTTCATGGAGCACCAGGAAGACGAAAACACTTGGGCTCCAATCCTCAATGCTCCAGACGAAGAGGTGTGGGCCATGCGCATGAGGCTCAAAAACAAGTTTATCAACTTTGTGAAAAAGGACTTCAGCGCAAGTTGGCTCAAAAACCAGGGCGACCCGCAGCGCGTGATTTCGATTCTTGAGAAAATCAACCCCAACGCACTGCTCATAGGCTTTGCCCGCCGCTTTGCCACCTACAAGCGTGCCCACCTGCTCTTCACCGACCTCGACCGTCTGTCGCGAATTGTGAACAACGAGAAGTTCCCCGTGCAGTTCATCTTCGCTGGCAAGGCTCACCCGGCCGACGGCGCCGGCAAGGACCTGATTAAGCGCATCGTTGAAATCTCGAAGCGCCCCGAATTCCTGGGCAAAATCATATTCCTTGAGAACTACGATATGACGGTGTCGAAGCGCCTCATCACCGGCGTCGACATCTGGATGAACACGCCCACACGTCCGCTTGAGGCATCGGGCACATCGGGCGAGAAGGCCGAGATGAACGGTCTGCTCAACTTCTCGGTGCTCGACGGCTGGTGGTATGAGGGCTATCGCGAAGGCGCCGGCTGGGCACTTACCGACAAGCGCACCTACACCGACCAGGGCCAGCAGGACAAACTTGATGCAGCCACCATCTATTCGATGCTCGAGAACCAAATCATACCCCTCTACTTCGCCAAGAACTCAAAGGGCTACTCGCCCGAGTGGGTGCAGTACATCAAAAACTCAATTGCCCACATTGCGCCCAACTACACTATGTCGAGAATGCTGCGCGACTACACCGACCGCTTCTACAGCAAGGAGGGCGAACGCACAGCCAAGCTTTGCGCCAATAACTTCGCGCTGGCCAAGGAAATTGTGGCTTGGAAAGAGAATGTGGCGTCGAAGTGGAACGATGTGAAGTGCCTCGACATCAACATCAGCGACAGCCTCAAAAACGCTTCGCCCGAGGGCGCGCCCATCGAGGCTACAGTTAAGGTCGACACCGCCGGACTCGGCGACAGCATATCACTCGAGCTGGTCATCTATCACGCAATCGATGGCGAGGAGAAGTTCCATGGCACGCGCCAGTTCAAGCTCGTGGCCACCGACGGCAACGTGAACACCTATCACCTGAAGGACAAAATCAACGATTCCGGCATATTCCGCTATGGCTTCCGCATTTATCCGTGGAACGGCAATCTGCCTCATCGCCAAGATTTTGCCTACATGAAGTGGATTTAATGCGCACTGCGATATAAAGCAGCGGGCAGAGCTTGCACAAAAGGCTCTGCCCGTTTTTTTGTTGCGCCGTCGTGCAAATTGCATTACCTTTGTAAATGTAGAAAACATCAACATTAATAAATGGCTAAACTAAAATTCATAGGCATAATTCCGGCCCGCTACGGCTCAAGCCGTTTTCCGGGCAAGCCGCTCGCCATGCTTTGCGGGCAAACGGTGATTGAGCGCGTGTGGCGCCAAGCCCGTCAGGCGCTTGACACAGTGATTGTGGCCACCGACGATGAACGCATTGCCAGCGCCGTGGCTGCATTCGGAGGCAAGGCAGTGATGACCAGCCCCAACCACAAGAGCGGCACCGACCGCTGCTATGAGGCCTACGTGACCAATGGTGGCGGTGAGGATGTGGTGATCAACATCCAGGGCGACGAGCCCTTTGTGCGCCCCGAGCAAATCGAGGCCCTTATGCAATGCTTCGACGATGCCTCCACCGACATAGCCACTCTGGTCAAGCCCTTTGCGCCGGGCCGCAGCTATGCCGAGCTTGAGAACCCCAACGCACCCAAGGTGGTGGTGAACAAAAACATGAACGCCTGTTACTTTTCGCGCACGGTGATTCCATATGTGAGAAATTGCGACAAGGAGGAGTGGCCGCGCCGTGTGCAGTATTACACCCACTTGGGCATGTATGCCTACCGGGCCGGTGTGCTGGCCGATGTCACAAGGCTGCCGCAGTCGCCACTTGAAATTGCCGAGTCGCTCGAGCAGCTGCGTTGGCTTGAAAACGGCTATAAAATAAAAGTGGGCGTCAGCGAATACGAGACCATCGGCATCGACACCCCCGCCGACCTGAGCAACGCCGAACGCATAATTAAAAACGCAGAGCAGCAGCAATGAGCAATCCCGACAGGACAAAAGCTCCCTCCATGCGGCCATTCACCAGCGTAAGACTCGATTTTCCCAAGCCCATAAGGCTGGCAAACGGAATCGAAACCTACGTGGTGGGCAATGGCGAAGACGAGGTGTGCCGCATTTCGTGGTACTTGCCGGGCGGAAAGTTTCAAGAGGCAGTGCCCATGCAGGCCACGCTCACGGCCATGTCGCTGTTTGAGGGCTGCAGTGGAATGACGGCCCAGCAGGTGGCCGACACGTTCGACAGCTATGGTGCCATGAAGTCGGCCCAGGCCTTCGACAATGTCACGCTCGCAGAGCTGTCGTCGCTCAACAAGTTTCTGCCCCGTGTGCTGCCCGCATGGGTGCGGTGTGTCACCTCTCCGGCATTCTCCGAGGCTGAGGTCGATGTCAAGCGCCAGTATGTGGCAAGCAGCATAGCCAGCATGCAGCAAAAGGTGAAGTACCTGGCCTCATGTGAGATGAACCGCCTCTATTACGGCCCCGGCCATCCGCTGGCACGAGTCAGCACGCCAGCCCAAGTCGAGGCCATAGACACCGGCATGCTTCGAGGCTTCCATGCTGCCAACTATTCGCTGGCCGGCAGCCGCATTGTGGTGTCGGGCCACATCACCAGTGCCGAGCTTGAGGCAATCGACTCTGCAATAGGCAGCCTGCCGCTCGGCCCGCAGCGTGGCTTGCCGCGCGAGTGGCCCATAGAGCCAAGTGCCACCATGCAGTCGGTAATCGACCGCCCCGGCGCCATGCAGTCGGCCATAGCTATGACCATCAGGGCTGTGAATCGGTCGCACCCCGACTACCTGAAGTTGCGCCTGCTGGTGATGGTGCTGGGCGGCTACTTCGGCAGCCGCCTGATGACCAATATCAGGGAGGACAAGGGCTACACCTACGGCATAGGGGCGGTGCTCTCGGGCCGATACGACGACGCCTATGTGGGCATCATCACCGAGTGCGCCTGCGAGTATACCGCCAGCGTGATTGCCGAGGTCAAGAAGGAGATAGGCCGCCTTCGCAGCGAGCCCATCGGCCTCGACGAGCTCAGCACGGTTAAGCGCCACCTGATGAGCGACCTTGTGAAGACGCTCGACACCCCGTTCAGCATAGCCGACTATGTGGGCTCCACATTTCTCTACGGCGTGTATCCAGAATACTTCAACCGCCAGGTGAAAGAGGTGCATGAGGCTACGCCCGACGAGTTGCGCCGTTTGGCTGTGAAATATCTCGACCCGGCCAAACTGCGCATAGTGGTGGCTGGCGACAAGAGTAAAATGTAGGCCGCGCAGCCATTTGCTGACATTCGTGCGCCATTTTTGCAAAAAATAGGTTGCAGATGTTGATTAAGTTGCCAATTTTTGCGAAATTTGCAACCGAAAACGAGAAATCAAATAATTATTAAATCATTATAACGCAAACGAAATGACTAAGAAAAGCGTACTTCAGCAGAAGCGTGCTGCTTATCAGCCCAAATTGCCCTCATCGCTTTGGGGAGCAGTAAAAGCCGTGAAAGGAGAACCGACTCAGTCGGTTGGCGACCAGGAAGAAATCAAGAAATTGTTCCCCAACACCTACGGCCTGCCTGTGCTGACTTTTGAGAAGGACAGTGACAACGCCAAAAAGAAGAGCCCCAACACTATGAATGTGGGTGTGATTCTGTCAGGCGGTCAGGCTCCTGGCGGCCACAACGTGATTTGCGGCCTCTTCGACGGCATCAAAGCCCTGAACAAGAACAACCGCCTCTACGGCTTCCTTATGGGCCCCGGCGGCTTGGTTGACCACAAATACAAAGAACTCACCAAGGAATACATCGACGAGTTCCGCAACACCGGCGGTTTCGACATCATTGGCTCGGGCCGCACCAAGCTTGAACTGCCCGAGCAGTTCGAAAAGGGTCTGGAAATCATCAAGGAGCTCAACATCAGCGCCATCGTGATTATCGGCGGCGACGACTCCAACACCAACGCTGCCGTGCTGGCCGAGTACTACAAGGCCAAAAACGTGCCCGTGCAGGTGCTTGGCTGCCCCAAGACCATCGACGGTGACCTCAAGAACGAGCAGATTGAAACCTCATTCGGCTTCGACACCGCCACCAAGGTCTACAGCGAGGTGATTGGCAACATCGAGCGCGACTGCAACAGCGCCAAGAAGTATTGGCACTTCATCAAGCTTATGGGCCGCTCGGCATCGCACATCGCTCTGGAGTGCGCCCTTCAGGTGCAGCCCAACTACTGCATCATCAGCGAAGAGGTGGAGCAAAAGAATGAGACCCTCAACGACATTGTGGCCGACATAGCCAACGTGATTGCGGCCCGCGCAGCCGACGGCAACAACTTCGGCACCGTGCTCGTGCCCGAAGGTCTCATCGAGTTCATTCCCGCAATGAAGAAACTCATTGCCCAGCTCAACGACATGCTTGCGGCCAACCCCGACTTTGCAAAGCTTGAGCCCGAGGCACAGCGCGAGTTCGTGCTCACACACCTCACCAAGGAGAACGCCGAGACATTTGCAAGCCTCCCCGAGGGCGTGGCACGCCAGCTGTCGCTCGACCGCGACCCTCACGGCAACGTGCAGGTTTCGCTCATCGAAACCGAGAAGCTGCTTAGCGACATGGTGGGCAAGAAGCTCGAGCAGATGAAGGCCGAAGGCAAGTATGTGGGCAAATATTCAGCTCTGCACCACTTCTTCGGTTACGAAGGCCGCTGCGCCGACCCGTCGAACTTCGATGCTGACTACTGCTACGCTCTGGGCTACAATGCAGCCCAGCTCATCAACTGCGGCGCCACTGGCTACATGTCGTCGATCCGCAACCTCTCGAAGCCCTCTGTGCAATGGGTTGCCGGCGGCATACCCATCACCATGATGATGAACATGGAGCAGCGCAACGGCGAAAAGAAGCCCGTAATCAAGAAGGCTCTTGTCGACCTAAATGGCCGTCCCTTCCAGGTGTTCGCTAAGCACCGCGCAAAGTGGGCAAAAGAGACTTGCTACACCTATCCCGGCCCCATCCAATACTTCGGCCCCGATGAGGTGTGCGACCAGACTTCGCGCACTCTCTATTACGAGCAGAACGGAAAGTAAAAAAGGCGAGAAGCCGTGCCTGCCTTTTGCAGGCTGCGCGCTTCCCCATTTACAATAACTTCTAAACAGCTTGCAATCCCTTGGCAACATACTGCCAAGGGATTTTTTTTCGCTATTTAGTGTGGAGTTTTGCCGCCATTGCTTGAATTAAATTGTGTATAAGGGAAATTTTACTTAAATTTGTACAATCATGTGTGGCTCCGCTCCCTATGCGGTGCCGATGCATGAAAATGTTATTTGAGTTATGGGGGGAGTACATATAAACCACTCCCACCTGTTTTGGCAGCGTTAATCCGCCGGTTGATGGCCGCTGGCTGCCAAATCCGAAAAGACTGGTTATGATAATTATAGAATTGGCATTGGCGTTTGTGGTCAGCATAGTGGTAACCGCGCTGGTGATTCCGTGCCTGCTTAACGCATCGTTCAGCTCGCGCATGCTCGACCATCCCAATTCCCGCAAAATACACAAAGGCGATGTGCCCCGCATTGGCGGCATGGCAATATCGGTGTCGGTGTTGCTGTCGGCACTGGTGATGTGGGTCATAAAAATGTTTGTTGAGCTTCCTGGGCTCGAAACCTACGGCACATCGCTCGGCTGCCTTGGCGGTGCCGGTGCAGTGATGCTGCTTTTTGGCTTGGTCGACGACGTGGTGGGTCTGCGCTACCGCGCCAAGTTTGTTGGCCAAATCATGGCCGCGCTGCTGCTTTGTGCCTCGGGCCTGTGGGTTAAAGACTTTTGTGGCATAGTGGGCGTCAACGCCCTTCCCTATGGAGCCGGCTGGGCCGTAACGGTGCTGGCTGTGCTGCTGGTGACCAACGCAGTGAATTTCATCGATGGAATCGACGGCCTTGCCTCAGGGCTTTGCATTCTTGCATTGTGCTACTACACGGCCCTGTTTGCTTCGGCCCACATGTGGCTGCACGCAGCCTGCGGTGTGGTGGTGGTGGGTGCACTGCTGCCATTTTTGTGGTATAACATGCGCGGCACGGCTGCCAGGCACAACAAGATATTCCTTGGCGACACCGGGTCGCTGATGCTGGGCCTGCTCATGTGCGCCATGGGCGTGGCCGTCAGCAACGCCCGCATAGGCGGTGGAGTGGGGCTCAACCCCATGGTGGTAGCTTTCGCGCCGCTCATTTTGCCCTGCTACGACGTGGTGCGCGTGGTGTGCAACCGCTGCATGCATGGCCACAACATGTTTGTGGCCGACAAGGGCCACATACATCACAAGTTCCTTGCGCTGCACATGCCGCAGCGCCACGCGCTGCTGTGCGTGCTCACGGCTGCGGTGGCCATGACCGCCTCGGCTGTGGCGCTGTCGAGAATCATCAATGTGAACGCGGTGCTCGTGATCGAGGCCGTGATTTGGGCTGGAATAAATATGGTGATAACAAAACTAATCAAGAAACAAAACAACAACGACATATGAAACTTAAAAATTACTTGCTTGCGGCAGCGGCGGCACTGATGCTCAGTGCCTGCCAGACTCCCCAGATAGGATATTTCCAAAATATGCCCGATGGTCAGATTACGCAGCTCCAGGCGCCAAGAATCATCACGGCGCAGCAGGGCGACAAACTCTCGATATTGGTGAGCAGCAAAAACCCCGAGCTGGCCTATCTGTTCAACCTGCCCATCGTGGGCCACTACAGCGCGTCGTCGTCCGATGTGCAGCTCAACACTTCGCAAATCACGTCGTACACCGTCGACGAGAACGGAAACATCGATTTCCCCGTGCTGGGCACACTGCATGTGGAGGGAATGACCCGCAGCGAAATTGTGAAATACATCCGCGGCCTGCTCATCGACAAAAACCTTATTAAGGATCCCACCGTCACCGTCAGCTTCCTCGACCTCACCTATTCGGTGCTGGGCGAGGTGAAAGAACCCGGCCGCTTCAACATCGACCACGACAAGGTGACGCTGATCGACGCCCTGAGCCGCGCCGGCGACCTCACTATTTACGGTAAGCGTCAAAGCGTGCTGCTCACCCGCGAGGAAAACGGCAAACTCATGTCATATCGTATCGACCTCACCGATCCGCAGAAGCTCTATAACTCTCCGGCCTACTACCTGCGCCAGAACGATATGATATATGTTGAGCCCAACGACACCCGCGCCCGCGAGGCCACTGTCAATGGCAACAACATTCGCTCTACCTCGTTCTGGATTTCAATCGCCTCGTTACTAACCTCAATAGCAGTATTGGTAATCAAATAATTAATCGCATACTATGGCAGAAGAAACTTACTACGCCACGCCTAAAAACGGCCAGGGAGCCAACGACGATCTTGCACGACTGCAAGACTGGATGTACCTATGCATGGAAAAGTGGTATTGGTTTTTAGCAACAATAATAGTCACTTTTGGCCTTGGTGCAGCCTACATTCTGGTCACTCCGCCGTCATACACACGCCAGGCCTCAATTCTTATAAAGGAAGACGACAACGCCTCCAACCTGTCGAGCGAGTTTGGACAATTCTCCGACATGGGCATCAAGGGCAACAACACCAACCTCTATAACGAGATGATTTCGCTGAAGTCGCCCAGCTATATGGTGGAGGTGGTGAAAAACCTGCACCTCGACATGCGCTATCAAGTAGACGGCACATTCCATGAGGTGGAGCTTTATGGCAAAAACCTGCCCATCACGGTGGTGATGCCCGACCTAAACGAAAACGACAATGCCTCGCTCACGGTGAAACTGCTCAGCGGCAACAAGGCAGAGCTGTCCGATTTTGTGAAAAACGGCACAGAGCACGACAACGCCACAATGACTGTGGCCCTCGGCCAGCTGGTGCAGACTCCCATTGGTAAAATCCGAATCACCCCCACCAACCGCTACACAGGTGCCCTTGAGACTCCTATATACGTCACCCGCCGCAACATCTCCGACGTCACTAACTCCTACGTGGCTTCGCTGCAGGTCGATCTGAACGATGACAAGGCTTCGGTGGTTGACATAAAGGTCGACGATGTGTCGCCCGAACGAGCCGAAGATGTGCTAAATAACTTATTTGAGGTCTACAACCAAAAGTGGGTGGAAGACATCAACAAGCAGGCCATCAGCACCTCGGAGTTCATTGACGAGGAGCTGCGCACTATCGAGAGCCAGTTGGGCAATGTTGACGAGGATATATCGTCGTATAAGAGCAAGCACATGGTGCCAGATGTAGCCACTGCCCAAAACCTGTATATGAACAAGGCTGAGCAGACCAGCAGCAAGATTCTTGACCTCGACAATCAGCTCTACATGGCCAAATATATAAAGAGCCAGCTCTCAAGCAGGGCCAACAAACACCGCCTGCTGCCTGCCAACTCGGGTATCGACAACCAGTCGGTGTCGCAGCAGATTTCGGCATACAACGATAAACTGCTGCAGCGCAACAACCTGGCTGCCAACAGCAGCGCCAGCAATCCCCTTGTGATGGACCTCGACCAGGGCCTTGAGGCCACTCGTCAGGCCATTATCGCATCGCTCAACAATGTGATAGTCACCATCTCCAACCAAATTGCCGACCTGCAAGGCAGCGAGCGCGAAACCAAAGAGCAGATATCCTCAAACCCCAAGCAGGCCAAATACCTCCTCAGCGTTGAGCGCCAGCAAAAGGTGAAGGAGCAGCTCTACCTGTTCTTGCTGCAAAAGAAGGAGGAAAACCAGCTGTCGAAGGCTTTCACCGCCTACAACACCAAGATGCTCAACCCACCTGCCGGCAAAAAGACGCCCACCAAGCCCGTTAAGCTCAACGTTATGCTTATTGCGCTGGCCCTGGGCATATTCATCCCCATGGTGGTGCTGTTCATCATCAGCAACTTCGACACCAAAATTCACTCACGCAAAGACCTCGACTCACTCACAATTCCGTTCCTCGGCGAGATTCCGCTGTCATACCACAAGCGCCGCGGCTTGCTCTCGTTCCTCAACAAGCGCAAAGAGATTCGTGAGATTGTGGTGCAGGAGAAGAGTGGCAACGAAATCAATGAGGCCTTCCGCGTGCTACGCACCAACCTCGAGTTTGTGGCCGGCAAGGGCAATGGCTGCAAGACCATAATGTTCACATCGGCCAATGTGGGCTCGGGTAAGACGTTCACCACCATGAACCTTGCTGTGAGTTTTGCCATTAAGGGCAAAAAGGTGATGGTTATTGACCTCGACTTGCGCAAGGCATCGCTCTCAACGTTTGTCAAGTCGCCGTCGAAGGGCTTTGCCGACTATCTGAGCGGCCACGTGGAGAACTTGAGCCAGATAGTGGTGAGCGACACCATTCACCCCAACCTGGATGTGCTGCCAGTGGGCACCATTCCTCCAAACCCCACCGAACTGCTGTTCAGCGAGCGCCTTGAGCAGACGGTGGCCGAGCTTAAGAAGCAGTACGACTACCTGTTTATCGACTGTCCGCCGCTTGAAATCGTGGCCGACGCCTCGATTGTCAACAAGCTTGCCGACATGACGGTGTATGTGATTCGCGCCGAACTCTTCGACAAGCGTCTGCTGCCCGATGTGGAGAAGTATTATCAGGAGAAACGATATAAAAACATCAATATCATTCTCAACGGCACCATCACCGAGTCGGGTGGCTATGGAGGCTATCACCGCTATGGCTACAGCTACGGCTACCGCTATGGTTATGGCGACAAAAAGTGATTTTATAGGCATTTAAATTTCAAAGAGATAAAGTTATGAAAGCATGTTTCATTGGCCTTGGATACATAGGCCTGCCCACAGCTATTATCGCCGCAAAGCACGGCGTTGACATACTTGGCGTCGACATCAATCCACAAATCGTGGAGATGACCAACGCCGGCCAGCTTCACTTCATCGAACCCGGCATGGAGGATATGCTGAAGGAAGTGGTGAAAAACGGCAAACTGCGTGCTGCCACCAAGCCCGAGGTGAGCGATGCCTACTTTGTGGTGGTGCCCACTCCGTTTAAGGGCAACCACGAGCCCGATGTGAGCTATGTGGAGGCAGCAACGCGTTCGGCGCTGCCCCTGCTCAAAGAGGGTGACCTGTTTGTGATTGAGTCCACTTCGCCCGTGGGCACTACCGAGGCCATGGCCGACATCATATATGCCGAGCGCCCCGAGCTCAAAGGCAAGCTGCACATAGCCTACTGCCCCGAGCGCGTGCTGCCTGGCAATGTGATATATGAGTTGGTGCACAACGACCGCGTGATAGGCGGCATCGACGAGGCTTCGACCGACAAGGCTATGGAATTCTACGCCCACTTCGTGACTGGCAAGCTGCACCGCACCAATTCGCGCACTGCCGAGATGTGCAAACTCACCGAAAACTCAAGCCGCGATGTGCAAATTGCCTTCGCCAACGAGCTGTCGATGATTTGCGACAAGGCGGGCATAAATGTATGGCACTTGATAGAACTGGCCAACAAGCATCCGCGCGTCAACATTCTGCAGCCAGGCTGCGGCGTGGGTGGCCACTGCATAGCCGTTGACCCATATTTCATCACCGCCGCATTCCCCGAGCAGGCTAAAATCATAGCAGCGGCCCGCAGCATCAACAACTACAAGGCCGACTGGTGTGTGGAGAAGGTGAAGAACGCCATCCTCAAGTTTGAGCTCGACCATAAGCGCAAGCCAGTGGTGGCCATGATGGGCCTCGCGTTCAAGCCCAACATCGACGACCTGCGCGAGTCACCGGCCGTGAAGATTACCGAAGATGTGGTGGCCGACTGTCATGGAGCCACAGTGCTTGTGGTGGAGCCCAATGTGGCAACGCACAAGGAATTCAAACTCACCGACTACGATGAGGCCTACAAGCAGGCCGACATTGTGGCAATGCTCACCGCCCACTCGCAGTTTAAGTCGCTGCCATACGACGATGGTAAGGTGATTCTTGACTTCTGCGGCATCTATAGAAAATAGCAGGCTATAACCACGGGCAGCGGTGATACTCAGCATTCTGGTATACACATTAACCGGATTCTCCCTGTTTGGCCTTGGCTGGCACGCCTCGGTGCGCGACGCCAAAAGCCGTTTGCAGGACGGGCAAGGCACTTCATTTCTTAGCTGGGAAATAGTGCTGTCGGTGCTGTTGTTTGCCATTGTGGCTGGGGCGCGCTATAACACCGGCTTCGACTATGCCATGTATTTGCGCGAATATGGCATACTTCAGGCTACAGGCGACTTCAACCGCTGCGATTTTGAACCAGGCTTTGTGCTTGTCAGCAAGGGCTTTGCGGCACTCAATCTGCACTATTTCTTCTACTTCGCCTTTTGGGGCGCGGTGCAGATAGGCTTTGTGTATATTGGCCTTAACGACCGCAAGTTCCTTCTGCCGTGGGTGGGGCTAAACATAATGCTTGGCACTTGCTTCATCTGTTGGATGAACCTGATGCGGCAATATGTGGTGGTGTGCGCCTTTGTGCCAATGACACTGCTCATAAGGCAGCGCAAGTGGCTTGCCTACTTCGCCTGCGTGGCACTATTGTGCACCATTCACAAGTCGGCCCTGTTTCTTGTGCCGCTATATGCCTTTGGCTACTTCACAATCAGGGTGACCGACGGCAAGGTGCCATTGCTGATATTGCTGCTGTGCGTAATCGTGGGCCTAAACCCCGTGTGGCTGTCGCTGTTTCACAACCTTGGCGATGCACTCGCAATAATCGGTTATGGCAAGTATGCCGGCCTTATAGAGAATATGGCTTGCGGCGGAGCCGAAATCATGAGCTGGGGGCCAAACAGAATCTCGATTCTGCTGATGGAGGCAGCGCTTGTGTGGTATTACAGCCGTGTGAGGAATCACTTTGGCTCCGACACCATGCTGCCGCTATACTTCTCGCTGGCCTTTGTGGGCATTTGCCTCGAGAATCTGCTCATCAACACCAACGGCGTGGTGCTGCGCACGGTGCAGTTTTTGCTGGTGTTTGTGGTGGTGCTCAATGCCTACACGCTTGAATACTTCCGCCAAACCAGGCGCTGGTGGCATTTGGCTGTGTTTGCACTGCTCATTTTCAACTACGTGTATGTGGTGATATTCAAGGCGGTGTATATGCCCAGCAAGGTGATAGTGCCATCGCTGTATAACTTGTTTTTTCTAAATTAATATATAAATGGATATGTTGGTGTCGGTGATCATACCGGTTTACAATGCCGAGAGCTACATAGCGCGATGCCTGACGTCGGTGCTCGATCAGTCGTATGCCAACCTGGAGGTGATTCTGGTGGACGATTGCAGCACCGACTCCACACTTAGCGTGCTGCGCGGTGTGCTCGACGAGCGCAACGACAGCCGAGTGAGGCTCATTTGTCATGAGCGCAACCATGGCAGTGCCGCAGCACGGACCACAGGCATCAACGCTGCCCATGGCGACTATATGGTGCATGTGGACAGCGACGACTGGGTGGAGCCCGACTTTATTGCCAAAATGGTTGTTAAGGCTACCAGCTGCAATGCCGACATTGTGGTGTGTGAATTCAATTATGTGTATGCCGACCACAACGAGTGGAAGCATGTATCCGAACCTGCCGATGCCACCGATTTCCTCGCTCAGGTGCTTAACGGCAGCCTTCATGCCTCGCTGTGCAACAAGTTGATTCGCAGCAGCATCATCGAGCATCACCACCTCAGACCGCTGCCTGGCGTTAACATTCTCGACGACAAGTCGATGCTATATAAAGCGGCTTACTATGCCAAAACGGTTGCCTACGTCCACGAGCCGCTTTACTGCTATAACTGCTGCAACGCGGCGTCGTATACCTCGGTGGCGAAAAATATGAATGCTACTGTGGCGAAAAATGAGGCTGCCTACATTGCCGTGCTGGCCGATATGGCCACATTTTTCAAGGCCAATGCATGCTCTGAGTGTGTGGCCAACGGCTTGGTGCAATTTCGCCTGTTTGTGATGGCCCTGCTGTTGCTGCACGGCAGCAGCTGTGATGTGGTGGCCCGCAATGCGGCATTGTTTGAAGGCGTTGACATTGCCCGCGTGTGGCAGTCTGGCACGCATCTGCACTACAAATTGGCCGACTCGCTGTGGGTGATGGGGCAGAGGTGGCTTGTGAACCTGCTTCGCCTGCTAATGCTTGCGGCAAATAAGTTAAAATGACATGTTCAGTAAGGGAAAATACATATTATTTCAGACTCTGATGATGGTAATTTCGCCATTGTCGAGCCTTGTGGTGTCGCTCAGGTTCTATAAGAGTGGCCTGTCGCAGATTTTCATGGTGGTTTTTGCCATGTATTTCGGCTATTACTTCGGCTTTATTTCCGACCTCATGCGCCATTACGACAACATGATGATGTATTATTACCACCGCGACGTGTCGACTATCTTGAGCGACCCCCGAATCTTTTTGATGGGTAGTGAATACTATCATGTCATATTCAAGATACTAATTTCGCGCTTCACATCGTCGATGCAGGTGTTTGGAGCTTGTGCATGCGGCGTGTATGCGGCATCGTTCCTGTTCTTTTTCAGGCAGTTCAGCCGGTTTTACAAGGGCCACATGTCGCTGCTCAACGGCATACTCATGCTTTGTGTGGTGTTTGTGGTGGAGTTTTATTGGTATCAGGGCCTGCGCTTCTGGACGGGAGTGTTTGTGTTCATGGGCTTCTACATGAAGTATGAGAACACCAAGAGCTGGAAATTCTTGTTATTCTCATGCTCGTGCGTGTTTTTCCACATGATTGTGGGCCTGCTGCCGCTGGCTGTGGGCTTGAACTTCTTGCTTGGCTTCACGGGCCGGGTGGGGCGCTATGTGCTGCTGGGCCTGTCGCTTGTGGTGCGTTCGTTCAACATCGATTTTGTGCCACTCATGCTTAAATATTTCCCTTGGACGGCCAGTTGGGGCATAGCTGTGTCGGACTCAAAAATTCGCCTCAGTGTGCGTCACCGCATGCAAAACATACGAGAATTTGGAAACTTCTTCTACAACTACCGCTCCGAGATTCTGATGTTTTTTGGTGTGGTGGCTTTACTCATTTTCCTGCGCAACCGCATTAGGATTGACCGCAACTATAAGGGCCTTTTCTACATGTTCCTCACGCTGTTCACCATATCCAATTTCGGATATGGCGACCTCATATTCTACGACCGCTTTGTGAAGGTGGCTGTGCTCATGCTGTATTCCTACCTGTTTGTAGTGAGCGTGATATACAACAACCAAATTGTGAATGGCCGTCTGCTATTGCTGTTGGTGCTGATTATTCCGCTTGCTTATTCAATTCTCACCCCGCTCGTGGAGCAGCGTGCCTATCTGTTTCACACCGAATTGTTTTTTGGAAGCCTGTTTGAAAACTGGAATGGTAATGAACTTAACATCGACTATGGCTGGCTGCATGAATAGTGTGTTTCGCTCGGTGCTGACGGTGGGACCCGACTTTGACCCTCCTAAGGGAGGCATCGCGCAGGTGGTGTATAACTACCGGCACTATGTGTTTGGCGATGACTTCCTCTTCATAGCCAACTCGTGCGCTGGCAGCAAAGTGCGCAAGGCCATGTGCGCGTTGCTTGCGGTGCTGAAAATGGTGTGGGTGCTTGCGGTGAACCGCAGCGTAAAGATAGTTCACATCCACACGGCGTCATACACAAGTTTTACGCGCTCGTGCCTGTATATGCATATTGCAAAGGCAATGGGCCGCAAGGTGATAATGCACGTGCATGGCGGAGCGTTCCGCGACTATTACTGCGAAAACAAAAGCTATGTGGCGCGCAAATTGCGCCAGTGCGATTGTGTGGTGGTGTTGTCTGGCTACTGGAAGCGCTTCATGACTCAGGAAGTGGGCGCGGGGCGTGTGGAGGTGGTGAACAACATCATTCCCAAGCCCGAACCGGGCACAAGTGCAAGCAGCAATGGGGTGGTGCATGCCATGTTTATGGGCCTGCTCATACACGATAAGGGCATTTACGACCTGATGGAGGCCATTGGCAGCATTAAGGATAAACTGGCAGGCCGCTTTGTGCTGCACGTGTGCGGCACGGGCGAGACTGAGGCTGTGAAGGCCCTCATAAGCGAGCTTGGCATCAGTGGCCTTGTCAGACTCGAAGGCTGGGTGGGCGGTCAGGCCAAAACGCGCCTCATGAACCAGTGCCAGCTGTTTGTGCTGCCATCGTACATTGAGGGCCTGCCACTGTCGATTCTTGAAGCCATGTCATATAAAATGTGCATAATTGCCACCGGCGTCGGCTCGATTCCAGAATTGCTCGCCGATGCTCCGTTTGGCGAAATAGTGGAGCCAGGCGACACCGGCGCACTGGCCGCAGCCATTGCAAAGTATGCTGGCATGGCTGCCGATGAATTGCAGCCACTGGCCGACGCAGCCTACAATGCAAGCCGCAGCTACTGGCCCTGTGCTGTGCAAAAGAGGCTTGAAGAAATCTATAAGAACATAATTTAGGAAATGAAAGAAATTGTATACAAACTGCTGAATCCGTTCCACTCGATTCTGGGGCACAACCAAGAATTGATAATGAAGTTGCGCTACAAAAAGAAGATGGGACGCAAACTTGACCTCGACCAACCCACACTGTTTCACGACAAGATATTGTGGATGGAATTTCGCACCGACACCTCGCTGTGGACCGAGTTGGCCGACAAATACCTTGTGCGCCGCTTTGTGGAGGCCCGTGTGGGCAAGGAGGCCTTGAACGAGTTGTATGGCGTGTATGACAGCGTGGGGGCGATTGACTACAGCCGGCTGCCTCAGTCGTTTGTGCTGAAGACCAACAATGGCTGCGCCTCGCACATAATTGTGCGCGACAAGGCCACGGCCAATCTTGCCGAAATCAACCGCAAGATGCAATATTTCCTGAATCTGCATTTTGGCGAGCTCACCGGGCAACCGCACTACACGGGCATAAAGCCACTTATCATAGCAGAAAAACTAATGGTGCAGGACGGCGACAGCTCAATTCCGCTCAACGACTATAAGTTTAACTGCTTCAATGGCAAGCCGGTGTGCTGCCACGCATTCACCAACCGCCAGCTCTATACCCACAATGTGTCGGAAATGATCTACGACATGGACTGGAACGCGCATCCCGAGTATTACGACCAGTCGAATGCCGGCCTGCATCTGTCGGACGGCAAGCAAAATAAGCCAGCCTGCTTCGACGAGATGAAGCAGATGGCTGCAAAACTGTCGGAAGGATTCCCGTTTGTGCGCGTCGACCTGTATGACATCGACGGCCGCCCAGTGTTTGGCGAAATGACGTTCACACCCGGTCTCGACACATATTACACTCTTGAGTTTCAGCGCCGGCTGGGCGACATGATTGACCTGTCGCTGTGCAGGCCTAAAAAATGATTTGTCAGCATGGAAAAGATTAGCTTAAGAGGGGTGGAGCTGTTCCCCTTCACTTCATATGACGATGCCATCGACTACGTCGACAGCCACAAGGGCATTCTTGTGGCCGTGAATGCCGAAAAGGTGCTTAGCGCCAGCACTCTGAAAGATGTGATTAACAGCAATGTGGGCTACTGCGACGGTGCCGGCGTGCAGTTGGCCATTCGCCGCAACCATGGTCAGCGCGGCGCCAGCAAAATTGCGGGCTGCGAGTTGTGGCTGAAGATTATTGAGCGGTTTGCCGGCAAAAAGAGTTTTTATCTGGTGGGAGGCAAGCAGGAGATTATCGACGAGACTGTGGCCAAACTCAGACGCGAGTTTCCCGGCATCAACATTGTGAACTATCGCAACGGCTACATCAAGTCGCCTCAGGAGCGTGCCGAGTTGATAGCCGACATCGAGGCCAAGCGGCCCGATGTGGTGTTTGTGGCTATGGGGTCGCCAAAGCAGGAACTGCTGATGAAAGACATGCAGGAGCGCCACAATGCCATTTATCAGGGCTTGGGCGGCAGCTTCGACGTGTACACCGGCCACGTGCTGCGTGCGCCGCGGTGGTGGATTGACCATAATCTGGAGTTCGCCTACCGCCTCATTAAGGAGCCCAAGCGCATCAGGCGGCAGGTGCATCTGCTCAAGTTTGCTTGGTGGCTTCTGACCAAGCAGGTGTGATTTTCAAGAATCTTTTTGCATAACTCGGCTCACGGCCGAGTTTATTTTTTGCATTGCCTGACTTTTGAGGAAGGCAGGCGCCGATGCGGCTATGGCAGCCAGCAGCACCACCATGAGCGCTGCGTTGGCCCACACGGGTGTGATGTGGTTGAACACGAGTCCGCACACCACCATTATGCCAAGCGGAATCAGGGTGGCGGGGTAGAGCCTCAGCCGGCAGTAGCGGCGGGTGTCAACCCACCGGTAGGCTATGAGCGTGCCATAGGATATGATGGAGGTGGCTATGATGCCATATATGCCCCAGACTGGCACCAGCACATAGTTCAGCGCAACGTTGACCACGGCTGTAAGCACCACCGAGGGAATGGCCCGCTTGGTGTCTTTTGCACACTGGTAGGGCAGCTCGAAGTAGGCCGCTATGGCATAGCACACCGTGGACACGCCCAGCGGATACACATAGTCGATGCCTCCCTGGTATTCTGGCCCCACAAGCCAGTGGTAGCACATTTTCACCATAAAGGTGTAGCCAATGAGCAGAGCCACCAGCACAAACACGTAGCCGTTGAGTATCTTCGAGAAAAAGGCGTCGCGGTCGCGGCTTCCATACTGCACTATGGCCGTCTCCTGCCACGTTTGGTAGAATATCACCGAAAGCGTCTGTATAATGCTTGAAAAGCGCAGTACCACGGCATACACGCCATTGGTGTGCAGGTCGAGGAAATGCATTATGAAGAAGCGGTCGCTGCTGGTGGTGAGCCACCAGCACAGTGTGACGGGCAGCAGCGGCAGCGAGTAGCGCAGCATGTCGCGCCCGAGTCCGGCAATGCGCCCGCCGCGGCGCAGATAGTGTGACACAATGTGCACACGGGCCTCAATATATGCGGTGGCAATGATGCGGGCTGCGATGTTGGCAATGAATATGCCCTCAATGCCCATGCCAAGTGCGGCCACCAGCAGCAGGCTCAGCACCATTATGCCAAACGACTGGATGATGCCGTTGGCCACAAACACACTTGTCCTGCCCAGGCCGCGTGCCGTCTGCGCCGTCACTTCGTTGGCCGACATCACCAGCAGCAGGGCCACGGTGTAGGCCAGGTAGGCAACCGGGTGAATCAGCGCCACCGCCACGGCCACCGCCACTGTGGCTATTGTCGAAGCCAGCATCGTGCGGCACGCAAACGAAATTATGGCCGACTTGCGGCCCTCGTCGGTGGCGCCGAGCAGAAAGCGGAACACTCCGTCGCGCATTTGCAGCGTCACCACTGGAATCAGCAGGAAGCACAGCGTGAGGCACACATCGTAGTAGCCGTAGTCGGCGGGCTTGTCGACATAGTAGGTGTAGAGCGGCACCATCAGGAATGTGATGAGTTTTGAGCCTAAATTGCCAATAGCGTAAATGCCGAAATCCTTAAGGAACTTCGATGCGCGGCTTGTGTTGCTGTTGTCCTGTTTCAAAATTGTGTGAGGTGATTATTTTTTAGACAATGCAAAGTTATCGCAAAACGGCCTATTGTCCAAATCTATTCTGTGGGCTGGCAATAAAAAAGCACCAGAGGCCTATAAAGCCTCTGGTGCCAGAGTTGAATTTAATCGGCTAAGCCGAGAAGTGGTTTATTTCTTGATTAAGCGAACAGCCTTCTGGTTGTTAACCTTAACCATATAAACGCCTGCTGCGAGGTTGCTCAGGTCGAGAGTGGCAGTGTTGCCCTCAGCCACGAGCGAACCGTTCATTGCAAACACCTTGACAGTCTTGATGGCCTCACCGCTAACGATGTTGATGCTGCCAACTGTCGGGTTGGGATATACGCTAACCTTAACGTCGGCAACTGTCTCCTCAACGCCTGTGGTGGGTTGCTTGCTTACCACCATAGCCTTCTTGGCGGGAACGATTACAACGTTGTTGTCGGTAGGAATAGAGTAGATGCCCAGGTTCTTGCCGCTCACAACCAGGTTGCCGGCATAGTCGAATGCCATCTGGTAGATGCTGGAGCCGTCGAGCACTGCACTTGCCTTAAACGAATACTTAGGAGTCAGCACGGGTGTGTTGTCGTTCCAACTGAGGTTGAAGAACTGCATCACACCGTCGGCGTCGTTGATCACAAGGGTCTTGCCGTCGTTAGAGATGGCAAAGCCGCCACCTGCAGTGCCGTTGAGCTCATCGGGGAAGTCGTTGGCGCCAGAGTTGAACTTAACGTTGCCTTCAGAGTCAACGTAGATGAGCGATGGAACGCCAGTGTTGTTGTTTCCGGCGTTGCGCACCTGCGATACCCAAATGTTGCCGTTCTCGTCGGCCACAACGTTGCCGTTAGTGTTGAGCTGCAGGTAGCCAATGCCATACGATTTGCTCGGAGCCTTGGCCCAAGTGGCTGCAATTGTGCCATCGGCATTGCCGATGTTGTAGGCATACACATCGTTGCCCATATCCTCGTTGTAAACATAGAGCTTGGTGTTGGCACCAGTGCCAACTACGCAAAGGCCGGGAGATGAAGAACCAACCTTCTCGCCATTGTTGGTGATGAGGCCGTCGGCATCGCGGGTGCCTTCGAAGAATGTAGTGAACGAGCCCTCCATGTTGGCGGGATCTGCCACGTATACGCCCGAAGTGCCATCGGCCCAGTCGGGAATGTAAATCTTACCGTTGCCATCGATGCCGATGCGGTAGTTGTTGCCAAAGTTGATGCCACCACGGTAGGGTTCAGAGTTGATGCGCTTCCAATCGGGAGTGTAGGCATACAGGCCGTTTTTGGCGTTGTCTGCATTAATGCGATTTGATGCATAAACGCGGCCGAAGAAGTTCGACTCGGGGTTCTTGTCAACTGTGCTGAATGCATGTGTGTAGCTGTTCTCATCGCTGTTGCTGTTCAGGCGCACGATGTTGGCGATGGCCTTGCCAGCCAGCTTCACTGCCCAGTTCATGTTCTGGCCTTCTGCGCCGGGAATCTCAGCAGCGGTAAGCACTACAGAGTTTTCGCCTTCCTTAACGGTTACAGGCACTGTGCCAACTTCTTCGCCGCTTGTGGCGTCGGTGAATACGAGTTCAGCGTTGGTGGCGTCGCTATTGGCCTTGAAAGTGAAGGTGTAGCTGTTGTCGCCAGCCTTCTCGCTGTTCAGGTCGTAGGCAAGAATGCCCTTAATCACGGGTTGCTCCACATTCTTGGTAGTGAATGTGGTAACCTTGTTGTTGTTTGCCAGGAATGCGGTGATGTCGGCACCGTTCACAATGGCTGCACCGTTCATGAAGTTGCCTTCGGCTGCAGCGATGTCGGTTCCGGTGGTCTGGATGAGTTTGGCCTTGTCAAGGCCATCGGTCACGTCAAACAGTTTGAAGCCTGCCACCTTGCCATCGGCAACGTAGGGGGCAACCATGAGAGCGTGTTTTGCATACTTAAAGAAGCTTACGCCTGTAGCGGCAGCGTCGATAGTGCCCTCGGGCAGACGGCCCAGCACATCGCAGTCGGTGTTGTCGGTGTCGGCCAGCTTGAACTCAAACGGTGCGATGAGGCTGCCGTCGAGTATGTAGTTGTGGTCGTCGCGGGGCGACACGCACAGCTTCATGTCGCTGCCAATCTTCACCTCGGTGAAGTTGCTGGTAGCGTCGATGGTCTTGTTGAGGAACTGAGTGCTTGCCACCATGTTGTCGGCCACGGTGAGGGCAATCAGGCGGAACGATTGCGACGAACCGGTAGTGGTGCCGGTGGTCACAATTGTGCAGTTGTCCGACGAACCGCTGATGGCCAGCGTCTTACCGGTAGTGGCACGATAGTAGTTACCCGAGCTTTGAGTGGTCACCCACTTCTCGGGAGCTGAATCGAAGGTGTCCCATTTGTAGAATTGTACAGTGCCGCGCACGTAGCCTTCGTCAACCTGGCCATCGCTATACTGGCAGAGCATGCTGTTGCAGCCCACGAGTTTGCCATCGGCAGTGAATGCGATGTCGGCGAGCTTAGAGAGGAAGCCCTGGCCCAGGTCAGAGCCGTCGATAAGTCCCTCGGTACTGATAGTCTTCACCAGTTCCTTAGAGGCGGTGTTGATGAGGTAGAGGGCGGGAGTGCCATTGTTGTCGGTGAGCACCACGGCCGAGTCGCCGCGTTGCAGCACGCGCTTCACAGTGCCTGTGATGCCTTCGTAGGTCTTGCCCTCGTCCTTAGTGAAGTTGAACTGTTCGGCAACGCCAAGGTAGGCGGGCTGCACGGGATCGTTATAGTTGTGATATATCACCTTCGGGGGCACATAGCCTTCGGCTTCGAGCAGAGGCATTGTGTAGGTGGTCTCGTTGGCCTTCACCACAAGCGGAGTGTTGTATTCATCGGTGATGGCCTTGTAGCCATCGGCTGCGATGCTCAGGGTGTAGGTGCCAGGCTCCACATCTTCAAACACAAACACGCCGTTGTAGTTGTTGTCCACTGTGTAGGTCTTCACGGCCTTGCCGTCCTTCATCAGTGTCACCTTGGCGCCGTTGATGGGCTTCCACTGGTCGTTGGTGTTGGGGGCATACTTGAAGAGGTTGTTCACCATCTTCTCGTGCATGTCCTTCACAGTACCCACCACATAGCCTGTGGTTTCCTTGTTGAGACCGAAGTACTCTGCCATGCCGCGTGCATAGCGCACACCCTCCATATAGCAGTAGTCTTTGTTGAGCGCGCGGTGGCGTGCGGGCTGGTAGGTGTGGAAGAATCCCTCAATGAGCATGCCCGGAGTACCGTGCTTGAGCACGCCCAGATAGCCGGTGTATTGCTTGCCGGTGTTTGGATCGGTGCGGGTCGAACTGCTGCCGTAGAACGAGATGTCGCCGCGGATATTGGGGTTCGTGGGGCTGTAGTACGACTGCGGGTCGATGGCGTTGGTGTAGTTGATGGGCCACATCACTTGGCCCATGGCACGGCTGCCCACTGCCATGTCGCCGCCCTCACCATCGTTGCCGCGGTAGAGGAACAGCGGGTAGTTGGTGGTGCTGCCCTCAGAGGCTGCATTGGAGTGGATCGACAGGAACATGTCCATGTTGTTGGCATCCACCTCGGCGCAGATTTCAGAGAGGTTGCGGTTGTATTTCTCGGCGTCAACACCCCCCTTAACGTAGGGATACGGGCCGTTCTCAACGCGGGAATACATGATGTTTTCTTTCTTCACACCCATTTTTTGCAGCACGCGGCCCAGCTTCAGGCCCTTCCACAAGTCGGTGTTCGACTCATAGAAGCCGCAGGTGTCGGGCATGCCCGTTTCGGGCAGATTGGGATAGGGGATAGTGGCACACGGGCGGTCGTTGGGACCCCAGCTGCCATGACCCGGGTTGATGTAGATGCGAACTTCATCGGCGTTCTTTGCACCGAGCGTTCCTGCCGCCATAAGCGAAGCGGCTGCCAATACAAAAATCTTTTTCATGCCGTGAATTATTTGTTTATGTTAATAATATAAGCCTCGCCAGCGGGGGTCGAGAAGGCAATCTTCCCACCGTTGAGCGAAGTGTAGGGATACATGGCCACAACCGATGCGTCGGTGAGCACCTGCTGCTGGCCGCTGAGTGTGGTGGCCACAATCGACGAAGAGAGAATCATCTCGCCATTGTCAACGTCGTTCATGCCAATCACCACATCGTTGCCATACCATTGCGGAGCACGCACGGTGCCGAGGCTCTTGACGTTGCTTCCGTCGATGTCGCACACAAATGCGCCAACGCCGCACACATAGTAAAGTGCCTTGGTGCCGTCGGGCGACACCGATGGCCAGATGTAGCTGAAGTTCTCACCGTTGGGCGAGAACACGCTGGTCTTGCCGTTGCGGGTAATCATCAGCTGGCGGTTGTTGATCGACAGCACGGGCACCGATACTTTGCCCTTGGCTGCGAGCTTGCCTTTGTTGACAGCAGCCACAGTGGTGCCCTCGATGGCATAGCCCTGAAGGTTGCGGGTGGGGGCCACGATGTTGGCCACGGCACCGCTCTCCACATTCACCGAGTTGAGCCGCTCCATGCGCAGATGGTTGGCGGTGTAAGAGTCTTCGCGATAGATGACGCTTGCGCCGTCGCTGCTGATCTGGGCATTGAAGCCAGCACCGCGTGCGTTGGTTAACACCTTCGACTCATTGGTCTTAAGGTCGAATTTAGTGAGGCCTACGTTGGTCGATGTCGACAGCAGCAGATAGTCGCCATTGGGGCTGATACCTGCAACTTTCGCATTGGGATTGGCCGGAATGGGCACCTTGTTGACAGAGGCCACATTCAGTACCTGCGCAAACCCACTAAAAGACATGCATAATGCTAATGCTAGAAGTACATTTTTCATAAATGCTAATGTTTTTAGTTCGTAAATAGTTGTTAGTTAATAAAATATTTAAATTAAAAATTTAAACGTCAAAGTTTTATGTCAATAGGCTTCTCAATGATAGCCAGTGGCTTATTGTTAACACCTCAAAATTATTAAAAATAATCGAATGAAGCAAATTTTTACTATGCAAAAAAACGGGGGCGCGGGCGGCAGTCGGCTGACTTTTTGCACCGGTGCAACACGCAATAAAAAAAGCTTGGGCTTCGCATTATTGAAGCCCAAGCTGCTGATATTCTTTTAAGCTAATATGCTTGTGTGGCCGCGGTGAGGCTTACACAAGATACTGTGAACTTATCGACTTGTTGTCGTGCACACGCTTGATGGTGTCGGCAAACATGCCTGCAATGCTTGCAATGGTTGCCTTGGCACACTTGTTGGTGTCGAAGGGTATAGAGTCGGAGAAAATCACCTCGGTGAGTGCGCTCTCGTTGATGCGCTCCGATGCGGGGTCGCTCATGATGGCGTGTGATGCCAGTGCGCGCACCGACTTTGCTCCGTGCTCCTTCATCAGGTTGGCAGCCTTGCAAATGGTGCCGGCGGTGTCAATCATGTCGTCGACGAGCACCACGTTCTTGTCCTTCACATCGCCGATGATGGTCATTTTTGCCACCACATTGGCCTTGGCGCGCTGCTTGTGGCAGAGCACGAGCGGAGCGTCGAAATATTTTGCGTAGGTGTTGGCACGCTTTGCGCCGCCCACATCGGGTGATGCAATCACCATGTCTTTGAGTTTCAGCGACTCAATGTAGGGGATAAACACCGATGATGCATACAGGTGGTCAACGGGCACGTTGAAGAAGCCCTGAATCTGATCGGCGTGGAGGTCCATTGTGATCAGACGATCGATGCCAGCGGTGCTCAGAAGGTCGGCCACCAGTTTAGATGCGATTGACACACGCGGTTTGTCCTTGCGGTCCTGACGCGCCCAGCCGAAGTAGGGTACTACAGCGATAATCGACTTGGCCGAAGCCCTCTTGGCGGCATCTACCATAAGGAGAAGTTCCATGAGATTGTCGCAGTTGGGGAAGGTGGACTGAATCAGATAAACTTCGTCGCCACGAATCGATTCCTCAAAGGAAACCTCAAATTCGCCATCGGCAAAATGCTGAATGTTCATTTTACCCAGTTCCACACCCAGACTCTTAGCAATCTCCTCGGCTAAATAGTGGGTTTTTGTGCCAGAAAAGACCTTAAATGGAGGCAATAAATTACTCATAGTTTACTTACAGATGACTATTATGTTAAAAATCAATACAAAGGTAATACTAATATGTGGTAAAAACGCCTAAAACGCCGTTTTTTTCGGATTCCTCACTCACATTTTTTCCACGTGAGTTTGATTATGGCCGAGCCGTAGGGCGGCAGGCTCACGTGCAGTGGCATGAGGCTGCTGAGCAGCACGGTGTGCCGCTGGCCGTTGTCGCCGAGCAGGTTGCAGGCCTCATACTCGCCCTGGCGCAGTTGCAGGCAGTCGAATGCGTGTTGCGGCACATTGATGCCAATGTCGGCCTTCACGCTGTCGAAGTTCACGGCCACCAGCAGCGTGTCGGCACCGTGGTGGCGCAGAAACACATACTGGCGGTGTGGGTTTAGCGAGTGGTAGTTGGCATACATCAGGTCGAAAAACGAGCCTTGGCTTATGCTCGGCTCGCTGTTGCACAGGCTCAGCAGGCGCGCATAGCGATTTTGCAGCGACTTTTCCTGCTCGGTGAGTTTGGTGTCGCGGCACTTGCCGCCGTCATACCAGCGCCGCAGCGTGTCCACACTCCAGTAGTCGAATATGGTGGTGCGCCCGTCGCGCCCGCTGAAGCCCTCGGCGTCGGCTGCGGGCTCGCCCAGCTCCTGACCCATGTAGATCATGAACGGACACCTTGACATGGTGGCGCTCACCACCGCTGCTGGCAGCGCACGCAGCGGGTCGCCGGCAAACTGGCTGGAGGCTATTCGCTGCTCGTCGTGGTTTTCCAAAAAATTGAGCATGTGGTCCTGCATTCCCTCGATGGCTTGCCAGCAGTTGGTGATGGCAGCTGCCGACACGTTGCCGCACACTATGCCGCGCAGTGTGTCGTAGAGTGTCACCTTGTCATACAGGTAGTCGAACTGCCCGTCGCCTATGAAGCGCCCGTAGAGCGACACATCATAGATTTCGGCAATGAATATTATGCCCGGATGTCTCTGCTTGATTTGTGGCACTGCCCATTGCCAGAACTCGATTGGCACCATGTGGGCCATGTCGCAGCGGAATCCGTCGACGTCTTTCGCCGCCCAAAAGTCGAGTATGTCCAGCATCTTCCACCAAGTAGACGGAATGGGGAAAAAGTGGTGTGAGCCATTGCTGTAGTCAATGCCATAGTTGAGTTTTGCGGTTTCATACCAGTCGTTGACCGATGGAAATGCCGTGAAGCAGTCGTTGCCAGTGGCCTTGGCCGGAAACTCCACATATTTGTTGCAGTTTGCGCCCAGACTAATGCTGGGCGCAAACTGCTGGTTGGGCAGATAGTAGAAGTTGTTGTCGCGGTCGAAGGCCTTGGTCACATCGTCGTGCGCGCCAAGGTCGTCCACACCGTGCGGCTTGGCGTCGGACGCGTATTCGCGCGCCACGTGATTGGGCACAAAGTCGATTATCACCTTCAACCCCTCGCGGTGGGTGCGCGCCACCAAGTCTTCAAACTCGCCCATGCGGCCCCTCACATCCTCGGCTAGGTCAGGGTCGATGTCGTAGTAGTCGCGAATGGCATAGGGCGAGCCGGCGTTGCCTTTCACCACATGCGGGTTGCAGGGGCTGATGCCGTAGGCCGAATAGTCGGTCTTGGTGGCATGCTCAATTACACCGGTGTACCAAATGTGGGTGGCGCCGAGCCGCTTGATGGCCTTCAGCACATTGGGCGTGATGCCGTTAAGTTTGCCGCAGCCGTTCTCGGCACATGTGCCGCCAGGCTTGCAGTTGGCATTCATGTTGCCAAACAGGCGCGGCAGCATTTGGTATATTATGGGCTTTGAGTTATTGTTCATTCCGTTGCTTTGAGGGTTAAGGTGTGAAATAAATGTGGGGCAAGTGCCGCATATCATATGGGGCATTGCACCACAAATTTACTAATAAAATGCGGAAGTAAGGCCATCAGGCTGCGACAAAAAAAGGTGCGGCCCGCGCAATGCGGGCCGCACCCATATGTGAAATATTATTGTTGTAATATTATCCAAGGAAGCCGAGCAGCACACCAGCTGCCACAGCCGAGCCAATCACACCTGCCACGTTGGGGCCCATGGCGTGCATCAGCAGATAGTTCGACGGATCGTATTTCAGACCCATATCGTTAGAAATGCGCGCTGCCATTGGCACAGCCGACACACCGGCGTTGCCAATGAGGGGGTTGAGCTTCTTGTTCTTGGGCAGAATGAGGTTGAACAGCTTCACGAAGCATACGCCCGAAGTTGTTGCAATCACAAATGCCAGGAAACCGAGCAGGAAGATGAACACAGTGTCCTGAGTAAGGAACTCAGATGCCTGAGTCGACGCACCCACAGTGACGCCAAGCACAATTGTCACCATGTCGGTCATGGCGTTGCTTGCAGTCTTTGCAAGGCGGGTGGTTACACCGCTCTCACGCAGCAGGTTGCCAAAGAACAGCATGCCCAGCAGGGGCAGGCCAGACGGCACAAAGAAGCAGGTGAGGATGAGACCGAAAATCGGGAACAGAATCTTCTCGTTTTTCGACACCTTGCGGGCGGGCTTCATCTTGATGAGGCGCTCCTTCTTGGTGGTGAGCAGTCGCATGATGGGCGGTTGAATCACCGGCACCAGTGCCATGTAGGAGTAGGCGCATACTGCAATTGCACCCATCAGGTTGGGGGCGAGTTTCGACGAAAGGAAGATGGCTGTGGGGCCGTCGGCACCGCCGATAATGGCGATTGCACCAGCCTGGTCGGGCATGAAGCCGAGTGCCAGGGCAATCATGTAGGCGCCGAAGATGCCAAACTGGGCTGCGGCGCCCACCAGCATAAGCTTGGGATTGGCCAGCAGCGACGAGAAGTCGGTCATTGCGCCAATGCCCAGGAATATGAGCGGTGGATACCAGCCTTGCCTAACGCCCTGATAGAGGATGTTGAGCACTGAGCCCTCTTCATATATGCCAATCTCGTTGCCGCCCTGGAATGGAATGTTACCTATAAGGATACCGAAACCGATGGGGACAAGGAGCATAGGCTCAAAGTCGTGCTTAATGGCCAGGTAGATGAACAGCAGGCCAAAGCAGAGCATAATCAAGTGTGGCCAAGTCACATTGTAGAATCCTGTGAAATGCCAGAACTGAGCAAGATTACTGCTTAAAAAACTGTCTAACAATACCATAATTATGCAATTACCATTATTGTAGTGCCTTCAAGCACTGAATCTTCTTTTGCCACGTTGATCGACTTCACCACACCGTCTTTGCCGGCGTGAATCTCGTTGCCCATCTTCATGGCCTCAAGTATGCAAACCACATCGGCGGCCTTAACGGCCTGGCCTTCCTTGACGTTGATTTCCTTGATTACGCCAGGCAGGGGCGATGCAATCACAAAGTCGCCTGCGGCCACATTGGCAGCTGCCTTGGGTGCTGCCTTGGGTGCTGCGGGAGCATCGTCGGTCACAACCACACGCTTAATGGTGGGTGCCGACTTCTTTTGCGGCATGTCGAGTTCAACATTATAGGCCACGCCATTCACCTCGACGTGTGCCACATTGTTATCTATGTCGCCAACGGCAACTGTGTAGTCGTTGCCATTGATTTTACATTTGTATTCTTTCATTGATGTAAATTGAAATCGTGTTTGTTTAAAGTGAATTATTTCTCTGGCATGTTGCGCAGCAAATTAAGCTTCGAGCCCCAACCGCTGTTGGTGGTGCGACGCTTGGCGAAGGTGAGCACGCCACTCTCGTGGTCGTGCGCGTTGAGGTGCAGGTACAGGGCTAAGCCTATGGCTGCCACCACCTCGTCGTTGTTGGTCTCCTTCTCGGGCTCAAGGTCGTAGGTGGGCACCTTCACCGATTGAATCTCACTCTTCTTGCCTGCCTTGACTGCCACCTTGGCAAACAGCTTGAAGCAGATGTAGAGCAGAATAAGCGCACTGAACACAATCAGCATGGCAATGAGGGTAATGATGAAGCCGTGAGGGTCTTTCTCGTGGAACTTCTCAATGTTCTCATTCAAGTCGCTTGTGTTATACTTGCCGGGGGTGATGGCGGTGGCGTCGGTCTTGCCGTCTCTAATCGACCACAGCGAGGGGGTGAACTCGTGGGCTATTGAGTCGTGGCCGTCAATGTTGCGCGCATACGAGCAGTTGGCGGGCAGATTGGCAGGCACAGTGACCTCGTCGACCAAATCACCGTTTACATCATAAAGAGCAATGTAGTTTTCGCGCCCGGGAACGAGCGTGAAAGGCAGATGGAGCGCACCGCCGGCCTGGTGGCCGTTGGCAAAGAGCACAACGTGGGTGCGCGGAGCAATGTCAGTTTCAGCGTCGCCGCCAGGAATCTCATACACGCTGGGATCGGTCTTGGCGAGCTGCTGCAAATACAAGTTCTTGTCCTTTTTGGGCAGATTGAGCTTCTTGGTGGTGATGAACATCTGCTCGATGCCATTGGTGCCATAAGAGGCGTTGAAGAGCTCAATCCAGCCGCTTCTGCGACCATAATGGTCCACATAGTTGCTGTCGTTCTGCACCATCACCTCGTTGATGCGCATGTCCATGCGGCCCTGCGCCAGCGTGGTCAGTGACATTATGGCAGCAAAAAGAACTAATAATATTCCTTTCTTATTCATTATGAATATGCTTGATTTTTTTAGAGAGGTATGTTGCCGTGCTTCTTAGCAGGGTTGACTAACTTCTTGGTTCTTAACTGCTCAAGGGCACGAATCACGCGGAAGCGTGTGTTGCGCGGCTCAATCACATCGTCGATATAGCCATACTTGGCTGCATTGAACGGAGTGCAGAACAGGTCGTTGTATTCCTGCTCCTTCTCCTTGATGTGCTCTTTGTAGTCGGCCATGATCTTCTTTGCCTCGTCTTCCTTACCAGCCTCCTTGGCTGCGGCAGCCTCGGTCTTGGCTTTCTTGCCATCCTTGGCATAGAGGATGCCGGCTGCACCGGCGGCGCCCATCACGGCGATTTCGGCCGACGGCCAAGCATAGTTCATGTCGCCGCGCAGCTGCTTGCAGCTCATCACAATGTGGCTGCCGCCGTAGCTCTTGCGCAGTGTCACTGTCACCTTGGGCACAGTGGCCTCGCCGTAGGCGTAGAGCAGTTTCGCACCGTTCAGAATCACGGCGTTGTATTCTTGGCCTGTGCCGGGCAGGAAGCCGGGCACGTCGACGAGCGTCACCAGAGGAATGTTGAAGGCGTCGCAGAAGCGCACAAAACGGCCGCCCTTGCGCGAGGCGTTGCAGTCGAGCACGCCTGCCATGCACTTAGGCTGGTTGGCCACGATGCCCACCGACTGACCGTTGAAGCGGGCGAAGCCCACGATAATGTTTTTAGCGTAGTCTTTCTGCACCTCAAGGAACTGGCCGTCGTCAACGATTGAACCAATCACCTCATACATGTCGTAGGGGTCGTTTGCGCTCTCGGGGATAACCTCGTTGAGCGAGTCCTCGGCACGGTCGATGGGGTCGTGGCACTCGATGCGCGGAGCCTCCTCCATGTTGTTTGAGGGCATGTAGCTCAGCAGTTGCTTGATGATGGTGATGGCATCCTCTTCGGTCTCGGCTGCGAAGTGAGCCACACCCGACTTAGAGGCGTGCACTGTGGCGCCACCCAGCTTCTCTTGAGTCACGTCTTCGCCAGTCACGGTCTTAACCACCTTCGGGCCGGTGAGGAACATGAACGAGATGCCCTTGGCCATGATGGTGAAGTCGGTGAGGGCGGGGGAGTACACTGCACCGCCGGCACACGGACCGAGAATGGCCGAAATTTGGGGGATAACGCCGCTGGCGTTGATGTTGCGCTGGAAAATCTCGGCATAGCCGCCCAGAGCGTTGATACCCTCCTGGATGCGTGCGCCGCCCGAGTCGTTAAGACCAACCACAGGAGCGCCCTGCTTCATGGCCATATCCATGATTTTGCAAATCTTCAGTGCCATTGTCTCCGACAGCGAGCCGCCGAACACTGTGGCATCCTGTGCAAACACATACACCAGGCGGCCGCCCACTGTGCCGTAGCCAGTGACCACGCCGTCGCCTGCAATCGATTTCTTCTCCATGCCGAAGTTTGTGCAGCGGTGGTGCACAAACATGTCGAGTTCTTCAAAACTGCCCTCGTCAAGGAGCATTGCGATTCTTTCGCGGGCGGTGTATTTGCCTTTCTCGTGCTGCTTTTCGATGGCTTTGTCGCCACCGCCCTTGCGGGCTTGCTCACGCAGCGCAATCAGCTGCTGTATCTTTTCGAGTTGTTTACTCATTTTGTCAGTTGTGGTTTTTTTGAATTTATTTGTTGGGGTTTTCACAGAGTTCTACCAGAGCACCGCAAGAAGTCTTGGGGTGAACGAAAGCGATGTTCAGGCCCTCAGCGCCTTTGCGGGGAGCTTTGTCAATCACGCGGCCGCCTTTTTCCTGAATCTCGTTGAGCGCATTGGCCACACCGTCTTCCACGGCAAAGGCAATGTGCTGAATGCCGCCGCGGCCGCCGTTCTTCTCAATGAATTTGGCGATTGCGCTATCGGGACTTGTGGCTTCGAGAAGCTCTAACTTGGTTTGACCAACTTTGAAGAATGCGGTTTTAACGTGCTGGTCGGCAACCTCTTCGATTGCAAAGCATTTAAAACCAAGTAATTTCTCATAGAAAGGGATTGCCTCGTCAAGACTTGTGACTGCAATACCCACATGTTCGATGTGTGAAATCTGCATAATTTATTAAATTAGAATGTTGTTATAATATAGTATGTCATTAGTCTTAATACACATCGCAAAATTACAACAATTTAATTATTAAGTGCCATAAAACAATAAAAATCTTTGTCAAAAACCGACCCATTTAGATTTAATAGGTGTTAATATCCGTGCGTCTCCTGTCATGCTGCATGGTGTCATAGTGTCAGTGTCAATTGCCTGTGACTGCTGGCGGTGGCGGTTGGCACAACATTTGCTATTCCACAATTGCCGCGCGGCGGACAACCGCTGCACAGGCAAACTGAATTTGATTAATAACTAAAAAAGAATATAACAATGGGAAAGATTATTGGTATTGACCTCGGCACCACGAATTCGTGTGTGGCCGTACTTGAAGGAAAAAATCCGGTTGTGATCCCCAACAGCGAGGGACGCAACACCACTCCGTCGATTGTGGCTTTTGTTGATGGCGGAGAGCGCAAAGTGGGCGACCCCGCAAAGCGCCAGGCCATCACCAACCCAACGCGCACGGTTTACTCAATCAAGCGCTTCATGGGTGAGAGCTACGACCAGGTGACCAACGAAATCTCGCGTGTGCCTTATAAGGTTGTGAACAATGGCAACAACCAGCCGCGTGTGGAAATCGACGGCCGCCAGTATACTCCGCAAGAGATTTCGGCAATGATTCTTCAAAAAATGAAGAAAACCGCCGAAGACTATCTGGGCCAGAGCGTGAACGAGGCTGTGATCACAGTGCCTGCCTACTTCAACGACTCGCAGCGTAAAGCCACCAAAGAGGCTGGTGAGGTTGCCGGCCTGAAGGTGCTCCGCATCGTCAACGAGCCTACCGCAGCCGCTCTTGCCTACGGCCTCGACAAGGCCAATGGCGACAAGCGCATTGCAGTGTTCGACCTTGGTGGCGGCACATTCGATATTTCAATTCTTGAACTCGGCGATGGCGTGTTTGAAGTGAAGTCGACCAACGGTGACACCCACCTTGGCGGTGATGACTTCGACCAGCGCATTATCAACTGGCTGGCCGACGAGTTCCAGCACGACGAGGGCGTGGATCTGCGCAAAGACCCGATGGCTCTCCAGCGTCTTAAGGAGGCTGCCGAAAAGGCAAAGATTGAACTTTCGAGCTCGATGAGCACCGAAATCAATCTGCCCTACATCATGCCGGTCAACGGTGTGCCAAAGCACCTTGTTAAGACCCTCACCCGCGCTAAATTCGAGCAACTTTGCGACGATCTGATCCAAAGCACCATCAAGCCTTGCGAGCAGGCGCTGAAGGATGCAAACCTCAGCGCAAGCGACATCGACGAGGTGATTCTGGTGGGTGGCTCTACGCGTATCCCGGCTGTGCAGCAGATTGTTCAAAAGTTCTTCGGCAAGGCTCCGTCAAAGGGTGTGAACCCCGACGAGGTGGTGGCCGTGGGTGCTGCAATCCAGGGCGGTGTGCTCAGCGGCGATGTGAAAGACGTGCTGCTGCTTGATGTGGTGCCCCTGTCGGTGGGTATCGAAACCCTCGGTGGTGTTATGACCAAACTTATCGATGCCAACACCACAATTCCTACCCGCAAGAGCGAAGTGTTCTCGACAGCCGTCGACAACCAGCCTTCGGTTGAGATTCACGTGCTGCAAGGTGAGCGCCCCATGGCCAAGGATGACAAGACGCTGGGCAAGTTCCACCTCGACGGCATCACTCCCGCCCCGCGTGGCGTGCCACAAATCGAAGTCACTTTCGAGATTGACGCCAACGGCATCATGAATGTGTCGGCCAAGGACAAGGCCACAGGCAAGGAGCAGAGCATCCGCATCGAGGCTTCGAGTGGCCTTAGCGACGCCGAAATTCAGAAGATGAAGGACGAGGCCGCCGCCAATGCAGCCGCCGATGCCAAGGAAAAGGAGCGCATCGACAAGATTAACAAGGCCGACGCAATGATTTTCCAGACAGAGAAGAGTCTGAAAGATCTGGGCGACAAGCTGCCTGCCGACAAGCGCAGCCAGATCGAGGCATCGCTCAACAAGCTCAAAGAGGCACACAAGAGTCAGGACATTGCAGCCATCGACACTGCAATGAACGAACTCAACGAGGTGTTCCACGCTGCTTCGCAGGAAATGTATAACCAGGCTGGCGGTGCCCAGCAGGCAGGCGCTCAGCAGCAGCCGGGCGCTGGCTTCCAGGGCGGCAGTGCTCAAGGTGGCAACAACGGCGGCAACAATGGTGGCGCTGAAGATGTTCCCTTCGAGGAAGTGAAGTAAAACTTTAAGCCGCGGCAACGGTAATTGAAAATAACTAAAGGAGAGCAGTCGCAAATGATTGCTCTCTTTTTTTATGTCCGCCGTCGAGATATGACGCACTATTTTTACTAACTTTGTGCAGCTAAATACTGTAACAACCATTTAAACGAAAATGAAATTGAAAGCAAGTGTTATGAAACGCCCTCTGCTGAGGGCATTTGCGGCATTCGCTCTGCTTGCCGCCACTGCGGTGGCGGCCAATGCGCAGAAGTTTGCAATTCTCACCGACATCCACGTGGTGCCCGGCAATGCCAACGAGGGCAAGCTGAAAGAGGCGGTGGCCGAAATCAATGGCAGCGACGCCGATGCGGTGATTGTGTCGGGCGACCTCACCAACGAGGGCAGCGATGTGCAACTGAATAATGTGCACGACATTCTGGCAGGACTCAAAAAGCCCTACTACGTGATTCCTGGAAACCACGAGAACAACTGGAGCCAGAGCGCATGCAAGACGTTTACCGACCTGTGGGGCGCCGACCGCTTCGTGTTTCAGCAAGACAGCCTGCTGGTGGTGGGCATGAACTGCGGCCCGTTTATGAAAATGGGCGACGGGCACATCAAGCAGGAAGACCTGATATGGCTCGAGCAGACGCTGAAAAGCAGAGTCAAGCCCGGCATGCGAGTGCTCAGCGTCAACCATTATCCGCTGCTCGACGACCTCGACAACTATGCCGACTATGTGGCGCTGCTGCAGAAATATCCGGTGGTGACGCACCAGTGCGGACACTACCACCGCTGGCGCAAGTATGCCACTGGCGGCATCGACTGCGTGATAGCGCGTGCGCTCGATTTGGGCAACGGCAACTATGGCTATTCAACCATCAGCGTCACCCCCGACTCGGTGAAGGTGTTTGAGAAACTTATAGGCCAAGCCCCCATGGTGAAGTATGCCTATAAAATCAACCTAAACTTCACTCCGCTCGAGCGGCCAGTGTATGCCGACACTGTGCCGGCCATCTTCAAGATTACCAAGGTGTTTGCCGACAATGCTTCAATCTTTACTCGAGTGGGACTCGACCGCAACAATCTGTACGTTGGCAACTCACTTGGCTACCTGAAGGCCATCGATAAGGTCACGGGCAAAGTGAAGTGGCAATACAAGACGGGTGCAATGCTGTTTTCACGCCCCGCAGTCGACAAAAAATATGTGATTCTGCCTACAGCCGACCGCCGGTTGGTGTGGCTCAACAAGGCCAATGGCACCGTTGCCTATGAGCACGATGCAAACGGCCCGTATGTGGCCGACGGCGTGATTGATGGCGGTGTGCTCTACCAGGGCGGCTACAAGACGTTCCAGGCATGGGATGTGAACCGCCACAAACTGCTGTGGAGCTGCGACAGCATCAACAACTACTGCCAGGCAGCGCCCACCATAAGCGGCAGCGACATTGTGTTTGGCGCGTGGGACACCTATCTGCGTGTGCTCGACAAAAAGTCGGGCCGCCTGCGCTGGAAGTGGAACAATGGTAAGGCGCAAAACCTCTTCAGCCCCGGCAATGTGGTGCCCGTGGTCACTGCCGACAAGGTGGTGATTGTGGCTCCAGACCGCTATGCCACGGCGCTCGACCGCAAGAGCGGCAGCGTGATTTGGCGTGAGCACAACGACGAGAAGGTGCGCGAAAGCCTTGGCGTGTCGGCCGACGGCAAGCGAGCCTATGCCAAGACCATGGACGGCGAGCTCGTGGCCATGAGCACCGAGGGCAACGCCTACAAACTGCTGTGGAAGACCGATGCCGGCTTTGGCTACGAGCATGCGCCGTGCATAGTGCTTGAGCACCGCGGCCTGGTGTATCTCGGTTCGCGCCGCGGCGTGCTCACAGTAGTCAATGCGCTCACCCACAAGGTTGTGTTCACCAAGCACCTTGGCTCTAGCGAAATCAACGGATTTGAGGTCGACGACAAGGGCGATGTGTATTGCTCGCTTATCGAAGGCACTGTGTTCCGCATTCACACCGATTTAATCTGACAGTTGTCGCTCTGTCGGCGACAATTCGGAAAAAAAAGAGGGAGGCCGTTTGGGTCTCCCTCTTTTTTAATTTTGCATTATTTGGTTTTTGCTCTTAGCCCAGCACTATTGGAGCAAAAAACTGAGTGGCATGGAAGTTGGGCTTGTCGAGCGCAATCGGAGCCCACGACACGTAGTGGGGGTGGACCGTCTTGTCGGCGCACTTGTAGAAGTTGCCCATGATGTGCGACGGCTTGTTGGCAGGGTCTATGCCCACCAGACTGAACGGAATGGCCACGGTCAGATCCCAGCAAAAAGTGCCGTGCTTTTCGTCAAACGGCTCATTGCCACACGAGGCATAGCGCTTGATGGCGGCAATCTGCTCATCGGTGAGGCGCACAGCATTGGGGCGAGTCACGCGGTGACTGGCGTTGACGGTGCCGATGCAGTTAAACTCGAAGTTCCAATATTCGTCGCTGCCTGGCACCTGCATGAAAAACTCCACGCAACTGTCTTGCGCCACAGGGCTTAAGTTGGCCGTGTTCACCGCGCGCAAGTCTTGGCAAATCACCGAAAAATATACATACAGGTATTTGTCGCTGTGTGCCGTCGCCACTTGGCAGTCGGGTTTGTAGGAGTGCACTTCGGGCCAGTTGACGCAGTCGAGCCGCGTGTGCTCAAGGTTCTCGTCGAGATATTGGCCTACTTCGTCAAACGGCATTGCGTCGAGCCGCTTGATGTATTTTGACATGATTGAAATCTTGTCGTCCATGTTGGTTAGTGGTGTTTGTTTACAAAATGAAGTATTCCTTGAAGCCCGTGATGAGGCCGTAGAGCGACAGCACCAGAATTATGCTGCCCATAATGCGGTTGATGAGCCACATGCTGCGAATGTTGAAGTGTGTGCGCACCTTGTTCACAAAGAATGTGATCACGGCCCACCACAGCAGCGCGCCCACCACTATGAATATGTAGCCCAGCAATATGTGGTAGTATCGGTATTCGGGCAGTGGAAATCCGAATCGGGCAAACAGCGGGATTATCAGGAATATGATGAGGGGGTTCGACAGAGTGAAGAAAAATCCCGTGAGCGCATCCTGCACATAGTTCTCCTTCTTGTCGTGAGGTGTCTTCATACGGCTCACCGGGTTGTGGCAAATCAGGTATACAGCATAGGCGGTGAGCAGCACGCTGCCAATTATTTGCAGAATGCTTTGGTTGGTTTCAATCCAGTCGGTTACAATCGACATGCCAAGGCCGGTGAGCAGGCAGTAGAACAGGTCGGAGACCGAAGCGCCAACACCGGTGAAAAAGCCCGATTCGCGGCCCTTGTTGAGCGTACGCTGCACGCACAAGATGCCAATAGGTCCCATTGGTGCCGACAGAATCACACCAATGGACACACAGCTTATGATTATTGACAATAATGTCTCCATTCACTCTATTGATTGCAAGATGCAAAGGTAATAAAAAATATTTGCATTTACGGCTTGCAGCCCCATTTTAGCGGATAAAAATGCGCGCAGCGCACCGCCGTGTGGTGGGCGGTGCGCTGCGCGCGGTGTATGCTGTAGTTGCAGTTCTGCACATAAAAAACGAGACAGTGCAGTTGTAAGCCGGGTTATGTGTCGGCCAGCCCGCATGCGCTGGCGTGGCCGCCGCTTGTCATTTATCTGTCCGCCCTGTTGCCAGTGCGATATAGCAGTCCACCCCTCGGCAATGGACGAGTAACCCTTGAATGCCGATATACTTGACCTTGCAACTCACAGGTGGTGCGACGCACCGTGTCGCCACAGTGCCCGGTGAGCTCTTACCTCGCCTTTTCACCCTTACCGGCCGTGGCCGGCGGTTGTTTTCTGTCACCTTAACCCTACTGTCGCCAATAGCTTCCCGTTAAGAAATGTGATACTCTGCGTTGCCCGGACTTTCCTCTCGATACCGCCGAAGCGAGTGACGAGCGACAAGCCGCCGCGCTGTCTCGTGTTGCAAAGTTAGTGATTATTGTCTTTTCAGGCAACTTCTGGCCGCCGCAATAATTCGTTTATGCGGCTATCAGCTTGCGCCCGGTGTCTAAAAGCAGCCTTGTTGCCCACTTTATAATAACGACAGAGCACACTATGGCCACAGCCGAGTCGATCCATGTGATGCCCCACAGCTTCACGCACACCAGCCCCACAATGGTGCCCACGCCCGTCATGGCATCGGCCACCACGTGCAGAAAAGCCGAATGGCTGTTATAGTCGCCTTCGCCGTGCCTAAAGTGCAGGGCGTAGGCGCAAATGAGGTTCACAACCATGCCCACCACAGTTATAGCCATCGCCTCGGCAAACCTTATGGGCTCGCCGCCGTCGGCTATGCGTTCGGCAGCCTCCACTGTGATCAGCACGGCAAACACCAGCAGCAGCACGCCACTGGCAAATGCGGCCAGCGCCAGAATGCGGTCGCCGCTGTAGCGTTCATTGCCAGCCTTGTGCAGGTGGCGTACAAGCACGTAGGCGCCGAGTGTCAGGCCAAAAGCCATTACGTGGCCGCCCATGTGAATGCCGTTGGCCAGCAAGGCCATTGATCCCGACAGCAGTCCCACCGCAATTTCAAGCAGCATCACCACTGCCGAGAATGCCACTACAAATGCGGTGTGTCGTTCTTCCTTTGTGCGCTTTATTTTATTCGTTGTCATTTTGTCAGCATTGATATGTTTGTGCAAAGATACTGCAATATTTGCCTGCACACAAAGCCACGGTGCCACAAATATGGCCAGCGCGTCATCAAACAGCTGCCTTTGTGAGGACTATTTTTAAAGAATACAAAATAGCTGCATTAGGATATTAAATTTGATTAATATGTAGCTGTTAGGCATTGGAATTGCAGTTATTAATTGTACATTTGTAGCGCAAATATCAAAAGTTAAAATTAACGATTGAAATTATTAAACAAGAAAATAATTAACATTTCATCATTATGAAACAAAACAAGAAATTAGCGATTTTGCTGGCTGGAGCCTCGATTATCGGCTCGGCCTCGACACTATTTGCCTCGCAGGTCATGAGCCAGGGCAAAGTAATCAATGATTCCTATATTCCCGCCCAGGAGTCGGTGGCCACCAGCCAGTCGGCGCTTGTCAACACTGCAGCTGCACGTCCGGCGTCGGCCAGTTACCCCGACCTCACAGCCGCTGCCGAGACTTCACTCAACTCTGTGGTGAGCATCAAGTCGTTTGTCACTCCCAAGCAGCAACAGTATTACCAGGGAGGCAACGACTGGTTCGACCCGTTTGAGTTCTTCTTCGGCCCCGGCTTTGACGGCAACGGCACATCGCGCCGCCGCCAGCAGCAACAGCAGCAACAGCAGCAGAAGGATGCCGAGCCGCAGGCCAAGGGCCTTGGCTCGGGCGTGATTATATCGGCTGACGGCTACATTGTGACCAACAACCACGTGGTGGACGGCGCCGAGAAACTTGAGGTGACGCTTAACGACAACCGCAAGTTCAACGCCAAGGTGATTGGCACCGACGCCACTACCGACATTGCCCTGCTGAAAATCGAGGCAAAAGACCTGAAACCCATTGCGTTTGGCAACTCCGACAATGTGAAGGTGGGTCAGTGGGTTCTGGCTGTTGGCAACCCGTTTGGCCTTAATTCAACGGTGACCGCCGGCATTGTGAGCGCAAAGGCACGCGGCCTTAACAAGGGCAACAACATGGGCATTGAGTCGTTCATTCAACACGATGCCGCCGTCAACCCCGGCAACAGTGGCGGCGCGCTGGTCAACACCAATGGCGAGCTCATTGGCATCAACACCATGATATATTCACAAACGGGCAGCTATGCCGGATATTCGTTTGCAATTCCGTCGTCGGTGGTGAAGAAGATTGTGACCGACATCAAGCAATATGGTTCGGTGCAGCGCGCTGTGCTGGGCGTGACGTTCACCGAGCTCGATGCCGACAAGGCAAAAGAGAAGAACATCACCGCCACCACCGAGGGCATATATGTGGCTAAGGTGGCAGACCGCAGTGCTGCCAAAGACGCAGGTCTGGCCGAGGGCGATGTGATTGTGAAACTCAATGGCCATGATGTGAAAAACGGTGCCCAGATGCTTGAGCAGATGAGCAAGCTCCGTCCTGGCGACAAGGCCACAATCTCATACTACCGCAACAACAAACTTAAGACTGCCGAGGTAACCCTGAAGAACAATCAGGGCAACACCAAGATAACAAAGGCCGTAGACATGATGTCGCTTGGCTGCGCGTTCCAGGAACTTACAGCACAGGACAAGAAGGACCTTGGCATCAGCAGCGGTGTGAAGGTGAGCGGCATCAAGGAAGGCAAGTTTAAGGCTGCCGGCATCAAGAATGGATTCGTGATTACCGACATCAACAATATGCGCGTCAACAGCCGCGACGATGTGGAGACCATATATGGCCAAATTATGCGCGACAACGACAGCGACAAGGTGATGTTCATCACCGGTATGTACCCCACAGGCAAGAAGGTATATTACGCTGTCGATCTCACCGACTGACAATCATTTGAACTGAAGCCGCAACAGCGGCTCAGCAACTTTGGATAAGAATTAGCAATCCCGGCACTTCTCACAACGAGAGGCACCGGGATTGCCATTTTTTATGCCTTAACCTGCTATGCGTGCAGAATTTTGAATATCAACTCCTTGAGCAGGGCATAGCTGTCTTGCCGCGACCCGTGGCCCTTGCTCTTGGTGTCGCACTCGCGCAGATAGCTGATTATGTTCACACACGACAGTGTGCTGTAGCGCTGGGCGGCCTCCTTAAACTTTTTGAGTCTGAACGCCGACTTGCAGTTGCACTGCTTCATCAGCCCTTCGTCGGAGCGGTCTTTGCTTGTGCGCAGCAGCAGCACACTGGAGAAGAATGAAAACAGTTGCGACACGGTGATTGCCACAGGGTTGTGCTTGGGGTTCTTCTCATAATAGTCAATTATGCGGTAGGCTTTGGCTCCGTTGCGCGCAATCAGTGCGTCTTCAAGTTCAAAGTTGTTGTAGTCTTTGCTGATGCCGATGTTTTTCTCCACTAATTCGGGCGTGATGCGCTTGTCGGGCCCTGTGAGCATTTGCAGCTTGGCTATTTCGCCAAACAGGCGCGACAGGTCGGTGCCGATGCTGGTGGCCAGCATGGTGGCCGACTTGTTGTCGATGCTAAGGCCCAAATTCTTCACGTGGCTTGCAATCACGCCGGGCAGTTCGTAGTCGCGCACCTTGCTCGATTCAAACACCACTCCGGCCTTGCTGCTTTTCAGCTCGTCGAGAAATCCCTTGGCCTTTAATGCGCCGCCCTTGTAGCAAATCACCAGTATGGTGGTGTCGAGCGGGCGCTGGGCGTAGAACTTAAATGAGTCGAGGTTGCCAGTTGCGCTGCTTTTGCCGGCGTTTTGGGCATCTTTCAGCACCACCACTTGCCGCTGCGCCATCACGGGATAGCGGCGGCAGGCGCCTATCAGGTCGTTGATGTTGGCATCGGCTCCATAGGCAACGGTCAGGTTGAAGTCTCGCTCGTCGTCACTCAGAGCGTTGGCCACAATCAGGTCGGTGAGGCTGTCGATGTAGTAGGGTTCTTCGCCCTCAAGCACATATATGTGGCGGAACTTGCGCTGCATAATTTCGTTGCGCAGCGAAATGTAGCTAACGCCGGTCTTTTTTGGTGGCATGCTGTGTGTAATTTGCTTAAGAATGCTTATACTAAAAAATTATTGCTGCATGGCCTGCTTGATTTCGGCGCACATCTTTTGGCACGCTTCCTGGGCTGCGGCAGAGTGGGGAGCATATTGGAAATCAAACGGTTCAAGCACCTCATTTTTGGTCCCTTCGAAGGCTGCGGCCATTTTCTTGCTCACGCCCGGCGACCAGGTGTAGCAGCCAAAGCATCCAATGGTGTGCCGCTGCATGGCGCGGTTTTTAAGCGCCTCGATGAGGGCCGCCACCGGTGGGAATATCGCGGCATTGTAGGTTGGGCTTCCCAATATCAGGGTGTCGTAGGTGCATATGTCGCGCAGCACCACCGATTTGTCGGCTGTGCAAAGGTTGTGCATCACCACAGGGCCAACGCCCTCTTTCGCCAGCTCGTGAGCCATGGCTTGCGCCATTTGCTGCGTGTTGCCGTGCATCGAGCCGTAGGCTATCACCACGCCGGGTTTTGTGTCCCAGTTGGCCAGCTGCATGTAGCGTTCCATGGTCTGACCGGCATGCTTGGTCCACACGGGGCCGTGTGTCGGGCAAATGGCTTTAATGCTGAGGCCCGACAGTTTTTTGGCGGCATTCTTCACCGGAATGCCATATTTTGCCACTATGCAGGCGTAGTAGCGTGTCATTTCGTCGCTGTAGTCGTCGGGGTTAAGTTGTGTGTCGAGCAGTGCACCGTTTAGCGCGCCAAAGCAGCCGAAGGCATCGCCAGAAAACAGGATGCCGTCATCGCCCTCAAAAGTCATCATGGTCTCGGGCCAGTGCAGCATAGGGGTGAGGTGAAAGCTGAGCGACGTGCGGCCCAGCGGCAGGGTGTCGCCGTCGGCCACCACCTTCACGCCGCTGTCAATACCGTAAAAGCCCTTCAGCATCTGCGCTGTTTTGGCGTTGCCCACAATCTCAATATTGGGGTAGTAGGCTTTGATGAAGTTTATCGAGCCTGAGTGGTCGGGCTCCATGTGGTTCACCACAAGGTAGTCGATGGCGCGGTTGCCAATGCGGGCCTTTATGTTGGCCAGGAAAGCGTCGAAGCTGCCGGCGTCTACGGTGTCGATAAGGGCCACCTTGTCGACACCGTCCACAATATACGAGTTGTATGATGCGCCCTTGGGCAGTGTCCACAGGCCTTCAAACAGTGTGGTTGTGTGGTCGTCGACACCCACATAGCTCACTTTGTCGCTGATTTTGTAAATATCCATGATTGCTTTCTTGTTTTAGTCCATTCTGTTTTTATAGTCGTCGTATGTGAATTTGCGCAGCAGCTCCACAGTGCCGTCGGAGTGCTGCAGCAGCAGCGACGGGTGCTGAATGCCGTTGAACATGTGGGTCTTGACCGTGGTGTAGTGGTTCATGTCCTCAAATGTGAGCCGGTCGCCCACGCGCAGTTCGCGGTCAAACGACCAGTCGCCTATGAAGTCGCCGCTCAGACACGAGTTGCCGCCGATGCGGTAGGTGGGTTTGCTCTTGTCCTCCTCAGGCAGCGCCTCGGTGATGGTGGGCTTGTAGGGCATCTCCAGGCAGTCGGGCATGTGGCAGGCAAATGAGGCATCGATTATGGCCGTCTTTATGCCGCTGTTTTCCACCACATCCACCACTGTCGAAATCAAGTCGCCTGTGCGCCAGCAAAATGCACTGCCGGGCTCGAGTATTACTTCAAGGTTGGGATACTCCTTGCGGAAGCGCTTAATTAGGCTGATGAGGTGCCCGGTGTCGTAGCCCTGGCGCGTCATCAGGTGGCCGCCGCCCATGTTTATCCATTTAAGCTGTGGCAGGAATTTGCCAAACTGTATGACCACCGAGTTCAGCACCTTTTCAAGGTCGTGGGAGGTGGACTCGCACAGCGCATGAAAGTGGAAGCCTTCGATGCCGTCGGGCAGCGAGGTCAGCCTGTTGGCCGTTACGCCAAACCGCGACCCGGGTGCGCAGGGGTTGTATATGTCGGTGTCGACCACCGAACACATGGGGTTGATGCGCAGGCCGCAGCTCACATGCTCGCTTGTGTGTGCCTCGTTGTACCGCCTCACTTGCGGCATAAAGCGCTCGGCCTGCTCCACCGAGTTGAAGGTGATGTGTGAGCTGCCTTCTATAAAGCGGCCTATGGTGGCATCGGTGTACACCGGGCAATAGCTGTGAGCCTTGTGGTGCAGCTCTTCGATGGCCAGTTGCATCTCGTTGAGCGAACTGGCGGTTGACTGTATGCCGTATTCCCGGAATATGGGGAATGTGCGCCACAGCGCGTTGGCCTTGAAAGCCATTATTATTTTCGCGCCGCTTTCGCGCATCACACGCGTAATCAAGTCGAGGTTGCGCCGCAGCTTGTCCTCATACACAATGTAGTATGGTGTTTGCAGTGTTTCGTTCATTTTATGTGTCTATAATATTTCAAACTTGGCAAACTTCAGCAGCAGTGTGCGCTGGTCGGCATTGCTGAAGTTCACCGTCATTTTGGGGTCAGCTCCGGAGGTGTCGATGTGCATAATGATGCCTTCGCCAAAGCGGTTGTGCCTGATGCGCATGCCGGTGTCCACCTCATCCACACTGTGCAGAGTGAATGCCGAGCCCGGATCCGACGGCTTGGGCCTGGCTTGCGAAAGCGGCTTCATGCCCTGGCGTGGAGCCTGCGTAGTTGTGCCTGCTCTGCCATCGAAAGCGTTGCGCTCGGCGCCGAAGTCAAGGCTTCGGCTCTCGCGGTGCGAATATCGGCTGTCGCGGTCCCACTTGCGGCTGATGCCGTCGTCCCACTTGAATTCGGTGCTTTCCACCGGCTCGTTGAGATACTGTGGGTCGATGTCGGTGAGAAATCGGCTTATGGTGCAGCTTTTTGACTGCCCGTTCATAAAGCGCGAGTTGGCATAAGTGATTATGCAGTTTTCCTGCGCTCGGGTGATGGCCACATACATCAGGCGGCGCTCTTCTTCGATGCCGTCGATAGAGTCGCAGCTCCGGCTGGATGGAAACAGGTCTTCTTCTGCACCCACTATTATCACGTTTTTGAACTCCAGACCCTTGGCAGCGTGCACTGTCATCAGCGTCACGCGGTCGTCGTTGTCGTCGTCCTCGTCCTGGTCGGTGGCGAGCGACGCAATGCTCAGAAAATCAACCAGCCGCCCGTGCTCATCGCCCTCTTCATTGGTTTCTTCGGTAAACTGGCCCACGGCATTCAGCAGTTCGTCCAGATTTTCCTGGCGGGCGAGGTTTTCTTGCGTTTTGTCGCCCATCAGCACCTCCAAGAGCCGTGCATCGGCTATTATGCGGTTGGCTGTGTCGATGGCTGAGTGCTCCGGATTGTTCATGAAATCCGTCAGCGAACCAATCAAATGTGCAAACCCGCCGAGTTTGTTCACCGTCGACTTGTTCACATTCAGTCCGTGTGCCTGAGGGTTGCAAATCACGCTCCACAGGCTCACTTCGTCGTGCATGGCACATGCCAGCACCTTTTTCATAGTGGTGTCACCAATGCCGCGTGCAGGGTAGTTGATGATTCGGCTTAGGGCCTCGTCGTCGTCATGGTTCACCACCAGGCGGAAGTAGGCAATGGCGTCTTTCACCTCCTTGCGTTGGTAAAACGACTGGCCGCCATATATGCGGTAGGGTATGCTGCGCTGGCGGTTGCCATGCGTGTCGCGCTTGCCGCCGTTGCTGAAGGCCGACTCAAACTGGCGCGACTGCGCATTGGTGCGGTAGAGCACTGCAAAGTCGTTGTACGAATATCCCCCGCGGGACTTCAGGCTCATTATCTGGTTGGCCACCACATAGCTTTCCTCGATGTTCGACACGCACTGCAGCACAGTGATTTTGGTGCCTACGGCGTTTTTCGAGAATATGTGCTTCTCTATCTGCTTCTTGTTTTTGGCAATAAGCGAGTTGGCAGCCGATATTATATTTTGTGTCGATCGGTAGTTTTGCTCAAGCTTAAACGTCTTCAGGTCGGGCATGGCCTTGCTCAGCCCCAAAATGTTTGAGATGTTGGCTCCGCGAAACGAGTAGATGCTTTGCGCATCGTCGCCCACAACACACAGCCTGTGGTGCAGGTCGGCCAGTTGCTTCACTATGAGGTGCTGCGCAAAGTTGGTGTCCTGATACTCGTCAACCAGAATATATTGGAAAAACTTCTGGTATTTCTGCCTCACGTCATCGTGGTCGCGCAGCAGAATGTTGGTGTAAAACAGCAGGTCGTCGAAGTCCATTGCTCCGGCTGTGCGGCATCGGTCCCAATAGCGCTGGTATATTTCATAGGAGAGCGGGCGCTGTGCCTGCTCGTCCTCTTTGCGGAAGTCGCTTTGGCTCGCGTAGTCGGCGGGTGAGAACAGCGCGTTTTTCATAAACGAGATGCGCGACTGCAGTACGGCGGGCTTATACACCTTTTCGTCAAGGCCCATATCCTTCACAATGCGCTTTATCAGCGACTTTGAGTCGCTGGTGTCGTAGATTGTGTAGTCGTGGGTGAATCCTATTTTCTCGGCGTTGATGCGTAGAATGCGGCCAAATATGGAATGGAATGTGCCCATCCACAGCTGCGATGCTGCGGCATGGCCCACCAGCGTTTCGATGCGCTCCTGCATTTCGCGCGCAGCCTTGTTGGTAAACGTCAACGCCATTATGCGGTAGGGCGGTATGCCCAAGTTGAGCAGATGAACTATTTTGTAGGTGAGCACACGCGTTTTGCCCGACCCTGCGCCTGCTATCACAAGCGATGGACCGTCGCAGTAGAGCACGGCTTCGCGCTGTGGCTCATTCAGTTGGCTTAAATAGTCGGTTGTTTCTTTCACTAATTTCAATGTGTGTGGTTTCGCAAAAGGGTATGCCATGCGCAAGCCCTTATGCAAAATTAGTGCAAACCGAGCGCAATGGCAAATCAAGTTCGCTTGAATTTGCCGATTGCCAAGGTGGGGCCTGACTTATGAGAGAGAGGGGGGGGATAGAAATTTATGCAAGCAGGTCGTTGTAGCAGGGTATGTCGGGCAGAAATGCGTAAGAGTTGTTGGCATAGTCTATTTTGCAGCAAAAGTGGGCCATGCCATTCGACACTATCAGGTAGCGGGCTCGCAGCACCATATTGTAGCGCACAATTTGGTCAAACACCTTTTGCGTGATGGCAATGCTTGGGGCCTTGTATTCCACTATCACAAGCGGATTGCCGTTGCGGTCGGTAACCAGAGTGTCGCATCGGCGCTTTATGCCGTTTTGCACCAGCGACACCTCATTAGCCATCAGCGCAGCCGGAAACTGCCTGTTGGTGATTAAAAACGACACAAAGTTTTGCCGCACCCACTCTTCGGGAGTGAGTGCGACAAAGCGGTGGCGCAGTGCGTCGAGCACTTGTATTGATTTTTCGCCTTTGCGCAGCCGCAATGGCTGCGGTGGTAAGTTGAGTTGTTGCATGTGTGGTAGCACTCTGGATTGGGCATCCCAGCGCAGCGCACGCCTATGCGGTGCATGCCTCGGTCATTGCCTTTTGGTAGCGCATGGAGTCGCGCATGATGCTGTCACGCATCAGCACATACACGAGTTCCTGCACGGGCGACAGTTTGCTGGGACGCTCGGTTTTCAAAATTTCATCGCAGAGCAGCGTTTCAATCAGCATTTTCTGCTCGTCTTTGCTCATGCCTCTCATTCGGCTGATCACTTTGGGTGTTATTACTATTGCATTCTCCATAACTACTGTGTTTTTTTGATTGATAATGCAAAAGTATCGGGCATGTGGGCAGTATTATTGCCCATGCCGCTTAAATAGTGCTTATCAGCAAACTTGGGTCACGATGAAGTGGGTGAAAAGCAAAGGCTCAATTTCTGCTGTGAAACTGAGCCTTGGTTGTCTCCTTTTTTTGCCGCTGAGTGGAGTGGGGCGTATCCCCCAGGCCGCTCTGCGCTTTCCACCATATCCTTTAGAAGTTGAAGTCGTCCTTCTCCTTAGCCAAATTGCGGAAAGCCAGCTCGTGGTCGTTATATTCCTGAGTGGCAATGAGCGTGGGCTTGGGGAGCTTCTCGTAGTAACGAGAAATCTCAATTTGCTCGCGGTTTTCCGAAATCTCTTCGAGATTGTCGTTCATCGAGGCAAATTCCTGGAGCTTCTTTTCCAAATCGCTTTTCATCTCGGCGGCAATCTGGTTTGCACGCTTGCTGATGATACACACGGTCTCATAGATGTTACCTGTCTGTTGAGCCATATCCACCAAGTCGTGGATTGTAGTTGTGAGTGGTGCGTTTGTCTTCTTGTAATCCATTCTATTATATAAATGTTTTTTTGTTGTGTCTCGTTTCTTATGTTCATTCAAGTCAGGTGGCCGCCCATTACTGCTCGCCCACGTGCTTACTGGCTATCTTGAATATGTTTTCAGCCTCTTTCTTGTCCTTGCTGTCGGGGTAGTCGTTGGTGAAGGCGTAGTATTCGTCAATCACCACGCGGTAGCGCTCCTCTTTGCGCTCGTCCACACTCTCTTCGGCCTCCTTGAAGCGGGCTTTGAGCACCAGAAATTCCAGTCGCTCCTTATATTTGCTGTAGGGGTAGTCCTTGATAGCGTTTTTTGCGGTTATAACTGCCGACTCGTAGTTGTTGCCCATGTAGTTGCCCAGGTTGTAATACAGAGTGGCGTTTTCAAGCTCTTTCAGCACAAGCTTGTCCTGCAGCTCGAATATGGCGTTTTGCGCAATCGACACCTTGTCGCTCTTGGGATAGTAGTCAAGAAATGCCTGCAGCTCCTCAATGGCCTTGTAGGTCTCGCTCTGGTCGAGCTGGGCCTCGGGCGAGTCGAGGTAGTATCCGTAGCCGGCATAGAAGTGGGCAAGCTCTGCATACTGACCCTTGGGGTAGTGCTGGTAATACTGCTTGAAGTATGAGCCCGAGTTCACATAGTCTTTGTTCTCGTAGTAGCTGAGCCCAAGCAGATATAGCGACTCTTCGGCCTTGTCGGTGCCTTTGAACACCGGAATCAGGTCTTGGAGAATAGTGTATGCCTGCGTGTACTTCTTCTGCTCAAAAGCCTTTTTGGCATACGCATATTTATAGTTATAGTCGGTGCTCTTAAGCACCTTGTTATACTCGCCGCAGCTGGTGAGCAGCAAGGCGGTGCAGAGCGATATTAATATCTTATTCGTCATTTGCCTATGTAGCTGTAGTCTTTTAGCTTACAAAATTAGGCATTTTTCCACATATGGCAAGCATGCAGGCGCGAAAATCGTTAATTTTCGGTTTTTTTAATCATCTTTCGCTTTGTACGCATTGCTTCGGCAAACCGCAATGGCGCCGCTATAACATTTTTTATAACAAAGCCGTGGCCCAAAAATTTGCTTTTAAGGCAAATCGTGCGTAATTTTACACATGCATAGCCGGCAATGCCGGCACGGCACACCGAGTGTAACATTAAATGACATAATTATGAAACCAATCAACATCGTTTTAGCAGTAATTGGCGGCGCTATAGCTGGCGCTGCCGTGGGCTTGCTTTTCGCCCCCGAGAAAGGAACCGACACCCGTACAAAGATTGCTGAGCTGCTGCGCAAAAAGGGCGTGAAGCTTAACAGCGAGAAGATGGACGAGCTCGTTGACGACATCACTAAAGAGATTAAGACAGAGGAGTAATTGGGACTCTCCAAGCAGAGGCCCAGTTAACCACAATTGTTTAACCACAAAAAGCATCACTCATAAAAGATATGAAAGCACTTAATATTTTATATGCATTCCTTGGCGGCGCCATAGTGGGCTGCAGCATCGCACTGCTCTTTGCCCCCGAGAAAGGTTCTGACCTGCGCAGCCGCATCAAGGAGCTGCTCAAGAAAAAAGGCATCGACTTCACCGACGACGAGGTGGAGCAACTCGTTGACCAAATCAGCGCACAAATCGACCAGTAGCATATAGGGCAGAGAAGTGCGAAAACCAGTCATGCATCACACTTGCGGTGCGCACTGGCAGCGCACACCATATGCTGCGCAGCACACCTGGCTCACGGCTTAGGTTGCCGCTCCGCGCAATTGAGTGTGGGTGGCAAGCATTGGAGGTGTGCGCTTTGTGCTCAACAAACATGGCATGACAAATAACATTTATGGCAGAATTTGATTATAAGTCACTGTTAGGCGAAATCAGGAGCTTTGCTCGCATAGAGTTAGACTATGCCAAGCTCACCGCGGTCGAGAAACTGTCGGTGCTGCTGTCGGCAGTGGGCGTTGCGCTGGTGCTGCTCATAATAGGCGCCTGCATGCTGTTTAACTTGAGTTCGGCCCTTGTGGCGTGGCTCAACGAACTGACGGCCTGCCTGTGGGCTTCCTACCTGATAGTGGCAGCGCTGCTGCTTGTGGTGCTGCTAATCGTGCTCAAATGCCGAAAGGGGCTGATAGTCGACCCAATAACAAGATTTGTAACCAAGCTTTTCATTAAGCCCAATGACGAACAACAATAGCAAACCCGTGGCAAACGGGAACGACACCGCCCAGTGGAAGGGATACACGCTCGAGCAGTTGCGCTTTCAGCGTGCGCTTGCTGCCATAAAGTCAGAGGTTGCCAAGGAGCGCATCACCGCCAAGCTGGCCCAGGCCAAGACACAGGCCAGCAGCGGCAATGTGCGCAGCCTGCTGTTTGGCAGCGAAGTGATTGGCCGGCTGAAGGCTGTGGACTACCTGCTGATTGGATACAAGGTGTCGAAACTGTCCTATAAGCTGTGGCACAAGTTTAGCCGCCGCGGCAAGTAGGCACGGCCGCACAAACAAATAAGTGAACAGTAACTACCACAAAGAGGGGAGAAGGTGACCGCTGCCTGCTCCCCCCTTTGATTATCCTGCGGTTTAATCATGAAATCAGCCATTTTGGCACGATAATTGCAAATTCAACACAAACTCTGCATCATTTTCATATGTGGCAGAAAAAGAAACGACCAATTGGAGATTTGGATTTTTAACGACTTCAAATGATAAAAAGAGCATTCAATAGTGTAGTCAGCAGAATTTTAATTCACAGCCAGCATGAGGCCCTTAGGCTCAACTGCCACAAGTTGCAGCCCGAGCATGTGCTGCTGGGAATACTGAAGACTAAGGACTCAAACGCTTATCAGGTGTTTGAAGACTTGCATGCGCCCATACCCGACATTGAGTTACGCCTCGAAACCGAGATCAATGGTTTCAGCAGCGAAAAGTGCCAAGGGTTTAACGGCGACGACACCGAGTGCTTTGCCGTAAGCCAGTCGGTTAGCGACTTGCTGCGCGACACTCTGCTCGAGGCCGAACGGCGCCAGACCGAAGTGGCCGGCAGCGGGCACATGCTATTGGCCATGCTGCGAAGCGGCAACGACACATTCAACAGCAAACTGATGAAAGAAATGAACATAGACTATGACAAGGTGAACAAAATTCTCAGCAGTGAGGATTTTGTGGCTCCTGAGGCTGGAGCCGACTTTGCCGACGACGACGACACAATCGATGACGACGGTGCCGACGGCCAGGGCTCCGCAGCCGGCCAGGGCGGACAGACTGCCCAACGGCGCAGCACCGCGGCCACTGGCAAGGGCACGCCCAGCATCGACAAATATGGCAAGGACATAACTCGGGCCGCTGCCGACGGCAAACTCGACCCCGTGATTGGGCGCGAACGCGAAATTGAGCGTCTGGCACAGATTCTGAGCCGACGCAAAAAAAACAATCCTGTGCTGATTGGCGAGCCTGGCGTTGGCAAGTCGGCCATAATAGAGGGCTTGGCCCTGCGCATAGTGACTCACAAGGTGGCGCGTGTGCTTTTCGACAAGCGCATTGTGGCCCTCGACATGGCCTCGGTGGTGGCCGGCACCAAATATCGCGGCCAGTTTGAGGAGCGCATCAAGTCGATTATCGACGAGGCTGCCGCCAACCCCAACCTGATTTTGTTTATCGACGAAATACACACCATTGTGGGCGCAGGCAACGCGAGCGGCACCATGGACGCGGCCAATCTGCTTAAGCCAGCCCTTGCGCGTGGCGAAATTCAGTGCATTGGCGCCACCACCATCGACGAGTATCGCAAAAACATTGAGAAGGACGGCGCCCTTGAGCGCCGCTTCCAGAAAGTGATGGTTGAGCCCACCACACCCGAGCAGACTCTTGAAATTCTGAAAAACATCAAGGGCGTGTATGAGAAGCACCACGGGGTGGCTTACACCGACGCAGCCCTGGAGGCGTGCGTCAAGCTCACCGACCGCTATGTGAGCGACCGTTTCTTCCCCGACAAAGCCATCGATGCCCTTGACGAGGCCGGAGCACGCTCAAGAATATCTAAGGTGGTAGTGCCGAAGGAAATAGGCGACCTCGAGAAGCAGGTGGCCGAAGCGCAGGCCAACAAGCTGAAGGCGGTGCAAGCGCAAAACTTCGAGAGCGCTGCAGGCTACCGTGACCAGCAAGAGAAACTGCAGGCATCGCTCGAACAGGCCAAGGCCGACTGGGAACAGAAGCTCGACTCGCACCGCGAAACGGTCGACGAGGCCGATGTGGCCGAAGTGGTGGCCATGATGACCGGTGTGCCCGTGCAGCGCATTGCGCAGTCCGAGGGACTGCGTCTGCTGGGCATGGCCGACGACCTGAAGTCGAAGGTTGTGGGTCAGGACGAGGCTATCGACAAAATAGTGCGCGCCATAAGGCGCAACAGGGTGGGGCTAAAAGACCCCAACCGCCCCATAGGCTCATTCATGTTCCTCGGTTCAACTGGTGTGGGCAAAACGTTGCTGGCCAAGCGGCTGGCAGAATTCTTGTTTAACTCAGCCGACTCGCTGATTCGTATCGACATGAGCGAATATATGGAGAAGTTCACCGTGTCGCGCCTGGTGGGCGCGCCTCCGGGCTACGTGGGCTATGAAGAGGGCGGACAACTCACCGAAAAGGTGCGCCGCCACCCCTATTCGGTGGTGCTGCTCGACGAGGTGGAGAAGGCACACCCCGATGTGTTCAACATCCTGCTGCAAGTGCTCGACGAGGGCAACCTCACCGACAGCCTCGGTCGCAAGGTCGACTTCAAGAACACCATAATTATAATGACGTCGAACATTGGCACACGCGAGTTGAAAGACTTTGGCGCAGGCGTGGGCTTTAACACATCGGTCATCACCAAAGAGCGCACCGACTCGGTGATTCGCAAAGCCCTCAACCGCAACTTCTCGCCCGAGTTTCTCAACCGCATCGACGACATAATCACCTTTGCATCGCTCGACAAGCAGGCCATAGGCAAGATCATCGACATTGAGTTGGCTGCTTTCTACAAGCGCATCGATGCGCTCGGCTACCGCCTCACCATCACCGACGCCGCCAAGCAGTTTATTGCCGACAAGGGCTATGACAACCAGTATGGCGCCCGCCCGCTGAAGCGTGCCATTCAGACCTATGTGGAAGACCCTCTGTCGGAACTTATGCTGAAGCACGAGGGCATGGCCGAAGGCACCGAAATGGTAATCGACTTAGACGGCGACAACGTGAAAGCCAGACTGGCCACGGAGCCCGTCAGGGAAGAGCAGAAATGAATTAAGCCAACTACACGGCACACAATATGAAAAAATGTCACGCCCGAGCGGTGTGGCATTTTTTTTGTAATGTACATTTTCAGACTTATAACTAAAAAACAAAAACAGAAATCAGATATGCAAAAAGGTTCAATTGGGGTTACTACAACTAATATATTCCCCGTAATCAAACAATTTCTTTACAGCGACCACGAGATATTCCTGCGTGAGATTGTGTCAAACGCCGTAGATGCCACACAAAAGCTTAAGACCCTTGCCGTGGCAGGCGAGTTCAACGGCTCCACAGACGGACTCAAGGTCACTGTGAAGGTCGACAAGGAGGCCGGCACTCTCACCGTGAGCGACAACGGCATAGGCATGACTGCCGACGACATCGACAAATACATCAACCAAATCGCCTTCTCGGGTGCCGAGGAGTTCCTTAACAAATATAAGGACAACGCCAATGCCATAATCGGACATTTTGGCTTAGGCTTCTATTCAGCCTTCATGGTTGCCAAGAAGGTAGAGATTCACACGCTGTCCTACAAAGATGGCGCAAAGCCCGTGTGCTGGACATGCGACGGCTCGCCTGAATATGAAATGGGCGAGTGCGACAAGAATGAGCGGGGCACCGACATAATTCTCCACATTGCCGACGACGACAAGGAATACCTTGAGGAGTCGCGCATCAGCTCGCTGCTCTACAAGTATTGCCGCTTCCTGCCAGTTCCCATTGTGTTTGGCAAAGAGCAGGAGTGGAAAGACGGCAAGTATGTCGACACCGACAAGGACAAGGTGATTAATGATGTGGAGCCGCTGTGGACGCGTACCCCCACCGAACTGAAAGATGAGGACTACCTGAAGTTCTACCATGCCATCGAGCCAGGCCAGGACGATCCTCTCTTCTGGATACACCTGAATGTAGACTATCCATTCAACCTTACGGGCATTCTCTACTTCCCAAAGATAAAGAGCAACCTCGACATCCGCAAAGACCGCATCAAGCTGTATTGCAACCAGGTGTATGTCACCGACAGTGTGGAAGGTGTGGTTCCCGAGTTCCTCACCCTGCTTCAGGGTGTAATCGACTCACCCGACATCCCGCTCAACGTGTCGCGCTCTTATCTGCAGGCCGACCGCAATGTGAAGAAGATTTCCACCTACATCACCAAGAAAGTGGCTTCGCGTCTCGAGGAAATTGCCAAGAGCGACGCCAAGCAGTTCGAGCAGAAGTGGAACGACATCAAGATTTTCATTGAGTATGGCATGCTCAGCGACGAAAAGTTCTGCGACGCCGCAATGAAGTTTGCCCTGCTGCAAAACACCGACGGCAACTATTTCAAGTTTGACGACTACAAGAAGACCATCGAAGGCAGCCAGACCGACAAGGACGGCAACCTCATCTATCTTTACGCTACCGACAAGGAGGGGCAGTACTCCTACATAAAGGCCGCCAAGGACAAGGGCTACGACGTGCTGCTCATGGACGGCCAGCTCGACATCCCCTTTGTGGGCAAACTTGAGGAGAAGTTTGATAAGAGCCACTTCGTGCGTGTCGACTCTGATGTGGTCGACAACCTCATTCGCAAGGAAGACGCTAAAGAGTCCGAGCTCGGCAAGTTTGAGCGCGAAATCGCTTCTACGCTCTTCACCTCGCAGATGCCAAAAATCGAGAAGACCGACTTCATGGTCAACTATGCAGCTATGGCTCCCGACGCCCAGGCAGTGGTGATTACGCAAAACGAATATATGCGCCGCATGAAGGAGATGGCCAAGTTCCAGCCCGGCATGGGATTCTATGGCGAGCTGCCCACCACCTACAACTTCACGCTCAACACTTCACACCCTGTGGTGAAGAAGGTGATTGAAGCCGCAGTGGATGCTGTTGGCAAGGAAGTTTCGCCCATCGACGACGAACTCGACAAGGCAAATGCCGAAATTAAGGCCATACACGATCTTGACAAAGACCACAAGGGTGTGCCCGATGACAAGAAAGACGAACTCAAGGCCTGCGAAAAGAAGGCCGAAGAGTTGCGCGCCAAGAAGGAGGCTGTGATTGCCGGATATGCCAAGGGACAGGATGTGGTCAAGCAACTCATCGACATTGCCCTGCTTGGCAACGGTCTGCTCAAGGGTGAGGCACTGAACGGCTTCCTGAAGCGTTCGGTCGACCTGCTCAACAAGTAAACTTTCCCCTTTACTGATTATATATGCACAAAGGCTCTGATGCTGATCGGCACCAGGGCCTTTGTCTTTTTTATTGTGCGAAAAAAACACACTGGCCGCACCTGAAACTAATCAGATGCGGCCAGAGCCCAATATATATAATAGAATTGTTAAGCCAACATTAAATTCCGGCTCGAATCACACCGCGCTTCGAGCCCCGCACAAATGTCACAATGGCATCAAGTTCATTGCTGGCTGGCAGCTCGGCCACAATCTTCTCGACTGCAGCAGTGGTGTTGAGCCCCGACATATACAGCGTGCGATACACGTTTTGGATGCGGTTAATCTGCTCTTCGGTGAATCCGCGGCGGTGCAGGCCCACCGAGTTCACTCCCTCATAGGTGAGGGGAATGCGGCCAGCCATCACATAGGGCGGAATGTCTTTGTTGACGCGTGAACCGCCTTGCAGCATCACGTGCTGGCCAATGTGTGTGAACTGGTGCACAAGTGCGCCTCCGCCCACCACGGCCCAGTCGTCAACCACCACCTCACCTGCCAGCTGGGCGGCATTCGACATTATTATGTTGTTGCCCAGCGCACAGTCGTGGGCCACATGGCAGTATGCCATAATCAGGCAGTTGTTGCCAATCACGGTTTTTCCCTTCGAAGCTGTGCCGCGGTGCACGGTCACAAATTCGCGTATCGAAGTGTTGTCGCCAATTATGGCCACAGTGTCTTCGCCCTTGAACTTCAAGTCTTGGGGAATGTCGCTTATCACCGCACCAGAGTGTATGTGGCAGTTCTTGCCGATTCTTGCACCGGAGTGGATGGTGGCGTTGCTGTCGATTACAGTGCCGTCGCCAATCTCCACATTGTCGTCGATGGTCACAAATGGGCCAATTTTTACGCCCTTGCCGATTTTAGCACCCGGGTGGATGCTGGCCAACGGTTGAATATCCATATTACGTCCGTTATGTGTTGTCTCGTTATTTGTTTTTAATGATCTGGGCCATGAATTCGGCCTCCGACACTATTTTCTCGCCTACAAAGGCATATCCCTTCATCACTGCGCAGCCGCGGCGAATTGGCGACATCAGCGACAGGTGGAACACAAGCGTGTCGCCGGGCACCACCTTCTGGCGGAATTTCACGTTGTCAATCTTCATGAAGTAGGTGGAGTAGCGCTCGGGCTCTTCAACAGAGCTGAGCACAAGCAGACCGCCCACCTGCGCCATTGCCTCCACTTGCAGCACGCCCGGCATCACGGGCTCTTGCGGGAAGTGGCCTGTGAAGAAGGGCTCGTTGCTGGTCACGTTTTTCACACCCACAATGTAGTTCTCGCCCATTTCCAGCACCTTGTCGACCAGCTGCATGGGGTAGCGGTGGGGCAGGAGCTTGCGGATGTGGTTCACATCCATCAGCGGAGCCTTGTTGGGGTCGTAGAGCGGAGCCTGCACATTCTGGTAGCGCAGTTCCTTGCGAATCTGCTTGGCCAGATTGGTGTTGATGGTGTGGCCGGGGCGGGTGGCCACAATGCGGCCCTTAAGCGGACGGCCAATCAGTGCCAGGTCGCCCACCACGTCAAGCAATTTGTGGCGCGCAGGCTCGTTGGTGAAGGCCAGTGGCTTGTTGTTGAGATAGCCGAGCTCGCTCACGTGCTTGTGGGGCACCTTCATGAGGTCGGCCATCTGGTCAAGCTCTTCCTGCTTCATGGGGCTGTCGTAGATCACAATTGCGTTGTCAAGGTCGCCGCCCTTGATGAGGTTCATCTTCACCAGGGGCAGAATCTCGCGCACAAACACAAATGTGCGGCATGCCGCTATCTCGTCTTTAAACTGGCTGATTTTCTCCAGACTTGCGAATTGGTTTGGCAGCACTGGTGAGTCAAACTCAATCATGGTGTCGATTGAGAAGTCGTCATCGGGCAGCACTATGAGCGATGAACCTGTTTCGGGGTCGACCACCTTGATGCGCTTTTTCACCACATAGTATTCCTTGTCGGCATCCTGCTCCTCAAACCCAACTTCGTCGATGTGATTGCAGAACTCAATGGCGCTACCGTCGAGAATTGGCAGCTCGGGAGCATTGACCTCAATGAGGCAGTTGTCGATGCCGGCAGCATACAGTGCAGCCATGGCATGCTCTATAGTGCTAACTTTCACTTCTTTGTGTGCCTTGTTGGCAATCACAGTGCCGCGGTGTGTCTCCACCACGTTTTCAGCCACAGCCTCCACTGTGTTTTCGCCCTCAAGGTCGGTGCGCTTAAACACATAGCCTGTGTTCACAGGAGCGCTCTTGAATGTTGCCGTCACTTGCAGACCTGTGTGCAGGCCCTTGCCACTGACGGTGAACTCACCTTTTAAAGTACGTTGTTTCATATGTTTTGTATATCGTGAGATTGTTGTTACTACTTATTTTCCGCCTTTGAGCTCGGCAATGGTCTTTTTGAGCTTGCTGATGTCGCTGTACATCTCGGCCAGGCGCTTCATATACACGTTTTGCCGCGCATAGTCGAGTGCACCAATGGCCGGCGAACCCAGCAGGCGCTGCTTGCTGCCCACGTGGTTGGGCACGCCCGACTGTGCGCCTATGCCATTGTAGTCGCCCACGGTGATGTGGCCCGCGAAGCCCACCTGGCCGCCCACCATGTTGTGCTTGCCAATCTTGGTGGAGCCGGCCACGCCCACTTGAGCCGCCATCACGGTGTTTTCACCAACTTCCACATTGTGGGCAATCTGAATCAGGTTGTCGAGCTTCACGCCCTTGTGAATCACCGTTGCGCCCATTGTGGCACGGTCAATGGTGGTGTTGGCGCCGATTTCCACATCGTCTTCAAGCACCACAATGCCAATTTGCGATATCTTCTCATATGTGCCATCCTCGCGCGGAGCAAATCCGAAACCGTCGCCGCCTATGGTGGCACCGCCCTGCACAATGCAGCGGTTGCCAATTTTGCAGCCGTGATACACCTTAACGCCGGGATACAGAATCACGTCATCGCCAATGGTCACATTGTCGCCCACATACACCTGCGGATATATCTTGACGTTTTTGCCCAGCTTCACGCCCTTGCCAATGTAGGCAAACGCGCCCACATATATGCCTTCGGGCAGCTCCACGCCCTCGCTCACATAGCTCGGCTGCTCTACACCCAGTTTTTGCGGGGTCTGACTGCTAACGAAGTTAAGCAGGTCGGCCAGTGTCTCGTAGGGGTCGGCCACCCTGATGAGTGTGGCCTTCACAGGGTGCTCGGGCTTGAAGTCGGTGCGCACAAGCACTGCCGAAGCCTCGGTGGTGTAGATGTAGTGGGTGTATTTGGGGTTTGCAAGAAACGTGAGGCAGCCTTTTTGTGCCTCTTCGATTTTAGCGTAGTTGTTGATTATGGTTGAGCCATCGCCATCGACAACTCCTTTCACGATGGCGGCCAATTGCTCTGCTGTTATTTCCATTTTATATGCCCTCTTATTAAATTATAAAATTCTTATTAATTTGCAAAATTGCGAAAAATGCGCGTCATAGGCAAATTTGCCACTATAAATTTGCTTAAAACCGCCAATAAAAGCCCTAAAGCCAATAAAAGCCAATCCGGCCCCACGGTGGCTCATTGCCGCCATAGTGGGGGGCCGGATTGGTGTGTGGATTAATATTGTGTCAGTCTTCTTCCTCGCCGCCTTCAAGCATCGACAGAATGTAGAATGCGTTTTTGCGCACCACCATGGCGCCTGCGGGCAGTGGCCGCAGCGGAATCACGTGGGTGTAGCCAAGTTCACTCTCGCCTATGCTCACTTCCACTTGCTCAAACAGGTGTGTCTTGCCGCCGTCGCGCACTCCAGTTTGCACAAATATGTATTTTTTGCCGCCGGCGTCCACCACGGCATCGTCGGGAAGGGCGTCGACGTTTTGCGTGCTCAGGTTCACAAGGGCATTGACGGTGGATCCAGGCATCAACTTGGCGCCGCCGCGGTCGGTGATGCGCACGTGGGCCTTGATGGCTTTGGCCTCGTTGACAAACGATGAGTTGGTGCCATACACCACACCACGGATGTGCACGTCGGGACGATTGGTGAGTGTCATGTCCACCGTTTGGCCGGCTTGTACACGGTCGATGTCTTTCTCATACACCATAATGTCGCAGTGCATCTTCTGGTTGTTCACTATGTCCATAAGCACCGTTGACACATCGGCGTAGCCGCCGGTGCTCACGTTGATGCTGCCCACAGTGCCTGCAATCGGGGCCTTTATTGGCACACGGGTTGAAAAGTGCCCGGCTGCCGTGCGCGAGGGGCTGATTGACAGTTGCGTCAGCTGCTGTGCAAGGCCCGAGGCGTTGGCGCGGGCAAGATTGCAGGCATTTTGGGCTTGCTGCAGGTTTTTGGCCACTCCGGCACCCTGCGCGCTCATGCTCTTTTGCCGCTGCAGTTCTTGCTGGGCAGCGTGCAACTCTTGCACTGCGGCCATGTAGTTCTTTTGCATCTCAAGAATGCTGGTGTTCTCCACCCAGGCCACCACCTGGCCGGCACGCACGTTGTCGCCCTCCTTCACAGTGATGGAGCGCAGCATTCCGCCAACCAGCGACGTCACATTGGCACGGCTTTGCGGGTCAGCCTCCATGTTGCCGCTGGTGCGTATCACCTGTGTGAGGTTTCTTTTCTCCATTCGGCCTATCTCAATGCTCACCGCCTTGATTTGGTCGTTGGTCAGCGCGATTTCGCTCTGTTCGGTCACAGTCTCTTCTTTCGCCACGGACTTTTGTTCGTTTTGGCTGCAGGCGGTTACCGCCAGCATCGCAGCCATGGCCGAGACCCATTTGCATATATTGTTTATGGTCATTGATTACTAATAGTTTTTGCCGTTAATGTAATTAAGTTTTATCACCACCTGATTGTATCGGTCGATGGCTTCGATGGCACTCAGGCTCACATCGTTGGCGCTCTTCAGGTTTTGCGCCAGCTCGGTGTAGTCAATCTCGCCGTTGCTGTATGACAACTGCGACAGCCGCTCCATTTCAGCCGCCTGCGGAAGTCCCGCGGCGGTGTAGTAGTCCACGGCCTGCTTGGCTTTGGCATACTCGTTGAGCAGCTGCTTATGGACATTTTGCATGCTTGCCGCCTGCTGCATGCGGTTGAGCTTGGCAGCCTCCACATCGCGCTGTGCAGCACGCACCTTGCCTCGCAGCGCGCCAAACGACAGTGGCACACTCACACCCAGTTCAAATCCCATGAAGTTGCCTTTTTCAAACCGTTCGCGATCCACATTGTAGGGGTTGAACCCTTTAATCAGCAACTGGCCGCGCAGCGACACCGACACCGATGGCAGGTAGCCCTTTTTAATGCAGTTCAGCTCAAGTTCGCTGGCTTTCACCTCAAGTGCATTCACACTGTCGGCCACGGATGCACCTGCGTCAAATGCTGCAAGGGCGTTACCGGGGCCCATGGGCTGCAACTCCTGCTCTTGCGGCGCAATGGTGCGCGAGGTGTTGAGCAGCATTTGCAGCCTACTGTGCGCCTGGTCGTAGTCGTTTAGCGCATTGGCAAGGTCAAGGCTGTTTTCCCGCTGCTCGCGCTCGGCGCTCATCCGTTCAAGCGCGTCTGCCGCGCCATTGGAGTGCTTGGCGGCGGCAATGCGCATAAAGTTGCCTAATATGCTGTCTTGCCGCTGCAGCAAGCGGCAAGTGGCGCGCTGGCGCAGCAGTGTGTAGTATGCGCTGGTCACCTGCATGGCCAGCTCGTTGCGCGACAGCTGCGTGCGCGCGCGGGCCACGCTGGTCTGCGCCTTGAGCTGCTTGTGCCGCGACCTGTACACACTGGGCATGCTGAAGCTTTGCGTCACGCTAAGACTGTTGTCAGGACTGCCGCCCGAAGTGGGGTCTTGCGCAAGTGTTATCTCGGTCGGGTCAAACTCCAGATAGGTCGGTTCCATATCTTTGGCCTTCAGAACCTCGAGTGTGCTGGCGCGCACAGTGAGATTTGAGTCGAGTGCCACTTTCAGGCAGCTGTCGAGGCTGCATATTGCGTCTTGGGCCCGCATCATTGCACTGCATTGGGCAAGTAGGGCGGTAGTAAGGATTAATGCTTTAACTTTATGCATGATTTATCTGTTTGTTTTTATTCTCAGCTGTAAACAGTTTGTAGATGGCCGGCAGCACCAGCAGCGTTAGGAAGGTGGCAGTCAGCAGGCCGCCTATCACCACCGTGGCCAGTGGGCGCTGCACTTCGGCGCCATCGCTGGTGCTGACGGCCATCGGCAAGAAGCCAAACGACGCCACCATGGCGGTCATCAGCACCGGCCGCAGCCGCAGCAGGCAGCCTTTCACCACACGGTCGTGCACGTTGGCCATGCCCTGGCGCTCGAATGCGTTAAACTGGTTGATGAGCACAATGCCGTTGAGCACCACTATGCCAAACAGCGCTATGAATCCCACTCCGGCCGATATGCTGAACGGCATTCCGCGCAGCCACAGTGCCATGATGCCTCCAATGGCCGACAGCGGAATGGCGGTGAACACATACAGCGTTTCGCGCACATTGCCCAGCGTGGCATAGAGCAAGATGAGGATTATTAGCAGTGCCACTGGCAGTGCCACACTTAGGCGCGACTTGGCTTCCTCCATGTTCTTAAACTGGCCGCCATACTCATAGTGGTAGCCCGTGGGCAGCTTAAGCCGCTCGTCGAGCCTCTGCTGGATGTCGGCAATGGTGCGCTGCACGTCGCGGCCGCGCACGTTGAAGCCAATGTAGATGCGCCGCTGCCCCTCCTCGTGGGTGATTTGCGACGGCGCGTTCTCATAGCCTATGCTGGCCACCTGCTCGAGCGGCACCGAGCCGCCACCTGGCAGTGGAATGTAGAGGCTGCGCAGCGACTCCACGTCGTTGCGCATGTCATTGTCCATGCGCAGCACCAGGTCGAAGCTGCGGTCATTCTCATATATCGTGCCCGCCGTGCTGCCGGCAAAGGCCATCTTTATTATACTGTTGGCGTCGCTTATGTCGATGCCGTAGCTTGCCAGGCGGTCGCGGTCAAACTTCACCTGAATCTGCGGCAGCCCCGTCACTTTTTCCACCATCGGGTCGGTCACTCCGTCGATGTCACGAATCAGGCGCGCGATTTGGCCCGCAGTGGCGGCAAGTTTGCCCAAATCGTCGCCATACACCATGATGGCCACGTCCTGCTTGATGCCTGTAATCAGCTCGTTGGTGCGCATTTGTATGGGTTGCGACATTTCCACGTGCAGGCCCGGAATCACGCTCAGTGCCTCCTCCATTTTTTCGGCGAGTTCGCTTTGCGTCTTTGCCGAAGTCCACTCATCCTTGGGTTTCAGTGAAATCATCATGTCGGCCCGCTCAACGGGCATGGGGTCGGTGGGAATCTCGCTGCTGCCAATGCGACTCACTGCCTGCTTCACCTCGGGAAACTGTTTTTTAAGTATGGCTTCGGCCTGGGTGCACGACTTTATCATCTGCGACAGCGATGTGCCCTGACACATGCTCACCTCGGCAGCAAGGTCACCCTCTTCAAGATTGGGAATGAACTCGCCGCCCATTTGGCTGAACACCGCCAGACTGGCAGCCAGCAGCACCACCATGGCCGCAATCAGGGCGCGGCTGTGCTTCAGGCTGCGCTCAAGCAGCGGCTTGTAGGCAGCGGTGATGCGCTCCATCATCCTGTCGGAAAAGTTGCGCTTGTGGGTCGACTTCTTGCTCAGAATCACCGCACTTGCCACCGGCACATAGGTGAGCGACAGCAGGAATGCGCCCAAAATGGCGAAAAACACCGTCAGTGCCATAGGGCGGAACATCTTGCCCTCTATGCCCACCAGCGTGAACAGCGGCACATACACCGTCATGATGATGATTTCGCCAAATGCGGCCGAACTCATCATCGCACCGGCGCCGCGGGCTACGGTCTGATCCATTTGCCGCCGCGTCAGGCGTCCGCTGGCAAAGCCGGCAGAATGCGAGGCTATGTAGGAGCACACGCACTCCACTATTATCACCGCCCCGTCCACTATCAGGCCGAAGTCAATGGCGCCAAGGCTCATAAGGTTGCCACTCACGCCAAACGTGCGCATCATGCCAAAGGCAAACAGCATCGACAGCGGAATCACCGAAGCCACCACTATGCCGGCCCGGGCGTTGCCAAGAAACAGAATCAGGATGAATATCACAATCAGGCCGCCCTCAATCAGGTTGCGGGCAATGGTGCCCGTCACGCGGTCCACAAGTTGCGTGCGGTCGATGAACGGCTCTATCACCACCCCCTCGGGAAGGCTCTTCTCAATGGTGGCGATGCGGGCCTTCACGTTTTTAATCACGTCTTGGAAATTCTCGCCCTTAAGCATGAGCGTGATGCCTGACACCACTTCGCCTTCGCCATTGCAGGTCACGGCACCATAGCGTGTGGCCGAGCCGAGGCGCACTTGGGCCACGTCGCTCACCAGCACAGGCACGCCGTTCACCGTCTTGACTGGAATCTTCTCTATGTCGCGCAGCGAAGTGGCAATGCCGATGCCGCGAATGAAGTATTGCATCCCCGACTGCTCAATGTAGCTGCCGCCTGTGTTGCCGTTGTTCTTCTCAAGGGCCGTGAATATCTCGGGCACTGTCACGCCCGAGCTGTTGAGCTTGTCGGCGTCGATGGCCACCTCATACTGCTTCACATATCCGCCCCAGCCGTTAACCTCGGCCACACCCTCGGTGCCCGCCAGCTGCTTGCGCACAATCCAGTCTTGAATGGTGCGCAGGTCAGTGAGGCTGTATCTGTCCTCATAACCCTTCTTTGGGCGTATGGTGTAGTGGAATATCTCGCCCAGTCCGGTGGAGATGGGCGCCATGCCCACCTTGGCCTCGTCTTTGGGTATTTGCTCTTCGGCCTCTTTCAGCTGCTGGCTCACCTGCTCGCGCGCCCAGTAGATGTCGGCATCGTCCTTAAACACCAGCGTCACCACCGACAGTCCGCTGCGGCTTATGCTGCGGCGCTCTATGATTTCGGGAATGTTGCTCAGTGACATTTCTATAGGGGTGGTGATATATTGCTCCACCTCCTGCGCCCCGAGCGACGGGGCCTGTGTTATCACTTGCACTTGATTGTTTGTGATGTCGGGGGTGGAGTCGAATGGCAGGTGCACAAGCGACACAATGCCCCACACGGCAAGCGCAAGTGTGAGTACTCCTATAAACAGTTTGTGGCTAATGGAGTAGTTTATTATTTTCTTAAACATTAATAGTCTATTCGATTGTCGTTTAGATTAATATGATTATTGCCATTGCTATTCGGTTCTGTGTTTTTTACACAATGGCAAGGGGTGGAGCGCGCAATTGTGGCTGCGGAGCCGCTGAGCCACAGGCATGCCAATGTTCTGGCATGAGTGGCAATGTGATGAAGTTATGAGGCGGGCGCGGAACCGCGTGAATCTGTGCCGGCAGAGCCACAATTGCGTCGGCGCAGTGGCTATTGACCACGGACTTGTTGGTAATTGCGCTGAATGTGCAGTCGCCGTCGGTCGAGCCGTGGCGGTCGCTTTTGTGGGCTGTGTGCTCATCGTTGGGCTGCCCGTCGATGTCGCACAGCTCCACCATGGGGCATATAACGCTGTCGTGGTGATGGTGCGGAACAATGGTGGCTGCCAGCAGCATTGCAGCAGCCATCACAGTAAGCGCTATTTCGATTCTTTTTTTCAAAAAAGACGTAGTCAGTTTATTAGTGGCGGTGCAAAGTTAGCCACCCTTCGTTGCAACTAGGTTGCAAAAGTCAGCGCTTACGCGCCTTTTTGCTGTTTGGGCAGTTTTTGCCGCGGCCGCATCCGCAGTCCACCTCTTTCGATGTGGCCACTTTCACAAAGTGCCACACAAGGTAGGCAAGGGCAGCAGCCACTATAAGTGCAACTATTATCTTCTCAAGCATAACGTCGATGTTAATCGTTGTGTCAACAATTGCAAATTTACTAAAAAAGTGGGCGAAGCCACACATGCACGGCGAATTTTGTTGGCCATGCAAGGGCGTTTTGTCGGCAAAATGGACTAACTTTGCCAATATAACATACATACGAGAGACATAAATGGACGAAATCTTATTCAACACAAGCAGCAAACTGTCGGAAGTGGTCACCGCCTATCCCGCACTGCTCTACTCATTGCCGCGCTTCGGCATTGCTCTGGGGTTTGGCGACAAGTCGGTGGCAGCCGTCTGCGCCGAAAGCGGTGTGTCGCCGCGCTTCTTTTTGCTGGTGTGCAACGTGTGCTGCTTCGACGGCTACGAGCCAGGCATAAGCGAGATTAAGAATGCCGACATGGGCCAGCTAGTGCCATACTTGAAAAAGGCGCACAATTTCTATCTGAGCAACAGGCTGCCGCACATATCCAACCACCTGACCGCCATATTGAGCAACATGCCAAAGCGCGTGGCCACTGCGTTCAATGCCTTCTTCTCAACCTATCGCCACGAGGTGGAGCAGCACTTTGTCTACGAAGAGCAAAAGGTGTATCCACACATTGAACAACTGCTTCAAGGTGTAAAGCCCAACGACTTTGCCATCAACGATTTCGTTGACGAACACGGCTGCTTGCAAGACAAACTGAGCGACATGAATCAAATCATTTTCAAATATCTGCCAGCCGACACCACCGATGGCGACAATGAGGCCATCGATGTGATATTCGACATACTGCAGCTGTCGGCCGACTTGGCCAAACACTCGCTCATCGAGGAAAAAGTGCTTGTGCCCTATGTCACATATCTTGAAAAGAAACTGAAATGAAACTTAAGGTGCTTATAATAGAGCCCACAGAAATCGTTGCCGCTGGGCTGATGGCTGTGCTGCGCGAGCAAAGCCGATTCAGGCTGCTTGAGCCGCTTCACAGCCTCGACGACGCCGATGTGCAAATGAGCATGTCGACGCCCGACGTGGTTGTCATCAACCCCACAATGGATGGCTGCCGCGAGTTTGTGGCCGCCCACGACGCCGAGTGCGGCTTCCTGGCGTTGGCCTACCAGTTTGTGCCGCAAAGCGTGCTGGGACAGTTTGGCGGGGTGGTGGATGTGACCGACAGCCGCGGCATGGTGGCCGAAAAAATAGTGCAAGTCTCTGGCAAGACAGCCAAGGGGCAGGGTGGTGTCACTTCAGCCAACGACTACGAGCTCACAAAACGCGAGACAGCAGTGCTGGTGCTTGTGGCAAAGGGACTGATGAACAAGGAGATTGCCGACCAGCTGAACGTGAGTGTGCACACGGTGATAACTCACCGCAAAAACATTATGCACAAAACTGGCATAAAGTCGGTGGCCGGCCTCACGATATATGCAATGCTGCACAATCTCATCAACGACGTCACCGATATAGAGTAGCGGGCACCCTGCGCAGATGGCAGCAAAAGAATCACTTGTCCACATTACTTAAAATGTGTCTGCGATTTTCAAATATAGAATTGTTGCAATAATTTTGTTTTTGGCTTTTGCCCCGGTCAAAAGTGGGGGCTGAAATACTTTGCACAGTGCCATTTATTAGGCGCTGCACACTAAGACTAACGAATACATATTAAATGGTAATAAAAAAATCACTTGAGGATTTTGGCAACTATTGCCAATTCATCTGGAAGTGCTTCAGCCGCCCCGAGCGGTGGCAGGAGTTCTTCCGCCGGTGCGCCATCGAAATCGACAAACTGGGCATCGACTCCATTCCGCTGATTCTAATTGTGTCGCTATTCATCGGAGCCGTCTGCACCATTCAAATGAAGCTGAACGTGCAGTCGCCGCTCATTCCGCGATATTCCATTGGCCTTGCCACACGCGAGATAATTCTGCTTGAGTTCTCGTCGTCGATTCTGTGTCTTATTCTTGCCGGCAAAGTTGGGTCGAACATTGCCTCCGAAATAGGTACCATGCGCGTCACCGAGCAAATCGATGCGCTTGAAATCATGGGCATAAATTCGGCCAACTATCTGGTTCTGCCCAAAATAGTGGGCTTTGTGTTCATCATCCCGTTTCTGGTGGTGCTTTGCATGGTCACCAGCCTCTTTGGCGGCTACCTGATATGCATCATCACCAACATTGTGGCGGTCGACACCTACGTCTACGGTCTGCAGACGATGTTCACCGAGTGGTATGTGTGGTATGGGCTCATCAAGTCGCTGTTCTTTGCATTCGTCATTGCCAGCGTATCGTCGTATCACGGCTACTACGTGAAGGGCGGCTCGCTCGAAGTGGGCAAGGCCAGCACCGATGCCGTGGTGGTGAGCAGCGTGCTGATTCTGCTGCTCGATGTTATTCTCACTAAACTTCTGCTGCAATAATATGATAGAGGTAAAACATGTAAACAAGTCGTTCGACGGCCGTCAGGTGCTGTTCGACATCAGTGCCAAGTTCTATGAGGGAAAGACCAACCTGATAATAGGGCAGAGTGGCTCGGGTAAAACCGTGCTTGTGAAAAATCTTGTGGGGCTCTTCCGCCCCGACAGCGGTGAAATACTTTACGACGGGCGCGACATTACCGCAATGGAGCAGAAGCAAATGAAGGAACTGCGCAAGGAGATAGGCATGCTGTTTCAGGGCTCGGCCCTCTTCGATAGCGAAACGGTGCTGGGCAACGTGATGTTTCCGCTGAAAATATTCTCATCGATGAGCCGCGAGGAACAGCGCGAGCGTGCTCAGTTCTGCATCGACCGTGTGAACCTCACAGGCTCGGAAGGCAAATATCCGGCAGAGCTCAGCGGCGGCATGCAGAAGCGGGCCGCAATTGCCCGCGCCATTGCGCTCAACCCAAAATATCTGTTTTGCGATGAGCCCAACTCGGGCCTCGACCCCAAGACGTCGATTGTGATCGACGACCTGCTGAGCGACATCACCCACGAGTATGGCATCACCACCATCATCAACACCCACGACATGAACTCGGTGCTTGGCATTGGCGAGAACATCGTGTTTATCAACCGTGGCCACGTGGGCTGGATTGGCAACAAGGACATTATCTACAACGTGGACAACGACGACCTGAACAACTTTGTGTATGCCACCGACTTGTTTGCCGACGTGCGCAAATACCGCCTCGAGCACGGATACAAAAAGACACAGGGCCGCTGACACAATTTTTGCCCGCCCACGCAGGTGGGCATTACACGCTTTTTTCGTAACTTTGGGGTTGAAATGACAAAAACACATACCCCCGACAACATCGACCTGGACAATCCTGAGTTTCAGCACGCTTGGGATTTGATTCAGCACACCCACCGCTCGGTGTTTCTCACCGGCAAGGCGGGCACCGGCAAAAGCACGTTTCTGAAATATATTTGCAGCCAAACCACCAAGGAGTTTGTGGTGCTCGCACCCACAGGCATAGCCGCCGTGAATGTGGGCGGACAGACGCTGCACTCATTCTTCAAGATTCCGCTAAAGCCATTGCTGCCCGACGACCCCGACTACAGCCCGCGCAACATCAGAAAGACGCTGCGCTATTCCAGCGACAAAATAAAGCTAATTAAAAAGCTCGACATGATTGTGATTGACGAGATTTCGATGGTGAGGGCCGACGTGATTGATTTCATCGACAATGTGCTGCGCATATACTCAGGCAACATGCGCGAACCATTTGGCGGAAAGCAAATGCTGTTTGTGGGTGATGTGTTCCAGCTCGAGCCTGTGGTGACGGCCGATGCACGCACCATATTGCTTCACTGCTACCGCCAGTTCTTCTTTTTCTGCGCCCGAGCTTTCTCGCAAATGAAGCTTGTGCCCATTGAGCTGCGAAAAATCTACCGCCAAACCGACGACTCGTTCATCTCCCTGCTCGACCGCGTGAGGGTGAACCACGCCTCGGCGGCCGATATTGCCATGCTAAACTCGCGCTACAACCCCAACTACCGCGACAACGACGGCTTCACCATCACCCTGGCCACCCGCCGCGACACTGTAGACGCCATCAACTCCGAACATATGAATGCGCTCACCACACCCGAATTCACATTCCATGGCAAGGTGGACGGCACATTCCCCGACAACGACCTGCCCACGAGCAATGAGCTGACTCTGAAGGAGGGGGCACAGGTGATATTCATCCGCAACGACAAGGACAGCCGCTGGTACAACGGCACCATAGGCAAGGTGAGCAGCCTCGACAACGACAAAATTGAGGTGGAGCTGGAAGACGGCAACACATACAACCTTGAAAAGGAGGTGTGGGAAAAGATACAATACACCTACGATGCGCGCGAGAAAAAGGTGATTGAAAATCTGCTTGGCACATTTGAGCAATATCCCGTGAAGCCGGCATGGGCACTCACGGTGCACAAGAGCCAGGGCCTCACGTTCAACAACATCGTGATTGACTTTGCCGGTGGCGCCTTCACCAGCGGGCAGACCTACGTGGCCCTTTCGCGCTGCACATCGCTTGAAGGCATTACTCTGCTGAGGCCGTTAAGCGCACGCGACATCATAGTGAGCATGGGCGTTGTGGAATTCAGCAAGCAGTTCAACAACCAGTCGCTCATCGACGAAGCTCTGAAGCAGGAGGAGAGCAACCGCCTGTTTCGCAAGGCGGTCCACGCTTTCGACCACAATGAGTTCCGCACCTGCGTAGAGGCGTTTGCCCAAGCCTCGCTGGTGAATAATGTGATTCACACTCCTGCAGCACAGCGCCTCATAGCCAAGAAACTGTCGCGAATCTCGGCTTTCGACAAAAAAATAGCCGATCTCGAGGCCGTGATCGACAGCCAAAACAGGCTGCTGCACGACCTGGCTATGGAATACACCGAAATGGGCAACCAGTCGCTGGGCTACGGCTCCCTTGCGGGCGAGTCAGCAGTGGCATATGGCAGCGGCAATGGCAAGAGACTCGATGATGTGTCGCTGCACTCGGCCATGGCCAACTACAACAAGGCTCTGCGCATTTGTCCAGACTGCATCGAGGCAATGATAGGCAAAGGCCGGCTACTCACCACCATCGACCAAACCGACGAGGCAATAGCCACATTCACCAAGGCCATAGCTGTGAACAAGCGTAGTTTCGACGCCCATATGGGCATAGCCGAAGCGCACTATGCCGGCAAGGACACACCTGCTGCCATAAAGGCATATAAGCGTGCGGCCAAGGCGGCAACAAAAAGGCCAGAGCCCCATGAGGCTCTGGCCAGAATATACGATAAGCTTGGTCTTGACGACTTGGCCGAAGAGGAGGCCGACATTGCAAAACGGCTGCGCAAGCCAGCTAAAACATCAAGGTCGCGCAAGCCCAAAGCCTGACGCGGCTTCCCCCCTGCCAATCACTATTTTTCTATCTCATCAAGTTTGTTGCTGCCCAGCACGTAGTAGAGGCGGCTTAGCACCTTGCGAGCATCAGTGTTCTTGGGGTCGAGCTTGTAGGCCTTCTCCACATAGGGCAGCGATTCGCGATAAAGGGCTGTTGCAGCTTCCGAGCGGCGGTCGCTGATGCGCACCGCTTGCATATACAGGCAGTTGCCCAAGTCAAATAGGGCCCTGGTAAAGTCGGGCTGCAATTCCACGGCGCGCCTGTAGTAGGGCATGGCCTTGCCCGCACCCTCAAGCCGCTCCACAAGTTGTCCCTTAAGGTCGAGGCATTCAGCGTTGGCCGAATCGCGCTTAATGGCGTTGTCGAGCAGGCTGGTGGCCGCTGTGTAGTTCTTCTCGTTGAGGTAGCAGTTGATGAGGATGCGGGTGTACTGCGGGTCGCTTGCTCCATAAGCCTCATTAGCCTCAAGGGCCACCTGCTGCACCTTGGCCGTGTCGGCAAGCTGCAGCGCCGAGGCTATCCAACTGTCATACAGGTCTTTTTTCACATATCCTAAGCCGCGGGCGCGTTCGAATTGCATAGCGGCATCGGCATATTTCTTGCCCTGAAATGCCGCCAATCCCTGATAGTAGCGGTAATAGCCCACAATGGAGTCGGCCTCCTGCTTGTGGTGGCGCTTGGCATAGTCGCTTTGAGCCTCGGTGCAATATATCTCCCAGGCACGGTAGGCTCCATCCCAGTCGCTGGCCATAAGCAGATCACCGCCCACGGCGCTGAAGTCAATCAGGTGCTCGAGCACGCGCTTTTTTATGCCGGCCGAGTAGCGTGTGCGCACACGCGGCTGCCCGTTGCGGTCGGTAATCACACTGCCGTCCTTCCTGGTTTGCTTCACGCTGTCGAGCTTCAATGCCTGCGCAAAGTAGTCATATCCGCTAATCAGCATCTTGCCCACCGTCTTTTTGTCGATGTCGCTGCCTATCGACTTTTCCACCATGCTGCGGTCGTAGTATCCAAAGCATATTTTGCCGGCCAGCATCCATGTCTCGGCCTTGACTTTGGTCTCTTCGTTGACTAGCGCGGGCTTTAGTTTGTCGAGAGCCGACTTATAGCCTTTGGCCGAAAGTGAAAGCCCGTTGAGGTCTTTCTTCACGCCCTCCACCACCTTGCTTTGCGCTTTAACGCCCACAAGGCTGCCTGCTGCCAAACTGCCTAACACGGCCGCTGTGGTTAACAACGTGGATAATAGAATGTGTCTGTTTCGCTTCATGTGTAGGAATGGGAATAATAAAAAACAAGCACTGCACGCTTTTCACACACAACACCGTCGCTGTTTCATCAACGGGTATGCTCAAAAAAAAGCGTGCAGTGCTGATATTGTTGCCTCATCACCCTTCATTAGGGTCGATGACGGAGAGTGGGGTTACTCCTTGTCGAGGGCATCGGCCTTGTCGTTCATGCCCAGCATGTAGTACACGCGGCCCAGCATTCTCTTGATGTCACTTCTTTCCTTGTCGAGCTGATGAGCCTTCTCCATATACTTGATGGCCTCCTCCAGGTCGGGTTGGATCTTCGGGCGCAGGTCTTTGTCAACCATGTTGGGGTTGGCCGAGATGAATTCTGCAGCGCGCGAAGTGTAGAAGCGGGCATAGTTGTAGAGGGCGTCCACATTGTTGGGGTCAAGTCCCACAGCCTTCTTGTAGTATTCCACTGCCACCTTCATGCCGGCGGTAGAGTCCATTTCGGCGATGCGGCCGCGCAGGTCATAGATGTTGGCATCGTTGGGGTCGCCTGCAATGGCCTTGTCTACAATTTGGTAAGCTTTGCCATAGTCTTTAGCGTCAACGGCCTGCTGTGCCAGCGAACCGAGGGCTGCAACCACGCGTTCAGCTACCTGGTTTTTAGAGTAACCCAGCAGCTTGGCTGCCTGATAACCCTTGAATGCATTGGCGTAATCCTTGCACATGTCGGCGGCATAGCCTTCGAAGAAGCGGATCTCACCCATCACCGAGTCGGGTTGTGCGGTGAGTTTTGCCTTGCCAAATGCGCTGTTCTGAATGTCGCAATAAGTGCTGAATGCAGCCTGTGCGTTAGCCCAGTCCTGTGAACCGAGGCACGAGTTGCCAATGGTCAGGAAGTCGTTGACGTGAGCAAGAAGGCCGCTCTGAATCTCGTTAGAGTATTTGGTCTTAACTTTGGGCAGGCCAGTCTTTTTGTCAATTTTGGGACTGCCGTCCTTGTTGACTTCAGGCACTGTGTCGAGGGGGAGAGCCTTGCTGTAGTAGTTGAAGCCATTGATGAGGGCGGTGGCCATGTCGCCAGTGTTAACCTCTTTCTTCAGCATCTTCTCGCCCAGCAGAGCGTCATAGATGCCAAACGAAGCCTTACCGGCAGTGTACCATGTGAGCACATTGTCCTTGGTCTCGGGATTGGTGAAAGCGGGCTGCAGCTGGGTGAGGGCTGCCTGCAGTGCGGGAACTTTATTGCCCGAGGAGGCAACAGTCTTCGATACCTCGTCAACGAGTTTTTGCTGTGCAACTGCTGCAGGTGCGAGCATCGATGCGGCAGCGAGTAACAGAATTGCTTTTTTCATTTCTTTGTGGTTTAAATTGTTATGTTATTAATTTTGATTGTTTCTTGTCGTGCGTTATGCCTCCTCGGTGGGAGTGGGGGTGTCGGCGGGCAGTTCGGGAGTTTCCTCTTCATCTGCCTCGTCGGGAGCCGAAGCCACCTTGCAAACCGACGCTATCACATCACCCTTCTTTTCAAGGTTGATGAGGCGCACGCCCTGGGTGTTGCGGCCCATCTGGCGCAGTTCGCTCACCTTCATGCGAATCATGATGCCCGACTTGTTGATAATCACCAAGTCGTTGTTGTCGTTCACATTCTTTATGGCAATCAGGTCGCCCGTTTTGTCGGTGAGGTTGAGCGTCTTCACGCCCTTACCGCCGCGGTTGGTCACGCGGTAGTCTTCAAGCTTGCTGCGCTTGCCCATGCCCTTTTGCGACACCACCAGCACGTCGTCGTCGGTGTTGGCACGCATGCATATCATGCCCACCACCTCGTCGTTGGCATCAAGGTTCATGCCCTTAACGCCAGTGGCTGTGCGTCCCATCTCGCGAATAGCTGTCTCGGGGAAGCGGATGGCGCGGCCCTTGCGGTCGGCCAGAATCACCTCCGAGTCGCCCTCGGTGAGGATGGCGCCAATCAGGCGGTCGTCTTCGCGAATGTTGATTGCATTCACGCCATTGAATCGCGGACGTGAGTATTCCGACAGACGGGTGCGCTTCACGATGCCGTTTTTGGTGGCAAACACGATGTAGTGGTTCTGGTTATACTCAGGATCCTTAAGCTTAGTGGCGCGGATAAAGGCGTATATCCTGTTTTCCGAACCAATGTTGAGCAGATTCTGGATGGCGCGGCCCTTTGAACTCTTTGAGCCCTCGGGAATTTCAAACACTCGCATCCAGTAGCAGCGTCCCTGCTCGGTGAAGAACAGCATTGTGTTGTGGTTGGTTGCCTCATACACATATTCAATGAAGTCCTTGTCGCGGGTATCGCTGCCCTTGGCGCCCACGCCGCCACGGCTTTGCGTGCGGTATTCGCTAAGCGGAGTGCGCTTAATGTAGCCGAAGTGCGATATGGTGATAATCATCGGGTCGTCGGGGTAGAAGTCCTCAGCGTTCATTTCGCCGGCAGAATACACGATTTCGGTGCGGCGCTCGTCACCATACTTGTCGCGGATTTCAGCCAGTTCGTCTTCTATCACCTTGCGGCACACTGCGGGGTCGTTCAATATCTGCTCGAGGTGGTCGATGGTGCGGCGCACCTCATCTAATTCATCGTGCAGCTTGTCTTGCTCCAGATTGGTGAGCTGGCGCAGACGCATTTCCACAATGGCGCGTGTCTGCAAGTCGTCGAGGCCGAAACGGTCGGTAAGGCGCTGGCGCGCCTCGTCGGCATTTTTGCTGTTCCTGATTATGTGTATCACCTCATCGATGTTGTCGCTGGCAATAATCAGGCCCTCGAGAATATGGGCGCGCCGGCGTGCCTGCTCAAGCTCAAACTTGGTGCGGCGAATCACCACCTCGTGGCGGTGGTCAAGGAAGTATTTGATGAGTTGCTTCAGATTCACGATTTGCGGACGTCCGTTCACCAGGCACACGTTGTTCACGCTGAACGACGACTGCAGCTCAGTCATCTTATACAGCTTGTTGAGCAGCACATTGGCATTGGTGTCGCGCTTCACATCAATCACGATGCGCATGCCCGACTTGTCGCTCTCGTCGTTCACGTTCGAGATGCCGTCGATTCTCTTCTCTTCCACAAGGCGGGCGATGTTTTCAATCAGCTCCTGCTTGTTCACGTTGTAGGGAATCTCGGTCACCACAATCTTGTCGTGCTCGCCTTCGGTTTCGATTTCGGCCTTTGCGCGCACCACAATGCGGCCTCGGCCAGTCTCGAAGGCGTCTCTCACGCCCTGATAGCCGTAAATGATGCCGCCTGTGGGGAAATCGGGAGCCTTGATGTAGTGGATAAGTTCGTCTACGTCCATGTCGGGCTTTTCGAGCATGGCTATGCAGGCGTTAATCGACTCGGTGAGGTTGTGCGGGGCCATGTTGGTGGCCATACCCACTGCAATGCCCGACGCGCCGTTCACCAGCAGGTTGGGGAAGCGGGTGGGCAGCACGGTGGGCTCTTCGAGGGTGTTGTCGAAGTTTGGCTCGAAGTCCACTGTGTCCTCGTCCATGTCGCGCATCATTTCCTCGCCCATCTTGGCGAGGCGTGCCTCGGTGTAACGCATGGCGGCAGGCGAGTCGCCGTCGATTGAGCCAAAGTTGCCCTGGCCGTCGACCAGCGTATACCTCATGGCCCAGCTCTGCGCCAGGCGCACCATGGCGTAATACACCGATAAGTCGCCGTGGGGATGATACTTACCAAGCACATCACCCACGATGCGGGCCGACTTCTTGTAGGGCGCGTTGGAGTAGTTGCCCAACTTTGCCATGCCGAAGAGCACCCTTCGGTGCACCGGCTTGAAGCCGTCGCGCACATCTGGCAGCGCTCGCGAAACGATGACCGACATCGAATAGTCGATGTAGGAAGTCTTCATTTCGTTTTCAATGTTGATCTCTATGATCCGATCGTTGTTCATTAAATAAACTGTTTTAAATTAATCACTGTGGCTGCCCGCAATCCAGGCGAAATTTTGCCCCAGGGCATCACGGAGTCAGCCAATTAGAATTAACTCACAAAGATAACCAAAAAATCGGTGAAATACTGCACCGGCACAGGTGTTTTTTACGGCTTTTTTGCTCGTTTTTTTGTTTTGGCCATGGTTTCGCTTCATTCCCTTTTGGAACATTGCAAAAAATGAAAAAAGGCAAGCGCCGTGGCACAGATTATGCCTGGCGCTTGCCTCAGTAATTGTATAGTATTGTGTTTGCCTGATTCGTGACTGCTACCGCTCAATTTTTATGTCGTCGTTGCGGTAGGGCACTATGGTGCCGCTCATGGTGATGCGTTGCGGCCCCATCATGCGGGTGACGATGGCATCGGCGCGGTCGCTGCCCGCCATCAGCGTAATGCTGACGTATGCGTTCACATTGCTGCCAAACAGGTTGTAGGTGACCGTGACGTTGCCCTTCTTGTCGGTGGTGATTTGCTTGTTGTTCACCGAGCCGTGCTGGGTGATGCCGCCCATACCGTTGAGGCCAGGACGGCCGTTGTTGAACGCCACTTGGAATATGCCGCCGTCGTTCTGCACCAGCAGAAAGTTGGCGTTGCTGTTGATGTCGGTAACCACATATCCCATTCTGCCAACCGACAGGTTATTGGCCAGCAGCACAAAGTAGCCCTGCTCAATGGCCTCAGCGGCTTTTACATGGGCGATGGAGTCGGTGATTTGCTGCTCGCGCTTTTGCCTTGCCTTGCGTTCCTTTTTGGTCTCGGCTTTCACCTTTGCAGGTTTCACCACTGTCAGTTCCACCGAGTCGGGATTAACTTGCTGCACCGTGGCGGCGCTTGCTGCCATGCTGCTTGACAATATCAAGCTCAGTGCCAATAACAATTGCTTCATCATAATATTCACGTTTTAAGTGTTACTTATTACATCCTTCGACAATAGCAAAACACGTGCCACACGCAATTACTGCACGCCAGCGGCAGATTTTATCACCATAATTGCGTAATTTTGCAATTATTAAACACTTTGAGCAACAGCAATGACAAAATTAAACATGAGTTTCGGCAGCAAAGTCACGCTGCTGGTGTGCGCGTTTGTGGTGGGGCTGTTTGTGGCCGCCACTTTCATGTCGCTCTTGCCGCGCCTGGGCGTGGAGGGTAGGGTGGCCTCGACCCTTTCAACCATTGTGCAAGATGTGCTTGTGTTCATATTCCCAGCCGTGCTGGTGTCGATGTTCAGCGGTGGCTGTGTGCGGGCGTTGCGCCTCGGCGTGAGGCCGTCGTGGCGGCAGGTGCTGGTGGTGGCGGTGGTGTATGTGGTGTCGCTGCCGGCCATGAACTGGCTTGTGGAGGCCAACAAGCTGATTTCGCTGCCGCCAAGCATGCATGGGGTGGAACTGTGGATGCGAGCCAGCGAAGACGCGGCCCTGGCCGTGACCAACCAACTGCTGGGTTCAACTTCGCTGGCCACAATGCTGTGCATGGTGGCTGTGGTTGGATTTCTGGCGGCACTGTCGGAGGAAATGTTTTTCCGCGGAGCGCTGCTGGGCATGAGCCTTGACCGCGGTGTGCGCGCCCATGCGGCCGTGTGGGTTGTGGCGTTTGTGTTCAGCGCATTTCACATGCAGTTCTACGGTTTCTTTCCACGACTACTGCTGGGGGCGTGGCTGGGCTACCTGATGCTGTGGAGCCGCTCGCTGTGGCTGCCGGTCATTGCCCACACCATCAACAACGCCGTGGTGGTGGTGCTCACCTATCTGGCCAACGTGCATTTGCTGCCGAGCAGTTCGCTCGACACATTAGGAGTGCCCGACCAAGGCCAATTTCCATGGCTTGCCACAGCCAGTGCGGTGGCAACGGCCGTGGTAATAGCGGCTGCGCTGCGCTGCAGGGCGCTGCACAGCAAATAAGCGGTTCTGCTTCTACTTTATGGCGCCGTAGTTTTTGCGGCGGAATATGAAGTTGCGGCCCAGATACTTCTCGCGCACCACGGGGTTGTCGGCGAGTTCCTCGCTTGTGCCCTGAAACAGGATTTTGCCCTCAAACAGCAGATAGGCCCGGTCGGTGATGCTCAGTGTTTCCTGCGCATTGTGGTCGGTAATGAGAATGCCAATGTTTTTCGACTTAAGGCTGTAGACGATGCTCTGAATGTCTTCCACCGCAATGGGGTCGACGCCTGCAAACGGCTCATCGAGCATAATGAACCGCGGATTGATGGCCAGACAGCGGGCAATCTCGGTGCGTCGGCGCTCACCACCCGACAGGCGGTCGCCAAGGTTTTTGCGCACCTTTTGCAGGTGAAATTCCGCTATCAGCTCCTCCAGTTTGTCGCGCTGGTATTCGGGAGTGGTGTCGGTCATCTCCAAAATGGTGCGTATGTTGTTTTCAACTGTGAGTTTGCGAAACACCGACGCCTCTTGCGGCAAATATCCAATGCCAAGTTTAGCCCGCTTGTACACAGGCAGTTTGGTGATGTCAACGCTATTAAGAAACACCTTTCCCTCATTGGGTGTAACGAGTCCGGTGGTCATATAGAAAGTGGTGGTCTTGCCGGCACCGTTAGGGCCGAGCAGGCCCACGATTTCGCCCTGATGCACCTCTATCGACACATGGTTGGCCACTGTGCGCTGGTTATACTTCTTCACCAGATTGTCGGTGCTCAGCACCAGTTTGCCCTCCTCGCCAAGTTTGTTGAGCTGCGCAGCCTCTGCCTTTTCGTCATGCCGTGTGGCAGCTGCCTTCTTGGCCGCTTCGGCTTGCTTCGGCGCAGACTTGGTGTTGGGCAATGAGATATGCGGTAGTTTCAGTTTCATTTTTCAGTACAGTCGATTTCCCTTAAAAACTCTGTTTCATGCCTTTTTGCCATGTGTCAGGCGGCTCTTGATGTAATCGGTGAGCAGATTGATGGCCACTTCGTTGTGTCCGCCCTCGGGCACAATCAGGTCGGCATAGCGCTTGGCAGGCTCGATGTGCTGCATGTGCATGGGCTTGAGCACGCGCTCGTAGCGATCGATCACCATTTGCGGTGTGCGTCCGCGCTCAATACAGTCGCGCGAAATCACTCGGATAAGGCGGTCGTCGGCATCAGCGTCGACAAACACCTTTATGTCCATCATCTTGCGCAGTCGCGGGTCGCTGAGCACAAGAATGCCTTCGAGCAGCACCACATCGTGCGGATCCATGTGCTCGGTCTCCTTTTGGCGTGTGCACGTCAGGTAGGAGTATGTGGGCATCTCCACCGGCTTGCCTGTCTTCAGCTGCTGCAGGTGCTCAATCAGCAAGTCCCAGTCGAAAGCCTTGGGCTCGTCGAAATTAATCTTCTGCCGGTCTTCCACCGGCACGTGGCTTGAATCCTTATAATATGAGTCTTGCGATATAATGCCCACTTCGCCTTGAGGTAGGCGTTCCATGATTTTACGCACAACTGTGGTCTTGCCCGAGCCAGTTCCTCCTGCGATGCCTATGATTAACATATTGTTTGCTGTCTTACTGTTGTTACATGTTAGTTATACCCTACAAAGGTACAATAAAATAATGAAAAACAGCGCTCAGTGCACAAAAATCACACCGCTTTAATAAATCGCGGCATGGCGGGTTTCTCCAGTTGCCACTCAATGTTCATAGGGCGGTTGCCATATGAACTGAGGTAGTTGATGAGGCCCATGCAGTAGTATGGGCAGGTGTTGCCAAAGCCATCGGTCTTCTCCTCGCGCACAAACAACATGAAGCGGCGGCCGTTGTTCTCGCAGTAGCGCCGCCCGGCATTGTCGTGGGCCATGGTGTTCTGCGACTGCCAGTGAAAGCGGTTGGCACTGATGAAGTAGTCGTCGTATTGTGTCGATGGCGAGAAGTCTTTGTCCGACTTGTTGATGGTGACAAACAGCAATTCAATGTTTTCCTCATCGAGCGAGAACATTCCGGCCACGCTGCCACTCATGCGTCTTGTGGGCGTCTGCCGGTTGAACAACGTGAATATTTCCTCGCGGGTGTAGCAGCCATACAGCTCCAACCCGCCAGGCAGAGTAGCATCGTCCATGGCAAAAGTCCTGAATTCCAAGTTGTCGGCAAGGTAGTCAACCAACTCGAGCATCTCCTGCTTAAACAGCGGATAGCTGTTCAGGGTGGCCAGAGCCTGGTCGATGCTATTGAATTTGGTGTTTGTTATGTTGCTCTGAAACAGAGCATAATACAGCATCAGAGCAAAATGTCTGTCGGCTTCGCCGCCGCTGGGCAGTGTGCAGCCGTTGCCGATGAATTTGCGTATAAACCGCAAATAGGCCAGCGAGTTAATGTGCACCAAGTTGCCCATTCCTTTAACAAGTCGGTCGGTGTCGGCCGTTTCGGCATAGCTGCACTTGCCGGCTCGGCGCTTGAGCGTGGTCCAGCAGTTTTGTCTGCGATACAGGAGGCGCACATCCTGCCCAATGCCAGCCACAAACTGCGACAGGGTGGGCACACCGTCATAGTTGCGCAACTCGCGCTCGAGACGGTTGACGTTGTAGATGGCACTGCTTATGTTGCTCAAGATGCGCTCTTTTGCCACACGCTCCATATAAATTGAGCAGCCAAACGGCAAAATCGTGAACCCGTTGTTCACCTGGTCTTTCAGATTCTTGTCCCGTCGCACACACAATTCGCGTAGGCGGCTGGTGAAATCAAACTGGCGGTTGACTTGAGCCACAAAGTCGAGCACTGTCAGAAGGTCCTTGCCGGCACTCAGGCGCAAGCCACGGCCCAGCTGCTGCAAAAACACCGTGAGACTGTCGGTGGGACGCAAAAACAGCACCGTGTCAATCTCAGGAATGTCGACGCCTTCATTAAAGATGTCGACCACGCAGAGGTAATTGACAAGCCCGTTGGCCAGGTCGCGGTTTAGCTGCCGGCGCTGCTCGGCATTGGTCTTTGACGTCACTGCAGCGGCTCGCAGCCCAAATGCGCACAGCTGCTGCGCCATAAAGTTGGCATGGCGCTGGTCGGTGCAGAAGCACAGGGCATGACATTTTGTCTCATCGGGCAAATATTCATGCAGTTTGTTCACTATCAACCTCACACGCTCGTTGTTGCACAAGCGCTCCGACAGTTTGTTGACCACATATCGTTTGCCTGTCCAAAGCTCCTTGCCCGTCAGGTCGGTGTCGTCCGAGATGCAAATGTATTGGAATGGGGTCAGCAGCCCTTCGTTGAGGGCTTGCGGCAGCCTGATTTCGGCACTTATTTTGCCGCCGAAGTCGGGCAGCAGGCTTTGTCCGTCCATGCGCTCGGGTGTGGCTGTGAGTCCAAGCAGAATTGTCGGTGTGAATTCATTTACTATCACCCGATAGCTTGAAGCCTCGGCGTGGTGAGCCTCGTCAATCACTATATAATCATAGTAGTCGGTGCCCTGACGCCTGAACAGGTCGATGTGGCTGTTGAGCGAGGCCACCGATATAAACAGATGGTCAAGCGAGTGGGCGGGCCGCTCACCGCCCACCCAAAGCTCGCCAAAGTTATTGTCGCCCAGCACGCTGCGATAGGTGCGGCACGACTGCCTTAAGATTTCTTCGCGATGGGCCACAAACAGCAGACGGCTGTGCCCGGGCCGTGATTCGCGGAACCGCTTGTAGTCGAAAGCCTATATCACCGTCTTACCCGTACCAGTGGCGGCCACCACAAGGTTGCGATACAACCCATTGTCTTCGCGCACCGCTGCCAGTTTGTCGAGAATAGCCTTCTGGTGTGGCAGCACCTGAAAGCGCTGAAACAGGTCGAGGTTAAGACTGTTCGCATCAGCGCATCCGCGCTGAATGGCCAACTCCTTGTTAAACTTTTCTATTCCACCTACGTTAAAGTCCTCAAAATTATCGCTGTTCCAGTATTGGTCAAACGTGGCTATGGCCGACTTGATGATGTGTGGATTCTCCACGTTGGTCACGCGGATGTTCCATTCCAGGCCGTCGGTCTGTGCGGAATGCGATAAGTTTGACGAACCGATATAGGCCGTGCTGAAGCCTGAGTTCCTGATAAATATGTATGACTTGGCATGCAGGCGCTCGATATTGGCGTTGTATGAAATGCGTATTTCGGTGTTGGGCAGCGCAGCCAGCTGCTCGATGGCTTTGCCCTCGGTTATACCGCAATATGTGGTGGTGATCACGCGCAGCGAGTGGCCGTCGACAGCGCAAAACCGGCGCAGTTCATCAAGAATCATACGGATTCCCGACAGGCGCAAAAACGACACTATTATATATATCCTGTCGGCCGAAGCCACATCGCGCAGAATCTCGGTTCCAAGCGGCGTGGCCGATTGTCCGCCAGTGAACAGATTGCTCACGCGGAAGCCCGAGAGTGGCCTCACCACACGCTGCTTAGTGGCCTTGAGCTGCGCGGCCCGCTGGCTCGACATTACGGCTGTGAGCAGCTGAGGCTCTTCCACTATGCGTTCGCCGCCATTGGCGCTGAGGCTCTTTAAAATGTCATTCACAATTTGCGCCTTTTGCTCCACCGTGAGGCCGCTGTCTTCAAGGCGCTTGCGCACCACACCCGACAAGTAGCCCGCCAGCAGCTTGGCCGACTCGGCCACATCGATTGGCGCGGTTTCACACTGCCGGCTGCTGTCGGCCTCAGTTTCTCGTATGTCGCTGGCTACCCTGCTCGAAATCAGGGTCTCGTATACTCCTTTTTTCAGTTTCATGCGTTAATCAGTGTATCAATATAATCACAAAATTACATGATAATTCATAAAAAGCCACTTTTTACGGCGTGATTTTCGCTGAATCTGTCCAAAGCTTTGCAAAAGCCGGGTTTTGTGCAGGTTTATTTGCTTGAGGAGGCGGATTGTGCTAACTTTGCAGTTAAAATTTGAATATTAAGAAATGGACTTTAAAGTAATAGCTACGAGTAGCGGCTCGAATGCGCGCGCCGGCCTCATCAACACCGACCACGGCCCAATCGAAACGCCCATATTCATGCCAGTGGGCACGGTGGGAGCGGTGAAGGCTGTGCAGATGCCCGATTTGGAGCACGACGTAAAGGCACAGATAATTCTGGGCAACACCTACCACCTGTATCTGCGCCCCGGCATGGACATAATTGAACGCGCTGGCGGCCTGCACAAGTTCAACGGCTGGAACAAGCCCATTCTCACCGATAGCGGAGGCTTTCAGGTGTTTTCGCTCGCGGCCAACCGCAAGCTTCGCGACGAGGGCGTGACATTCCGCAGCCACATCGACGGCTCGAAACACCTGTTCACCCCCGAAAAGGTGGTCGACATACAGCGCAGCATAGGCAGCGACATAATGATGGCCCTCGACGAGTGCCCGCCGGGCACGGCCGAATATGGCTATGCGCGCAAGTCACTTTCGCTCACCGAACGGTGGCTGAAGCGCGGCTGGCAGCACTTTTGCGAAACCGAGCCCAAATATGGCCACAGCCAGGCTTTCTTCCCCATAGTGCAGGGTTGCGTCTACAAGGACTTGCGCCAAGAGAGCGCCAAGTTTGTGGCCGACATCGGAGCCGAGGGCAACGCCATTGGCGGCCTTGCCGTGGGCGAGCCCACCGAGGTGATGTATGAGATGATAGAGGTGGTGAACGACATTCTGCCGGCCGACAAGCCCCGCTACCTTATGGGGGTGGGCACTCCTGTCAACATTCTTGAGGCCATCGACCGCGGCGTGGACATGATGGACTGCGTGATGCCCACACGCAACGGACGCAACGGCATGCTGTTCACTCAGCACGGCACCATGAACATGCGCAACAAGAAGTGGGCCGACGACTTTTCGCCGATTCAGCCCGATGGTGCTTCGTTTGTCGACCACATCTACACCAAAGCATATTTGCGGCACCTGTTTGCCGCACAAGAGATTCTGGCGCTGCAAATTGCCAGCCTCCACAACCTGGCGTTCTACCTGTGGCTCGTGCGTGAAGCGCGCAAGCACATTCAGCAGGGCGACTTCAAGCAGTGGAAAGAGGAAATGGTGCAGCAACTTATGGTAAGACTTTAACGCAAAGCAGTGAACAAACTGATTGAAAACATATTAAGCACAACCCGCAAGCTACAGCGAAATGCAAAGGCCAAGTGGCTGCGCATGAAGTATGCGGCTAAGACGCACGCCAAAGTCCCAGTGGCCGATGCAGTTCCGCCTAAAGCGCGACGCCGGCTCATCAAGCACTTCGACGCCTACATAATGAAGCAGTTTCTGGGCACGTTTTTCTTTGCCATCCTGCTGCTGCTTGCCATAGTGGTGATGTTTGACTTCAACGAGAAGATCGACGCCATGCTCACCGCTCCGGTAAAGGAAACGGTGTTTAAGTACTTCATGAACTTCCTGCCTTACTTTGCCAACCAGTTTGCGCCGCTGTTTGTGTTCATATCGGTGATATTCTTCACATCCAAACTTGCCGACCACAGCGAAATCATAGCCATGATGTCGAGCGGCATCAGCTTCAAGCGACTGCTGGTGCCATACATGGCCAGCGCATCGGTCATAGCCGCCGGCACACTGCTGCTTGCGCTCTATGTGATTCCGCCTGCCAATGTGAAGCGCATCGACTACACCAACCAGTGGGTGAAAAACAAGCGCATTGACTATGGCGAAAACATTCAGCTGCAGGTGCGCCCGGGCGTCATGGCCCACCTGTCGCGCTTCGACAACCCCATGAAACTCGGCTACCGGCTGTCACTTGAGGAGTTTGACGGCAACACGCTTAAGTCGCGCTTGACGGCCGAAAACGTGAAATACGACACCCTGGGCAAGTGGCGCATACGCAACTACTGCATTCGTCACTTCAAGGGTTTGCAGGAGACCATGGTCACTGGCAACGAGATGGACACGATGCTCAATTTTGAGCCCAAGGACTTCCTGATTTCGAAAAACGATGAGGAGATGCTCACTTCGCCGCAACTTAAGTCGTACATCAACAAGCAAAAGGCCCGTGGCGTGGCCAACATTCAGAGCTTTGAAATAGAGTATGAAAAGCGCTATGCCATGACTGCGGCGGCATTCATCCTCACGGTAATAGGGTTGTCGCTGTCGTCGCGCAAGGTACGCGGCGGCATGGGCATGAACATTGGCATAGGCCTGCTGCTGAGTTTCTCCTACATTCTGTTTATGACGGTGACCCAGACGTTTGCCGTGAGCGGCTACACATCGCCACGTGTGGCCATGTGGGTGCCCAACATAATCTACACCATCATAGCGATATTCCTTTACCGCCGAGCCGCACGCTAATGCGGGTGGAGGCATAAGAAGATATGAAATCAGGCCGCGCATCAGCCCCGGAAGGCGATGCGCGGCCTGATTTATGCTATGGCATGTTGCGCCATTGCGGCTATTCCAGCTCGACCACGGTGATGCCCGCGCCGCCCAGCTGCACGTGCTCGTCGTGATAGCTCTTGACGCCCGCCACCGTGTTGAGGTACTGGCGTATCACCTCACGCAGCACACCCGTGCCAGTGCCATGCAAAATGCGCACGCGGCGGGCATTGAACTGCACGGCGTCGTCGATGAAATAGGTGACTGCCTGCAGCGCCTCATCGGCCCGCATTCCGCGCACGTCAATCTCCTGCTTAAAGCTCAACTGGCGCGAGCGAATCTCATCACTTGTCTGTTTGCCAATGAATGTCACCGTTTGAGATCTTTCGGCCTTTCTGATAGTGCGTTTAAGGCGCTTAACTTCAACCTTTGTTTTAAGTGCCCCAAAGGCCACTGTGGCCCATTTGCCGTCGATGCTCATCACAGAGCCCACAGTTGAGGAGTCGGCCATAGTCACGTTGTCGCCCTCGGCTATGGGGCGGTCCTGCACGGCCTTAGGCTGCTGGGCCGCCGGCTTGCGTTTGGGCGCCACATTGTGCTTGGGCTTTATTGAGTTCAGTATCTTCGACTGCCCGGTCACACCCTCGTCAAGCTGCCTGCTGTTGAAGTCGCTAAGCTTTTTGCGCGCCTCCTTGGTGCGTTCCTTGTCGGCCTGCACCTCCTTAATCTCCTTTATGGTGCGCTCAATTTCGCGGTTGCTCTGCTTCAAAATCTCCTTGGCCTCCTTCTTTGCCTCGTTGATGATGCTGCGGTGCTCCTTGCTCAGAGTGTCGATTTGCGTGTTGTAGTCGTTGATTATCGAGTCGAGGCGTTTCTCCTTGGCATGCACGTCGCGGCGCTTGTTTTCCCAGTAGCGTCGGTCGCGCACTATGTCGAGCAGATATTTGTCCATGTTGATGTAGTCGGTGCCCACAATTTCGGTGGCCTTATCGATCACCTGCGACGGCAGACCGATTTTGCGGGCAATCTCGATGGCAAACGAGCTGCCGGGATAGCCCACCGACAACTGAAACAGCGGCTGCATGTGCTGGCGGTCGTAGAGCATTGCCCCGTTCACCAGGCCCTCGGTGTCGTCGGCAAAGTGCTTCAGATTCTGGTAGTGGGTGGTGATTACACCCATCATGCGCTTGTTGTTCAGCTGCTCGAGAATGGCTTGTGCTATGGCTCCGCCAATTTGAGGCTCGGTGCCGCTGCCAAACTCATCAATCAGCACCAGTGTGCGGTCGTTGCCGCGGCTGAGAAACGTCTTCATGTTTTGCAGATGCGAACTGTAGGTGCTCAGGTCGTCTTCTATCGACTGCTGGTCGCCAATGTCGATGAATATGTTGCTGAATATGCCCATGTGCGAGTTGCTGTAAAGAGGCGGCAAAATGCCGCACTGCATCATGTATTGCACCACGCCCACCGTTTTCAGGCACACGCTCTTGCCACCGGCGTTGGGGCCCGATATTATGAGAATGCGGTTGCTGCGGTTAAGCTCGATGTTGAGCGGCACCACCTGCTTGCCCTGCTCCTTTAAGGCCAAGAACAGGGCGGGATGCACGGCGTGATACCACTCAATGGTTTGTCCGCCATCAATGTGCGGCATTTGCGCGTCGATGTCGGTGGCGAAGACGGCTTTAGCCCTGATGAAGTCAAACAGTCCCAGGGTGGAGTAGGTGTCGTTTAGCTCGTCGATGTGTGGTCGTATGGTGTCGGATATCGCAATGAGAATCCTCACTATTTCGCGCTTTATCTCGGCCTCGGTCTCGCGAATACGGTTATTGGCCTCCACTATTTCCTCGGGCTCGATGAATACGGTCTTGCCCGAAGCCGACTCGTCGTGCACAATGCCGCGCACCTTGCGCTTGTTCATGGGCGACACGGGCAGCACCAGGCGGCCGTCGCGCACCGACGGGGCGGTGTCGTTGTCGAAGATGCCGTTTTGACGGCCATTGGCTATGATGCGGCGCATTATGCCGTTGATGCTCGATGTCGACGACGCTATCTGCTGCCGCAACTCGCGCAAATGAGGCGAGGCAGAGTCTTTCACGTTGCCAAACTTGTCAATCACGCGGTCGATGTCGGCCAGCAGCTCGCGAAAAGGCCACATGCCGCTGGCCAGAGCGGCCAGGCAGGGGTAGGGCGACTCAGCGCCGTCGGCCACCGCAAAGAAGTTCACTATCTCGCCCACGGTGGCCAGCGACCGCCGCAGGTTGAACAGGTTGTCGGGGGTGATGAATGTGCCCGGGGCCGAAATGCCCTTCAGGTGCAGACGCATGTCGAAGAAGTAGTTCACCGGGAACTCTTTTTTCGACTGCAATATCGACAGAAACTCGTTTGTCTGGCTCAGCTTCAGCACAATGTCGTCTTTCACCACCGACATCTGCATCCTCGCACAGTAGTCCGACCCCAGTGAGCTTATGCACCTTTTCTCTATTTCCTTTCTGATGACGTCGAATCCTATCCTCGATTCAAAATTCTTCGGGTAAATCATAGAATGCAAAATTAATGATAAATGCACGAATAACGGTAAAAAGTGTGAAATAAAAAGCGATTGCAGCTGCGCTCCACTATGCGGTAACGCGTAATTTATTAACTTTGCCTTTGGTTTCAACAAAAACGGTGCGAACCAAATGCAGAGCATCAGGCTTGCTTGATTGCTTTGCCGAGGTTGCAGCCTGTTTTCTACAAAAAAATCTTAGCATAGCATCACTATGGGCAAATTCCTTCATATCCGCGCAGTGGCAGCCTTGGCACTAAGCCTGCTTATGGCATCGTGCTTCACCGGCGTGGAGGGCTCGAAAAAAATAACCGAAAAAGACGTGCAAAAGGCATACTCCAAGACTGCATCGAGCGGCTTGGCCGACAGCATTCAGGCCTACCGCGACTCGCTGCCGGCATGGAAACCCGGAAAAACGTTTACCGCGGCCGACGACCAGGTGAGGCTGATTTTCGCCCCATCGGACAGCTATGATGTGAGCAAGCTCGCCCTTGGCGGCAAGCGGCTCACCTACACAGGCTATTCGGCCACCACGCTGCTCGACAACCGCCGCATTCTAAACATCAACTTCAGCGACGGACGCCACACCCTGGTGTACCCGTCGGGCAAGACGCTTGCCGACTTCACATCGAAGACAGCCATACCCTTCTTAATCGACAACGACTTTGTGGCCAGCGTCGACCGCTTGATGCGCAACCGCATCATGTATGTACGCACATCCATTTGGTACGACCTGGCCACCGAGGGCATGGTTGCCGGCCGCAAGTTTATAGCCGTGCGCATCGACAGCGTGTGCCCCGGCAACAAGGTGCTCCCGCTGAAGGTGGCATTCACCACCGTCGACAATGGGAAATCGGCCTTCGTGTGGATGTCGGGCGGCGACACCCACATCCGCAACCGCAACTTCGACTCAATGTTCTCGCTCGACGACATCCACAAGTCATACCCCAACATCGGGCCGGAGGCTTGGGACTGCATAGTCAACGGCCGCGTGGCCCTCGACATGACCAAAGAGGAATGCCAGCTGGCAAAGGGCGCACCCAAGTCGATCAACCGTGTCCCCGACCAGACGGGTGTGCGCGAATACTGGTATTACGACGGAGGCAGCTATCTATACTTCACCGACGGTGTGCTAAAGGGATTCAGATAACCCCGGCATCAGATTGAATTAAAGAATCAAACACAGCAACTCAAAATGCTTGAAATCGAGTTTTTAGGTACAGGCACATCCACAGGAGTGCCACAAATCAAATGCCACTGCGAGGTGTGCAGTTCTGCCGACCCGCGCGACAATCGACTGCGCACATCGGCCATAGTGCGCTACCAGGGTAAGAATCTACTCATCGACTGCGGACCCGATTTCAGGACGCAAATGCTGCGGGCCAGCAACTGCGACATCGACGCCCTGCTAGTCACCCACATCCACTACGACCACGTGGGCGGCATCGACGACCTGCGAGCCTACTGCAAAAACGGGCACAAATTCCCCGTGTATGCGCGCCGCGATGTGCTCGACGACATTCGCCGCCGCATGCCATATTGCTTCCAAGAACACTTGTATCCGGGCGTGCCCACATTCAATCTGCACGAAGTGGGCGAGGAGCCATTTGTGGCCGAAGGCATAAGCGTGCAACCAATACCCGTGTGGCACTACAAAATGCGCATCAACGGCTACCGCATAGGCCCGCTTGCCTACATCACCGACTGCAAAACCATCGAGCCAGAGCAGGTGGAGCGTCTGCGCGGAGTTCCCCTGCTGGTGATCAACGCCCTGCGCATCGAGCCCCACATGTCGCACATGTCGCTGAGCGAGGCACTGGCCGTAATCAGCCGCATAAAGCCCGGCCGCACCCTGCTCACCCACATGAGCCACGGCATAGGCCTGCATGCCCAAGTGAGCCGCACCCTGCCCCCAGGCGTAGAACTGGCCTACGACCGCCTCACAGTCCAAGTCCCCGACTAATTTCCGCTGGCCGCTGGGAACGTGCGGATAAATTGGGGCGTTGGAAGGGCAATGGCGGCTTTTTGCGGCCTTTTTGCGGAAAATCACCAAAAATTATGCCCGGCAAATTCCTGCGGTGTGAGAATTTAGCGTTATATTTGTAAGTTGAATATAATTTTGAATTCAAAAAGTGAATCGTAAGAAAAATATTGCCATTCTTGGCAGCACGGGCTCTATAGGCCGCCAAACGCTTGATGTGGTGAGCGAATACCCCGACTTGTTTAGGGCTTGGCTGCTGGTGGCCAACACCAGCGCCGACTTGCTGATTGAGCAGGCTCTGGCCTTCCGGCCCGAATATGTGATAATTTCAAGCGAGGCCTGCTATGGCAAGGTGCGCGACGCTTTGGCCCACCTGCCCATTAAGGTGCTAACTGGGCACAGTTCGATTGCCGAGGTTGTGACCCACCCCGACGTAGATGTTGTGGTCACGGCTATGGTGGGATACAGCGGACTTGAGCCAACCATAAGTGCGGTGAAGGCCGGCAAGGCCATAGCCCTGGCCAACAAGGAGACGCTGGTGGTGGCCGGTGAACTGATTACGCGCATGCTTAAGTCGTCGAAGTCGGTGATATATCCCGTCGACTCCGAGCACGGTGCTTTCTACCAGTGTCTGGTGGGGGAGCGCAGCAGCGATGTGTCGAAGCTGATTCTCACCGCATCGGGCGGCCCGTTTCGCACTTGGAGCAAAGACCGCATAGCCGCGGCCCGCGCCTGCGACGCCCTTAAGCACCCCAACTGGAGCATGGGTGCGAAAATCACCATCGACTCCGCCTCGATGATGAACAAGGGATTTGAGATGATTGAGGCCAAATGGCTGTTTGGCATTCCGCACGAGCGCATCGAGATTGTGGTGCATCCGCAGTCGATAGTCCACTCTATGGTGGAGTATTGCGACGGGTCGGTGAAGGCCCAACTGGGACTGCCCGACATGCACCTGCCCATCCGCTACGCTTTGGGGCTGCCCGGACGCCTGAAGTCGAAAGGCCGCAAGCTCACGGTGGCCGACTATGCCAGTCTCACATTCGAGCAGCCCGACTACGACAAATTCCCGCTGCTGGGCAAAGCCTTTGAGGCTGCCGAGCGCGGTGGCAACGCGGCTTGCGCCATGAATGCGGCCAACGAGGTGGCTGTGGCAGCGTTTCTCAAAGACCAAATCAAGTTTTACGACATCTATAATATAGTAGACAAATCGATGGCGGCAGCGCCATTTGTGGCCCAGCCGTCGTATGACGACTACGTTGCCACCAATGCCGAAGTGCGCTGCTATGCACAGTCATTAATCAATTTATAATTTATAAAGACATATCAATGAGTCCATTTTTGTTTAAGACGTTTGAACTGATTATCTCGCTGGGCCTGCTTGTGTTTGTACACGAGTTTGGCCACTACATATTTTCAAGAATATTCGGTGTCAAGGTCGAGAAGTTCTACTTGTTTTTCAACCCCTGGTTTTCACTGTTCAAATATAAGCCCAAGGCCAAGCCAGGCCATGAGGGCAGCAAGCGTGCCACATGGCGCGACACCGAGTATGGCATAGGCTGGCTGCCACTGGGAGGATACTGCAAAATAGCCGGCATGATCGACGAATCGATGGACACCGAGCAGATGAAACAGCCGGCGCAGCCATGGGAGTTCCGCTCCAAGCCAGCATGGCAGCGGCTGCTGATAATGGTGGGCGGAGTGCTGTTCAACTTCATTCTGGCCATTGTCATATATTCGGCCCTGGTCTACACCTATGGCGAGCAGTTCATCCCGTTCCGCAACGCCACCGAGGGTATGGCCTACTGCGACAGTGCCCACAAGATAGGGTTCAGGGACGGTGACATACCGCTCAGCGCCGACGGCAAGGACCTGTATTACTACAACAGTGAGGACGTGCAGGCCATGCTCACCGCAAAAACGGTGAAGGTGCTGCGCAACCACCGCGACACGGTGACCATCAACGTGCCAGCCAACTTTATATTCACTGCCAACACCGATGCTGAAGACGGCCAGATGTTTATGACCTACCGCGTGCCTGTGGTGGTGTCGCAACTGCAAGCCCGCATGGGCGCAGAAAAGGCCGGTGTGAAGGAAGGCGACCGCATTGTGGGCGTCAATGGTGAGTCGACCACCAGCTACGACCTGTTCACCAAGGCTCTGCAAGCCAACAGGGGCAAAACGGTGGACCTGAAGATAGTGCGCGGCGGCAAGCCCATGACGCTGAAGACCCAAGTCGACGGCGACGCCAAGATAGGCATCATGCTCACCGAACCAGCCAAGGTATACAAGACCATCACAAAGCAATACAACGTGTTGCAGTCGGTTCCGCGCGGTGTGGAAATGGGCTGGTCTAAGCTGGTGAACTATGTGAAGCAACTGAAACTGGTGTTCACCCCGCAGGGAGCTAAGAGCCTGGGCGGCTTCGGCGCTATTGGCAGCATCTTCCCAAGCGAATGGAGCTGGATCGACTTTTGGGAAATCACGGCATTCCTCTCGGTGATTCTTGCCGTGATGAACATTCTGCCCATTCCGGCACTCGACGGCGGCTACGTGCTGTTTCTGATCATTGAAATGATTACGCGCCGCAAACCCAGCGAGAAATTTATGGAGCGTGCCGTCACGGCAGGCATCGCATTCCTATTCCTGCTGCTGCTGTTTGCCAACGGCAACGACGTGTACCGCTATTTCTTTAAGTAACCACAAGTTTAAAATTCACAATTAAGCATATTTTTTGAATGGTATATAAAAGAGTTATACTGCGCAGAGGCAAAGAGGAGTCGCTGCAGCGTTTCCACCCATGGGTGTTTTCGGGCGCAATTGCCAGGATGGACAACGTGGACGAGGGCGACCTCGTGAGCGTGTATTCGCACGACGGCACGCTCATTGGCAACGGTCACTATCAGGTGGGCAGCATTGCCGTGCGCATGCTTTGCTTCGACGATAGCGAAATCAACGAAGCGTTTTTCGTCGACCGCCTCACGCAGGCCTTCAAGCTGCGCCAGGCCCTCAACCTGATGCGCGCCGACAACAACTCGTTCCGCCTGGTGCATGGCGAGGGCGACTTCCTGCCAGGCCTTGTGGTCGACGTGTATGGCTCCACGGCTGTGATGCAGGCACACTCGCCTGGCATGCACTTCGCACGCAACATCATTGCCGATGCGCTCACCAAGCTGCCGGGCAACCTCATAAAGAATGTGTATTACAAGAGCGAAACCACACTGCCCTTTAAGGCGCAACTCGACCCGCAAAACGACTACATAATAGGCAAGTTTGACACCGATGTGGCCATGGAAAACGGGCTTAAGTTTCACGTAGACTGGCTCAAGGGGCAAAAGACCGGCTTCTTCGTTGACCAGCGCGAAAACCGCAGCCTGCTCGAAAAGTACGCCAAGGGGCGCAAGGTGCTCAACATGTTTTGCTACACTGGCGGATTCTCGTTCTACGCCATGCGTGGCGGGGCCGAACTGGTGCACTCGGTCGACAGCTCGGCCAAGGCCATAAAGCTCACCGACGACAATGTGTCGCTCAACTTCCCGGGCGACAACCGCCACCAGTCGTTTGCGCAAGACGCGTTTAAGTATCTCGACGAGATGACCACCGACTACGACCTGATAATCCTCGACCCGCCGGCATTTGCCAAGCACAAGAGCGCGCTGAAAAACGCCCTCATAGGCTATCGCAAGCTCAATGCCAAGGCGTTTGAGAAAATCAAGCCCGGCGGCATACTGTTCACATTCTCGTGCTCGCAGGCCGTCAACAAAGAGCAATTCCGCCTTGCGGTGTTCTCGGCAGCGGCCATGTCGCGCCGCAAGGTGCGCATCCTGCACCAGCTCACCCAGCCTGCCGACCACCCGATCAACATCTATCACCCCGAGGGCGAGTACCTAAAGGGCCTGGTGCTGTATGTGGAGTGACAAAAGCACCACACCAGTTTTTTCAATAACGACATAAACACATTATAATATGAAAAAAATGTTATTAGCCACTGCATTGTTTGCCATTGCCACAGGCGCAGGCAATGCCCAAGACAGTAATTTCAACTACAATGCCGACCGCTTTGCCGACATTGAAGTGCTGCGCTATCAAGTGCCCGGATTCAACGACCTGACACTTAAGCAGAAAACGCTCGTTTATTATCTGCAAGAGGCCGCTCTTCAGGGCCGCGACATTCTGTTTGACCAAAACTGCAAGTACAATCTGGCCATCCGCCAAACGCTTGAGCAGATATACACCAACTACAAGGGCAACAAAGAGACAGCCGACTACAAGGGCCTGCTGCTCTACCTGAAGCAGGTGTGGTTTGCCAACGGCATTCACCATCACTACTCGATGGACAAGTTCAAGCCACAATTCTCGCAATCGTTCTTCGACGCACAGGTACGCGCCCTCCCGGCAAGCAAACTGCCGCTGGCCAAGGGGCAGACGGTGAACAGCTTCCTGACCATGGTCGACAAGGTGATTTTCGACCCGACATTCATGGCCAAGCGCGTCAATCAGGCCGACGGACAAGACCTGATTCTGACATCGGCCAACAACCTCTATGAAGGCGTGACGCAAAAAGAGGTGGAAGACTACTACAACAAGGTGAAAGACCTCAACGACAAGACACCTATAAGCTATGGCCTGAACACTAAGGTGGTGAAGAAAAACGGCAATGTGGTGGAAGAGCCCTACAAAGTGGGCGGACTCTACTCCAAAGCGATTACTAAAATTGTGTATTGGCTGAAAAAAGCCAGCGCCGTGGCCGAAAATGATGCGCAAAAGGCCTACATCGACAAACTGATTGAGTTCTACAACACCGGATCGCTTAAAACGTTTGACGACTATTCGATAATGTGGGCCGAAGAGACGAAATCAACCGTCGACTTCATCAACGGCTTCATTGAGAGCTATGGCGACCCTCTGGGCATGACAGGCTCGTGGGAAGGTATGGTTAACTTCAAAAACAAAGACGCCTCACACCGCACTCAGCTCATCAGCGAAAATGCACAATGGTTTGAAGACCACTCGCCCGTTGACCAGCGATTCAAAAAGGCCAACGTGAAGGGCGTGAGTGCCAAAGTGATAACAGCAGCCATTCTTGCCGGTGACAGCTATCCCGCAACCCCCATTGGCATCAATCTGCCCAACAGCAACTGGATTCGTGCTGCTCACGGCTCGAAGTCGGTGACCCTTGAAAACATCACCGATGCCTACGACGAGGTGGCCAACGGCACTGGCTTTAATGAGGAGTTTGCCTACAGCAACACAGAAGTGCAACTCATGAAGAAGTACCTTACCATTGCCGACAAGCTGCACACCGACTTGCACGAGTGCCTGGGCCACGCTTCGGGCCAACTGCTGCCTGGCGTTGACCCCGATGCACTCAAGGCCTACGGCTCGACCCTTGAGGAGGGCCGCGCCGACCTGTTTGCCCTCTACTATCTGGCCGACCCCAAACTGGTGGAACTGGGCATTTTCAAGAGCCCCGACACCTACAAGGCCGAATACTACAAATACATTATGAACGGACTCATGACGCAACTCACGCGCATAGTGCCGGGCAAGGACATTGAGGAGTCGCACATGCGCAACCGCAAGTTCATATCGGAGTGGTGCTACCAAAAGGGCAAGGCCGACAACGTGATTGAATATGTGAAGCGCGATGGCAAAACGTATATCAAAATCAACGACTATGAGAAACTGCGCAACCTGTTTGGCCAGCTTCTGGCCGAGGTGCAGCGCATTAAGTCGACAGGCGACTATGAGGCTGGCCGCGAGCTGGTGGAGAACTATGGCGTGAAGGTTGACCCCACAATCCACGCCGAGGTGCTGCAACGCTATGCCAAGCTCAACATTGCCCCCTACAAAGGCTTTGTGAACCCCGTATACACTGCCGTTAAGGACAAGAATGGCAACATCACCGACGTGAAGGTGGCCTATGGCGAGGGCTACATCGACCAGATGCTGCGCTACTCGCGCGACTACTCTCCGCTAACCAAGTAAGCAACGCTGATTCAAAAAACAAAAAGAATCGGGCCCTTGCGCTTCACTCAACACGCAGGGCCCGATTTTATTAATATTGCTGACTACAATTATATGGAACTTGAAGAACAATTAAAGTCGATAAGAAAAGAGTTTTATGCTTACCGCAACGGCATAGTGGCCGATGCGCTGCGCAAGGGCAGTGATCCGCACCAGCTGATAATGGGCTGCCAGCTTACCGACATAATAAACATAACCTCAGCATATGGCAAAGACCGCACACTGGCCAACGCCCTCTGGGCCGACACCAAGCACCGCGAATGCCGCCTTGCGGCACCTATGATTTACCCGGCCGAACACATGACAATAGCCGATGCAGAGGAGTGGAGCAGGTCGGTGGCCTGCGTTGAAGAGGCCGATGTGCTTTGCCATCGGCTGCTGCGCCATTTGCCATATGCCATGCAGCTGTTCCACATTCTGGCCGCCGATGGCGAGCCCATGGTGCGCTATGTGGCGTTCCGACTGCTGCTCAACTTGGTGGTGTCGGGCAAAGTGACGGCCGATGCACAGCTCAAGGCTATGGTCGAGGCCGAAAGCCCCAATGCCAGCGCACAGTTGCGCCCCGTGCTCAACAGTTTGCTGGAAGACTTATAATCAGCACACTAAGACGCACAAAGCAAAGGCGGGCTTAAGCTTAATGCTTTGCCCGCCTTTGCTTTGCTTATACTATTGTGATTCAGCGCTTGTCGGGATTACCCTCATACCAGTTGATGAACGCCTGGTTCACCATCTTATTGCCACCAGGGGTGGGGTAGTCGCCGGTGAAGTACCAATCGCCTGGACAACTAGGAATAGACTTGTGCAGCCCTTCGATTGACTGATATATCAGTTCGACGCTTGCATTGATATCGGCATCCTTTATCATCTCGGCAATTTTGGCCGAAATTTCCTCATCGGTAAACGGCGCGTAAATCTCGGTTACATAGTTCACCACATCTTCCTTCTTGAAGTCTTGCTGAGCCTTGCACTTGCCATACACATCATCGATTACGCCGTCCATGCCGCGCTCCTTGAGTAGGGCAACAGCTGCCCTGAACGCGCAGAACTCGGCCATGCGCGACATGTCAATGCCGTAATAGTCGGGATAGCGCACTTGGGGCGACGACGACACAATCACTATCTTCTTCGGGTGAAGGCGGTCGAGAATTCTGATGATCGACTGCTTAAGCGTGGTGCCACGCACAATGCTGTCGTCAATCACCACCAGATTGTCGACTCCGGCCTTCACCTGTCCGTAGGTCACATCATACACATGCGCGGCAAGGTCGTTTCTCGACTTTCCCTCGGTGATGAATGTGCGCAGCTTGATGTCTTTGATGGCAATCTTCTCGATGCGCAGCCTGTGGCTCATAATGGTCTTCAGCTTTTGCTCAAAGTCGCCGGCATTGTGGTCGAGTTCAAGAATCTGGCTCACCTGCTTGGCGCGCTGATAGTCGTTGATGCCCTCCACCATGCCTATGTAGGCAATTTCGGCGGTGTTGGGGATAAACGAGAATATGGTGTGGTCCACATCATAGTCAACAGCCTTCAGAATCTTGTCGGCCAGGTTACGGCCAAGGCACTTGCGCTCCTCATATATGTCAGCATCGCTGCCACGCGAGAAGTAGATGCGCTCAAATGAGCAGCGGCGGTTGTCGAGTTCATCGATGATTTTGCTCACCTCCACATCGCCGCGCTTGTTCACAATCACGGCCGAGCCAGGAGTGAGCTCCTTCACTTGGTCGACTTCAACCCTCATAGTGGTTTGAATCACTGGGCGCTCCGATGCCGCCACAAATATCTCATCGTCGCAGTAGTAGAACGCAGGGCGTATGCCATGCGGGTCGCGCATCACAAACATGTCGCCGCTACCGGTGATGCCGCACATTGCATATCCGCCGTCCCATGTGCCCGAGGGGCGCTGCAGCACTTCCTTCATGTCGAGGTTGTCCTCTATGGTTGCGGTCAGCTCCTTGCCGTCAAGGCCCTCGCTGTGAAACTTGTCATACAGGCGCTGGTTGGCCTTGTCGAGCGACTGGCCAAGCTGCTCAAGCAGTATCACAGTGTCGGAATACACACGCGGATGCTGGCCCTGACTCACTATGTCGTTGAAAATCTCGTCAACGTTGGTCATATTGAAGTTGCCGCACAGCAGCAAGTTGCGCGACTTCCAGTTGTTGCGGCGCAGAAACGGGTGCACATAGCTGATGCCCGACTTACCGGTGGTGCTGTAGCGCAGGTGGCCCATGTAGGCTTCGCCCACAAACGGTAGTTCGCTCTCGCGCGTGCCGCCCATAACAGCCTCGCTGATTTGGCTGCGCACCTTGCCGAATATTTCGCTTATGGCTCCCGAGCCGAGACCACGCTCGCGGAATATGTATTCGTTGCCAGGCTGTGTGTGAATCGACACACAGCCCAGACCTGCACCCTCCTGGCCGCGGTTGTGCTGCTTCTCCATGAGCAGGTACAACTTGTTGAGGCCATACAGATAGGTGCCGTATTTTTCCTTGTAGTAGCTAAGTGGCTTGCGCAATCTTATCATTGCTATGCCACATTCATGCTTTAATACTTCCACTTTGCCTTTATTTAGTGAATGAACAGCAGTTCTCTGTACTTGGGCAGAGGCCACATCTCATCATCGACCATAAGCTCGAGTTTGTCGATGTGGTAGCGGATGGTGTCGAGATAGGGGACCACTGTGTCGTGATAGGCATTGGCCTTGTCGCGCAGGCTTTCAATCTTGTTGGCCACCTTGCGGGCGTTGACCATTGCTGCCACATTGTCCTTTATGAACTGCATGTGCTCCGACATCTTCTCGATCATGGCCATGTCTTGAGCGGCGATTTTCTCGCCCTGCTCCTTTGGGAATAGGCTTTTGATTTTATACACGTTGTCGAGCAGAATCGACTGGTAGCGTGTGGCCACAGGAATTATGTGGTTCAGGGCCAAGTCGCCAAACACACGGGCTTCAATCTGAATCTTCTTAGTGTAAGTTTCCCAGCTCACTTCATTGCGGGCCTCAAGCTCCACCTTATTGAACACGCCTGTGTTGGCAAACAGTTCTACAGAAGCTTTATCGAGGAACGAGTCGAGAATCTTTGGCACCGACGTCTCGCAGTCAAGGCCGCGGCGCTTGGCTTCGGCCTTCCACTCGTCGCTATAGCCGTTGCCATCGAAATGAATGGGCTTGGAGTATTCAATGAGTCGCTTATCCTCTTCAAGAATGGCGTGGTCAAGCTCCTCACCGGCTGCCACACGGGCATCGACGTGAGCCTTGAACTCTTTAAGCTGTTCGGCCACAGCGGCATTAAGCACAATCATGGCCGATGCGCTGTTGGCACTCGAACCCACGGCGCGGAACTCAAAACGGTTGCCGGTGAAGGCAAAAGGCGATGTGCGGTTGCGGTCGGTATTGTCGAGCAGCAGGTCGGGAATCTGCGACACCTTAAGGTTGAGAGCCGACTTGCCGTCAAACGACAGGTCGTCGTCCTGATCTTTGCTGATGAGCTGCTCCAGAATGGTGCTCACCTGCGAGCCCAGGAACATCGATATGATGGCTGGCGGTGCCTCGTTGGCGCCAAGGCGGTGGGCATTGGTAGCACTCACAATCGATGCCTTGAGCAGTCCGTTGTATTTATACACAGCTGCCATCACATTGGAAACGAATGTGATGAGCTGCAGATTCTCCTGTTCGGTCTTGCCAGGCTTAAACAGCTGTGTGCCGGTGTCAGTACCCAGGCTCCAGTTGTTGTGCTTGCCCGAACCATTGATGCCGGCAAACGGCTTCTCGTGAAGCAGCACACGGAAGTGATGGCGGCGTGCAACCTCGGCCATCACCTTCATCACCAGCAGGTTGTGATCGTTGGCCAGATTAGTTTCCTCGTAAATCGGGGCCAGCTCAAACTGGTTGGGGGCCACCTCGTTGTGTCGCGTTTTGGCAGGGATTCCCAGCTTGTGGCATTCAATTTCCAAGTCGAGCATAAACTCCTCCACGCGCATCGGAATTGCGCCGAAGTAGTGGTCTTCGAGCTGCTGGTTTTTTGCGCTCTCGTGTCCCATAAGGGTGCGGCCTGTCATCACCAGGTCGGGACGGGCGGCAAACAGAGCCTCGTCGACGAGGAAGTATTCCTGCTCCCAGCCAAGGTATGAAATCACATGCTTCACCTTGGGGTCGAAATATTGTGCCACGGCAGTGCCAGCCTTGTCAACGCTGTTGAGCGCGCGCAGCAGCGGGGTCTTGTAGTCGAGCGACTCGCCAGAGTAGGCAATGAATATGGTGGGGATGCACAGAGTGTTGTCGTGTATAAACGCTGGCGACGATATGTCCCACGCCGAGTAGCCGCGGGCCTCAAACGTGTTGCGGATTCCACCATTTGGAAAACTTGAAGCGTCGGGCTCTTGCTGGACAAGAAGCTTTCCGCTAAATTCCTCAATCACTCCGCCCTTGCCATCGTGCTCGATGAAAGAGTCGTGCTTCTCGGCGGTGCCGTCGGTAAGAGGATGAAACCAGTGGGTGTAGTGCGACACTCCATTGTCCATAGCCCACTTCTTCATGCCTGCGGCCACGCTGTCGGCCACCTCTCGGTTGAGCGGCTCTTTGTTGTCAATAGCATAAATCAATGCCTCATAGGTCTGCTTGGGCAGATACTTGTACATTGTCTTGCGGTTGAAAACATACATGCCGTAGTAGTCCGAAGGTGCACCTTCAGGGATCTTCACATTAACCGGTTCGCGGTTAAAGGCCTGTTCAACTTCTTTAAATCTCAGGTGTGACATAATTTAATATGTTAATATTATAAACCAGTAAAAACAATCTTGGGGATTCCGTGCCGCTGGCTGTGGGCTGCACAGCCGACAATGCGGCACCAGGGGGGTAAAAACAAGAATATCACCCGTTGAGGTGATATCTTTGCTGTTCGGTTAGGGGCGAAATAGGCTACCGCGCTTTTTACAGCACTGCCGCAACTGCACAAATCTGCGCCATTGCACGAGTCGGTATGCCTAAACAATCGTTTCACCCTTGCTAATAATGAGTGCAAAGTTAGCGCATCTAAGCCAAAAAACAAAACAAATCTGCGCTGCGGAAACGGCGTTTTGTCGTTTTTTTCACGCTATTTTAGTTTTTAGCTCCATAATGAGTTGCAAAAAAACGACATAGTTTTACCATGGTTACAACAAAAATTTGTACTTTTATATATCGAAAACTGATTTTATAGGTATATCAATATGTCAACCAAAACACTTATCCCATTTATCGGACTGATTATAACACTGTTATCATCGGGCTGCGGCAACATTGCCAAGAAGGCGCTGCACCCGCAGGACACGGTGGGCATTGCATCGACGCAAGTCACCGACAACTCATCGTTTAAGAAAAGCAATGGTGAGCAGTGCAAAATCAGCATCAACGCCAACATTGCCTACCCGAAGGCCTACAAGGACTCGGCCGACACGCGCAAACTGCAGCAACTGTTCACCACGGTGCTGCTCGACGTGCCCGGCGACTCAGTGAGCCTGCAAGACGCCATGCACGAATATGCAGCCGCTTATCTCGACCAGAACGCCCCCACGGCCGACGACGAAGACGTGCAGAACGATGAGTCGGAGGGTGGCGACGACTACGACGCTGTGAGCGTGGTGAGCTATAACGCTACAATCAACATCACCCCGATTTTCAACAAAGACGGCATACTCACATTTTGCAAGGAGGAAATAATAAAGAAGAACAACCGGGTGACACTGAAAACGCATCACTACTACAACATCGACCTTGAGGCTATGGCACAGATTGCCGTTAACCGCATTTTCAAAAGCTCGTCGCTCAACGATGTGTGCCAGCTCATGAAGGACAAACTCATGAGCCAGAACAACGTGAAGAGTGAAGACGAGCTCAACGACCTGGGCTACTACAACCTGCCCAACCTGTCGGTGTCTAACAACTTCTTCTTCACCGACAAGGGCATCACTTGGAGCTTTGAGCCCAACGAGCTGGCCATAAACGCCATTGGCGAGCCGCAAATCAGCCTTGACTTCAGTTCACTGAAGCCATATTTCCTCGAAAACTCCATAATCAATAATCTTTAGCGCACATGGCAATCGAGCACATCATAAAGCATTTTCCGCACCTCACCGACGAGCAAAAGCGGCAGTTTGCCATTCTTGAGGCCGAATACCCGCAGTGGAATGAGAAAATCAATGTGATTTCACGCAAAGACATCGTCAATCTCGAGGTGAACCACATTCTGCACTCGCTGTCGATAGCCAAATTCATCGATTTTACCGAGGGCACAAGAATTCTCGACTTCGGCACCGGAGGCGGCTTTCCGGCGATTCCGCTTGCTGTGCTGCTACCCGGCTGCCAGTTTCATCTGGTGGACCGCATAGCCAAAAAGCTTAGGGTGGCCGAAGCGGTAGCCGAAGTGGCCGGGCTGCGCAACATCACAGTGCAGCACGGCGACATAAAGGAGGTGAAAGGAAAATTCGACTTTGTGGTAAGCCGCGCCGTGATGGACATGGGCAAGATGGTGCCGCTGCTCAAGCGGCTTGTGGACACAGGCGACGGCAAAAACTCGATTCCCAACGGGCTAATATGCCTAAAGGGAGGCGATTTGGCCGATGAATTGGCGCCTTTTGCCAGCCGCGTGGTGGTCGATGACTTGAATCTACACTTCGACGAGCCATTCTTTGAAACAAAAAAAATAGTGTATTTGCCACTATAGCATTCAAAAAAGAAACACATTATGCATATAGTAAAATTCACCGTCAACCCGTTTGGCGAAAACACCTATATATTAAAGAGCAATGCTTCGAGCAAAGCCATTGTCGTGGACCCTGGCATGATGACCGCTGCTGAGCGTGAGGCCGTGGACGGATACATCGAGCAAAACCAGCTTGAGCCGCAATGCATTCTGGTGACACACATGCACGTGGACCACGTGGCTTCTGCGGCATGGCTTGCGAGCAAATATGGCATTAAAATTAAAGCAAGCAAAGCCGATGCCGCGCTTGCGGCATCGCTGCCGGCACAGGCTGCACGGTTTGGCCTGAAAATTGAGGTGAACGCTATTGAAACCTACGATGCAATAGGCGATGGCGACAGCCTTAGCCTCGACGGTGAAACAATAAACGTGCTGGCGTCGCCCGGACACTCGCCCGGCGGATTGGCGTTCTACCTGCCACAAAGCAGCGCAGTGCTGGTGGGCGACAGCCTGTTTCTGGGCAGCATTGGCCGCACCGACCTGCCCGGGGGCTCGCACGAGCAACTGGTGGAGAGCATAAAAGCGAAAACCCTAACGCTGCCTGGCGGCACCACCGTGTTGCCTGGCCACGGGCCGCAAACCAGCGTGGCCGGCGAAATGTCGCACAACCCATATTTGCAGTAAACATAGCGGCCGCCACAATAACAAAACGGCGCGGCTGACGCACGATTTGTGCCACATGTTCACTTATATGGCCAATTTGGGTATAAATTTCAGACCGAATAGTTTGTTGGCTTGCACATATTTTACTATATTTGTGAGGTGGTTAGTGGGAAAAACGTGCCACTGAGCCAAAATGCCATTGCACTAATCCACATTCCACCCACACATACTATTGACACAACTGATTAATAACACATACACTAAAAAAATGACTGAGCCATACAAGAAGCAACTAACGGAAGAACTGAAGAAGTACTTTGGCTTCGACAACTTCAAGGGCAACCAGGAGCAGATTATGGAAAATCTGATGAGGGGCAACGACACCTTTGTGCTGATGCCCACTGGTGGAGGGAAGTCGCTGTGCTATCAGCTGCCGGCGCTTCTCATGGATGGCACGGCCATTGTGGTGTCGCCGCTCATAGCGCTGATGAAGAATCAGGTAGATGCCATGCGCAACTACAGCGACGACGATGGCGTGGCGCATTTCTTGAATTCGTCGCTCAACCGCCAGGCCATAGAGCACGTGAAGGCCGATGTGGTGGAGGGACGCACCAAACTGCTGTATGTGGCGCCCGAAACACTCACCAAGGCCGAAAACATAGAGTTTCTTAAATCGGTGAAGATATCGTTTTTTGCCATCGATGAAGCCCACTGCATATCGGAATGGGGACACGACTTCCGCCCCGAGTACCGCCGCATAAGGCCGCTAATCAACGACATTGGCCGACGCCCCATAATAGCCCTCACGGCCACGGCCACAACCAAGGTTCAGCACGACATCCAAAAGAATCTGGGAATAAGCACCGCCAATGTGTTCAAGTCGTCGTTCAACCGGCCCAACCTCTACTATGAGGTGCGCCCGAAAACCAACGAGGTTGACCGCGACATCATCAGATTCATCAAGTCGATGCCGGGAAAGTCGGGCATAATCTACTGCCTTAGCCGCAAAAAGGTGGAAGAACTGGCCGAAACGCTGCGTGTCAACGACATTAAGGCACTTGCCTACCATGCCGGCATGGACGCTGCGACCCGTTCGGCCAACCAAGACGCCTTTCTGCTCGAAAAGGTAGATGTGATAGTGGCAACCATAGCCTTCGGCATGGGCATCGACAAACCCGACGTGAGATATGTTATCCACTACGACATTCCAAAGAGCCTCGAAGGGTATTACCAAGAGACGGGGCGGGCCGGCCGCGATGGCGGCGAGGGACATTGCATCACGTTCTATTCAAAAAAGGACCTGCAGAAGTTGCAAAAGTTTATGCAGGGCAAGCCCATGGCCGAACAGGAAATAGGCAAACAATTGCTGCAGGAGACAGCCGCCTATGCCGAATCGTCGGTGTGCCGTCGCAAGACCCTGCTGCACTACTTCGGCGAAGCCTACGACATTGACAATTGCGGCAACTGCGACAACTGCCTGCACCCGCGTAAAAAGGTTGGTGCCACCGAGCAGCTGCTGTCGGTGATAGAGACCATAGCGGCACTAAAGGAAAAATTCCGCTCAGAATATGTGGTAAATGTGCTTTTGGGCAAACTCAACCCCGAAATCAAGTCGTATCATCACGATAAAATCGACGAATTCGGCTGCGAGCAGCACTCCGACTCCAAATTTCTGAATGCGGTAATCAATCAAGCCATAATTGCCGGTTTCATCGAACGCGACATTGAAAACTACGGACTGCTGAAACTCACCGAAGCCGGACGGCAGTTCTCAAAAAGCCACACAAAATTCTTCATAGTGGAAGACCGCGACTTTTCGGATGTAGACGACTCGGAATTGGGCGATGAATCGGCCTACACCATCGACCCCGAACTGCTGGGTATACTCAAGGACTTGCGCAAGAAGGTGGCTGCTAAAAACGATTTGCCGCCATACGTGATATTCCAAATGCCGTCGCTCGAGGCCATGGCCACCAACTATCCCATCAGCCTCGACGAGCTGAAAATGATTCCGGGAGTGGGAGAGGGCAAAGCCCGCCGCTATGGAGCCGAATTTGTGAAGGTGATAAAGAGGCACGTGGAGGAAAACGAAATTGAGCGCCCCATGGACTTGCGCATAAAGACGGTGCCTAACAAGAGCAAGATCAAGATTGAACTGATTCAGGGCATCGACCGCAGAATCGACCTTGTGGAGCTTGCCAGGTCGAAGGGCCTTGAATTCGAAGAATTGCTCGATGAACTCGAGGCTATAGTGTATTCTGGCACAAAAATCAACATCAACTACTACATAGACGAAGTGATGGACGAAGACCACCGCGATGAAATATTCGACTACTTCGCCGAAAGCGAAACCGACCGCATATCGGTGGCGCTTGAAGAACTCGGTCCCGATTTCACCCAAGAGGAAATAAGACTTGTGCGCATACAGTTCCTCAGCGAAATGGGCAACTAACTTCACACACAAGAGAGAGAGCATTGAATTGATATGGACAAACAGTTTAGACTATTTATTGCCGCCCTTTGCGCGGCCACAAGCCTGGTGGCCACTGCCGCAGGCACAGCCGATGAGGCCAAGCAGCTGATGCAGCAAGGCAAATACTCACAGGCTCTGGAAATGCTGCAGGGACTGCACGCCAAAAACAAGGCCAACGTGCAAATCAATCTGCTGATGGCAGAGTGCCTTGAACAGACGGGGCAGCCACTTCAGGCGCGCAAGCACCTTGACCTTGCCCAGCAAAAGGGCAGCAAGGAAGCCATGATGGAAATGGCGCGCTTGTGCTACTCCGACTACGACTTTGCCAAGGCCAAGGCTATGATGAGCAAATATGAGACAGCGGTGAAAAACAAGCCGCTCACCGAAGAGCAGTCGCGGCTGCGGGCCAGAATCAGCATGGCCGAGGAAATGGCCTCACACGTTGAAAAAATAGTGGTGGTCGACAGCATTGTGGTCGACAAAAACGACTTTTTCAAAGCCTACCGCATCTCACGTCAGGCAGGCACCCTTGCATCGACCGACACAATGCCAGCCAGCATACGCCCCGACACGCCCACCGAGGTGTATATGCCCGAAAGCGGTGAAAGCATGATGTGGTCGCAAGTCGACGCCGACGGCACTATGCGGCTCATGAAGAGCGACAAGTTGCTCGACGGCTCGTGGGACAAGCCCACGCAGCTCGACGACATGCTGAACGACGGCGGCGATGCCTGCTACCCATTTGTCACGTCCGACGGCCAGAGCCTATACTATGCCAACAACGGCACGGGCTCGATTGGCGGATACGACATATTCGTGACCCGAAAAGACCCCGACACGGGCAACTACCTGAAACCGCAAAACGTGGGCATGCCCTACAACTCACCATACGATGACTATCTGCTTGTGATTGACGACAACACTGGTGTGGGCTGGTGGGCCACCGACCGCAACCACATTCCAGGCAAATTGACAATATATGTGTATCTGCCCAACTCGGTGCGCGAGAACTACAATCCAGACAGCGTGGACATAGCCACGATGGCCGCGATACGAAACATTCGCAGCACTTGGGCCAGCGGACAGGACTACGCCGATGTGTTGGCTCGAATCAAGTCAATCGACCGCGACACTGGCAGTTCGGCCACCACATTCAACTTCTGCGTGTCAAAGGGCGTCACCTACACGTCGCTCAGCGACGCCAAAACCACCGAGGGGCGCAGCTATCTTGAGCAATACCTTTCGGAACAGAGCAAGCAGCGCGACGCCATGTCAAAGCTGAAGGCATTGCGTGCCCGCTATGCGGATGCCGACGAGGCCGAGCGAAAATCCATGGCGCCGGTTATGACCCAACTCGAGTCCACAGTGCGCAAGTCGTATGAAACCATCGAATACTATGCCAACCAGGCGCGCAAGGCCGAGCAAAGGAGGTGAACAGCATGATTGACTTCAAGAAGATAACCGCCGAGAGCAAGCTATACACCTTTCACACCCACACGCAGTTTTGCGACGGCCGTGACACGATGGAGGCCATTGCAGCCGCAGCCGCAGCACGGGAATTCACCCACCTCGGCTTCAGCCCGCACTCGCCCATACCGTTTGCCTCGCCATGCAACATGAGCAAGGCCAACGTGCCGCTGTATCTTGATGAAATTTGCCGCCTTAAGGCCAAATATGCCGGCCAAATGGAAATATTCCAGTCGATGGAAATCGACTTTACCGAAGTCAGCGGCCCAGCCAACGACTACTACCAGCAACTGCCGCTTGACTACCGCATAGGGTCGGTGCACTTCATCCCGTCGTTCGACAATCCGCAAGAGCAAATCGACATCGACGGCCATCCCGATGAGTTTGCAGGCAAAATGCACCGCTACTTCCACGACGACATTGAAGCGGTGGTGCGCTCATTCTACGCCCAATCGGTGAAAATGGTGGAGCAGGGCGGTTTCGACATAATCGGCCACTTCGACAAGATTGGCTTCAACGCATCGTGCTTCAAGCCGGGCATTGACTCAGAACCGTGGTACGACAAACTGGTGCAGAATTTGTTTGAGGCCATTGCCGACCACCACCTTACGGTTGAGGTCAACACCAAGTCGTGGAAGCCCTACGGCCGCTTTTTTCCTGCAAGCCGGTATTTCGGCATGCTCAAGCGCAGCGGACTCACTGTGGTGTTTAACAGCGACGCCCACTTTGCCAGCAAAGTGAACGACGGCCGCATGGAGGCCATGCGCCAGTATGCCCTTGCCGAATAACCGAAACCACAAGCCACACATCAAAAAAAAATAAGAGTAGCCACTGCTTGACAAATGCATTGACTACTCTTGATTTTTGTGCCTATGGCCACGCAAAACGCCGGCTTTTCAGCACAGATATAAAGCGACTAATTGTGCTCTCGGCTTATTTGTTCACTTGGAACTTATTCCATCCGTCTTTGAGGTTGGCCACCACCTGCTCAGCTGCGGCAATGCCAGCCTTGATGTTGGCCTCTGCGGTCTGCGCGCCCATCTTCTTGGGCGTGAACAGCACGCGGTTGCCATACTTCTCCTGCAATTCAGCAGCAATGTCGGGCTTCACATCGGCCACATATTTGAAGTCGGGGCGTGCCTCAAGAGCTTCGCGCAGGCTGTCCTCGTCGATCACCTCCTTGCGGGCGGCGTTAACCAGCACCGCATTCTTAGGCATAAGGTCGATAAGGGCCTTGTTGACCGACTTTATGGTATCCTTGGTTGCCGGAATGTGAAGGCTCACAAACTGGTTCTCTTTATAAAGCTCCTCAATTGAGTGGATGGGGATAACGCCTTCGGCAAGCATGGCCTCGTCTTTAACGAAGGGGTCGAATGCGCTCACCTTCATGCCAAAGCCCTTGGCTATGCGTGCCACATTGCGGCCCACCTGGCCAAATGCGTGTATGCCGAGCGTCTTGTCCTTGAGCTCAGAGCCCGATGTGCCATCAAAGCGGTTGCGCAGCAAGTACACCAGCATGCCAAACACCAGTTCGGCCACAGCGTTGCTGTTCTGGCCGGGGGTGTTCATCACACACACGCCATGTGCAGTGGCCTCAGCCAGGTCGATGTTGTCATATCCGGCACCGGCGCGCACCACCACCTTGAGTTCCTTGGCGGCGTCAAGCACCTCTTTGTCCACCTTGTCGCTGCGCACTATAAGTCCTGCACAGTCGGCAACGGCCTTAATCATGTCGTCCTTTGTTCCTTTTTCCACCAGCACAAGCTCGTGGCCGGCGGCAGTCACCACCTCACGGATGCCGTCGACGGCGGCAGGAGCGAATGGCTTTTGGGTTGCAACTAATATTTTCATATCACGATGTGTTGTTTCTTGTTGTTTAATAATTGTGCGATTCTGTTCCCAACGCAAATTAGCGTTTGCTTTCAAACTCCTTCATGGCCTCAACAAGCACCTTAACGCTTTCAAGCGGCAGCGCATTGTAGAGCGACGCACGGAAGCCGCCCACGCTGCGGTGGCCCTTGATGCCCACGATGCCCTTTGTGCCGGCAAAGTCGATGAAGTCCTTCTCCAGTTCTTTGTATTCGGGTTTCATCACGAAGCACACGTTCATAATTGAGCGGTCTTCGGGGTGAACTGTACCCACAAACATCTTGCTTGAGTCAATGGCGTCGTAGAGGTAGGCAGCCTTCTCCTTGTCGAGACGCTCAAGTTCCTTCACACCGCCCAGTTGCTTATACCACTTGAGGGTTTGCAAAGCCGCATAGATGGGCATCACCGGAGGAGTGTTGAACATCGAGCCCTTGTCCACATGTGTCTTGTAGTTGAGCATAGTGGGGATGGGGCGCTCCACCTTGCCCAGTGCGTCAACCTTGACAATGACAAACGTAACACCGGCGGGAGCAATGTTCTTTTGCGCACCGCCATAAATCAGGTCGTATTTCGACACATCCACTGGACGGGAGAAAATATCGCTCGACATGTCGGCCACCAAAGGCACGGGAGAGTCAAGATCTTTGCGAATCTCAGTGCCATAAATGGTGTTGTTGGTGGTAATGTGGAAGTAGTCGGCATCGGCAGGCACTGTGTAGTCCTTGGGGACATACACGTAGTTGTCGGCCTTTGAAGAAGCCACTACATCAACTTCGCCAAACAGTTTGGCCTCCTTAATAGCTTTGTTGGCCCAAGTGCCTGTATCGAGATAGGCAGCCTTGGTCTTGAGCAGATTGTAAGGCACCATGCAGAACTGAGTGCTTGCACCGCCACCAAGGAAGAGTACCTCATAGCCAGCGGGGATGTCGAGCAGTTCCTTGAACAAAGCCTGAGCCTCGTCCATGACAGCAGTAAACTCTTTGCTGCGGTGCGAAATCTCAAGGAGTGAGAGTCCGGTGCCTGCAAAGTTGCGGATTGCATCAATAGTGTTGTCAATCGTATACTGGCTAAGTATCGACGGACCAGCATAAAAATTGTGCTTCTTCATAATTATGCGTTGTTATTTAGTTAAACAATTGAGTTCATATATTGCAAATGTAAGTGAATTTTCGTAATCACACAATTAATTAAAGAAAAAATGCGCCAATCACAGCCATCCACGCCATGTGGCTAAATGCCGTTTTTTGTGCCTTTTTGAAAGTGCAGCGAAAGCCCAACGGCACATACCTTGGCACAAAAGCGTGCAACGGGGCTGAACGATAGCAATTTGCAAACTCAGCGCAACGCCAATCGATGACATTTTGCTAAAAAAAGCACGTCGCTTCCAAAAAAAATTGGAAATTTTGCTCCAAGAACTATGCGTAATCAGATTTTTTGCTTTATATTTGTCACGTCAAAACATCAGTAATGACATATAAACATAATTATATATAAACCGCTTTAAAAATTCGCATCTATCATGAACGTAGAAAAGATTTTAAACGATTTGCAGGTTAAGCACCCAGGTGAAAACGAATATCTGCAAGCAGTCCGTGAAGTCCTTTTAACCGTAAAGGACGAGTATGACAAGCATCCCGAATTTGAGAATGCTAAAATCATCGAGAGAATGGTTGAGCCCGACCGCATCTACACATTCCGTGTTACATGGATTGATGACAACGGCGAAGTGCAGACCAATCTCGGCTACCGCGTTCAATTCAATAACGCCATCGGCCCGTATAAGGGCGGTGTGCGCTTCCACGCTTCAGTGAACCTCTCAATCCTTAAGTTCCTCGGCTTCGAGCAGACATTCAAGAATGCCCTCACCACGCTGCCTATGGGCGGTGCCAAGGGAGGCTCTGACTTCAGCCCCAAGGGCAAGAGCGACGCCGAAATCATGCGTTTCTGCCAGGCCTTCATGCTTGAGCTGTGGCGCAACGTTGGTCCCGATAAGGACATCCCTGCAGGCGACATCGGCGTCGGCGGCCGCGAAGTGGGCTACATGTTTGGCATGTACAAGAAGCTCACCCACGAGCACACCGGCACATTCACCGGCAAGGGTCTTGAATTCGGAGGCTCGCGCATTCGTCCCGAGGCAACAGGCTTTGGCGCATGCTACTTCGTGCAGAAGATGCTCCACCGCCTCGGCACCGACTTCAAGGGCAAGACAGTGGCCGTGTCGGGCTTCGGCAATGTGGCTTGGGGCACAGTGACCAAAGCCACCGAGCTTGGCGCAAAGGTTGTCACCATCAGTGGTCCTGACGGCTACATCTACGATCCCGACGGCATCAACACCCAGGAGAAGATTGACTATATGCTTGAGCTCCGCGCCAGCGGCAACGACGTGTGCGCACCCTACGCCCAGAAGTTCCCCAACGCCAAGTTCTTTGCAGGCAAGCGCCCATGGGAGCAGAAAGTGGATATTGCAATGCCGTGCGCCACTCAGAACGAGGTGAGCAAGGAAGACGCCGAGACCCTCGCAGCCAACAAGGTGCTGCTGGTGGCCGAAGTGTCGAACATGGGCTGCACAGCCGAGGCCATCGACGTGTTCCTGGCCAACAAGATGGTGTATGCCCCCGGCAAGGCAGTGAATGCAGGCGGCGTGGCAACTTCTGGCCTTGAAATGACCCAGAACGCCCAGCATATCTACTGGACAGCCGAAGAGGTTGACGAGAAGCTACACCACATCATGGCCGAAATCCATGAGCAGTGCGTGAAGTATGGCCAAGAGGCCGACGGCTACATGAACTACATGAAGGGCGCCAACATCGCCGGCTTCATGAAGGTGGCTCACGCAATGATGGGACAGGGCATAATCTAACCCAACCCGAAACGAGCATATTATAAACCCGTATAACCCGATCAAGGCCGAAACGTGGCAACAACCGCGTTCCGGCCTTGTTTTTGTTTGCAGCTTGAGGAAGGGTGGAAGTAACGCCCCGCGCTTGGCGGGTTGCCTGTGCCGGGGGAGAGGCTGTCCGCAGATTTTCCTAATGTTTCCGCAAGTAGCTCTATTTTTTTGTTCCAAGAGCACTTGAAACGACAGTTAATGACCTTGGCTCTTCGCTAAGAGAGGCGGTTTCGAGTGCTCTTCATTTTTTCGACTGCGAAATTTTGCTGATAAATTTTTATTCACAAAATAGCCAAGCTATCGCAAAAAGTCGTAACTTTGTTACTTAAAGCAATAAATTCTGTAAATGACCAAAGAAATGAACGTATAACGGCACGTTTGCTGGTAACTTTTTAATAAGAACTCCTTTGTAGTCGCACAAGGTCTGGTCGCCTTCAGAAGCTACATCGGAGTTTTTTGATTTTATTCAATGAAGTTCAACAAATCCAAATGGAAAGAACTTGACATAAACGTAGATAGCCTATGGATTATGGGGCTAAGAGCTAAGGGAGGCAAGCATGAAAATGTTTACCACGGCAACTTTGCTCCTCAGATTCCTAATCAAATGATTCGTCGTTACACAGAAGAAGGAGGGAATGTGCTTGAAATGTTTATGGGTAGTGGCACTACACTTTTTGAATGTGAAACACTTGGGCGCAACTACATAGGATTTGACATAAACGATGAAATCATTAATTATGTTGAGTCCAAAATGGATTTGGCTTCTGCTACAAAGAGAAATTAGTATAACGAATTCATTATGAATTTTTCGGATAACATATCAGATTTCTATCATTGGATGGTTCAATTTGGCAATGTAAATGCCAGATCTCGAACGAACTATATCTCCTGGCTCAAGTTTATGGCAGGGAGGTATGAATTAGATGATGATTTGAGCGAAGGCAAAATACAGACTATCATAAATGATGAGCGCAGAGCATTATCATCTCGAACAATTTATAAGGGTGAAAAAGACTTGGTTAATTTTAAGTCTGCATTGAGAAAATACAAACAATTTTTAGATTCGAATTATTCAAAAGTCATTCAAGAAACTATACTTTCCGAAACGCAGAAAGTTCAACAAGACAATTCAATAACTCTGACCGAAAAAAACGCTATAATAAAGTCTCGAATCGGACAAGGATTGTTTCGAGAGCTGTTGATTTTATATTGGTCAGGGTGCTCCATAACAAGATGCAGACTTACAAACATCTTGATAGCATCACATATAAAACCTTGGAGAACAGCAAGCAATGAAGAACGATTAGACGTTTTTAATGGACTGCTATTGACACCGAACTATGACAAGTTGTTTGATTTGGGATTTATTGCATTTGACAATAATGGGAGGATATTATTCTCTAAAGAATTTCCAAAGTCAGAAAGGACTATCTTAGGTATAGATGGTCATATTCGCTTAGTAACAGTTGAAGAACAGCATTTCAAATATCTTAAATTCCACAGAGAAAACTGTTTAATACAATGAAAAGTTTACAAAATATAGATGCTCAAGTGGTTGGGTCAATTTGTGCTGACAGTAGTACTTATTGCTCAATATCTGATGTGTTTAAGATGAATAATCTAGTTTCTGACATTCGAAGTATTCTTTCTGGCGAAAAAACTTATGTCGGAAGACTTCATGACGATAATAGTAAAAACATTGAAATTAAATTCCATAAAACGGAAGTTAGCTTAATTGGAGTCGCAAGTTGTTGTGGAGAAAAAGCATATCAGATGTTGCCGATCAAAGAAATGGAAGCAACTAATTTTGCATGGTGTTACATTGATTTGTTGGAAAGTTTGGCTCATAACGTAAGATGTAAGATAGCTTTATTAACTGCTAATGAGGTTCTAAAATGAATATAATTAATTACTATTATACCCCTCAGAAGCGAGAGCGTGTAATTTTCATCGGCAACCGCAAAGGTTTGAAGAATTATCACCCAAAGCCAATTCTCCAACCGACACAATATATTACTACAGGTGCGGCTATAGCGGACCTTATGGATATGCCGGAGAATAAAGCTTTCAACCACGTACCTACCAAGCATCGCCCGGATATGGCGCAGCGTATGCTTGAATTACCAGAGGGACAAAGCCTTTACAAAGGTTATTCTGACGCTTGGAAAAAATGTCCGTGGAACGAAGCATCGTGTACGATTAAGGAAAGCCATGGTGGAGTAAACATTCACCCCAAGTTGCCTCGTGTGCTTACTGCTCGCGAAATGGCTCGCTTGCAGTCATTCCCCGATGACTTTATCTTTGAAGGTCCAAAGAACGGCTCACCCGATAAACCGGGGGGATTAAGCATATAGTTTAGTGAGTCTGAAGAGAAAGAATTTTATATCCGTTACA
>CAKUMB010000001.1 GCA_934667475.1 uncultured Muribaculaceae bacterium | reverse complement strand
TTTATTTCTCAAAAGCGATGCAAAGGTAGGGCTTTTTCTGATACCCACCAAATAATCACAAAAGTTTTTTTAATCGTTTTTAGCGATTTTGTTATAACTTATTGATTACTTGCAATTAAGAACAAGTGTTAAAATATGTGTATCTTATGTTCTACAGCATAATTCTAAAACACATGCCATTTTCAGGGCAAAAGTGCACGGAGGCACACAAACAGAAAAAGCGGCCCGAGAGCCGCTTATATATTGTATGATTAATTGCCGTTCGCCCTGCCCTACCCTGCCTGCGGGCCGTCGAGGCGAAACACTATGCGCAAGCGGCCGTCCTGATAGCGGGTGCTGCTGATGCGGAAGTGGCCGATTTGGGCTGTGTGGCCGACGTGGGCGCCCACGCACAGACACTCGTCGTAGTCGCCCACGTGCACTATGCGCACTTGCTGCGAGGCCCCGTCGGGCAGCCGTTGCAGATTGAAGCGGGTGGCCACCTCCTGCTGCGTGGCATACTCCATGGTGACGGGCAGGTCGGCGTCGATTACGCCATTGACCCGCGCCTCGACCTCGGCCACCTCCTGTGGCGTGAGCGGCCGCGGAAAGTCGTAGTCGAGCTTCGACTTGGTGCGTTCCACGTGGCCAGCCACATTGCGGCCGCAGCCAAACATGCTCACCATGGTGGCATTCAGGATGTGCTCGGCAGTGTGCATTGGCGGATATTCCTGCTTGTTGTGGGCATTAAACTGATGTTCCATATCGCTTGAGTAATACATTATATATATGATACAGGCTATTTTTTGCTGCCGGGATCATCGGGGAACCGGTTGGGGAAGGTGAGCGCAACGCGCGGACGCCGCATGGCACGCACTATGAGCCACACACCGAGCACGACGAACGGAATGCTTAGCATCTGCCCCTGGTCGAGCCCTATGGACTGGCGCATGGCAAGTTCCCAAGGCTCCTGCACATTTTTGATGAACTCCACCATGAAGCGGGCGGCAAAGATGCCCACCATGAACACGCCAAAGATGAGACCCTGACGCTCCTGCAGATTACGCCGCCAATACATCCACATGCACACGCCAAACACCACGAGGTAGCACAGCGCCTCGTAGATTTGCGTGGGGTGGCACGGCGGGGTGAACACCGGCTGCGCCCCTTGCATGTAGGGTATTACATTGTCGATGAATCGGAAGCCCCACGGCATGGTGGTGACAGAGCCGTATATCTCATGATTCATAAGGTTGCCTATGCGGATGAGCGCGCCCACGAAGCCCACGGGCACCACCAGGCGGTCGAGCGTCCACAGCATGGGACGGTGGGTGACACAGCGGCTGTAGAGCCAGATGGCGAAGATGATGGCCAGGGTGCCGCCGTGGCTGGCGAGGCCGCCCTCCCAAATTTTGGGAATCTCTGACAGGTGCTGCGAATAGTAGTCCCATTGGTAGAAAAACACGTGGCCAAGGCGTGCGCCGAGCACGGTGGCCACCACCACGTAGATAAACAGGCTGCCCACCCAATTCTCGGGAGCGCCCTCGTGGCGGAACATGCGCCACACTATCTCATAGCCCACAAGGAAGCCTATGGCAAACATCAGCCCATACCAGCGCACACTGACGAAGCCAGTGAACAGGTTGGGGTTGACCGTCCATGTAACAAAATCAAGCATAAATCAAATCACGTTTTTATCAATTACGCTGCAAAAATAGTGCAAATAGCCCGCCGGGCCAAAAATAGCCACAAACTTATGGACTCGCAATCCGGGTGAAGGTGGGATTTAGAGGGCTGAGGGGTTGCAGGTTGCGGCAAAAGGTGGTAACTTTGCAGCGGCGACGATGGTGCCCGCCGGCCATCAGGCGGGTGAAAAGGGAAACGTGTGAGAGTCACGTACAGGTCCGCTGCTGTATGTTCCACGCACAAAGGCCATTGGGGATGTGAGCTGCGCCTCGGCCACTGAAGCTGCCGCAAGGCTGCGTTGGGAAGGCCGCCCCATGGACGGAACGAGTCAGAAAACCTGCCACCGCCGCTGCAAAAGACAATGACGCATGGACAGCCTACGCGACTACGGCACAATGCGCAAGCACCACTTTGCCCCGCCCCCCCTATGGCGACGCCAGTGCGGGAAGGGGTTGAGCAGAGCCAAGCTGCACACCACAACGCATGCCGTTTCTTTTGCCAAATGTTTTACTGATTTTAAAAAAAACGCGCCGGGCGGCCGCAACGGCCTTGCGGCGCGACAATGTGAATTGACAATTTACAGGCATGCACACTCCACATCACACATTATTATCAGCAAGCATCGCCCTGCTAACGGCAGCTGGTGCGGCAGCACAAACGCCTGACCAATACAAAGAGTCGAGCAGGCTCGACTCGGTGCAGCACCTGCGCGAGGTGACGGTGTATGGCGTGCGCCCATATGAGGAGGTGATTCCGGCACAGACACTGAAGGGAGCACAGCTGGAGTCGCTCAACAGCCACTCGGTGGCCGACGCCATACGCTACTTCAGCGGTGTGCAAATAAAGGACTACGGCGGCGTGGGCGGCATCAAGACGGTGGACATACGCTCGATGGGCACTAACCACATGGGGGTGTTCTACGACGGCATTCAGCTGGGAAACGCGCAAAACGGCCAAATAGATCTGGGCAAGTTTTCGCTCGACAACATCGAGGAGATTTCGCTGTATAACGGCCAAAAGAGTGAGATTTTCCAACCCGCGCGCGACTTCGGGTCGGCCGGCAGCATATATCTGCGCACGCGGCGGCCGGCGTTCACGGCCGGGCGGCGCACCAACCTAAACATCACATTCCGCACAGGCTCGTTTGGCCTGGCCAATCCCAGCGTGCGCTGGGAGCAGAAGCTGAGCCGCCGCGTGAGCATGGCACTCAACGCCGAATACACCTACGCCACGGGGCGATACCGCTTCCGCTACCGCAAGCGCTTCAGCGACGGCACTCTGGCGTGGGACACCACGGCCACGCGGCACAACGGCGACATACAGTCGTGGCGTGTGGAGGGCGGCCTGTTTGGCACGCTGGACGACGGCCGCTGGAACGCCAAATTCTATTACTACGACAGCGAAAAGGGCATTCCCGGAGCCATTGTGAACAACGTGTGGAAGACGGCTCAGCGGCAGTGGGACCGCAACTTCTTTGCCCAAGGGGCGTTCCAGAAGAAAATGGGCGAACGCTACGAGCTGCTGGCCAGCGCCAAGTATGCGCGCGACTACATGCGCTACCTCAACCCCGACACCACGCTCATGTACATCAACAACCGCTTTTGGCAAGACGAGATATATGCCTCGGTGGCACAGAAGCTGACCCTGGCCCGCGACTGGGACGTGGACCTTTCGACCGACTACCAGTGGAACTACCTGAACTCCACGCTGGTGAACTTCGCCTACCCCACCCGCCACACCGCGCTCACAGCCCTGGCCACAGCCTACACCTGGCACCGCCTTAAGGCGCAGGCCAGCCTGCTGCACACCTTTGTGCGCGACTTCTACACCGTGCGCTCGGGCGACGGCATGGTGGCCAACCACAACCGCCACAGCACCAGCCGGCTAACACCGGCCGTGTTTCTCAGCTGGCAGCCAATGGCGCGATACGACTTCAACGTGCGCGCCTTCTACAAGCGCATATTCCGCATGCCCACATTCAACGACCTGTATTACACCGACATAGGCAACGCCAACCTGCGACCCGAGTATGCCACGCAATACAACGTGGGCGTGCAGTATCAGCGCTACCGCGAGGAGGGGCTGGTGAGCGGCATCAAGCTGACGGCCGACGCATACTACAACTATGTGACCGACAAGATAATCGCCGTGCCAAAGGGCACGGGCCAATACCGCTGGATGATGATGAACATAGGCAAGGTGAAGATTCGCGGCATCGACCTGACGGCACGCTGCGGCATAAGGCTGCCGCAGCATGTGAACCTCGACCTCAACCTCAACTACACCTACCAGCGCGCGCAGGACTACAGCAACCCTGCCGACTGCGGTGACGGCGGCACCTACAAGGGCCAGATTGCCTACATTCCTTGGCACAGCGGCTCGGCGGTGGTGCACGGCCAGTGGCTTAACCTTGAGGCCAACTACAGCTTCATCTACGTGGGCGAGCGCTACCACACCAGTGCCAACATTCCGGCCAACCACGAGCAGCCGTGGTACACCCACGACATCTCGGCCAGCTACCGCTTTGCTCTGGGCAAGACGTGGCTGAAGCTGACACTGGAGGTGAACAACCTCTTCAACCAATACTACGACGTGATTCTCAACTACCCCATGCCGGGACGCAACTACAAGGTGATTCTTAAATTCGACATATAAGCAAGATGAAACAGAGCACAATGCACAGCAGGCGCCTCGCGCGGTGGGCGGCGGCCTTAGCGGCCGCCCTACTTGCCACGCTCACGGCCTGCCGCGACGACGATGTGGTGTTCATACCCGAAACGGTGCCCGTGAGCCAGCCCGAATACACCAGCGTGAGCGGCTTCTACCTGCTGAACGAGGGCAACATGGGCAGCAACAAGTCGACCCTCGACTACTACGACTACGCCACGGGGCGCTACACGCGCAACATATATGCCAACGCCAACCCCTCTGTGCCCAAGGAAATGGGCGATGTGGGCAACGACGCCGGCATATACGGCAACCGCCTCTATTGCATAATCAACTGCTCGAACAAGGTGGAGGTGATGGACCGCAACACATGCCACCGCATTGGGCAGGTGAACATTCCCAACTGCCGCTTCATCAAGTTCCATGGCGGCTATGCCTACGTGACCAGCTATGCCGGCCCCGTGGTGATTGACCCCAACTACAAGCAGCGCGGCTATGTGGCCAAAATAGACACTGCCACACTCGAAGTGGTGGACACCTGCGTGGTGGGCTTCCAGCCCGACCAGCTCGACATAGCCGGCGGCAAAATATATGTAGCCAACTCGGGCGGATACATGGTGCCCAACTACGAGAACACGCTGTCGGTGATCGACCTGGCAACATTCAAGGAGGAGGCGCGCATACCCATCGCCATCAACCTGCTGGGCGTGGCGGCCGACCGCCGAGGAGTGCTGTGGGTGATGTCGCGCGGCGACTACTACAGCACACCCAGCGACATCTACGCCTACGACACCCGCAAGGGACGCATAGTGAAGCGCATGGACTGCCGCGCCAGCAACTGCTGGATGGACGGCGACTCGCTGTATGTGATCAGCAGCGACTGGAGCTATGTGACGGGCGGCAATGCCAAGCCGCAATACCAGATTATCAACACCCTCACGATGCAGGTGGTGGACACATGCTTCATTAAAGACGACACCAGGGGCAAAATAGAAATGCCCTACAGCGTGGCCGTGAACCCGATAACCAAAGACATCATGGTGACCGACGCCAAAGACTACGTGAGTCCCGGACGACTATACTGCTTCGGGCCCGACGGCATGATGAAGTGGAACGTGCGCACAGGCGACATCCCGGCCCACTTCGTGTTTCTCGGCCGTAACGAAAACGAACACTGACAAATCACTTTTTTTACATAACAACAATTAATCCAATAAAACAACAAGAGCGCATGAACAGACATTTTTCACCCGCAATAGCACTGTTGCTGGCCATCACAAGCCTACTGGCATATGCCGACAACAACCCCTACATGGCCAAAGTGTATGACTTCCAGCCCGCCCCCGGGCAGTTCATCAACCAGATGCCCAAATATGTGGAGGGCAACACAAAAGAGAAAATGATTGCCAAGGTGGAGGAGCGCCTGGTGAAGTATTACGACGACGAAGAAGACTCCATGGTCTACAACCCGCGCCAGTTGGTGTCGCTCGGCGGCTACGGCGGCTACATAGTGTTTGGTTTCGACCACCCCGTGATAAATGTGCCCGGCGCATACGACCTGAAGATTGACGGCAACGCATTCCAGGCCGAGCAGTCGAGCACACAAGGCGGCAGCAGCGAGCCGGGCATAGTGATGGTGAGCCAGGACCTGAACCACAACGGCATACCCGACGACCCCTGGTATGAGCTGGCCGGCAGCGAATATAACAACCCGCGCACGCAGCACGACTACGTGATCACCTACTACCAGCCCGACGAGGACAAGGAGCCCACCCCCAGCAAGGAAAACCCCACCATGTTTCCCGACACCACCTACATTCGCTGGACCAGCAACGACAGCATGAACCCCGACAGCGTGAAGGGATACATGTGGCGCAACCAGTATCACCGCCAGAGCTACTGGCCCGGATGGCTCACCGACTCGGCCACGCTCACCTTCCGCGGAGCCAAGCTGCCGTGCAACGCCTTCGACCAGAGCGGCAACGGCACTTACTGGGTGCAACGCTTCTATGACTGGGGATATGTGGACAACCGCCCCAACCTCACCGACCCAGGGCTGAAGATTGACTGGGCCGTGGACAGCGAAGGACGCACCGTGAAACTCGACTACATTGACTTTGTGAAGGTGTATAGCGCCGTCAACCAGGCTTGCGGCTGGCTGGGAGAGACATCGACCGAGATTATCGGCGCCGAAGACCTGCACCCCCAAGCCAGCGGCGTGCAAAGCGTGAGCCGCGACATGCACAACCTGACGCTGCTGCGCTCGGCCGCAGGCACACTGGCCGTGCGCAACGCCGCCCAGGCCACCATGGCGCGTGTCTACGCCCTGAGCGGAGCGCAGGTGGCCACCCTCAGCCTGCCCGAGGGCGACAGCAGCCACAACCTTAGCGGCCTCGCTCCGGGCGCCTATGTGCTGCGCACCGCCACCGAAGCCATCAAGTTTGTGCGATAATCGCAGCCCACCCTATCATATTTAATAAGTATTTAAGCCACCGGTGAAACTATCAACAAGTGTTCACCGGTGGCTGTTTTTCATGCCGAAATATCGCCAGAATTGTAATTTTAGTTAACAAGGCACATATTTATTGCCAAATATTTTGCACAACGGCAATAATGCGCATATCTTTGCATCGGTTTTCATGGTATTAGTTTTTAAGGTTAATAAAAAATCTGAGTCGTCGTGATGACGACAAAGTTTTTTTCATTGTTAAGGTTTATGTTAATGGTATTAAAAGGTTAATTAGTCAAGCAATCCTGGACGTTGATGTCCGGGATTTACTTTTTTATATATATTGTGTTTCCGCCGTTATCCAAACGGCAATGAAGACTCGTTTTTCGGCATTGCGTTGTGTAACTTTGCAGAGTAGTTGCACACACTTAATATAAGTTGAATATGATACTGATTTATGGGATGCCCTCGTGCCCCGACTGTGCATTTGTCGAGGCCCAGGTGAAGGGCGATGAAAGGTTTCAAGTGATTGACATTGGCAGCGATGTGAAGCTGCTCAAAGAGTTTTTGCGTCTGCGCGACGGCAACGCGGCCTTTGCCAGCGCGCGCCGCCACGGCCAGGCAGGCATTCCCTGCTTTGTAATGCCCGATGGCACCGTCACCCTCAATCCGGCCGATGTGGGCCTGCAGACCCGCCCAGTGGCCGACGGAGAGGCGTGCGCCCTCGACGGCTCGGGCTGCTGACCACCGTGCTGCACATAACGGAAAAGGCACCGCCAAACTTGGCGGTGCCTTTTCTATGATTTGCTTTCGTTAGCTCTGTGATTACTTCACCATGAGGCGGGCGGTGGCTCCGCTGGTCAGGCGCAGCAGGTAGATGCCCGGTTGCATGCCGGCTGTGCTGAGCGCGCCGCTGGCATCAACGGTGACTTCTTTCACCAGTTGCCCGGCAGTGTTGTAAATGCTCACCTTGCCCTCGGCTCCGGCTATGCGCACGGTGGCTCCGGCCATGACGGGGTTGGGATACACACTGAGCGCAGCCTTGGCGGCATCGGCGGCAACAGTGGTGATGCCGGTCGGCTTGCCATTGCCGTATATCAGCTCGATGCCCGGCACACTGAAGGTGTAGGCGGTGCCGCTCTTAATGTTCTTCATTGCAAACTGCACGTAGCTGAACGATATCGGGAAGAGGCTGTAGTCGCTGGTGTCGCAATATTCGCTAATTGGGAAGTTCACTGAGTTCTCGCCCTCGCTGAGGTCGGCGAGGTCAACGCTCTTTATTATCTGCTTGCCCTCGGTGGTGGAGAGGCTGAGCGATACGCGTGTCACAGTGATGCCGCCTGTGTTGAAGCGCAGGCGCACCGAGTCGGGCATGCCCCACATGTTCATTTTCTTGGCCAGCTTGATGTAGGGCGCGCGCGACGACGAGCCAGTGAACTCAATCCTGAAGCCGTTGTCGAGTGAGGTCATCACGCGGTTTTTGCCGCCTGCCTGCGTCACCTGCCATGTGGCTGGTTCGAGCGGGCCGTTTTCAACACTGGTGACAGAGGCCTTGGGGTTCTCTACGCGCACCACAAGGCTGTCGTTGAAGCCGTCGGCCACACCTGTGACCACTGCGCGGCCATCGGCCACGGGCACAATCTCGCCAGAGGCACTGATGGTGCACACCGAGGGGTCGGACGACGTCCAGCTGATGGTAGAGGGGTCTATGATGTCGCGGCTGATGCCGCTGATGCCCAGCACCTTGATTTCATATTTGTGGTTGCGGTCAACAGTCACACTGTCGTCGCGCAGCTCCTTGGATGCATTGTACACCACCACGCGCTGCGAGCACTTGATGCCGCCATAGTCGGCATAGATGTTGCCCGACGCTGCCGTGGGCGATGCCACAAAGTAGCCCTCGGGGGTGATGCGGCCAAGGCTGGGGTCGCAGGTGTAGGTCACACCCTGCACGTCGCGCGACTTGAGCACGCCATATTTGTTGTAGCCCCACACAGCGGGCTTGATTTTGGCCGACACCGAAATGTTGTAGCAGCGCGGCTCGAAGTGGAGCTGGCCTATGGTGTCGTCGACGGGAGCGTTGCTTATAAGCAGGCAGCCGTTGCCCACTGAGCGCAGCGAGCCGTCGCTGGGGGTGTTCACCACCTCACCGTTAACCACCATGCACGACGAGCCGCCGCCATCGAGGTTGACTGCGTTAACCGCACCAAGACCCAGGAACACGCCTGCGGCTTCGCCCAGCGACACACCGGTCGACGAGATGCTGCGGCCGTCAATCACCACGAAATACACCTTGGTGCTGTCGGCGTTGAAGCCGATGCACGTGCGCGGGTGGCGTTCTTCCCACTCGTCAATCACCTGGCCGTTGCGCATGATTATGTTGTCGCTGCCGCCCATCAGTTCCTTGAAGTTTTTGAGCAAACCGGGCTGGTCGCGCAGGTTCACGCCCAGATTGATGGTGATTTCATCGCCGGGCTTCATGGCCGTGAGGGTAGATGTGCACGAGCCTTGCGCCCACAGCACAGCCTTGCCCTCGGGAATGGCGGTGACGCCTTTGCCGTCGAGCACCTGCTCCACCACACACGTCTCGGGTCTGTTGGCCCACCACTTGAAGGGGTTGGCCTTGGGGGCTATTATCACCTTGGTGCCGCCCGAGCAGTCCTCGGTCTGCGGGCCGTAGGAGTTGGTGTAGAGGTTTATCTGGTTGCCCTGGGTGTCTTCCCACTCAAGGCGCTGCATATTCACCGTGTGCAGGCGCACCGTGGTGCCGGCGTGGGTGATGGTGCCGGCGAAATCAACGCGGTCGATGTAGGGCTTGCGGTCGTCGCTAAGCACAAAGCAAGCGCGCCCCACGGGGTTGGTCACGCACTCGTCGCGGCGAAACTGTCCGCTGCGCGGGATGCCGTTTTCCACGGGGTTCTGAAAGAAGTAGAAGTCGCCGTTGGTGGCGCCCACCACCTCGTGGCCGGGGCGGTCGTTGCGCTGGGCCATGCTCAGCGGGTTCTCCTCCTTAACGCCCTGGTCGCCGCCGAGGCAGGTTTCGAAGTCGATGTATTTGTTTTTCAAATCCATCTCCATCACGCTCACCTTTAGCGGCATTCCAGGCACGTCATATTTCGCGAATATCACGCCCGGGCCCACAGGGTGCGGATAGATGAGCGTATCCACATCGTAGACTTTCTGGTTGATGGTCCACTGCGTCTTGGCAGCGGAGCTGAGCGGCATTGCCAGTGCTGTGAGCAGCAGGGCCGCAATCATTGGTTTTCTGAATCTCATTCTCAAAATTTCATAGTTTTTTTTGATGGGTTAGTCACTTGATTACCACCTTGCGCGCCATGCGCTTGCCGCCAACCGTGGCGGTGAGCACACACAGGCCGCGGGCAGTGGTGGTCAGTTGCAAGCCGCTGCCTCGGGCCAGAAGGCGTCCGTCGGCACTCCACAGTTCGGCATTGTCAACCGGCTGGCTGAATTGCAGCCCGGCTGCGGTCACGCTCACGCCAAGGCGTGTGGCGTTGTCGATCACCGTTTCAACGCCGCTCACGGGCACGGGTGCATACACGGTCTCGATGCCGTTGAGCATGATGGTGTATTGCTTGCCCACAGTGCTTGCGCCCATGGTGAGGGCTATGGAATTGAGCGTGATGGGGAAGGCGCCCATGTCGCTGGTGTCGAGCCAGCTGCTGGTGGGCAGATCGAGCGTAATCTCCTGTCCGGCCACCACGGTTTCAGGCACCACGGTGTGGTAGGCGGCCCTCCGTCCGTTGGCCTTGAGGTTGAGTATGGCGTTCTTCAGCGGGGCGTCGCCGGGATTGATGCGCAGGCGCACGGTGTCGGGCAGGCTCCACAGGCGCACGGCCTTGGTGAGCGTGATTTTGGGTGTGCGTCCGCGGGCTCCGGTATAGGTGTAGGCGATGCCGTTGCCGTCGGCGGTGGCCGAGAGCTGCTGCTGCTTGCCGCCCGTCTGCGAATACTTCCACGTGGTCACGTCGAGGGCCGGGTCGATGGGCATGGCATGGGCCGACGGGATTTCCACGTTCACCCTCATGTCGCCGCTAAACGAGCCCACGCGGCCCGTGACGGTGGCGGTGCCGTTGGCCACACCCAGCAGCGATCCGGTCGAGGCGTCGATGCGCACCACGCTCTCGTTGCTGCTGCTCCAGGTGAGCACGGCGGGGTCGACGGCGAGCGTGCGGCCGTCGGCTGTGTTCTGCACCGCCACCACGTGGCGGCGGTAGCCGTCGTTAATTATCGAGTCGTTGACAAGGCTAAGTGTGGCATCGGAGCCAACTATGGTGAGGGGCACATCGGTGCTGACGCTGCCGCCATAGGTGGCCACAAGGCGGGCAAAGCCGTTGCCGTCGCCAAAGAATATGCTGTCTTGGCGCACGTGGCCCACACTCTCGGGGCAACTCAGCTTCACGCCCTTGAGGTCGGTGTCGATGAGCATGCCATACTTGTTGTAGCCAAAGAACTTGGGCTTGTAGATGCCGTATTTGGGCACCTCCACGCTCCAGTCGACAAAACTGATGGCGGTCACGGTGCTGTCGTCGGGCGCGCTGCTCACGGCAAACACGCCATTGCCATCGGGGCGTTCAACACCGTCGCTGGGCTTGTTGCGCACGCCCAGAGCGCTGGTGTAGAAGGTGGCCGAGCCGCCGCTGTCGAAGCTCAGACCATCGGTGCAGCCCAGCTGGCGCAGCATTTCGCCCGTCTCGGTGGGCCGGGCGCCACTGGATATGGGCGAGCGGCCGTCGATCATCATAAACACAGCCGTCTTGCCGCCGTCGGCAAGACCCACTGCGCAGATGGGCTGGTTGCTCTTGAACTCATCCATCAGATATTCATCGTCTACCACCTCGCCGTTACGCAGGTTCATGGGCAGCGAGGCTATCATCTCGGTGGGTACAAAGCTTTTGCCGTCGATGCTCACGGTGAAGTTCACCTCCACCACGTCGCCTGGCTTCAAACCTGCCACAAAACTCTTGGCGTTGACACCGTCAAAGTCTTTCGAACCCTGGCCGTGCAGCACATAGCCATCGGCGGGAATGTCCATGTCGGTGGCCGAACTGGGATTGCCCGTCACCACCACCTTAAACGGCTGCCCTATGCGGAACGACTCGCCGGCAGCAAGGCGGACTTGCACCTCGCTGCAGTCGCCCGTCTCGTTGGTGCCCGCCAGATAGTAGGGATTGTAGAGATATATGGCATCGTTGCCAGCATAGGTGTTTATGCCTCCCAGCGACACCGACTTGCCGTCGGGGCGCGTCACAGAACCTCCAAACTCGGCGTGACCGATGAGGGCATCCTTAGTGGCGTTGAGGGTCAGGGCCCAGCGGGTGTTGTGGTTGCGGGCACGGTACACCTCGCCGCCGCCAATGCAAGGCCCGGTAGGGGCTCCCACCATCGACTCACCGCGCTTCGACACACCGCTGGTAGTGAAAAAGTCGCCGTTCACGCCAAAGTAGTAGCGCTCGCCCGGTTTGGTGCGGCGCTTGGCCATATCGCTCACGCGCTCGGTGCCAAACAGCTTGTCTTGGCCACTGACGGTGCGCAGCGTCACATAGGGATTGGTGAGGTCGACACGAGAGTAGTACAGATACATTTGCCGCTGCGACTCCTCGTTGCGCAGAAACAGTGACGTCTGCGTGGTGCCGGGGCCTATCTGGGCGTGAAACAAGGTGTCGGCCTTGAATTCAACGCCGCGCATCGTATAAGAGGTTGAGGCGGCAGCCATGCCGGGCAATGCCAGCGCGGCCACCAAAAGTAGATGGGTAATCGTTTTCTTCATATATCTAATGGTTGCTTAATGTTAATAGTTGCGGGTTTACTAAATTCCAATCACAAAGTTACGCCAATTTTTGCACGCATCAAAGCGAATAAGCCTAAATGTGTAGGCACTAAAAGCAAGCGGCGCAGCCCCCAATTGGAGGGGGGCCGCGCCGCCGTGGTCGTTGCTAAGTTGGTGATCAGCGTCTTAGCGCACCACCAACTTTTGTGCTATGGTCTTGCCGCCAATGGTGGCAACCACCACCATTGCACCCTTGCCCACTGTGAGCTGAGAGGCTCCGGCGGCCGAGGCAATCAGGCGGCCGCCCAGGTCGTAGGCCTGCACACTGTCGAGCGCGCGGCTGAATGTGAGCACGCCGCCGGCGGCTGTCACAGTGAGCTGGCTTGCGGCATCGATGGTTTCGATGGCCGTGGGACCAAGCTCCTTCATGTTATACACAGCCTCGATGCCGTTGAACAGCAAGGTGTATTGCTGTCCGGCAGTGGTCTTGTTGAGGTTCACGCGGATGGTGCTTAGCGATATTGGATAGGTGGCCATGTCGGTGGCGTCGGCCCAGAGCGCTGTGGGCACGTCGATCACGTTCTCGGCATTTGGGTTGAAGTTTTCGGGGGTGATGGTCACATTGTTGGCATTGCTGCCGGGAGTGCGCAGTGTGAACGCCACCGACTTCACGCCCAGGCCGCCCGTGTTGAGGCGCAGACGCAGCGTGTCGGGCAGACTCCACAGGCGAATCTTCTTGTTGAGGTTCATGTAGTAGAGGCGCGACGACTTGCCTGTGAACGAATACTTCAGACCGTCGCCCATGGCCTCGGCCTGGCCGTTGGCGCCGCCGCTAATAGAGAATGTCCATGTCGAAGGGTCGATGTTGGGGTCGATGGGCATCACGTGCTTGGCGGGTTTTTCCACCATCACCTTCATGTCGCACTTGAAGTCGCCCAGCGTGCCTGTAACCTTTGCCTCGCCGTTGGCCACGCCTTTAAGTATGCCGTCGTTGGCGCCGATTGTCACCACACCCTCGTCGCTGCTGCTCCAAGTGAGGGCGGATGGGTCGATGGGCAGGGTCTTCTCGTTGAATGTGTTCTGCACCTCCACGGCATAGCGGCGGTAGCCGTCGTTAATCACCGAGTCGTTGCGCAGGTTCAAGTTGGCTGTAGATCCGCCCACGGTCACCGGCAGAGTGGCTGTTGAGCCGCCAAAGGTGGCTGTGAGCAGGCCGTAGCCCTCGCCGTCGGCCACAAATGCGCCGTCCTCTCTCACGTGTCCTATGCTGGCCGGGCAGCTCAGCTTCACGCCCTTGAGGTCGGTGTCAACGAGTATGCCATACTGGTTGTAGCCGTAGAACTGCGGCGTGTAGATGCCATATTTAGGAGTCTCAAGTTTCCAGTCCACAAACTTCACCGCGGCCACCGTGTTGTCGTCGGGGGCGGTGCAGGTGGCGAAGAATGCGTTGCCGTCGGCGCGCTCATTGCCGTCGCTGGGCTTGTTGCGCACACCCAGGGCACTGGTGTAGAGGCACGACGAACCGCCGCCGTCCACATTAATTGCGTCGGTGGCGCCCGCATACTTCATGATGGCGCCAAGCACCGAGGTGCGCACGCCGGCCGAAATGGCGCTGCGGCCGTCAACCACCATAAAATACACCTTGTTGCCGCCGTCGCCATAGCCTATGGCGCTGCGGGGGTGCAACGAGCTGGCATCGCCGCGGTCGGCCTCGCTGTCGAGCACCTCACCGCCTCCCAGAATCTTCGGGTTGCCGCTCACCACCTCGGTGGGGTTCACCTTCACACCGTTGGCCGTCCAAGTGGGGCTCACGGTGATGGTGTCGCCCTGCTTGAGCGAGGCAATGAACTCGCTGGCGGTGCCCTTGCCGTGCAGCACGTAGTGGCCGGCCTCGATGGTCATGTCGCCAGCATTGCTCGGTGCGGCCGTCACCACCATCTTGCACGAGCCGGCCGTCTTAAACGTCTGGCCCTCGGCCAGCACGGCGGCCACCTCATAGTCGTTGTCCTTCAGGTTGGTGCTGCCGTAATACAGGTCGTTGAATATAGTAATCTTGTTGTTGTTCTCGGGGGCGTTGATGCCGCCCAGTGTGGCCGAAGTGCCGTCAGCCTTCTTCACCTTGCCGCCGAAGGTGAACGGGTCGACGTAAACATTGCCCTGCTGGTCGACAATAAACTGCTTGTAGGTCGAAGCGCCGTTGCGCGCACGGAATATCACATCTTTCACCACGGTTGAACCCACGGGCGAACCCACCATCGACACGCCGCGGCCCGTAGAGCCTTTGGTGGCGAAGAAGTCGGCATTGATGCCGGCAAAGTAGCGCTCGCCTGGCTTGTCCTTGCGCTTGGCCATGCCCGAGATGGTCTCGTTGCCGGCCAGCTTGTCCTTGGCCACCACACCGTGCAGCTTCACGTAGGGGTTGGTCATATCCACCGTGCAGTAGAACACGCGCAGCTGGCTCGAGGCGCTGTGCAGCCACAGCGACGTTTGGGTGGTGCCAGGGCCAATGGTGGCATGATACAGGGTGTCAACCTGATACTCAACGCCGCGCAGGTCAATCACGTTGCCGGCGCTGGCCGTGACCATGGTGGCGGCAACAAGAAGTGAAGTAATTGTTTTTTTCATTACTTTTTTGGTTTGGTTAAGTTGTTAATAGTTTTTTTGCTTTGCTGAGGTAAAGTTAATGCTTTATGCCGCATTCACCAAACACTTCCCCCATAAAAAAATGGCGTCACTGCTTCGCGGGCTTGGCCGGGAGTGGCGGTATGGGTATCTTTGCAGGCGTTTACACACTTCCACTATTATGATTGATCAAATTGAATTCACTTTGCGCGAGCGCCCGCAGGGCTGCCACCTCGTCACAGGCGAGATTGAGGCCGCGCTGCCGCCACTGCCGCGCACGGGGCTGCTGCACTTGCTGCTTAAGCACACGTCGGCAGCCATATGCCTCAACGAGAACTACGACCCCGACGTGCGCACCGACCTCAACCAAATTCTGCACCGCCTTGTGCCCGAGGGTGAGCCGTATTACCGGCACACCCTTGAGGGACTTGACGACATGCCGGCCCATGCGATTCAGGCGCTGATAGGGGCGCAAATCACAATACCGATAACTAACGGGAAGCTGAATTTGGGCACTTGGCAGGGAATATATCTGTGCGAGCTGCGGCGCCACGGCGGACGCCGCAGCGTGGTGGCCACCGTCATTGGCGGGTGAGGCGCACGGCCTCGCTCAGGGCCTCGTCGGGACGGCACCAGTGCATCAGCGGGTCGCGCGCATACCATGTGAGCTGTTTCTTGGCATACACGCGCGTGTTTTTCTTGATGCGCTCGATGGCTGTGATGCGGTCCATGATGCCGTCGAAGTAGGCAAACATCTCCTTGTAGCCCACAGTGTTGAGCGAATTCAGGTGGCGAAGTGGCAGCACGCTGCGCGCCTCGGCCTCAAGGCCGGCCTCCACCATGGCATCGACACGGCGGTTGATGCGGTCGAACAGCTGGGGGCGCTCCACATTGAGCCCAATCTTAACTATGCTGAACGGCCGCGGCTTGGCCCGGCCTGTGCGCAGTGTGGAATATGGCACTCCGGCCTGGCGGCAGATTTCCACGGCGTGCAGCACGCGCTTGGTGTTGCGCCGGTCGACCTCGGCATAATAGGCAGGGTCAAGCCGCTGCAGCTCGGCCAGCACGGGTTCGAGTCCGCCAGCCTCATATTCGGCCAGCACCTGTGCCCTGACCTCGGGGCTAATGGTGGGAATGTCGTCGATGCCGCGGCACACGGCGTCGACATACATCATCGAGCCGCCGCACATCACCGCATAGTCGGCCTGCTGCCACAATTGCGGCAGCAGGCGCATAACATCGGCCTCAAACTGCGACGCGCTGTAGTACTCTCCAAGGTCGAGAAACTGCACAAAGTGGTGGCGCGCCATGGCCTGCTCCTGGGGCGTGGGCGCAGCGGTGCCTATAGGCAGGCCGCGAAACACCTGGCGCGAGTCGGCATTGATTATGTCGCACCCGAAGTGCCGCGCCACCCCTATGGCGGCCGCCGTCTTGCCCACTCCAGTGGGGCCAGTGATCACAATAAGCGTGTGGCTCATTCAAGCGTAATCTTGCAGTCGTCGAGGCTCAGCACACGGGCGAGGCTCTCAACACGGTAGCCCTCGCGGCGCAACTCGTTGCCACCCTCCTGAAACACTTTTTCGATGATTATGCCAAAGCCGGCGATTTCGGCCCCAGCCTGTTGCGCCAGGTCGATGAGGCCGCGCGCGGCGTTGCCGTAGGCCAGAAAGTCGTCGACTATGACTATGCGGTCGCCCTTGCCCAGAAAGTCGGAACTGATGCACACCGTGTAGTCGCGGTCTTTGGTGAACGAGTGCACCTTGCTGACGAGGGCATTCTGCATGGTTTTGGGGCTTTTCTTCTTCACAAACACCACGGGCAGGTGCATTTCAGCGCCCATCATTATGGCCGGGGCGATGCCGCTGGCCTCGATTGTCACAATTTTGTTCACACCGCAGTCCTTGAACCGCTCACTCATTTCGTGGCCTATCGCCTTCATCAGGTCGGGGTCCATCTGGTGGTTGATGAAACTGTCCACCTTCAGTATGCCGCCGGCATAGCACTTGCCGTCTTGCATTATGCGCTCCTTGAGCAGGTTGAATTCTCTCATTACCGTTAGTTAGTAGTTTTTTTGATGCCTATGCGGGGCGCTGACGCCGCGCGTGTTGCAAAATTACTCAATTTTGGCCGTTGCCGCCGGGCAAATGGCACAAAAAAAGCGTTCTGCCCGTCGCGGGTGAACGCTTTTCAGATTGATGTTACTATATATTTGTGTATTCCTGAATTTTCCGGCCGATTGTTTTCTTGTGTGTATTGTTGCGAATAGTTATGCCGGAAATATGGGCAGATTTCTTGTTACACGTTTAATTGCCGCCTGCGATGCGCTTGGAGGTAGTGGTTGAGCCGTCGGTGTAGCGGGTGACCACAATGTTCACACCGCTAAACGGACGCTGCTGCGCCATGCCGGCCAAGTTGTAGTATGTCACGCTCTGCACCTGCTTCTCGGCGGTGCTGACTTCGCCTATGCCCGTTGACGTGCCCTTGGGCGCGAACAGCAGCATTGCGGGATACCAGTAGCCGCTTTGCAGCTTCATGCTTTTCACCTTCGAGCCATCGGCAGCATTGTATATGTTCAGATAGTAGTTCTGCGAGCTGTAGTCCTCAAACGTTGTTGCCACAACGTAGTTGTTGGCCTTGTCGTAGCCCACCACCGAGCCATACATGGCCTGACCATCGTCGAAAGTGATGAAATTCTGCGTAAACTCCTGAGTCTTCAGGTTATACTTGCAAATGAAGTTGGTGCCTTCGCCAGGCGAATAGTAGAGCGTGGAGTTGGCCTCATCGATGGCCGGAGTTGCATTTTTCCATGCCATCCAGGTGTTTTGCGAGGCCATGGGCACCGTCTGAGTGGTGGCGGGCTCGAATGTGTTGCGGTCGAGCAGCACAAAGCGCTCGGCATTTGATGCCGAGGGCACACCATAGGTGCAATCGTTCACCGACGCCACGATGTCGTCATTAACAGCAAACACCGAAGCTATGTTGTCGATAGTCACCGTCTTCAGCAAGCGGTTGGTGGCCACGTCAATCACATAAATGCCCTTGCCCTGCACAGCCACCAGCAGTTTGCCATTGCAGCACACCATGTTGCCAGGCTGGCTGCTGTAGGTCTGACCGGCAGTGCCGTCGATGGCATCGCCAATGGCCATATTTGAGAGGTCGAAGGGATGCACGCCATCGGTGGCGCCTATGTAGCCCTTGGTGTCGCTCACAATGAGGCAGGCACGCGTGTCGCCGCTTCCCACATTGCCGACCGACACTTTCGACTTCAGCGTCTTGGCGTCGGCCACGATGAAGCGGCCGCCTGTGTTAGAATAGTTTTGCTTCGAGCACACATACAGGTTGCCGCCACTGAGTTCGGCAAACTGCGAGGTGTTGCCCAGAGTGCGGCCAGGGTTCACCTCCTGATAGGCCCGATAAGTGATTTCGCCCGTGTCGTAGGAGTAGAAGTTGATGGTGCTGGCATTGTGTCCATACCAGTCCTCGTTCAGAATAAAAATGCCATTCTGAAACTCCTGCTCAGCGCTTGCGCTTCCGGCCAGGGCCAAAGCCATGCCTAATATGCAAAACAGTCTTTTCATTTCCTTAATTACCTTTATTGGCTTTACACCATGTTATTTCACCACCTTGGCAGTGCTGTGCGAGCCGTCGGTGTAGGTGGTAACCACGATGTTCACACCGCTGAATGGCTCTGCACTGGCCACACCCTGCAGGTTGTAGTACTTAACACCTGCCACTGCCTTCTCGGCCACTGCGTCGGTCACGCCTGTGGCAGTCTTGGCGGGAGCAGCCTCCAGTTCTTTCCAAGTGAATCCGCTGCCTGTGCCAAATGCCCAGCCGTCAACGCTGCCGTCGGCCAGTTTGCGCGAACCGCAGCCCACGGGAGCATAGCTCCAAGTGGCGTCAAGCGAAGCGCCCAGCCAATACGACCAGTAGCCACTTGTGCTCCAGCCCTCAGAGGTGTAGTCTTCAGCGTCGTCAAACGAGCCATTGTTGTTGGCATCCCACTTGAATCCGGTGATGTAAAGACCGAAAGAACTTTGGCTGCCATTCATTTGCAGGCGGGGGTTATTGTCGGCGATGGCCTGGGCCATATCGGCGCCAGTGGCCTCACCGTCATATTTGTAACCAAACACAAGAGCCTTGGGAGCATTGTCGCCAGGCCATTGCAGCACCAGAGCCGAGCGGTTTGCACCTGTTCCGGTCCAGTTCTGAATATCGTCCATAGTGAAGGCGTTGGCCACCAGTGTAGCGCAAACAAGCGCGATAAGAAGTAAAGTTTTCTTCATAATTAAATTTGTTTTATTTTTAATAATGTGTGTATACGCTCAAATGCAGAATCACCCTTGCACACAGCCGCAGGCTCGATGCGAGTGCAAGTGCGCAGAAATTGCTGAAGGGCATTGGCGGCAGGGCCGCGATGCTTCATGCCTTGAAATATGTGTAATGTTTTTGCCATTTCGGGGCTGCTTCATCTGTTTCTGCCCGGCTCAAAATCCGCGTGAGCTGTCACATGGGCTTGCATAGGCAGGTCTTCTGACTCGTTTTCTTAATGCGCCGCGCCTTCCCGGTGATGATGCAGTCCCGACTTATAGGATGGGGATAACGACTACAGACCAGTGGCGTAGTGCGGCACACAACTATGAAAACATACAGCAGCGGGCTCTGTTCAGGATTCTCACCTGATTCCCTTTTAATCGCCCCAAATCTTTTTTTTCGTTTGAAAAAAGACAGGGCCAAACCTGATGCAATTTGCATTGTTGCTTTTATTGCGGCAAAATTACTATATTTTTATTGGCATAACAAAAAAATTGCAGAAAAATTCCATTAAAAAACGGTCGTTTTTCTTCGTTTTTCAGAACCTTGTGATAGTCATTGAATTACACATTCCATTCACATAAAATCACAAAAAAGTTTTCCGGAAAAATTTTCAACACACTGATTTTCAACAATGTAATTTTTCAGAGATGGTAAAAAGTTTTCCAAAACGAAAATTTTAATACTAAAAATTTTGTCATTTTGCAGGCAAGTATTAGTTTTGCAGTCGGCTATTGGGAAGCCGCCTCAGCGCAGTGCGCCCCACAGCCCCGAAGAGTAAGTCTCGAAAGCTAATAATTACACCAAAAATACAATCACAATCGATGATACAGACAGTTGTTAAACGCGACGGACGCGTCGTGGGATATAATGAAGAGAAAATAAAGGCCGCCATCCGCAAAGCCATGCTCCAGACCGAGGCAGGCGAGGATGAGAGCCTGATTCAGCGCATAGCCGACCGCATAAGCACCCGCGGCCGCAGCCAGATGAGCGTGGAAGACATTCAAGACCAGGTGGAACTTGAGCTTATGAAGAGCCCGCGCAAAGAGGTGGCACGGTGCTACATTCGCTACCGCCAGAAGCGCAGCGTGGCCCGCAAGGCCAAGACGCGCGACATGTTTCTGGAAATCATCAACGCCAAGCGCAACGACATCACCCGCGAGAACGCCAACATGAACGCCGACTCCCCCGCCGGCATGATGATGAAGTTTGCCAGCGAAACCACCAAGCCGTTTGTCGACGACTATCTGCTCACCGATGAGGCCCGCGAGGCCGTGGAGGGCAACTACCTGCACATCCACGACAAGGACTACTACCCCACCAAGAGCCTCACATGCGTGCAGCACCCGCTCAACAAAATTCTGGAGCGCGGCTTCGTGGCCGGCCACGGCGAGTCGCGCCCGGCAAAACGCATCGAGACGGCAAGCGTAATCGCCTGCATATCGATGGAGACTGCGCAAAACGAGATGCACGGCGGCCAGGCCATTCCGGCCTTCGACTTCTATCTGGCCCCCTACGTGCGTCTGTCGTTTATCGAAGAGGTGAAGAATGTGGCACAGCTCACAGGTGAAGACCTGAGCGACCTCTACCACGTGGAGCTCGACGACTTCATCAGCAAGCCGCTCGAAGGCCTCAAGGGCCGCGACCGCAACCTGCAGCACGCCATCAACCGCACCGTGAGCCGCGTGCACCAGGCCATGGAGGCCTTTATACACAACATGAACACCATTCACTCGCGCGGCGGCAACCAAGTGGTGTTCAGCTCAATCAACTACGGCACCGACACATCGGCCGAGGGCCGATGCATCATACGCGAGCTGCTTAAGAGCACCTACGAGGGCGTGGGCAACGGCTCTACGGCCATATTCCCCATACAGATATGGAAAAAGAAGCGCGGCGTGAGCTATCTGCCCGGCGACCGCAACCACGACCTGTATGAGCTGGCCTGCAAGGTGACGGCCCGCCGATTCTTCCCCAACTTTGTGAACCTCGACGCCACATTCAACCAAAACGAAAAGTGGCGCGCCGACGACCCCAAGCGCTACGAGTGGGAGATTGCAACCATGGGCTGCCGCACTCGCGTGTTTGAAAACCGCTATGGCGAAAAGACGTCGGTGGGCCGCGGCAACCTGTCGTTTTCAACCATCAACATCGTGCGCCTGGCCATTGAGTGCATGGACATAGCCGACAAAGAGGAGCGCATCGACGCATTCTTCAAAAAACTCGACCACATGCTCGATGTCACCGCGCGCCAGCTGTGCGACCGCTACGACTTCCAGAAAACGGCCCTCGCCAAGCAATTCCCGCTGCTGATGTCGATGCTGTGGAACGGCGCCGAGAAGCTGAAGCCCACCGACACCATCGAGAGCGTGATTAACCAAGGCACGCTGGGCATAGGCTTCATTGGCCTGGCCGAGTGCCTGATAGCACTCACCGGCCACCACCACGGCGAAAGCGATGAGGCCCAGAAGCTGGGTCTGCGCATCGTGGCCCACATGCGCGACCGCGCCAATGAGTTCAGCGACCGCTACCAGCACAATTTCAGCATTCTGGCCACTCCGGCCGAGGGCCTATCGGGCAAGTTCACCAAGCGCGACCGCAAAGACTTCGGCGAAATTCCGGGCGTGACCGACAAACTCTACTATACCAACTCCAACCACGTGCCCGTGTACTACCACTGCAGCCCCAAGCACAAGGCCGAGGTGGAGGGCCCGTATCACGACCTCACACGCGGCGGCCACATCTTCTATGTGGAAATCGATGGCGACGCCACCCACAACCCCCTTGCCATAAGCAATGTGGTTGACCTTATGGACAAATACAACATTGGCTACTGCTCGGTGAACCACAACCGCAACCGCTGCATGGACTGCGGATATGAGGACGCCACCGACGGCCTCGACACCTGCCCCAAGTGCGGCAGCCACAACATCGACCGCCTGCAGCGCATCACCGGCTATCTGGTGGGCACCACCGACCGCTGGAACTCGGGCAAGCTGGCCGAGCTTAAAGACCGCGTGGTGCACAAATAAGAGAGAGGGGGGGACCGACAAGATGAACCAATCAACCACCACCCTCAACGTGCTGCGCATTGTGCGCGGCACATCGGTCGACGGCCCCGGCCTGCGCACTTCGGTGTATCTGGCCGGATGCACGCACCACTGCCCTGGCTGCCACAATCCGCAGTCGTGGGACTTTGGCGGCGGCACCACGATGACTGTCGACGAAATAGTGGCCGATGTGGCGGCCGATGAGGAAGACATCACCCTCACTGGCGGCGACCCGCTGCAGCAGCCAAAGGCCCTGCTGCCGCTGGTGAAGGAGCTTAAGCGGCGACTGCACAGCAACATTTGGTGCTACACGGGCTACTCGTGGAGCCAGCTGGTGGCCAACAGCCAGTTGCGCCCCATCCTCGACTACCTCGATGTGGTGGTCGACGGCGAGTTTGTGCAAGCCAAGCGCGACACAGGGCTGCGCTTCCGCGGCAGCTCGAACCAGCGCCTCATCGATGTGCGCCGCTCCCTTGCCGCCGGCACGCCGGTGGAATGGACCGATTAGCCACCGCCACATAATCAGACAATAACTAAGGCGCCGAATCTCCACTGCGGAGATTCGGCGCCTTTTTGCTATGCTGCAATGCTGATTAGCGCACCATGAGCTTGCTGGTGACTGTGCGGCCGCCAACGCGGGCTGCCACCACATAGGCGCCTGCCGCGCCAACATTGATTTGCGATGCCTGCTTGGCAGTGGCCACCTCGCGGCCTGCGAGGTCGAACACACTCACGGCGTCCACCGTCTGGCTGAAGCACAGCACTGTGCCCCTGACGCGCACGCTGAGGCCGCTGGCCGCGTCGATGGTCTCGACTGCAGTGGGGCCTATTTCCCTCATGTTATACACGCACTCGATGCCATTGAAGAGCATGGTGTTCTGCACGCCTTTGGCAGGCTTGTCCATGTTCACCTGAATGGTGCTGAGCGTGATTGGATATTTAAGCATGTCGCTGGCATCGGTCCATGCCGATGTGGGCACTGCAAACGTGGTCTCCTGGTTTTGCGGAACGGCCTCGGGGGTAACCACATAGTTCACTGCGTTGCCAATGGGCGAGCGCAGCGTGAAGGTCATCGACTTCACAGTGGCGTTGCCTGGATTGAGGCGCACGCGCAAAGTGTCGGGCAGACTCCACAGACGCACACGCTTGTTGAGGCGCAGATTGGCAATGCGGGCGCTCTTGCCTGTGTACACATACTTGATGCCGCCGCCAGGCAGGGCCTCAACCGAGTTGCGGGTGCCGCCATTCTGGGTTATGGTCCATGTGGTCACGTCCATATCGGGCTCGATGGGCATGACGTGGGCGGTGGGTTTCTCCACTATCACCTTCATCGAGCCGGTGTAGCTACCCACGGTGCCGGTCACTGTGGCGGTGCCGTTGGCCACGCCCTTGAGGATGCCGGTGTTGGCATCGATTTTCACCACGCCCTCGTCGCTGCTGCTCCATGTGAGGGCGGCGGGATCGATCACCATGGTCTTCTCTCCCACTGTGCTATACACCTCCACGGCATAGTTGCGGTAGCAATCGTTAATCACCGAGTCGCAGCGCATGCTCAGCGCATCGGCACTGCCGGCCACCACCACGGGAATTGTGGCTGTGGCCCCATTGTAGCTGGCACTGAGCAGGCCATAGCCGCTGCCATCGGCAAAGAATGTGGTGTCGGCCTTGATGTGGCCTATCTGGTCGGGGCAGCTAAGCTTCACGCCCTTGAGGTCGGTGTTGACGAGCACCCCATATTTGTTGTAGCCATAGAATTGCGGAGTATAGACCGAATATTTGGGAGCATCGAGTTTCCAGTCGACAAAGCGGATTTCGGCCACCTGGCTGTCGTCGGGAGCAGGCGACACCACAAACAGGCCGTTGGCATCGGCACGCTCGCGGCCGTCGCTGGGCACATTGCGCGCGCCAAGTTCCTTGATGTATAGGCACGACGAGCCGCCGCCATCGAGGTTCACAGCCTCGGTGCAGCCGGTGTAGCGCATGATGTCGCCCAGCTGCAGAGTAGTGCAACCCGATGAAATGGCACTGCGGCCGTCCACCACCATGAATACCACCTTCTTGCCACCGTCGTAGTAGCCGATAGCCGTGCGGGGATGGTAGGCGTCCATGAGGTCGCCGTGCACCTCAAGGGTGGCGCCTTTTTCCACAATCTTGGGCTGTCCGGCCACCACTTCAAGCGGATTCACGGCCTTGCCGCCCACGGTGATTGCCATGTTCACCGTCACGGTGTCGCCCACCTTTAGTTTTTTCACCATGTCGAGCGTTGACCCACGGCCGTCAATCACAAATCCGTCGGCAGGAATAGTCATATCGCCATCGGTGCTGGGCGCACTGGTCACCACCAGCTTGTTGGGGCCTGCCAGCGCAAATGCGGCGCCGTCGGCCATCTTGGCCTGCACCTCGGCACCACCAGTCACGTTGGTGCCGCTATAGTAATTTGAGTTATACACAGTGATTTTGCCATCATAGGGACCCACGTTCACACCATGCAGCAGCACCGACGCGCCGCCGGGCATGGTCACCGTGCCGCTAACGCCCACAGGGTCGATATACACCTGCTTGTTCACATCGAGCACGAATGGCCAGTAGCCACTTGAGCCGTTGTAAAGCTTGCCATCGGCTATGCAGGTGCCGAGTGGGGTGCCCACAAGCGACTGGCCGCGGCTGGTGGTGCCGCTGGTGAAGTAGAAGTCGCCGTTTATGCCCACCAGATAGCGGGCTCCGGGAGCGTCTTTGCGCTTGGCCATGCCCGACACGGTTTCGTTGCCGTTGATCTTGTCGGTAGCCGAAACGGCCTTGATTGTCACATTAGGGTTGGTGAGATCGACAGTGGCATAGAAGGCGCGCATCGCGCGGCTTGAGTTGGAGATGAGAAGCGACGTTTGGGTGATGCCGGGTCCCACTTTGGCATGATAGAGGGTGTCGACCTGATAGTCGCCCCCCCACAGCGTCACGTTGCCGCTGGCGCTGGCAGTGAGCGCCAGGCCCAATGCCATGCTTGCAAGAGTAATGGTTTTCTTCATAATCTACGTAAAATAGTTGTTTAATGTGGCTGGCGGCATTGGCCGCCAGCCAACAGGTTTATTACTTAACGCTTCAAAGTTACAGTCTTTGGGGCAAATATCATATTAAAAAGCGATGAAACTTCGCTATTATCATCAGTAGTACCCTATTTCACCGCCACCTTCACCGCGCGGCTGTGGCCGCCATTGGCCACCACCAGCACATAAAGGCCCGCCGACGGCACATCGATTTGCGAGGCGGCAGTAGCCGAATCCACAAGGCGGCCGGCGGTGTCGTAGACCTCCACCCTATCGGCCACGGTGCTGAGAGTGAAGCGCGTGCCGTGGGCAGTGACAGTGAGCCCTGGCTCCACGGCCACCCGCTCCACGGCGCTCGGCCAGGTGTCGGTCATGCTGTAGGCGCATTCCAGACCGCTGAAGAGCATTGTGTATTGCTTGCCCGTCTCCGACTTGTCCATATTCACCTGAATGGTGCTGAGCATAATGGGATAGCTGGCCGGGTCGATGGCATCGGTCCACTGCGCGGTGGGCAGGCTGAACACGGTTTCCTGGTTGTGCGGTATGGTGTCGGGGGTCACGGCCACAGTGGTGGCCTTGCCGCCGGGCGTGCGCAGGGTGAACGACACCGACTTCACCGGCGCCTCGCCTGGATTGAGACGCACGCGCAAGGTGTCGGGCAGACTCCACAGGCGCACCTTCTTGTTAAGCTTAATGCTGGGCACACGCGCGCTTTTGCCAGTGTACACATATTTGATGGCGGTGTTGCCCACCACATCGGCCGACACCCTTGTGCCGCCGCTTTGGGTTATGGTCCAGGTGGCAAGGTCGATGCTCTTCTCGATGGGCATAATGTGAGCCGTGGGGCGCTCGACCGTAACCTTCACGGTGCCGGTGAAGTCGCCCACCGAGCCGGTGATGATGGCGGTGCCGTCGGCCACGCCTGTGAGCACGCCGCTATTGGCGCCAATGCGGGCCACACTCTCGTCGCTGCTGCTCCACACCAGGGCCGAAGGGTCGAGGGCAACGGTCTTGCCGCCGGCCTGGCCCTGCACCTCAACGGCCTGATGTCGGTATCCGTCGGTGATAAGGCTGTCGCAGCGCATGGCCATGGCATCGGTGGCCACCACCGTCACGGGCAGCTGGGCTGTGATGCCGCCATAGGTGGCAGTGAGTGTGCCGCAGCCAAGGCCGTCGGCCACCAGCACACTGTCGGCACGCACGTGGCCAATCTGACCGGGGCAGCTGAGTTTCACGCCCTTGAGGTCGGTGTCGATGAGCATGCCATATTTGTTGTAACCATAGAAGCGCGGCACGCAGGTGCCATAGCGCGGGAGTTCGAGTTTCCAGTCAACGAAGCCGATTTCGGCCACCGTGCTGTCGTCGGGCGCGGTGCTGATGGCAAAAAAGCCATTGCCGTCGGCGCGCTCGGTGCCGTCGCTGGGGCGGTTAATCACGCCCAGCGCGCTCGAGTAGATTGTGGCCGAGCCGCCGCCGTCGATGTTGAGGCCCTCGGTGGCGCCGGCATAGCGCATGATGTCGCCCAACTGGCGCAGGCGCACGCCTGCCGATATGGGCGAGCGGCCGTCCACCACCAGAAAGTAGAGCTTCTTGCCGCCGTCGCCAAAGGCTATGGAGCCGCGGGGCTGCTGGGTGGCGCCGTCATACCACTGGCTCTCGGTGTCGAGCGTCTGGCCGCCGCCGAGCACTTTGGGGAGGCCCGACAACAGTTCGACGGGCACAATTTCCTGTCCGTTGACGGTGACGCGCGAATCCACCTCGATGGTATCGCCCTCGTGCAGAGCCATCACCCACTGGCGGCATGCATCGCCGCGGCCGTGAATCACAAAGCGGCCGTCGGGAATTAGCATATCGTGCCCAGTGCTGGGTGCACCGGTCACCACCATGCGGCACTTGCGGCCCAGTTGCAGTGTCTGTCCGTCGGCAAGGCGGGCTTCAACCTCGGCCATGTCGTCGGTAAACTCGTTGGTGCTGCCGTAATACAGGTCGTTATATACGGTCACCACCCCAGCCGGGGCCTCGGCATTGAACGCCGCCAGCGGGGCCTGTGAGCCGCCGGGGGCTGTGAGGCTGCCGCCTATCACCACCTGGTCGATGTAATAGCGGTTGTTGGTGTCGATGGCAAACTGGCGTATGTTGTTGTAGGCACGGTAGATGGTGCCGCCACACACTGTGGAGCCGAGCGTGGTGCCCAGAATAGATGCACCGCGCTGAGTCTTGCCGGCCGAATTGCCACTGGTGTAGAAGAAGTCGCCGTTGACACCGGCAAAGTAGCGTTCACCGGGCTTTGAGCGCCGCTGGGCCATGCCGCTCACCGTCTCGTTGCCGGCAAGGCGGTCGCCGGCACAGATGCCGCCGTAGCGCACGCCAGGCGTACCCACATCGAAGGTGAAATAGAATGCGCGGATTGTGGTGCTCTCGTTGTGAAACAGCAGCGAGGTCTGAGTGGTGCCGGGGCCCACCTTGGCGTGATAGAGGGTGTCGACCGTGAAGGGGACATCCATCAGGCTGAAAGTGGCCGACGCGCCAGCAAGCGGCACGCCCAGGCACAGTGAGGCAGCTAATGCCATGAGTGATTTTTTCATATTGAATGCGGTTTATGCGTGATTAAAGTTGCAATTAGCGGCATGGAGCCACGCTCCAATGCTTCCACAAAGATAAGCATTTTTCACCACAGCGCAAGCGCGCGTAAAAAAAGCCGGCCCGGCTGCACAAGATGGCAGTCGGGCCGGACATGTTTGGGTGTTATCGTTTTATAGGGGGCTTCAGAGCACCACCTTGCGGGTGACGGTGCTGGAACCAGCCTTGACGGTGACCACATAGGTCCCACGGGCGGGCAGACGCAGGCTGCTCACGCCGTTGGCTGTGGCCACGAGGCGGCCGGTGAGGTCGTAGGCATCGGCGCTGTCGACCACTGAGCCAAAGTTGAGTTGAGTGCCAGTGGCAGTCACAGTGAAGGCAGCGTCGGCGCCCACGGCATCGATGCCCGAAACTGGCACGGCGGTATACACCGTCTCGATGCCCGGAATCTGCACCTGATAGGCCTTGCCTTTGGTGCTGGTGCCCATGGTGAGCTGCACGCTGTTGAGGGTGATGGGATAGCTGGCCATGCTGGCGGCATCGGTCCATGCGGCTGTGGGCAGGCTCACCACGTTTTCGGTGTTGGCCTTAAGGGTGCCGCTAATCGACTTGTAGGTGATTTTGCCGGCACCGGCGCGCAGGCCAAACGTCACGCCCTTGACTACGGCCTCGCCCGGATTGATGCGCACGCGCAGCGTGTCGGGCAGACTCCACAGGCGCACCTGCTTGCTGAGCGTGATTTTTGGTGTGCGGCCCGAAGCACCGGTGTAGTCATACACAAAGCCGTTGCCCACAGTGGTGAGTTTGCCGCCCTTGCCGCCCGTCTGGCTCACCTGCCATGTGCTGGCGTCGGGGTTGGCCTCGATGGGCATCACGCGGGCTGTGGGGCGCTCCACAGTCACATCCATGCTGGTGCTGAAGTCGCCCACGGTACCGGTGACAGTGGCCTCACCGTTGGCAAGGCCGCGCAGCACACCGGTGTTGGCGTCGATGGCCACGGTAGCGGGGTCGCTGCTGCTCCACGACAGTGCGGTGGGGTCGATGGGTGATGTGTTGCCGCCCACATAGCTGTTCACCTCCACGGTGTAGGGGTGGTAGGTGTCGTTGATGATGGCGCTGTGGGCCATGCGCACACTGTCCACATTGCCGTCGACGGTGATGAGCTGCTGCACACTGATGGCGCCCACTGTGGCGGTGAGAGGAGCGCAGCCGGTGCCGTCGCCAATGAATGTGGTGTCGTTCTTGATGTGGCCCACGCTGGCGGGGCACGACAGCTTCACGCCCTGCACATCGCGGTCGATGAGCACACCATATTTGTTGTAGCCATAGAAGTGTGGCGTGTAGATGCCGTATTTCGGGGTTTCAAGCTTATAGTCGATGAAGCGGATTGAGGCCAGAGTGCTGTCGTCGGGGCAGCTGTATTTGGCATAGAAGCCGTTGCCGTCGGCACGCTCGGTGCCATCGCTGGGACGGTTGCGGTTGCCCAGGGCACTGGTGTAGAGCACGGCCGAGCCGCCGCCGTCCATGTTGATGCCATCGGTGGCGCCGGCATACTTCATGAGGTCGGCCAGCACTGTGGTGCGCACGCCATAGGACAGTGGCGAGCGACCGTCGACCACCATAAACACCACCTTCTTGCCGCCGTTGGCAAAACCGATGGCGGCGCGGGGCTGGTTGCCGCTGGCATCGCCGCGGTCGGCCTCGCTGTCGAGCACCTCGCCGCCAGCGAGAATCTTTGGATTACCGCTCACCACCTCAAGCGGGTTAACCGAAACGCCGTTGGCCGTCCATGAGGGGGTAACAGTCACCACGTCGCCCTCTTTAAGACCTGCCACAAAACTGGCCGAGGCGCCATGGCCGTGAATTACAAACGCGGCCGAGTCGATGGTCATGTCGCCAGCAGTGCTAGGCGCGCCGGCCACCACAAGGCGGAACGGCGAGGCAGCGTTGAAGGTCTCACCCTTTGCCAGCACCGCCTTAACCTCAGTGCCTGTGTTCACCTCATTGGTGCTGCCATAGTAGCGGTCGGTGTAGAGTGTGATTTTGTCCCATGCGCCAGTGGCCCAGTAGTTCACTCCGCCCAATGGGGCCGATGTGCCGTCGGCCTTGACCACGGTGCCGCCAAAGGTGAACGGGTCGGCATAAAGGTTGCCGTTGTGGTCAACTATGAGCTGCTTGTAGTCGCGCGCGCCATTGTTGGCCTTGTAGATTTCGCCCTCGACCACCGTTGAGCCCACGGGCGAACCCACCTGCGACACCTTGCGCACGGTTTGGCCGCTGGTGTAGAAGAAGTCGCCGTTGACGCCAATAAAGTAGCGGTTGCCGGGAGTCGACTTGCGCTTGGCCATACCCGAGATGGTCTCGTTGCCGGCCACGTGGTCGGTGGCGCACACGCCGCCCAGCGACAGATAGGGGTTGGTCATGTCCATGGTGGTGTAGAACACGCGCAGCAGGGTGTTGTCGTTGTGAAACCACAGCGACGTCTGCGTGGTGCTGGGCCCAATCTGGTTGTGAAACAGCGTGTCCACCTGAAATTCAACGCCGCGCAGGGCGTGGGTGGTGGTTGCGCCAGCCCCAACAGAGGCTGCCGCAAGCATTGCCAGAGTAAGTATTTTCTTCATTTGTGCAAATTAGTTTATATGGTTTTTATAAATATCATTTCGTTTAGGCCTCAATGGCTGAATTCTATGGTAAAGATAGCCATTTTTAGTGGATCGCACACTATAATTACCGATAAAAAAGAATTGTGTGCTGACACGCATACACAAAAAAGCGGCCCTACCCTGTGGGTAGAGCCGCCTGTGCTATTTGCTTGCCGCCTTAGCGGCTGTGAGCGTCAATTGCTGTGATTAGAGCACCACCTTCTTGGTGAGAGTCTTGCCAGCCACAACAGCCTTCACGATGTAAGCGCCGTTGCCGTTGATGGTGAGCTCGGTGCCATTGGCAGCAGCCACCTTCTGGCCAGCCACGTTGTAAACCTCGATAGCTGCGGGAGCTGAAACCTTAACCACGTTGCCCTCTACGTAGAGTGCTGCGTCAGCTGCCTCAACACCGTTGACGCCGCTTTCACCGCCCATCGAGATGGTGTAAACGGCCATACCGTTGTTACACTTGTAGCTGAACAGAGTCACCACATCGTTGCCCTTAGAGTCTTTTGAGTACTCCACGTTGAGGCTGTGAATACGGTTACCACCGTCGCTGGTGCCACCGAGAGAGTCGGTCTGCCAATACTTCTTCATGCCTTCGATTGAAGAGTTCTCACCCAGCTCGCAGATGTTGGCCTGGCAGCCGTGGCCGTCATACTGATACATTGAGTAAACGATGAAGTTCTTCACATTCTCACCGCTTGCGTCGCCCAGGTGGAACTCAGCCACACCGTTGGTGCCTGCTGAGGGAACGAGGCTTGCGTCAACGCCGTTGAAGCTGCCTGCCAGCGAGCCGTCGTTCTGATAAAGAAGAGGAGCGCTGTTGAAGCCGTCGATGTAGAAGAGTTCGCCTGCATAGAGGTTGTCTTCGCTGTCGCCAAGCACGATGCGGGCCACAGGAGCGTAGCTCCACTGTGTGCAGCTTTCGGGATAGAATTCAGTGATGTCAAGGTAGGTGTCGCCGTCGAAGCCGCCTTCAAACTCACCACCCTTGTTGGCGTGCCAGCGGTAAACGGTCTCAACCTGTGTGCCGGGAGTCATCATTGTGCACTCAGCCTCTTTGCGGGTGATGTCGCCAATCACGTCGAAGTAGTCGGTGCGTGCGATTTTGTCGCCCTTATTGAGTTTGGCCACCAGTGTCAGAGCACCCGAGGTGGGGTCGAACTGATAAACGGGGATGGTGGCAGCCTTCTCACTGGTGTAGGAAGCTATCCAAAGGTGGCCGAAACTGTCGACACCAATCTGGTTAGCGCCAAGGAATTCGCCAAAGGGCTTGCCATCGAGAGTAACGGGAATCGACTTCTCGAAAGCGCCTGTCTTAACGTCGTAAACGTGAACGAGAGCCTGCATCACAGTGTCGTTCTTGCCTTCGTCGTTAACATATACGGCCTGCTTGGCCTCCGACTGAGACACATACACCTTGCCCTTGGCCATAACGGCCGTACGGGCACGGGTTGCGCCGTTGAGGGGAGAGTTCTTGAATGCTGCATCGAAAGTGTGAGCACGGTCGAGCACCCAATTGTTGGTCATGCTGATACCGTCAACCGTAGCGTATTTAACGCCGTCGGTAGTGGCCGATGCGCTGGCCACTGCCATTACAGCTACTGCTGCTGAGAGTAAAAATTTCTTCATGTTGATGAAATTAAAATTATTAATTAGTGATTTAATTGTGTACCATTAATCAACTTTACAAAGTTGAACAAAGTAAGCTATAATTAGTGAGACAGCAAAATATTTTATATTAAAATATGGATAAAAAACCTAAATGCGTGCTTTCGGGCAAGCACTACCATTTATAGCACAAAAGTCCGCATCTCACTGCTGCGAGATGCGGACTTTTGTTAGTTGCGCCTTTCGTGCTGAGTCCAGGCGCAGTATGCGTCTACCTTAGAAGAGGTTGGTCTTGCGGGGATTGATGCACACGCCAAGTATGCGATCCTTGTTGCCGCAGTAGTTCACCATCTTCTTGGTGTTGTAGTCGAAGTAGTAGAGACCAGTGGTGTAGGTCTTCTCGCCGCTGCCGGCACGGAAACCGAAGAACACGTTGCCGGTGTATTTGTCAACGGCAAACTGGGTCACGTAAAGACCTTCGTCGGCTGTGGTGTTCTCGGGAGCAGCATCCATGCCGATGAATGTGGTGTAGTTCTTATACTCGGTAGTGGCGTTGGCTGCGGGGATTGTGTAGGCCGCAAAGCCCACACCGGGAGTAGTGCCCTTAGAATACCACACATACATTGCATTACGGTCCTCATCGAGGGTGAATGCACGCGGCTGAGTGGCCGCAAGCACGATGGGATAAGGCAGCGGGTCGCCGGCCTTAACGCTCGACTTGATGTCGCTGGCCTTGAAGCGGTAAACGCCGTTACCCGAGTAGTTCTTCACCCACCAGAACACTTGGTTCTTGTCGTAGTAGAGCGAGGTGTGGATTGCGCCATAGCTCATGCCCTGGCCATAGTATGTGAGCTGGTTGTTGACCACCATGTAGCCATCGGTGCTCTTGTAGTTGGTCTTCTCCACACCACCGCGGCTGCTCAGAGCCACGCGGCGGATGCCGGTGTTACGGTCGGTGTAGTAGAGATAGTTGGCATCGGCGCAGCCCTCGAAGGGGTCGTTGAATGCCTGGCCGCCCACGTTGGTCACCACCACGTTTGACGACGAGCCGTCGGCTGCCATCACGGTGATTTTGCCATCGCCCAGGTTGTCGGCCTCATCGTTGACGTAGGTGTATTGCTTACCTGCATCGATGATGTAGACGTAGTCCTGATCAACCGAGTCGTTCTTCACGTTGGCAAACACGAGGTTCATAGGAGTGGTGCCAGCGCTGATGCCCATGTCGAATGGCAGGTTTTTGGTGCCTGCGGGCAGGGTCGACGGGTCGATAATCTTGTAGGCCTTCACATTGCCGCCATAGGTGGCGTAGTATACTGTGGGGGCGGGCTGGTTGTAGCCCACTTGCACATTGACATAAGAGTCTTCGAGACGGCGGTTCTCGCCATCAACGTCAAACCAAGTCTGGAGCTCGATTTTCTGCGAGCCGATGTTGCGGAACTTCAGGGCGCCGGGGTTGTCGATAGTACCATCCTCGTGCTCGTAGCCCACAAACTCGGTCATCTCCTGGCCGTCGGCGTTGAGAGTGCCCTCAGGGAACTTCCACACATATTTGGTCTTGAGGTGCTCGGGGTTAGGCAGCGAGATGCCCAGGTCCACGGTCACATCGTTGATGACCACTGTGGGTGCGCTCTGCTCGGTGACGCTGAGCACGGGAGCGATGTCGCTCACCAGCAGCGGATAGGTGCGTGTGCCGGCGCCCTCAACGGTGAGTTTCACCTGATATAGGCCAGCCTTGGCAAACTTGTGCACGGGGTTCTGCTCGGTAGAAGTGCTGCCGTCGCCGAAGTCCCAAGACACATTACCTTTTTTCACCGATATGTTGTTGAACTTAATCTTCGACACAACATAGAAATCGAGCGTGTATTCATTACCGTCGACGTTGTAGGTGAAGTCAACGTCTTTGGTGGGGAAATTGCCATAATTGGGCTCCTTGTCGGTGCAGGCGGTCATAGCCAGCATCAGAACCATCATGGCCAAAAGTCCGATATTCTTAATTAATTTCATAATCTGCTATTTGCTTTAATTGAGTTCAACTGTTTTGGTGTTGGTGTCGGTACCCATCTTGCCGTTGGTGTCAAACACGCGGAACTTGGGCACGATAGTGTATTTGCGCGAGAAGCTCACAGCATAGTTCTTGTCGGTGCTGTTGTAGATCCAGCCGGTGAATGGAATCTCGCTGATGAGTTCCTTCCAGTAGGGCATGTACTCGGCGCGAACTGAGTTGAGTGTGCCACCGGTGTCGTCGCTGTAGCGGCTGAACACCCAGGGCGATGACTTGTACACGGGCCACACGTTAACGCCCTCTGGGGCGTCGGCCTGAGTGGCAACTTCGTGCACCACCTTAACGCCGTCGACCAGTGTGGTGTAGTAGTAGTGGTCGACATCGGTAGTGGTATACCACGCGTCGCTCTTGTCGGCTGTCGCTGTGACAGTGGGGAAGTTGACGCTATACTTTGCGTTGAGTGCCTCAAACTGCTCGGCTGTGAAGTCGTAGTTGATGTACACGTTGCGCAGGTCGTTGTAGTAGGTGCTGTCCTTGGTGAGGGCGGTCACCACCTTCTCCTTGAACTCGTCTTGGAAAGTGGAGGGATAGTAGAGGTCGAAGCGGGCCTGATCCCACTCAGTGGGCTCGTTCCAGGTGACGGGCGAAAGTGTGCGCGATGTGGGGAACGAGTCGTTGAGCACGTATTCCCAGCCGTCGAACTCAGCCTTGCTGTGAGGATAGGTGTAGACGCTGTCGTAGCGCACGGTGTCCTGAGTGGCCACTGTCTGTGTGAGGGCATACGAAGTGGTGAGCTTGCAAGTGGCTGCCGAGCTTTGGCTGCGGGTGACCACGGCACGCACCTCAGAATAGTCGATTTGCTTGTCGGGAGCGGTGTAGTACTTGCCTTTGAAGTGAACATAGTCACCAGCCTTGCAAGTAGAAGAGCTGAGCTCCCAGTATACGGTGGGCACTATCTGGCCAATCTCCACGGGATCAAACGGGTCGTGGTTGGCGCACGACGAGAGGGTGAGGGCCAGCAATGCGAATGAACCGAATAATTTATTTAGTTTCATACTGAATTGTAGTTTACTTTGATTTTGATGAATTTTGATTTCACTTGCCAGTGAGCGAAGTCACTGTGCCGTAGGTCTCGGCCCAAATCATAGGCTTCTGCAGCCACTTGTAGTTCTTGTATGCGCCAAGGCGCTCGAGTTCGGCCTTGTTATACTTCTCCTCGGTCTCGGGGTCGTAGTTGATGCGCTGAATCCAAGTGTTCTCCTTCTGATCCTCGGTGAGGCCGTCGATCCAGTAAGCGGCATACAGGTTGTAGGGGCGGCGCAGAGTGGGATAAACGATTTCGTTGTTGTCGCCAATGCCGTAGTGGTTGCGGTTGTTGCTGTAGTGGTAGCGGCGCATGTCGGTCCACTGCTCGGGCTGCATATACATGGCTATGTATTTCTGCTCCATGAGGTCGCGCAGCGAGAACTCAGAGGGGTTGAAGAACCAGTGCTTGTTGCCACGGTCGGTAACCTTGTGCACCGAGGGGTTCTTGCTCGAGCCGCGATAGTAGGCCACATCGTTGAGGAATGCGTTGACCTGAGCGTCCCAGTATTCCTTGGCCTGGAAGCCAGGCTTGCCGGCCTTCGACTCGCCAGGATACTTGTTGTCGGCCTTGGCATTGTAGTTCTCGTTGGTGTACTTCTTCAGGAAGAAGTCGAGGTGGCGCTGAATGTTCCACTCAGTGGCTTCCTTGGCCAGGGCGCAAGCCTCGGTCTTGTTGCCAAGCCAGTATTCGGCCTCGGCCTTGATGAAGTAGAGCTCCTCCATTGTGAAGATGGGGTTGTAGCAGTCAACGTCGCCTGCATATGCACCCATATAGAGGTTGGGATAGTTTGCGATTTTGAAAGTCGAGCCCATGCCGATGTTGTTGTCGAGGAAACGCATCTTGTTCACATTGCTCGACACCGATGCGGTGGCGGGGCCTTCGCGCGAAATCATGAGCAGACCGCAACGGGGGTCGTTGGCATAGCCATCGTGAGCGCCCTCGCCGTTGAAGCGGCCGCACTTAAGTTCGTTGTTGGGGGCAGAGATGCCCAGGAGGTCCTGCATGAAGAAGCGCGACGGAATGGCCTCGTCGAGGAGGTTGCGGCGCGACTCCCAAGAGTTGATTACAGGCTTAGCCACACTCCACACGCAGTTCTGCTCGTTGGTGCCGCCAGTGAAGTTGTAGCGGGGCTCGTTGCCAAACCAGCTGCCGTAGAGCAGGTCGCCGCTGCGCCACTGCTTGATGGCTGCGTCGGCTGCGTCGATAATCTTCTGGCAAGTGGCAGCGCTGCGGTCCACATTAGGCAGGTTGCGCACCAGCAGGCGGGCCTTGATGGCCAGCACCAGACCCTTCCACTTGCTGAGGTCGCCGGCATACACGCGATCCTGCTTGGCAGTGATGGTGCGGTTGGTGGGGCAGTTGACCACAGCGGGGTCGTCATACATCTTTATAAGGTTGTCGCACTCGTTGAACATCCACTCGTAGATTGAAGCCTGAGTGTCGTAGGCGGGCGAGTTGCTCTGATAAGCCTGCGAGTTGGGCATGTCGCCGAAAGCGTCGGTAGCGAGCTGGGTCGACATGAGTTTGATGGTGCGGGCAATCAGCTCGTAGTTGGGCGAGTTGATATCGCGCGAGTTGTTGATGATGTTGTTGGCATTGACGCCCACATCATAGAAGTGGCGGCGCCACTGCGGGTGACGGTTCATAGTGAGGAATTCCCACTCACTCTTGTAGGAATATGAGCCAACAGAGCTCTTGCCGCCGGTGGTGAGGCACTGCGACAGGTAGTTGTAGTATTCTGCATGGTCATATACCGACTGCTGGGCGTAGAACACGACTGCGGGCAGACCCACCTCGGCGGTGATGCTGTGAGCCCTGTCGGGGTTCACGTTGTCGTCGAGCTTGTCTTCACAGCTGACCATGGTCATACCGGCCAACAGGAATAATGCGAATTTTGTTATCTTATTCATGATTTTGAATTCTGTCCTAAAAATGATGATTAGAATGATGCTTTAAGTGTCACGTTGTAGCTGCGAGTGTTGGGCACGTTGTAGTTGTCGATACCCATTGCGCCAGTACCGCCCGAAACGCCTGCCATGATGGCGGGGTCGTTGCCGGTGTACTTGGTGAGCAGGAACAGGTTGCGGGCAGTGAATGTGATGCCCAGATCCTTAACGCACCAGCTGCTCTTGAGCATGTTCTTGAAGTTGTAGCCCAGAGTCACATAGCTCAAGCGGATGTAAGAGCCGTCTTCGATGAAGTTGCTCGACACGGTGTTGAAGTATGTGCTGATGAAGTTCTGGTCAAGAACGATAGGTGTGGTGTTGGGGCTGTAAGTGCCGTCGGGGTTTTGAACAACGCCCTTGAAGATTATCTCGCGGTTGCGGTACTTCTCATAGAGGTGGTTCATACCGTTGCTGATGAGGCCGCGGTTGGTGACGTTGACCACGTCGCCGCCGCAACGGCCGTCGAGCAGGAACGACAGAGTGGCGTTCTTATAGCGGAATGTAGAGCCGAGACCCATGAGGAAGTCGGGCTCACGGTTACCAATGTAGTTACCCTTAACCGGGCTGATGAGGGGATAGCCGTCGGCGTTGCAAATCACGTTGCCGTTGGGGTCGCGCTGGTAGTCCTTACCAGAAATACCGGTGGTAGAACCGTGCAGGTAGGCACAGGGGAAGATGTCGCCATACTGCGAGCCCTGGATTTCCACGATGCCGTCGGGCAGCGAGCGCACGCGGCCGCGGTTGAACGAGGCATTCAAAGTGGCAGTCCAGCTGAAGTCCTTGGTTTGGATAATGTCTTGTGCCAGAGTGAACTCCATACCATAGTTCTCGATAGAACCCTCGTTGCGGGTTTGCAGAATGGTACCTGATGCGGGCGATACGCGCACGCTCACAATCTGGTTGTCGACAGTGGTTGAGTAGTAGGCCACATCCAGACGGGTGCGGCTGTTGAAGAAGCGCAGGTCGGCACCAATTTCCCAAGAGCTTGTCATCTCAGGCACCAGTGTGATGGCGCGCGACACGGTGGGGTCTACACCATAACCGCCGTCGGGGAATGTGCTCCACTGCTTGTAGGTGTCGTTGAAGAGGTAACGGGGGCAGTCCTTACCAACCTTTGCCCAGTTACCGCGAATCTTACCATAAGAGAACCAGCTGTTCTGCAGGTGGAAGAGTTCGCTGAAAATCACACCGGCGGTAACCGAAGGATAGAAGTATGTCGGGCCCGACTGCTTCAGGCGCGAAGAGCCATCGTAACGGCCAGTCACAGAGAGTTGTGCCATGCCCTTGTAGTCGAAGCGGAGTTCGCCAAAGTAGCCATACTTGTTATCTTTTGTGTGATAGAGATACATATTATAGTCGCTCGAACCGCTGGCAGTGAATGTGGTGGGGTCCACATTCTGGAAGCTGTAGAAGTCGCCGTCGAGCATGAACTTCTGGCCTGCCATCTGAGCCTCATAGCTGCTTGTCTCCTTATACTCGGCACCGAAGAGGATGTTGAAGTTGTAGTCCTCGGCAAATGTGCGCTTGTAGGTGGCAAGGAACTGAGCAGTAAACTGCTGGCCGCGTGAGGGCTGGAATGTGTAGGCGCCAAACTTGTATTGCATGTCGCTCAGTGCTTTCTGCACCTCTGGGTCGTTGATGTTGTTGAAGTCGCCAGAATAGAGGCGGGGCACAGTGTAGCTCTCATAAGTGGTGTATGACTTATCGTAGCCGAGCTTGCCGGTGAACACGAGGTCTTTGATGGGCTCGTAGGTGAGCTGACCGTTGACAATGATGCGGTTGCTCTCGGTTTCGCTCTTGTCGCGGTAGCGGCCAAAGTAGGGCGAGATGCCGGCGCCGATGCGCTCGGTGTCGAGCAGCTGCTCCCAGTGATCGTAGCGGTTAGCCCAATTCACGTGGCCGTCAACTGTTTGATAATCACTCATATCCTTGTCAATCGACCAGTTGTAGACTGTAGACATTGCATTGCCAAAGCCACGCGACTTGCTGTTGACGAAGTTGGTGGTGAGCTGGAATGTAACCTGGTCAGACGGTTTGTAGAAACCTTTCAGGAACACGGTGAGCTGATTCTTGTAGTCCTTGGGAATCACACCGTCGCTGTTGGTGTAGCTGGCCGAAGCGTAAGAGTTGAACTTCTCTGTACCACCCGAGATTGACACGTCATACTTCTGCATGATGCCAGTGCCCAGGAAGTTGCCAGTGTTGTCGTAGATTTTGTCTTGGGTGCGAGCATAGGGGCCCCAGCCACCCGAGGCTGAATTTTCTTTATAGAAGCCGTAGGTACCCGGGAGGAATGTCTTCTGGATTTTGGGAACACGCATAGGCACGTTAACCTCAACTGTAGCAGTACCATTAACGTTCACGGCACCAGTCTTGTTACCGCTCTTGGTGGTAATCATGATAACACCGTTGGAAGCCTCCTGGCCATAGAGGGCCGATGCGGCAGCGCCTTTCAGCACCGACATGTTCTCGATATCGTCGGGGTTGATGTCGGAAAGCGAAGAGCCCTTGCCACGCACGGGCATACCGTCGATGATGATAAGCGGCTCATTGCTCTGCGAGGGGTTGACCGAAGAGATGGCGCGGATAATCACCTGCGAAGAAGAGTTGGGTGAGCCACCACCGGTAGCCACCTGAAGACCAGACACTTTACCTTGCAGTGAGTTAACGAAGTTGTTAGAACCACCGGCAGTCACCTGGTCGTTGTTAAGCGACTGAACCGCGAAGTTAAGTTTCTTCTTTTCCTGGGTTTGGCCCATGGCGGTTACAACCACTTCTTTAAGAACTTGAGAGTTCTCCTTCATCTCAATGTTGATGGTGGTTTGTTTGCCAACCTTCACCGAGATGGGATTCATTCCCACATAAGACACGTCAAGCACGTCGCCGTCGTTGACATCGAGAGTAAACTTTCCGTCGATGTCGGTAGCTGTGCCTTTAGATGTGCCATGCACCTGAATAGAAGCGCCGATAATCGGCTCTTTATCAGAGGCTTGCACAACTATGCCAGTCACAGTGCGGGCGAAGCCCATCACCGCAAAGAGGGAAAATAACAGAAGCAATAGCTGTTTTCTCATAATTACTTTTTTATTGTTTTTATTACAGGTTTATTGTTTTCGTCTTTAACCAGTTGTTTTAGCAGATAGTTGCCTATCCATGCAAGTGAAATAGAGCACAACAACCCACACAGCACGGACACAATGCGCCCGAAACTTTGTGGTTATAGCCGTATTTCTTTACAAACTTAATACTATTTTTCGAAATAAGCCCCACTTGACTATGTTAAATAGCAGTCATTTAGCAATATTTTAATTTCGTGAACAAAAAATCATTATTTTTAACGTAACCATTTCTGGTAGATTTATTCATATTTAATGCATTGAGCACCTGCCAAAGTCAACAGCCATTGCATATAAGCAACTAAGTTTCAAATATTTCCGCAACCACCAAGATTAATAGTCAAATTCACATATGCAATTAAATTGCGATTGCAGCAATTGCGTTAACATATATATAAACAAAATGGCGGGCACCGCCCCACTCTGCTGCAGGGCGACGGCCGCCAATGAATGCGGTAATGAAAAGCGAGCCGCTATCAGAGCGACAGCTTAATGGTGTGCGTCACGCCGTCGGCCATAGTGCACCTGAGCAGGTAAACACCCTTGAGTCCATTTTTCTGAAGACTCGAGGCGTTATGCTTCACAAGCAGGCTACGGCCCGCTGCATCAAGCAGTTCAACCCTGCTAACCACCTGACTCAACTCAATGAGATTTCCACGAACGATGACGCGTGGGCAGTTGGCCGCAGATATTGCAGTCTCGATGGCCGATTTCACGGTCTGTGTCATGCGGTAGGCGGCAAGGCCGTTGCCCGGCACGTAGAAGTAGAGGTCGGTGGTGGTGGCATCCACGCTGTCGGCCACACAAAGGGCGTTCCAGGTGTTGCTGTTCACATTGCCCATGCCGCGCTTGGGGAACGTCCACATGGCCTTGCTGCCCGAGAGGGTGCCACCCTGGCCGCAGCGGGCCAGAGTGAACTGGAATCCAGTATCGGTGGTGTGGTCACCAGTGGGAAGCACCACATAGCGCTCGCCACCGTTGGTGAACATGGCCATGCCGTTGGCCTGGCGGTGGCCCGAGAGCACATTGGTGCCGTTGTCGAACTGCTGCACTATGGCGCCCGTGGTGAAATCGTAGAGTGCAAGGTCGATGCTGCTGCCCTTCACATAGGCCCGGGTGGAGCTCACCGGCCACACACGCGGAGCTATACCCAGCTGGCTTGCGCCTGCAGTGTAGGCCTTGATGCCCACCACGCTGATCGAGGCCAGACTGCCGTCTTTAATGGTCCAGCGCACAAGCTGAGTGCCGCTCGACATGGCGGCAAACACGGTGAAGTTGCCCGAGTTCACATCGCCCCACACGTTGCAGTGGTCGATGCGGCCGGTGCTGGTTTCATCGCATGTGAGCGAAGCCACCACGGTGGCCTCACCCGTCTCCGGATTCACGCGGCAAATGGTGAGCGGAGTGGTGCTGATGCGCAACGTGAGGTTGCTGATGAGCACATTGCCGGCATTGTCGGTGAATATGTCGTTGCCTGGCAGATAGGCCACCTGCGAGTCTTCGCCCACGACCACGGTCTTCAGCTTTTCGCCGGAGGCCTTGTCGTAGTGGTCGATGGTGACCTGCGAGCCTTGCGTGTTTTCAGCGCGACCCACCACCAGCAGGCGGTCGGCATAGGCGGTGAAGCCACGGTGGCAAAGGCCGTCGCTCACAAAAGTCATGTTGCTGTAAGGCTCCTTGACCGAGCGCAGCCATGTGCTGCTAAGGGCCGACACGGTGGACCGCTGGTCGGTGTCCTCTATATTATTATATGTGTCGATGTCGCGGCGACGCACATATCCAGGCTCGTAGTTGCCTGTGGGTATGCCGGTCACTGTGAACTGGCGAGGACTGGTGGCATTGTCGAGGCAATACTCGGCCCCGGTCACCACGCGCCAGTAGAATTTACCCTTGCCAATGGCGGCAACCTCGCAAAGTGCCTGCCACTGTCCGGCATTCTCTGCCATGTCGCGCTGCCACAGCACATTGCCAAAGTTGGGGTCGGCCGACACCTGAGCCACCACACTCTGCACTCCCGTCACGCGGCAGGTCATCACAAAGTCGCTGTCGGTGGCCATGCCATTGTCGGGCGACACAAGTGTGGCCACGGGAGCGGGATTGCGCTTGGGCGACGTGAATGTGGCAGTGGGGCCGGTAGTGGCAAAGCGGCCTTGCTGACTGGTGGTCACGCGCCAGTAGTAGGTGGCGGCTGACTCTAGTGTGGCAAGGTTGAATGTGGTGCTTGCCTCGGTGAGCGAACTGCGCTCGAGCACCACGCTCGAGAATGCACTGTCGGGACTCACCTGAATGCGATAGGTGGCCTCGCTGCTGGCAGCCGTCCACTTAAATTCCTGATTCCAAGTGGTGGCGGCACCGCCTACGGGCGATATGGGCGTGGCCGTGTCGGCCTGGCCGGCGGGGGCGTTGAGGTAGGCGGGGTCGAACTCATTGTTCCAGCCATCGACCACGCACACCGCATACCAGTGGTCTTTTGCGAGGTCGGCCGAGAGCTCATAGCTGGGGCTGTAGGTGAGAGCCACCAGATAGTCGGACTTGATGCCGCCAAACTTCTCGCTCATTATGTCGGCGGGCGACACGCTGCTGGGGAAGGCATACACCGAATATTTCATCAGCTTCTTGTCGACACCCGTCCAAGTGAGGGTGTTGCCGCTGAGTTTGAGGTTGGCCGGAGCATCATAGTTGCCCTTCTCCTTCCAAGTGAGTGCGGGCGGCAGCGCCGGATGCTGGAAGCAGTTGGCCTTGAGGTAGTCGCCAAAGCCGCTTATGGCCGGGCCGTTGAGGTATTTTGCCGAATAGAAGTTAACGCCGGGGGCGTTGTCTTCGTTGTATTGGCGCGAATAGTTGATTTGAGCCAGAATCTCGTCCCAATCGCTCTTGGAGTTGGTGCTGGCCATGAAATAGATGTTGTGGCTGGCATAGTGGTGGCGGCCAAAGTGATGGGCGGCATAGCTCCACCACTTGGTGAGCGGGCCAAATGGGTTGGTGGCATGGTTGGTCTTCCAGTAGAGCTGGGGCGATATGTAGTCGATGGTGCCCTCTTCAAGCCACGCCAGCGGGTCGCTGTAGATGGTGTTGTACTGCCAGTCGCTGCCCACGGGGCAGGGGTCAACGTTGTGCTTCGAGGCCGAAGTGGCGGCAGTGCCGGCCACGCCTGCAGGGCCGATGCCAAACTTCACAAACGGCTTGGTGGCCTGCACCATGTTGTAGACGTCGGCCACCATCTGGTTCACGTTGGCGCGGCGCCAGTTGGCCAGCGACAGCGAAGTGCCGCTCTGCTTCCACAACTGGTAGTCGGGAGCATCGGTGCCTGTGGTCAGGCCAGCACCGGGATAGAAATAGTCGTCGAATATGATGCCGTCGATGTCGTAGTTCTGAATCATTTCGCGGCACACGTCCACCACTCGCTTGCGCGATGCCTCAAGGGCGGGGTTGAACACCTGATCGCCATTGTTGTCGATAAGCACACCCGATGCCTTCACGGCCTCGTCTTGCGGAGTGGTGTTGTCGGCGCCGCCTTTTTTGCTGAAGCGGTAGGGGTTGACCCACACATGGCACTCCATGCCGCGCTTGTGGCACTCCTCAACGGCAAATTCCAGAGGGTCCCAGCCCGGGTCCTTGCCACGGGTGCCGGTGAGGTAGGCCGACCACGGCTCGTAGCTCGACTTGTAGAGGGCATCGGCCATGGGGCGCACCTGCAGGCAGATGGCGTTCATGTTGTCGCGGTGAAAGCCGTCGATGAAGACGAGCAGTTCCCGCTTTTGCTTTGCAATAACGCTGGCGCCGGTGCCCCGCGTGCTGGGCCAGTCGATGTTGGCCACAGTGGCAATCCACGCCGTGCGCATCTCGCGCTTCTGAGCCTCACCGGCCCTGATGCCAACAGCGGTCATCAGTAGCGCCAAGGCTGTGAGGAGTAGTTTTCTTGTCATTTTTTGCTTTGGTTTTGTATAGTTTTTTAATGCAATTATGTTGATGATGTTTCAAAGTTACAGCAAAAAACGCACTTGGGCAAGCAATGACAGGCAGCCACGCGCAAAACGGGCCGTCCCCTATTCAATTTAATAGAATTAAGGGGTTGGTGCACGTCTCAGTGGCATTTCGTTGAAAATTTGTAACCCACAGGGCGGCAAAAGCAAAAAAATGACTAAATTTGCACACAATCACGCAAGCAAATAACATTTATAATCATATTTTAATTAATAACACTCGTTTAGGTATGAAGAAACATCTACTCCTTTCGGCTGCAATCTGCCTCATGGCAGGCGCAGCTTCGGCCCAGAGTTTCACGGTGGACAAAATCACCTACACCGTGACCACGGGCAACAATGTGGCCGTAACCAAATGCACTGCAAATGGTGAAGTGGTGGTGCCAGCCACCATCACCGACAGCGAAGGCTCGGGCGAAACCTACAATGTGACCGCCATAGGCAAAGAGGCTTTCAAAAACTTCTCGTCGAAGGTAACAGCCGTCACTCTGCCATCATCCATCACCGAAATTGGCGAAGGCGCATTCTACTACTGCAAGATGACGAGCATCAACATCCCCGACGGCATCACCGAAATCCCATCGAAGGCTTTCTACAGCTGCACCAAGCTGGCTTCGATTGAGCTGCCGAGCAGCGTCACCAAGATTGGCCCCAACGCCTTCAGCAGCTGCACGGTGCTCACCAGCTGCAACATTCCCTCGGGCGTGACCGTAATCGACAAATACACATTCCAAAACTGCTCGAAGCTGGCCAAGGTGGAGCTGCCCAGCACTGTGAAGGTGATTCGCGACAACGCATTCAACGCCTGCAAGGCCCTCACATCGGTTGAGCTGCCCGAGAGCGTAGACTCAATCGGCTCGATGGCATTCTACAACTGCTCGTTCCTGAGAGAGGTGAAGCTGCCGTCGAAGGTCACAGTGATTCCCTTCGGAGCATTCCAGAGCACAGCGCTTGAGACGTTTGCCATTCCCGCCTCGATAAAGGTGGTTGAAGGCTCGGCACTGAAAAACTGCACCCAGCTCACCAGCGTCACTGTGCCCGCCAGTGTCGACTCGATTGGCGAGCAGGTGTTCACCCAGTGCGCCAAGCTCACCAGCATCAGCGTGGACGCGGCCAACAAAGTCTACAGTTCGCAAGACGGAGCGCTGCTGAGCAAGGACAAGACTGTGCTCTACACCGTGCCCGGATCGGTGACCGCCTACACCATTCCCGCCACAGTGACCACCCTGGGCAATTATGCCTTTGACTACTGCACCAAGCTTGAATCGGTGAAACTGCCCGCAAGCGTGAGCAAAATAGGCCACCACGCATTTGAGTATGCGCAGGCCATCACCAGCATCGAGATTCCCGCCACAGTGACCGAGCTGCCCAACCATGTGTTTTTCCACGCCGACAAACTGGCCTCGGTGAAACTGCCCAGCACGCTCAAGAAGTTTGGCCAGTACACATTCGGCTACACTGCCATTGAGCAAATCGAGCTGCCCGCACTCATCGACACCATTCCGGCCAACGCATTTGCCAACTGCGCAAAGCTGACCAAGGTGGAGATGCCCGCAACAGTGAAATACATTGGCAGCTATGCCTTCCAGACGTGCAAACTGCTGACCGGCTTCACATTCCCCACATCGCTGGAGAAGGTTGACAACTACGCATTCAGCAACTGCGCCGCCCTCACCAGCATCGACCTGCCCTACAGCCTGCGCGCCATTGGCAACAACGCATTCGCTGCCTGCTCGGGCATCGAGAGCATCAAGATTCCCGAAGGCGTGGAGAGTCTTGGCAACAGCTGCTTCTTCAACTGCGCCAAGCTGGCCACAGTGGAGTTGCCGTCGACATTAAAGACCTATGGCACAGCCGTGTTCAACAACAGCAAAGCCATCACCAAGGTGATAGCTCACGCCAAGGAGCCTGCCACCATAACCGGCAAGGTGTTCTACACCGACGTATACACCAAAGCCGAGCTGCAAGTGCAGAGCGAGTCGGTTGAGGCCTACAAAGCCGCAGCCGTGTGGAGCAAATTTGCCACCATCAACGGCGGCGCCACTCCCACAGGCGTTGAAACGGTGAAAGTGACTCCGGCCGACGACGCCAACGCCCCCTACTACAACCTAAACGGTGTGCGCGTCTACAACCCCGAGCGCGGCATCTACATTCACAATGGCAAAAAGGTGATGGTGAAATAATCCACGCCACACTCCTGACCCAATCACCACAAAGCCCCTGTGCAGACCTAAAAATCTGCCAGGGGCTTTGCTATTGCGCACAGGTTGGAGTATCTTTGCAGCGGCGCGGCCACTGGGCACGCCACAATTGGTTATGAGAACAATGACTATAAAAACAGTATTGGCCGGAGCGGCCGCAATGCTTGCCCTGGCGGCATGTCACCCCACTGAGCAGAACTACAAGGACGCCTACGACAAGTCGGTGAGCCGCGCCAAGGAAAACGTGGGCCTTGAGGCCTACAACAAGGTGATTGAAGAGAACAACCGCAACACCTACACGGTGAACGGCGACAGCATACGCCTGATTATCGACCGGTGCAATGTGGTCGACGGCAAGCCCAACGAGGTGATGCCCTACAGCGTGATAGTGGCCGAATTCAAGCAGAGGTTCAACGCCACCAGCTACCGCGACCGCCTGCGCAGCGAGCTGCAGCAGCCGGCCTACATTGTGTGGACGGCCACCGACCAAAAGTATTGTGTGGCCGTGCGCGGATTTGACTCGGCTGCCGAGGCCGCATCCTTTATCAAGGGCATCGGCCACAAAATGAAGAAACTGCCCCCACTGGTGAAAAAGGTATGGGTGCTGCAGAGGAACTAACCGGACTCAAGCGGCTGTGGCAACTGGGATTCGGCGACGAGATGGAATGGATTGACCAATTTTTCGGCAGCTATTCCACCGCGGCCAACCGCTATGCCACACTGGTAGGCGGCAAGCCCGTGGCCGAGCTGCACGCGCTGCGCTACAGCGGCGGAGCATACATATATGGCGTGACCACCCACCCCGACTACAGGCGGCGCGGGCTGGGGCTGCGGCTCATGGCCACGGCCCTGAAGGAGTTGTGCCGGCAGGGCGTGCCGCAGGCCATGCTCATAGCCGAGAGGCCAGGGCTGCGGCAATGGTATGCCTCTATGGGCTTCAGCCTGGCCGACAGCATGGTGGAGGTGACGGGCTACACCGGCGAGAACCTGGGCATGGACGACGACGCGCTCAACGTGCCAATGCTGCGCGTGGCCAACGCCAAAGCCTATATCGACACCTACCGCGCGCGCCACCCCGAGTGGCAACCGCGCGACATAGCCGTGGGCGACCCACTTGTGGCCGGCAACTGCGGCATTTACCGCGCCAACGGCCGATTTGAGCATGCATCACAACCGATGCAAGGCGCAATATCGCCGCAAGAGCTCGCCACGCGACTGCCACTACAGCCCGAGCCGCACATCACCATTCCGCCACAATAACCTTTTTTCACAGCATAAGGGTAGCCGCATTTGACAAATGTGAGCTAACTTTGCACTCCGAAACAAACAAATAGTCTACAATCTTAGCACGTCCACCCATGCGTGTGGGCGTGGAAGCAACTTTGCGCATATGGGGAATAATAGCAAAATGCCACTCAGCAAGTGGCTGCCACTCATTGGCCTCACCTGCTCGTCCTTTGTATTCAACACCTCAGAGTTCATACCCATCGGCCTGCTCACCGACATTGCCGCCGACTTTGGCCTTACCGAGGCCAAGGCCGGAATGCTGATTTCGGTGTATGCCTGGGCGGTGATGCTGCTGTCGCTGCCGCTGATGGTGCTGGCCACGCGCGTTGACCTGCGCAAGCTCATGCTGGGCATAATGGGGCTGATGGCCGCGTTCCAGTTCATGTCGTTCTCATCAACGAGCTTTGCCATGCTCATGGCCAGCCGTCTGGGTGTGGCCTGCACACACGCCGTGTTTTGGTCGATAGTGTCGCCTATGGCGGTGCGCATCGCACCGCCCGAACACCGGCAACTGGCTCTGAGCATGATAGTGACGGGCACATCAATAGCAATAATTCTGGGTCTGCCCATAGGGCGCGCCATAGGACTGCAGATAGGGTGGCGCATGACATTTCTCAGCATTGGCGTGTGCACCGCACTCACATTTCTATATCTGTGGGCGTTCTTGCCGCAGGTGCAAAGCAGCGGCAAGTTCACCTTTGGCCAGCTGCCCAGCCTGCTCAGCCACAAGGCGCTGACGGGCATATTCCTGTTTGCCTTCGCCACCGCCACATCATATTATGTGGCCTACAGCTACATCGAGCCGTTTTTCAAGCAGGTGGCCCATATGGCCAACGACACCATCACCATTGCACTCATGATTTACGGCGCTGCCGGAATGCTGGGCAGCATAGCGTTTTCCAAACTGTACCCCCTCAACCGCTACCGCTTTGTGGGCGTCACCGTGGCGGCCTTGGCTCTGTGCCTGGCCCTGCTGCTGCCAGCCGCAGCAAGCATATCGGCCACCGTGGCGCTGTGTGTGGTGTGGGGCATGGCCGTGACGGCCTACAACGTGGCCATGCAGTCGGAGATAATCAACATTGCCCCGCCCGAGGGTACATCGGTGGCCATGTCGATATTCTCGGGCATATTCAACCTGGGCATCGGCCTTGGCGCATTTGCCGGCGGTGGCGTGTGCAGCCATCTGGGCATCAAGTGGATAGGCGCGGCTGGCTGCGTGGTGGCAGTCATTGCCCTCGCCTACTGGCTGCTGCGCCTTAGCAGCCTGCTGCGCGCTGCCTATGCCCGCCGTGGCTGAATGCAGGCCACAAAGCACACTCATGGCTGCCATAGCCAAAAGCGCATAGCAAGTGCTGGCGCAACAACGACTCGCAGGGCCGTGTGGTGCAAAATCATTGCCACACGGCCCTGCGCCGTCGACGCATATATGCAGATTTATTGTTTCAGGAAATGCTTGAAGAAGCTCCACACCTCCTCACCGGTGTTGAGGTCTTTGGCATGCCAGCTGTGGGGCGCCCCCACCACCTCATACCACCACACCTCGGTGCCGGCGGTTCCGCCAGTGTACTTGCGGCGCACGGTGACGTGGCCCTTGTCGCCCTGCTTGCTGGGAATGGTGTCGGTGGTCACAGCCTTGCAGCGGTTGCGCGCCACCCAGTAGCCCACCTCGAGCGGCACCGATATGTATGTGCCCCAGCCGCCAGTGCCGGCAAGGTCGCCGCCCCACTCGCTGCAGGTGTCGCCCGAGCCGTGGATTTCCATGATGGGCACGGGGCGCGGGGCGTTGGGGCCGTCGTAGAGCCACTGCATGGTTTGGCCGGCCACCGAGGCATAGGCGCGAAACACGCTGGTGCCGTTGTAGGCCAGCACATAGCACATGTCGCCGCCATTGCTCATGCCGGTGGCAAAGGTGTTGTCGCGGCTCAGGCTGAACTGCTTTTGCACGTGGCGCGTGATTTTAATCACGTCGTCCACCTCGTTGTTGCGCAGGGCCGCCTGACGCGGATAGCCCACGTTCCAGCCCCACTTGCCGGTGGTGTCGCGCACGCCGCATGGATAGCACACGGCAAAGCCCTCGCGGGCAGCCACGGCATCAAGGTCGTAGCGCTTGGGCTTGGCCCACTTGCCATAGCCGTGCATGCACACCACCAGCGGTGCACCCGGCTTGATGCCGGCAGGAAGAAACACAGTGTAGCGCCGCACGAGTCCGTTGACGCGGCACGAGTCGGTGACATAGCGCTGGGCCAATGCCGCGGGGGCTGACATGAGCAGCGCTGCGGCCACGATGATTTGCTTTGAGATGTTCATTGCAGGTTTTCTTAAGTTTTCAGTCTTCTGTGTTGGTGGGCGCGGGCCGCATAGGCGCTGCGCCATGCCAAAGGTAGTGATTTTTTGCCACACGGCCACACCGCAGGGGGCTGCAAGATGCTAATTAATGCGAAATGGCGCGGGGCGGCTTCATATTTAGCGCAAAAGGTAGTAACTTTGCATTAAGCAACATTGGCGCCCTGACCCACTGAGGCCCGCGGTGCCACACAGCATTAATATGGCAGAGACGGCTTTATACCTCATACCCGTGCAGCTGAGCGATGTGGAGCTTGGCAGCGTGCTACCGGCCTACAATCTGAGGCTGGTGACTGAACTGCGCCACTTCATTGTGGAAAACGTGCGCTCGGCGCGCCGCTTTCTGAAGAAGTGCGACCGCAACATCGACATCGACTCGCTCACCTTCTATGAGCTTAACCGCCACACCGATCCCGGCAGCATAGCCTCCTATCTCGACCCGCTGGAGCACGGATGCCCCGTGGGCGTGATTTCGGAGGCGGGATGCCCCGCCATTGCCGACCCAGGCGCCGACGTGGTGGCGATAGCGCAGCGGCGCGGCTTCAAGGTGAAGCCGCTGGTGGGCCCGTCGAGCATACTCATGGGGCTCATGGGCTCGGGCTTCAACGGCCAGAGCTTTGCCTTCCAGGGCTACCTGCCCATCGACGCCGCCGAGCGTGCCCGCAAGTTTAAGGAGATGGAGCGGCGCATATTGCGTGAAGACCAGACGCAGATATTCATCGAGACGCCCTACCGCAACGCCGCCCTGCTGGCCGAAATGGCCCGCACACTGCCACCGCAGCTCAAGCTGTGCGTGGCCACCGACATCACCGGCGAGGGCGAGAGCATAGTCACGCGCGGTGTGAAGGCGTGGGCAGGCCGCACCATTGGCAAGGTGCCCACCATATTCCTGCTGTACAAGTAACCGGAAAATGACAAGAAATGACAATATGGGGAAGCGCGGCCACGGCCAAGCGCCCCAACAACAACAGATTGTATTCGACAGCGACTCGGCCGACGACGGCACCCCACACAGCGAGCCGGCTGCCGCCGCGGCAAAAGCCTGCACAGGCAGCGACTGGAAACTGCAATTCGCAAGTTTTGGCAGCGGCAGCAGCGGCAACTGCTCGTATTTGGGCACCAGCGACGGAGGAGTGCTGATTGACGCGGGCGTAGACCCCGACCACGTGTTTGAGTCGCTGCGCCGCAACGGTGTGACGCCCTCGATGATTAAGGGCATAGTGCTGACCCACGACCACGCCGACCACATACGCTATGCCTACACCATGGTGCGCCGCTACAAGCACCTGCGCATCTACTGCACACCGCGCCTCATGAGCGGCGTGCTGCGCCACCGCTGCATTTCGCGCCGCATCAAGGAGTATCAGGAGAACGTGTTCAAGGAGATTCCATTCAAACTGGGGGAATTCACCTTCACCGCATTCGAGGTGTCGCACGACGCCACCGACAACATGGGCTTCATGATTGAGGCCGAAGGCAAGCGCTTTGTGGTGGCCACCGACATGGGCTACATCACCGACCGCGCCGAGCACTACATGAGCCAGGCGCAGTTTCTAATGATTGAAAGCAACTACGACAGCGACATGCTGAACAGCGGCCGCTATCCCGAGTATCTCAAAAACCGCGTGCGCGGCCCCAAGGGGCACCTCGACAACGTGATGGCGGCCGACTTCGTGGCCAGCCACCTGACGAGCGAGCTGAAATACGTGTTTCTGTGCCACCTGAGCAACGACAACAACACGCCCGAGATAGCGGTGCACACCATGACCGAGGCGCTGACCGAGGCCGGAGTCACGGTGGGCGACGCCAGCAACAGCGTGGAGCAGCGCAGCCGGCAAGTGCAGGTGTATGCCCTGCCGCGCTACGACACCAGCACGTGGTTTGTGCTGTGACGCCCAGCCACTTCACCCTTTTGTAAAACGACTACACTCTCAAGACTATAACTACAGAAATGGACAACAGCAAGGAGAAACGCATAATCATAGCCATCGACGGATATTCGTCGACGGGCAAGAGCACCATGGCCAAGGCGCTGGCCAAACGCATAGGCTATGCCTACATCGACACCGGCGCCATGTATCGCGCAGTGACGCTCTACTGCCTCGACCACGGGCTGATAGATGGCGACAAGGTGGACGAAGCCGCCCTGCAGCAGCAACTGCCATCAATCAACATAACCTTCGGCGTCGACAAGGCTGACGGCCACTCGGTGACCATGCTCAACGGCCGCGACGTGGAGGGCGACATTCGCTCGATGCGCGTCAGCGGCAAGGTGAGCCTGATTGCCGCCATAGGCTTCGTGCGCCGCCACCTGGTGAAGCAGCAGCAGGCCATGGGCCGCGACAAGGGCATAGTGATGGACGGCCGCGACATAGGCACGGCGGTGTTTCCCGATGCCGAGCTCAAGGTGTTTGTCACAGCATCGGCCGAGACCCGCGCGCGCCGCCGCTACGACGAGCTGCGCGGCAAGGGCGACACCACGGTGACCTACGACGAGGTGCTGCACAACGTCACCGAGCGCGACCGCATCGACACCACCCGAGCCGAAAGCCCGCTGCGCCAGGCCGACGACGCCCTGGTGCTCGACAACTCCGTTATGAGCATCGACGAGCAAAACCAGTGGCTGCTTGACCACTACCGCCAGGCAGCCTCAAAATAAGAAAGGAGTCACCGCTATGGCAATAGTTGAAATCGACAAGGGGTCGGGATTCTGCTTTGGTGTGACCACAGCCATTCGCAAGGCCGAAGAGGAGTTGCGCAACAGCGGCTCGCTCTACTGCCTTGGCGACATTGTGCACAACAGCAACGAGGTGGAGCGCCTCGAAAGCAAGGGGCTCAACACCATCACCCACGAGCAGCTGAGGCAGCTGCGCGGCGTGAAGGTGCTGCTGCGCGCCCATGGCGAGCCTCCCGAAACCTATGCCACCGCCAAGCGCAACGGTATAGACATAATCGACGCCACCTGCCCCGTGGTGCTGAAACTGCAGCAACGCATCAAGCAGTCGTGGGCCGAGGCCGCAGCCTCGGGTCGCGACGCCCAGATAGTGATATACGGCAAGCGCGGCCATGCCGAGGTCAACGGCCTCGTGGGCCAAACGCAGGGCCGGGCGCTGGTGATTGAAAGCGTCGACGAGGTGGACCGCATCGACTTTGGCCGCGACATATACCTGTATTCGCAAACCACCAAGTCGCTTGAGGGTTTCAAGCGCATTGTGGGCGAAATAGGCAAGCGCGTGAAGCCCGGCGTGCGATTCCAGAGTTTCGACACCATTTGCCGCTCGGTGGCCAACCGCATTCCGCAGATTCGCGAGTTTGCCAAGCAGCACCAGCTGATATTGTTTGTGTGCGGCAAGAAGAGCAGCAACGGGCGCATCCTGTTTGCCCAGTGCCTCGACGCCAACCCCGACTCGCACCTCATTTCCAGCGAGAGCGAAATCGACGCCTCCTGGCTCAAGGGCAAGGAGCACATAGGCATATGCGGAGCCACATCGACCCCCATGTGGCTCATGAACAGGGTTAAAGACTATGTGACACAGCAAGTGTAGCCCCCCAGAAAAAAGACATTATCATGACCACCCGCCGCCCCTACATAATAGCCCTATCGCTGCTTGCGGTGCTCGACATCGCGGCAGGATTCTGGTATTTCGCCAACTACGTCAACGCCGACGGCCACTCGGGCGGACTGCTGTGGGACGACGGAGCAGGCTCCGAGGCCGTGATGGCCGACACACTGGCCAGTGCCATGGCCAGCAACCGCTTTGAGCCTGTGACCGACCGCGTGGCATGCTACACATCGGCCTTCTGCCTGCCCACAGGCAAGGGCAATGGATCGCCATTCACCTGCATCAAGCAGGCGAAACTGCGCATGCCCAAGACTGTGAACGGGTCGGCCGAACTGGGCGACCTGCGCCAGGCAATAGCCGACAAGGCGTTCGGCCACTCGGGCGAGAGTCTGGGCAAGGCCATCGACGCATTTGTGGGCGCAGCTGAGTTCAACCTGGGCGGCAACAGCGACTACACACAGTCGCCATCGGTGACCACCCGCAGCGTGGTGGGCCGCGAGCACCGCGTGAAGGCGTTCCCCTACTCCACCAGCGAGCGGCTGCTGCAATATGAAGTGTACAGCTATGTGTACGACGGCTACCGCCGCAGCGAGCGCGTGGGCTTTGTGCTTTACGACCGCGCGCGCCACCGCGTGCTGGGCACGGCCGATGTGTTCCGCCCCACCGAGAGTGGCCGCCTGCTGGAGCTCATCAACAGGCGCATTGCCAAGGTGGCCCGCAAAAAGGGGCAGAAGCTGAACGCGGCAGCCATGGTGGCGGCAGAGTTCATGGTGGAGCGGCGCGGCATAAGCATGGTGTATGCCGAGGGGGGCATTGCCTCACCCGAGAGCGGTGTGAGCTATGTGTTTCTGCCATACTCAGAGCTGGGTATGTGCCTCACCGACGAGTTCAAGCGACTGCTGGACGGCGACTGCGGCTATCAGCACTACACCCCAATGAAATTCTGATTGCCATATGACGACCATTCCAAAAGACATCGACCAATTGCGCGACCTGCTCGACAGTGAGGCCCGGCGCATCAACAGCACCGACTTCATTGCCGCCGACCCCGTGCAGTTTCCTCGCCGCTTCAGCGCACTGCCCGACATTGAAATCACCGCCCTGCTGGCCTCGGCCATAGCCTGGGGCAACCGCAAAATGATTTGCCGCGACTGCGAAAAGATGCTCGCCATAATGGAGGGCGACCCCTACAACTATGTGATGGACGAGGCCTACGAGCAACTGCCCGACGAGCTGAACATTCACCGCACCTTTTTCGCGCGCAACTTCAAGCACATGCTGCGCGGCCTGCGCCGCATCTACCGGCAGTGGCCGTCGCTCGACGAGTGGGCCGCCGCAGCCCGGGTGGCCCACAGCGACGCGCCAAGCTGGCGCCTGGTGGAACTGCTCAACGCCGAACTGGCCGCAGCCAACGGCGGACTGGGCGACTCGCGCTGCCTGCCCCTGAACCTGAAAAGCACGGCGCTGAAGCGCGTCAACATGGCCCTGCGCTGGCTGGTGCGCACCGACGGCATCGTGGACATGGGCGTTTGGCAGTCGATAAAACCCTCGCAGCTGTTCATTCCGCTCGACGTGCACGTGGGCGACACCGCACGGGCCCTGGGACTGGTGACCCGCCGCGCCAACGACCGCAAAACGGTGGTTGAGCTCACCAGCATTCTGCGCCAAATGCGCCCTGACGACCCCGTGATTTACGACTACGCCCTGTTTGGCATAGGCATGAACCTTTAGCACTCCCACCACACCGCATCACCCCTTATGCGACTGGCACCCAGCTGGCCGCATCTATGCTGGCAGGAAGTTTTGCCGCCAGTGCCGCCACCGACCGCGATGGCAGCGAGTTTGCCGCGGGCAAATGGTGGCAGGAGACCGGCTATGCCGGCCTGGGCAACCCCAATGAAGTGCTTGCGCTGGTGGAATATGACGCTGCCAGCGGCGTGCGGCCCACAGTGAACTACAAGCTGCTGGGCGCCACTGGCTACATCACCCGCGTCAAGCTCTACGCCCGCGAGTATGACGGCAGCAAGTTTGTGGTGCGCTAAGCACCCAGCACATATTATTTCCCATTAAAAAAGCAGGGGCTCGTAGCTGAGCCCCTGCTTTTTTTCGGTTATGCACTTGCCTATGCATAAAAAATGAAGCAAGCGGGAGTTTCACAACTACCGCTTGCGTCAAACCTTAAAAATCTAATCCTATGAAAAAACTATATCACAAAAGTACCCCTAATTTTCGGCATTTGCAAGCCAAACAGCAGTGAAAAATTAAAATTTATTCAACTAAAGCAACGAATTGCAACGCATAGTGATGAGCAATTGCGTTTTGCAGAGTGGAAAAAAATAGCTATCTTAGTTGCCGTTTTTTAGCAATGACACGATTTGAACTCAACATACTGGGTTGCGGTTCGGCCACATCGAGCCTGCGGCACCTGCCATCGAGCCAGGTGCTGAACGTGCGCGACAACCTGATGATGATAGACTGCGGCGAGGGCGCACAGCTGGAAATGCGCCGCATGGGGCTGAAGTTTATGCGGCTCAACCACATCTTCATCAGCCACCTGCACGGCGACCACTGCTTCGGCCTTCCGGGTTTGATATCCACCCTTGCACTGCTGGGCAAGACGGGTACACTGACCGTGCACACCTTTGCCGACGGGGCAAAGCTGCTGGGCGAAGTGGTGGGCTACTTTTGCCGCCAAATGCCGTTTGAGCTGAAGATTGACGTGATAGGCACCGAAAGCGCCGTGATTTATGAAGACGATGCCGTGACGGTGAGCACCTTTCCGCTGCGCCACCGCCTGCCCACAGTGGGTTTTCTGGTGCGCGAAAAGCCAAAGCTGCGCCACATCAACCCCGAGGCCACCGCACAATGGCAGGTGCCCCGCTACGCAATGAGGCCGCTGCGCGAGGGCGCCGACTTCGTGACCCCCGATGGGCTTACGGTGCCCAACGCCGAGCTCACCACACCGCCCGACCGCGCCGTGAGCTATGCCTACTGCAGCGACACCACCCCAAGCCCGCGCATCACCGAGGCCGTGGCCGGAGTCGACTGGCTATATCACGAGGCCACATATGGCGACGAGTGCGCTAAGCAGGCACGGCAGCGGTTTCACAGCACGGCGCGTGAGGCCGGCATTGTGGCGCGTGAGGCGGGTGTGCGCAACCTGATTCTGGGGCACTACAGCAAGCGATACGAAAGCCTCGAGCCGCTGCTTGAGCAGGCGCGCGAGGAGTTTCCGCACACCACGCTTGCCAACGAGGGCCTGCGCATTGACCTGAACGGCAATTTGCCGTGACACGGGCACTTGCGTGGACCGCAGGTTAAACCTTTTGCCCGCTGCGGTGTCTAAGTAGATAATGCGAGAGTGACAGTAACGTGGATTTTGCTCATCAGCACAGAATTAAAACTAAGGATAGACAACTACACAAATGAAACCAATCACCAATATACTGCTCGTGGCCGCACTGGCGTGCTACATATTCCTGCCGTTTCACGAAATTTCGTTTCAAGGCACCCAAAGCGGTTTTTTCTACACCGCGGGACTAATAACGCAAGACTTCAGCGTGCTAAAGACGCTCTACGCCCTGCTGCCCTTCATTGCATGCTTCTCGGCGATAGGCGTCAACAGTCTCAAAAACCGCTATTGGGGATTTGCAGTGGCAGCGCTCATATCGCTGGGCCTGGTGTTTCTGCTCAATGCCAGCGAGGTGCACGTGCAGCCCGACCTCACCCACGACCCCGAGCTGATGTACGACGCCACCATAGCCCAGGGCTTTGAGGTGACCGGGCTCGGCATTGGCTACCAGACATCGCTGGTGCTCACGGTGATGGCAATGCTGTCGGCACTGCTGTCGATGCTGCCGTTCAAGTTCAACCGCTTGCTGGAGGAGCAAATCGACCACAGCTTTGAAGAGGGCAAGAAGCACCTGAGCGAAATCGGCACCAAAGTGAGCGCCGACCTGCACCATGAAATCAACAAGCTTGAAAAGGAGCACACACACCGCAAGGGCCAGAAGGCTGCACTGGCCAAGACCGAAAGCAAGCCACTGGAGCCAACGGTAGTGGAAGGGGTGAAGGTGACGACGGCCGACGACCCCGACGCCGCCTACATGCCCAAGCAGCCAGCCAACGCGCCCGACGACAGCGACAATCCCTACCGCGACTACATGCCCAAGTAGCATGCAGCCCAGCGCCACACAAAAAAATCAGATTTCACAAGCCATTAAATAACAGATGCGCCGCACTCCACCAATGCGGCGCTCTATCGTTGTGGTGCTGATGCTGGTGAAGATGAGTTTTCATGATGGGTTAAGTGGTGGCGAGGGGGCAGTTGATGAGGTAGAGGTGGCGGCGCGCACGGGTCATGGCAGTGTAGAGCCAGCGCATGAAGTCGAGTGTGCCAAGCGCGTCGGGCATTATCGAGCCCATGTCGACAAACACGTTGCTCCACTGGCCGCCCTGCGCCTTGTGGCAAGTGACGGCGTAGGCAAACTTCACTTGCAGGGCGTTGAAATATGGGTTGGCCTTCAGGGCACGGTAGCGAGTGCGCTTGTCGCCCTGCAATTCCTGCATCAGTTCATTATACATGCGCTCGTTTTGCTCGCGCGTGAGCGCAGGCGTGTCGCTCATGAGGCTGTCGAGAATTATCTTTGCCTCCACCTCCACACCGCCGTGATCGGGAAACTCGAGCGTCACCTGGGCAAAGCGCAGCCCATACCGCTCCTCAACATCGCCCCACACACGCTTCACACAAGCCACATCACCGTTGGCAATGAAGTCAATTTCCTTATAGTCGGCAGCCCAGAAATAGTTATTTTTGGCCACCAGCAGCATGTCGCCGTTCACCAGTTCGTCGTCGCGATACAGAATTTGGTTGCGCACGGCGCCGTTAAACAGCTTGGCGCGGCGGTTGCTCCGCGTCACAATTATGGTGTCGTCGAGGCCACAGCTGTCGTAGCAGTCACTGATTTTTTCGAGCAGAAATTCACCCGCCACGGCCTCAACGTCGTCAAACCCAGTTAGCTGCAACTCGGGCGGGGCCATTTGGGCGGTGGTGAGCATGCGGCGCACCGTGGTGGCGTTATACAGAATTCCGCTCTGTGCAGCCTGCCTCGCTATCTGCGTGAGCCATATGTCGTAGACACGCAGGCCATAGCCGCCGAGCACCTGCGCGCTGAGCGCAGGGCTCTCGGTCTGCCCCACTGGCGGCAGCTGGGCCGAGTCGCCCATCAGCATCAGGCGGCAGCCGCTGGCCGGGTCGGCATACACATAGCGCACCAGGTCGTCGAGCAGCCGTCCGGAGCCAAACGAGGCGCCCTCGAGCCCCTGCGAGTTGCTTATCATCGAGGCCTCGTCGACGATGAAAACGGTGTTGGTATGCTTGTTTTCGGCAAGCGAAAAGCCGTTGTCGAGATAGCCATTCTGACGGTATATTTTGCGGTGAATGGTGTAGGCCGGGTGGCCTGAATACTCGCTGAACACCTGCGCGGCGCGCCCCGTGGGTGCAAGCAGCACCGTCTTCTGTCCGCGCATGGTGAGCGTGCGCACTATGGCACCGGCCACGCTGGTCTTGCCCGTACCGGCATAGCCGTTGAGCAGAAATGCCGCGCGGTCGCCGCCGCGGGCCAGAAAATGGGCAAAGGCGGCAATCATTGTCATCTGGTCGGAATTGGGCTCGAATGGCAGCATTGCCATCACATCGGCTCCGAATGCGCTGACGGCGACATCAGAGCCGTCGACGGGTTCCGGCGTAGCATTGTGGCATCGGGTTGAATCGTTCATGTCACAAAATTACTCACAATTTCTTTAGCATTAGCAAATTTTCACTATCTTTGCACCACACAACACGGCCACAGGCCACCACACACATGGAGTGATGCTCGAGTGGTTGAAGAGGCACGCCTGGAAAGCGTGTAAACGTCAAAAGCGTTTCGCGAGTTCGAATCTCGCTCACTCCGCACAAAGCGCGCGCTAACTCGCCACACACGGGTTTAGCGCGCGCATTTGTTTTTTGCAATACAACTTTAGCATAAATGACTACAAGACTTATTACAGCAATAGTTGCCGCGGCCACAGCGCTGGCCCTGCAGGCCGCCACTGTGAGCAACGCATTTTTCAGCCTCACAACTCCCGACGACAGCTGGGCAGTGAGCACCGACAACTCTATGCGCTCGATAGGGGCGCGCGTGCTGCTGCAGCGCAGCAGCAGCGGCGGCATCAGCGAATTGGCGCGCATCGACGTAATCGACGCGCCATTCGACCCCGAGTCCTACCTGCAAAGCCAAGCGGTGGAGCGCCGCGATCCATTTTGCCGCGAGGCGGTGGAGGTGGGCGAGGTGACCGACACCACATTCGCCCTGCTGCCGGCCAAGCACGTGCGATTTGCCAAAGTGAGCCGCGGAGTGCGCTATGAGTGCGAGGCTGTGGCGCTCAACGCCGGATTCTGCACGCTGTATGCCGTGAGCGGCCACCGCAGCGGTCTGCCCAACGTGGTGGGCGCCGTGGCCGGCAGCCTGCGCTGGCTGTGCCCCACCGCTCAGCTCAGCGGCACCGAAGCACTTGTGAAGGCGGCAAAGACAGCACTGGCCAAACACAACATGCACATTGCCGACAATGAGTATCTGACCCACGTAGAACTCACCGACCCGCAGACACTGGAACTGGAGGTGATGATTCCCTACCTCACCAAGGAGAGCGTGAACGTGACGGCGTTTGTGCAGCAAATGCGCGAGCGGTGGTTCAAGACGCTTGACGGGTCATACAGGCTGAACCTGCTGATACGCGCCGCGGCCGACGAGCGCAAGCAGCTGCGCTACGTCTACACCGACAACCGCGGCGGCGAGATAGGCACCATGCTAATCTATCCGCAGGAATACGAGGCGGCCGTGACCGCCATCAAACAGGAAACAACAAAGGAAAGGAAATAGAAAAAAAGATATGGTGAAAGTTAACGACATAGTGCGCTTCCTCAACGATGTGGGAGGCGGCAAAGTGACAAAGATTGAAGGCAACACGGCCTATGTGGAAGACAGTGACGGATTTGAACGCCCAGTGCCCACGCGCGAACTGGTGGTGGTGAACGCCGCTGCCTGCAAGCCCAGCACCTACGAGCGCCCCGTGAAGGTGAAGAGCAAACTTGTGGAGCCCGACAAGCCGTCGGCACCCAAGCCGCAGCTGGTGCAGGCCGAAGAGCCGGTGATTGAAACCAAAGGCGGCGACGTGCTCAACATTGTGCTGGCCTACGAGGCACGCGAGCTGAAGCATCTTAGCACCACCACTTTCTATGCCACATTGGTGAACGACAGCAACTATTTTCTGTATGCCACCTACATGAGCCGCGGCGACGACGACACAGAGTGGACCACCCGCTGGGCTGGCGTGGTGGAGCCCAACTTCCAACTCGAGCTGGAGGAGTTTGGACACGACGACCTGAACTCGCTCACCCACGTGGCCGTGCAATATGTGGCATTCAAGCAGCAGCGCGGCTTCAAGCTGAAAAATCCGGCGCTGGTGGAGCAACGGCTCGATGTGACCAAATTCTACAAGCTGCACAGTTTTCACGACAACGAATACTTCGACGTGCCGGTGATAGCACTCACCATCACGCGCAACGACCTGCCCGCACGCCAGCTGACCATCGACAGCAGTGAGCTGGAGCGCGCCATGCGCGGCAAGCGCGCTGCCGACGAGCGTCCCAAGGCACAGCCAGTGAAGCGCCACCAGCACCGCGACCCCAACAGCGGCAACATAGTGATTGACCTGCACATAAGCGAGCTGCTCGACGACACCACAGGCATGAACCACACCGACATGCTCAACTACCAGCTGAGCAAATTCCGCGAGGCCATGGACGAAAACATAAACCGCCCCGGGCAGCGCATTGTGTTCATTCACGGCAAGGGCGAGGGCGTGCTGCGCCACGCGCTGCTGCAAGACCTCAAGCGCCACTATCCACACTGCCTTGCCCAGGACGCCAGCTTCCGCGAATATGGCTTCGGAGCCACACAGGTGACCATTCACAAATAAATTCGCTGCACAATGATATTCTGGTTTTCGGGCACAGGCAACAGCCTATGGGCGGCACAGCAGTTGGCGCGGCTCACCGCCGATGTCCACACCGTGGCCATGGCGCAGAGCCTCACCAGCGGCGAATGCCGCTTCAGCCTTGACAAGGGCGAGGCCGTGGGCTTTGTGTTTCCCACCTACTCGTGGGGGCTGCCGCCGGCGGTGAAAGCCTTCATCGGCCAAATGCAGCTCGACGGCTACACGCCACGGGGCAACCACTGCTATGCGGTGGTGACCTGCGGCGACGACGTGGGACTCACGGCCAGCCTACTGCGCCGCAGGCTGTGGGGCGCTGGAGTGCGGCTCGACGCCGCCTACTCGCTGACGATGCCCAACAACTATGTGTGTCTGCCGGGTTTCGACACCGACCCTTCCGCACTCGAGGCGCAGAAGCTCGACTCGGCCCACAGCCGCATAGCAGCCATAGCGCAAAGCATAGGGCTGCGGAAGCAGGAGGTTGATGTGACGCGCGGCAGCATGGCTTGGTTCAAGTCGAGGGTGATAAGTCCGCTATTCGGGCTGGCACTGATGAGTCCGCGGCCCTTTCACGCGCTGCCCGACCGCTGCACTGGCTGCGGCAGGTGCGCACGCGCGTGCCCACTGGGCAACGTGAGCATGAGCGGTGGCCGTCCGCAGTGGGGCAGGCGCTGCACCATGTGCCTGGCCTGCTACCACCACTGCCCCGCCCACGCCGTGCACTATGGCCGCGCCACACTGCACAAAGGGCAGTATCACTGCCCGATGTAAACAGCTGGCACAAGAAGTGCATTTTTCAGCATTAATTTCAATTTGACGCCATTTTGCACTAACTTTGCAACATATATAAACAACACGATAACTTTAAGGACTATGAATTTAGTTGACAGATTTCTCAAGTATGTGAAGTTCGACACCCAGAGCGACGAACTCACCAACCTCACGCCATCCACCCCCGGCCAGATGGTGTTTGCCAAAGAGCTATATAAAGAGCTGACCGATATGGGACTTAGCAATGTGTCGCTCGACGACAACGGCTACCTCTTTGCCACCCTGCCCGGCAACTGTGACCACAAGGTGCCCACCATTGGCTTCATTGCCCACATGGACACAGCCCCCGACATGAGCGGCCACGACGTGAAGCCGCGCATTGTGGACTACAAGGGAGGCAGCGTGACCCTTAACGAGCAGCAGGGCATAGTGCTCAGCCCCGAGCAGTTTCCCGAACTCAACGACTTTGTGGGCCAGCAAATCATAGTCACCGACGGCACCACGCTGCTCGGCGCCGACGACAAAGCCGGCATTGCCGAGATTATAAGCGCGGTGGAGTGGTTCCAGCAGCACCCCGAGGTGAAGCACGGCGACATTCGCATCGGCTTCAACCCCGATGAGGAGATTGGTCTGGGCGCACACCACTTCGATGTGGACAAGTTTGGCGCCGACTGGGCCTACACCATGGACGGCGGTGCCGAAGGCGAGCTGGAATATGAAAACTTCAACGCCGCCGTGGCCAAGGTCACATTCAAGGGTCTTAACGTGCATCCCGGAGCCGCCAAGCACAAGATGCTGAATTCGCTGCGCGTGGCCAACCAGTTTGCCATTATGCTGCCCCGCTGGGAAACTCCCGAGCACACCGAGGGCTACGAGGGCTTCTACCACCTGATAGGCTGGGAGGGCACTGTGGAAAAGACCACACTCACCTACATAATCCGCGACCACGACCGCGCACGCTTCGAGAGCCGCAAGCGCGAGCTTGAGCACCTGTGCCACAAGATTAACTGCGAGTTCCCCGACTGCGCCACCATCGAGCTCAAGGACCAATACTACAACATGCGCGAAAAGATCGAGCCCGTGATGCACATCATCGATGTGGCCAAGCTGGCCATGCAGAATGCAGACGTCAAGCCTAAGGTGCAGCCCATTCGCGGCGGGACCGACGGTGCACAACTCTCATTCAAGGGTCTGCCCTGCCCCAACATATTTGCCGGCGGCATGAACATGCACGGCCGCTATGAGTATGTGTCGATCCAGGCTATGGAGAAGGCAATGCGCACAGTGGTGGAAATCTGCAAGATTGTAGCAGCCGAGAAATAAAACAATCATAAGCATAGCGGCGGCCACACACGCAATGCGCGCGTGGCCGCTTTTTTTCATCCAATATAAAAAAAGCATAATTTATGTCGGTAATACGCGTGATAGCGGCCATTCTGTTTCCGCCGCTTGCAGTGATCGACCGCGGCTGCGGCTCGCTGCTGATAGTGTCGCTGCTCACACTGTGCGGCTGGGTGCCCGGGGTGATAGGCGCCCTTGTGATACTCAACAAAAATTAGCTGCGCAATGGTGACGATTCAGTATGTGAGCGACCTGCACCTGGAGCACAGCGCCAACTCGCTGTGGCTGCAGCAGCACCCGCTCGAGGCCAAAGGGCAGATAATGGTGATGGCTGGCGACGTGACGGTGCTCGGCGACCCGGAGCAGGCACACCACCCGCTGCTTGACTGGTGCGCCAGCCACTTCGAACTGACGCTGATAGTGCCAGGCAACCACGAGTTTTATGGCGGCGTGGATGTGGAGCAGGCTCTGCAGGGCATGGATGTGGAGCTGCGCCCAGGGGTGCGCTGCGTGTGCAACCGCGCCGTCAGCTTCCGCGGAGTGGAGCTGCTGCCCACCACGCTGTGGACGCCCATTGCAGAGGCCGACCAAACCGCGGCTGCACGCGACATGGTGGACTACACACGCATCACCTACAAGGGCCGCCGCATGACCCCCAGCGACAGCGACGAGATTCACCACCGCTGCCTGCAATGGCTGCAAACGGCGCTGGCCCATGACTCGGGCGGCCGCCGGGTGGTGGTGACCCACCACTGCCCCATCGACTCCGAAGACCCGCGCTATGCGGCCAACGGGTTGTCGAGCGCATTCATCGTGCCCATGCCACACTTTGTGGAGCGCAGCGGCGCACAGGCCTGGATGTTTGGCCACACACACTACAATGCGGCACGCGGCCAGCGGTTGGGCGCCACCACCATGCTTACCAACCAGCTGGGCTATGCCAAACACGGCCCTTGCCCGGGCTTCGACCCCGCCGCCACTTTCACCGTGTAGTCATCGCTGCTGTGGATTAGCCGGACTTGTGCATTGTTTTTCAGCATTAATGTGACATACAATCAGGGGGCTGGAACCGCATGGTTCCAGCCCCCTGATTTATTGATACCACTTGCTTTGCAACTACTGGAGCTTGGCCAGGGCCACCTTGATGCGGGCAACAGCCTCGCGCAGGTTGTCGTCGCTTGTGGCATAGCTCATGCGTATGTGGCCGGGGCAGCAGAAGGCGTCGCCCGACACTGTGGCCACGTGGGCCTCGTTGAGCAGATACAGGGCGAGGTCGCCAGCGTCATTAATCTCAGTATCACCGCACTTTTTGCCGAAGAACGACTTCACCTCGGGGAACACATAGAATGCGCCTTGCGGCACATTGATGTTTACGCCTGGAATTTCACCCAGCATCTTCACCATGAGGTCGCGGCGGCGCTCAAACGCCTTGCGCATGGTCTCGACACAGTCTTGCGGACCAGTGTAGGCGGCCTCGGCAGCCTTCTGCGCTATCGACGACGCGCCGCTGGTGTACTGCCCCTGCAGCTTGGTGATGGCCTTGGCAAGCCACAGCGGGGCTGCGATGTAGCCAATGCGCCAGCCCGTCATGGCATAGGCCTTCGACACACCGTTGATGATGGCCACGCGGTCCTTGATGCAGTCAAACTGCGCTATCGACTCGTGGCCGCCAATGTAGTTGATGTGCTCATAAATTTCATCGGCCACCACCAGCACGTCGGGGTAGTCGGCAAGCACCTCGGCCAGCGCCTTCAGCTCATCGCGGCTATACACGCTGCCCGTGGGGTTGCTGGGCGAGCACAGAATTATCATACGCGTCTTGGGTGTGAGGGCGTCGCGCAGCTGCTGAGGGGTGATTTTGAAGTTCTGGTCGATGCCGGCAGGCACAAGCACATTGGTGCCGCCAGCCAGATTCACCATCTGCACATAGCTCACCCAGGCTGGAGTGGGGATAATCACCTCGTCGCCAGGGTTAACCACAGCCATCACCACATTGCACAGTTCGTGCTTGGCGCCATTGCCCACCACTATCTGCTCAGGGGCGAAGTCGACACCGTTTTCATTCTTCAGCTTTGCGCTGATGGCCTTGCGCAGCGACAGGTAGCCAGGCACCGGCGTGTAGAACGAGAAGTTCTGGTCTACGGCCTGCTTGGCAGCGGCCTTGATGTGGTCGGGGGTGAAGAAGTCGGGCTCACCCACCGAGAGGTTGATTACATCGACGCCTTGCGCCTTGAGTTCGTTGCTCTTTTGCGACATTGCAAGCGTTGCCGAGGGGGCAAGAGCCTGCAACCTTTGTGAAATTTGATTCATAGCAGTATAAATCTATGTGTATGTGTGAGAGTATGTGAGGGAGTTTTTTGCCGGCTGCGCCACGTGCGCGGCAGCCTAAAACTCGAATTTGTTGACCTTTGTGCCCGCCACGGTGCTGGCCTTGATGAGCGGCACTATGCGGGTGAAGTGGGGCGTGGCCGCATGGGCGTCGAGGGCCTGCTGGCTCTGCCACGTTTCGCAAAACATCATTGTCCGTGGGCTGGCAAGGCTGCACATCACGTCGTAGCCAACGCAGCCGGCGTCGGCGCGCGACTTTTCCACGAGCTCGTTGAGCAGCATGCTGATTTCGGCCATGTCGCAGCCGGGCTTCAGTTCAAAAAAAGAGTTGACCCTTATCATAATCGTTCTTTTTCTACAAAGATAGCGCAAATAATCATTAAATTTGCACCTAAACCACAAAAAAGCATTTTGAGTATGAGCACCAGTCAAGACGAATTTCTGCACAAGCTGCAGCTGCGCGGCATCAAGCCCACAGCCATGCGCCTGCTTATATTGCGCGCCATGACGGCCCACCGCGAAGCCTTCTCGCTGCAGAGCCTTGAGGACGACCTCGACACGGTGGACAAGTCGACCATATACCGCACCATCACCCTGTTTCTCACCCACCACCTGATACACGCCATCGACGACGGCACGGGGTCGCTGAAATATGCCGTGTGCGCCAACAGCTGCCACTGCGGCGAAGACGACAGCAACATTGGCGACCTGCATGCGCACTTCTATTGCGAGCGCTGCCACCGCACGTTTTGCCTCAACAGCATACACGTGCCTGTGGTGACGCTGCCGGGCGCATTCGAGGTGCACAGCATCAACTATGTGCTTAAAGGGCTGTGCAGCGAGTGCTCGGTCAAGACTCACGATGCGCACGATTGTCGGTGAAAACGGTCAGTTTGTCGGCAGAAACACCCTTTGTGGCATCCAGTGTTAAACCAATGCGCACCGCGGCAGTCAAAAAGGCACGAAAGCGAAATATATATAAAGAGACAACAAAGCAAGCTACACAACCAACTAAAAAATTAGACTGTTATGAAACGGACCAACAGAAACTTAATGATAATGGCAATGCTGCTTGGCGGCATGCTCACCTACACATCGCCAGCAGTGGCACAGGCAAGAATATCGGCCAGCGGAGGCCCCGAGCGCATGAGCGGACACCGCGGCGCAGGCTCGGCTGCAACCATGAGCCAGCAGTCAAGCAGTTCGCGAATGCAGCCGTCGGCCAGCAGGCAGCAAATGCAAAGCGCGCGGCCACAGGCGCAACCCGAGCGCCGCAGCGAGCAGAGCGCAGCCAGCCGAAGCACATTTGAAGGCGGACGCCGTCCGGGCATGGCCACGACCACCCGCAGCGCCGAGCGGCAAACGGGCACCGTGCGCAGCAGCCAGCCCGACCGCCGATATGACGGCACAGGCAGCCGCCCGAGCACAAGTGCCGGCGACTACAGCCGCTGGCAGACCAATGGCACATCGACCTCGCAAGGGCGCCAGGCCACAATGAGCACCGGACGCCACCCCACCACCAGCAGCCAGCCCAGCGTGACGCGCCCCGATGGCAACAACTACACCAGCCACGGTGTGGGCAGCGGCAACCTGAGCAACGGCCGTCCCGGCGGGACCACCGGCAACACGCGCCCCGGCTACAATGGCAACAACAATAACAGCAACAACGGCAATGGCGGCCGCCGCCCCGGCTACAACGGCAACAACGGTGGTTTCAGCAACCGCCCAGGCGGCAACAGCAGCACGCGACCCGGCAGCAACAACTACCGTCCCGACGGCAACTACCGTCCCGACGGCAACTTCCGCCCCGACGCTAACCGCCCAGGCAGTGGATATTACAGCCACAACGACCGCAAATATGACCGCTATCGCTACGACGGCAAAATGCGTCCGCGTGGCGGCGACGACCGCTTCTACTGGAGCTACAGCCACAACGACTGGCGCCGGCCCGTGATGCCGCCCGAACGCCGCTACCGCCCCGCCGCACTGTGGTACTACCGCCCCACCATGCCGGCGTATTACCGCCCCTACTACGCTGCCCCGTCGATAGTGAGCATACTGGGCGTTGACTTCGGCACCATGTTTGGCCCGTCGCTCAACTTCCTCTACTACAAGGGCTATGACATCGACGGATATTACGACAACATAGTGTATCTGCGCAACGTGTCAATGCTCAGCTTCACCTGGCCCGACGTGATGATGCGCTACGACCCCGACAGCGGGCTGAACTACGCCCAGTTTGTGTATTCAACCCCCTACTTCGACCGCTCGCGCTACAACCGCATCTATCACAACCTGTGCGCCACCTACGGCCAGCCCATCAACTACGGCGGCAGCGACATGCGCCTATCGTGGTATGGCGGCGACGGACGCGGATATGTGACCCTGAGCCTCAACAGCAACGGCGGACGCTACTACACATCGCTGTCGGTGGGCTACTGACAAATGACACACACCACATAATAGTCTAAGATAGCAATCCCGCTGAGCCGGCCGGCACCCAAACGGTGCCGGCCGGCTCACTCTTTTGCGGTGGGGCGCACGGCGGTGTTGAAAACTTGTTGGGGCGCTGGGGGTAGCGTTGTCGGATAAATTCCGTAACTTTGCAGCACTATGACACTCGACAGCATTTCGATAGTGAACTTCAAAAACATAGCCGAGGCGCAGCTGGAATTCTCGCCGGGGGTAAACTGCCTGATAGGCAACAACGGCATGGGCAAGACCAATGTGCTCGATGCAGTGTATTACCTCAGCTTCTGCAAAAGCTGCCGCAACCTGGGCGACAAGTCGGCCGTGATTAGGCACGGCGAAGACTTCATGATGCTCAAGGGCAGCTACACGCGGCGCGGCGCGGGCGAGCAGATTTCGATGGCCCTGCAGCGCGGAAAGCGCAAAGTGGTGAAGCGCAACGGCAAGGAATATGAGCGGCTGAGCCAGCACATAGGGTTGCTGCCGCTGGTCATGGTGTCGCCCATGGACTGGGACCTGATTCGCGGCTCGGGCGAGGAGCGGCGAAAGCTCATGAACCAGATTATATCGCAGACCGACGCGGCGTATCTCGACGCCGCCATACGCTATGGCAAGGCTGTGGAGCAGCGCAACTCCATGATTCGCCACCAGTATCGCGACCCGCTGCTTTATGCCGCCGTCGAGGCCACCATGTGCGCTGCAGCCACCGAGATTCACAGCAAGCGCGCCAAGTGGATCAAGGAGTTCACGCCCATATTCATGCGATACTACAACGCCATTGCCGGCGAGGGCGAGCGGGTGCACCTGAGCTACCGCAGCCAGCTCAACGACGCGCCAATGCAGCAACTGCTGGACAGCAGCCGCGAGCGCGACCTGGCCATAGGCTACACCACGCGCGGCACACACCGCGACGACATCGACCTGCAGCTCAACGGCCACTCGATGCGCGTCACCGGTTCGCAGGGCCAGTGCAAGACCTACACCATAGCCCTGCGCCTGGCGCAATTTGAGTTTCTGCGCGCTTGCGTGGAGACCACACCCGTGCTGCTGCTCGACGACATATTCGACAAACTCGACGCAAGCCGCGTGGAGAGCATTGTTAGTGTGGTGGCAGGCGAGCAGTTTGGACAGATATTCATCACCGACACCAACCGCACCCACCTCGACGAGATAGTGGCGCGCGTGGGCGGCGACTACCGCCTGATAGAGGTGTGCGACGGCCAATGCACGCCGCTGCACGCCTCCGGAGAGGAGGCGCAGGCATGAAGCGCACCGAGGCCCAGCAGGTGGGCGACATAATCAACGGATTTCTGAAGCATGAGAACCTCGACTCGAAGTTCGATGAGCAGCGCGCCCTGATGCTGTGGGGCGAGATAGTGGGCCCCGGCATCAACCGCTACACCGTGCGCCGCTATGTGAACGACGGCGTGCTGCACATAGCACTGTCGAGCGCGCCACTGCGGGCCGAGATGATGCTAACGCGCTCGGCGCTGGTAAGGCGCATCAACGAGGCGATAGGCCGCGAGGTGATTAGCGACATAGTGTTTCACTGACATTGCAAACCGACATTTATTATGGAGAAAAACGAAGACATAAACAAGAATCTGCGCAACTGCAGCATAGCCGTCGAGCACCCGTTTAAGTGCTCAACCCCTGTGCAACTGCGCTACACCGACCTCGACACCCATGGCCACGTCAACAACTCGGTGTATTTCAATTTGTTTGACCTGGCCAAAGCCGACTACTTCGGCCGCGTTATGGGCAATCCGCAAGACTACCACAATGTGAACGTGATGATAGCCAACATCCATTGCGACTATCTGGCGCAGACACGCTTCTACGAGCCTGTGGCCATCGAGACGCAGGTGGTGCGGCTGGGCAGCAAGAGCCTCACCATAGTCCACCAGCTGGTGAATACAGCCACGGGCGAGGTGAAGTGCCGCTGCTCGCAGGTGCTGGTGTATTTCGACACCACCGCACGCGCCACAGCCCCGGTGCCGCAGCACTGGCGCGACGCGCTTGAGGCGTTTGAGGGCCACAAATTGTAATTCACCCAATAAAAATCACTTATGAAAAAAGACAGAATATACGGGCTTTTGAGCCTTGTGGCGTGCGCGCTGATGATGATGGCTGCGGTGGCCCGCAAAGACAGCCGCCTGCTGGGCCACGACCTCAAGCGGCTGGGCCAAACCGAACAGACGGCCGCCGCGCCAAACGACACTGTGCGGACTCTGCCCGACGGGTCGATGGTGATAAGCACCGGTTCGCTGGCACGCGACGTGAAAGGCTATGCGGGCGAAGTGCCGCTTGAGATAACGGTGAAAGACGGCAAAGTGGCCGCGATAAAGGCGCTGCCCAACAGCGAAACGCCCGACTTCTTCAACCGCGCAGCCAAAGGGCTGCTGAGCGCGTGGAATGGCAAAACGCTCGACGAAGCCTCGCAGATGCAGGTCGACGCCGTGACAGGCGCCACCTACTCGTCGAAAGCCATAATCGGCAATGTGAAGCGCGGACTGCAATTTGCGCAAAAGCAGGCGGCACCGACCGGCGGCACCGACTGGGCCGACCTGCTGTCGGCAAAATTCCTGGCAGGACTCATAGTAGCACTCATGGCGGCCACACTGCCGCTGTTTGTTAAAAACAAGACCTACCGCACTGTGCAACTGGTGCTCAACGTGGCGGTGCTGGGCCTGTGGGGCGGCACATTTGTGTCCTACAGCTCGATGATGGGCTTCCTGTCGGGCGGCCTCGACCTGCCTGCCATGCTCGTGCCCGCGGTGTTGCTGATAACGGCATTTGTCTATCCGGTGGCGCTTGGCAAGAAGTCGTATTACTGCGCCAACGTGTGTCCGCTGGGGTCGCTGCAGCAGCTGGCAAGCCGCTGCAGCAAGCGCAAAATCCAACTCAGCCCCGCATGGCTGCACCGCCTCGACTGGCTGCGGCAGGGGCTGTGGGCCGCACTGATGCTGTGCATGTGGAGCGGGCTGTGGATGGACTGGATAAACCACGAGCTGTTTGCCGCATTCATATTCCAGTCGGCCTCGATGGGCGTGCTTGTGGCCGCCGCAGTGGTGGCGGTGCTGTCGGCATTCATCACGCGGCCCTACTGCCGCTTTGTGTGCCCCACCGGCACGCTGCTCAAATTAAGTCAAAACTCAAAATAGCATAACACAATGAAGACAACACCCTCAATAATCCTGAATGTGGTGCTGGCCGCCGCACTGGCAGTGACGTGCGTGCAGCTGGCGCACACAGGCGGCCACCGTTCGGACGCGGCCGACGAAGTGCCGAAGGCCGAAGGCCAGTTTAAGGAATTCGACCCGTCGAAAGAGTTCAGCGCCAACCCGTTCACCTTCTTCATGGGCGACGGCCACGGCCTGCTGCTGGCAGCAGGCAACCGCGAGCGATCGAACGCCATGACCATTGGATGGGGCTCGCTGGGAGGCGTGTGGGGCGACAGCACAAGCACCATCACCGTGTTTGTGGCCCAGCAGCGCCTTACCCATGTGATGATGGAGCAAAGCAAATACTTCACCGTGATGCGCTTCGACTCGGCCCACGACGGTGTGCTCGACTACATGGGCCACCACAGCGGACGCGACGGCGACAAAGCCGCCGCCCTGGGCCTGCACACGCTCTACACCGAGCACGGCGCGCCATACTACGCCGAGGCCAGCGAAGTGTATGAGTGCGAAACCATCTATCACACCCAGCTCGACTCAGCCGCCTTCGGCGACCTGCCGCACAACTTCTACAAGGACTACACGGCCGGAATCCACTCGGTGTATGTGGGCCGCATAATAAAAGCCCTAAAAAAGCAGTAGCTGCCCAGCGGCAAGCGAAGACGCAGCGTCAGCCCGGCCACCGCACCATGGAGGCCGGGCTGACGCGCTTGTTGTGCCACATGGCGGCCCTCAAGCAAAAAAGTGAGGTGAAATGTGCGGGGATTTTGGTCAGTTTCACGATTATTTTGTAAGTTTGTGTTTATTAAACTTTGCGACAATGACAACCACACCAGCAAAAATGACTCCCGAACAGGAGGCCAAGATGATAAACGACGCTTACCAAGACCTTTTACACGGCTACTTGACGAGCAACCACCGCAAAAAAGTGGAGATAATTGAGAAGGCTTTCAAGTTTGCGCGCGATGCCCACAACGGCATCAGGCGCCGCTCGGGCGAGCCCTACATCATGCACCCGCTGGCCGTGGCCAAAATCGTGAGCCAGGAGATAGGCCTCGGCTCCACATCGATATGCGCCGCGCTGCTGCACGACGTGGTGGAAGACACCGACTTCACCATCGAGGACATCGAGGCGCAATTTGGCAAAAAGATTGCGCAAATAGTGGAGGGGCTCACCAAGATTTCGGGCGGCATATTCGGCACCCACGCCTCGGCGCAGGCCGAAAACTTCCGCAAGCTGCTGCTCACCATGAACGACGACATACGCGTGGTGCTGATAAAGATGGCCGACCGCCTGCACAACATGCGCACGCTCGACTCTATGCCGCCTGCCAAGCAATACAAGATTGCCGGCGAAACGCTCTACATCTACGCCCCGCTGGCCCACCGTCTGGGCCTGTTTGCCATAAAGACCGAACTCGAGGACCTGAGCTTCAAATATGAGCACCCCGACACCTACAAGACCATAGGCGAGAAGATAGCCCTCACCGAAGCAAGGCGCAACGAGCTGTTTGAGCACTTTGCGGCGCCGATACGCCAGCGGCTCGACAAGCTGGGGCTGACCTACGAGTTTAAGGTGCGCGTGAAGTCGCGCTACTCGATATGGAAGAAGATGGAGACCAAGCACATACCATTTGAGGAGGTGTATGACCTGTATGCCGCCCGCATAGTGTTTGAATGCCCCAACGAGGCCGATGAGAAGCGCATATGCTGGAACATATACAGCGAAATCACCGACCTCTACAAGCTGCACCCCGACCGCACGCGCGACTGGGTGAGCACGCCCAAGGCCAACGGCTACCGCGCGCTGCACATCACCGTGATGGGCCCCGACGGCAACTGGGTGGAGGTGCAGATTCGGTCGCGCCGCATGGACGACATTGCCGAGCGCGGATTTGCCGCCCACTGGAAATACAAAATTGGCGAGGGCGAGGAAGAGAGCGAACTGGCCGTGTGGCTGCAAACCATCGAAGACATTCTGAAGAATCCCGAGCCCAACGCGCTCGACTTTCTCGACACGATAAAGCTCAATCTGTTTGCCTCCGAGATTGTGGTGTTCTCCCCCAAGGGCGAGCTGATTACGCTGCCCAAGGACGCAACCGTGCTCGACATGGCATTCACGCTGCACACCGAAATAGGCACGCACTGCATTGCCGGCAAGGTGAACCACCGCCTGGTGCCGCTGTCGCACAAGCTGGCCAGCGGCGACCAAGTGGAGATTCTCACCTCGCACTCGCAGCAGCCGCAGGCCGAATGGGAGAAGTTCCTGGTCACGGCCAAGGGCAAGACGCGCCTGCGCGCCGCCCTGCGCCACGACCGCCGCATGGTGATGGAGCGCGGCTCGGCCATGCTGCAAAAAATGCTCGACGACAACGGGCTGAAGCTGACCAACGAGGCGCTGACACGCATCATAAGCAGCGAGCATGTGCAGAACAAAGACGAGCTCTACTACATGATTGGCAACAACGAGATAGCCCTGTCCGACCAGCTGCTGAAGGCGTTGAAGCCGCAGTCGCAAGGTTTGTTTGGCAAGTTGCTGCACAACTTCGGCAGCAGCAAGAAGAGCGCCAAGGCGGCCGGCGGCGACATAATAAAGGACAAGGTGGAGTTTGGCAAAGTGTATGTGCTGAAGACTGTGGACGGCGTGAGCAACTACCGCACCGAGGACTGCTGCAACCCCATTCCGGGCGACGATGTGCTGGGATATGTGAACGAGAAGGGCGAGGTAATAGTGCACAAAATGGACTGCCCCGTGGCCATGAAGCTGAAGTCGGGCTTCGGCACGCGCATAGTGCAAACGCGCTGGGACGACTCGCGCAAGAAGTTTCTGGCCTCGCTGCACATCGAGGGCATCGACCGCATGGGCATTCTGCAGGAAATCATCTACCTGATCTCCACCAATTTGGCCATCAACATAAGGAAACTCGACATTGCCGCCAACGAAGGCCTGTTCACTTGCAGCCTCGATGTGCTTATCGACGACGCTGCCGTGGTGAGCAAAATGTGCAAGCGGCTGAAAAAGGTGAAGGGCGTGACGTCGGCCGCGCGCATAAGCTGACGCCGCCCCCCTCTCAATTGGTTTGATTGAAGCATCACACACATAGCATATTATGATTATCAACAAGCAACAGAAACGCAGCGTGGTGGTGACACTGATGCTGCTTGTGGGCTCGATAGCGCTTATGTCGGCGTTGTTGCCCAACAAGGGCAACGACGAACTGCCGTCGTATGAGTTGGGCAAGCCGTGGATGCACCCCATGCTCACGGCCAAGATAAGCATAGGCATTCCGCGCACCGACAGCGAACTGAAGCGCACGGCCGACAGCCTCAAGGCCAACATGGGCCGATATTATCACGTGGACTACAACACGGCCCGCAGCCAGGTGGGGGCACTGACACGCGCCCTCAACGCACGCGCCGATGTGAAGCCCATGGTGCGCCAGCGACTCATAGCCGCCGTGAGCAAAGCCTACACCGATGGTATAGTGGACGACGCCACCTACCAGACCATTAGCAGCGGAAAGATGTCGAACCTGCTGATTCTTAACGACAACAACATTGCCACCACCACATCGACAAGCGCGATGCGGTCGGTGCGCGACGCCTACATGAGCATCTACAACACGCTGTCGGACCCCGACAGCCACGAGGCCATGACACGCGTGGCGCTTAACGGCTACCTCGTGCCCAACCTCAGCTACGACTCGGTGGAGACCAACCGCAAATACGACGAAGAGTTTTCGATGCGCACCGCCCCCACTGGCACACTGCAGCCCGGACAAAGCATAATATACCCGGGCAACATAGTGGACGAGCACAAGTTTGCCCTGCTCAACGCCTATGGCGACGCGCTGAAAAACGGCAAGGGCACGCAAGTGAAGGAAACCAACTACGCCCTGCCGGGCAATGTGGTGCTGGTGGCCGCAATGATGGTGGTGTTCTACCTGTTTATGCGACTGGTGAGACCGCGCACATTTGACGACACGCGCCGCATGACGTTCCTGATTTCGCTCATCACCGCGTTTGTGATGCTGGCGTTTCTTGTGGCCAAATTCAGGTCGAACTACCTGTATGTGATGCCGTTTGCGCTGATGCCAATAGTGGCCACCACATTCACCGACACCCGCATAGGCTTCTTCACCCACTTGGTGACCATGTTCATCTGCTCGCTGGCTATTCCCGACCGCCAGGCCGAGTTCCTGTTTATGCAGTTCCTGGCCGGCAGCATAGCCATAGCATCGATGAAGGGGCTGCTGCGCCGCTCGCAGCTGGTGCAGTGCGCATTCTTCATTTTTGCCGCCTATTCGGCCGCATTCTGCGCCCTGTGCATGGCGCGCAACGACATGGCCTCGGTGAGCGACTGGCACTTTTTCCTGTATTTTGCCATCAACAGCGTGGTACTGTCGTTTGCCTACACGGTGGTATTCCTTGAAGAGAAGCTGTTTGGGTTCACATCGTCGCTGACGCTGGTGGAGCTGTCGGACAGCAACTCGCCCGCACTGCGCATGCTGTCGGAGCGCTGCCCCGGCACATTCCAGCACTCATTCCAAGTGGCCAACCTCGCCACCGAGGTGGCCCACCGCATAGGGGCCAACATGCAGCAGGTGCGCGCCGGGGCGCTGTATCACGACATAGGCAAGACGCAAAACCCCGCTTTCTTCACCGAAAACCAAATGAGCGTGAATCCACACATCGGCCTCAGCCCCGAGCAAAGCGCCGAAATAGTGATAGCCCATGTGAGCAGCGGTCTGAAACTGGCCGCGCAATACGACCTGCCACAGGTGATAAAAGACGCCATAGCGCAGCACCACGGCAATGGCCGCGCGCGCTACTTCTACACCATGGCCTGCAAAGCGGCGCCCGACGGCAAGGTCGACCCGGCCCCGTTCACCTATCCCGGCCCCAATCCGCAAAGCAAGGAGACGGCCATTCTGATGATGTGCGACGCTTGTGAGGCTGCCGCCAAGAGTCTGGCCGAGCCCAACGAGAAAAACATCACGGCCATCGTGGACAAGGTGATTGACAACCAGGTGGCCGACGGGCTGCTGTCGGAAGCCCCCATAAGTTTCCGCGACATAGGCATAGCCAAGCACACCATAGTGGAGATGCTGCGCACGCTCTACCACCCGCGCATCAGCTATCCCGACGACGTGAAGCCCGCCGTGACCGAGGCTCCGGCCGATGAGACTCCGCTGCCCAACGAATAGCCAGACTTCACTCAATATTGTCCTAAATAAATTACGGGCATGGAGAAAGTGTGGCTGTAAGGGAACTCCCCCCAAAAAAAAGTCTATTTGTGGCCCACACATCCCATTTTCTCCTGCTCGGGCAAAAACGCAAACGGCTTATCCATCCATTTGCCGAGTTCTATTTTTGTGAACGTGCTCGACATGAGCGATTCGACAAGATTGGCGCTACTCCCACATTTATATTTATTTTGGACAACATTGACAAATGTTCAAAAGGCTGCAGGTCGTCGCCCGTGTGCAGCGTGACGGTGCACCGGCCCGTGTCGGAACGGCGGGTAAGGTCGAAACGATAGGTTTTGCCGCCTATTGTGGTCACCACCTTGTGAGTGAACGCGTTGCCATGCTCTGCGCTGATTGAACTGAATGAGCCGCTCATGTCAATGCCGTCGCTGTTGCGAAACCGCACTTTCCAGTCGCGGCTGAGGTGAATCTCAAAGTCATCGACGTAGTAGTAACCAGCGGCGTCGAACTCCTCGACCATCGTTTCGCGGCCGTTGTGGTCTTCGGCTATCACGCCGGTTCCACCCTCGTCGCTCACGGCCTTAAGACTGCGCACATCGGCAAATCCGCTCAACGGACCGCTGCAACGCACATCGCCCGACACCAGGGCATCGACAATGTTAAGCATGGCCACACGCCCCTGCGAGATGCACGCGTCTGCATTGGTCGAAACATCGTAAAAATTGTTCCATTTTACAAATACTGCTTTTAAACATAGATTTGTGGCCGCTAATGCTTATCTTTATGCCAACAATAAAAAAATAAAGCGAATATGAACTCAGCACTGCAAGGCAGGCACGCATTGGCCATGGCGGCTGCCGTGGCTGTGGCCGCGGGCCTGACAGCCGCCTGCGCACAATTCGGCCTGGCCGACGGCTGCAAAATCACCCTGGCCATGACCGTGGCCTGCGCACTGCCCATGTGGACCTATGCCAGCCGCAGTTGGGCCACCCGCTGCGGCATGTGGACGCTACTGGCCATATCGGTGGTGGTGGCCGGCTGCTCGATATATAACATTTGGGACTGGACACTACACTCGGGCGGCACACTGGCACACCCAGTGCTGCGCGCCGACGACAGCCACTACTATGAGTGGGCTCTCTATCACTTCGACGGCAGCGGCCAAAACCTGCCCGTGATGTTTCCCGGGCTGCCCGTGCTGATGATGGGGCTGTGGAGCCTGCTGGGTGTGAGCGTAGTGTGGCCCATGGCCATGAACGCGGCCTTTGTGCTGGCGGCTGTGGTGACGGCCGGCGCGGTGGCCCGGCGCATGCTTGACGGGCGCGTGAGCGCAAGCGGCCCAACGGTGGCCGTTGTGGCCATGGCCATGACCGGGGTGCTGGCCTACTTTGTGTCGCAGGGCATACGCATACAAAAGGAGGCCATGGTGTATTTGTCGATAGGAATGGTGGGATATGCGCTGGCAGGACTGCGCCGCGGCGACCGCTTCACCGGTGCCGACTGGTGGGCCTTCGCACTGGCGTGCGTGATTCTGGCCTTCGGGCGCACCACCTACCTCTACTTTGTGATTATGGGCGTGGCTATGATGTGGGCCGGCAACGCGCGCAGCCAATGGCGCACCGCGGCCGCCCTTGCCGTGGTGGCCGCAGTGCTGATGGCCGTGGGCAACCACTTTGCCTACTACTCGGTGGAGCGGCACGTGATAATAGTGAACGGCGGCAACGAAATGCGCGAGGCATACATCAACGACGGCGCGCAGGCGCCCTATCTGCGCCTGATAGGCGACTACTTCAACTACCCCAAACTGCTGCGCGCGGCCATGCTGCCCCTGACGCTGGCGGTGCAGTTCATCATACCGTTTCCGTGGCTAAAAAGCGCCGTGGCGAGCGTCGACACCGTGCTGCCGAGGCTGTCCTACGGGTGGTATGCTGTGGGGGCTATGGCCATATTCTATTTTGTGGCCGTGTCGTGGCGCAAGCGCGACAATCTGGGCCTTTGGGCCTGGTGGCTGGCAGCCAGCTACGCCGCCATTGCCTACATCACAGCGGGCTCGATTAGCCGATATGTGCTGCCATTCGAGCCGCTTATGGCCACCCTTGCCACCTATGTGATGTGCAGGGCAGTGGAGGGCCGGCAGCGAAAGACGCTGCTGGGCTGGATGGCGGCGTTTGCCGTGGTGCTGGGCGCAGCGCTGGCTGTGTGCTCGCGCGTGGCGTGACCGCTGGCTATGCAACACACACAGTGCAGGCCACAGAGGCAAGTGTTGCTTCTGTGGCCTGCACTGTTTATTCCTTATCGTGGAGTTGGCCTATATAATATCAGCCCTCATACACAAGCGTGCCAATGGGCTCGCCGTCGATGACCTTGCGCAGATTGCCCTTCACGTCCATATTGAACACATATATGGGCAGATGGTTTTCCTTAGCCATCACCGTGGCTGTGAGATCCATCACCTTGAGGCCGCGGCTGTAGATTTCGTCGTAGGTGATTTTATCGAATTTGGTGGCAGTGGGGTCTTTCTCGGGGTCGGCGGTGTATATGCCGTCGACGCGCGTGCCCTTGAGCATAACATCGGCCTCCACCTCGATGCCGCGCAGGGTGCTGCCTGTGTCGGTGGTAAAGAAAGGATTGCCCGTGCCACACGACATGATGGCCACCTTGCCGGCCTTCATAGCCTCGATAGCACGCCACTTGCTGTATTGCTCTCCGATGGGGAACATGCCTATGGCGGTGAACACCTGTGCCTCCTGGCCGCGCGCCTCGAGGGCCGACGACAGGGCCAGAGAGTTGATGACCGTGGCCAGCATGCCCATTTGGTCGCCCTTCACGCGGTCCACACCCTTGGTGGCGCCCGAGAGGCCGCGGAATATGTTGCCGCCGCCAATCACAATGGCCACCTGCACACCGCGTTGCACAATTTCCTTAATCTGGTCGGCATAGTCGGCCACGCGCTGCGGGTCGATGCCATAGCCCTGCCCGCCCATCAGCGACTCGCCGCTGAGCTTAAGCAGTATACGTTTGAATCTGTTTTCCATATTTGCAATATGTGTAGTTGTGTTATGTATATCTGCACAAAATTAGGCGTTTTTGCCGACTTTCACAAATGGCGCGCGGCAAAGGGCCGCGCACAAAAAAAGAGTTGCAGGCCAATGGCCTGCAACTCCCTCAAGTTTGGTGATCCGCTTGGGGCTCGAACCCAAGACCCCAACATTAAAAGTGTTGTGCTCTACCAGCTGAGCTAGCGAATCTCCTCTAAAAAGCGTTGCAAAGGTACTGCCAATTTGTGAATTATGCAAGCGCTGGCCGTTTTTTTTGCCAAAAAAGTTTTTTCACGGCTGCGACACCACAGGCGGGATGCATACCAAAACTGGCGGTTGTGCCTAAAAAACGGCGCGGCAGCATTGCAGTTGGCGAATTATTGGCTATATTTGCCATCATCCTAAACCCAAAGTCACACGGGCGGCCACACGCAGCCGCCCGCCGGGCTTGCACAAACATAAAACAACTAAGAGTATGGCAAAGTTTGACTTCGACAAAATCGTTGACCGCCGCGGCACAGGGGCGGTGAAACTCGAGATGCTTAAACCCGAATTCGGCTGCACCGACGTGATTCCGGCCTGGATTGCCGACATGGACTTTGAGGTGTGTCCGGCAATAACCGAGGCGCTGACACGGCGCATGGCCGACCACCGCATTTACGGCTACACCGTGGCCTCAGACAGCTACTGGCAGTCTATAATCGACTGGCAGCGCAGCCGCAACGGCTTTGAAATTGCACGCCACGAGCTCACTTTCATTCCCGGAGTGGTGACCGGAGTGGCCCTTGCCATCAACTTCTTCACCCGCCCGGGCGACCGCATTGTGATTCAGGAGCCGGTGTACCACCCGTTCCGCCGGGTCATCACCGACAACGGCCGCCTGGTGGCCAACAACAAGCTGCTGCACTGCGCCGACGGCACATGCCAAATGGACCTTGAGGGGCTTGAGCGCATATTCAGCGAACAGCGCCCCGCCATGATGATAGTGTGCAACCCGCACAACCCCATGGGCATAGCGTGGCCGGTGGAGACACTGCGCAGCGTGGCCACGCTGGCGCGGCGCTATGGGGTGAAGGTGATAAGCGACGAAATTCACGGCGACCTCATGCTGGGCGGGCGCAGGCACCACCCCATGCCCATAGTGAGCGACGACGCGGCCGCGGTGACCATTGCCTTCGGTGCCCCAACCAAGACATTCAACATAGCCGGATTCCGCACATCGTGGTGCGTGGTGAAAAACGCCGAGCTGCGGGTGCCATTCTACCAATGGCTCTCGGCCAACGAGCTAAATGAGCCCAACCTCACCGCCACGCTTGCCGCCGAGGCAGCCTACCGCAACGGCCGCGAATGGCTCGACGAGGCCCTGGCATACATAGAGGGCAACATCGACTTTGTGGCCGACTACTGCGCGCGCCACATTCCACAGGTGCGCGTGCTAAAACCGCAGGCCAGCTACCTGGTGTGGCTCGACTTCGGACAGCTGGGTCTCAGCCACGAGCAGCTGCTCGACCTCACCTTGCACCACGCCCACGTGGCCATGAACGACGGCGAGATGTTTGGCTGCGGCGGTGAAATGCACGCCCGCCTCAACGTGGCCGCCCCGCGCAGTGTGATTGCCGACGTGATGAGCCGGATTGCCAGCGCCGTGGCCGAACTGGGCAAGTGAAGCACAGCATGAGCAAAGCCAGGCAGGGGTGATGCGTTTGCACTTTAGGCGCAAACGCATTACCTTTGCACACGCATTATATAATATATAGGAACAGACGTCATGACTTGGCACAGCCCCATAACACGCATATTCAGAAACGTGCTCATTTTCTTCTTCACCTCGACCATTATGAGCGTGGTGATACTGAAGTGGGTGCCGGTGTACTACACGCCGCTGATGCTGATACGCTGCATAGAGCAGGTGGCCGACGGTGACGAGATTAAGCTGCACCACAAGTGGACGCCAATTGAAAGCATATCGGCCAACATGCCGCTTGCCGTGATGGCAAGCGAGGACGCAAACTTCCTGAAGCACGACGGATTTGACTTCGAGCAAATATATGAGGCCCAGCTCACCGCCATGCGCGGCGGACGCCAGCGCGGAGCCAGCACCATATCGCAGCAAACGGCCAAAAACGTGTTTCTGTGGCCGGGCCACAGCTGGATTCGCAAGGGCTTTGAGGCCTACTTCACAGTGCTGATTGAGCGCATATGGGGCAAGGAGCGCATAATGGAGGTGTACCTCAACAGCATAGAGATGGGGCGCGGCATATATGGCGTGCAGGCCGTGGCGCACGACCACTTCGGCACCCGAGCCTCGCTGCTCACGCGCAGCCAGGCCGCGCTGATAGCGGCCACGCTGCCCAACCCGCTGCGATTCAACTCGGCCGCGCCAAGCGCCTACATGAAGCGCCGCCGCCAGCAAATATTGCACGAGATGCACTTTGTGAAAAATCCGCACTGGGGCGTGAGCCATTGAACAAAGCACACTTAGATATTCGCATTTGGGCCAATTTTTCGCCTGAATTTTGTTTTTTTAATTCATGGTGCGACTTTTGGAACATTTTTTGTTTGAAAAGACTAAACCCATATGCAGCGAAAAATTAGTAATTTTGCAACCGAGTTATGAGCGGCACTCCATGCAGCGACATGGGGCATGAGAGAAAATGAGTTATCTACCCGGTTCAGCGCAGCCAGCGGTATGGGGGGAAAATGACACTCCATGCAGCGCACAAGCACTCCACACATTTCGCTCTGTTTTAATCGGACGCCGTGAGCCCTGCTTATTTTTTTTTGCAAGTGGCACGTGCGGCCGACTTAATATATAACTACGCATACAACAACAAAACATATAATAACGCTGAATTATTTATGAAGATGAAAATGAAGTATTCAGTCCTGACCAAGGCCATCGTGGCGGCAGGACTAATTGCAGTGACAGCCGCATGCAGCGGCAAGGGCGACCAGCAGCAGCAAATGACGGACGCACCCGCCGAGGTCGCAACAATGACAGTGACGCTGGGCAGCGCCAACCTCAACAACGCCTACCCCGCAACCATCAAGGGCAAGAGCGACGTGGAGATACGCCCGCAGATTTCCGGATTCATCACCAAGGTGTGTGTTGACGAGGGTCAGCACGTGGTGAAGGGACAGACCCTCTTCATAATCGACGAGGTGCAACTGCAGGCAGCAGTGCGCTCGGCCGAGGCAGCCGTGGCAGCAGCCCGGTCGCAGGTGGCCACCGCACGCCTCACAGCCAACAACCAGAAGAAACTTTTTGAGAAAAACATTATAAGCAGCTACCAGTATCAGACCGCTGAGCTGCAGCTGCAGGCCGCAGTGGCACAGCTTAACCAGGCTCAGGCCGCAGTGGTGCAAGCAAAGAAAAACCTCTCGTATGCAGTGGTGAAGGCTCCGTGCAGCGGCGTGGTTGGCTCCATCCCCAACCGCGAAGGTTCGCTTGCCAGCCCCTCGGGCCAGGCCCTAACCACCATCAGCGACAATTCGCAGGTGTATGCCTACTTCTCGCTCAACGAGAAGCAGGTGCTTGAGCTCACCAACAACGGCGCCCGCTCGCTCGAGGCAGCCATCAAGCAAATGCCTTTGGTGAAGCTGCGCCTTAGCGACGGCACAGTGTATGGCAAGCCCGGACGCGTGTCGACGGTGAGCGGTGTGCTCGACGCCAGCACCGGTAGCGCCAGCGTGCGCGCCCTCTTCAGCAACGAGAACGGCATGCTGCGCAGCGGAAGCACCGGCGAGGTGCTGATTCCCGTCAACAGCCAGAACGTGATGCTGGTGCCGCAGGCAGCCACCTACGAGGTGCAAGACATGAAATATGTGTATGTGATAGGCGACTCGAGCAAGGCAGTGTCGCGCCCCATCAAGGTGCTGCCTGAGAACGACGGCGTGAACTATGTGGTGACTTCGGGCCTTAAGGTGGGCGACGTGATCGTGACCGAAGGCGTGGGCACGCTCGTGAAAGACGGCGTGGTGGTGAAGCCCAAAAACGCAGCCACAGCAGCAAAAAAATAAGTGAGGCATCCACATTTTTTAGGGAAAGAAAAGAGATAAAGATTTTACAGCAATGAATTTAAAGACATTTATCAATCGCCCGGTGCTGTCGACCGTGATCTCGGTGTTTATCGTGATTCTCGGCTGCATCGGACTATATAGCCTGCCGGTGGAGCAATACCCCGACATTGCGCCGCCTACCGTGATGGTGTCGACCACCTACACCGGTGCCAACGCTCAAACAGTGATGAACTCAGTGATTGAGCCCCTTGAGGAGAGCATCAACGGTGCGCAAAACATGACCTATATGACCTCGTCGGCCACCAGCACCGGTAGTGCCACAATCAACGTGTATTTTAAGCAGGGCTACGACCCCGACATGGCCGCAATCGATGTGCAAAACCGCGTGTCGCAGGCGCAGAACCTGCTGCCGGGCGAGGTGACCCGCGTGGGTGTGACCACCCGCAAGCGCCAAACCTCGATGCTGCTGGGTGTCACCATCAGCGACACCACCGGCACCTACAGCCGCGAGTTCATCGACAACTACATGGCCATCAACATCATTCCCGAGTTGAAGCGTGTGAGCGGCGTGGGCGATGCAATGCAGATGGGTGCCGACTACTCGATGCGCATCTGGCTCAAGCCCGACGTGATGGCACAGTACGGCCTGCAGCCGAGCGACATCAGCGCGGCTCTGGCCGACCAGAACATAGAGGCCGCTCCCGGTGCACTGGGCGAGCAGGGCAAGCAGAGCTTTGAGTACAGCTTGCGCTACAAAGGCCGCCTGGCACAGCCTTCGGAGTTTGAAGACATTATTGTACGCACCAACAGCGACGGATCGGTGCTGCGCCTGAAAGACGTGGCAACCGTGGAACTGGGCAGCCTGTCGTATGCCTTCAGCAACCTTGTGAACGGCAATACCGGTACCACCACCATCATATTCCAGTCGCCGGGCTCCAACGCCTCGTCGACCATCAACACCATCCTCGGCCGACTTGAGGAGATGAAGAAAGACCTGCCCAAGGGCCTCATCTTCACCGTGCCCCTTAACACCAACACCTTCCTCGACGCTTCGATTGCCGAAGTGGAGAAGACACTGTTTGAGGCCTTCATTCTGGTGTTCCTTGTGGTGTACATCTTCCTTCAGGACCTGCGCTCCACCATTATCCCGTCGATTGCCATTCCTGTGGCCCTTGTGGGTACGTTTGCGGCAATCTACCTTATCGGGTTCTCACTCAACCTGCTCACCCTCTCGGCCCTTGTGCTGGCCATCGCCATTGTGGTGGACGACGCCATTGTGGTGGTCGAAGCCGTGCACGCCAAGCTCGACGAGGGCTACCACAGCGCGCGCCAAGCCTCAATCGACGCCATGAGCGAGATTGGCAGCGCCATCATCTCAATCACACTGGTGATGATGCTTGTGTTCATCCCTGTGTCGTTCATGCCGGGCACCGAAGGCACATTCTACAAGCAGTTCGGCCTGACCATGGCATTCGCCATCGGCATCTCGGCCATCAACGCCCTCACGCTGTCGCCGGCACTGTGCGCAGTGTTCCTGAAGCCGCACGCAGCAGAAGGCGACGACAAGAAGAAAAAGACAAGCTTTGTGGCCAAGTTCCACAACGGCTTCAACGCCGGATACGACAAAGTGCTTAAGCGCTACAGCAAAATTGTGACCAACTTCATCCACGCCAAGTGGGTGAGCCTTGGCTTTGTGGCAGCGTCGATAGTGGCACTGGTGTTCCTCATGAAGACCACCGCCACCGGCTTCGTGCCCAACGAGGACACGGGCACCATCATGGCCGCCCTCACCATGCCCCCCGCCACATCGCAGGAGCGCACCTCGGCCGTGCTCGACTCGCTCGACGGCATTCTTGCCCAGGTTTCCGCCATTGAGTCGCGCTCGGTGATTCAAGGCTACAGCTTCATGGGCGGCCAGGGCAACAACTACGGTTCGGTGATTATCAAGCTCAAAGACTGGGAAAAGAGAACCAAGGAGGAGAGCGCCGACAACATTGTGAAGCAGCTCTACGGCATGACCATGGCCAAAATTAAAGATGGTACAATCATGTTCTTCCAGCCGCCTATGATCACTGGTTACGGTGCATCCAACGGTCTTGAGCTCCAGCTCGAGGACAAGACCGGCGGCGACATCAACAAGTTCTTCCAGATTGAGCAGCAGTTTGTGGCCGCCCTCAGCCAGCGTCCTGAAATTCAGATGGCATACTCGTCGTTCAACCCCATGTATCCGCAATACATGGTCAACGTCAACGAGGCCAAGTGCGCCAAGGCTGGCGTGGGCACATCGGGTGTGCTCACCGTGCTGCAAGGCTACTACGGCGGTATGTATATAAGCAACTTCAACCGCTTCGGCAAACTCTACCGCGTGATGATGCAGGCAGCTCCTGAGGCCCGCGTGTCGGCCGAGACGCTCAACCAGATAAAGGTGCGCACTGCCAGCGGCATGGCGCCCATATCCGACTTTGTGACACTCACCCGCACCTACGGCCCGTCGTCGCTGAGCCGCTTCAACCTGTATTCTTCAATCACCGTAAATATTCAGGTAAATCCGCAGTACACCTCAGGTGACGCCATCAAGGCCGTCGAAGAAGTTTCAAGCCAGATGATGCCGCAAGGCTACGCCTACGAGTTCTCTGGCCTGTCGCGTGAGGAGGCCACTGCGTCGCCCTACTCCACAGCCATCATCTTCGGCCTGTGTCTGCTGTTTGTGTACCTGATTCTGAGTGCGCAGTATGAGAGCTACGTGCTGCCGTGGTCGGTGATTCTGTCGATTCCGTTCGGTCTGTTCGGCACATTCCTGTTTGCCAAGATATTCGGCATCGCCAACAACATCTACCTGAAGATTGCGCTGATCATGCTTATCGGTCTGCTGGCAAAGAACGCCATCCTTATCATCCAGTTTGCCCTTGAGCGCCGCCGCACCGGCATGAGCATCATCGGTTCGGCCGTGGCCGGCGCATCGGCCCGTCTGCGTCCTATTCTGATGACCGCAGCCGCCATGGTGATTGGTCTGCTGCCGCTGATGTTTGCCAACGGCGTTGGCGCCAACGGCAACCGCGCCCTGGGCACAGGTGCTGTGGGCGGCATGCTTGTGGGTGTGATTCTCCAGGTGATTGTGGTTCCATCGCTGTTTGTGATATTCGAAACCATCCAGGAGAAGATTAAGCCCATCAAGTGGTGCGACACCGACAACACCGAGATTGCCCGCGAAATCGAGCAGTACTCACCAGAGATTTCAAACAAGAAATAGAACGAAAGCATATTTTAGAGAATCAGGAATCATATGAAATACAATAAAATCACAGCGGCCGCAGTGGCCGTGGCCATTGCGGCCACCACAGGCAGCTGTAACCTATATAAAAAATACGAGACGCCCACCGACGGCATCGTAGGCGAATATGCCGAGGCACTGAAGCAGCCTGTGGACTCCACATCGCTGGGCAACCTTGGCTGGCGCGAGGTGTTCACCGACCCCCTGCTGCAGAGCTATATCGACTCGGCGCTGGTCAACAACACCGACCTGCAGAACGCCAAGCTGAACGTGGACATAGCCCAGGCCCGACTCGAAGGAGCCAAGCTGGCCTACTTCCCCAGCGTGACCTTCTCGCCCAACGGCGCTGGCAACCAGGTGGGCAACAGCGGCCTCAACTGGGGCTGGCAACTGCCGCTGACGGTGAGCTGGCAGGCCGACATATTCGGCAAGCTCACCAACAGCAAGCGCTCGGCCGAAAGCGCCGTGCTGCAAAGCGACGCCTACCGCCAGGCCGTGCAGTCGCAAATCATAGCCGGCGTGGCATCGTGCTACTACAGCCTGGTGTCGCTCAACAACCAGCTGCGCATCTATGAAGAGACGTCGAAGCTGTGGAAAGAGTCGGTGAAAATGATGGAAGACATGAAGACGGCCGGACGCTACACCGAAGTGGCAGTGGTGCAATCGCGCGCCAACTACTACAGCGTGCTGGCAGCCATCCCCGACATAAAGCAGGCCATTGCCAAGGCCAACAACACCCTGTCGCTGCTGCTCAACGTGAAGCCGCAGGAGTGGGCCGTGAACGGCTCGTCGGAGCTGGCGCTGCCCGCCAAGTTTGACGGCGGCGTGCCCATGAGCTACCTGGCAGCGCGCCCCGACGTTAGGGCTTCAGAGCAGTCGTTTGCCCAGGCTTATTATGCCACCAACATTGCCCGGGCCAACTTCTATCCGCAGCTCACACTCACAGCGTCGGGCGGCTATGGCACGCTGCTGGGCAGCACCGTGGTCGACCCCGCCAAGTGGTTCCTTAACCTGGCCGGCTCGCTGACTGCGCCGCTCTTCACCCGCGGCCAGAACGAGGCCACCCTTAAGGCAGCCAAGCTGCAACAGCAGCAGGCACTGAACACCTTCCAATACAGCGTGCTCAATGCTGCCAGCGAGGTGCAGAACGCCATGGTGGACATCACCACCAACCGCGAGAAGCAGGTGAACATAGCCGAGCAGGAGAAGAATCTTGAGAAGGCAGTGGAATTCAACCGCGACCTCATGAACCTCTCCACCACCACCTATCTGGAGGTGATAAGCGCACAGCAGTCGCTGCTTAACTCGCAGATTCAGCTCGAGAACGTTAAACTCAAGAATAACCAGGGCGTAATCACCCTCTACCAGGCACTGGGCGGAGGCCGCTGATGCAGTCCAAATTAAAAACTATCAAGCTATGAGCAGTATGATTAGTCCGCTGGCGCACGTTGATCCCAATGCAAAAATCGGCGATAACGTCACCATTCACCCATTTGCTTTCATCAGCAAGAACACCGTGATAGGTGACGGGTGCACCATCTACCCCTACGTGAGCATCCTCAACGGTGCCCGCATAGGCAAGAACAACAAGATTTACAATGGTTCGATAATTGGCGCCGAGCCGCAAGACTTCAAGTGGCACGGCGAGCCATCGCTGTGCACCATAGGCGACGGCAACGTGATTCGCGAAATGACCATCGTGAACCGCGGCAGCCGCACCGAAGAGGGCACAGTGATCGGCAACGGCTGCTTCATCATGGCCGAGAGCCACATCAGCCACGATGCCCGCATAGCCGACAAGTGCGTGCTGGGCAACGGCGTGCAGGTGTCGGGCATGGCCAAGGTGGGCGAGTGCTGCATTCTGTCGTCGAACGCCATGCTGCACTTTGGCAGCGAAGTGGGCAAGTGGAGCATGGTGAAGGGCGGCTGCCGCATCAGCGGCAACGTGCCCCCGTTTGTGGTGATGGCTCACAACCCCGCCACCTACTCGGGCATCAACGCCATCGTTATGCGCTACGACCCCAAGCACAACTTCAGCGAGCAGGTGATTGACGACATTGCCAAGAGCTACCGCCACGTGTATGAGTGCAACACTTCGGTGTTCAACGCCGTTAAGCGCATCGAAAACGACATTGAGCCCAGTGAGCAGCGCGACGAGATTGTGAACTTCATCAAGAGTCACGACCTCAAGATTGTGGCAGTGCCGTCGCACAGCGAGTTTGACTACTAATGCGGCCAAACCCGCATGCCAACCGGCACAGACACAGAAGAGTAGTATCTTTTAGAATCAGACACTAAAATTCACTACAAAATAACTTCATTTTTTTCATGCCCCATGAAAGGCACAAAACATGAGCGGGCCCCACCGGATGGCGGGGCCCGCTTGTTGCTTATTTAAGCTCTCGGCTCGTGCTACTTCACCATGGCGGCAAATCCGCCGCCGGGGGCAAGGTGCACCTTAAGTGTGGCAGGAACAGTGGCCGAAGTCTGCACGCGGTAGTCCTCGGCATTGCGGTCGGCATTCACGCCGTCGGTGAAAATGGTCATCTGGCGGCCTTGCAGGAAACCGAGGTCGAGCTCCACGTCGCGCTCATCCCAGTCGGTGATGCCGCCTATCCACCACGTGTTGCCCTTGCGGCGCGCCTCAACCACGCATTTGCCCAGCTCGGCATGGAGCACGCGGGTCTCGTCCCACACGGTGGGAATGGCGGCAATGAAGCGGGTGCACTCCTCGTTGGCCTCATAGCTTGTGGGAGCGTCGCACAGCATGTTGAATGGTGACTCGAGTATCATGTAGAGGGCCAGCTGGCGGCAGCGCGTGCCCTGGCTCATGGGCTGCGTGTAGCACTTGTAGTAGTTGGCGCGGGTGGCGTTGCGCATTGCGCCCTGGGTGAAGTCCATAGGGCCCACCGTCTGGCGGATGAATGGCAGCAGCGTCTCGTGGCGCACCTCGTCGTATTGTTCAAAAGTCGACCACTTCACCTGCTCAAGCCCGGCCACAGCCTCGAAGTTGAGCACATTTGGCCATGTGTGTTGCAGCCCCGCGGGCGGGCACACACCATGAAAGTCGACAAACAGGTGATGCTTGGCGGCTATGCGGGCCGCATCTTCGAGAAACCGCACCACCTCTTGGTCGTTGCGGTCCATAAAGTCAATCTTAAAGCCCTTGATGCCCATTTTGGCGTAGTTGGCACACACGCCCTCGATGTCGCGGGCGAAAGCCTTGTATCCAGCCCACAGCACCAGACCCACACCGCGCTCACTGGCATAGGCCACAAGTTGCTCAAGGTTGATTTCGGGCACCACCTGCATCAGGTCGGCTTTTTTGTTGACGGCCCAGCCCTCGTCAAGAATCACGTATTCAATGCCGTGACGGGCTGCAAAGTCGATGTAGTAGCGGTAGGTGTCATTGTTCACGCCGGTCTTGAAGTCAACGCCTTTCAGATTCCAGGCGTTCCACCAGTCCCAAGCCACCTTGCCCGGCTTAATCCACGAAGTGTCGTGAATCTTTGACTCGTCGGCGAGGCACACGGGCACGTTGCATGTGAGCAGCTGCGCGTCGGTGGTGGCAACCAGCATCATCTTCCACGGAAACGCGCGCGTGCCGGCGGTGCGGGCTATGTAGGGGTGGCGCGAGTCGACCAGCATTTGCAAATTGTTGTGCCCGCCCTGGTGCTGCGCAAGAGGCGCAGCGGCAAAGTAGGCCTCAAGACGGTTGCCGTCGGCCGGATACAGCATCATGCCTGGATAGTCGAAGGTATTGTAGTCGGCAATGAGCAGACTCTTGCCGCCGGGCAGCTTGGCCAGCAGCGGGCCCTGGCACAGCTTGCTGCGGTCGATGGCCGACAGAGGTGCACACTCATAGGTGCTTTCAAACGAATTTTTCAGCTGCCGCTCGTAAGTCTTCTTTTTGCTGTTGACCTTGGTGGTGTAGACGGTGCAGTCGGCCGGCAAAGTGAACTCGGCCTTTTCGGCCACCACATTGATGGAGTCGGGCATTGCCGTTACAAAGCGGTAGGCAAGGCCCTCGTCGTAGACTTGTAGCTGCACCGAGTAGTCGCCGAAGTTGAGCGTGAGCTGGTTGCACTTGAGGCTGACGCTGCTCTGGCGGTAGAATGGCGTCGACCGGTTGAATGCGAGCTGCTTGCTGTGGGCGCGCGGGCTGCGCTTGATGCCCTTGCCCAGCGTGCGTCCGCCCTCAAGGGTCATCGACATTTCCGACGGGGCAAGCACAGCCGTGCCGGCATGCGTCACACTGTAGCTGAGGCTGCCGCCGCTAAGCTGCACGGTGGCGCGCAGCTGCCCGTTGGGCGAATTCACTGAATACTGCTTGGCCGCAGCGGCATTGGCCGGCTGCCACAGCAGCGCCGCCATAGCGGCAAAAGAGGTGATGAGTTTATTCATTGTTGTCAGGTGTTATATTAGTTATTGCGCTGCACATGTGCAGCCGTTCCACCGGCAAAGGTAGTGCAAATCGGGCGTAAAGCGGCACGCCGCGGCAGGCAATAGGTGGCATACAGAGTAAAAACAGCCGTCTACTTCGTTTTTTTGGCATTTATGTGGTAATTTTGCCAAAAACAAATAAGAGAGTCATGAAGATTGAAGAAGGATATATGCCCTTTATGGGACACAACACCTACTACCGCATTGCGGGCGAAACCGCTGAGGGCAAAAGCCCGGTGATATTGCTGCACGGCGGGCCGGGCAGCACACACAACTACTTTGAGTTGCTCGACAGTGTGGCCGACTCGGGCCACGCCATGATAAGCTACGACCAGATAGGGTGCGGCAAGTCGTATGTGGAGGGGCACCCCGAGCTGTGGACACCGCAAACATGGCTCAACGAGCTGTGTGCGCTCATCGACCACCTGCACCTCACGCAATTTCACCTAATGGGCCAGTCGTGGGGCGGAATGCTTGAAATCATCTACCTGATTGAGAAAAAGGCCAAGGGCGTGAAGTCGGCCATACTATCGAGCACGCTGCCCAGCAGCGAGCTGTGGGCGCGCGAGCAGCACCGGCTGATTAAATTTATGAGCGCCGACGACCAGCGAGCCATTGCCGAGGCCGAGGCCTCCGACAACTACACCAGCGAGGCCTATGCCCGCGCCAACGAGCACTTTATGCTGCTGCACTGCGCCGGTGCGGTGACTGCCGACAGCCCCGAGTGCCTGCGCCGGCCCAAGCAAAGCGGCTCGGAGGCCTACCTCTACGGCTGGGGGCCAAACGAATACACCCCCACTGGCACGCTCAAGGACTATGACTACACCGACCGCCTTGGCGAAATAGCCGTGCCGTGCCTCATTACCAGCGGCACCAACGACCTGTGCACACCGCTGATAGCGAAAACGATGCACGACCACATAGCCGGCAGCCGCTGGGAGCTGTTTGACGGTGCGCGCCACATGCCATTTGCCGAGCAAACCGAGAAATACTGCCGCCTGATGCGCCAGTGGCTCGATGAGCACGAGTAATGCAGCTATTCACATTTTTTATCTTACAGCGGCCACACAACTGATTATTACCCGTTTACACTCTGAAATCGGCAGACGCTGAGTGCTGTTGATTTTAGCATTTGTGTAATTTTGAGTATTTTTACACCCTAAAAAACGCAGAACATATACATTTTTCTTTTTTATGGATAACAATAAGCTGGACAAGACCTTATTTGGGCGCGTCACACTGCGCTCGGTGGTCAACTTTGCGATTGCAGTGATCACATTTGCCGCAATCTCGTGGATTTACTTTTACCCTAACGATGTGCGCGGCGACGTGCTGCAGCAGAGCGACATGATGCAGGGAGCGGCCAACGGCCAGGAGGCCAAAGCCTTCACCGCAGCCACAGGCGAGGTGACCCGCTGGACCGATGCGCTGTTTGGCGGCATGCCCACATTCCAGATAAGCCCGAGCTACGACAGCACCTCGATGCTCTCGTGGGTGGGCGACGTGTGGAACTTAGGCTTTCCGCAGCCAGTGGGCTGGATTTTCATAATGATGCTGGGCTTCTACCTGCTGATGCTCTCGTTCAACCTTAAATGGTATGTGGGCATTATGGGAGCCATAGCCTACGGATTCTCGTCCTACTTTTTTATCCTGATAGGTGCCGGCCACATTTGGAAACTGCTGACGCTGGCCTACATACCGCCCACGCTGGCGGGCATCGTGTGGGCCTACCGCGGCCACTATCTGGGCGGTGCGGCACTGGCGGCGCTGTTTGCGGCACTGCAACTGATGTCTAACCACGTGCAGATGACCTACTACTCGCTGTTCATAGTGCTGGCGCTGGCCATAGCCTTCCTTGTGAAGGCCATACGCGACAAGAAGATGGCGCAGTGGGGCATAGCCACCGGCGCGCTGGCTGTAGCGGCCGTGCTGGCAGTTGGAGCCAACGCCCCCAACCTGTATCTCACCTACAAATACTCGAAGGAGACCATTCGCGGCGGCCACAGCGAACTCACGCAGCAAAAGGGCGCGCAGGCCGACAAGCAGCAAGTGCAGCAAAGCGGCGGTCTCGACAAGGACTACATAACGCAGTGGAGCTACGGCATCGACGAGACATTCACACTGCTGGCCCCCAACGTGAAGGGCGGTGCAAGCATTCGCCCCGAGGCAGGCAACAACGTGCCCATGACGCTGGCCGACACCCCCAAGGCCAAGAAGATGGAGCGCGACGGCAGCCTCGACTACCAAGACCAGCAAAACCTTCAATACTTTTTGCAATACTTCGGCGACCAGCCGATGACCAACGGCCCCGTGTATGTGGGCGCCATAATATTCGCGCTGTTCCTGCTGGGCTGCTTTGTGGTGAAGGGCCCGGTGAAGTGGGCGCTGCTTGTGGTCACGCTGCTGTCGGTGTTCCTCTCGTGGGGACACAACATGATGTGGCTCACCGACCTGTTTATCGACCACTTCCCGATGTATAACAAATTCCGCACGGTGGCCAGCATTCTTGTGATAGCCGAACTCACCATGCCGCTGCTGGCCGCGCTGGCGCTGCAAAAGGCGCTGAGCGAGCCCGACTTCCTGGCCAAGCACAAGCGCGCCACCCTGGCAGCCTTTGGCGTGAGCGCGGCTCTGTGCCTTGTGTTTGCCCTGTTTCCAAGCATGTTTGGCACATTCTCGCAGCAAGAGACCGAGGCCTACATCAATAGCGGCCAACTGCAGCAAGTGCCCAGCCTGAGCGAGGCCATAGCCAGCATACGCCACTCGCTGGTGAGCGCCGACGCATGGCGCAGCCTGGCCTTCATAGTGGTGGCCTTCGCGCTGCTCTACGGCTATCTGGCAGGCAAGCTCAAGACCAAGCCCGCCGTGGCGGGCACCATTGTGGCCCTGCTGGTGCTGGCCGACATGTTTGCCGTGAACAAGCGCTACCTCAACAAGGACACCTTCATATCGCACCTCGACGTGCAGCCCGAAGCCACATTCACCAAGCGTCCGGCCGACGCCACAATTCTGGCCGACACCACGCTAAACTACCGCGTGTGCGACCAGCAGCACTTTGGCGAGGCCATGCCGTCGTACTTCCACAAGATGGTGGGCGGATACCACGCCGCCAAGCTCACGCGCTATAACGACCTTATCGACCGCCAGCTGTCGCGCGGCAACATGCAGGTGTTCAATATGCTCAACACCCGCTGGTTCATACTCAACGACACGGTGGCCCAGCAAAACCCCGGCGCGCTGGGCAACGCATGGTTTGTGGACACACTCACCTATGTGGCCACGCCCGACGCCGAGATGAAGTTCCTCGACACATTTAACGCAGCCACCCACGCCGTGGCCGACGCCAAGTTCAAGACCGACTTGGGCGAGGCGGCAGCCAAACAGCCAGGCGACACCATTCGCGAAACCACCTACGCGCCCAACAGCCTCACCTACCGCACCCACAGTGCCAATGGAGGCGTGGCAGTGTTCAGCGAAATATACTTCCCGTGGGGCTGGAAAGCCACCATCGACGGCAAAGAGGCACCGATAGGCCGCGCCAACTATGTGCTGCGCGCCCTGCGCATCCCAGCCGGCGACCACACAGTGGTGTTCACATTCGACCCGCAAGAAGTTCACAGCACCGACACCGTGGCCAAGGCCTCGATAGCCGGCATATTCGTGTGCCTGATTGCAGCTGTTGCGGTAGCCGCCACACGGCGCAAGAAGGCGGCCACCGAAGCAGAAAAATAAAAACAAGATGGGACTGCTGCACGACTTCAAGCTATACCGCCACAGCCGCGGCTTTGGCATTCACTCGCCTTTTGCATTCAGTTTTGTGTGCAATGTGCTGTGCGAGCGGCTGCCATATTACGCCTACGACTACCTGCGCGATGTGCGCCAGGCCGTGCTTGAGTCGGCGCCACGCGGGCGCCACCGCGTGATTTCGCTGAAGAGCGCCAAGCTGCTGTTCCGCATCACCAACCGGTTTGCGCCCCGGCAGCTGCTGCAGGTGGGCGCCAACTATGGCGTGTCGGCGGCGAGCATGATGAGCGTGTCGGCGCAAAGCAGGCTGTGGCTCTATGAGCCGCACCTCGAGAAGTGCCCCGAGGTGGCGCAGGTGCTCGAGCCGTTTCTCGACTACATCGACTGCTACAACGAGCTTCCAGCGGCCCTGGCCGACTACGATGCCGCCACATGCAGCAGCGGCAGCGACCCCTACGTGCTGGTGAACTCCATTGGCGGCGATGACGACTCGGCCAAACTGCTTGCCTACCTGAAAAAAGTGTTTGAAGGGAGCGGCGTGGTGATATTGCGCAACCTTGTGCGCGACAGCGGCATGAGCAGCCTGTGGCAGCAGTGCCGCAGCGCGCTGACACACGGCCACACCTACACCAACGGCAAGACAGCGGTGATTGTGGCCACGCCCAAGTTGCCGCTGCAGCACTTTGAGCTGCGGTTTTGAGGCGCCGCGCGCCCGAAAGATGATTGAAACAGAAAAAAAGAAGATAGCAATGATAGTCACAACCCTGCTGCTGATTGCAGGCGCAATATGCGCCGCGGGCGCGCTGGTGTGCGTGCTGCGGCCCTGGTGCCCGGCCGCGCTGCCGGCCTATGCCGCGCTGTGCCTGCTGCACTGGAGCACGAGCATCTACCTGCCCGTGAAGACGTTTGTGTTTTGGGGCGTGGCCACAGTGATATGCCTGGGGCTGCGGCACATGTCGCCCAAAGGCGAGCCCGACGGGCGCAACACGGGCAACGTGTATGTGGGCCTTGGCGCCATGGCGGGCGGACTGCTGGGCATACTGGTGAGCGCGCGCATAATGGTGCTGGGCGTGGTGGTTGGAGCCCTGATGGGGCAGCTGGCCTTCAGCAAAACGCCTCACGGGAAATGGCTTAAATTTCCGAGTTCGACATTTATTCACTACTTTTGTGCAAAATCTCTGCCAGCCATAGTGGCCACCGCCATGGTGGGAATAGCCGTGGAGGGATTCATACTGTAACAAAGCACAACAACACACTACAAGAAAGCAACGATGAAACTTATAAGACGCATAATAATGGCTGTGGCCGTGTGCCTGATGGCAGCGGGCAGCCACAGCGCGGCCCAAAACAAATTTGAGGTGCGCAAGGTGGACTTTGACAAAATCAAGAGCATCACACAAGACCCCAAGGCGCGGTTCTACTACCCCAAACTCATACAGTCGTTCAAGAGCAACGACACCGTAATGAACTTCGAGGCCTACCGCGACTTGTATTACGGCTACATATTCCAAGAGGACTACAACCCGTTCCGCGAGTCGGAATACGGCAAGGTGGTGGAGAGCCTATACTACAAGCAGCCGCACTCGCGCGCCGAGTGCGACAGCATCGAGAAGTATGCCGAGCTGTCGCTCGACGACAACATATTCGACCTCGACCAGATGAAGTTCTACATCTACGTGCTCAAGGAGAAGAAGAAATATGCCCGCGCAGCCGTGCGCCAATACCGCCTCGACCGCCTGATAGCCGCCATCATGTCGAGCGGCAAGGGCACTAAGGACGACCCCTGGGTGGTGATATGCCCCGAGCACGAATACAACATTGTGAACTTTCTGGGCTATGTGGCCACCGACCACCAGGAGCTGGACGACGGCAAACTCGACTACATAGCGGTGAAGCCCAAAGACGGCAAGGAGAACGTGAAGGGATTCTACTTCGACGTGTCGCGCATGATGCAGGTGGCCATGCTCAAATTCCCCGACAAGTAAGTCCTGCGACACACAATAGCACACAGCAGGCGGCTGGCCACACACTGCATGGCCAGCCGCCTGATTGTTTTTCGGGCCGGTGCAACGAGATTTGCCGACATTGCGACCAGCCACTGCCCGCAGGAGGGACGTGGTTTGAGGAATTATTTGTAACTTTGCAAGTTAATTGCCGCAATGCGCTTTTTTTCGCGCCAACAGCGACACATGCAAAAACGTAACAACGACTTTGGCTTTAAACTACAATATGGCAAAAAAGACAGAACAAGAGCTTGGGTTCAAGCGCACAGTGCTTGACTATGACGACATAAGCAACATGGCGCCCTACTTCAAGGGCAAGCAGAAACTCGTGGAGCGGCTGCTGAAGTGGCTCAATGTGGACAAGGTGAACTGGATTCACGACCACAATTGCGACACTCCCGGAGTGCCATTCACCGCAGGACTGCTGCGCGACCTTAACCTGACACTCGACATCGACAACGAGCAGGTGCTTGAGCACTTGCCCGAAGGGGCGTTTATAACAGTTAGCAACCACCCCTTCGGGGCCCTCGACGGCATCTCGCTCATAAAGATGGTGGGTGAGCACCGGCCCGACTTCAAGGTGATGGTAAACATGGTGCTGAACTACATCGGCGCCATGCGGCCCAACTTCATCGACGTGGACGCACTGGCCAGCAGCGACCCCAAGAAGCGGGCCGTGTCGATGCGCGGCATTGCCGACGCCATGCGCCACGTGAAGCAGGGCCACCCGTTGGGATTCTTCCCTGCCGGGGCCGTGTCGAAACTCACGTGGGGCATGCACATTGAAGACCGCCAATGGCAGCCGTCGATTATGCGCATCATAGCCAAAATGAAGGTGCCCGTGATACCCATCTACTTCCACGGGCACAACAGCTTCGTGTTCACGCTGCTGGGCATGATTGACTGGCGCCTGCGCACACTGCGCCTGCCCACCGAGGTGTTTCGCCGCCACGACCAGAGCATGCGAGTGAGCATAGGCGGCCCCATCACCCCCGAGGAGATGGCCGCCTACCCCACCCCCGAGGCCTTAGGTGAATTTCTTAAACAACGCACATATTCAATGAGAAAATGGAAGAAGGAACAGTAAAACTCTCGGCCGCTGTGAGCAACGCCAAGCAGCGGTATTCCATAGCCGGCAACTCGCCGGCCCTTATCGAGGCCATCGACCGCGCGCTGAAGGTGGCGCCCTACGACCTGTCGGTGCTTGTGATAGGCGAGAGCGGAACGGGCAAGGAGTTTTTCCCCAAGATAGTGCACGACAACGGCCCGCGCAAGCACAAGAAATACATTGCCGTGAACTGCGGCGCCATTCCCGAGGGCACAATCGACAGCGAACTGTTTGGCCACGAGAAAGGCTCGTTCACAGGCGCCATATCGGACCACAAGGGATACTTTGAAGAGGCCGACGGCGGCACCATATTTCTCGATGAGGTGGCCGAAATGCCGCTCACCACGCAGGCCAAGCTGCTGCGCGTGCTCGAAAGCGGGCAGTATTTGAGGCTGGGCTCGTCGGAGGTGCGCAAGACCAACATTCGCGTGGTGGCCGCCACCAACAAGGATTTGCTGCACGAAGTGAAAGAAGGCCGATTCCGCGAAGATCTCTACTACCGCCTGTCGACAGTGCTCATCACCATACCGCCCCTGCGCGAGCGCGGCAACGACATGCTGCTGCTGACGCGCAAATTCTCGCACGACTTCGCCGCCAGCCACCAGACACCGCCGGTGAAGTTCAGCGAGAGCGCCAAGCAGGCCATTCTGTCCTACCGCTGGCCCGGCAACGTGCGCCAAATGAAGAATGTGGTGGAGCAGATTTCGCTGTTTGAGGCCGGCACCACCATCGACCGCGACACCATAGAACGCTACCTGCCCACCAGCACCGAACTGCTGCCGGCCACATCGGCCAAGTCGAAATACGACTACACCATGGACCGCGACATGATATTCAGCCTCATCACCAAGATGCAGTTTGAAATAAACAACCTCAAGTCGCTGCTGGCCAACGCCGCCACGCAGCACGTGCACCTGGGCAGCGATGTGACCGAGCTGCGACGCCCCACCAGCGCGCTGGTGAAGAGCGGCAGCCTGCGCATGCCCGACACACCGTTTGACGGCATCAAGCCGGGCCGCCCCGACACCGGCGGCGTGCACTATGTGAAGGCCACCGATGTGGAGCCGGAAGATGCCGAGCCCATCGAAGAGCCGGCACGGCCCGCCGCAGCACCTGCGGCAAGCGATGAGCCTAAGTCGCTGAGCGACATCGAGCGCGACACCATCATCAGAACCCTTGAGCGCAACGGAGGCAAGCGCAAAAAGACGGCCAGCGAACTCAACATATCGGAGCGCACACTGTATCGCAAAATCAAGCAATACGGACTCGACTCACGCAACAGCAAAGACAATGATGAACAAGATTAAGCGACACATAATGCGCCTCGCAGCGCTTGTGGCCGTAGTGGTGGCCGCGCAGGCATGCTCGGTGAGTTTCTACAAATTCAACGGAGCTTCGCTCGACTACAACAAATACAAGACAGCATCGATAGGCAACTTCCCGATACGCGCCGCGCTGGTCTACCCGCCGCTGCAACAGCTGTTTGAGAACAAAATCACCGACATGGTGGCGCAGCAAACGCGCCTGCGCACCATCGACAGCCCGCAGAGCGACCTGCGCCTCGAGGGCGAAATCACGGGCTACACGCTCACGCCGCAGGCTGTGGGCGAAAACGCCTATGCCAGCAAGACGCGCCTCACCATAAGCGTGCACGTGAAGTATATCAACAACCGCGAGCCGGCCCTGTCGAGCGAGCAGACTTTCTCGGCCTACCGCGACTTCGACAGCAGCCAGATGCTGAGCGACGTGCAAGACGAACTTTGCACACAGATTTGCAACGACCTGGCCGACCTGATTTTCAACGCCACATTCGGCAACTGGTAACGAACAACGCAAATATGGACACAGCAAACAAGACACTTAACACCCTGGCCGGACTCGAGAGTGCCACACGCCATTGGGTGGACGAGGCGGCGGCCAGCCACCCCTACTTTGCCCTGCCAGCGCTGCTCTACCTCAAGAAACACGGGGTGGAGGGAAACAGCGAGATGCTGGCCCGCCTGGCCATTGCCTGGCCCGACCGCAGCCAGCTGGCCCGCCAGCTGGGAACCGACGCGGCCACATTTGCCACATTCTATCCGCCCGAGCAGCAGCCAGCCACCCCCGACACCGACACCACCATCGACCGCTTTCTGGACAACTACGGCCACACCAGCGACAAGGAGATTGAGGCCCTGAGCAACGCCATATTCAACCCCACGCCCGACTACGCCGACGTGCTGGCTGCACAAGAGCGGCAGGAGCAAGGCGAAGGCCCGAGGCAGGAGGAGGCGGGGCAGCCGCAAAGCGACGAAGACCGCCTTATAAGCGACTTCATAGAGCAGTCGAAAGCAAAAGAGCGCGAGGCTGCCGCGGCCATACCCACGGCACAGCACGTGGAGCCTGCCGACACGGCCGAAATCGCCAGCCTGCCCATTGCCGAGCCGGCCAGCCACGACGACTCGATGCTGAGCGAAAGCCTTGCTAAAATGTATATTAGCCGCGGCAAGTATTCGAAGGCCATTGAAATTATTGAAAGCATAAATTTGAAATTTCCAGAAAAAAGTATTTACTTTGCAGACCAAATACGCTTTCTGCGCAAATTGGAATTAAACAGGAAACTATCAAAAAATCAAAAATAAAGCAACAACGAAATGTACGTTATTCTTTCAATCGTGATTCTTCTGGCATCGTTCCTGATGATCGGTGTGGTGCTCATACAGAAATCAAAAGGCGGCGGTCTGGCTGCCAGCGCCAGCAACTACAACCAGTTCATGGGCGTGCGCAAGACCACCGACTTCATTGAGAAGGCCACTTGGGGCCTGGCAATCATCATTTGCGTGCTGAGCATAGCATGCTCGTTCATTGCCCCCTCGCTCATCCAAAAGGCTCTGCCCCAGGTGAAGCAGCTGCCCGCATCCGAGCAGACAGCCACTCCGTTTGAGACTCCTGCACAGCAAGGTGGTGCTCAGCAGGGTGGAGCTCAGCAGTAAGCACCGCAGCCGCACCCCACAGGGTGGCCGCCAAGCAAGAACAGACATTCAACAAAACACAAGCAAGCGCCCAACGCTGAAACAAAAACTTCATTGGGCGCTTGCTTTGTTGGCTAATTACAGCACCCCACACACACTTCCATGCCACACATCACCGACATAGCCGCCACCATGGCGCAGTTTGCAGTATATCTGCAAGTGGAGCGCGGTCTCAGTGCCAATACAGCCGCAGGCTATGCCAGCGATGTGGACAAGCTCACACGCTACCTGGCCGACGAGGGCTGCGCGCCCGACACCGCCACGCCCGCACAAATAGAGCAGTTTGTGTGCTCGCTGCACGATGTGGGCATACAGCCGCGCTCGCAGGCGCGCATCATTTCGGGCATCAAAAGCTTCTACAAGTTTTTGCGCCTCGGCGGCATTGTAGCCGATGACCCCACGCGGCTCATAGCGTCGCCGCAGGTGGGCAAGCACCTGCCCGAAGTGCTAACGGTGACCGAAATCGACGCCATGATAGCCTGCATCGACACCTCGTCGCCGCTGGGGCAGCGCAACCGCGCCATAATTGAGGTGCTGTATGGCTGCGGGCTGCGCGTGAGCGAACTGTGCGGGCTGCGCATATCGGCCGTGTTTCCGCGCGAGGAATACATAGTGGTCGACGGCAAGGGAGGCAAGCAGCGCATGGTGCCAATATCGCGCGTGGCCCTCGACCAGATAGCCATCTACCTGAAGCAGGTGAGGCCGCTGGTGCCGGAGCAAAAGGGGTGCCACGACGTGCTGTTCCTTAACCGCCGCGGCGCCAAGCTGACGCGGGTGATGATATTCTACATAGTGAAGCAGCTGGCCGAACTGGCCGGCATACGCAAAACCATCAGCCCCCACACGCTGCGCCACTCCTTTGCCACCCACCTGCTGGAGGGCGGGGCCAACCTGCGCGCCATTCAGCAGATGCTGGGCCACGAGAGCATCACCACCACCGAGATATACGTGCACATCGACCGCTCGCACCTGCGCCAGGAAATACTCACCCACCATCCGCGCAACGCGCAGGGCTGACGGCCTCAGCAGGCCGCGGCTATAAAAATCTTGATTTTTAACATTCGGCGGTGTTTGATTTTTGAAATCTAATCATTAAATTTGCAACCAAAGCCGACGGCTCAGGCCCGACGCCAAACCACACTACAATTTATATGCGACAGACATCCAAAATACGCACCAAGTCACCGGCCAGCGACAACGTGGCCACGTTCAACATCGAGGCCGACGGCACCCTGCTGGCGGCAGCCACCGCCGTGCTCAAGGACCACACTCCCAGCAAGGTGAAGCAGCTGCTGCGGCACAACCAACTGGCGGTGAACGGCACGCCGTCGTCGCAGTTCGACCGCCCCGTGGCGGCAGGCGACAAACTGATGGTGAACTTCTCGCACTCGTTTCAGGTGTTCAGCGACCCGCGCATAAAGTTGGTGTATGAGGACGACGACATAATGGTGGTGGACAAGGCGTGCGGAGTGCTGTCGACGGGAGCCGGCAAGGTGAAAGACGGCACCGTGTATAGCATAATTAAGGCCTACGTGCGCAAGCGCAACCCGCTGGCGCGTGTGTTTGTGGTGCACCGACTCGACCGCGACACCTCGGGACTGATGCTGCTCACGCGCACCGCCAAGGCGCGCGATGTGCTGGTGAAAAACTGGACCGCCATGGTCACCGAGCGCCTCTACACCGCCGTGGTGGAGGGCGTGATGGAGGAGGACAAAGGCCGCATACGCACCTTCCTGGCCGACAACCCCGAAAACAAATATGAGGTGGTGTCGAGCGACGACCCCAAGGCTGGCCAGGTGGCCGTGACGCGCTACGCCACGCTGAAGCGCGGCACCCGATACAGCCTGGTGCAGCTGGAGATGAAGACCGGCCGCAAAAACCAGATACGCGTGCACATGGCCGGGCTGGGCCACCCCGTGGCCGGCGACCGCAAATATGGCGCCCAGACCAACCCCATAAGGCGCATGGCCCTGCACGCCAGCTCGCTGCAATTCATCCACCCCGTAACGAAGAAGGTGATGAAATTCACCTCGCCCGCCAGCGCGGCATTCATGCAGCTGGTGGAGTAGCAGCGCTCCGCATCCACCCCACGGCGGCTATATGCAAAAACCCCAAAAAAGCCTTCAAGAAAAAAAGCCGCCCAACCAACAAGGGGGAAAACGAAAAAACTACAGTTAACAACTAATTATAATTCTATCACAAAAAACTTCATCTCATGAAAAAGTACATCTTATCGCTTGACCAAGGCACAAGCAGCTCAAGGGCAATCGTGTTTAACGAGCAGGGCGAAATATGCTCGGTGGCCCAGAAGGAATTCACCCAGATATTCCCGAAGTCGGGATGGGTTGAGCACAATCCTCACGAAATTTGGTCGTCGCAGGCCTCGGTGGTGGCTGAAGCCATTGCCAAGCTCGACATCAACGGCAAGGACATTGCCGGCATCGGCATCACCAACCAGCGCGAAACCACCATTGTGTGGGATGTGGAGACCGAAGAGCCAATCTACAACGCCATTGTGTGGCAAGACCGCCGCACGGGCGAATACTGCGACAAGCTGAAGGCCGAGGGATTGACCGAGAAAATACGTGAAAAGACGGGCCTGATTATCGATGCTTACTTCAGCGGCACCAAAATCAAGTGGATACTCGACAATGTGCCGGGTGCGCGCGAGCGTGCCGACAAGGGCAAGCTGCGCTTCGGCACAGTGGACTCGTGGCTGGTGTGGCGCCTCACCCGCGGCGAGGTGCATGTGACCGATGTGACCAACGCCAGCCGCACGATGCTGTTCAACATCCACACCCTTGACTGGGACGACGAGCTGCTGAACTTCTTCGGCATTCCGCGCTCGATGATGCCCGAGGTGAAATCGAGCAGCGAGGTGTATGGCCACACCAAGACCACAATCTTTGCCCACGAGGTGCCCATCGCAGGCATCGCAGGCGACCAGCAGGCAGCACTTTTCGGCCAGATGTGTGTGGAGCCGGGCGCCATCAAAAACACCTACGGCACTGGCTGCTTCCTGCTGATGAACACCGGCGATAAGCCAATTGTGTCGAAAAACAACCTGCTCACCACCATTGCGTGGAAGATTGGCGACAAGGTGAACTATGCGCTCGAAGGCTCGATATTCGTTGGCGGATCGGTGGTGCAATGGCTGCGCGACGGCCTGGGCGTGATTAAGTCGAGCAGCGAAATCGAGGCTCTGGCCAACACCGTGCCCGACACCGGCGGCGTGTATTTCGTGCCCGCCCTCACCGGCCTCGCAGCCCCCTACTGGGACCCCTACGCACGCGGCTCGATTACAGGCATAAGCCGCGGCACCACTGCGGCCCACATTGCGCGCGCCGCACTCGAGGGCATTGCCCTGCAGACCTACGACATTGTGGACTGCATGCGCCGCGACGCTGAAATACCCATCACCGAGCTCAAGGTGGACGGCGGCGCCTCGCGCAACAACCTGATGATGCAGTTCCAGAGCGACATTCTTAACGTGCCCGTGTTCCGCCCGCGCGTGACCGAGACCACAGCACTTGGCGCAGCCTACCTGGCAGGTCTGGCAGTGGGCTACTGGTCGGGCATCGACGAGGTTAGACGCCAGTGGCAGGTGGAGAACAAGTTTGAGCCGCAAACCGACCTCGAGAGCGTGAAGAAGGTGGTTGACGGCTGGCACGAGGCCGTTGGCCGCACACTTAGCAAAAAGTAACAACCGCACACTACCCCTCACCCACCCCATCCGCATGGCTGGCACGGCGCATGGCCGTGCCGCCAGTGCGGATAATTCGGGCTGGAAAAGGAGGCGTGGGCAAAATCCTTTTCTTAAAAAATCTTATCTACTAAACTAATAATCAATCTTAAACAAGGAAAAAATTATGGAGTATTCATTAACGACCAAAATGCTGCTTGAGTTCATAGGGACTCTGGTGCTGATTCTGCTGGGCGACGGCGTGGTGGCCTGCGTAAGCCTAAACAAGAGTAAAGGACAAGGCGCCGGATGGGTGGTGGTGACACTGGCCTGGGGTCTTGCCGTGATGGCTGGCGTGCTGATTGCCGGCCCCTACACGGGCGCACACCTCAACCCCGCCGTGTCGATTGGCCTGGCAATAGCCGGCTCTTTTCCATGGAACGAAGTGCTGCCATTCATTGTGGCTCAAATGGCTGGTGCCTTTGTGGGCGGCCTGCTGGTGTATGCGTTCTATAAGAACCACTTCGATGCCACAGCCGACGCCGACGCCAAGCTGGGCGTGTTTTGCACCGGCCCGGCCATTCGCAGCTATGGCAACAACCTGCTGAGCGAGATTATCGGCACATTCGTGCTGGTATTCGTGATTCTGGCATGCAGCACCAAGGGCAACGCCGGTCTTTCGGCCGTGGGCCCGCTTCCTGTGACCCTGCTGATTGTGGTAATCGGCATGTCGCTTGGCGGCACCACAGGATATGCCATCAACCCCGCCCGTGACCTTGGTCCGCGCCTGGCACATGCCGTGCTGCCCATCAAGGGCAAGCGCGACAGCGACTGGGCCTACAGCTGGGTGCCCGTTTTAGGCCCCATCATTGGCTGCGCACTGGCAGCCGGAGCCTACTTCCTGTTCTACAACTTTGCAGGCGGCATACTCTGAATTGTTTTTGAAGCATAGCCCCCTGAGCGCTGCCTCGGGGGCCACACGCATACGCGCTAAGCGCTGCGGACGGCCACCCACACACTGAGTGACATCTCCGCGGCGCTTACTGTTTGGTGGCAACGAGTTAAAAAATTGCAAAATAAGCATTTTTTATGGCCGCTGCTGTTATTTTTCACTACTTTCGTAGTCTTATTAGGAAACAACAATTTCAACAAACATATAAAAAACAACATTTGTCTATGAGACTAAAACGACTCTTTGTGGCAGCGTTCACGCTGCTGTCGGTGTCGGCGGCAGCCGTGGCGCAAAGCCACCAGATGCCCCCGATTCCGGTAGACACAGCCGTGCACACAGGCAAGCTGGCCAACGGCCTGACCTACTACGTGCGCCACAACAACTACCCGGAAAACAGGGTTAACTTCTACATTGCCCAGCGCGTGGGTTCGATTCAAGAAGAGGAAAGCCAGCGCGGCCTGGCCCACTTCCTCGAGCACATGGCATTCAACGGGAGCGACAACTTCAAGGGCAACGGCATAATCGACTACACCCGCTCGCTGGGTGTGGAGTTTGGCAAAGACCTCAATGCCTACACCTCGGTCGACCGCACAGTGTATAACATCAACGATGTGCCGTCGAACCGCCGCTCATCGCTCGACTCATGCCTGCTGGTGCTGCGCGACTGGTCGTGCGGCCTAACCCTCGACGGCAAGGAAATCGACAAGGAGCGCGGCGTGATTCACGAGGAGTGGCGCCTGCGCTCAAGCGCAAGCCAGCGCATGCTGGAGCGCAACCTCGAGACTCTGTATCCCGGCAGCAAATATGGCAAGCGCATGCCCATTGGCCTGATGAGCGTGGTGGACAACTTCAAATATAAGGAGCTGCGCGACTACTACAAAAAGTGGTATCATCCGTCGAACCAAGCCATAATAGTGGTGGGCGATGTGGATGTGAACTACACCGTCAACAAGATTAAGGAGATGTTTGGCGGCATACCCAACCCTGCCAACGCCGCACCCGTGGTCGACGAGCCCGTGCCCGATAATGCGCAGGCCATTGTGGTGGTCGACAAGGACAAAGAGCAGCAGTACAACCAAGTGAACCTCTACTTCAAGCACGCCCCCGTGCCCGACAGCGAGAAGAGCAACTTGGGCTATCTGATTGACGGCTATGCGAAATATGCCATCAGCAGCATGCTCAACGACCGCCTGCGCGAGAAGGCACAAGACCCCGCATGCCCCTATATACAGGCAGTGGCCTACGACGGCCAGTACATATTCTCGAAGACCAAAGACGCCTTCACCATGATTGGCGTGGCCAAGCCCGGCATGGAGAATGCCACACTGAAGTCTGTGTATGAGGAGGCCGAGCGTGCCATTCAGCACGGCTTCACAGCCACCGAATATGCGCGCACTCAGAGCGAATATCTGAGCCAGCTCGAGAAGAAGTATAACAACCGCAACAAGATTTCCAACGACTCGTATGCAGGCGACTACACCGAAAACTACCTGCAAAACGAGCCCATGGCATCGGTTGAGACCGAATACATGCTGATGAAGCAGATTGTGCCCCACATCTCGGTGAATGTCATCAACAAGGCCCTGCCCGAGCTCATCAGCAAGACCGACAGCAACGTGGTGGTGCAAGCATTCTGCACCGAAAAGCCTGGAGCCACATATCCCAGCGTCGACCAGCTGAAGAGCACACTGGCACAAGTGCGCGCCGAGAAGCTCGACGCCTATGTCGACAACGTGAAAAACGAGCCCCTCATCAGCAAGCTGCCAGCCAAGGGCAAGATTGTGAAGGAAGTGGCCGACAAGAAGTTTGACACCAAGGTGCTCACCCTGAGCAACGGCGTGAAGGTGGTGCTCAAGCACACCGACTTCAAGGCCGACGAGGTGCGCATGACGGCCGAAGCCAAAGGCGGCAGCTCGCTCTACGGCCCCAAGGACTTCACCAACCTCAACGTGTTTGACGACGCAATTGGCTCAAGCGGCCTTGGCTACTTCAGCTTCGAGGAACTGCAAAAGGCACTGGCCGGCAAGCAGGTGGGCGTGCGATACAGCCTCAGCACCAGCTATGCCCGCCTCAGCGGCAGCTCCACAGTGAAAGACCTCGAGACAATGATGCAGCTCACCTACCTCAACTTCACCGCCATCAACAAGGACGAGAAGAACTGGGCAAGCACCATGAACCTCTACAAGAGCTACTTCGAGAACAAGGACAACAAGCCCGAGGCTGTGTTCCGCGACTCGGTCAACTACATCATCAACAACCACTCGCTGCGCGAGAAGCCGATGAAGCTCGAAGACCTGAAGGACGTGAACTACGACCGCATTCTGCAAATTGCCAAAGAGCGCACCGCCAATGCAGCCAACTTCACATTCTACTTTGTGGGCAACTTCAGCGAAGACAGCATTAAGCCGCTCATTGAGCAATACATTGCCTCGCTGCCCTCGCAGGGCAAGGCCACCGAGACCTACAAGAACGTGACCGAGCGCCCCACAGGCAAGCACGTGGTGGAATTCACCCGCAAGATGGAGACCCCCAAGGCCATGGCGCAAATGTACTGGTACAACACAAGCATGCCCTACACGCTTGAGAACTCGGCTTATGCCGACGCTGCCGGCCAGCTGCTGAGCATTGTGTATCTGCAGAAGATTCGCGAGGACGCCAGCGCAGCCTATTCGGCAGGAGCCTATGGCTATGCACAGATGGCTGGCGACAAACGCCTGGTGAACATTGTGGGCAGCTGCCCCATGAAGCCCGAGAAGAAAGACCTGGCGCTGAAAATCATGCGCGAAGAGGTGAAGACACTCGCCACCACGGTGAATGCCGAAGACCTGGCCAAGACGCAGAAAAACATGATTAAGGACTTCGAGACCCAAGCTAAGGAGAACAGTTTCTGGGCCACCATGCTCTCGCTTTACTACGACAAAGGCATCGACATCTACACCGGCTATGCCGACATTGTGAAGGCAATGACTCCCGCCAAGGTCGCAGCATTTGTGAAGAAGGTGACCAGCCAGGGCAACGACGTGGAAGTGATTATGCTTCCCGCCGACGCCAAGAAATAACAGCGGCTAAAGTCACTGACATACCATAAAGCACCCCGCCCGGCCACACAGCCAGGCGGGGTGCTCTGTTTTTGTTCGGCCGCCGCCTCAAAACCGGGGAAATTGACGGGCCGGAGTTGCGGAATATGGGAAAAAGCAGTAACTTTGCAGCACAAATCACATATATAACAACAATAGTGGACAAATTTGGCTGCTTGCAACCACTAAAAAAAATGCTAAAACTGCGACTTAACTTTCCCCCAGCAAGACACGAGTTCACAGCAAATTTAGCGTTTTTCCACTTTACTAAAAACGAAGTAGAAAGATGAACTATTTATTCACATCTGAATCTGTTTCAGAGGGCCATCCCGACAAAGTGGCCGACCAAATCAGTGACGCAATCCTCGACCAGTTCATGGCCTTCGACCCGCAGTCGAAGGTGGCATGCGAAACCCTTGTGACCACCGGCCAGGTGGTGATAGCCGGCGAGGTGAAGTCGCAAGCCTACATCGACGTGCAGCAGGTGGCGCGCGACACCATCAGCAAAATCGGCTACACCCGCGGCGACTATGGCTTCGACGCCAACTCGTGTGGCGTGATGACCAACCTGCACGAGCAGAGCGGCGACATTAACCGCGGTGTGGAGCGCGAGAGCGACGAGGAGCAGGGCGCCGGCGACCAGGGCATGATGTTTGGCTACGCATGCAACGAGACCCCCAACTACATGCCGCTCACCCTCGACCTTGCCCACCTGCTGCTGCGCGAGCTGGCCGAGCTGCGCAAAGGCCGCACCCTGCCCTATCTGCGCCCCGACGCCAAGAGCCAGGTGACAGTGGAGTATGACGGCGACACCCACCGCCCCGTGCGCGTGAACACTATTGTGATAAGCACCCAGCACGACGAGTTTGTGAAGCCCGAGCGCAGCAGCGACAAGGCCGCTCAGGCAGAGGCCGACAAGCAGATGCACGCCCGCATCGAAAACGATGTGAAGACGGTGCTGCTGCCGCGCGTGGTGGCCAAACTGCCGGCCGATGTGCAGGCACTGTTTGACGACAAGCTGAAGGTGCTGGTCAACCCCACCGGCAAGTTTGTGATAGGCGGCCCTGCAGGCGACACCGGCCTCACAGGCCGCAAGATAATTGTCGACACCTACGGTGGCCGCGGTGCCCACGGCGGCGGCGCATTCTCGGGCAAAGACCCCTCAAAGGTCGACCGCTCGGCAGCCTACGCCGCGCGCCACATTGCCAAAAACGCCGTGGCAGCGGGCATTGCCGACAAGATGCTGGTGCAGATAGCCTATGCCATTGGCAAGGCCGAACCGGTGAGCTTCTTTGTAGACACCTTTGGCACAAGCCATGTGGACAAGAGCGACGCCGAGATAGCCAGCATACTCGAGAAGCTGTTTGACATGCGCCCGTGGGCCATTGAAAAGCGGCTGAAACTGCGCAACCCCATCTATGAGGAAACGGCCGCCTACGGCCACGTGGGCCGCGAGCCAAAGGTGATTTCAAAGCACTTCAAGTCGCCATATGAGGGCGAGAAAGTGATGCAGGTGGAGCTCTTCACCTGGGAGAAGCTTGACTATGTGGACATTCTGAAAGACGCTTTTGCCCTGTAAGGGGGGGACTGAGGCGTCAAAAAACCATAACGAACTGCGCTACGGCGCCTGCGGCTGGCATTCAATTGGCAGCCGGGGCGCCGTTTCTGCTGCCAGCCCTCTTGCACAGGCTGCATAATATGGCTACATTTGCAGGCTTAATGAATTGCACAACACGAATTAATGTTATGAAGATACTCCACACAAGCGACTGGCACCTTGGCCAGGAGCTCATGAGCTACCAGCGGCAAGAGCAGCAAGAGGCGTTTCTCGACCAGTTGCTCAGCATAGCCTTGGCCCAGCGCCCCGACGCAATGGTGGTGAGCGGCGACATCTACCATCAGGTGGCACCCTCGGCCAAGGTGCGCCAGCTGTTTCTGCAAAAGGTGATGGCCATACACCACGCGCTGCCGCAAATGACCATAGTGGTGATTACGGGCAACCACGACAGCGCCTCGCAAATCAGGGTTCACAGTCCGCTATGGCGGGAATTCAACGTGCACGTGGTGGGCGGCATAGCACGCCACACCGACGGCAGTGCCGACTTCGACAGCCACATTGTGCCCATAGGCACCGACCCCGCGCATCCCGTGGGATATGTGGCCGCGGTGCCATTTGTGGCCGCAGGCAGCTATCCCAACCCTACCGGCGAACAGCTCGACTCCAAGGAGCGCATAAGCCGCTTCTATGCCGACCTGGCCGCTGCCGTGGCCAAGCGCAACAGCGGTGGCGCGCCAGTGGTGCTGGCCGGACACCTGACGGTGAGCGGAGCATTCGACCACCAGCTTGCCGACAGCATGGTGGGCGGCATCGACAGCATAGGCCAAGACGTGCTGCAACACGGATTCGACTACGTGGCCCTGGGGCACATACACAAGCCGTCGACATTTGGCAACGGACGCATGCGCTACTGCGGCTCGCCACTGGCCTGCACGTTTGGCGAGATTGACTACAGCCACTCGGTGAGCATAGTAACGCTCAACGGCCACGACCTGCCCGAAATCAGGGAGGTGGAGATTGCCGACACGGCACCGCTGATGCTGTTTCCTGCCGAGCCCGCCGAATTTGGCGAGGCGGTGGAGCGGCTCGGCGAGCTGCCCGACGGCCCATGCTACCTGCGGCTGAACATAGCCAGCGATGACGGCCACGCGCCGGCCAATGGCGAAGACGCCGTGGCGCAGCGGCTGGCCGAGCTTGGCAAGAGCGACTGCCACTTCTGCCAGTTTCGCATCACCACCAACGCAGGGGCGGGCCAGGCCGCGGCACTTGAGTCGCTCACGGCGGGCGAAATGGCCGAGACCAAGCCCATCGACCTGATTGAGCGATACTTTGACATGCGGAAAAGGACGCTAACCCAAGAAGAGAGGCAAATGATCAACACCGCCATTGAAATGGTGACAGAAAACAACGCAAAATGAAACTCCTGAAACTAACCATAAGCAACATAGCATCGGTTGAGCATGCCGAAATCGACTTCACCGGCGATGTGCTGGGACAGGCCAAACTGTTTATTATCAACGGCGAGACGGGCAGCGGCAAGTCGACCATTCTCGACGCCATTTGCCTGGCGCTGTACAACGACACACCGCGTCTGTCGAAAAACATCAAAGACAAAATATTGCTCAACAACGACCAGATAAACATCTTCGACAACCGCCAGCTGCTGCGCCGCAACACCGGCAAAGGCGGCGTGGAGCTCACCTTTGAGGGCAACGACGGCAAGCACTACCGCGCCACATGGAGCGTGCACCGCGCCCACGGCAAGACAGACGGCAATCTGTCTAATTTGAAGCGCACACTTGAGTGTGAAGGCACCACCTACGTCAAAGGCACCGAAATCAATGCGGCCATAAAAGAGGCTGTGGGCCTGAACTTCGATGAGTTTTGCCGCACCACACTGTTGGCTCAGGGCCGGTTCACCGAGTTTTTGAAGAGTGACGACGGCAACCGCAGCGCAATATTGGAGAAGCTCACAGGCACCGAGGTGTATTCGCGCATAGGGCAGAAGATATATGAAATCACCCGGCAGAAGGCCGACGACTACAGCCGCCTGAAGGCCAAAATCGACGACGTTAAGCTGCTGAGCGACGACCAGGAGCAGGCGCTGCGCGCCGACCTCGAGCGAAGCCAAAAGGAGGCCGATGGTCTTGGCAACGAATCGAAGCGGCTGCAGGGCATAATCAACTGGATTGCCGACAGACAAAAGGCCGAAGCAGGCAAGGCGTCGATTGAGTCCGAGGTGCGCAATGTGGAGTCGGCGCTGCAAAGCGACCAGGCGCAGCAAGAGGCGCGCACCGTTGACGACTGGGACAAGTCGGCCAAGGCACGCGCGCAACTTGAGCAAATCGGCAGCAACGAAAAGCAGTTGGCCGCACTCGAAGGAAAATCCACACAGCTGGCGGCCGACTTTGCCCGTCTTAAATCGGGGCTGAAATGGCTGGAAGCCGACACCAAGCGCACCGAGCAGGCGGCCGCCACAGTCCAAAAGTGGATTGACGACAACAGCGCCCACCGCCACATGCTGGAACAGGCGCAGACCATTGCCGCCAAGCTGAGAGAATGCCTGCAACTGGACCGCGACACCATGAAGGCGCGCCGCGACATCGACAAGCAGCAAGAGACCCTCGCTGCCATAGGCCGTGAGGTGAAAAAGATGAAAGAGCTAAAGACCAACGAGGAGCGGCAGGCCGAAGCCTTCAAGACCGAAGAGGCGGCCTTGCGCACCGACTACGCCAAGCGCAACCCGAAAGCCATCGAGGAGAAGCGCAACAAGGCCGAGGCACGAGCCCTGCTGCTTGGCAAGACACAGTTGGCCATTGGCAGACTTAACCAACTGGCTGACTACGAGGCAAGAGTCCAGGGCAAGGTCAACGAGGCCAAAACGAAGCTCAACGAACTGAAGGCCAAAGAGCCGCAGCTGAAGACAGAGGAGGCACAAGCCAAGGAACGCTGCGACAGGGCCAACGAGCAATATGACAAGGTGAAGCTAAGCCTCGACGACAACATAAAGGAACTGCGATCGAGGCTGAAGGCGGGCGACACATGCCCGCTGTGCGGTCATGTGATTGACGGCGAACTGACTACCGAGGCGTTTGAAAGCGCGCTGCTGCCACTGCAAGCCGAGCGCGAAAAGGCTCAGGCTGCTCTAACCAAGGCCGCATCGGCCAACGGCCTAAACGCCAAGGCGGCCAACGAACTACAAAAGCAATTGGCCGATGCCGGCACCGAGTTGGCAAAAGCCGCCAGGGATGCCAGCGAGGCTCGCGCCACGGCCAAGCAGCTGTGGCAGGAGTTGGAACTGAGCGGTGAGCCAAGCGAGGAAGTGGCCAAGCGTGAAATGCAGATAGCCAGCGATGCCAAGCAGCAAGCCCAAAAGGACCTGGACGAGGCAAACACCATGCGCGACCTGGCCGATGGCAAGCAGAAAGAGGCCGAAAAGCACAGCAAAGCTGTGGCCACCACCGACGCCAAACTGGCCGAATTGAGAGAAAAAAGCGCCACAGCCAAGGCTCGCATCGAAAGCCTTGAGCAAGCGATTAAAAGCTACGGCCAACGTGCTGAAGACAACCTGAAGTGGGCCGACGGCGTGATCACCATTAGCGGCTGGCGCGATGCGTGGACACGCGACGGACAGGGCGTGATTGACCGCATTGGCAGCGAGGCCAAGCAGCTGAGCGACAAAGAGAAGGAGTTGAACCGACTGAATGCGGTCATGACCGAAGCCAAAGCCAATCTGCAGAACGCCGCCAACCGCCTCAACGACCTGAACACGTTCAACTCGCTGTGGGGGCAGCTGCCCGCACAAGAGCCAACCAAAGTTGACGGCCTTGCCGACAAAGCCTCAATACTGCTACGCCATGCCACCGAGTGGCGAACCGCCCGCGAAAGCCTGAAAGAGGCCAACGATGAATACCACAAAGCGGTGAATGAATTTTGCCAAAGCAGCGGCATTGCGCCCGAGCGCATTGCCATGCTGGGCACCATAGGGGCGGAAGCAATAAGCGGCATGAAGCAGCGTCTGGGCCAGCTGAATGAGCAGTTGCTCAAGCTGCAAGGCCGCCTTAAAGCGGCTTGCGACACCATGGTCAACCTCAACAGCCAAAAGCCTGAAATGGCCGACGGCGACACCACCGAGTCGCTGCAGCAGCAACTTGACGAGTGCCGCAAGATGACCAACGAGCTGAACCAGCGCATAGGCCAGCAGCGGCAGCAGCTGAGCGACAACGAAAACACTAAGGCCCAAGTGAGCAGCGACCGCCAGAAGCTGAAAGCGCTTGAAGACGAATGGCTAAAGTGGGACAAACTGTGCAGCGACCTTGGCGACAACAACGGCAAGAAACTGCGCACCATAGCCCAAAGCTTTATTTTGCGCAACCTGCTGCACGACGCCAACGATTACATGAGGCACTTCACACAACGCTACCGGCTGACGTGCGGCACCGACTCGCTGTCAATTCTGATAGAGGACAACTTCAACGGCGGCGTGCGCACCACGGCCAACACGCTGTCGGGCGGCGAAGGCTTCATGGCATCGCTGGCACTGGCACTGGCGCTGGCCCGCATTCAGGGCCGCGAGTTTGCCGTCGACACGCTGTTTATCGACGAAGGCTTCGGCACCCTCGACGAGAACTGCCTCGACACCGTGGTGAGCACCCTCGAGCGGCTGCAGAGCATAGGCGGCCGCAAGGTGGGCATCATCAGCCACATGGAGGCACTGTCGGCCCGCATACACACCCAGGTGCAAGTGCGCCGCGACCCAGCGTGCCCCACACGCAGCACCGTGACGGTGACCACCACATGAACCAACTCTCCACTGCCCAAAAGCGCGGGACTCTTTCATGCAATCAGAGTCCCGCGCTTATTTCATATTCGATTTTTGGAAAATGATGCCAGAACGAGTGCTCCGGAGAAGCGATTGCATTTATACTGTTTGCCGCAAACCCCATGTGGATTAGAGTATTGCAGTTGTCACAGAGTAAAAGTGCAACCCCTTTGTAGTGATGGCCTACACGCCACGCGCGGCGACAATCATTCTTCGGTCGATAATCATTGTGTGCATGTTACGTTAATATTGTGTGCGCTAAGGCAGCTAAAAAAATATGCGGATTAATTAGGCACTTGTTTTCAGTTTGCACTGCAAAAAACTGTGGTTTTGGGGAATTTAACGGGCAGCTGCCGTTTTTTAATTCTTATTGAGAGAAAGTGACTGAAGTTTTTTGTAAGTTTGCCACACGTTAGCCGGCAAGCTGCGGTGCAGGCCGGCCGCGCACTAAAAAGACTAACTCACGAACTTTGAGACCACTCATAAGAGACACCGACATGAAACATTTCATCCACGCCACCGTGGTGGCACTGCTCGCGCTGCTTGCCTGCGCCTGCTCGAAAAGCGACAACGGCGGCTATCCGCTGGGCACCAAATATCTGCCCGTGAAGCTGCAAGGCTCCAACAAGTGGAGCATCGTAGACATAACCACCGGCAAACTTGTTGTCATGAACGCATTCAAAAATCCGCCGTCGAGCGTGATCGATGACATGTTTTTCGTGATGAACGACGCCGGCACCTACGACTACTACAACATCAGCAACCCCACCAAGCCCATCAACGGCACCCACTATGGCAGCGTGACCTACTTCTCAACCGACGGCTACGCCATTGCCAGCGTCAAAGGCGGCCCACTGACGGTGATCGACAAGCAGGGCAATGCGGTGAAAGCGCTGTCGAACGAGATAGCCGAGGCCACTATGTTCAACCACGGGCGCGCTGTGGTGCGCACCGACCAAAACCGCTGCGGATATGTGACCGAGCAGGGCGACACGGCATTCAGCGTTGACCTCGACAATGCCGCCGCATTCCTTTATGACAACGTGGCCATAGTGACACGCGAGATGCAGGACAGCGCCTACGACATCACTGGCATCGACCCCGACGGCAAAGAGCTGTTCTCGCTCAGCAGCACCGAGTATGGCGTGATTTCGCCCTACTTCTGCAACGGTGTGATGCCCCTGCAAAAGGGCGACAGCGTGGTGTGCATCGACCGCTCGGGCAAAGAGGTGCCCAACCCCGATGCCGTGCCCGACACAATAAAGAACGCACACTACCAAAACGGCCACCTAACCAACGCTGGCTACTACATAGTGGTGAATGACGGCAAAGTGGGCATGGTGGACCACAACAATCAGGTGATGATTCCTATAAAATACAAGCAGGTGATTGACGTGAGCGCCGACCGCTATATAGTTGCAGCCGACAGCACATACAGCCTGGTTGACCAGAACGGCAAGGCCGTGGGCGGCCTCAAGTTTGAGGCATTCCAGATGCCCAACACCGACATGAGCGCCCTGCGTGGATTCATCGACGTAGACCTGGTGGCCGCCAACCTGATGACGATGTTCAACGACACCCACGTCTGCGGAGCCCAGAATGGCAGCACACTGATGGACCTCAACAACCTTGTGGGCAGCGACCCAAACGCCTACATGGGCATCAACTATGCGCAGCAGCAAATGGGCGCGCTGACCATAAGCTACTTCTTCGACCGTGACATCGCATCGCTGGGAGCAGGCGGGCTGCCGCAGTTCAACCTCGACGCCAAGATAAGCGCCGTGAGCATGGACTACGACCTGAAGCAGTGCGCCAACGGCATTGAAGACGAGATGCTGCGCAAAATTTCGAGCGCACTGGGCACCAACGGGTTTGTGCTGGGCGAAGGCGGCATATTCACCAGTGAAGCCGGCACGGCCATATCGATGGGCTACAGCGACGGCATATTCAAGATAGCCTACTTCATGAACGCTGCCGACGCGCAGCCGCTGCCGCGCCAAGCGCGCAAGTAGCATAGCATAACACACATACGGCGAAGCCCAGCTGCTTTTCACGGCAGTTGGGCTTCGCTGTGTTTTCCATCACATTTATATTATAGCGACTTAGCGGATGAAGTTGGTGGCCGTCCAGGGCTCGAGCTCGGGCGGCCTCACACCGGCGGCGCGGCCAGCCTCGATGCAGGCCAGCAGCCAAGCCATGTTGCATCCCAGGGTGCGCATGGTCTGCATTCCCTCCAGGTCGCGGCGCACCTCGTCGGGTGTGTTGCCGTGCACCTGATTCCAGTATTGCGACGACACCACGGGCATATTGTTGATGGTGAAATATTTGTTTATCACATCAAACGTGGCCGTAGCTCCACCTCGGCGGCAGCTCACCACGGCAGCCGCAGGCTTGTGGGCAAGGCGGTCGCCGGCCGAGTAGAACAGACGGTCCATGAAAGCCAGCAGCGCACCATTGGGGCTGGCATAATACACCGGCGAGCCAAACACAATGCCATCGCAGCCGTCGAGCTTGGCAGCCAGCAGGTTGACTTGGTCGGTGAACACGCACTGGCCGCTTTCGCCACACTGGCCGCACGCCATGCAGCCCGAAATGGGCCGCGCGCCAATCCAGAACGACTCGGTGTCGACACCGCAACCATTGAGTGCGCCGGCCACCTCGGCCAGCGCAGTGGCAGTACACCCATTGGGGTGCGGACTACCATTAACAAGAATCACTTTCATACGACAAATTTACGCCACCCACAGGCAAAACGCAACACGGCGGAGCCACTTAAGAGGCTGAAAACTAAAATTATTACATAATTTAACACCGCCCAATAGTTAAAGTAATGAAAATATTAGTAAAAACTAAATACAGGTTGCACACTTTGGCTAAAAAAGTGCAACGAGGGGTAATTTGTTGGCATTTTGCTTTATTATATGAATTTTAATTGTTTACTTTGCACCCAAAATTGAAATAGGATTTAATCAAGAACTTTTATAAACAATCAAAAACTTATTATTATGTCTGAAATTGCAGAAAGAGTAAAAGCTATCATCGTTGACAAATTAGGCGTTAGCGAGTCAGAAGTAACCCCCGAAGCTACATTCGCACAGGACCTCGGTGCAGATTCACTCGACACCGTAGAGCTCATCATGGAGTTTGAGAAGGAGTTCAACATTCAAATTCCTGACGATCAGTCGGAGAAGATCCAGACTGTAGGCGACGCCATCGCATATATTGAAAACGCAAAAGCCGAGTAATCTTTCTAATTTCCCGTATAAGCAAAATATGGAATTAAAGAGAGTTGTGGTAACAGGCCTTGGAGCCATCACCCCGCTGGGTCTTGACGTGGAGTCGACCTGGAACAACGCATTGAACGGAGTGAGCGGCGCAGCGCCCATTACCCATTTCGACGCCTCTAAGTTCAAGACGCAATTTGCCTGCGAGGTGAAGGGATTCAACCCTGCTGAGCACGGAATGGACCGTAAGGAGTTCAAACGCATGGACCTTTACACCCAGTATGCCGTGGCAGCAGCCAACCAGGCCATCAACGACGCCAATCTGCTCGACGAGAAGATTGACCGCAATGAAGTGGGCGTGATTTTTGCATCGGGTATCGGTGGCCTGCACACCTTTGAGCAGGAGGCCGGCTACTATGCGCTTCACGAGGAGATGGGCCCCAAATACAGCCCATTCTTCATTCCCATGATGATTGCCGACATTGCAGCAGGCCAGATCTCGATTAAATATGGTTTCCGCGGCCCCAACTTCGGCGTGGTATCGGCATGCGCCACATCGACCAACGCGATGATTGACGCATTCAACTACATACGCCTGGGCAAGGCTTGCGCCATAGTCACCGGCGGATCGGAAGCTTCGGTTTACCCCGCAGGCGTGGGCGGCTTCAACTCGATGCACGCCCTCTCGACCCGCAACGACAACCCCGAAACCGCATCACGTCCGTTCAGCGCCTCGCGCGACGGCTTCGTGATTGGCGAGGGCGGTGTGTGCCTCGTGTTTGAGGAACTCGAGCACGCACTGGCACGCGGAGCCAAAATCTATGGCGAAGTAGTGGGCGGAGGCATGTCGGCCGATGCTTACCACATCACAGCCAGCCACCCCGAAGGCCTCGGAGCCAAGCTGGTGATGGAGCGCGCCATTGAGGACGCCGGCATCACACCCGACGACATTGACTATGCCAACCTGCACGGCACATCCACTCCTGTGGGCGACCGTTCGGAGGTGAAGGCAGTGACCGAGGTGTTTGGCAAGCACGCCTACGATATGAACATCAGCTCCACCAAGTCGATGACCGGCCACATGCTGGGTGCCACCGGCGCAATGGAAGCCCTGTTCTGCGTGAAGTCGTGCCAAGAGGACATCATCCCGCCCACAATCAACCACGATCCGGAAGACAAGGACGAGGAGATTGACTATAACTTGAACTTCACATTCGGCAAAGCGCAAAAGCGCGAGGTGAACTACGCACTGAGCAACACGTTTGGTTTCGGAGGTCACAACGCAAGCATTATTGTTAAGAAATATAAGGGTTAAAAACACTAAAGTATCCACACTTCGGTGCTTAACAATATCATATCGGTTGTAAAGCTCCTTACCTCTAAGGATAAGGAGCTTTATGTTTTTATCCACGGCATCACAGGCTTTTATCCACGCCACATAGAATACTACAAGCTTGCCCTGGTGCACCGCTCCATGCCCGTGAAGGACAGCGGAGGCCACTGGGCCAACAACGAAAGGCTTGAGTTCTTGGGCGACGCCATTCTCGATGCTGTGGTAGGGGCCTACCTGTATGCCAAGTACCCCAACAAGCACGAGGGTTTTCTGACCTCGACCCGCGCCAAAATAGTGCAGCGCGAGAGTCTGAACCGCATAGGGCGCAAATTCCGCATCGAGACCCACGTGAGGGCCTCGGCCCACTCGGTGTCGCACAACTCCTACATAAGCGGCAACGCTGTGGAGGCGCTTGTGGGGGCCGTGTATCTCGACCGCGGATACCACCGCTGCAAGCGGTTTATAGAGGAGCGCATAATTGGAGGCAACTTCGACCTCAACGATCTGGTGAAGACCGAGCAGAACTACAAGTCGCGCCTGATTGAGTGGACTCAAAAATACCGCGTGACCATTGAGTTTGCCCTGCTCGACACCTACAACGACAGCGACAACAACCCCGTGTTTAAGACGGGCATCTTTCTGGGCGGCATCTATGCCAGCGATGCCACCGGCTACAGCAAGAAGGAGTCGCACCAGGCCGCCTCGAAAAAGGCGTTTGAGCGTCTGCGCACCGACCAGCTGTTCAAGCAGAAGGTGCTGGAGACGGCAGCCGACCCAAGTGCCGACAGCAGCAACGCTTCACGGCCCTGACACAAACACGATTAATAAGCAAACGCATCTGGACGCGGCCTAAGCCGCAACCGGATGCGTTTTTTTGCGTTCTATTATTAACGCTGCTCAGTGCAGCAGCAAGCAGGCATCGCCGTAGCTGAGGAATCGGAACCCGTGGGCCAGGGCGTAGTCGTAGATGGTGCGCCAGTTGTCGTTGCCCACAAATGCGCTCACCAGCAGCAGCAGTGTGGACTGCGGCTGATGGAAGTTGGTGACCATGCCCTGCACTATGCGGTATTGGAATCCGGGAGCTATCATCACTTGGGTGCTGCCCAGATAGCTGTCGGCATGATGGCGGTCGAGGTAGTCGATGATGTTTTGCAGCGCCTTGGCCGTGCTTATGGCACAGGGCGTGGTGTAGGGCATCCACTGGGTCACCAGCAGCTGGCTCTCGTCGGCGTCGGGGTTGTCCTCAAGAATTTGTCCTATGTAGTAGAGGCTTTCGAGCGTGCGCACCGATGTGGTGCCCACAGCTATCACAGGGCGCTCGGCCTTGACGAGCTCGGCAAGCAGGCTGCGCTTGACCGAAATGAACTCGGTGTGCATGTCGTGGCCGCCTATCTCCTCACTCTTCACGGGCTGGAATGTGCCAGCACCCACGTGCAGCGTGAGCTCGCGGCGCTCGATGCCGCGGCGGTCGCACTCGGCCAGCACCGCGTCGGTGAAGTGCAGTCCGGCCGTGGGGGCAGCCACGCTGCCGTCGATGTGGCTGTAAACGGTCTGGTAGTCGGTGGTGTCGCTGTCTTCAGTGCCGCGGTTAAGGTATGGCGGAATGGGTATCTCGCCAATGGCATCGAGCAGCGAGGCAAAGGTCACGCCACTGCCGTTCCAGCTGAAGTGGATTTCAAACGCGTTGCCGCGGCGTTCGCCGCGCTCGGCCTGCAAGGTCACCTCCTGGCCGTCGACCCTCACCAGCTGGCTTAGCGGCCCCTGCTTCCAGCGCTTGCTGTTGCCCACCAGGCACAGCCATGTGCATGCGCCCGTGGACTGGAATATCTGCTCGTAGTCGCGCGGCAGCACGGGCTCGAGGCAGAATATCTCGATGAGCGCGCCGCCGCCAGGCTTGCGGAAACGCAGGCGCGCGTTGATGACGCGTGTGTTGTTATACACCAGCATTGCATGCTCGGGCAGCAAGCCGGGAATTTCGACAAATTTATGCTCGTTTATGCCGCCATCGCGCCAGCAAAGCAGTTTGCACTGGTCGCGCTCGGCAAGCGGGTGCTTGGCGATGCGCTCATCAGGCAGCGGATAGTCGTAATCGCTGATGCGCAGAGCGCGCACCTCATCAATTTTGCTCATTGTTCAGTAATGTATTGTGTTTTATTATGCAAAGTTACTCAATATGCCAAACCTTTCAAAATGCGATTCTTGGCGCTGCGGCTCATTGGCCAGAAAAGCGCAATTATACTGTCAACAAACGCAGGTGGCGTTTTCTATAAAATTCAACAAAAGCCATAAAAAACGCTCAGTGCCGGTACGACTGTGAACAGCGATTTTGCGCACTTCCAATCTCCAGAAAACCAGAGTTTTAGTCCACCATGCCGTATATTTATGATGGTGCTAATACCGATTGACACTTCGATTTTACGCATTGATTTTAATTGCCAAAGCATAAATTTGCACGCAAAAAATCAAGCCTGTAACTTTGCCTTCAGAAATCTGAACCGCACGTGGCCACACGTGGTCGGCGGCGGTAATACGAAGCGACCTTTGAACATCGTTTTACCATTAGTTTGCAATGGCAATAATGAAAAAATAGTATGATTAAATTGTGACATTATGATTATAGTGACATATTGGATTCGTTACATTTTGCAGGCTGCTGAAGCCTGCACTCAAGCATAGGCCCCTGCCAGTGGGGCTTTACTCTAATGCCTGCGAGAGGCACACAGAAAGCAACAGTGAACATCGGCGGCCGGCAACACATTTGCACAAAAGCACGGCCGCTATCATGAGCAAAATGCACACATCGTTTCGTTTTTTCTGATGTCGTGCCCTGCCAAGCGATGGCTTTGAAATGAGAAAAGCACTAAGTGCTTTTGCGACTGCGACACACAAGATGGCGCAACGGCGCAAAAGCTCTTGGAGACACAAAGCTAAACAAACAGCACACAGCAGTGCCAACTTCAGAAAAAAATCAAAGTGCCGGAATGCGAGATGCATTCCGGCACTTACTTTTTTGTGCTCATGCGGGCACTAATATATGGAACACGTCTAACAATTTTCTTATCGTATGCAGCACTTATTAGGTGAAACCATGCCATTATCATAAACCAATATCTTGATATACACCCCCTTTTGCTTGGGTTCAGATGACAATCTCTGTCCATTCACGGAGAACCAAACAGTGCCAACCACCGTAGCATCATCAGATTAATAGCGGCGATTTCTGCATTTTGCCCCTTGACATGCTCAAACAACCAGCTTAACCGGTCATTGGTGTAGCTCTTCTTGCATACATCCTCATGCGTCCACCCCTCTTCTATATTTAGTTTATACTCGGCTTTATATTTGTCCATCTCCGCCAAAAAGGCTGTGACATTGGAGATTTTCATGATATTGTCAGCAGCGCCCATCACTGTAAGTAACAGGGTCTTTGAGACGGTTTCGGCATTCAATCCCGTCGGGTTTCCTGCAACCGGCATTGCTGCGGCAAAGAAGTTTGAATGATTGGAAAGCATGTTCCACGTACCCGTTCCACCCATCGAACCGCCCAAGATGTAAACTTTGTTCTCGTCTACAACTCCTCTGTCAATATACGACTGCAATAGTCTTACGACAGCATCTTGTGTGGTTCCAAGCCAGGACTTATCAGTGGGACATTGCGGGACAAGCATGACAGCCTTACGATTGTTGTTGCACAGCCACGCGCTGATGTCGCCAATGCCAGGCTCCTGCATCTGCGTCTCATTGTCATTTCCCTTACTCGAACCGCCATGCAGATATATAACCAGCGAGGCTTTGTCATCGAGGCCCGGAATATTTGCCTTTCTATATGGCAAAGTTATGCTTCCATCTGAAAATTGTTTCTTTGGAGAATGTTATCTCCTGCGCGAAAGTCTCGCCACAACCGAGAAAGCTCAGTAAGGCGAGAAATAATAATATTCTTTTTTTCATTATCAATATCACGTTGCTATCCGTTCCTATCAATGCCATCGTTGCAGCAAACATTGCTTTCTCCATCATCGTAATTAAATTAACTTTACTTGTTTATCGATTTGTGTTGCCATCATTTACCGGGCTCATTTTAGAGGGCGTCGCAACTATATGACCCGATGAAAACATAAAAGTAAAATTAAAGACAATTCTTTTTTTACAATTAGGCACTGCGGAACATACTGAATACACAAAAATCACCAATCGGCTTCACATTTTCACCTACAGCGTCAGGAAGTGCCGGTTTTATGCCCACAGGCGCAGTGCAGAACTAAAACTTTAAACGAATATTTGCATATTATCTAAATCCAACGTTGCACTTTGACTTATAATTTGTGCAATAAATCAGCACTTTGCATTAAAAACAAGTATTTACAGAATCATAACTTTGTTAAAATGTGTTATTATTTTCACTTTCAAGTGGTTTAAGTTATGCTTTAGGCATCGGCCCTAACTGGCAAAGTTTTAGTTTATTATGACGCCTAAGCCGTCGGCTGGACGCACTAGCGGCAAATGTTTACAAGTGTTTTCTTCGCTTGGTTAAGGTGCTCGTTTTTAGTAACTTTGCGTAGAAACGAAAAAAGAGGTGGCGTTTTAAGACCTCTTTTCCACCAGCCACCAAGCGCTGCCGACCTTGCAGCGAGGCTAAAAAACAAAAAAGACAGACAACGATGAAATTAAAAAATAAGCAGTTCACAAAAATATTTTTTCTGATTGCATTTGCCTTCAGCTTTGTCACCGGGCATGCCCAGTTTCGCCACCACAGCGTGGGCGAAAGCGTGAAGGAGCAAATTGCACACGCAGGCATCCACAACACCACCCGCGACCACATCAAGGCCATCCTCGACTACGCATTCCAGTTCCAGGGCGTGCCCTACCGCCGCGGTTCGTCGAGCCCCAGCGGCTTCGACTGCTCTGGATTCACAAGCTACGTGTTCAAGAAATTCGGCTATAACCTCGACCGCTCGTCGGGCGGCCAAATCAACAATGGCCGCCGCGTGGACCGCAATGAGCTGCGTCCGGGCGACCTGGTGTTCTTCAATGGCCGCGCGCGCGGCAGCCGCATAGGCCATGTGGGCATCGTTACCGAGGTGGAGGGCCGCAGCTTCAAATTCATTCATGCCGCCAGCACAGGCATTCGCGAAAGCCACTCAAACGAAAGTTACTACAACGCGCGCTACATGGGCGCTTGCCGAGTAGTTGAATAATAAAACAATCCCAGCAACTGAAATAAAGGGGCTGCGCCAGTTAGGCGCAGCCTTTTTCTGCACCCCACTACCCCACCTACGAAGAATTTTTGGCAATATTGCCAAAAATTCTTCGTAGCAGTCGGCCTATAGTCGACCATTTGCGCTATCTTTGCGTAGAAAAAGTGGCAATATTGCCAAAAATTCTTCGCAAACGAGCTAAAAGGTGATGCAAATCAAACGACAATTCTACCTACAGCAGCTAATAGACGGCAAGCAAAATGGCTTGATAAAGATTATTACAGGCATCAGGCGCTGCGGAAAATCGTATTTACTGTTCAAGCTATTCAGACAGCACCTTGCCGGCGAGGGTGTCGACAACAAACACATAATCTCCATTGCCCTCGACGACATAGAAAACGCTGAACTGCGTGAGCCACTAGCCCTATACAGGCGCATAAAAGCCCTTATGACCGACGACAAACTGCACTACATTCTGCTCGATGAGGTACAGATGGTGCCACAATTTGAAGAAGTACTTAACAGCCTTCTGCGCATCGACAATGCCGACGTCTACGTCACGGGCAGCAATTCAAAATTCCTGTCGAGTGACATAATCACAGAATTCCGCGGGCGCGGTGACGAAATCAGATTGTACCCGCTCTCTCTGGCAGAATTCTGTGAGGGCACAGGCCAAACTCCTGCCGAAGCATGGGGAGACTACTGCACCTATGGCGGACTGCCACACGTGCTGTCGCTTGAAACGGAGAAAAAGAAACTTGATTACCTAAAGAACCTGTTTGAAAGCGTTTATGCTATTGACATAATAGAGCGTAACCGCATAAAAAACAAAACAGAGTTCAGAGATCTGGCAAACATAGTGGCCTCAAGCATTGGCGCACCCACCAACCCCTCAAAACTGTCAAACACATTTAAGAGTGTGAAAAAGATAGCCATAAGTTCAACAACCATCGACCGCTACCTTGGTTACATGCAAGACGCTTTTATAATCGAGAAGGCCGAGAGATTTGACGTGAAAGGGAAAAAGTATATTGGCCGCCTCGCAAAATATTATTTTTGCGACTTGGGACTGCGCAATGCAATACTCGACCTGCGCCAGCAAGAAGAATCGCACATTATGGAAAATGTGATTTACAATGAGCTTCGCCGCCGCGGCTGCAAAGTAGATGTGGGCATAGTGGAACAACGCTATGTCAACAGCACTGGCAAATGGCAGCGCAAGCAATTAGAGGTCGACTTTGTAGTGAATGAAGGCAACCATCGCTATTACATCCAGTCGGCCCTTGCCATGCCCGACGAAGAAAAGCGAGCACAGGAAATGGGATCGCTGCTGCGTATTGACGACTCGTTTAAAAAGATGATAGTTGTGAACAGCAACATTAAGCCGTGGCGCGATGACAACGGCATCCTCACGATGGGACTTATCGACTTTTTGATGGATCCGCACAGTCTTGACAGATAAGCGCTTGCCTCTCGCTACGAAGAAAAAGTGGCAATATTGCCAAAAATTCTTCGTAGCAGTCGACATAGCCGGAAATATGCGCTAAGCGGGCGGCACCATCGGCCGGGCCCATAAGGGCCGGTGGCCGGTGATGCCGCCCGCTTGGTGTACGTTTGGGGAGTCGGGCGCATTATAGCACGCCCTTGGTGCTTGGCAACTGATATTTGAACACGTCGCGACGCGCGGCACACTTTAGAGCGTGGGCAAAGCCCTTGAATATGGCTTCAATCTTGTGATGCTCGTTCTGGCCGCGAGCGTGCACGTAGAGGTTGATGTGCGCAGCGTCGCTCAGACTCTTGAAGAAGTGCATAAACATTTCGGTGGGCACATCGCCAACGCGCTCGCGGTGGAACTCAGCGTCCCACACCAGCCAGCTGCGGCCACCAAAGTCGAGAGCCACGGTGCAGTTGCAGTCATCCATAGGCAACACGAAGCCGTAGCGCTCGATGCCGCGCTTGTCGCCAAGGGCCCGCGCTATGGCCTCGCCAAGGGCTATGCCGGTGTCCTCGATGGTGTGATGCTCATCGACGTTAAGGTCGCCGTGCACCTCCACATCGAGGTCGAAGCCCGAGTGACGGCCTATCTGGTCGAGCATATGGTCGAAGAACCCAAGCCCGGTGCTCACGCGGCAGCGGCCGGTGCCGTCGAGGTCGAGCGATATGCTGATTTGCGTCTCGGCTGTGTTGCGCACCACACGGGCGGTGCGGGCACCTCCACGCAAATAGTCGGTGATGCGGTGCCAGTCGGCGGCCACAAGGGCCGCACAGCCGTCAAGGCCTGCCTCGGCCACTTGGCGGCGGCCCGCCTCCACATTGGGCGACAGGAGTATGCCTTGCGCACCAAGATTGCGGGCGAGCATCACATCGGTCAGGCGGTCGCCTATCACATAGCTGTGGGCCAGATCGTAGTCGCCCGACAGGTATTTGCCCAGCAGAGCCGTGCCAGGCTTGCGTGTGGGCTTGTGGTCGGCCTCAAAGGTGTCGTCGATCACCACGTCGGCAAACTTCACCCCCTCGCCCTCAAGGGTGCGCAGCATCAGGCGGTGGGGGCCTATGAAGTCGGCCATGGGAAACGACGGCGTGCCCAACCCGTCTTGATTGGTGACCATCACCAGTTCGTAGTCGAGCGTGCGCGCAATGAACGCCAGACTACCTATCACACCGGGCACAAACTCAAATTTCTCGAACGAGTCGAGCTGGTAGTCGACCGGCGGTTCCACCACAATGGTGCCGTCGCGGTCGATGAACAGCGCACGCTTCTTGTTATTTTCTGCCATAATCCTCGATAGCTTTAATCAGTTCGTCATCCTCATTCTGCGTGCCCACGGTTATGCGCAGGCAGCCCAGGCACTTCTCCACGCTGTTGCGGTTGCGCACTATTATGCCGCGGTCGCGCAAGTGGGCATATATGCCGTCGGCATCGGTGACCCGCACCAGCACAAAATTGGCGTCGGTGCGACAGATGTGCAGCACCTGCGGCAGGCAGCGCAGTCCATCGATGAGGGCGGCACGGCGCTGTAGCGTGGCGCCAACCTCGGCCTGCACCTTAGCGTGCTCGGCAAGGCGACGCAAGGCATACTGCTGAGCAAGCAAACTCACGTTGTAGGGATACTTCACCTTGTTGAATATGCCTATTATCTCGGGCGAAGCATAGGCTATGCCAAGGCGCACGGCAGCACTGCCCCACGCCTTCGACAGCGTTTGCAGCACCACCAGGTTGGGCAGTCGGCTGAGCCATGCAGTCATCGACGGCTGGCCAGAAAAGTCGATGTAGGCTTCGTCGACCACCACTATGCCCGCAAAGTCGCGGCACAGGGCCACCATTTCGTCCACAGGAAAGGCGTTGCCCGTGGGGTTGTTGGGCGAACACAGCCACAGCACCTTTGCACCCGGCAAGGCGCGGCGCAAAGCCTCAAGGTCGAGCGAGAAGTCATCGAGCAGCGGCACACGGGTGTATTGCACATCGTTGACGTCGGCGCACACCTCATACATGCCATAGCTGGGCGCTATGGCCACCACGCGGTCTACGCCAGGGCGGCAAAACACGCGGTACACCATATCGATGCACTCGTCGCTGCCCACCCCCAGAAATATGCGGTCGGCTTCCACGCCCTTAATGGCACTAAGGCGCTGCTTCACCTCGCGCTGCAACGGGTCGGGATAGCGGTTGTAGGGCTCGTTGAAAGCGCTCTCGTTGGCATCGAGCCACACACTGGCCTGGCCGCTGAACTCGCTGCGCGCGCACTTGTATGGCTCCAGTCCCCAGATGTTGGGACGGACCAATGATTTCAAATTAAATTCCATATGCTGAGAAAAAAGTCAGTTTTTGCCATTGCACTTGTCAAGGCGCACAGCCACGGCAAGGCGGTGAGCCATTAAATCCTCATTCTCGGCCATCACCTCCACTGCCTCGCCTATGTGCCCAAGGCCCTCACGCGAGAGGTGCTGGAAGGTGATTTTCTTGATGAAGCTGTCGAGGTTCACGCCGCTGTAGGCATGCGCATAGCCGCTGGTGGGCAGGGTGTGGTTGGTGCCCGAGGCGTAGTCGCCCGCGCTTTCGGGCGAGTATGATCCGATGAACACCGAACCGGCATTCTCAACCATGTCGGCCAACTGCTCGGCGCGCGAGTGATTGATGATGAGGTGCTCGGGCGCATAGGCATTGGCGAACTCCATCATTTCGTCATCGCTGCCAAGCAATATCAGGTGGCTATGGCTCAGCGACTTCATCATCATGTCGTGCCGCGGCAGCTGCGACATCAGCTCATCGATTACACCCGGCAGGCGCTCGGCCAGGGCGCGACTGGTGGTGAGCAGCGTCGACTGGCTGTCGGGGCCGTGCTCGGCCTGCGACAGGAAGTCGCTGGCCACATAGCGGGCATCGGCGCTGTCGTCGGCCACAATCATCACCTCCGACGGGCCGGCGGGCATGTCGATGGCGGTGCCGAGGCTGTTGACCTGCAGTTTGGCCTCCATCACAAAGCGGTTGCCGGGTCCGAAGATTTTGCTCACGCGCGGCACACTCTGCGTGCCAAATGCCATGGCGGCAACAGCCTGCGCGCCGCCCGACTTGTAAATTTGCGTGACACCGGCACGCTTGGCGGCATACAGAATGGCGGGATTCACCTTGCCATCAGGGCCGCACGGCGTGCACATCACCACCTGGCGGCAGCCTGCTATGCGCGCCGGCACCGCCAGCATGAGCACGGTGGAAAACAGCGGCGAGTTGCCACCAGGAATGTACAGGCCCACACTGCCAATTGGCACAGCGCGCTGGCTGCACACCACGCCTGGGGCTGTCTCGACCGTGATGGGGCGCATGGCCTGCGCACTGTGGAATGCCGCAATGTTGCGCTCGGCCAGCGATATTGCGCTCTTCAACTCGGGACTGACAGCAGCTTCAGCCTCGGCAATCTCGGCCTCGCTGACGCGCAGCGAATCAAGCTGGGCATGGTCGAATCGCGCGGCAAAGTCGCGCAAGGCGTCATCGCCACGGCTGCGCACCTCGTCGATGATGGCGCGCACCGTGTGGCGCAGCTCGCTGGTGTCGGCCACGGCACGCTGCATGAGCGCAGGCCACTGACTGCGCTCGGGATTCTCAATTATGTTAATCATTGCCATAGTTTCGCTCAATTTTAACGTATCACATCACCATTTCCTCGATGTTAAGCACCAGAATGCCCTCGGCGCCCACGCCCTTGAGCCGGTTTATAACCGACCAAAGCTGCTTCTCCTCAAGCACGGCGTGCACCGAGCACCAGTGCTGGTCGGCCAGGGGCAGAATGGTGGGACTCTTGATGCCCGGCAGAATAGCCACCACCTCATCAAGCTTCTCGCGCGGCACGTTCATTAAGATGTATTTCTTCTTCTCGGCAGTCTTCACGGCCTCGATGCGGAAAAGCAACTCATCGAGCGCCTGCTGTTTGTCGGCGCTCAGCTCGCGGCCGCCACCTATGAGCACAGCCTCGCTCTCGAGTGCCACCTCCACCTCCTTGAGGTTGTTGCTCACCAGCGTGCCTCCGCTCGACACAATGTCGAAGATGCCGTCGGCCAGCCCAATGCCCGGAGCAATCTCCACCGAGCCGCTGATGAGGTGAATGTCGGCCTTGATGCCATGCTTGCTCAGGTAGTCGGCAAGAATGCGCGGATAGCTTGTGGCAATTTTGCGCCCGTTGAACCACTCAATGCCCTTGTAGTCGGCATCCTTAGGTATGGCCAGCGACAGGCGGCACTTCGAGAAGCCCAGTCGGCGCAGAATTTCCACATTCTGCTGCTTCTCCATCACCTCGTTAAGGCCCACGATGCCGATGTCGGCCGTGCCGGTAGCCACCGAATCGGGGATGTCGTCGTCGCGCAAAAACAGCAACTCCACCGGGAAGTTGCGCGAGGGCACAAGCAGCGTGCGCTTCACCGCCACCAGTTTGATACCGGCCGCGCCCAGAAGCTCCATGGTCTCGTCATAGAGGCGGCCCTTTGATTGTACTGCAATTCTTAGCATAGTCTTATGTGATTTTTTTGATTGATTTAGCTGTATTAAAACAAATCGGCCGGCAATCCCGTTTGACTCAGGGAAAGCCGGCTTCTGAATAATGTCGCGTTAATGAGTATGTGCTATAGCAATTTCTTTTCGAGTGACAGGCACACAGCGTCATTCAGCTTTCCCAAAGGCAGCCGCAATGATGATGGTGATGGTGTCGCTTGTTGTAGAGTCGCATAACAATAATTCGCTTTTACCGCAGGCAAAGTTACAACTTTTCGCTTAATTACCCAAAAGCCCCACACATCAATCCGTCATTTTTTCACCAATTTGTTATCCACAATGCGCCGCAGCGCAACAAAAACAGGCAATCCGCCGGCAGCCTTTTGGGGCGTGCCGGCGGATTGCCTGCTTATTTCGTGGCCCGCTCATGCGGCGGGCGACAGATGTCGGTTGGTTTAGTAGAACTTGATGAGGTTCTTCTTAACTGTGGTGGCCTTGCTCAGGATGCCGTAGAGCATTTGCGGCTGGCCCACCACTTGTGCACCGCGGGTGCGGGCAAACTGGGCGTCGAGTTCCTGCTTAGAGGGCTTACGCTGGCTTTTCTCGGTCTTCACCACTTGGAAGACCCAAACTGCGCTGTTGCCTTTCCAGGGGCCCACCAGTGCGCCTTGCTTGGCGGCTGCCACGCGGCCGAAGAGGGCTGTTTCGCTCGGGTCGATCTTCATTGCCTGATCTTGGGCAAAGTTGACCTCGGTGGTGTCGACTGCAGCACCCATCAGCTTGGCATATGCCTGGAGGCTGCTTGCCTTACCAGCATATTGCTTCATCAGGGCGTCGCCCTTCTTTGAGTTGCGCACCTTCTCGGTGAGGTATTTCTTCACGGGAGCATAGTCAACGGGGAAGTAGTCGCCGTCGTACACTGCGTCGAGTGCCACAACCACCAGAGTGTTGTTGTTGTCAGCATCGAAGATGGGCGACACTTCGCCAACCTTTGCCTCAAACGCCCACTTGATGGCCTTGCGGGTGTCGCGCAGGCCGATGCCGAACTGCGGGTTGTAGCCAATTTGCGGGGTGCTGGGGGTGACTTGAATCTCTACGGCGTTATATCCGGCCTTGGCTGCATTCTTGGCAAATGCGGCTGCGGTGGTGTTGCTGCTCACAAACTTCTGCAGACGGTCGCGCAGGGCGTCGATTGTCTTCTGGCTTGCGTAGGCTTCATAGCTTACGGTGGCCACGGTGTAGTAGGTCTTGGGGGCCTTCTTCTCAACAACCTTGCACAGGTATGCGCCCTCGGCCTGCGACTGGAGCACCACATAGTTGCTGCCAGCGGCTGCAATCTTGCTCTTCAGCGAGTCGGGAGCCATGGCTATCTGCTGCCACTGTGCAGGCTGCACTTGCACACCCTTCACCTTGGCAACCTCGGTTTCGGGTTTGCCACTGTTGAGCATGTTGAGCACAGAGTCTTGCAGTTTCTTGTCGCCTTGAACCACAACGGCTGCCACGTTGACTGAGTCGAGCGATTGCTCAACCTTCATCAGCTTGAACATATTGTATACGTTGTTCTGCGGTTCTGCACGATAAACTGCGCCGGCGCTTGCGCCCTTCACGAAGTCTTTCACCTTCTGGTCGCTGATTTGGTCAAGCGTAACCTTGGGAGTGTCGACCTTAAACTCGGCCATGGTACGCACCAGGTCGAGGCCGTTGCTCTGCTGCAGTTTGGCGTAAGCGTCGTTGATTTGCTTAGTGGCTACAGCCAGATCGCTCTTGCTGGGTGTGATGTCGACCGAAATGTAGTGTATGTTGCGCACGTCCTCATCCTTGCGGAAGAGTTCCTTGCACTTGTCGTATTCAGCCTTGATTTCACTGTCGCTCACAGGATACTTGTCGTCGGCCAGTGTAGAGTAGTCTTTCTTCACAAAGTCGATGTAGCAAGTGGTGGCGCCGTCCTCTTCCATTTGCTTGCGGTCGAGGTCGTTGGCCTGCATCGAGCCAGTGACCAGAGCATAGAGCTTTTGCATGAGCAGCTGCTTGTACACCTGGTCCTGCATCTCGTTCCACGCGGCGCGGATTTCAGTCACCTGCTGCTCCTGCACCTTGTATTTGGTGGGGTTGGTAATGAAGTCGTAGGCCTGGGCGGGGCTTTGCACGCCCAGCTGCTGTGCAAACTGCACAGCGGCCTGTGCCGGATTCTTGCCGGTGAGGGCCTCGCTCAGCTCGCTGTCGCTCACATAGATGCCCACCTTGTCGTATTCCTGCTCAAGCAGTTTCTCAAACACCATTTCGTCGAGCAGCTGCTCCTGCTGCACTGCAGGGTCTTGCTTTTGCTGCTGGTTTTGGTTTTGAGCGTTGAGTTTTTCGGAGCGCTTCTGGAACTCCATTATGTCGATTTTCTCACTACCGACCTTGGCTGCCGTCTGGTCATTGAAGAACGATCTGGCGGCCTGCACACCGTCTTCAATGATGAAGGCGACCAGGCCCAGACCAATCACAATGGTCAAGATCACAGCTCTTTTTCTGATTTTTTCTAGTGCTGCCATTATTTGATGTTATTTGTTTTTATCAATGGTGGTAAAAAACCTTTTGTTTTTTTCGCTAAATTAACACGCAAAGATAGTAATTTTTACCTTAGTGCCAAAACCATACGTGATTTTTCAATTAGTTTCAACCGCTATGGCGGGGTTGATGGCTTGCAACCGGGCTATGAACTCGGCGCGATGCCGCGGCGAAATCACCACGCTGCGGCGCTCGCCATAGCACACTTCTATGCGCCGGCGCACCGACAGAGCGGGCGAACTGAGCCATGTGCGGCACGGGCGCACAAGCGTGATTTTGTCGACGTCGATGCGCAAATCCACAAACACCGAGCCACGCACGCGCAACTGGCGCCCGACGGCGTCTACGTCGTAGTAGGTGCCATGCAGCATGTCGATGAGCAACGCAACATAGAGCAGCGCAACCACAGCCAACACCAGAGCCGAAGCCAAAGAGCCGGACACGAAGCATGCGGCCACAAACGGCACGGCCGACGCCACAAGCACCACAATGAGCCAGGCGTCGATGGCCGAGCGAAACCGTACTGTGGTAGTGGTCATAGGCGCGTCACCGGTGTCAGAACACAAAGCCCACGCCGCCCATCACATTGAGCTTTTGCGCGCCCTGACCCGCAATCACGTCCCACTGGCGGTTGAGCAGGTTGCCTGCCTCCACCCACAGGTTGACGGCAGGGCTGAAGCGGTAGTTGGCGCTGGCGCGCAGATTAATCACATCGTCGAGGCTAAGGGGTTTCAGCGTGCTTGCCGACTCGCCATCGGCCACCTCACTTACCGCACACCACTGGCTGCGGCCTGTGCGGAAGTCGAGGCCAAGGCCAACGCTGAGCTGGCGTATGGGGCGCACCTTGACGTCGGCGCTGCCCGTGAGCTTGGCGCGGTCGATGCCCGTGAAGTAGCCGCTCATGTAGCCGTCGGACTTGTAGGTGTCGGACTGCGGCGCATAGGTGGCCTTGGCATTAAGCTCTATTAGCGAGCGATACTCGTAGTTGAGTTCGGCGCCCACCTTGTAGCCACGCACCTTGGGATAGATGTAGTTGGCATAGGCATAGGCCGATTCGGTCAGTTCGGTGCCGTCGGCGGCCCGCACCACCAGAGCCGGGAGCAGAGCACCGTTGGTTATGCCGTAGCCGCCATACAGGCGCAGGGTGAAGCCGCGGAAGGGGCCGATGTTGAATCCGGCCTCGGCGTCGACAGGCACAAACGTGCTTTGCGGCATCTCCTGCGGAGTGCTGTAGCGGTAGTAGCGATACACGTTGTCGAGCAAGTTGAGGCGTTTGCCGCCCTGAGCATCGATGTAGATTGCTGCGCCGTCGGCAATCCCGAACTCGAGGCGCACCGCCGGCGACAGGCGTATTTTTGCTCCGTCGCTAAACGAGAAGTCGACATTGGCACCCAGACGGGCATGCATCATGCCGCTGCCCACGTGATAGAACGGTGTGAGCGTGAGCACGCCGTAGCTGCGCTTGCTGCTGTCGTGTGTCAGCTGATAGACATCGCCGTTGGCCTTGATGTTCACAAAGTTGCCATGCAGGTCAATGCCCAGGCGCGATGCGGTGGTGCGGTCGTAGTCGAACCCGGCCGCAAACTGCAGCGAGTTTTCCTTAAGGCCGGCATCGGAGGCAATCTTGCCCAAGCCGCGGTTGAGCCCCGTGTAGTTGTAGTGCAGTGCCAAGCGGTAGTTGAGCAGACCTTCAGAGAGGTTGGCCATACCGTCCCAGCCGGCGCCAATGCGGGCGGTGAATATGGTCTGCTTGTTGTCGTCCCATGCCTGCGACTGGCCTCCGTAGTAGTTGAAGTTGTCGTAGTGGGCCAGAGCGTCGGCCTTCAGCGTGCCGCCGCTGAAGCGGTTGCTCAGGTCAATGCCGAAGGTGTTGTCGTTGTAGCGCTGCTTAAGGCGCATGGCGTTGTCGGCAACCAGTTTGGATGTGTTTTTGCCGCTCCACGTGCTGTTGTGCAGAAACCAGGCCTTGAGCACGGTGGTGTCGTTGTCAATCAGGCGGTAGCCGGCACTGGCGGTCATGTTGAGCTGCGTGCCGGCGCCCAGCATGGCATAGCCGCGCGTGGAGGCAAAGTTGTGCATGGTGCGGTAGCCATAGGGCAGCATGGTGGGAATCTGCGCGGGCAGCAGCGTGGGCGCGGCCCAGTTGCTGTAGCTGAGAGTCACTTTTTGGGTAGCGGCGGCCTTCTTCACCCGCGGCAGGGTATTTTTCTTAGTGGCTTTTTTCTCAACCGGCACGAAGTCTTTTTCAAGCGTTATCTCTTGCTTCAGCTCGGTTTCGCGCGCCGACTTGCCAGCGGCGGCCGCTCCCTTCTTGGCCTGCTGCGCCTGAGCCGCGGCAGTGGTCAGGCATACGGCAATGGCGGCTGTAACATATATCTTTTTCATATTGCGGAATTCTCTTTAATATATTATGTGAGTGTGAGTTGATAATCCATTGTGGTCAGCGCTGCTTGGTGCTCTTGTTGTCGGCGCTTTGGTTGCGGCCCTTTTTGCTCTGCTTCGACGTGGCGGCCTTTTGCGAGGCTGCCTTGCCATTGCGCTTCCACTTGTTGAGCCTCAGCTCGATGGCGTTGAGCGTCTCCTTGTCCTTGCCGGGATAGTTGGCCTTGAGGCTTTCGAGATATTCACAGGCCTCAAACGTCTTACCCTGGGCGTTGTAGATGTCGCTGAGCAAGATAAATCCCTGGCCCAGCCAGTAGTAGTGGGGCGTGCCGGCATCGATGAGCGAGTTGAGCGTCTTCTCGGCGGCCTTGTAGCTCTTGGAGGCATACTGCAGGCGGGCCAGCTCGACGGCGGCCTGTGCGCCCTGCTCGGTCTGCACATCGGCCGCCAGACGCTTGAGGTCGGTCTGGGCCTGAGTGCCGTTGCCCATATGCGAGTTGGCAATGGCGCGGCTCAGTGTGGCCTCGCGCTCCTCATCGGCCGTGAGACCGCTGGTGGACAGCAGCAATCCGGCATAGCGCGCGGTCTCCTTCCAGTTTGAGGCCTTGCTGTAGGCCCTCATCAGCCCCAGTTGGGCGGTGATGCGGCTGTCGCCGCTCGATGCCTTGGCCTCGAGTTGCTTAAGAGTCTCAATGGCCTCCTTGCTGCGGCCCGAGTTGGCGAGGATTTCGCTCTTAATCGACAGTGCGTCTTCGGCAAACGAGGCATCGCTGCCAGCCTGCAGAGCGCGGTCGATGTTTTGCAGCGCGGCGGCGGTGTTGCCGTGCTCAGCCTGATAGCGGCCTATATAGTAGTATGCCTTGGCAGTGTAGGCTCCATCAGGATTGTTGGAGATGTAGGCCTGCATCTTGGCAATGCTCGGCTTGCTGGCCAGAGCGTCTTTCTCGGCCGACTCAAACGTGAGGCGGTCGACCTCGCTCACATCGAGCGACGGTGCGCCGGGCACACAGCTCAGGAATTCACCGAACTGGCGCAGCTGGCCGCGGTCGGCATATATCAGTTTCAAATCTTCGGCTGCTGCCTGGGCCTCGGTGCTGGTGGGATATTTGCTTATCACCTGCTTGTAGGCTCGGATGGCGCCCTCGGTGTCGCTGGCATTCTTGCTCACGATGGCCGTTTGCAGCATGGCCTTGCGTGCCTCGGCCGTATGTGGATATTTAGTGGTGAGTTGCGCATAGGCGCTGGTGGCCTCCTTGGTCTTACCCAGAGTGGCCAGGGCGTTGCCGCGCTCAAGCATGGCGGCCGGGGCCACGCTGCTCTCAGGGTGCTTGCGCAGCAAGTCCTCGAGTTGGTCGGCCTTCGACTGGTATTGCTTGTTGAGGCCGGCCATCATGGCCTTCTGGTAGAGGGCATAGTCGGTGGAGCCCTGCTGACTGCTGCCCGCCGACTGCGAATAGCTTTGCTCGGCAGCGGTGTAGTCGCCCGTGTAGTACTGCGTGTCGCCTATGCGGTTGTAGGCGTCGGCCAGCAAGCCCTTGTCGAGCGTGCGGCTGTCGATGGCATTCTGAAACGCCTTCTTGGCGGCATCGTAGCGGCGCTGCTGAAACAGCGAGTAGCCCAGGTTGTATTGCGCCAGGCCATAGTTGCTGTCGGTCTTATGCACCGAATTGACATAGGCCAGCTGGTTGGTGGCCGCCTCGCTGTAGTTGCCGCTGCGATACTGGGCCTCGGCCAGCCACAGCTTGCTCTCGTTCACTATCGAGCGGTCGTAGTTGCCCACCGCAATGGCCTGCTTCAGCAGGCTGGCGGCGCGCTGCGTGTTGTCGTTCTTCAGTTCCTGCACGCCCAGGTTGTAGAGCACCGTCTGCTTGGCCTTGAGCACCTTGGCGCTGGGATGCTTTATGTGGCTGATGCTGGCCAGTGCCTTGTCGTAGTCGCTGGCATTCATGTATGCATCGATGAGGTAGCCCTCCACCTGCGAGGCATATTTGGAGTTGGGATATTCATTGAGGAACTGCTCAAACATGTCGATTGAGCGGTCGAATGGCGTGCGGCCACCCTTGTTCTGACTGATGGCGTAGTTGTAGAACGCCGTTTCGCGCACCGAGCGGTCGTAGTTCATGCCGGCCGCCTTCTCAAACGCCATTGCAGCCGAGGTGGTTTGGCCGCTCTTCAGCTGGCACTGGCCAATGTAGAGATAGGCGCTTTGGGCCAGCGCGTCCTGCTCCGAGGTCACATGGTTCATGTTGTCCACAGTGCCGTTCCAGTTGCCGCTGCGGAAGTCAATCACGCCCATGGCATAGGCGGCGGTGCGCACTATTGGGTCTTCGGTGGTGGACATATACTTTTTGAGGTAGGTCTGCGCCTGGGCGTCGTCGCCCTGCTGATACATGCTCTCGCCCACAAGGCGGTTGAGCTCGGGGGCAAAGTAGTCGTTGGCCTCATCGCTCAGCAGGCTGCGCCCCAGCTCAATCACGCGGTCGTAGCGCTTGCGCGTGTATTCAATTTGACAAATGTAGTATTGCGCCTGGTAGCCCAGCTCGCCAGCGCGGTTTATCTCGCTGAACTTGCGGTAGGCGGTGTTGTAGTCGCCCTGCGCATAGGCGATGTAGGCGTGGTAGAACTGCGACGCCTGAGCATAGCGCTTGGTGGCCGAGAGGCGGTTGTAGAGGGCCTCGGCCTGCTGCCACTGCTCCAGTTGCAGGTGGCAGTATGCCTCGCGGTAGGCGATGTCTTCGTCGGAGTCGTCGTTGAGCGCGCCTGCGCGCACCCCGGCATAGGCCGCCAGGGCGTTGGCATAGTCGGCGCGGTAGAAGTAGAAGCTGCCAATGCGCTCCTGTGCCTTCACGGCCAGCGGCGAAGTGGGATAGGTGTCGATGAAGTCTTGCAGAGCCTTGAGGCTCGACGTCTTGCCGCGCTCAAACTCGCTAAGGGCACGGTAATAGTCGGCCTGCTCGCCCACCCACGCCTCGTGGGGCATGGTGGCCACGCGTTGCAGTTGGTCGATGGCGCCGGCATAGTTGCGGCTTTCATACAGCAGTTTGCCACGGCTCAGGCAGCCCTCGGCTCCGCTGCCGGCCACTTGCGGCTGCGCCGCCATCAGGGCGGGCACGGCCACACAAGTCCACACTATTAAACGATGTTTCTTTTTCATAATTTGTCAAGTCGATGCATGAAAAAAATGGCGCGCCGCGGCCGCATGCCGCTCACCGCCCGGTTAACAAAAAAAGCACACGCACTCAAGCGTGATAGGCGCCACTGCGCCACATTACTAAAATACAAAGATAGTCAAAGCCGCCAACACCGCAATAGCAACCCCCGCAAAATTTCGCTCCTCAGCTACATTAAACAAAAAAGGCATAAAGAAATCCAATCACACTTTTTTTGTGTGTCAGCAAAAAAACGACTTACTGCAGATTTGGTCTGTACAAATTTTGCTATCTTTGCGATGCATAACATAAATCAATAACAGCCATATGAAGAAGATACTCACTTTAATCTTATTCCTTGCCATTACGGCCGCAGCATTTTCACAATCTGTCAGCCACATGAAATTTATGGGCATCCCCATAAATGGCACCATCACGCAATTCCAAGCCAAACTGACCGCCAAAGGTTGCACATACGACAAGAGGACCAGCTCATACATATCATCGGGCACAAGAGCCTTCAAGGGAAATATGGTAGGAAATAAAGCCACCATATTCGTATACTACAACACAAAGACCAAAATCGTATATCGAGTAAAAGCCGTAATCAACGGGCTAACAAACGACATTGCCAATCAGAAACTTCAGCAAATCAAAGGTTTGCTGTCGATTAAATACGATGTTGTCAACACCCAATCGGATGATTACGGCGAAGCGGTGACATTCATGCCCGATGCAGACGGCACCGACACCGAAACTTATGGCAGAATTGATTTATACCTATCAAAAGACGCCGAAGACTGGATTAACCAACCATACAACTACAATATTCACATTGACTATTACGACACTTATAATTCGCTAAGGAACGATATGCAGCAACTCGATGAGCTGTAGTTCGGCAGTCGGGCAAGATGACAGGCAAATAGTGGGGGTTTTGTTTGGCGGGGTTGTGAATCTTTGCTAATTTTGCAGTCAATATATTCCTAAACGTTAATATGGAAGAAGTGACTATCAAAGGAATGACCTTTGAACCATACCTCAGAAAAGAGGAGATTGCAAAGCAGGTGCAGCGCGTGGCCGAGGAGATTAGGCGCGACTGCGCTGGTGAAAACCCGCTGTTTCTGTGCGTGCTCAACGGCGCATTTGTGTTTGCGGCCGACTTGTTTCGCGCATGCAACATGCACGAGAGTGAAATCACGTTTATACGCTTCAAGTCGTATGAGGGCACGTCGTCGACGGGCAAAGTGAAGCAGATAATGGGTCTGAGCGAGGACATCGAGGGCCGCACGGTGATTATTATCGAAGACATCGTGGACACTGGCGTCACGGCCGAGAAGCTGCGCGCCCAGCTGGCCGAGCGCAAGCCCAAGGCGGTGAAAATGGCCACGCTGCTCTACAAGCCCGCATCGCTCAAGGCCGGCAAGGCTCCGGAATATGTGGGCTTTGAGATTCCCTCGAAGTTCATAATAGGCTACGGCCTCGACCTCGACGGCCAGGCCCGCGACCTTGAGGACATATATGTGCTGAAGGAGCAGCACTGACGCCCCACTCTGCCTTAAGCCGCCACTGCGGCGCGCGAGGCGCGGCCGGCCAAGGCGCCGGGCCGCAGAGCGGGTGTGCGCGCACTGGTCCCTCACAACGACGACACAAAAAAATTATTATCAACGATATTCACATTTCACAGATTAAAAAACGATTAGAAAACAATGCTTAACATCGTTATTTTCGGCGCTCCCGGTTCGGGCAAAGGAACTCAGAGCGACAATCTGATTAAGACCTATGGTCTGTTTCACATCTCAACCGGCGACGTGCTGCGCGACCACATTAAGCGCGGCACCGAACTGGGCACAACCGCAAAAGCCTACATTGACAAGGGCCAGCTCATTCCCGACGAGCTGATGATCGGCATTCTGGCATCGGTGCTCGACGACAATGCCGACAAGGCCAGCAAGGGCGTGATTTTCGATGGTTTTCCCCGCACAATTGCCCAGGCTGAGGCTCTTGAGAAGATGCTCAAAGAGCGCAACACAGGCGTGAGCGCAGTGGTGGGCCTCGAAGTGCCCGAAGACGAGCTGGTGGAGCGCCTCATTAAGCGCGGCAAGGAGAGCGGCCGCAGCGACGACAACCTTGAGACCATCAAGGGCCGCCTGCAGGTGTACCACAGCCAGACTTCGCCCCTGCAAGACTTCTACAAGCAGAAGGGCCTCTACAAGGCAATAAAGGGCACAGGCTCGATCGACGGCATCTTCGCCGACATCAAGGCCGCCGTCGACGCAGTGCTTTAACCGCACGGCCGAGGCCGTTTTTTTCCTTGGACGACCAACGACGATTAAATGATTCCATAGTGCGCACCCCGCTACAGCCGCCAACCGGCACGGCATGGAGGTGCGCACATTTTTTTGCCACGGCCCAGCCGGGCACATCACACACAATCACCACACACACCCTCCACCCCACCCCACATGCAGCACTACGCATCCAAATACAAGCAACACTATGTGCAGATTCTGAAGCTGGCCGGCCCCATTGTGGCCGCACAGCTTGGCGCCATCATCACTGGATATGCCGACACCATAATGGTGGGCCGATATTCGACACAGGCCCTGGCGGCGGCATCGCTGGTGAACAATGTGTTCAACCTGATGATACTTATGACGCTGGGGTTCTCCTACGGCATAACGCCGCTCATAGGTCCACTGCACGCACGCGGCGACACGCGCGGCGTGGGCGCCATGCTGCGAAATGCGGTGGCGGCCAACGCGGCCTATGCCGCACTGCTGCTGGCGGCGTGGACGGCGCTCTACTACAACCTGCACCGGCTGGGCATGCCCGCCGAGCTGCTGCCGCTGGTGCGCAGCTACTACGTGATAGTGCTGTGGTCGATGGTGCCACTGGCACTAATCAACGTGCTGCGGCAATATGCCGACGCAGTGGGACACACCAGCCTGGCAATGTGGATAATGACGGCGGGCAATGTGATGAACATTGCCGGCAACTATGCGCTGATATATGGCAAGTGGGGCGCACCCGAGATGGGACTCGACGGCGCGGGCATCAGCACTCTGGCAGCGCGCGTGGCAATGGCCGCCGCATTTGCCACCGCGCTGCTGCTGACGCGCCGCCACCGCGCCGCCACGCGGCAGGCACTGAAAGCCCGCACCAGTTGGAACAAGATGCTGGAGGTGGCGCGACTGAGCCTGCCCATATCCATGCAGATGGGCATGGAGACGGGCGTGTTCACAGCGGCGTCGCTGATGGTGGCAAGGCTGGGGGCCGACACGCTGGCGGCCTACCAGGTGCTGGTGATGCTGGGCAGCATAGGCTTTATGGTGTATTACGCCGTGGGGGCGGCCGCCTCGATAAAGATAGCGCACTGCTGCGGCACGGCCGATACCGCCGGAGTGCGCGCGGCGGCGCATGTGGGCTATGTGCTGATACTGGCATGCGCTGTCACGGCCAGCGTGACATTTGTGACCGGAGGACGGTGGATAGTGGCGGCATTCACCCCCGACCCCGCTGTGCAGGCAATAGCCCTGGGAGTAATGTGGCTGCTGGTGGCCTACCAATTTGGCGACGCCACCCAGGTGGCCTTTGCCAACGCCCTGCGCGGCATAGGGCGGTCGATGCCCGTGATGCGCATAGCCTTTGTGAGCTATGTGGCCGTGGGCATACCGCTGCTGTATGTGCTGGCGTTCACCGTGGGATGGGGCATTGCGGGCATATATGCCGGCTTTGTGGTGGCACTGCTGATGGCCGGAGTGCTGTTTGCACACAGCTTTTATTCTGCCCTGCGCAGGCAACACAGGAATAATTAAAAGTTTAACGGCCATATTTTTTGATATAATTGCATTTTATGTAACTTTGTAGCGGTCAACGCGACCACACTTACATTAATTATAAACAAAGAGCTAATTCACTCTTTATTTATTGCAACAAAAAACGATATACTATCAAGACATGTTAGAAAAAACCAAAGTACAATCCCGTCAGAGCATTGTGGTGCGCTTCTCGGGCGACAGCGGTGATGGCATGCAGCTGGCCGGCAACATCTTCTCGAACGTTTCGGCCGAGCTGGGCGACCAAATTTCCACCTTCCCCGACTACCCGGCCGAGGTGCGCGCCCCCCAGGGCTCGCTCAACGGCGTGTCGGGCTTCCAGGTGCATGTGGGCCGCGGTGTGCACACACCAGGTGACGAGTGCGACGTGCTGGTGTCGATGAACCCGGCCGCGCTCAAGCAAAACGCTAAATTCCTGCGCAAGGGCGGAGTCGCGCTTGTCGACATCGACTCATTTAAGAAAGCCGACCTCGACAAGGCCCTCTACAAGACCGATGACCCCTACAAGGAGATTGGCCTCGACGCCCAGGTGGTGGAAGTGCCCATGACATCGATGGTGAAAGCAGCCCTGGCCGACAGCGGAATGGACTTCAAGTCGCAAATGAAGTGCCGCAACATGTTTGCCCTTGGCCTTGTGTGCTGGCTGTTCAACCTGCCCCTCGACGGAGCACTGCGATTCCTTAAGAACAAATTTGCTAAAAAGCCGGCAGTGTATGAAGCCAACGCCAAAGTGGTGCAAGGCGGATTTGACTACGGCCACAACATACATGCCTCGGTGTCGACCTACCGCATCGAGACCGACAACGTGCGTCCCGGCCGCTACACCGACGTGAACGGCAACAAGGCCACCGCATGGGGCCTTATTCTGGCGTCGGAAAAGAGCCACCGCCCGCTGTTCCTGGGCAGCTACCCCATTACTCCCGCCACCGACATTCTGCACGAGCTGGCCAAGCGCCGCGACCTGGGCGTTAAGGCTTGCCAGATGGAGGACGAGATTTCGGGCATCTGCTCGGCAATCGGTGCCTCATTTGCCGGCAATCTGGCCGTGACCAGCACCTCTGGCCCCGGTCTGGCCCTCAAAAGCGAGGCTCTGGGCCTTGCCGTGATGGCCGAGCTGCCGCTGGTGCTCATCGACGTGCAGCGCGGCGGCCCGTCGACCGGACTGCCCACCAAGACCGAGCAGACCGACCTGATGCAGGCCCTTTACGGCCGCAGCGGCGAGAGCCCGCTGGTGGTGGTTGCGGCACTGTCGCCCACCGACTGCTTCCACATGGCATTTGAGGCAGCGCGCATCGCCATCGAGCACATGACGCCAGTGGTGCTGCTCACCGACGCGTTCATCGCCAACGGCTCGTCGGCATGGCGCATACCCGACGACGAAGACTACCCCGAAATAAAGCCCAACTTCGTGCCCGAAGAGCTGAAGGACAGCTGGACCCCCTACATGCGCAACGCCGAGGGCGTGCGCTACTGGGCAATTCCCGGCACTCCCGGCCTGATGCACCGCGTGGGCGGCCTTGAGAAGGACTACAACACCGGCGTGCTGAGCAACGACCCGGCCAACCACGCCAAGATGGTGGCCGCGCGCGCCCAGAAGGTGGCCAACGTGGCCAACCACATACCCGAGCTTGAAGTGAAGACTGCCGAGGGCGGCCAGGCCGACACCCTGCTTGTGGGCTGGGGCGGCACCTACGGCCACATCTACACTGCCTACGAAGAGCTCAACGCCGCAGGCGTGAAGGTGGACTTCGCCCAGTTCCGCTACATCAACCCGCTGCCGCGCAACACCCAAGAGGTGCTCAACCGCTACAAGACAGTGATTGTGGCCGAGCTCAACAGCGGCCAGTTTGCCGACTATCTGCAGGCCAAGAACCCGAATCTCAACATCAAGCGCGTCAACAAGGTGGAGGGACAGCCGTTCCTCGTACACGAGATTGTAGATGCAGTTAAACAAATCAAGGAGGGCAAATGATTATGGACGAACAGAAAACAACACAAACATACGAACCGAAGGACTACAAGAACGGCCAGAGCGTGCGCTGGTGCCCGGGATGCGGCGACCACGCCATACTGAACGTGCTCCACAAGGCCATGGCCGAGCTTGGAGTGCCTCCGTATGAGACTGCGGTGATTTCAGGTATCGGCTGCAGTTCTCGACTTCCTTACTACATGAACACCTACGGCTTCCACACAATTCATGGCCGCGGCGGGGCTGTTGCCTCCGGTTTTAAGGTTGCCAATCCAAAAATGACCGTATGGCAGGTGGCCGGCGACGGCGACGGCCTGGCCATTGGCGGCAACCACTTTATTCATGAGGTTAGGCGCAATGTGGACGTCAACCTCCTGCTGCTCAACAACAAGATTTACGGTCTCACCAAGGGTCAGTATTCGCCCACAAGCGACCGTGGATTTGTGTCGAAATCATCGCCCTACGGCACAACCGAAGATCCGTTCATACCCGCCGAGCTCGTGTTTGGCGCCCGCGGCACATTCTTTGCCCGCGGCATCGACGTGGAGCTTAAGGTGGGCCAGGAGATTATGGTGGCCGCCGCGCGCCACAAGGGCTGCTCGGTGGTGGAAATGCTGCAGAACTGCATGATTTTCAACAATGGAATCCACAACTACATCACCGACCGCGCTACGCGCGCCGACCGCACAATCCATCTTGTTCACGGCGAGAAGATGCTGTTTGGCAAGGACAACGACAAGGGTCTGGTTCAAGACGGCTTCGGCCTTAAGGCAGTGAAGCTGGGCGAGGACGGATACACCATCGACGACGTGCTTGTGCACGACGCCCACTGCCGCAGCAACTTCCTGCACCAGCAGCTCGCCATGATGGACGGGCACGAGCTGCCACTGGCCATCGGCGTGATTCGTGACGTGGAGGCTCCGAGCTATGAGGCCGACGTCGAAGCACAAGTGCGCGACGTTGAGGCCAAGCATGGCTTCAAGAACCTGCGCGATATGATCCTTTCGGGCAACACCTGGGAAGTGAAATAGTGCTTCACTCAGGCGCGGCACACCCGCGAGGGTGCGGCGCGCCGGCACTGAGGAGCTTACCTGATCGCAGGTGACCCGACGCAATCTTAAAAAAACATCTGCACATCATGCCGGAGGCGGCTGCCAGCGCTACGCTGAGCACCGCCTCCGGCTGTTTTTGCATTAGGCTGCCTACCAAAAGCGGTGCTACTATATTTTTTACATTTTTACTGATTTTTCGTTACTATTTCGCTAAATTTGTAGGACTATTTCCATAACATCAATTTTTAAACCAGGTTTCACATGAAAAAAGTTACCACTTTCTTAGCCTCATTGCTGGTTGTGGCAAGTGCCTATGCGGGCACCAGCACCACCGTGCGCAATGGGGTCACTCTTTTAGGAGTGGACCGCGAGGCTGTGGCAAAGGAGTTTAGCCCATCGGGCTATACCCTCGACGCCACCAAGGCGCCTCCGGCAGTGAAAAAGGCCTCAAGGGCAAGGCGCGCCCCCGCGCTGGCCAGCCTCAAGGGCTACTACTACACCACCGACTACGGCACAAGCGTGCCCCTGTCGGTGTCGCGCAAATACATGGTGCAGATTGCGCCGCTGGGCACCGACTCAGTGACCATCTACAACCTGATTGGCGGCCAGCGCACCATAAAGGGTGCTTATGACGCCAGCACCGGCGTGATTAGAATCAAGCCACAGGTGACCTACGTCGACAGCAAATACGGTTCGCTGTATTGCTGCGTGGTCGACCTCAACAAAAAGGCCTACTACACCAACCGCGAAATTGAGCTCACTGTGGCCGACGGCGGCAACATAGAGATTGGCTCTTGGGGCATATTCGTGCTCAGCGGCCAGTACCGCGGCACGCAAATCGTGAACAGCAAGACCAAGCTCTACAAGGCCAATGCCATGATCACCGACTACAGCCTCACGCAGACCGAGGACAGTCTGAAGGTGCGCACCTACCCCGCCTGCTACTCGCGCGAGAGCAAGACGCAGATTGCAGTGCGCAACTTCTACAACTGCGGCTCGGAGGTGGTGATGACGGTAGACAGCACCGGAGCGGTGTTCATGCCCCACCAGACCCTTGCCACGCAAGGCATCACCAACTACTACAACTTCTGCATCAGCAGCTACACCTCGCCCACCAACCTCACACTGAAGAGCAGCGGGCTCAACGGCACCTACACGGGCACCACCATCAGCTTTGGCAAGTGGGCCTTCTCGCGCAACAGCAACAGGAGCTACATCACCGAGGCTCTTGAGAAGAGCGAGATCAGCGTGCCCGAGGAGTTCACTCCGTTCACATCGGCACTCACGCTGAAGGGTGCGGGCACCAAGGAGTCGCCCTATGAGGTGGCCACGGCACAAGACATTGAAGACCTGGCCAACGCCAACAACCACAATGCCAGCTACCGCAACGGCAGCAACGTGTTTACAGGCGTGTACTTCCGCCAGACGGCCGACATCGACATGAAGGCGGTTGACAACCATGAGCCCATAGGCGTGGCAAAGACGGCGTTCAACGGCATCTACGACGGCCAGGGCCACACCATAAGCAACCTCACGCAGAACCGCCGCGACGAGTTCAACGCCGGCATGTTCGGCCTGCTGGGCAACGATGCTCAGGTGCGCGACATCAAGTTTGTGAACCCATCGATCAACACTGCCAAGTCGAAAGTGGGCGTCGTGGCCGGTGAGAGCAACGGCAAAGTGAGCAACATCACCGTGACCGGCGGCTATGTGGGCGTGCCCGCATACTACGGCGGCGGCATTGTGGGCATGAACTACGGCACCGTCGACTCCACTTCGTTCTCGGGCTCCATCGAGGGCGAGGGCATGGTGGGCGGCATTGTGGGCGTCAACTACAACGTGATAAGCGACTCGTGGAGCGACGCCACAGTGAACCTCACCTACAAGAAAGGCTATGCGGGCGGCGTGTGCGGCTCTAACTCACGCGTCACCTCGCACATAAGCGACTGCTACTTCACAGGCGTTTTGACCGACGCCTATGGCGAGGGCAAAATAGGCGGCATTGCCGGCTACATGCAACTCGGCACCATCGACCGCTGCTGGAACGGCGGTCAGGTGAATTCAAGCCACACCAGCGCCCACCAGGGCTATGTGGGCGGCATAATCGGCCACAGCCTTGGCGCAAAACTCAACAACTGCTACAACTCGGGCATAGTGCGCAGCTACACCAGCGACATGGTGGGCGGCATTGCAGGCGTGCTTGAAAAAGGCGAAAGCGGCCCCAACAAGAGCGACGCCCCCGAACTCAACAGCTGCCTCAGCACGGGCGTTGTGCTGTGCTCGGGCTCTGCGCTCAACAATGAGCTGTATGGCAACATGATTGGCAGCGAACCCGCCAAGATCAACGACACATACTTCGACGGCCAGGCCAGCTACAATGGTTCGGCCGAGCACTCTCTCGAAACGGCCACCCTCACATCGGGCAAAGCCCCCGAGGGCTTCGACGCGCAGACGTGGACCCTGAAAGCCGGCCTCTACCCGCAGCTGGCCAAGTTCACCACAGTGGGCAAGGCACTGCTCGACGCTGTGCCCTTCACACTGAAGAGCGGTGAAACCGTGAAGCGCATGAAGAGCAGCTTCACAGTGAGCACAGCCAACGGCGTGACCTGGAACCTCTTCAAGGGCGGCGCGCTGGGCACCACCGGCCACGGACTGAAGCTCAACGGCAACAACGTGACCGTGACAGCCACCACTGCTGCCAGCGACACGCTGACCGTGACTCGCGGCAACGACTTCCGCATCTACATCATGAAAGTGGTGCCCGACGAGTTTGAAGGCGCCGGCACCGAGGCCAACCCCTACCTCATCAAGAGCAAGGACGACCTTATGAAGATCCGCAACGCTGTAGACGTGCAGCTGTATGACTACACCGGCACCTACTTCAAGCTGGCCAACGACATCGACATGGGCGGCGACACAGGCTTCTATGGCATGTCGGCCCGCGGCGTGTATTACGCATTCAACGGCACCCTTGACGGCGACGGCCACTCGATTAAGAACTGGCAGGCCAACCGCAGCATTGGCAGCAATGGCGACTTCATTGCCAACACCGAGAACCACATGGCAGGCCTATTCATCTACACCGGTCTGAAGTCGGTGATCAAGAACCTGAACATCGCAGCCGACTGCCAGGTGACTGGCGGCAGCTATGTGGCAGGCGTGGCAGCCTACAACGGCGGCCGCATTGAAAACTGCCGCAACTTTGCCACCATCAAGGCCACCAAGACCGCAGCAGCAGGCGTCGCAGCCTACAATGCTGCCGGCGCCACAGTGAGCGGCTGCTACAATGCCGGCTCAATCACATCGGGCGGCACCGTGGCAGGCGGTATTGTGGGCACCAACCTTGGCGCCATAGAGCTGAGCCAGAACGACGGCAACGTGGGCGTGGCAGTGCTCACATCGCTGGAGTCGGACAGCACAGCACTGAAGACCGCCGGCGGCATCGCCGGCGAGAATGGCGGCACCATGGCCAACGTGGCCAACCAGGGCCATGTGAGCGCAGGCGGCGAAGTGGGCGGCATAGCCGGCAACAACGCCTACCGCACCACAGTGACCGGCATGATTGCCACCGGCACCGTGGAGTCGTTCAGCGACCAGAAGACACTGGGCGCAGTGTTTGGCAAGTACAACGCCAACTCCACCACAGTGGCCAACGGCTACTACGACAGTCAGCTGGCCGGCAAGAATGCCGGCAACGCGCAGGCCATCGACGGCATTGAGGCAAGCGCCACAGCCAGCCTCGTGTCAGGCGACAGCATAAAGGGCATCGACACCGCCCTGTGGAGCTATGCCAAGGGCCAGTATCCCGTGCTCAAAGCATTTGCCAGCGAGCAGGCAGCCGCATTCAACCGCGCCAACTACATAGTGTTCAGTGCCGACGGCAAGAAGGACACCCGCTTCCTGGTGCACAAGTCGGCACAAATCGTGACCGGCGCCGGTGCCAAGGCTGCACTGGCCCACGCAAAGAACTTCACCATAAGCGGCAATGCCCTGAATCTTGCAGCCCTCACCAGCGTAGAGCGCGACACGCTCACATTCACCAGCGGCAACCTCACCAAGCACTATCCGCTGTTTGCAGCGCCCAAGATGCTGCCCAATGGCGAGGGTACAAAGGACAACCCGTGGCGCATCGAGACCGTGGCCGACTGGCAGGCAGTGGCCAAATACTCACTCGACTACGAGGCAGCATTCGACGATGAATACATGCTGCTGGTCAACGACCTCGACTTCAAGGGCGACACCACAGCATCGACTATGCTCGTGGCCGACGGCGCGACCCGCTTCCAGGGCCACTTCGACGGCAACGGCAAAACCATTGACGGCTTTGTGTACCACAACGAAGACTACAAGACAGGCATCAACAAGGGCCTCTTTGGCCTGGTGGGCGACAATGGCGTGATTGAAGACCTCACCCTGGGCGCCAACAGCGACATCACCGGCTACCAGTATATTGGCGGCTTTGCCGGCCTGTCGAGCGGCACAATGCGCAACTGCGTGAACCGCGGCAAGGTGACCACCGCCAAGATGGGCTTTGCCGGCGGTCTGGTGGGCGTGGCCAATCCCAAGGCCCGCTTCACAAACTGCAGCAACTATGGCACAGTGACCTCGGCCAACGGCCAGGGCGGCGGCATCGCCGGCTCTACCGACGAGAACGTGGCCATCGACAGCTGCTATAACACAGGCGCCATATCGGGCAAATACTCGATTGGCGGCATCACAGGCTCAAGCGGCGGCGGCATCACCCACTCGTCGAACGACGGCACTGTGACCGCAAGCCAGAACTACGCTGGCGGCATCACAGGCTACCAGTCGAGCACCACAGGCGGCAACGTGACCTACTGCGTGAACCGCGGCAAAGTGACTACCACCACCTACTGCGCAGGCGGCATCATTGGCTGCCTGTCCCGTCCCGGCACAGCCAAGCACAACGTGAACCACGGCGACGTGCAGAGCGGCACCTATGGCGCGGGCGGCATCATTGGCACACTGGGCACCACTCCGGGCACCCTTGTGGACAGCTGCGTGAACTATGGCGCCGTAGCGTGCAAGACTTATCAGGCTGGCGGCATCGTGGGTGCCACCGGCAACGCCAAGGCCAACATACACAATGTGATTAGCCACAACGTGAACTACGGCAGCGTGGAGAGCACCAAGCAAAGCGCCGGCGGCATCGTGGGCGAAAACAAGATGCACAACGACGTGGTGGCCAACATAAACTATGCAAGCGTAACCGCCGACTACCAAGCTGGCGGCATTGTGGGCAACAACAACGATGCCCTGATTAAGGACTGCTTCAACGCCGGCGGTGTGCAAGGCCGCTACAACCTGGGCGGCGTGGCCGGCAACAGCGCTGGCCAAATCATGTCGTCGGGCAACGCAGGGCTTGTGTGGTCAACCGGCAGCAACGCAGCCAACGCCTACAATGTGGGCGGCGTGATGGGCACCGGCAAGGCTGAACTGAGCGACGTGTACAACCACGGCAACGTGCGCGGCTGCAAGCAAGTGGGCGGCATCATCGGTCTGCCGGTGAAGAACTACACCACTCTGGCACGCGCCTTCAACACGGGCAACGTGACATGCGCATCTGAGGCCGACTCGGCATCGTGCGGCAACGTGTGCGGCGGTGTGGCCATAGCCAACGTGACGGTGACCGACGCATACTACGACTGCCAGGCAGTGGACAACACGTTTGCCAACGACACCGCTGTGAATGCAGTTCCCACCGCTGCCCTCACCCAGCTCAACTGGGGCGACAGCTGCTGGACAATGCGCGACAACTGCTATCCCGCCATCAAGACTCTGGCCGACTCCGCCATTGTGAAGCTCTACTCGGCAGCACTGGCCATCGCCCCCGGCGACAAGCGCAGCGCAGTGACCGAGAGCTTCAATGTGGGCGTTCCCGAAGGTGTTGAGTGGACGGTGAGCGACAACCTGCGCATCGATGAAGACGGCCACATTACGCTGGTCAACATCAATGGCGGCGAGACCGCAACCCTCAAGGCCAGCATCGACGGCAACAGCCTTGAATACACCATCACCCTCGTCAAACCCAGCGGCACAGACCAAATCAACGCCGACAAGGAAGTGGAGCGCATGGAGTATGTGGGTGTTAACGGCATCGTATACAGCCATCCTGTGGAGGGTGTGAACATTGTGCGCACCATCTACAAAGACGGCACTTCGTCGACCCAGAAAATGATTGTCACGCGCACCCGCTGATTGACCATTTTGACAAACAAGCGAAACGCTTAAAAAAACGCCCCCGGCAGCAACAATGAAGTGACCCCCAAAAGTTAGACACAAAACTTTTGGGGTGCAGTTCACAACGGCTGTCGGGGGCTTTTATTCTAACACTGTGTGGCCGAATTTATCCCACCACGTCGAATATGCGAATCTCAGGGTCGGCCTGGAAGTAAGGCGACCATGATAAGACATACCGAAGAGCGTGAGTTCACGCAAAAGCAAGTGGAAGAGTTGTTTCTGTCGGTTGGCCGCTGTTGCCAGATTATTCTTTTTTTATCGGTAGAGCACCCGATGGCATGAAAATTGCATACACATTTGTGGCTTTCAGTGCAACTTTTTGCCCTCGATTGCGCATCTATTTAAGCAGAATCACTCAAAAAAATCCCGATGCATGTGTTATAAATCGGGTATGCAGTGCGTCTTAATAGTAAAATCTACAGAAAAAGAATATTCAATGACACAACGGATAACCACAATAATGGCCCTGACGGCCGTGTCGCTTGCAGCGGCAGCACAGCAATATGGCGTGAAGTGCCAGCTCAACGACACCACCGGCAGCGGCGAACCGTATGCCACGGCGCGCATCTATCTGATGCCCGACACGGCCAAGGTGCTCACCACCGGCGTGACCGACGGCAACGGCGCATTCAGCCAGAGCCTTAGTCGCGCAGGCAGCTACCGCATACGCTTTTCGTCGGTGGGCAAGACCGACGCCACAGCCACATTCACCATCACCAAGCAGAAGCCCGAGGCCAACCTTGGGACAATGGTGATTCGCGACAACGGCAACATGCTGAACGCCGTGACGGTGACAGCGCAAAAGCCGCTGGTGACCACCGAAATCGACCGCATTTCCTACGACATGCAGGCCGATGAGGAGAGCAAGACCAAAAACGTGATGGACATGCTGCGCAAGGTGCCCATGGTGAGCGTCGACGGCCAGGACAACATAACGGTGCGCGGCAGCAGCGACTTCAAGATTTACAAAAACGGGCACCCCGACCCCAGCCTTAGCGGACACCCCAAGGAGGTGCTGAAGGCCATTCCGGCCAACATGGTGAAGAAGATTGAGGTGATTACCGAGCCGGGCGCGAAATATGACGCCGAGGGCGTGGGCGCGATACTCAACATAGTGATGGTGGGCGGCAGCAGCATCAATGGTGTGGCGGGCACGCTGAATGCCGGCACCAACCAGCACGGCGGCGCTGAAGCCGGCGCCTACATCACCACGCAGATTGGCAAAGTGGTGGCGTCGGTCAACTATGGCTACGACTACAACAACCTAAACGGCAGCAACCGCCAAATGACACGCACCGAGACGCGCTACAAGAAAAGCGGTGAAAGCACCACAATCGACAATGCGGCAGGCTACAAGATAAACGTGCACTATGGCAACATCGATGCCAGTTGGGAGCCCGACACACTCAACCTGATGACTATGTCGCTCGGCGGCTACTTCTACAGCTACCGCTCAAGCGGTGACGTGAATGCGGTGCGATTCAACGCCGACGGCTCGCCAGTGTACCGCTATGGGGCGCACAGCACAACTATCGACCCCATGCAGTATTACAGCCTCGACGGCCGCCTCGACTTCCAGCACAAGACGCACCGCAAAGGCGAGGCGCTGACGCTGAGCTACATGCTGTCAAACAGCCGCAGCAACAGCAAGAGCAGCATTGACTACACCGACGAGCTGGACATGCCCATCGACTACACGCGGCGCATAAGCACTGGCCGCGAGCGCTTCATTGAGCACACCGTCCAGCTCGACTGGGCACGCCCCTTCGCCCAGCACCACAAGGTGGAAACGGGACTGAAATACATCAACCGCCTAAACCGCAGCCGCAGCGCCTACACCCACGTTATGGCCGACGGCTCGCAGTCGGACCTCGACTCCAACACCCCCTTCGACCACCGCACGCAGGTGGGCGCAGCCTATGGCAGCTACACCTACTTCAGCGGCAAGTGGAGCGCACGCGCCGGGCTGCGCTATGAGTTCAGCCACCTTGCCGCCCACTACCCCAACGGGGCCGGCACCGACTACAGCGCCAACCTTAGCGACTGGGAGCCCACGGCCAGCGTAAGCTACCAGATTAGCCAGGCCAATTCACTGAAGTGGGCATTCACCACACGCATCAACCGCCCAGGCATCAACTACCTGAACCCGGCTGTCAACAACGCGGTGGAGAGCATATCGCACGGCAACCCCGACCTAAACAGTGCACACAGCTACAGCACCAGCCTCACATTCATGCACATTGGCCGCAAGATCACCTACAATGTGGTGCCCGGCTTCATGTTTTCGAACAACGCCATAGGTGAGGTGCGCGGCGTGAGCAGCGACGGCAAGACCACCAGCACCTACGGCAACGTGAACAAAGCCCTGTGGGCCGGCGTGAGCGGATATGCGCAGTGGACTCCGTTTGCCAAGACCAGCATTATGGTGAGCGGCAACGTGGGCTACCAAAACATTAAAAGCAACGAGCTGGGACTGAGCAACGACGGCGCACAGGGCAACGTGTATGGCAACCTGTCGCAGCAACTGCCACTGGGGCTGCGGCTCAGCGCCTACGGCGGCTGGAACAGCAGCAACGTGAGCAGCCTATATGGCGAGAACGGCAACAACGGCTGGTATGGAGCCAACTTGCAGTGGATCGGCAGCAAGGACAACCGCCTCACCGTGGCACTAAGCGCCACCAACCTGTTTGACAAATACAAGCGATACACCACACGCATAACGCAAGGCGACTACACCGAACGCAACTCCACGCGCTACAGCAGCCGATTCATCAACCTTAGCATAAGCTACCGCTTCGGTTCGCTCAAGGCCAGCGTGAAGAAGACCGACACCTCGATTAAAAACAACGACCTGGTGGGCGGCTCGAGCAAGGGCGGCGGCACAGGCGCACAAAAATAAGCAACTTTATAGTTAAACACTGATAATTCAAGGCCACGGCCACGCTCGATGCGCAGCCGTGGCCATTTATTTTCGTGGGACATAGATGGTGGTTTGGCCACAAGTGATTAATTTTGCAGGCATAAAACCAAAGCATTACATGAACAAGCAATTAAAAATATGGACTGAGGCAGTGCGGCTGCGCACGCTGCCCGTGTCGGCAAGCGGAGTGATAATAGCCATTGGCGTGGCGGTGTGGACCCACCACTTCAAGTGGGTGCCTGCCGTGCTGTGCCTGGTGTTTGCACTGCTGGCACAGACAGTGTCGAACCTCGCCAACGAATACTACGACTTTATGAAAGGCACCGACAAGGCCGGGCGCGTGGGACCGCGCCGCGGTGTGACCGAGGGCGACATTAAGCCCGGCACGCTGCGCCGCGCCACATTTGGCACACTGGCCGCGGCGTGCGCCGTGGGCTGCGGCCTGATTCCCTACGGCGGATGGTGGCTGGTGCCGGCAGGCGCGCTCATAGCCATCATGGCGCTGGCCTACAGCACGGGTCCATATCCCCTAAGCTACCACGGACTGGGCGAGGCTGCCGTGATGGTGTTCTACGGCCTTGTGCCTGTGAACCTCACCTACTATGTGATGGCCGGATTTTTCAGTCCGCTGGCCCTGTTGGCCTCCATCACCATAGGATTCATGGGGGTGAATGTGCTGATTGTGAACAACTACCGCGACGTGAACGACGACCGTGAGGCCGGAAAGCGCACATCGGTGGTGATATTTGGCCGCCGGCCAGCCGCCGTGGCCTATCTGCTCAACGGATTTGTGGGCATAGCCATGCTGTCGCCACTGTGGTTTGTGGTGTATGTTGGCAAGGCGCTGCCCGCATGGACCCTTGCCATACCGCTGCTCTACCTGGTGATGCACACCATCACATGGCACAAGCTGCTGAGCCGCGACGGAGCCGCGCTCAACCCCCTGCTGGGCGGCACAGCGCGCAGCATGCTGCTGTTCACAGCGCTGCTCACTGCCGTGATGGTGATTTTCGCCTAAGCGTCGGGGCCGATGCCAAAACAGCGCTTCACGGCATGGCGTATGGCCTCGGCGCCGTCGCCGTTGCCCTTGAGTATGGTGAGCACCGCCTGTATATACTCATTTTTGCCGCCTAGGCCGCAAAGGCCAGCCACATTGGTGGTGGTGAGCATAAGCTTCTGGTTGTAGACGCGCAGCACCTGCATGTAGTCGGCATCATCCAGATACTGGTGAAACTGCCGGCACAGGCGCTCGTAGGTGTCGCGCGGACGGATTTCGTTCACGAGGTCGGCCATGTGCATCTCAAGTGCGCCAATGTTGCGGAACTTCATGTCGATGCGCATCTCCACCTCACGCTTCACGCGGTGGCGCACGTGCATCAGCGCCTGCTGCTTAAGCTCGCCGGCAAACATGGCCAGCACTGCCTCCTTCACCTTTTTGAACACCGTCTCACCATTGCGCCGGCGGCTTTGTGCCACTGCCTTCACCACATCGGGCAGCATCAGTATGTTTTCAATCTCGGCCACATCGGGCACGAATATGCGCTTCTGGCGCAAATACTCCACCTCCTTTGCATCGCGACGGTCACGGTCAACCACCCCCCGGCTGTCGAGGTGGTGCAGACGCTTGAGGTCGTTGAATGTGCGCACCGCCTCAATCACCTTGTTGCAGCTGCCAAGCGGGCGCACGGTGTAGTCGGTGAAAATGAGCGGATACAGGCGCGAGTCGATGCTATGGGTGGCGTCGCCCTCGATAAACAGGATGGGCTTGCGGCTGCCCAGCAGCTCAATGGTCATAGCATCGCTGTAGTCCTCGCCCGGCTTGAGCACATCGTAGTCCCACTCCTCCTTTTCGGGGTCGAAGTCCTTGACCCACACACAGCGGTTTTCCACGCGCGACGAAGCAAACGAAAGGTCGTGGGTGCTGTAGACAAACGTGCAGTCGGGGCGCATCTGCTCTATCACATTCCACAGTGTGCCCATGATGGACGGGTGCAGAAACGTTTCGGGGTCGTCGACAAAAATCACCGCACCAGGCATGGCATAGAGCACCGCGCCAATGTAGTAGAGCACCGCCTTCTCACCGTCGCTGAGGCGCAGCGACGAGTAGCGGTCGGCATGGCCCTGGGTGGAAAACAGCAGCTTGCCGTTTTCGCGCAGCACACGGTTTTTTGGGAACACCTCCTGCCAGCGCTTCACGGTGGCGTCGAGCTTGGTCTTGGGGAAATCAGCGTTCTCGCCCATCAGGCGGCGCGTTTTGCACGCCATCAGGTCGAGGAACTCATCGAACAGCATGAGGTAGGTCAGGCGGTCGAACTCGGTTGCCGCATCGCACTTGAGCAGAGGGTTTTGGGCGTTGATGCGGCTGAAGCGCTCGTCGATGGAGCCGGGCAGCCGGTCGCGCGGCGCGGTGCCGTAGATGGCGCGCAGAGCCGACAGGCGGTAGGCCTTGCCCGGGCACTGCTCCACAAGCTGGCTGCAAAATCGGCTCTTGCCCGAACCGTTGGCACCAATTATGGTCACCTGGCGCGCGTCGTGCAGCACATCGGCCTCGCGCCCATTGGATTTCTTAGGCAGCAGTAAGTCCATATAGCGATTGTATTGAAGTCAGTTTCAGTTCACCACATTCACGGGGCGGCCTGCAATGAAGGCGGCCACATTGCTCACCACTATGTTCATAAGCCGCTCGCGGGCCTCGTGGCTGGCCCAGGCAATGTGGGGAGTGAAGTGGCAGTTGCGGGCGCTGAGCAGCGGGTTGTGGGCCTCTGGCGGCTCCTGCGACATCACATCCACGCCAGCGGCGGCAATGGTGCCGGAATTAAGCGCGTCGGCCAAGTCCTGCTCGTTGACCACAGGGCCGCGCGAGGTGTTGATGATGATGGCCGTGGGCTTCATTGTGGCCAGGCGCTCGCGGCACACAAGGCCGCGGGTCGACGTGGTGAGCGGACAGTGCAGCGACAGCACGTCGCACTGGGCAAAAGCCTCGTCGAGCGATGCCTTGGCCACACCCTGCGGCAAGGCCGACTGATCCTTGCTGGTGACGGCCATCACCCTCATGCCCAGGGCCAGGGCTATGCGGGCCACTGCACTGCCTATGTGGCCAAAGCCCACCACAGCCATGGTCTTGCCGCTGAGCTCGGTCACTGTGGTATCGGTGTAACTGAAGTCGGCGCAGCTGCTCCACTTGCCGGCGCGGGCCTCATCGGTGTAGTGCTGCACGCTGTTGGTGATGTTGAGCAGGTGGGCAAACACCATCTGCGCCACCGATGCCGTGCTGTAGCTTGGCACATTGGTCACCACCACGCCGTGCTCGCACGCCGCTTGGGTGTCGACAATGTTGTAGCCGGTGGCAATCACACCCACATAGCGCAGTTGTGGCAGCGCCTCGATGGCGCTGCGGTCGATCACCGTCTTGTTGGTGAGCAGCACCTGCGCCCCGGCTGCACGCTCGAGCAGCTGTGACGGCGCGGTGCGGTCATACACACGGCACTCTCCGGCCAAAGCTTCAAGACCCGCCCACGACAGGTCGCCGGGATTTCCGGCATAGCCGTCGAGCACCACAATTTTCAGTTTATCGTTGTTTTCCATTTCAAATTATAGTTTTTTGTAAGCGTTGATGAGCAAATATAGCGATTTTTGACCAAGTAGACGGCTGTGTAAGCCCCGAATTGCAAAAAGTTGATTAAATTTGCACCGCTTTTTGCTGCCAGCGGCCACGAGAGGGCCGCCGGAGGACCGTTGCGGCCATATGCTATAAAAAGTGAAACGAGTGGTAAAAATTGTGCAAAAGACGCATTAATTTATTAGTATTTAGTAATTTTGTGGCTAAATGAAATTAAATCTCACTATCGACAGCGGCAATTCGTCGACCAAGCTGTCGCTGTTTGACGGCGACAAGTTTGTGGGCACGGAGCGCTACAAGCAATTCGACGCCGAGATGCTGCGCAGCTTCTTCGCACGGTATGACATTGGCGCAGCGATTGTGAGCAGCGTGGTGGGCAGCAATGCCGAGGCCGAGGAGTTTCTGGCCTCGCGAGTGCCTCTGGTGAAGCTTAGCAGCTCTACCCCACTGCCCATAAAGCTGCACTACCGGTCGGCCAACACGCTGGGCTGCGACCGCATAGCCACCGCCGTGCAGGCGTGGAGCGTGAACCCCGGCGCCGCATCGCTGATAGTGGATGTGGGCACCGCCACCACGCTCGACGTGATGGACGCACAGGGCTGCTTCATGGGCGGCAACATATCGCCGGGCATAAGCATGCGGCTGCGCTCGCTCAACATGCTCACGAGCCGGCTGCCGCTGGCCGACAAAGACGGCGACACACCGCGCGTGGGCTACGACACCAACACTGCGCTGCGCAGCGGCGCCGTGCGCGGGCTGGCCTATGAAATCGACGGCACCATAGGCGCCCTGCAGGCCGAGATGCCTGGCATCACCACATTCCTCACCGGTGGCGATGCCACCATGGTGCGCGGACTGCTGGCCCACAAGGTGGTGAGCGACCCCGACATGCTGGCCAAAGGACTAAACAGAATACTGTTATATAATGAAAAAATATAGACTTCTACTCATCGGCCTCCTGCTTGCGGCAGGACTCGGCCGGGCCGGCGCGCAAAACTCCGCCAGCCCTTACTCGAAAATAGGCTACGGCCTGCTCAGCGAAAACGCCACGGGCCTGCAGCGCTCGATGGGCGGTGTGGGCTATGCCATGCAAAACGGCAGGCAGATAAATGTGATGAACCCGGCCTCGTATGCCAGCGTCGACTCGCTCACCTTTCTGTGGGACATAGGCATCGACCTGACCAACCTGTGGTCGAAGGAAAACGGCAATAGCGGCCACAGCTTTGGCGGCGGCCTCGACTACATAGCAGCCGAGTTCAAGCTGGCCAAGAGAGTGGGCGGCTCGTTTGGCGTGGTGCCCTTCTCCAGTGTGGGCTACTCATTCGGCAACACGCTTGAGAACAACGGCACTGAGACACGCAGCGGCAACGGCGGCATCAGCGAGCTGTATGCCGGTGTGGGCTGGGAGCCGTTTAACGGCCTGTCGGCCGGCGCCAACTTCAGCTACATGTTTGGCACCATAGTCAACGACACCTATGTGTACTCCACCAGCACCACCCTGTTTGAGCGCGTGATGGAAGTGCGCGACTGGAACGTGAACCTGGGCCTGCAATACCGCCTGAACCTGAACCGCAAAGACCGCCTGGTGGTGGGCTTCACCTACTCGCCCAAGCGCTCGCTGCACGGCCACACATGGGGATTGAGCTACGACGCCAGCCAGGACACCAAGGTTGACTCGATAGGCTACACAGGACTCACGGGCAAATACCAGAAGCCCAACACATTCGGTGTGGGTCTGAGCTACTCACACCTTGACCGCTTCACGGCCGAGGTCGACTTCACCTATCAAGATTGGGGCAAGGCCAAATACACACCGCTTGAGGGCTTTGAGAGCAGCAGCATGAAGTTTGACAACCGCTGGAAAGTGGCTGCCGGCCTGCAATACACTCCCAACTCAAGGGGCAGCTACCTGAAGCGCGTCACCTACCGCATGGGCGGCCACTACAACCACGACTACATGAACATTGGCGGCAACAATGTGCGCGACTACGGAGCAGGCTTCGGCCTCACGCTGCCTGCACCGGGCAGCAAGACTCTGGTGAACCTGGGTTTTGAATGGAAGCACCGCTTCACCACCCCCAAAGAGCTCATAAAGGAGGACTACTTCAACATCACGCTGAGCGTGACGTTTAACGAGATGTGGTTCTGGAAAAACAAAATACGCTAACCCCACGGCACACGACAGAGCAATGATGATGAGGGCACTGATGCACACAGCACTGGCACTGACGGCAATCATGGCCGCCACCTCGTGCCGCGACGAGCTGGCAAGCACAGCCAGCCGCGCCGCCGACCCCGACAAGGTGCCCACCATGAGCTCGACCAACGTGCAGACGGTGATAAGCGACTCGGGACGCACGCGCTACCGCATCACCACCAAGCAGTGGCTGATGTTTGAGGAGTCGAAAAAGCCGCACTGGATATTCCCGCAAGGTGTGATAGCCGAGGAACTTGACGCCGGATTCAAGACGGTGACCTCGGTGCGCTGCGACTCGGCCTACTTCGACGAGAAGGCGCGCCTGTGGAGCCTTAATGGCAACGTGCGCATCACCAACGTGGCCAAGGACCTCATACTCACCGACCAAATGTATTGGAACCAGGGCGAGCACCGACTGTATTCCGACGCCTTCATCCACATCGAGAAACTTGACCGCGTGATAGAGGGCTACGGATATGAGTCGAACGAGAAGCTCACCACCTACAAGGTGCACAAGGTGAAGGCCATATTCCCCATCGACCAGGCCAAAATGCCTGGCGGGATGTGACCGGCCGGTCCGGCACACAGCATAGCTTGCGCGCCACTGCCACAAAAAACGGCAGTGGCGCGCAAGCTTTTTTTGGCCATGAGTGCATTATGTTGTAAATTTGCAGTATGTATCAGCATTTGCATCCACACCTATGAGCAACGATTTAGTGTATCCCCTCATCACGGCACTCGTGTCGCTACTGTTCTCGGGCTTCTTCTCGGGAATGGAAATCGCCTTTGTGTCGAGCAATAAGGTGAGAGTGGAGATTGACGTGAAAAAGAGCGGCCTGATAAACCGCATAATCGACATGTTCTATGCCCACAAAGACACACTCATCTCCACCCTGCTGGTGGGCAACAACATCGCCAATGTGGTATACGGCATGGCCATAGCGCAGCTGTGCCTGCCAATGCTCAAAGCGGCATTCGGCCAAAACGAGGCCGTGCTGCTGCTGGCGCAGACGCTGATATCGACAGTGATAGTGCTGTTTGCGGGCGAGTTTCTGCCCAAGACCATGTTTCGCATCAACCCCAACCGGTCGCTGCGCGCCTGCTCGCCACTGATGCTGATGATATACACCCTGCTGTGGCCGGTGTCGAAATTCACCTCGCTGCTGTCGGCCGCACTGATGCGCCTTGTGGGCATAAAGGCCGACACCGGCAGCATGGGGCTGATTTCGGTCGACGAGCTCGACGCCTACCTGCAGGAAAACATCGACAAGCGCGAAGATGAGAACAAGGACGTGGAGCAGGAGGTGAAGATATTTGAAAACGCCCTCGACTTCAGCGACACACACTTGCGCGACTGCATGGTGCCGCGCAACGAGATTGTGGGCGTGGACATTGCCGACACCTCGCGCGAGGAGCTGAGCCGGCTGTTCACACGCAGCGGCCTGTCGAAAATCGTGGTCTACCACGACGATGTGGACAATGTGCTGGGATTCATTCAGGTGAGCGAAATGTTTGTGCCCGAAGTGAACTGGAAAGACCGCATAAAGCCAGTGCTGTTTGCACCCGAAACCATGCTCGCAAAAAAAATGATGCAAAACCTGCTGAAGGAAAAAAAGAGCATGGCTATTGTGGTTGACGAGTTTGGCGGCACGGCAGGCATGGTGACGCTTGAAGACCTGGTGGAGGAGATATTCGGCGAGATAGAAGACGAGCACGACCGTCCGCGGCTGGTGTCGCGCAAAATCGACGACAACACCTATGAGTTCTCGGGCCGCATGGAGATTGAAGACATAAACGACAACTACCACCTAAACATTCCCGAGAGCGACGACTACCAGACCATTGCCGGATTTCTGCTTAACCGCCTCGAAGAGATTCCCAACGAGGGCGACACCGCCGACATCGACGGCATGCGGCTGACGGTGCTCAAGAAGACCTCGGCCAGAATTGAACTGGTGAGACTCACCATGCTCGACGGCAAAAAGCGCGAGTAGTCCCCCATAGCACAGGCAGGCGGCAATGCCCCCTACCGATTCCAGCAAAAATTAACCTTAAATTAAAAAAACGCTGCTACAAAGCGGCATTTTTATGCTTTTTTATTACATTTGCAACGCTACGAATGAAAACTATAAGCATTTATCACCATAAAACTCCAAAATGATATGAAGAACTCCTACAAATTAATGCTTGCGGCAATGGCTGTGACAGCAGGCCTTAGTGCCGCTGCCACCAATGTGAATGGCACTTTCAAAACCACCGAAGGCATTCCTATGAAGTTTAAGGTGCTCACCAAGGGCGATGCGGGCAACACAGTGTCGCTCGAGCACTACAAAGGCAAGCCACAATATGGCAGCTACAGTTCGTCGACCTACATCAACGACGCCGACCGCTTCACGGTGCCGCAAACCATTGTCGACCCCACCGACAACACCGAGTACACCGTGACACGCCTGGGTGACTATGCCTTCTACGGCCTGTCGAAACTTTTGGGCGTGAGCATACCCAAGACGGTTACCGAATATGGCGCACACACCTTTGAGGGCTGCAAGGCACTCACCAAGCTGCCGCTGGCCGAGGGCATAACAAGCATAGGAATTTCGTGCTTTGCCAACTGCGAACAGGTTGCAACCGTGGCCCTGCCGCAGTCGCTCACCAGCATTGGCGCCACCTGCTTCAAGGGCTGCAAAGCGGTGACCACATTCACCGTGCCCGACGGCGTGACGTCGGCCATGGGAGCCAACATGTGGCAGAGCTGCACCGAACTCACAATCATCAACTTGGGCAAGGGCGTGACCAGCTTCGACCCGCAGGCCGCCGCACAGTGCTACAAGCTGGAGGCGGTGAACATCAGCGCCGACAACGCCAAGCTGAGCTCGGCCGACGGCGTGGTGTATGACAAAGCCCAAACCAAACTCATATCATATCCCGCCGGCAAGACCAACGCCGAATACACCATGCCCGCCACTGTGACCGAAGTGGGCATGCGCACGTTCCAGAATGTGGCCAACATCGAGAAAGTGGTGTTCAGCCCCAACGTGACCACCGTGGGCAACTATGTGTTCCTCCTCAACAAGAAACTCACGCAAGTGGTGCTGTCGGGAAAGATGACAAAACTGAGCAACAACATGTTCAGCAACTGCTCGGCGCTCAACAATGTGGTGGTGCCCGCCTCGGTGACCACATTTGGCAGCAGCCCGTTTAACGGCTGCAAGAGCCTGATGAACCTCACATTCGAGTCGGCCACACCTGTGACCGTGACCTACAATAAAAACATGCTGGGCATCGACACGCTGCTCACCGCAGTGCGCGTGCCGCTGGGCAGCGAAAAGGCCTACCACAGAGCAGAGGGATGGAAAAGCATTCACAATCTGGTGGCCTACTCGGCATCGATGAGCGAGATTTTCGGCAAGGGAATGGCAACAAGCGACGAATTTGCCTACAAATATCAGTGCACCACCCCGTCGGTGGTTGGCGCAGCAGTGGAGGCCAACGGCAAAAATGCCCTTTATGCGCACAACGATGTGTGGACCCGCATTGAACTCGACTCGGCAGCAGCCGGTGTGGACTATGGCAGCGTGATTTCGAGCGTGACAGGCTGGATTGCAGCCGACAAGACGCTGCACGCCACCGCATTCACCGCCGACGGCGCCACTGGCGATGCTGGCATAAAAACTTACGACAACGCCGACAAGGCCGTGGCCGAGGCTGAGCTGCACGAGGTGATGGACGTGGCCAAGGCCGCCTACACCAACACCGATGGCGACAAGCTCGACGGCGCCGCTGCCAACATATCGCTCTACTACAAAGGCGGACTCGGCTTCGCAGCAGGCAACAGCTATGCGCTGCGCGCCGTGAAGCTTGACGCAAGCACCCTGGCCGTGCTGGGCAACGTGGAGCTGGTGACCCCCACCGCAGTTGAGACCGTAGCCACAGGCAAGCAGGTGAAGAGCGTGGAATACTACAATGCAGGCGGCACACGCCTCGCAGGCCCGCAAAGCGGTGTTAACGTGGTGGTGACCACCTACACCGACGGCACCCGTGCCACAGCCAAGTGCATCAAGTAGCGCACACCCACACACACAGCAAAGCCGCCCGGCGCACACCATTGTGAAGTGCGCCGGGCGGCTCATTTTATGTCTTTTTGGAATTGGCTCAGCGGGCCACGTTGCCAAGCTCTACCACCGCGCCAGTGGCGGGCGACAGTTTAATGTAGCTCTGCTGCTTTTTGTTGCTGAACAAGTCGGGGTCGAGACCAAAGTCAATGCCCAACTGAGCCAAGTCGAACGATGACTGGGCCACAGTCTTGCCCTTGTAGGCCAGCGTGAACTGCGCCTTGCCTGGAATGCGATAGACCACAGCGTCCTTTGGCAGCTTCTTGGCCTCGCCCTTTTCGTTGACAGGGAGTTTGCCTCGCTCAGTAACGCGCATGGTGAGGTACACCGGTTCGCCGCTGAGGTCGCTCTTGTCCACAAGGCCGTTTTCATCGCTCACGCGGAATGCCACGGCATTGTCAACATCGTCGGTGCCAGGATTGAACTCAAACGCCTGGCTGGCTGTGGAAGTGGAAGTAGTGCCCACAAACATGGCCGTAAGGGCCGCCTCCTGCTCGTCGAGCTGCTGCATTATAAGCTTCAGCGCCGCGCCGTCGGGCATGGTGTCGGCCTCGCCAGTGGCATAGTCGGAGCGGCTCTGCCTGATTTTGTAGATTTGCTGTGCAGCCAGCTCGGCGCGCTTCGACAGCGACTCACTGGCCAGGATGTCGCCCGAGAGCGAGCTGAGATAGTTGTTGGCGTCGAGCACCGTTTCGCGGCCCACCGTGGCACTGAGCGACGGTTCGAGCGGCACAGTGTTCTCGCTGTTGACCGACAGCAGCAGGTCATCGGTGGTCTTCATTATAAACGGAGCCTGCCCGCCCTTGAACTGCATAAGAAACTGCTGTGAGTCATCGGGCACGCCATAGGTGTGCATCGATGCGCCCGTCAGCTCCCACGTCTGCGAGTCGGCGGTGATTACGTCAGATGTGCCGAGGTATTTCTTGGCATACTGCCAGTAGGGGCCAGCCTTGCGCACCGTCTTGACGGCGGTGGCCAGAATGCGCACCCGCGTGGAGGGCAGCTTGTAGGTGAGGCCGTACTCATTGTTGCGGTCGGCCGTGAACTTTTGCGTGCGCTGCGCCGCGGCGGTGAAGGCTATGAGGGCGGCGGCAGCCGATATTGCGACTTTGTTGATAGGGTTCATAATCTATATAGTTATGTGTGAGTGTTAATTATGTAATCAAATGTGGAGTTGCAGCGCGTCAGTGATTGTTCTGCCGCAGGATTTCGGCAATTGCGGGGCCAACGGCCTCAGCTATGTCGCCGGCCAGCAGGCCGTGCTGCCCATGCTTGCGAGCCGCAATGTCGCCCGCGAGGCCGTGCACATACACGCCCAGCACCACACTCCAGTCGGTGGGATAGCCCTGTGCCATGAAGGCCGCTATCACTCCGGTGAGCACATCGCCGCTGCCGGCGGTGGCCATGCCGGGATTGCCGCTGCTGTTGACGTACACCTTGCCGTCGGGGCGCACCGTCATCGAGTATTTGCCCTTGAGCACTATGGTCACCTCATAGAGTTTCGACACCTCGGTGGCTTTTTTCAGTCGCTCCTCGTCGGTGGCGTGGAAGCCAAAGAGGGCATCGAACTCGGCGGCGTGTGGCGTGAGCACCGAACCCTTGGGAATGCTGCGCAGCAGCACTGGGCGCTTGACGATGCAGCGCAGGGCGTCGGCATCGAGCACGCACGGCTGGCGGTAGGTTTTGATGAATGAGTCGACGGCATCCACCGTCTCGGTGCTGGTGCTCATGCCTGGACCGAGGGCCACCACCGAGAATTTGTGGTGCAGCTCGATTTGCGAGGTGAAATACTCGCTGGAATCGGCCTCAAACAGTGCCTCTGGGGCCGCCGTCTGAAGCGGCACGCAGCCTATGCGCGGGGCGTGCACTGTGACCAGGCCGGCACCGGCGCGCATGGCACCGCGGGCGGCAAGCACGGCTGCGCCCATCATGCCATAGCTGCCGGCCACCAGCAGCACAGTGCCGTTGTCATACTTGTTGATGTATGGGTTGAGCGGCTTCAGCACCTCTTGCACATCGCTGCGCTCTATCAGGTAGTAGTCGGTGGGTTTTTCAGCTATGGCGTTGGCGTCCATATCGAGGTCGAGCACCTTTACCTCGCCCACAAACTCGGCATTGTCCTTGAAGAAAAACGACAGGCGGCGGAACTGAAGCGCCAGCGTGAGGTCGGCACGCACAATGTTGCGCCGGTCAGAGCCCACGTTCCACTCACCAAACAGGCCCGAGGGCACGTCGATCGACACCACACAGGCGTTGCTGTCGTTGATATACTGCACCAGCGCCGTGTAGCCGCCCTTGAGCGGACTGCGCAGGCCGCTGCCAAACAAGCCGTCGAGCACCACATCGGCAGGGCCGAGTTTGGGCAGATTAAGGTCGCGCACCACCTCGGTGAAATCTACTCCGCCAAGAGCCACAAGCCGGTCGCGGTTGGTGGCGCACGCCGCGCTCAGATGCGAGGCCTTGGTGTTGAACAGATACACCTCGGGGCGGTAGCCCTGCTCATACAGCAGGCGCGACACCGCCAGGGCGTCGCCACCATTGTTGCCTGGGCCGGCAAACACCACTATGCGCTGCGACTGGCGCCAGCGCGACACTATTTCGCAGCTCACCTCCTGGGCGGCCCGCTCCATGAGGTCGAGCGTGGATATGTTTTCGGCATTTATGGTTGCCTTATCGATTTCCTTTATAGCACTGGTAACGAATATCTTCATACTTAAGTAACTGGGTCATAAAAAAACATCAAAATCGCCACTGCCTGCGGCAGCCAACCGGAACCGCAGTCTATTGCAAGCACAAAAATAACGCTTTTTGTGCAATAAACTGAACGCGCCCGCGAGAAATAATAAAAAAAAGCCCCGCGAGCAATGCTCGCAGGGCTTTGGCTGGCGGTGTGTACGGGACTCGAACCCGTGACCCCATGCGTGACAGGCATGTATTCTAACCAGCTGAACTAACACACCAGTTGCCGATTTGCGATTGCAAAGGTAAGACGATTTTTTAATAATCCAAACAAAATGCAACCACTTTTTTTCACCAGAGACCCTATTTTTCGCATTTTTCGGCCAGCGAAGGGCGTTTTTTTGGAAAATTAAGACTAATTTTGTCCTACAAACGAAACTATCAAACCAAACCACTATAACAAAAACTGCGAATGAGATATTTCAACAAAATCGCTTTATTGCTCGCACTCGGCAGCTTCGGCCTCACCGCCGCCGCGCAGAATGTGAGCGGCCACATCACCTGTGACGGCAAGGGCGTGGCCGGCGTGGCCGTGAGCGACGGCTATGTGGTGACCAAGACCGACGCCAACGGCGCCTACAGCTTCACCTCGGCAAAGAAAAACGGATATGTGTTCTACACCTTGCCGGGCGGCTACGAGCCCACTGTGGCCGACGGATTCAAGCCCGAGTTCTGGGCTCCGCTGACCAGCACCAGCAAGAGCGTGAAGGAGACTCACGACTTCACGCTGAAGAAGGTGGACAACGACAAATTCACCTTTGTGGTGAGTGCCGACTACCACCTGGCCAACCGCACCAACGACGACACGCAATTCAAGTCGCGCTTCATGAAGCGCATGAAAGAGCTGAAAGAGTCGGCACAGGGTCCTGTGTACTCCACCATATTGGGCGACCTCACTTGGGACCTCTACTGGGTGCAACGCAATTACAACCTGAACAACTTCATGGCCACCATGAAGGAGGCCGGCTACCCGTTTATCATGTTCCCCGTGATAGGCAACCACGACAATGACGCCAGCGTGGCTGCAAGCACCACCACCGACTTCGACGCCGCCAAGCCGTGGCGCAATATAGTGAGTCCCAACTACTACAGCTATAATCTGGGCCAGGTGCACTTTGTGGTGCTCGACGACATTTACTATCTTAACACCAAAAAGTCGGGGGCCTCATACCCCAAAGGTGTGGTGGGCGAGCGCAACTATCTGGCCGAAATCACTTCGGAGCAGTTCGACTGGCTCAAAAAAGACCTGGCCATGGTGGACAAGAACACCCCCGTGGTGGTAAGCTTCCACATTCCGGCGTGGAAACTCAGCACCAAGGACTACAGCACTGCGCAAAACCTGCAACTGCAGCACACCAAAAAGCTCAGCGACCTGCTGGCCGGCTACAAGACCGTGCACTTCCTGAGCGGCCACACACACTACAACCAGGTGGCTCGCCCCGCGGCCTACCCCAACATTGTGGAGCACAACATTGCCGCAGTGTGCGCTTCGTGGTGGTGGACTGGCAAGCTCACCAACCGCGACGTGTGCACCGATGGCTCGCCCGGCGGCTACTCGCTGTGGCAGATTGACGGCAAAGACTTCAAGTGGAAATACATGTCGAGCACCGACAATGTGGGCACACAGATGCGCCTCTACGACATGAACAAGGTGCGCGCCTACTATCAGGAAAACACCGATGTGCGCGCCATGCTCGCCGCCAACACCTCGCGCCAGGACTACAAGAACTATGATGACAATGTGGTGATGGCCAACGTGTATGCCTACGACAGCGACTGGAAGATTGAATTCATCGAAAACGGGACATCGCTCAGCTACAAGCGCGAGACCTGTGAAGACCCCTATCACGTGATTTGCTACGATGTGCCGCGCTTCAAGCAGGCCAAGAGCTACACCAGCGTATTTGCCACCGACAAAAACACCCACATGTTCAGGGCCAAGTGCGCCACCAGCAACCAGCCCGTGACGGTGAAGGTGACCGACTCGTTTGGCACCGTATACATCAAGACGCTCAACCGCCCCGCAGCGTTCAACCTCGACATGGAGAACTACCAGCGCCAGACGCTTGGCGTGGACGACGTTGTGACCGACCTCAACAACAGCTACACGGTGCACACCGCCGGCAGCACCCTGGTGATTGACGCCGCCAAGGCCGGAACAGCCCAGCTTGTGAGCCTCAACGGCATGAGCCGCCCGCTCAAGCTAAGTGAGGGCCGCAACGAGTTTAGCGTAAACGCAAAAGGCATATATGTGGTGAGCATCGAAGGCCGCGGCTACAAGGTGGCTTTCTAAACCGCAACATATTTCACCCACAATCAGCACTAGTAGGCTCTGGCCGCGAAGCAATGCTTGCGGCCAGAGCCTACTAGTTTCAGTATTGCACAGGTGGCAACTTTGCACTACCTTTGTAGCCTGACGATTTTTTTGCACAAAAGACGGATATGATCGATTTTCTTGAAAGCAACAATCTGCTGGGCCTCACCATAGGGCTGGGCACATTCCTGATAATAGGACTCTTCCACCCGCTCGTGATCAAGGGTGAATACCACTTTGGCGTGGGGTGCTGGAAGGCTTTTTTGGTGGCGGGCATCGCATTCATGGCCGCCTCGGCGCTGGTGCAGTCGGTGCTGGTGTCGAGCCTTCTGGGCGTGGCGGCCTTCTCATGCTTTTGGAGCATAATTGAAGTGCGCGAGCAGCAAGAGCGCGTGCACAAGGGGTGGTTTCCGCGCAATCCGCGCCGCCGCTATCCGTGGGACGAATAGTCCCCGCCTCAGCGACCAAAGTTGGGAAAAACAAAAAGCACCGCTCACGCCATAATGTTTTGTGTGCGTGGCGCGCGGTGCTATTGCTGGTTGGTAAAAAAATCGTTGTTTTCCAACAGCTTCGGTTCAAGGCCAGTCTAAATAATCCCATTCATATACTCAATGAATTTCGTTGAAACGATGAAAACTTTTTTCTCAATTGTCAGGCCTGCGTTTTAGGCCTTGGCAACAACTAAACGCGGCTATTGTGCCAACACTGCACCGCACCGCCAAATTTATTTGCTAAATTTGCAAAAATTATGACACAGACTAACGTTAACATGGATTCGGAGCAGCGCGCCGCCAAGGCCAAGCGCTGCACGCTGACGGGATTTGCCGTCAACGGACTGCTGTCGGCCCTGAAAGTGGCCGCCGGCGTGCTGGGCAACTCTGGAGCAATGATAGCCGACGGCGTGCACTCGCTGAGCGACTTCCTCACCGACATAGTGGTAATAGTGTTTGTGGGCGTCTCGGCCCGCGGCATCGACAAAGAATACCGATATGGCCACGGCAAGTTTGAGACCTTCGCCACATTTCTAATCGCCGAGGCCCTGGCTGTGGTGGGCGTGGGTCTGGCATGGAGCGGCGCCAAGAGCGTGACTGCCGCCTGCCAGGGGCAGATGCTCGACAAGCCGGGATATTTGGCCCTGGCGATGGCCGCAATCTCGATTGTGGCCAAGGAGTTGCTGTTCCAGTACACCAACCGCGTGGGCAAGAGCATAGGCAGCACGGCCGTCATAGCCAACGCATGGCACCACCGCAGCGACGCCCTGTCGAGCATCGCCACACTGGTGGGCATCTCGGGCGCCATATTCCTGGGCGCGCAGTGGCGCGTGCTCGACCCGCTGGCCGAGTTGGCCGTGAGCGTGTTCATACTCATAGTGGCCGTGAAGCTGGCCGTGCCCGCCGTGAAGGAGCTGCTCGAGGTCACACTGCCCGCCGAAGAAAATGAGCGCATAGCCCAGGCCATAAGCAGCATAAGCCAGGTGAAGGCCTACCACCACCTGCGCACCCGCCACAACGGCAACGCCCATGTGATAGACGTGCACATCAAGGTCGACCCCAGCCTCACCGTCACCGAAGCCCACAAAATAGCGTCGATGGTGGAACAGCGGCTGGAGCAGCGCATAGGCAACGTGATAACGAGCATCCACATCGAGCCCTACAAGGGCGAGCCCACCGACGCCAACCACATGTGCAGCGACTGAGTGGAGCATATAAATTTGGTTAAACATTGGGATGCGTTGGCCACAAATCACTATTTTTGCTATTTGAAACAGACTTTATCACTGCAATGCAAAGAATTGAGTTAAACAACACGCTGCCCGCCGTGTTTGCCGGCCGCGAGGAAGACAACTCGCAGGTGTGGCTCAGGCAGGTGGCCTTTGAGCGCGGCAAGATGTATTTGATATCGGCCGAGAGCGGCACCGGCAAGTCGTCGATGTGCAGCTACGTGTATGGCTACCGCACCGACTATTCGGGCACAATAGCATTCGACGGCCGCGACGTGCGCCAGCTGAGCATCGACGAGTGGTGCGGCGTGCGCTGCCGCCACATAGCCTATCTGCCGCAGGAGCTGCGGCTGTTTCCCGAGCTGACAGCCATCGAAAATGTGGAACTGAAAAACCGCCTCACGGGTTTCAAGACCCGCAAGCAGATAGAAGACTACTTTGAGCAGCTGGGCATTCCAGACAAAGTCAACAGCCCCGTGGCGCGGCTCTCGATAGGACAGCAGCAGCGCGTGGCCATAATACGCACCCTGTGCCAGCCGTGCGACTTCATTCTGCTCGACGAGCCGGTGAGCCACCTCGATGCGGCCAACAACCGCATAGTGGCGCAGATGGTGACCGACGAGGCCCGCAGCCAGGGCGCCGGAGTGATATCGACCTCGGTGGGCAACAACGTGATGATTAAAGTGGATAAGGAGTATAAGCTATGAAGGGACTGATGTGGAAACTGCTGCGCAAGCACATTAGCACATCGCAGCTTTTAGGATTTGCCCTGGCCAACCTGGTGGGGCTTACCATTGTGACTCTGGCAGTGCAATTCTACCAAGACGTGCTGCCCGTGTTTAACGACCAGGAGAGTTTCATACGCAAAGACTACCTGATAATCACACGCTCGGTGAGCAGCGCGGGCGCAATGCTGGGCAACAGCAGCGAGTTTTCCGACGCCGACATCGCCGACATCGAGCACCAGCCGTGGTGCCGCAAGGTAGGCCGCTTTGTGAGCAGCGAATACAGCACATTTGCCACCATTGGCGCCACCAACGGCAAGGCCATGCGCACGCAATTCTTCTTCGAGTCGATTCCGAGCGACTTCATCGACGCCGACCCCGGTGAGTGGGACTTCGACCCACAGCGGCCCGAGGTGCCCGTGATTGTCAGCCGCGACTACCTGTCGATGTACAACTTCGGCTTTGCGGCAGCCCAGGGCATGCCCAAGATAAGCGAGAGCCAGGCTGGCATAATCCCGCTCAGCTTCACCTTCACCGGCAATGGCCGCAACGAGGTGCTGCCCGGCCGCATAGTGGGCTTCAGCAACCGTCTCAACACCATCATAGTGCCTGAGGAGTTCATGCGCTGGAGCAACGACCGCTATGGCCAGGGAGGGCACCAGCACCCGCTGCGCCTGATAGTGGAGGTGAACCGCCCCGGCGATGTGAAGATAACCGACTACATGGCCGCACACCACTACGACGTGGCGGGCGACAAGATGAGTTCGAGCAAGGCCTACTACTTCCTGACACTGATAATAGGCATCGTGGCCGTGGTGGGCGTCATCATAAGCCTGCTGTCGTTCTTCGTGCTCATGCTCAGCATCTACCTGCTGCTGCAAAAGAACACACGCAAGCTGCAAAACCTGCTGATGCTGGGCTACTCGCCTGCGCAGGTGTCGCGCACCTACATACGCCTGGTGGTGGCCATCAACGGCACCGTGCTGGCAGCCGCGGTGGTGCTAATGCTGGCCGCACGCTACTACTACATGCTCACACTGCGGGCTTTCGGCACCCAGGGCGGGCCGCTGTGGCCGTCGCTGGTTGTGGCTGTGGCCATAATGGTGTGCATCACCGCCGGCAACGTGATGGCCATTAGGCGCAAGGTGCTGTCGCTTTGGATTCAGGAGTGAAACGCACGGTGCCAGGCGAAAAAGGCCCACAGTGTGCCGCCGAGTGCGGCCCGCCCTGTGCACAAACGAACACATAACCCACCCACAGCAAGCACTTTAATTTTTAAAAAAGCTATGGCAGAAGACAACAACGACAAGATGAGAATAGACATACTTAGCGTGATGCCCGAGGCACTCGACTCGCCGCTGCACTGCTCCATATTGCAGCGCGCGCAAGACAAAGGCCTGGTGGAGATTCACGTGCACAACCTGCGCGACTGGTCGCTGCGCAAGCACCGCAAGGTGGACGACTACCCCTTCAGCGGCAACGCCGGCATGGTGATGCAGATAGAGCCCGTGTGGCGGTGCATGCAGGAACTGCAGTCGCAGCGGCACTACGACGAGGTGATATTCACCTCGCCTGACGGCGACATCCTCGACCAGCCCATGGCCAACACCCTGTCGCTGGCCAAAAACATAATGATTCTCTGCGGCCACTACAAGGGCGTGGACTACCGCATACGCGAACACTTGATTACGCGCGAAATATCGATAGGCGACTACGTGCTCACCGGCGGCGAGCTGCCCGCCGCAGTAATTGCCGACGCCGTGGTGCGCCTGCTGCCCGGAGCCATAGGCGACGAGCAGAGCGCGCTCAGCGACTCATTTCAAGACGGGCTGCTCGAGGCACCCGTCTACACACGCCCGGCCGAGTTCAACGGCTGGAAGGTGCCCGAAATACTGCTCAGCGGCAACCAGGCAAAAATCGACGAATGGAAAATGGAGCAGGCCATTGAGCGCACGCGACGCCTGCGCCCCAACCTGCTTAAGGACAAATAAATGCACACACTATGCACACCCACATGCGACTACTGATTGCGGCTTTTGCCGCTGCACTGGCCATGACGGCCGGGGCCGCCATAACGCCCGGCAAGTTTGCTGCCGGCCCCATCAACGACCTTGCCCTGATTTACCAGGGCGGCACCTTCCGCCCCGACTGGACGCAAAGTGAATTTGAACCCTACGTGACCCACACATTTGCCGACGGCACCCGCCGCTGGACGTTCGACGGATTCCTGTTTCTGGAATTCCGCCGCCAGGGCGACGTGACCTATGCCAACGGCTATGGCAAAGGCTCGACCCGCGCCGACTGGGAGTGGCTGATGAACCGCATTTTTGAGCGGGGCAAGGCACTCGACGCGCTCGACAAGTGCATAAGCCAGGCCAAGCGCGAACTTGGCGACCCCGGCTTCAAGCACAAAGTGGTGCTGATGCTGCCCAGCCCCGAGAACGGACGCACCGACTGGGGCAGCGTGAATGGCAGGCGCCTGAACTTCAACCGCATCGACGACAAGCAGGCCGCCGTGGAGTGGTATCTGCAAGCAATATACGACCGATTCAACCGCGCCGGCTTCAAAAATCTGGAGTTGAACGGATTCTACTGGATTGAGGAGACCACCACCTCCACTGGCCGCGAGCTGCCCACACGGGTGAGCCGCATGGTGCACAAGCTGGGCAAACTCATGTATTGGATACCCTTCTTCGGAGCGCGCAACAACGACCAGGGCGCTGCCATGGGATTCGACATGGTGTATCTGCAACCCAACTACTTTGTGGGCGAAGGCCTCACCACCCAGCGCCTGACCGACGCCATCACCAACGCCAAGCGAGTGGGATCGGCCCTTGAGATGGAAATCGACGAAGGAGCATACTATCAAGCCAAGACCCACAACGAGGCCCTGGCCAATTTCGACGCCTACACCACAGCCTACGAGCGCGCCGGCGTGTTGCAGAGCGCATCGGTGGCCTACTACCTGGGCGGCACCGCCTGGGCCGACATGGCCAAAAGCAGCAACCGGCGCGACCGCCAAGTGATCGACCGCCTGGCACGAATCATTGCCAACCGGCACTCCACCCTAAACACCGGCCAACAGGTGCAGAAATCCCCCTCCACCAACGGCAGCCAAGGCAGCGGCAACACCACCAAAAAGAAGTGGTGGCAGCTCGACTGGCATTTTTAAACCACACCCACAACACTCCACCAAATGCTCTTAAAAGACATCAAAAACAACATAAAGCAATTTCAGCACCGGTGGCTGCATCTGCCATTCCTGATAATAGTGGGATTCTTTGTGACCCTGCTGTGCTTCGGCGACTACAACTATTCGCGCCGCAACGGCTATGTGAAACAGATAAGCGACATCAAGGTGCAGATACAGGCCAACGAAGACTCGGCCGCCGTGTATGAGGCAAAAATACGCGAGCTCAACACCGACCGCCACACACTGGAGCGCATTGCACGCGAAAAATATGGCATGAAGCGCGCCAACGAAGACGTGTATGTGACCGACATCCCATAGGCCTCGCGCCCCCCTACACATTGCACAATAAAAAACATACAATTATGATAACAGACGAGAACAAACGCATCGAAATTCAAAACATAACGCTTGCCTTGGCCACACTAATGCTGCTTGTGGCAGCTGCAATGCCCATTTTCGGGGTACACGGCGACTGGGCCAAATACCTATATTCGCTGGGCGCTCTGCTGGCACTGGCCGAGCGCTGCACCGAGCGGTATGCGGGCAAAAACCTGCGCATACGCCGCCTCTTCCGCATGGGCAAGGTGTCGGCACTGCTCTACTGCGTGTCGGCATTCTTTCTGTTCAGCAGCTCGCTGAACATCAACATAGGCACCTCGTGGGGCAACCGCGACTGGCTGGCATTCCTGCTGGCAGGCGCACTGCTGCAAATCTACGCCTCGTTTGCCATTCAGCACGAAGAGAACAAAGAAAAGAAGCAGGCCAGCACCAATAATGGCAAATAGGCGCACTTTTGCATGGCAGCAACTACAAAAAGGTTGTGAAAACGCAAAAAATAATGTAATTTTGAAGAAAAAGTTCACTTAACACACCCTCATGAGCAGTATTAACGAAGTTCAAGACGAAATAATCGACGAGTTTTCGGGCATGACCGACTGGATGGACCGCTATGCCTATATAATAGAGCTGGGCAACGCGCTCGACACACTGCCCGAGAGCCAGAAGACGGCCGACAACCTGATAGACGGCTGCCAAAGCCGCCTGTGGCTCAACGCCGAGCTCAGCGGCGACGGCCACATCCACTTCATGGCCGACAGCGACGCCATAATAGTGAAAGGCATAGTGTCGCTGCTGATACGAGTGCTCGACGGGCGCACCCCACAAGAGATACTCGGCGCCGACCTATACTTCATCGACAGCATAGGACTGCACGAGCACCTGTCGCCCACACGCAGCAACGGGTTGCTGTCGATGGTGAAGCAGATGCGCATGTATGCGCTGGCCTTCAAGGCCAAGCAAGACGCCGCCAAGGCTTAATGCAATTTCAGCCCCTGAAATTATTAACACTAACAATAAACAACTTAATCACATGCTAAAAAATCATCCCAAAGGACTAATCGCAGCTGCCCTTAGCAACATGGGCGAGCGATTCGGCTACTACATCATGGCAGCCGTGCTGTCGCTGTTTCTGTGCTCGAAATTCGGCTTGAGCGACACCAGCGCTGCAACAATCTACTCTGTGTTTCTGGCCGGCATTTATGTGCTGAGCCTTGTGGGCGGCATCATAGCCGACCGCACGCAGAACTACAAGGGCACCATAATGGTGGGCATCATCATCATGGCTCTGGGCTATGTGTGCCTGGCAATTCCCGTCACAGCCACCACGGCCAACTTCACCGGCCTGCTGGCCCTAACATGCGCAGCCCTTGTGCTGATTGCCTTTGGTAACGGCCTGTTTAAGGGCAACCTGCAGGCCATTGTGGGCCAAATGTATGACGACTTCGAGGCCAAGGCCCTGAAAGAGGGCGGCGAAGTGGCCCTCAACAAGGTGAAGGGCCGCCGCGACACCGGCTTCCAAATCTTCTACGTGTTCATCAACATTGGCGGCCTCGTGGCTCCGTTCATCGCCCCCTTCCTGCGCAGCTGGTGGCTGGGCCTGCACGGATACAAATATGTGGCCGAGCTGCCCGCACTGTGCCACCAGTTTATCGACGGCACCCTGCCCGCCGACCAGGTGAGCAACATGATGAACTACATGGCCCAGGCAGGCGTGAGCGGCGCACCCAGCGCAGCCAACTGCCAGGCCTACCTCGAGGTGTTTAACCAGGGCGTGCACTTCGCCTTCATCGCATCGGTGGTGGCAATGCTCATATCGCTTGTGATATTCCTCACCCAAAAGAAGAAGTTCCCCACCCCCGGAAAGAAAGAAGCCGCTGGCGCAGTAAGCTATACCGCCGAGGAAAAGGCCACAATGGCCAAGGAAATCAAGCAGCGCATGTACGCCCTGTTTGCAGTGCTTGGCGTGGTCATCTTCTTCTGGTTCTCGTTCCACCAGAATGGCGTGTCGCTATCATTCTTTGCCCGCGACTTTGTGAAGACGGGCCAATTCCCGCCCGAATTTTGGCAGGCCGTGAATCCATTCTTCGTGATTGTGCTCACCCCCGTGATTATGGCCATATTCGGCTCGATGAGCAAACGCGGCAAGGAGATTAGCACACCGCGCAAAATCGCCATCGGCATGTTCATTGCCGGCCTGGCCTATGCGTTCCTGGCCATCTTCTCGATGGTGAAGGGCTATCCCTCGGGCGAGGCGTTTGTGGCCATCGACGCCACAACGCGCGAAACCATGAAGGCAGGCGCATGGGTAATGATTGTCACCTACTTCCTGCTCACAGTGGCCGAGCTGTTCATTTCGCCTCTGGGCCTGTCGTTTGTGTCAAAGGTGGCCCCCAAGAGCATGCTTGGCCTGTGCCAGGGTCTGTGGCTGGGCACAACAGCCGTGGGCAATATGCTGCTGCCTCTGGGCGCACTCATGTACAACAAGATTGACCTGTGGCAGTGCTGGGGCGTGTTCATCATTGTTTGCTTCATTTCGATGGGCGTGATGCTGGGCATGGTCAAGTGGCTTGAAAGAGTCACCAAGGCATAGCAGCCACACAAATAAAAACCGCATTAACTGAAACGGCAATGCGCCCCACATGGTGGGCACATTGCCGTTTTTTCTATTGATTCTAAAGCCACTGACTCACAATAAGCTACCCCTTATTGCGGCGAAGGGCGGAGAGCATTTGGGCAGCGGTGAGGTGGAGCGTGGGGTGCTGCCAGTGGGGGGCAATCTGAGCCATGGGCGCAAGGTAGAACTCGCGCTCGGGCAGATGGGGATGGGGCACGGTGAGTTCGGACGTGCTGAGCGTGAGGCCATCTATGGCCACCACGTCGATGTCGACCAGTCGGTCGGCATAGCCGCCTTCGGGAGTGCGGTGGCTGGACGACCCCAAGCCGCGCTCTATGGAGTGGATGGCATGCAGCAGCGCCAAAGGCTCGCTGTGCGACTCCAAGACCAAGCCCACGTTCAAGAACTCATGTTGCGACACAAAGCCCCACGCAGGGGTCTCTATGGAGCTGCTGACGGCCTCCACGCTGCCCAGTGCGGCCAGCCGCCCGATGGCCTGCTTTATCACGGCCTGGCGGTCGCCAAGGTTTGAACCTATATTGAGGTAATACTTCATTTCTTAAAAGAGAAAAAATCGAGGCACCTTCCCGGCCCTGCATTGCAGAAGGGCCAAAGGCGGTGCCTCGAAATTTATTTTGAATACTGTGATTTGCTATCTGACTCCAAGCGTAGGTTACAGCTTTTTCTGCACTTCAACCTCCTCGAAGGCCTCAACCATGTCGCCCACTTGGATGTCGTTGTAACCCTGCACGCTGAAACCGCACTCAAAGCCCATGCCCACTTCCTTCACATCGTCCTTGAAGCGCTTGAGCGAGCCGAGGGCGCCGGTGTAGCGCACAATGCCGTCGCGGATTATGCGCACCTTGCAAGTGCGCTTGATTTTGCCCTCGCGCACGATGGCACCGGCAATGGTGCCCACCTTCGAGATGTGGTAAACCTCCTTGACCTCGACGGTGCCGGTAACTTCCTCCTTGATTTCGGGCGAAAGCATGCCTGCCATGGCATCCTTCACCTCCTCGATGGCATCGTAGATGATTGAGTAGATGCGGATGTCAACACCCTCTTGCGAAGCAAGGCGCTTGGCATCGGCCGAGGGACGCACCTGGAAGCCGATGATGTAGGCGTCGCTGGCAGCAGCCAGAGTGACGTCGCTCTCGGTGATTTGGCCCACAGCCTTGTGAATGACGTTGACCTGCACCTCGGGGGTGGAGAGCTTGATGAGCGAGTCGCTCAGAGCCTCGATAGAGCCGTCCACATCGCCCTTCACAATCACGTTGAGTTCGTGGAACTCACCCAGGGCGCGGCGGCGACCGAGGTCTTCAAGGGTGAAGCGCTTCTGCGTGCGCAGGCCCAGCTCGCGCTGCAGCTGCTCGCGCTTGTTGGCTATCTGGCGTGCCTCCTGGTCGGTGTCCATAATGTTAAACTTGTCTCCAGCCGTGGGGGCGCCGTTAAGGCCAAGAATGAGGGCCGGGCTCGATGGGCCGGCCTCCTTGATGCGCTGGTTGCGCTCGTTGAACATGGCCTTCACCTTGCCATAGTGCGTGCCGGCGAGCATTATGTCGCCCACGCGCAGTGTGCCGTTGTCGACCAGCACGGTGGCCACATAGCCGCGGCCCTTGTCGAGCGACGACTCAATGATTGAGCCGGTGGCCTTGCGGTTGGGGTTGGCCTTGAGGTCGAGCATGTCGGCCTCGAGCAGCACCTTGTCCATAAGCTCCGACACGCCCGTGCCCTTCTTGGCCGAGATGTCCTGGCTCTGGTACTTGCCGCCCCACTCCTCCACGAGGTAGTTCATGTTGGCAAGTTCCTCCTTTATCTTGTCGGGGTTTGCACCCGGCTTATCAATCTTGTTGATGGCAAACACAATGGGCACACCTGCAGCGCTGGCGTGGTTGAGGGCCTCAACCGTTTGAGGCATCACATTGTCGTCGGCGGCCACAATCACAATCACAATGTCGGTGACCTTGGCACCGCGGGCACGCATGGCGGTGAACGCCTCGTGACCAGGGGTGTCGAGGAAAGTGATGCGGCGGCCGTTGGCCAACTTCACGTTGTAGGCGCCAATGTGCTGGGTTATGCCGCCGGCCTCGCCGGCAATCACATTAGCCTTGCGTATGTAGTCAAGCAGCGAAGTCTTACCATGGTCCACGTGACCCATCACAGTCACCACAGGCGGGCGCTGCTGCAGGTCTTCGGGCTTGTCCTCCTCTTCGTGGATGGCCTCGGCCACATCGGCGCTTTCATATTCGGTCTTGAAGCCAAACTCCTCGGCCACAATATTGATGGTCTCGGCGTCGAGGCGCTGGTTTATCGACACCATCACGCCAATGTTCATGCAGGTGCCAATCACCTTGTTAACCGGCACATCCATCATAGCAGCAAGGTCGTTGGCGGTGACAAACTCGGTGAGCTTCAGAGTCTTCTTTTCTGCTGCCTTTTCTGCTGCCTCCTCGCGCTCTTCTTCGCGCACGGCTTCGCGCTTCTCGCGGCGCCACTTGGCGCTCTTCTTCTGAGTCTTGGCGGTGAGGCGGGCCAGAGTCTCCTTCACCTGGCGCTGTACGTCTTCCTCGCTAACCTCGCTCTTAAACGGCTTCTTGCCCTTTTTGGCATTGCGCTTGCTGCCACCCTGGGCGTTGTTGCCCTGGTTGCCGCCACGTCCGCCACCGTTCTGGATTTGGGCTGCGCTCTTCTCGATGTCGATTTTCTCCTTGCCTATGCGGCGGCGCTTGCGCTTGGCTCCGTCGTCGCCGGCAGCGGCGTTGCCACCCTGCTTGCGTGCGCGCTCCTTGCTGATGCGCTCGTTGCGCAGCTCGGCCTTCGACTTCTTTTTGGGGCGCGTCTGCTGATTGATGGCCGAGAGGTCGATTTTACCCAGAATTTTGGGCTTGTTTTGCAGCGTGGTGGTGCCGTAGGTGAAGATTTCATCCTTCTTTTCCTCGACTTTTTTCTCCTCGGCTGGAGCAGCCGGTTCGGCGGGCTTGGGGGCCTCAGCCTTCACCTCGGCCTTGGGCTCGGCGGGCTTTGGAGCCTCGGCCTTCACCTCGGGTTTGGCCTCGGGCGCTGGCTTGTCGGCCACAACTGCGGCAGGCTTTGCCTCGGGCTTCTTGGCGGGCTCGGCAGGCTTAGGGGCCGGGGCAGGCTGCTGCTCGAGCTTGGGCTGCGGCTTAGCTGCCGGCTTGCCAGCCTGAGTAAGGTCGATTTTGCCCAGAATCTTGGGTTTCTTCACCTCGATCTTGAATTCTTCGACACTGCGTGCCTTGCTGTTGGCCTTGCGCTCCTGCTGCTTGCTTGTGAAGTCTTCCGACTTCTTTTTCTGCACCATGTCGGGCTTGAATTTCTCAAGGAGCATATTGTATGCTTCCTCGGCAATTCGTGCGTTGGGACCCGAATCGACCTCTATGTTCTTCGCCTGAAGAAAATCCCTGATCGACTGAACTCCAACATTCAAATCTGTTGCTACTTGACTTATTTTTTTACGCATATTTTCTTGTGAGTTGTGATTAATGAAGAGGTGTTGGTTATCGACCGCGGTGCAGCCTTGCGCCGCGTGTGGGCTTACAAGCCGGCCTGGCCATGCGGCAGCCGGCCTGCATGCCATTAATCCTCAAATTCGGCCTTGAGAATTTTTATAACGTTGTCAACTGTGTCCTCTTCAAGGTCGGCCTTCTCGATGAGCTCTTCGCGCGGTGTGCGCAGCACAGCCTTGGCAGTTGAGCAGCCAATGTTTTTAAGAGCCTCAACCACCCAGTCGTCGATTTCGTCCTTGAACTCGTCGAGGTAGATATCTTCCTCGTCCTCGCCTTCAAGGTCGCGGTAAACATCGATGGTGTAGCCGGTGAGCATCGAGGCGAGCTTTATGTTAAGGCCGCCCTTGCCAATGGCGAGCGAGACCTCGTCGGCACGCAGGAACACCTCGGCACGCTTGTTTTCCTCATCGAGGCGTATGCTCGATATTTTAGCGGGACTGAGGGCGCGCTGAATGAAGAGCTGCGGATTGGATGTGTAGTTGATCACATCGATGTTTTCGTTGCGCAGCTCGCGCACTATGCCGTGGATGCGCGCACCGCGCACACCCACACATGCGCCCACGGGGTCGATGCGGTCGTCGTAGCTTTCAACGGCTATCTTGGCGCGCTCTCCAGGGATGCGGGCAACGGCGCGAATCACAATGAGGCCGTCGTGAATTTCGGGCACCTCAAGCTCAAACAGGCGGCGCAAGAACTGGTCGCATGTGCGCGACACAGTGATTTTGGGATTGTTGTTCTTGTTGTCCACATTATAGATGACGGCGCGCACCGACTCGCCCTTGCGGTAGATGTCGGTGGGTATCTGCTGGTCTTTGGGCAGGAACAGTTCGTTTTTGTCCTCGTCCATGAGCAGCACCTCGCGCTTCCATATCTGGTAGACCTCGGCTGTAACCAGGTTGCCCTCCATATCCTTGAATTTGGTGTAGATGGCGTCCTTTTGCAGGTCGAGAATCTTGCTTGCCAGAGTCTGACGCAGGTTAAGAATGGCGCGGCGGCCGAATTTGGCAAACTCGATTTTGCGCGAGTGCTCCTCGCCCACCTCGGCATCGGGGTCGGGGTTTTCCTCATCGCCACGGGCATCGGTGAGCGAAATCTGGCGGCTGGGGTTCTCCACCTCACCGTCGGGCACCACTTCAAGGCGCTGATAGATTTCGCAGTCGCCCTTGTCGGGGTTCATGACCACATCAAAGTTCTCGTCGGTGCCAAACATTTTTGCCAGCACACTACGGAACGACTCTTCCAAGACACTAATCATAGTGGTCTTGTCGATGTTTTTCAGCTCTTTAAACTCCGCAAATCTGTCGGACATGTCGACAGTCTCTTCTTTCTTAGCCATACTTTGTGTTTACTTAAACTGTATTATGTTTTTTGTATATTTTATTTCGCTGTAGTTGAATGTGTGGTCCACCGTCACCATCTCGGGGCGCTTTTTGCCCTCAAGCTTCATCTTGGAGGTCACACTCAGGGTGAAACCTGTGTCGCCGGCCTCCTTGAGCACGCCTTTCAACTTCTTGCCGTCGGCAGTGAGCACCTCCACTTCGCCGCCCACGTTTTTCTCATACTGGCGCTGCACCTTGAACGGGGCCGAAATGCCATAGGAGCCCACGGTGAGCTCATAATCTTCCACATCGCGGTCGAAGGCGCCGAGCACGGCATCGTTGACGCGCACACAGTCGTCGATGGTAACATCGGTCATGCTGTCGAGCTGCACATCGATGCAGTTGTCGGGGCTTGCGGTGACATCGACCAAAAAAAGATCCGTTCCTTCGAGGGCCTTGGTCACGACCTCGGCAACGGCTGACTTGTCAATCATTCGGGTTGAATTCTATTATTAAAAAATAAAAATGAGGAAGCCGTCAAGCCTCCTCGTCGCAATTCATGTGCAAAGGTAGGCATTTCACATTAATTATGCAAAACATCCGCCCTTTGCTGCGGGTTAAACGCACCGAAAAGCACGTGGAAATTATATTATTTTATGGTTGTTTAATTTAATTTATGTTTTTAATGCGTACACAATTGCGCCAACAGAAGGACGACCAGCAGTCCAAACAGCACAATGGAGCAGCCCGAGCAGTTGAACATGCGCGTCTTGGCATCGCCACTGGCCATGCGCTGGCGCAACTCTCTGAGCATTTGCGTTTCGGCGCGGTTGCGCGGCGTGGGGGCGAAGGGGTCGCTGCTGTGCGGAATTAGAATGGTGCGCGGTCCGCCCGTGTATGGGCCCACCACCCCTTTCTGCTCGAGCTGCTTCATGAGCTGGGCAGCGCGGTCGGCACTGATTTGCAGATAGCGCTGCAGCATTGGCACCGATATGGCATTGCACATCTTAATGTATTCGATGGCATCGGCCATCAGAGGGTCGTCGACCCCGTCGGCGGCCACCCAGCCGCCATTGCCGTCGTCGCACGGCTCGCGCTCCACCTCGGCGGCAGGCGGTTCGGGCTGCGGGTCAAACGTCTGGCTGTCGGTGGGAATATAGGCATAGTCGCCATCCACCTTAAGCTGCGACATGCACTGCGGGCACACGATTGTGTGATTGACGGCGCTGAGTTCGCTCTCGGAAATCTCGGTCACATATCCGCATTTCGGGCAAGTTATCTTCATCGTTGTTACTGGGGAAAAATTAGGGTGTTTCTTACTTTATCGGTTCTACTGAAAGGCCAGGCCAAGCATCGCATAGAGCGCAAAGGCAACGGCCACGCCCACGGCGGTGCGCCACATGCAGCCCAGTCCGCCAACGGAAGTGGAAGCTTTGGCTTCACTTCTACTGGACGGGCGACGCGCAAAGGCCTGGCGCGGCACTGACGGGCGCGCGACGGTGCGCGGTGCGCGGTAGGCAGGAGCCGGTGCGGCTGCACGGCGCTGACTGCGGTATGGCGGCGGCGTGCCCACATCCGACTTGCGCCGCGTTGCGCCCAGACTCGCCCCGCACGACTTGCAGAAGGCATCGGTGGCACGCACCTTGGCCCCGCACTTGGGGCAGAAGCGGCCTCCTGCCGCAGGAGCCTGAGCCTGCTGGCGCGGCTTGGGGGTGGCAGGCGGCTCGGCAACTGCCGCAGCCGTGGGCTTTGGCACAGCCACATCAACGCGCGCCAGGCACTGCGGGCACACAAGGTGTCCGCCAAGGCGCGCAGCCTCCTGGGCGGTGACCTCTATCTTGCGCCCGCATTTAGGACAATAGCACTTCATTATGGTTCGTAGTGAATTACGGCTTTAGTCTCAACGTGCCACCTGCCACCCTTGAGCACGGCGGTGCCCGGCTGGTCGGTGACTATGCGGCGCGCATGGCCAGACACCTGTATGCCGGTGCCGGCGCAAGCCCCAGTGAGCGTGGCGGTGGGCATCATCAGCGCCATGCTGTGCACGGCGGCATCGTCAATCACGCCAAACGTGCCGGTGCGGCCGTCGGTGGTGCGCAGCACAAACACCGAGTTGCCAGCCACGGCACTGGCCGTAGCACGGCCAAAGTAGCCTTCGGCATCGGGACAACTGAGATACAACACCTGCGGGTGCTGCGCGGCCGGGGCCGCTGTGGCCCGTGGCGGTTTGCACACGGCAGGCTTACGGGCCGGCGCAGGCTGCAGCGGCTGGCGGCGCAGGCCATCGACCTCGGCGCTGAGGTGCTCGACGTCGGCATTAAGGGCTGTAACGGCGTTGACGAGCTCATTGATGCGCTCGGCACAAGTGTTGATGGCCGATTGCGTTTCGCGCACGCGGCGGCGGGCCGACATGGCCATCACCGTGCCGGCCAAGCCAAGCACAAGGGCGGCCAGGGTGCAGCCGGCCATCAAGTCGCGAGTGCGGTCGGCGGCGGGCTGAGCCTCCTTGGCAGGCGGCACGGCGGCCACAGTGTCGGGTGGCAGCACGGCCGCGGCCGAATCGGCACTGCCAACAGGATTGACAGGCTCTGCACTTGCCACCGTGTCGGTCTGCGCTGCAGCGCCGAGCACCGTGGCAAGCGCAAGCACCGCGGCAATTATCGTTCTCTTGATTTTCGTAAGTTCCATATCATTGTATATTAGAGATCACCTCGTTGCACAGGTTTTTAAGCAGATTGTAGCGGATGACACCTATCACAGGATAGAAGAACGGCACATCTTCCACCACATCGGCCTCCTCGTAGCGGCCCTTCAAGAAACTGTTGATGCCGGCGGTGAGGTAGTTGTCAAGGCCGTTGTTGACCACGCTGGCAAACAGGCGGAACACTTTGCCCTCGATGCCAAACTCATCCTTGGTCTCATTGTCGCACAGCGACAAGAAGAAGCGGTTGAACTCGCGCACACTGTCGGCAATGCGGCCGCGTGTGTCGAGCTGGTTGACCTGGCCGTAGGTGAGGCTTTCGCTGCCTATCATCGAGAAGCAGTACTTTAGGCGGTTGATGTTGCGGGCCGAATAGGCGCTGGTGTCGGCCTTGTGGTCGAGGCGCTCATTTTCAAGCCGCACACCGCCGCGGCAAGTGACCTGCTTGGGACACTCGCGCTCCACCTTGATGTCGAACGGTTCGGTGTAACGCTTCTGCATCACCTCCTCGATGATGCGCTGCGTGAACTCACGCACCTGCTGCGTGGTGCCCAATATGCTCAATATCTTCGAGCCGGTGCCGCTGAAGTAGATTTGCTTGGGCGGCTCGTAGCCGCGCGCCAGCATCGACTGCGCCGTGTAGTAGATGATGGCAGCGTAGAAATACATAAACACCAGCTTGCGCTGGTCGTCGTTGCGCAGCAGCGCGTCGTAGCTATACAGGTTGCGGTCCACCTCCTGCAGCTGACGCAGCTGCTCCACATTCTCGACTGAGAATAGGAAAGCGTTGACGTCTTCCGACCGCTTTTGCTTGAGCACCGACTGCAATATGCTGTTGAGATAGGTGATGTCGGGATTCTTGGTGACCAGGCGGCTGAAGTATTCGGCATAGTGCGCAATTAGTGGGTTGTTGTCGGCATCGCGCTCGGTGAAGGCGTCGCCGAATATGGCGTTGCCCGCAAAGCGGAACGACGACACCGCCACAGGCACACTGTCGAGGCGGTCGGGCGTGGGCTGATATATCACCGTGTCGCTCGTGCCGCCACCAATGTCGATGGTCACGAAACTCGACCCGGCCACATCGGCACCCTTGTAGTAGTATGCCGGGGCTATCGACTCGGGATAGGCGTGCAGATTGTCGGTGTCGGGCCCGATATAGGTGCGATAGAGCTCCTCCCAGGTGTCTTGCAGCTTGCGGCGGTCGCTGCCGCCCATGCTCACAGGGAAGAAATACACCACATCGGTCTTGCCAAGGTCGGCATTCTCGATGAGCGCCTTGGCACGGATGAGCAAGGCCAGCTCGCGCAGAAACTCGCGGCTGAGTGCGGTGTCGCCCTTCCACTTGAGGTTGGTGGCCACATCATAGCCGTCGAAATACTGGCGCTCGTAGAGGAACGGGATGTTGACGTTGCTCCACAGGCGTGTGCCGCCGTCGTTGACGGCATTGCTGGCCAGTGCGCTGCGCAGCGGGAAGCCATACACGCTGTCGATGGCACTGGGTAGGAACTCGATGCGCTGCAGCTGCTCGGCAATGAGCAGCGAGCCGCGCTTGAGCAGCGGGGCAATGAGCGTGGAGCCGTCGCAGAAGCCAAAGTCGAGCGGCTCGCTCTGATGACCGCGCTCGGCCCACTCGAGGTGGCTGTTGGTGGTACCGAAGTCAACGGCAAACACCAGTTGGCGCGAGCCCGGCGCATATGGCTGCCAGCGCGGCACTATGAAGCCGCTGCAGGTGCCGGCCGAAGCGGTGTTGACACGGGCCTCGACAAGGTCGAAAGAGCCCTTCACGTCGAAGTATTCGGTGGAATATGTGGAATTTGTCCGCAAGCGGCTGCTGACGCCAATGGAGTCGGAGTCCAGTCCGTTGGCATAGAACTGTAGGCTGCTGCCGCAGCTCGCACCCATGGCAAAGAGCTGCACGGTGTAGCCGTCGGCCTGGCCAGTTTTGACAAACGGGAACACAGCTGCACTCATCACAGCGTCGGTCACCAGGCGGCCACTGCCGCGGCGTTCGTCGAACGTCCAGGCGGGGTCGGTGACAACGTGGTAGTTGCGTGTGAACTCAATGCAGCGCTTGCGCACAGGAATGCGCAGAGTCACCGTCACGCCGCCGGTGCGTTCCTCGATGTCGAGCATGTTGCGCCCACACACCTTGCCACACAGGTCGGCCGCGGTGAAATATTTGAAAAACAGCGGTGTGAGAGGCAGCAGATAGCCATATTCGGCCTCCGCACCACGGCCGCTGGCGTTGCCGTCGAAGTAGTGGTGGCCATCGAGCGGTCCGCTAAGCCGCACCAACGACGGCGTGAGCAGGTCGGATGTGGTGACAAACGGGTATTCCACCGCCGTGTCGGGCAGCTTGCGCCGGTCGATGGGAACGCCCGCGGCAAGCACCTCGGTGGCGCTATTCCACTGGCGGTCGACATATTTGTAAGCGTCGGCGCTGCCGCTGAAGCCCGTGCGCAACACCAGCGGCAGCCGCGTGCCGGCAGGCTGCGGCAGCGTGGGCGCAAGCATGAAGTCGCTTTGAGCCACATCGCGCATTATGTCGGCGGCGCGCTTGTGATAAAGGCGTGCGCCCAGCAGCGTAATCTCGTTGTCGCCCGCAAACGGGTCGTAGTCCATTTCGAGCTGTTCGAGCACACGGTCGGCGGTCTCGGGGCTGAACGACTCCATGTTGGGGACCGCAGCCACAAGGCTGGCATAAAGTTCGGGGCGCTGCTGGCGGATGGGGTCGAGGTTACGAATCATGTAGGCATACACCTCGGTGAGCGACTTGCGCAACACGGGATAGGCGTTGAACAGCAAATACATCATGCGCACGAAGTCGGCGTCGCGCTGCCACAAGTGACGCGTGTCGGCGGCAAAGAGCGGAACACCCTGCTCCACCATTATGTCGCCTATGGGCTCCTCGCTTTCGCGCGGCACTCCCATTGTGAACGATGACGGCGATGTGGCGCCAATCACGCGGTTGTGCCACATAACTATATACCAGTCGGTGAGCAGATTAAAGTTATACTTGGTGTCGCTGAGCAGAAACAGGTCGAGTGTGTCGCCATACAGGCGGTGCTCGGGCTCGCTCTTGAGGCGCGCTATCTGCTCATCGCGGTTCCAGCGCACTATGTGCAGATAGTCGCGGTGGCTCTCGTAGTTGAACAGCAGCTGGGCCACATCGAGGGCGGTCGACACAAGGCGCTTGTCCATCATGGTGCCGGCAAGGCTGATGCTTGCCGCAAGGTGGGCAAAGGCGTTTTTCACAAGGTCGAGTTGCGCAAACGGGCTGGGAATGGCGGTGTGCGGATTTTCCGACATGCCGCCGTTGGGGTCGCGTATGGCTTTTATGTCATCGTCGTCATACGGCTCAACAGGAATCCAGTCGCGGTCGGCCGTCTTGGTGGTCTTATTGTTATATGACAGAATTTTACTCATTGCAGAAGTGGTTAGTTGATGTTGTCGTAGCGCTCGGCAATTATCTTGGCTGCGGCCTTGTTAAACAAATCCATGAGTTTGAACTCCAGCGTGCGGCCCGCGTAGTCGTGATTGTCGCGGCTAAGCTTGTTCATCTCGCTCTTAAAGGTGTCGCAGTTCACCGTTTTGGCACCGAAGAAGCCCTTGCGTGTGTGCACGCCCTTGATGGCGCTGGTCATGTCGAACACGCCGCTGCAGAACGGCTCCACGTGGCGGCGGTTGAACTTGAGCTCGCTCAGCCACTCGGTGTAGCCGCCAAAAAACGAGTCGGTGAGGGTGCGGTAGAACTGCGTGGCGGTGAAGTCGCGCGTGATTTTGGGTGCGTCTTCGGTGAAGCCCTGCCCTATCATGCCGCTGAAGCCCGTGCGCAGGAATATGAACAGCAGGTGAAACTTCACCATGCTCTCATACACCAGGTCGCGCGTCTGCTTGCCCAACGAGGCAAAGCACACGTCGTCGGTGTCGTCGTCGAGGCCATACTCAAAGGCCTTGGTGGGTAGCGGCGCGCGTGTGACGGGGTCAACAAGCTGGTCGGCGGGCAGGCCGGCAAAGTTGAGCGGGGCCAGTGCGCCCACCAACTCCACCAGGTGGGCCGGGTCGTGCTGGTCCTGCTTGTCGCCCGGATCATATTTGTAGGGGGCGTCGTGGCCGTGGTCGCCGAGGTAGTAGATGGCGTTCACCTGACTGCCGCTGTCGCCCGTGATGGTTTGGTTGTAGTATTCCAGCGCCGACTGGGTTTTCACTATGAAGTCGCTGCTGGCAATGCGGCGGTCGCTGCTGTCGTCGCTCTGCATCAGGCTGAAATAGGGCAGCATAGTGAGGCCGCCTATGGGGGCCGTCTGCAGGAAGGCGCGGTTTTTGATGTCGGCGCCAGCAGCCTGGCGTATGTTTTTCACCAATATGGGGAAACCGGCTGCGCCAGTGCCACCGAATATCGAGCTTATGAAGAATATGCGGTCGCCGTCGGCAAAGACGCTGGTAAACGCCTTAAACTCGTTGCTGTCCTTTATGCCGTTGAGCGCCACACTGCCTATGTTGGGCGAGCCCACGAAGCCGATGCTCATTTTGTTCTCAAGCTGATAGTCGGCGAAGAGCAGCGAGGTGAGCGCCTGGTTGGGCTCATTCATGGTGTCGTAGGAAATGAAGTCGCGGAACTTCTTGCTGCCCACGGCGGCCATGTTGAATATAAACGAGTCGTCGAGCGGCACGGGCGAGCCCTGCATGATGTCGCGCAAAGTGGATATCTTGGCGGCGAAAAAGCCGCTGGCGTTCACCTCGTCGCCATGAATTTGGCGGCGCAGCATGCGGTAGGCGCTCAGCAGCGTTTCGGTGCGCTTGAGGTCGGCGTTGCTCTTGTGGGGGTCGATGATGATGGGCACCAGTTCGAGATTGGGCACCGGTTTGCCGTCGGGGCCAACCGGGCGCACACCAGCGGCCGACAGCATCAGCAGCGACTTCAGCACCCTTGAGCCGGTGCCGCCTATTGCAAATATGAATAGTCTCATTGCTTTCTCTCTATTGTGAGGATTTTCTTATTAACGGGGTTATTGCGGTATTGGGGTGTGGCGGCAGTTGCTGCTCCACCAGCGAATGGAGAATGACGCCACCACAAACATCAGCACCGAGTAGAGCACCGTGGCCGTTTGGAACGCGGCCGTCTCGGCGGGATAGCTGATGCCGCCGTTGTCGCTGAACACGCTGGTGTTGACACTGTAGCACACCACTGGAGTGAGCACGGCCACCACGGCCAGCACAGCCAGCCAATGCCACCAGCGGTCAAAGCGGACTGAATTAATCACATAATAGTAAATGCCTGCGCCCACCCACGCCACGGCGGTGATTACCATGGCCACGGTGTCGTAGATGCCCAGGTTATACATGTTGTCGCTATAGCCAGGGGCAGTGTACACCAGTTCAATCAGCTGCACGCGCAGCAGCCAGAACAGCACTGTGACCACAATGCCGGCTGTGAGATAGATTGTGTCTTTTTGCATATTCGTTTGATGTTAATTTTTCAGTTTCAGTTCAATTTTGGTGTAGTAGCGGGTGTTGCCACCAGCAAACGCGCTGTAGATACCGCGCATAAAGCTGTCGAGGCCAAACGTGGTGGTGGCGAAGCCAGACGCCGAGGGATTGGTGTCGTCGGTGGCCGTAGAGGCCGTTATCCACTGCGGAAAGTCGTTGTCGATGGAAATAGTCACATCGTCTTGCGGCGAGGTCATCTTTCCCGTGAGGGTGATTATGTGTGTCATGCCGTCGAGGTAGGCTTTGTTGTTGGCACTGAGGTCGGACTGTCCGATGGGCCTGACTGCAACGTCGAAGCCATTGAGCGAGCGCACTGCGAAGTGCGACCCGTTGGCAAAAAACGCAGCATCCTTTTGCAGCGCACCAAGGTTGGCGGCCAGGCTGAAGCGCAGCTTGCCCGTGGTGCGGTCAGGGGTGCAGCCGGTGAGCAAGTGCGGATCGTCGTGCGACACGCGGAAGCGGCCGGCATTGTCCTTCCAGTCGGGTATCACCTTGAAGGCCACCTGGGCCTCGCCTTGGTTGAAGCGATAGGTGTTGACAGCAGCGGCAGGATGCACCACGGCAGCATACGCCGGGTCGGCAGCCATCTGGTCGATGGTCTTGGCGTCGGCTATCACAATAAGGTAGAAGGGACGCTTGCCGTGGTAGTCAAACGGCTGGCCGTTGTAAGGGTAATACTTGCCGTCGTAGTCACCCATCAGCTGGCTCACTATCACCGACTTGCCATTGTGGTTGCGGAATATAGATGCGGCCACGCCATTTTCCTCGTGAAATATTTTCTCCACGCTCACATCGTGGGTGTCGGCAGGCGAATAAATCATGTCGGTCACCAGGATGCTCACATTGTTGGCCGGCTGGGCACTGATGATTTTGTCGAAAATCAGCTTGAAGTCGGTGTGGCTGGCATCGCCCGTGCCGGCGGTGCTGGCATAGATGTCGCGGTCTTGCAGAAACGAATCGACGGTGCCGCTGTAGGGATATATGTTATCGTTCACTATGTTGATTTTCACAGCCGAGTGCGACGGGAAGGCGTTAATCAGGTCGTTGACGGCCGCCTTCAGCTGGCCGCCTCCCGAGCGGCTATCGTAGGGCACCATTGAGCCGCTGCGCTCGAAATACACCGTGAGTGTGAGGCTGGCTGCGCCATAGCGGGTTATGTCCCAGTCGACAGGCGGACGCAGGCTGTGGCCCACCTCAGTCACTTTCTTGGCCAGCTCTTCAACGTTGATTTGCCCACCGTCGGTGAGATAGGCGGCATACTTGTCGGGGTTGTCCTTTATCAGCTGGCAAATGCCATCGTAGGCCTTGCGGGTGGTGTCGCCGCTAATCATGGCCGAACGGATGGCCTTGTCGAGTGCGCCGCCGCGTCCGCCGCACGCAGTGGCGCCCAGCAGAGCCATCAGAGCCACGGCCGCAATAGTCAAAAGTCGCAATGTTGATTTCATCTTGATTGCCGAATTGTGTTGCATACTATATATTAAATAGCAAATTTATCGATAAAGTGCGGTGCGGGATTTGATTTGGCGTTAAAAAAAGCAAACGCGACCACCAGACACTTAATTATTCGACGCTGCACCGGCACAAAACAGTTGCACCCGTGCCTCTCAGCGATAGCGCGGGTCGGCTGGCTCGGCATGAAACACGGCCGGATTGTAGCGTATGCCCCACAGGTCGTAGCGCTCGCTCTGACGCACCAGGCGGCGCTTGAAGTCGTCCCAGTCGCGGCGCTGGCTCCACACATTCTCGCACAGTGCGGCCAGGCGGGGAAACACCAGCGTCTCCACCTTCCACGGTGCCGGGGCATACTCGGTCCACATGCAGCCCTCGGCGCCAATTATGAGCTGGGCCTGGCTGGCCGTGGCCGAGTCGGGCACTATGTTGAAGTCATACACCATTTTCACCGTGAGCAGTTGCTGGCGGCCCGACATCACCATTTGCTGCGTGGAATCTTCGATGTAATCGAAGTAAAACCAGCGGCCGGGGGCCACGATGGTGCGGTGGCCGGGTGTGAGCTTTTTAGCGCTCACACCCGAGCGGTGATGCCAGTTCATCACCACCGCTCCGGCACTGTCGCACTGCTCAATGCCTCCGTTCCACCCTATCATGGTCTTGCCGTGTGAGTTGACTATGCGCTTCACGTAGTCCATGAAATAGCGCTGAAGGCCGTTTTCGTCGATTAATCCGTGGTCTTTTATAAACTGCTGCGTGAGTTCGCTCTCCTTCCACCACCGCGGAGCGCACTCGTCGCCACCAGCGTGTATGTATTGGCCGGGAAACAGGCTGCACACCTCGTTGAACACATCGGAGAGGAACTTAAATACTTCGGGAGTGGGCGCAAGCACATTGTTCTGGCGGTTGTAGATCCCCCACGTTTGCGCTGTGGCCTTTGGAAGTTGCGGAGTGGTGCTGAACTCGGGATGCGCGGCAAGCACAGCCATGCAGTGGCCGGGCACGTCGATTTCGGGCACCACGGTCACATAGCGGCTGGCCGCATAGTCGACCACCTCCTTTATTTGCTGCTGGGTGTAGTATCCGCCATAGGGCAGCGGCCTGTAGCGGCCGGGAAACACGCCCTCGATTTCGCCCGCGCGCTGCGAAGCGCTGGCGGTGAGTTCGGGGTGGCTCTTAAGCTCGATGCGCCAGCCCTGGTCGTCGGTGAGGTGCCAGTGGAAGTAGTTCATCTTGTGCAGTGCAAGCCAGTCAATGTAGCGCTTCACAAACTCCACGGGAAAGAAGTGGCGCACCACATCGAGGTGCATTCCCCGGTAGGCAAAGCGAGGATAGTCGGATATGCGCGCCGCCGGCAGTGCAGGCACCACCCCAGCACGCGTCGGCAGCAGCTGAATCAGCGTCTGCACACCATAGAACACGCCTTGCTCGTCGTTGCCGTCAACCACCACGCCCATGTCGGGGTCGATGGTGAGCGAATAGCCGCCAGGGGTGCCGTGATTATTGCGGTTGATGAGCGAAATGCACGGTTTCATCGGCGATTTTTGCACAATGCCTATGGGCAGACCCAAATAGCGCGACGTGTAGTCGGCCAAATAGCGGGCACTGGTCTCAGCCCCACGGCCGGCACAGTAGACCAAGGTGGAGCGCGACAGCTCGAATGGCGGTGCGGCGGTGTCGATGTCGCAGGCCACGGGCTGCGGAATGATTTCGGTGATTCGGCGGGCGTAGTAGTCGGTGGCCATGGCTGCACACATGCCCATGGCGGCCATCACCGCAACAGCAGTTAAGCGCAGAAACTTATTCATTAGTTAATATGCATATTAGTTTTTATTAATGAATATAGCAAAGTTAGCACATATTTTTCACATTTTATCATAGTCTCATACAACATCATGCCATTCTGGCACGTTATTTGCACAGAAACCAAAACACAGGCCTTTGCAAGGTTGCAAAAAATGCACGCCAGGTGATGGGCAGCGTAACTTTGCAACGTGAACTTCACAAAACTATTGACGACCAGTCTTAGTTAACTTTAACTCTAATTAAAACACGACTGAAATGAACGAGAACAACAACACAGCAGCAGGCAGCAAAGCCGCAGAGGAAAAAGTGATCACCAACTACAACCTCATCATTCTTGACCGCAGCGGGTCGATGGGCAGCATTCGCAAATATGCCGTGGATGCAGTGAATGAAACCATTGGCAGCATTCGCGCACGCCAGCAGACCCACAAGGCCAACGAGAAATCGATGGTGACGCTTGTGGCATTCTGCGGGTGCTCACTGCAGACGATTTACGACAACACACCAGTAGAAGAGGCCAAGCCACTGGCGATGAAGGACTACCGTCCATGCTGCATGACGCCACTCTACGACGCCATGGGCAACAGCATCACACGACTTCACGAAATAGTGGGCGACAACAAAAACGCCTTGGTGCAGGTGACCATCATCACCGACGGATATGAGAATGCGTCGAAAGAATTCTCACGCAAGGCAATAAAAGCCCTTGTCGAGGCGTATAAAAATGAGGGATGGATGTTTGCCTACATGGGCGCCGACCACGATGTGGAAAGCGTGGCCTACGGCCTCTCGATCGACAACGCGATTGAATTCGAAAAGTCGGAATCGGGTGTAAAAGACATGGCCGTTCGCTTATGCTATTGCAGCAAAGATTGGACCAACGACCAGGTTGCTTTCATGCTCGACGAGTCGATGAGCGACGAAGAAAGGATAATGCAGAAGCGCTCACGCAACAAACGATTCTTTAAGCGCTGAAAACCGCATATAACACAAACAAAGCATAACACTACAGCTTCTTTTATGACAACGACAAACGAATCACTAAACCCAACGGTGACCATACGCGTAAGCAGCGAGCGAATAGCCAACGAGCTGCGCAGCCACCTGCACAGCGACTCCCTGCTAGGGCAGGCCAAGCCACAGATTGTGGTCGACAAGCGGCCCAGAGACTATGACATAAGCGTTGAGACGAAGCGCTTCAACGTTGTGAACATAGGGCACGACGCCAAACTGAGCATACGCGTGCGACACTTGCATGGCTCCATGGGGACGGCGGTTGATTGTTTGTCGGAAGAATTGCTGACCCAATCCACCGACATTTTCGACACCCAGGTCGGCGACAAAGAGGTGTATGTGGACAGGCTGGACCAATGCGATGACATCGTCGACTACAGCGATTTACGACGAAGGCTTGCTGTTTTTATAGACGACTATGACTACAGCCATGCGCCAATCCGCTCGAAGAAGGGATTCAGCTTTTGCGCCGCGCCGCCACATGGCGACTACCAAGAGATGGCTCAAGAGCATGAAATCGATGAGGAGTATGAAAAGCTCGAAGACCAGCTGCGCAGCCTGATTACCGAATACATTTTGCGCACCCACAGCGACCCCACCGAAAAGCTTCGCAAAGCCCTTATAGGAAAAATAGTAATCTCTCCCACGATGGAAAGCCCCATTGTGGTGAACAACGACTTCAAGATAATTCTGCCCGACTACGATGAGGTGGAGCTGAAAATGTCGTGCATACAGAAAATGCTGTATATGTTTTTCATGCGCCACCCCGAGGGCGTGCGACTCAAAGACCTTGTGGACCACTCCAGAGAGCTGGCCGCCATCTACAGTTGTCTGAAAGACTGCCCGCGGGCCGAAGCCATGCGAAAGGTGGAGCAATATATGTGCAGCACCGAACTGCGCAACCAGGCACTGAGCAAAATCAACCGCATTGTGGCGCGCACGGTGAAGTGGCCCGAAGCCAATGGCGAAAACCCGTATGCGATAGCCGGCAAGCGCGGCGAAATCTATCGCCTGGCCATTGATCCCGGCAAAATACGCTTCAACCCGCAACCCGAACAGTGGATTGAGCAGAACATGGAGTGACGCGCACACCTGTCTGACAAGAAAGAGGCCAGCCTCAAAGCCCGATTGATGAGAGGGCTTTGAAGCTGGCTTAGTTTTTTCGGTTACGGGATTAGACTGCCGCTGGTGACCGGCTACTGCATGATGATGCGCATGTGGGCCTTAGGGTAGCGCAGCACCAGGCAACTGGCCTCGGTGAGCACTAGGGCGTCGACATTGCGCACACCGCTGGCCTTTAGGTTGAGAGCCTCGGTGCTGAAAGGCACGTGGCTGTACTTCTGCATATATTCGGGGTCGATGACTATGCCGTTGTCGGCCATGCCGCACTCGTCGAACACCTCGCTCAGCATCACATAAAGCGTGCCAAACTTCGAGCGCAGCTCATTGAAGTCGATGCCCCACTTGCTCACGGTGTCGCGCGAGGTTATCACCTTGCTGTAGTCGAGCTTGTTGAGCCGGCCAATGAGACCCGAGCCGCCAATCAGGATTTTGCGCTTGCTGCCCGCGTTGCCTGTGAAAGCCTCGCGCATCATGTCGATGATGCTGTCTTGCGTCAGCGACGAGTCATCGTAGTTCCACGTCTTGCCGGCCTGGTACCAGATGCCGCCCGTGAACAGCAGCGTCTGCTTGCGCACATTGTCCCACAGCGAGCGCTTCACGCCAAAAAGGAAGCTCTTTTCCATGCCCAGTCGCATGTCGTAGATGGCGGCCTCCTCCTGGTCGCTCATGTTCCACTGCACCTCTTTGTTGGCCATGCGCATGAGGGTGCTCTGTTCAATTTGCATTTTGAATATTTGGCAATAGTTCTGCGCCTTGGTGGGCAGTGCCTCGAACTGCGGCGACATCACATCGAGCTCGCTGGCCGCGCGCCCCATCCTAATCAGGGTGCTCCCCTTGGCTATCGAGGGCACGCAGTTCACACCCTTGTCGATGTTTTTGCCATTCACGGCCTGCACCACCAGTCCGCCAGTTTCGTCGCGCGACACCACATACAGCATAAGCTCTTTGTCGCTGGGCGTGACGCCGTCGGGCTCATAGCCGTGCACACCCTACACCAGAATAGTGTCGGAAGCATCGAAGATTTCGTCGTTGTCAGTCGATATTGCCACCTTGGTGCTTGCGCTGGCAGCCTGGGTGGTGGGAGCGGTGTAGGCCGCCGCGGTGCGGGTGCGGGTGGGCTTGGTGTCGACATTGTAGTAGTCCACCACCATGCTGCCCGAGTGCTTGGCCCCGGCGCAGCGCGAAAGCTGGTCGATGGGCGTGGCCATGGGGCGGATTTTCACTATCTGGCGGTCGATTTCGTTGAGCAGCAGGTCGGGGCTGCCCTTGGAGGCGAGGTCGGTGGTGAGCGGGCCGCCCACCACATGCTTGCCGCCGGCCACTCCGGCCACCATGGTTGCGGCCAGCATGGTGTCGCCGTGGCTGCAGGCGGCCAGCACCAGCATGATGAGGATGATTACGAGCAGAATGAGCAGGGCGCGGTTGCGCTTAATCCAGCCGATGGTGTTTTTCACTCTGCACTTGAGGGTAATGATTTGTTGAAACATAATGGTTAGTGTGTGTGTTGATTGGTGGATAAAAAAGTTAGTTGTTGCTTTTTATTGGCTACGAGTCCACATCGTCCCAAAAGCTGCGCTTGGCATAGCGCGGAAAGTTGACGGGGGTGGTCTCGGCCCCGGCGCTGTCGGGCGTGGTGAGGACCTCGATTTTCTCGTTGCGGCCACGCAAATAGCCGGCCGCATCGGCGTTTTTCACGTCATCGTCGTGCTTCAGGGCCTTGGCCACAAGGGTCACAAGGCTGCCGCTCACGCCGTGCTCCACAGGCTCCAAGATTTGCCTTACAGCAGCCGCTGTGGCCTCGTCGAGGTGGAGCTTTTGCACGGTTTCATCGATGATTTCCGCCTTTTGGGCGGTGGGCCGCGGCTGCTGTGCTGCCTCGGGCGTGGATTGGGTGGAATTGGTGTTGTGCATGGTGGTGTAGTGTGATTTATTTTGTGTTAGCGATTAGTTACGCCGCAAAATTAGCACCGCACCGCCCAGGCACACCATAGCAAAAAATCACACTGCGGCGTTTTTTTAATTGCCCTGCTTTGTGTTACAAAAAAATCGTGCTATTTTTGCAAACCACACAAGTTATCGACATAAATTACAACAACGCATAAACACTAACACAGAGTCCACGCAAATATGAAGAAGATAATGCTGGTGATAGTGGCCGCACTGCTGGCCACCGCTGCCATAAGCGCCGAGAAGCGATATGGAGTGTATGGGGTGATGTTCTACAACTTGGAGAACATGTTCGACACCATCAACAACAACGGCAAGTATGACAGTGAGTTCACCCCCGACGGTGCACGCAAATGGAACGGCCAGAAATACTGGTCGAAGCAGCACAACATGGCCTACGCCATTAGCCAGATGAAGACCAAGCACACCCCAATGGGCCCCGCCATAGTGGGCGTGAGCGAGGTGGAAAACAAGAGCGTGCTGCAAGACCTCGTGAGACAGCCCGAAATCAAGGACTGGCACATGCAGATAGTGCACCACGACAGCCCCGACCGCCGCGGCATCGACGTGGCGCTGCTCTACAACCCGCGCCTGTTTCGCGTGCTGAATGTGGTGAACACCACGCTGCACATTCCGGGCTATGACAGCTTCCGCACCCGCGACCAGATGTGCGTGACGGGCATGCTGGCCGGCGAAAAGGTGAGTGTGATAGTGAACCACTGGCCGTCGCGCCTGGGCGGACAGGAGCGCTCGAGCTATTTGCGCGAGGCAGCAGCTGCCATGGCACGGCGCACCATCGACTCGCTGCTGCGCGATGACCCCAACCAGGGCATAATATTCATGGGCGACCTCAACGACGACCCCATGGACAAGAGCGTGGCAGAGGCCCTTGGCGGCAAGCGCAACGCGGCCGATGTGAAGCAGCCCGGCGACCTTTACAACCCCTGGTGGGACAAGCTTGACAAGGGCATAGGCACACTGGCCTACAAGGGACAGTGGAACCTGTTTGACCAAATAGTGATTTCGCAATATTTCATGCAGCACTACAAGGGCAACGACAAGCCACGGCTCACATTCATGCGAGCTGACGTGCTCAACCGCGACTTCCTTAAGACACAGGAGGGCGACCGCAAGGGCTACCCGCTGCGCACCTACTCGGGCGGAGTGTTTCTCAACGGCTACAGCGACCACTTCCCCACCGAAATATTCCTTATAAAAGAACAATAATAGAGAAACTGCTTTATATCTCTTATAGCGCTGATGCACACTCCGTTACACCGGAATAGCATCAGCGTTTTTTTCGTGCGCGCACGCATACGTGATCGCGCGGGAACAATTTAAGCCCTATTGGTTGGGCGCTTTTAATCTTTTTTTGTATATTTGCGGCACGATTAACACATTAACACTAACAATAATTTTAAAACAACACGTTTATGAAAAAAATTTTTACCCTTATCGTAGCACTCGTGGCTACAGCAGCAATGTCGTTCGCTTCTTCAGCAAGCTACAAAATCGTGTTCCACGGCAATGACTCGATCGCAGTCGACGGCCCCGCAATTGCAAGTGAAGAGTTCCTCACCAAGGCAGGCGTAATGGAAGCCGGTGCAGAATACATCGACTCGGTAAATGCATCGAAGATTTATCGCGCTGAGCGCACCATGGGCATCAAATTCAACACCGCAAAGGTAATTGGCTCACTCACCATCAACCTCTCTAACAACGGCAAGGTTAAGGCCAACAAGATTGTGGCCGAGGCCAGCGCTTATGTAACCGACTACAAGGCAGGCCGCCTCAACAAGTTCATCATCAACGGTGTAGAGAGCGCAACCACCATCGAGAAGGCCGACACAGTTGACGGCAAATATGTGTTCCCCAAATATGAGTTCCAGCTCGACGGCAGCGAACTATCGAAGATTGTGGTAACCACTGGCAACACCAAGAAAGCCCGCCTCAACCTGAAATCGCTTGAGGTGTTCTTCGAGGCCACTGGCGTTGACGCAGTTGAGACCAGCAAAGAGGTTGCCAACGTTAAGTATTACAACCTCACAGGTGTTGAGAGCGCAACTCCGTTTGATGGCGTCAACGTGAAGGTTGTCACCTACACCGATGGCACCAAGGAAGCCCTCAAGGTGGTTAAATAAGCATTCGTAATCACATATCTCTCAAAGGGATAGCAAGCATAGCATGGCTCGGAGCAAACTTCGGGCCATGTTTTTTTATGTACCAAGCGTCAACACTCGCTTTGTCGGCCCTACGCCCTAATTTGTCGATGAAATGAATGCCTTTAGTATATCTTATTTGCGTCCTTGCCCAGCCAGGAATAATTTTGCACCATAAAAAACAGACTCATTTTTTAACCCACACATTCTATTGAAAACAGGTGTTATGAAGGTAAAAATATTGATTTTAACAGCCGCGGCCGCATGGCTGCTGCACAGCGGCATGGCCGCGCAAGACTCCACCGCCACGGCACTGCCGCAGCAGTGGACGCTGCAGCAGTGCATCGACCGGGCCAAGACGCAAAACGTGGCAGTGCGCCGCTTGCGCGTGAGCGCACAGTCGGCGCAAATCGATGTGAAAGACGCAAAAAGCGCCCGACTGCCGCAGGTGTCGTTCCAAACGAGCCAGGGCTTCAGCAACCGTCCGTTTCAAAGCAATTCGGCCATGGTCAACGGCTCGCAGGTGGTGAGCACCAACCACAAAAACAGCTACACGGGCGACTATGGGCTGAGCGCATCGATGCCACTGTATGACGGCGGCCAAACGGCCAACAACGTGAAGCTGCAGCAACTCAACAGCCAGATTGCCGACCTCAACGTGAGCGCGCAAGAACTTAATCTGGAAGAGAGTGTGACCAAACTGTATGTGCAAATCCTCTATGCGCAAGAAACGGTGAAGCAGGACAAGGAGCAGATAGAACTGTCGCAAAAGCAGCTGGACCGCGGACGCGGACTGTTTAAGAGCGGACTGCTCAACAAGGCCGACGTGGCACAACTGGAGTCGCAAAACGCCACCGACCGCTACCAGCTGGTGGCCGACGAGTCGACACTGGCCGACTACAAGCTGCAACTGAAGCAGCTGCTTGAGCTCGACGGCGACCAAGACCTTGAGTTGGCAACGAGCGGCACCGATGCCGATGCGCTCACCCCACTGCCAGCCAAGGCCGACGTTTATGCCGCCGCCCTTGCTCTGCGCCCCGAAATACAGGCCGGCAAGCTGGCCATGAACCGCAGCGAACTCGACGAGAAGATAGCCAAGGCCGGCTCGCTGCCGTCAATATCGCTTAACGCAGGCATGAGCACCAACACCATAACCGGCAACGGCGGCTTTTTCGACCAGCTGAAGCGCCAGTGGAGCAACACGCTGGGCGTGACGCTGAGCGTGCCCATCTACGACCGCGGCAAGACAAAAAACGCCATTGCCAAGGCGCGCCTGGAAAAGGAGAGCAGCTATCTCGACCTGCTCGACTCGCAAAAGACGCTGTGGAAGTCGATTGAGGGCTACTGGCAGCAGGCCACCAGCGCCCAGCAGCGCTATGCCGCAGCCAAAGAGCAGGTGCAGTATGCACGCACCAGCTATGAGCTCACCAGCGAGCAGTTCCGCCTGGGCCTGAAAAACATTGTGCAGCTGCTCACCGACAAGACAAACCTCTCGAAGGCCGCACAACAAATGATTCAGGCAAAATACATGGCCGTGCTCAACGCCGCCATGCTCAGCTACTACCAGGGCGGACAGATGGCTCTGTAGCAGTTTTTTCAGCAACAATCGTTCAAAAAAACAACAATGTGATATGAAAAAGAAACTAATTATAGCCGTGGTGGCCATAGTGGCCATTGCAGGAGCCGCCTGCCTGCTGCTGCGGGGCGGCAAAGAGAAAGGCAAAGTGCAGTTTGAGCAGACGCGAGTGGAGCAGGCCGACATCAAGACCAGCGTCACCGCCACCGGCACCGTGGAGGCCGTGACCACCGTGGACGTGGGCACACAGGTGTCGGGCATAGTGAGCAAGCTGTATGTGGACTACAACAGCACCGTGAAGAAGGGCCAGGTGATAGCCGAGCTCGACCGCACCAATCTGGAGAGCGAAGTGGCCTCTCAGCAGGCCAGCATGCGCAGCGCGCAAAGCGAGCTCGACTACCAAAAGAAGAACTACGCGCGCTATGCCGAGCTCTACCGCAAGCAGCTGGTGAGCGCGTCGGAATATGACGTGGCCCTTGAAAGCTACCGCAAAGCCCAAGAGCAGGTGAAAGTGGCCGCCGAGGGCGTGGCCAAGGCGTGCACCAATCTGGGCTACGCCACCATCACCTCGCCCATCGACGGCGTGGTGATTTCGAAAGAGGTGGAAGTGGGCCAGACGGTGGCATCGTCGTTCAACACCCCCACCCTGTTCACCATTGCCAAAGACTTGAAGGACATGCAAGTGGTGGCCGACGTTGACGAGGCCGACATAGGCGAGGTGCGCGAGGGCCAGCGAGTGACGTTCACCGTCGACGCCTTCCCCGACGACACATTCACCGGCACGGTGAAGCAGGTGCGCCAAAACGCCACCACCACCAACAATGTGGTGACCTATGAGGTGGTGATCACCGCCCCCAACCAAGACCTGAAGCTGAAACCGGGCCTCACAGCCAACGTCACCATCTACACCCTGGAGCGCAGCGGTGTGACCAGCGTGCCCAGCAAGGCGCTGCGCTTCACACCCGAGCCCGCCATAATAGGCAAGGGCTACAAAATTAAAGACGTGAAGGCCGAGCACAAACTGTGGACGCTGGAGGGCAACACCTTTGTGGCCCACAAGGTGGAAGTGGGCATCACCGACGGCACCCGCACCGAAATTCTGAGCGGTGTGGACCTCAACACCCAGGTGGTGCTCGACGTGTCGGCACAGTCGCTGCAGGCTGCCGACGACCAGGCCGACAACGACAGCGAGAGCAGCGACACCGAGCAGTCGCCATTCGCCCCCAAAGGCCCGGGCAGCAACAAAAAGAAGGGCGGCAACGGACAAAAGTAACCATCAAACCACGATTTTGCTTTATGGACAACAAGAAACCAATCATCGAGCTCGAAAACATAAGACGCAACTTTGTGGTGGGCGACGAGGTGGTGCATGCGCTGCGCGGTGTGTCGTTCACCATAAGGGAAGGCGAGTTTGTGACCATTATGGGCACATCAGGCTCGGGCAAATCGACCCTGCTCAACATTCTGGGCTGCCTCGACTCGCCCACCAGCGGCGAGTACCGCCTCGACGGCACGCCGGTGCGCTCAATGAGCAAGGCTCAACGCGCCATATTGCGCAACCGCAAGATAGGCTTTGTGTTTCAGAACTACAACCTGCTGGCCAAGACCACGGCTGTGGAGAATGTGGAGCTGCCGCTTATGTACAACCCCTCGGTGAGCGCCTCGGAACGCCGCCGCCGTGCCATAGCCGCACTTGAGCGCGTGGGCCTAGGCTCGCGCCTTAACCACAAGAGCAATCAGATGTCGGGAGGACAAATGCAGCGCGTGGCCATAGCCCGCGCCCTGGTCAACGACCCGGCCGTGATACTCGCCGATGAAGCCACGGGCAACCTCGACACCCGCACTTCGTTTGAAATTCTGGTGCTGTTTCAGGAACTGTATCACGAGGGGCGCACGCTCATTTTCGTCACCCACAACCCCGAGATTGCCCAGTATTCAAGCCGCAACATCATGCTGCGCGACGGCAAAATCCGCAGCGACGAACTGAACCCCCACATAATGGACGCCGCCGAAAAGCTGGCCAGCCTGCCCGTGCAGCAAGACGACTAACACAGCGCCGACAACACATTCAGAGTCTTTATTTTTATGAACGGAACAAATCTTTTTAAAATAGCCCTCAAGGCCATCGCCAACAACAAGACGCGCAGTTTCCTCACAATGCTGGGCATCATCATTGGCGTGGCCTCGGTGATTGCCATGCTGGCCATAGGCCAAGGCTCGAAGCAGAGCATACAGAAGCAGATAGCCGAAATGGGCTCTAACATGATAATGATTCACCCGGGAGCCGACAAGGGCCCCGGCGGAGCGCGCCAAAGCGCCGACGACATGGAGACGCTCACCCTCACCGACTACCAGAATATTGTGGACCAAAACAAATATCTGGCGGCGGTCAGCCCCAGCGTGTCGAGTTCGGGACAGCTGATTGCGGGCAACAACAACTACCAGAGCAGCGTGAGCGGTGTGAGCGGCGACTACCTCACCATCAGGCAGCTGTCGGTGGAGTCGGGCGAGATGTTCACACAGGCCGACATCAAGTCGGCAGCCAAGGTGTGCGTCATAGGCAAGACCATAGTTGACAACCTGTTTCCCAACGGCGGCGACCCGATAGGCCAGGTGATACGCTTCAACAAGATTCCGCTGCGCGTGGTGGGCGTGCTGAAAAGCAAGGGATACAACTCGATGGGCATGGACCAGGACGACATCGTGCTAGCGCCCTACACCACCGTGATGAAGCGAATGCTGGCACAGACCTTCCTGCAGGGCATATACGCCTCGGCCCTGACCGAAGACATCACCGACCTTGCCATAAGCGACCTCACCTCGATATTGCGTGCCGACCACAAGCTCAAGGCCAGCGACGAAGACGACTTTTCGATTCGCTCGCAAGAGGAGCTGAGCTCGATGATGAACTCCACCACCGGCATGATGACCACACTGCTGGCCTGCATAGCCGGCATATCGCTGATAGTGGGCGGCATTGGCATCATGAACATCATGTATGTGTCGGTCACCGAACGCACCCGCGAGATAGGTCTGCGCATGAGCGTGGGCGCACGCGGCATCGACATTCTCAGCCAGTTTCTCATCGAGTCGATACTCATCAGCATCACCGGCGGCGTGATAGGCGTGATCATGGGCGTGGGGGCCTCATTTGCCGTCAAGGCATTCGCCCACTGGCCCATCAGCATCGAGGCGTGGACTGTGGTGCTGTCGTTTGTGGTGTGCACCATCACGGGCGTGTTCTTCGGCTGGTATCCGGCCAAGAAGGCGGCCAACCTCGACCCGATAGAGGCAATTAGATATGAGTAACGCGCCGCAGTAACAAAAGTTTTTGCTATATTTGCCCACTATGTTAGCCACCAATCAACCCGACGGATACACGCGGCGCAGCCTGCTGGTGCAGGTGCTGTGCTGGGGAATAGTGGTGTTCTTCCCACTGTTCTTCTACAACCCCACCGACTCGTGGAGCGTGACGCTGAGCCGCTTCATGCGCTCGCTGGGCAGCCCCATGAGCTACATGATGGTGTTCTACGCCAACCTGCTGGTGCTGGTGCCGAGGCTGCTGTTCCGCAAGCGCGTCAACGCGTTTGTGGCGGCCAACGTGGTGCTCATTATCGCCGCCATGTGGCTCGCCATGGGCTGGTGGCACCTTACGGCCGACTCTTTCCCCATTGCCGAAATGCGCCACCACCGTCCCCGCGGCATCTTCGGGCCGCCCAAGTGGCCCATGTATTTCCAGACTGTGATAATGCTGATGCTGATAGTGGCGCTGAGTGTGGCCATTAAGCTGGGACAGCGGTGGCAGCACTTGGAGGAGGCGCGCAAAGAGGCCGAAAAGATACGCACCGAAAGCGAACTTCGCAACCTGCGCAACCAGCTGAACCCGCACTTCCTGCTCAACACGCTCAACAACATCTACGCCCTCATAGCATTCGACGCCGACAAGGCGCAGCACGCCGTGGAGGAGCTGAGCAAGCTGCTGCGGCACGTGCTGTATGACAACCAGCAGAACTACGTGCCGCTGTACAAGGAGGTGGCGTTTATGCAAAACTACATTGCGCTGATGCGCATAAGGGTGACGAGCAGCGTGAAAATCGACACCGACATCAGCATCGCGCCCGACGACGCGCAGCCCATAGCTCCGCTCATATTCATCTCGCTGATTGAAAACGCCTTCAAGCATGGCGTGTCGCAGGCCGGCACGGGCTACATAAGCGTGCGTCTGGCCAAGGATGGCGACAACGTGGTGTGCGAGATTCGCAACAGCAACCACCCCAAGCAGCGAAACGACAAGAGCGGCTCGGGCATAGGGCTCGAGCAAGTGGCCCGCCGGCTCGAAATCATGTATCCCGGACGCCACACCTGGGAAAAGGGTGTCACTCCCGACGGCAAGGAATATTACTCAAAAATAGTGATTGAAAATGACTCTGAAGTGTGCCATAGTTGACGACGAGCCGCTGGCGGTGGAGCTGCTGGTGAGCTATGTGAAGCGCATTCCGTTTATGGAACTGTGCGGACAGTATTCCAACGCGGTAGATGCCATGAAGGGCCTCACCGACAATCCAGTGGACCTGGCATTCCTCGACATTCAAATGCCCGAGCTCAACGGGCTTGAACTGTCGCGCATGCTGCCCGAGGGCACCCGGGTGGTGTTTACCACGGCGTTTGAGCAGTATGCCCTCGACGGCTACCGCATCAATGCGCTCGACTACCTGATGAAGCCCATAAGCTACGTCAACTTTCTGGAGGCCAGCAACCGCGCACTGCAGTGGTTCACGCTCACACGGCAAAAGCAGCAGGCCGCACCCAGTGGCGGCGGCGAAGCCAAGAGCATATTTGTGAAAAGCGAATACAAGCTGCTGCAAATCGACCTCAACAGCATTAAATACATCGAAGGCCTCAAGGACTACGTGAAAATCTACACCGAAGAGTCGCCCCACCCCATACTGTCGCTCATGAACATGAAGTCGATAGAGCAGATGCTACCCGCCTCGCGCTTCATAAGGGTGCACCGCTCATTCATAGTGCAAAAGAGCAAGATACGCGAAATTGAGCGCAACCGCATCATCTTCGGCAACGTCTACATCCCCATAGGCGACAGCTACAAGCAGGCCTTCAACGACTTTCTGGGCCGATCCTAATCCACCACGCCAACACAGTTTTTGGAAATTCCCCAAAAATTCCCCAAAACTCCCCCAAAAAGCGTTGATTACCGCGAATCGGGATGGGGAATAATGAAATTTGATATAACTTTGCCGAAAATTTCTAAGTGTATGGAATTCTTTATTATTCTTGACAACAAGCAAATGGGGCCGTTCAGCATCGAGGAACTGAAGGTGCGCGGCCTCAAACCCGACACTCCCGTGTGGGCCGAGGGCATGAAGGACTGGGCCAAGGCCAGCGAGGTGCCGGCACTGGAACAGGCTATTATAGCTGGCGAACCCGACGGCTCACAGTGGCAGCAGTGTGAATACAACGGGCAGCAGCCTCCGCAATGGAATGCCGCCCAACAGCCACAACAGCAGTGGCAGCAGCCTGCCGATGAACAGCAGCCTCTTGACGAGCGCAAGGGCAATGGCGCCCGAGGCTGGATTATTGCCGCAGTGGTGGCCGTGATTTTCGCGGTGTTTGCCATCACGTGCCCCAACAGCGAAAAGCATGAGGAGGCGGTGAAGAGCGAGGCGCGCGCATTTGTTAACGAAAGCATCGACCAAGTGAACGACTCTGAAAACAGTTTACTGGGCTCAATATTGTCGCTGGGGCAGAAATACCTCACAGGCAAGGCTCTCGACACATTTATGGAGACGAGTTTCCACGTCGACAACTACTTCGTTTGCTCGGTGGGCCGCATCGAGCTGATGGGTAAGAGCAAGACGCTGTCGTTTGGCATTCTGGGCCATGTGTTCACGTTCAGCAAAGAGGATTTGGCCCTCGCGCTCGAGAAGGCCATGGGCGCCAATGTGGGCGACACCGACGAGGCCGACAGGGCCGATGAGGTGGCTGCGCCCGACAAAGCCGACACCGTGGTTGAAAAGATGGAGGCGGATGTGCCCAACGAGGTTGACTCTGCAGCCAACAAGCTGATTGACTCCGTGGGCCACCACATTAAAAAGAAGGTGACCAAGGCGGCCACCGACTGGCTGAAGAAGCAGGTGGACAAAATAGGCGATGCGGCTGGCAACTAACGCACAAACGCCCCAGCCAACAGACATACAGGCGCCCACGGCAAAGCAGAAATGCTGCCGTGGGCGCCTGATTTGTTCGATGAAATGGGCCATTTGCTATGGCAATGCGCAGCCGCGGTTGGCATCGCGGGCAAACATCAGCATCAGCTGTGCGTTGCACCGCCGCCACGCAGTGGCATAGAGGTCGGTGCGGCCATCGTAGAAGCGCATCAGCGCATAGTAGGCCAGCAGCTGCACCACCAGCTGGTGGATGGTGGAGGTGAGGCTTGACGGCTGCGGGTGCTCGAACTGCAGCGTGAGGGTGAGGTTGCGCTGCTCAATATTGGGGTTGTAGTTAGCCCATAGCAAGTAGGGCTGCAGGCGCGGCTGCAACTGGGCATAGCCCTCGCCCACCCTAAGGCGCAGCATGGGCGCATTGTCGGGACTGAGGCGGTAGTAGCTGCCGTTGTGGGCCGATATCCAGTCGCTTTCGGCATAAATCAGGTTGAAAATCTCATCGAGGTCTACGGCCACATCTACTGTGGCCGTCTGCTGTGTTTCATTCATGGCGGTTGATTCTGTTTTAATTGGTTAGTGATGATTGGTTGTGCTTTGGGCGGCAGCTCACACAGCCCCAAAGGCACTGTCGGCCACAGGATTGCGCACCTTGAATGTGCGCTTCACGGCCCGGCTCCGCTCTTTGCAGGCCACATAGGTGTGGCGCCGCGCATAGGGGTAGGATATGAAAAAGCGTGAGGCGCGGCAGTTTTGCAGCACAAACTCCAGGGCTTTGTTGATGCTTGGCACGCCAGAGTCCATGGCCTGGCGCACCTTGGCGGCAATCTCGTCCCACATCTGCGACTGGTCGGGCATCTTCACGGGGTTAACTCCGCGCCTGATTATGCTGCACACCACGGGATAGGCGCGGCTGTGGCTCACGTAGTAGTGTGGATGGCCGTTGGCCAGGGCAAACTCAAGGGCTTTTTTCCGGGGATCTTTGGTGTTGTGCCCGATGAAGGCCATCAGGGCCTCCTGAAACAAGTTGAGCAGTTCGCTGTCGCGCTTCAGGCGCATTTCTTTTTTTGAATTCATGATAGCTTAGATTTTGTCATTACATTTTTGTGGATGCAAAGATAGTGCATAGATTGGCATAATGCAAACTTTATATGGTATTTTTACCACATAACAGGCAAAAGAAATGGCAACACCCATTATTTGGCTGAATGCTGCCACTTTTATTCTATGCCTGAGGGCTGATTACTTGAATGTGATAGAGCCGTTGTTGTTGAAGTACTGGTGGCTGTAGTCAGCATTATAGGTTTCAATCGTTTTCTTGATTTTTGGAAGCATTACCGATACGCCCTCTTTCTTAAGTCCAGTGAGGCTTTGGGAATATTTACCGAATTCGCCTATAGCCGCAATCTTTCCGTCGGCCTGCTGCACATCGACGTCAAGTCCCTCACTATATTTTATGTCATATTTGTTCTTTGCCAGTTCGGCGGTTTTAGGCGTCATCGTGACTACAAACGATGAACTTACGGGGAACGTAGTGGAGCTGAACTTAATCTCGTTTTCACCGGCAGTTATAGCCTTGGTGTGCTTAACCCCGGCAAAGTCGGTGTAATCCACAGTGATGTCGGCAAGCGCCACCAAATCGGCCGAAGCTGAAAATTTGAATGTGTTGATTAGGGTCAGTTTCGACGATGGTTTCGGTTCATCACCTTTTTTATCATTGCCACATGAGGCAAAGCCCACGCATGCGGCAGCGACCAAAGCAATGGCTGCCAAAAATTTAGTGAAATGTTTAATTGATTAAATTGATTATATTTATTTAGTTAGTTGTGTTGCAAACTCTTCAACATCGGGCAAATGTAGCCTTTTTATCTGTCAAAGCCAAGAAAAACCACGCATATTTTTACGTCAAATGCGCACAAAGAGTTGGCTGTGTGGCAAAATGTGACTAATTTTGAACCATTAAGCAGCTATACTGAACGCAATGATTTTTAAACGTACAAGTTCACTGTGGGCCCGGACGTCGGCCTTTGCCGACCGTCACCCATGGGCAGCCTTCGGTGCACTGGCGGCAATCTTGTTCATCTACCAGATTCCGGCCATGGTGTGCGGGCTCGACATGTGCGACACGGGATTCTACCTCACGTTTTTCGACAACATCTTCACCCGTCCTGGCACGGTGGAATACAACTTTATGTATTACGCCAGCGGACTGGTGGGCGGACTGGTGCGCATGGCACTTCCCGGCATAGGCATTGTGGGGATGCGTGTGGCAGGAATGCTGCTGGTGCTGGCGGCAGCGGCCGCCGCATTTGGCGCGCTGCGCCGCTCGGTGGGCACAAAGGCCACACTCGCCGGGCTGGCCGTGGCCATAATATGCTATGCGCCGGCCGTGCTAGCGCTCAACCACGACATAATATCTATATTGCTCTACACCACATCAATTGGGCTGATGATGCGCGGCCTGCACTCGGGCAGTGCGGCGCTGGTGGCCGCCTCGGGTCTGGCAGCCGGCATCAACGTGTTTGTGCGCACGCCCAATGTGGTGGCGGTGGCACTCGCCATTGTCCCCGCACTAAGCGCACTCCACGGCAATGGCGGCGCCAAGCGGGCCACCATGATGGCGGCAGCATTTGCAGGCGCGATGCTCGCCGGCATGGGGCTGATGGTGCTGCTTATGCTTGCGCTGGGGCACTTTGATTTGTTTTGCAGCAACCTGCGCGACTTGCAAAGCATATCGGCCGACGACGACTCGTCGCACAATATGGCATCGATGATTGCTGTGCAGCTCAAGTTCTACGCCAAAGCCCTGTGGGCCTTGGCAAAATTTGGCAGCGTGGCCGCCGTGTGGAGCCTGGCACGGCGACGCATTAGGCAGCCGCTGCCACAGGCCGCCGTGCTGACGGTGTGCCTTGGCGCGGCCGTATGGATTATGGCGCGCATGCCCGAAGTGATGCCTGTGTGGGGAATGTGCGTATCGGGCTGCGCATGGACAATAGCCACACACAGCAGCACCAATCTGAAGACGGCCGCCTGGCTGGGACTGTTTATGCTGCTGGCCTTCCCACTGGGCAGCGACAACGGCGCCATAAACAACGGCTCACTAATTGCCATGACGGCGGCACCGGTGGCTATGAACCTGTGGGGCAGGCGCCCGCTGGCTCCATTTGTGGCGGTGCTGGTGGTGTGCTGCGCAGCGCGGATGATAGGCGGCGACCTGTACTTCGAGCGCGGCCCCGTGTGGCAGAAGACGGCCACCATAGGCAGCGACCGGACAAGGCTGCTGCACACCTCGCCCGAGCGCGCCGCAGCCATCAATGCCATGCTCAAAGGCACGGCCAATTATTTAGCGCCTGGCGACACACTGATGGCATTCGGCAGCATTCCCATGGTCAACTACCTGACCCGCACCTGCCCGCACATTGGTTGCTCATGGCCCGAGTTGCTGAGCCCGTCGATGCTTAGCGACAAACTAAACGCCAGCCCTGCCCGACCGCTGATTCTGCGCCAAAAGTTCAGCACCATTGGCGAGGTGTGGGGTGCGCCAAGCGAGGCACGTCTGCGCAGCTACGACATGCACAACGCCTACATGAACGACAAAAAGCTGGACATAATCAACCATTTCATCGCAGAAAACGACTATCGGCCCATCTACTCCGACCGCTACTTCACGCTGTTGGCGCCGCCTGCCTGGATTGCCGCACACCGGGGGCGTTAGCCGGCTAATGCGTGCATTTATCAGCGATTTGCACTATCTTTGCACCACCAAAACATAACTTTGTACTGACGATATGAAACTTATTGGCTTTATGGCAATAGCATTAGCCATGATTTTGGGCAGCGGCAGCTGCCACAGCAACAGCAACGCGACCCAGCCTGACACGGCCGACATGGCCGCAGCGGCAGTGCCGCAATTCAGCGGCGACAGCGCACTCGCATTTGCCAAGACCCAATGCGACTTCGGGCCTCGCGTGCCTGCCACCGAAGCCCACAAGCAGTGTGCCCAGTGGCTCACGGCCACCATGCAGCGTCTGTGCGACAGTGCCTGGATTCAGCATGGCGAAGCCACCACATTCGATGGCAAGCACCTGCAGCTGAGCAACATAATAGGCGTAGTAAACCCCGATGCCGAGCAGCGCATTCTGCTCATGGCACACTGGGACTGCCGCCCATGGGCCGACAACGACCCCGACCCAGCCAACCACCGCAAGCCCGTGATGGGGGCAAACGACGGGGCGAGCGGTGTGGCCGTGCTGCTTGAACTGGCGCGGCAAATGAAGGCCAAGCGCCCCAATGTGGGTGTCGACATTGTGCTAGTCGACGCTGAGGACTGGGGCAGCAGCGACGACGAAGACAGTTGGGCACTGGGCACGCAGTACTGGGCCGCCCATCCGCACTATGACGACGCCAGCAAGCCCATGTTTGGCATAGTGGTCGACATGGTGGGAGCGTCGGGCGCAAAGTTTGCCCGCGAATACTTCTCGATGCAGTATGCCCAGAACTTTGTGGAAATGGTGTGGAGCGCCGCGGCCGAAGCCGGATTTGGCGCCTACTTCACCGACGGCAACGGCGGCGGTGTGACCGACGACCACATTGCAGTAAACAAAGTGGCCGGAATCCCGTGCCTCGACATAATTGACATGCGCACCGACTCGCCCACGGGCTTCTACGACGGCTGGCACACCACCCACGACACCTTCGACCGCCTCGACGCCGGCACACTGCACGCCGTGGGCCAAACGCTCACCGCCGTCATCTACAGCTACTAAGACAACAAAACTTTTTTGCATAATCCACATTTATGACTATCAAACGAATTGCGCTCATGTGCAGCACTCTACTGATTGCCGGCAGCAGCCATGCGGCTCTGAAATATCCGGCAGCTAAACGGGTCGACGTCACCGACGACTACTTTGGCACCAAGGTGGCCGACCCCTACCGCTGGCTCGAAAACGACACCAGCGCCGAAACGGCCCAGTGGGTCAGCGCCGAAAACAAGGTGACCCGCGACTATCTGAACAAAATCCCATTCCGCAACGCGGTGAAGAAGCGCATCACCGAGCTGGCCAACTACGAGAAAATGGGCGCGCCCATGAAGGTGAAGGGCAAATACTACTACTTCGACAACAACGGGCTGCAAAACCAAAGCGTGCTTTATGTGAAAGACGCGCTCAACGGCACGCCGCGCGTGGTGCTCGACCCCAACAAACTGAGCGACGACGGCACTGTAGCCCTGCAGCAGCTCAACTTCTCGCACGACGGCCGCTATCTGGCCTACGTAATCACCCGCAACGGCAGCGACTGGAACGAGATATACGTGCTCGACCTGGCCACAGGACAGCAGCTGCCCGACCACATACGGTGGGCCAAGTTCACCGACGCACAGTGGCTGGGCGACGGATTCTTCTACAGCGCCTACGACGCCCCCGAGGATGCGAAGTCGTCGAAAAACGAATACCACAAGGTAATGTATCACAAACTGGGCACTCCGCAAAGCGATGACTATGTGGAATACCGCAGCCACACCAACCCGCTACTGTTCTACCAGGCATCGGTGAGCGACGACGAGCGGTTTGTGTTCATCCTTGAGAGCGACGGCGACGGCAACCGCCTGTATGCTAAAGACCTCAACGACCGCAACCCGCACTACGTGCGCCTGGCCGGCGACATAAAACACACCTGCACGCCCATTGGCGTTGACAACGGCAAAATCTATGTTCACACCAATGCCGGAGCTCCATGCTGGAAGGTGGTGGCCTTCGATGCCAACCATCTTGGCGAGGCCAATGTGGCCGATTTCATCGCAGAAAAGCAGTGGGTGCTGTCGGGCGTCGACATGGCCGATCATAAATTCATAGCCACCTACGACAAAGACGCGTCAAACCACCCCTACCTGTATTCGGCCGAGGGCAAGGAGCTGCGCGAAATCAAGCTGCCCACATTCGGCTCGGTGAACTTTAGCTGCAAAAACACCGACAGCGAGGTGTTCTACACCTTCACGTCCTACACCGCTCCGGCGCGCGTCTACAACTACGACATGGCCAGCGGCGAGTCGCGGCTGGTGTTCGCCCCCAAAGTGCCGCTCGACCCGTCGCGCTACGTCACCGAGCAAGTGTTCTACACCAGCAACGACGGCACAAAGATTCCCATGTTTCTCATCTACAAAAAAGGCATCAAGCGCGACGGCCAGCGCCCCACGCTGGTGTATGGCTACGGGGGCTTCAACATTAGCATGAACCCGGCCTTCAGCTACTACCGCGTGCCCTTTGCCATGCTCGACATGGGCGGCGTGTATGCCGTGGCCAACCTGCGCGGCGGCGGCGAATATGGCGAGCAGTGGCACGAGTCCGGCACCAAGCTGAAAAAGCAGAATGTGTTTGACGACTTCATTGCCGCCGCCGAATATCTCATCAAGGAGGGCTTCACCTGCCCAGCCAAGCTGGCCTGCAACGGCGGCAGCAACGGCGGTCTGCTGGTGGGCGCGGTGGTCAACCAGAGGCCCGACCTCTATGCCGCCGCAGTGCCCCAGGTGGGTGTGATGGACATGATGCGCTACCACCTGTTCACCATAGGCTGGAACTGGGCACACGACTACGGCCGCAGCGACGACAGCAGCGAAATGGCCCAATACCTGCTGCGCTACTCGCCCCTGCACAACATAAAGAACGACGGCACGCGCTATCCCGCCATCATGGTCACCACCAGCGACCACGACGACCGCGTGGTGCCCGCGCACTCGTTTAAGTATGCGGCCACGCTTCAGGCGGCCAACACCGGTTCGGCCCCCAAGCTGATACGCATCGACAGCAAGGCCGGACACGGGCACGGCAAGCCAGTGGCCAAGGTGATTGAGGAATACACCGATGTGCAGTCGTTCATCATGCAAAACCTTGGTGTGAAATACCACTACAGCAAGTAGCGGCAACAGAATAGGCCAAAAACGCGCCATTTCACCGCACAAAACGGATCACGGCCCCGCCCCGAGATGGAGCGGGGCCGTTTTTTGCGCCATGGCGTGTTCACTTTTATTAATTCATGGCATTGGTGCCAATCGCTCAAATTTCAGTACTTTTGCAACAATAACCAAGACACTTACGTTATAACGCAAAATAGAGATTAAAGCTATGGCTAACAACAATCAGGACAAGGACGGGGCGCAGCAGCTGCGACCCGTGTATATAGTGACCGGGGCCACCGGAGCTATGGGCAGCGTGATTTCACGCCAGCTGGCCGAGCAGGGCAAACCGCTGGTGCTGGCATGCCGCCGCGCCGAGCGCGGCAAGGCGCTGGCCGAAGAGCTGAAAAGCGCCACCGGCAATGCCGACATCACCTGCATGCACCTCGACATGGGCTCGTTTGGCGGCGTGCGCGAATTTGTGGGTGGCCTTAAGGCGCTCAACCGCCCAGTGGCAGCACTCATCAACAATGCCGCTGTGCTCACCCGCACCCGCGAGACGAGCGCCGACGGCTATGAGCGCACCGTGCAAGTCAACTTTTTGAGCGCAGCGCTGCTGGCTCTCATGGTTGAGCCGCTGATTGTGCAGGACGGCCACATAGTGCTCAGCACCTCGCACATGCGCAACTTCGTGACGCTGCCGTTTGAGTTCCCGGCAGTGAGCGCCATCAGCCGCTTCATGCCGCTGGCGGTGTATGCGCAAAGCAAGCTGGCCCTGACGCTGTTTTCAATCTACCTGTCGACCACCATGCGCACCAAGCGCATCATGGTGAACATGGCCGACCCCGGACTGGTGAACACCGGAATGCTCACAATGAACCGCCTATTCAACCGCATGGCCGAACACATGGCCACACTCATCCACAACCCCGAGAACGGCGCCATATCCACCATGCGCGCATTGGAGTCGAAGGACACTGGCTTTATATTCAAGGGCGTTGAAAATCAGGTGAAAGCATCGACCACGCTCAAGAGCCGCGAGGTGTTCATTAAGTTGTGCAACGACACCATGCGCCTGATGAAAAAAGAAATGGCCAAATGATGACTGGCAAGATTAAAAACCTGCTGTTCGACCTGGGCGGCGTGGTGATAAGCATCGAGCGCGAGCAGTGCGTGTCGCGGCTCAAGCAGCTGGGCATGCGCGACGCCGACGACATGATTGGCCTCTATGCACAGACGAGTGCGTTTGGCAGCCTCGAAAGTGGCGCCATAAGCGCCGACGAATTCCACGACGAAATGCGCCGCCACTTCAGCCGCCACGTGACCAATGAGGAAATCGACGGCGCCCTCAACGCCTTCATCACAGGCCTGCCGGTGCAGCGGCTGCAAGCCCTGCGTCAGCTGCGCAAGCGCTATGGGGTGTATGTGCTGTCGAACACCAACCCCATAATGTTTCACAACCGCATAGCACAGCTGTTTCGCGCCGAGGGGCTGGAAATGGCCGATTACTTCGATGGAATCACCACTTCGTTTGAAGCCAAGGCCTGCAAGCCCGACAAGAAAATATTCGATTACGCCGTGGCCACAATGGGCATCAGGCCCGAGGAAACCATGTTTTTCGACGACGGGCAGGCCAATGTGGACGCTGCCCGCGCCCTCGGCTTCAATGCCGAACTGGTGGAAGCAGGCACCGAGTTTATGCAAACCATTAACCGATTGGGACTATGACGCAGGTCATTAAGCAGGGGACCACACTGCACGGTGTGGGGCTGGCAGCCACCATAGGCATGTTCGACGGCGTGCACCGAGGCCATGCCACGCTGCTGCAAGCACTCAAGACCGAAGCGCAAAATGCGGGGCTGAAAACAGCCGTAGTCACTTTTCGCGAGCATCCGCAAAATGTGTTGGGCAAAAGTGGTGAGCCGCTGAAACTGATAATGCCGCTACGGAAAAGAATCGATGAAATCGGACGTTTCGGCATCGACTACGTGATTTTGCTCGACTTCACGGTGCAGCTGTCGCTCCACGACTCTACTGAGTTTATGCAACTGCTGCGCGACTCCTTCGGGGTGAAGCAGCTGATGGTGGGCTACAACCACCACTTCGGACACAACCGCAGCGAGACGTTTGCCGACTACACGGCCAACGGCCGCCGCGTGGGCGTGCAGGTGATTAAAGCCCCTGAATATCTCGGCGAATACGCGCCTGTGAGCTCGTCGATAATCCGCCGCCTCATTGCCAGCGGCAAGGTCGACGACGCCGGCCGCTGCCTGGGCCACCCCTACACTGTGAGCGGCACCGTGGTGCACGGCTTCCGCAACGGCCATAAAATAGGCTTCCCCACCGCCAACCTTGGCAACATCGACCCCGAGGTGATTCTGCCCCACAATGGTGCCTATGCGGTGCGCGTTAGGGTGCTGGGCAGGCTGTGGCAGGGCATGGTGAACGTGGGCGTGCGCCCCACCCTGTCCAATGGGCCGCAGCTGAGCGTTGAGGCCAACATATTCGACTTCGACGCCGACATATATGGCGAGCCGATTGAGGTGGAATTTGTGCGATTCCTGCGGCTGGAATTCAAACTCGGGTCTATCGACGAACTTAAGCGCCAGCTGGCCACCGACCGCGACACCTCGCGCCAGCTGCTGAACAACAACGATGACAACAATTCACAAAACTCACTATAAAACACTGCTATGGAAATAATAAACCTATGCGACCAAAACTCGCTTGTGGGGCAGTTCATGAGCGAACTGCGCGACAAAAACCTGCAACAAGAGCGGCTGCGCTTCCGTGCCAATGTGCAGCGTCTGGGCCAAATCATGGCCTACGAAATTTCTAAGCGCCTCAACTACCAGACCATCGACACCGAAACCCCGCTGGGCATTGCCAAGACCAACGTGATTGCCGACAAGCTGGTGTTGTCGACCATTCTGCGCGCCGGGCTGCCGTTTCACGAAGGCTTCCTCAGCTTCTTCGACCAAGCCGAAAACGGATTTGTGAGCGCCTACCGCAAATATTCGGGCAAAAACGAATTCAACGTGCACATCGAGTACATTGCCTGCCCGCGCATCGACGACAAGACGCTGCTCATAGTCGACCCGATGCTCGCCACCGGCTCGTCGATGGAGCTCGCCTTCCAGGCGCTGATGACCAAGGGGCACCCGCGCCACGTGCACCTGGCCAGCATCATAGCCACCGACCAGGCCATTGAATACATCAAAAAGCGTCTGCCCGGCGACCGCATCACACTGTGGACGTGCGACATCGACCACGAGCTGAACGAGCACAGCTACATTATTCCCGGCCTCGGCGATGCCGGCGACCTGCTGTATGGCGAAAAGGAATAGCCACCACCTATTGTAAGAGCAATAGAGGTCAAACGAAAAAAATCGGCAAAGGCGGGAATCAAAATGCGTTTTCCCCTTTGCCGATTATTAATATTTGGCTACTATTTAAGCGGTGGATTACTGTTTCTTCATTTCAAGGCCCAAGCGTATGCCGTCGTAGTTAGATGCGATGTCGCCCACGGCCTCAATCTTGGAATTGCCCGATAGCTTGGTGGCCGTCTGCAGCAGCGTGAGCAGCTTCTTCGACTCAAACATAAGGCCGATGCCGCTGGTGGTGCGGGTCACATGGCCCGTAGAGCTAAGCAGCAGGGTTTTAAGCTTAATCTCGCTCGTCGACGCATCGTAGGTGTAGGTGCCGCTGAGCGGAATGTTGTTGACCTTTGCGCTAAACTTGTTGTCGTCGGTAAAAGTGAAATAGGTGTTCGAACTGCTGATGCCGGCGCGGTTGTAATACGTCTCGAGCTGCTCCTTGACCTTGGCGGCGGCCACAGCGCCACCAGCCTTGGCCAGCAGCTTCTCGCTGGTGAATGCGCAGCCGGGCGCACTGTAGTGCCAAGTGCCCACCAGCTGGCTCTTCTCCACTTTCACTCCGCCAATCACCATGTTAAGCAGCTCGCCGGCAGTGTTCTTGTTGGCAATGCTGCCCAAGATGCCACCCAGCACGCTCGACCCGGTTGAAGTTGACGTTGATGTGCCGCTGCCGGCCGACGCACCGGCCAGCGAGCCGCAGCTGCTTGTGGCCACAGCCACAGCCGCAGCCATTACAATTAATGATTTCTTCATCATTCGTGTTATGCTATAATTATGTTCTACTATTGTCGCAACTCGTTTTTATTCGCGCGGCAAAATTACAAAAAAAGCGCTATACCGGACACTTGTAGCAAGCCAAACTCGACAAACCGCGCCATTTCAACGACCAACGGTGCAGCAACAATGAGTTTTAACCGCATTTTAGCGCAGTGGGCAACACTCATGCCCAGCACACCGATAATTTTGCAGCATAAAAGTTGAGATAACGCACTATTTTGACTATTTTTGCAATGGTTGCAAAGTGTGCGCAACACCCAACCACAACAACAAAAACTGAACAATAATAAAAAAGATAGAATTATGAAAGAAAAAGACACCAACGAACTGGATTTCGACGCACAGCCAGCCGACGCCGAGACCCAGCCCGCGCGCAAGGCCGTATCGCCCGAAAAGCTCAAAGCCCTACAAGTGGCCATGGACAAAATCGACAAGACCTACGGCCGCGGCTCGATTATGAAGCTTGGCGATGACCACATCGAAAACATCGAGGTGATACCCACCGGCTCAATCGGCCTCAACTATGCCCTGGGCGTGGGCGGATACCCCCGCGGCCGCATCGTGGAAATCTACGGCCCCGAGTCGTCGGGTAAGACCACTCTGGCCATCCACGCCATTGCCGAGGCGCAGAAAATGGGCGGAATAGCCGCCATCATCGACGCCGAGCACGCCTTCGACCGCTTCTATGCCGAGAGCCTGGGCGTGGACGTGAACAACCTGTGGATTTCGCAGCCCGACAACGGCGAGCAGGCCCTTGAGATAGCCGACCAGCTGATACGCTCAAGCGCCATCGACATCATAGTGATCGACTCGGTGGCAGCACTCACCCCCAAGGCCGAAATCGAAGGCGAGATGGGCGAGAGCAAAATGGGTCTGCAGGCCCGACTCATGTCGCAGGCGCTGCGCAAGCTCACCGCCACCATCAGCAAGACCAACACCACCTGCATATTCATCAACCAGCTGCGTGAAAAGCTGGGCGTGATGTTTGGCAACCCCGAGACCACCACCGGTGGCAACGCCCTAAAGTTCTACGCATCGGTGCGCATCGACATTCGCCGCCTGGGCCAGCTCAAAGACGGCGAGAACGTGATTGGCAACCTGACGCGCGTGAAGGTGGTGAAAAACAAAGTGGCTCCCCCATTCCGCAAAGCAGAATTCGAAATACTGTTTGGCAAGGGCATAAGCAAAGTGGGCGAAATCATCGACCTGGGTGTGCAGTTTGGCATAGTCAAGAAGAGCGGATCGTGGTTCAGCTACGAAGGCACCAAACTCGGCCAGGGACGCGATGCCGCCAAGCAGATAGTGGCCGACAACCCAGAACTGGCCGAAGAGCTTGAGAGCAAGATAATGGCCGCCATGAAGGGCGAGACCCCCGAAGGCGAGCAGGCATAGACTCATTCATAACCCAACCATAAAGTCGCGCGGCGCGGGCAGCACTTCCAGAGTGCCATCCGCGCCGCGCGTGATTTTATGCATTGGGGATTAGGGCTTGGGCTGCCAGATGAAGAGGCGGTCGCTGGGGCGGATTTTCACGTCGGTCTTTATCGAGAAGTGGTCGCCCTTCACGGCTTTGTCCACTGGTTTGAGGTCGACGCGTATCTCTTCTACCTTCATGGGCACGGCGCCGGTGGTGGGGCCTGTGATGTAGATGTCGTCGCCCACGTGCAGCTCGCCAGCCTCCATCAGAAATTCGGCCACGCCAAGCTTGGTGAAATAGCGCACGCCTTTGGCGGCATACACTTTGGTATGGGTGGCGCTGGAGCCGTATTTCGACGTCCATTCGCCCAAGCGCTGCCCCAGATAGTATCCGTTCCAGAAGCCGCGGTTGAACACCGAGGCCAGCCGTGTGTTCCAGTCAGCTATCTTCTCGTCGCTGTAGGTGCCGTCGATGATGCTGTTGATGGCCTCGTTATAGCAGCTGACCACGGTGCGCACATATTCGGGGCCGCGGGCGCGGCCTTCGATTTTGAACACACGCACACCTGCATCAATCATCTTGTTCATGAAATGGATGGTCTTGAGGTCTTTGGGCGACATTATGTATTTGTTGTCGATGGCCAGTTCGTCGCCTGTGTCGCGGTCGGTGACCAGATAGCTGCGGCGGCATATCTGCCGGCACGCGCCGCGGTTGGCGCTGGCGCCGGTTTCGTGCAGGCTCAGGTAGCACTTGCCGCTCACGGCCATGCACAGTGCACCGTGGCAAAACATTTCGATGCGCACGGGCCGGCCGTGGGGGCCGCACACGCCGTCGCGCTCTATCACCTTGTGGATGGCGGCCACCTGGCTCATGTTGAGCTCGCGTGCCAGCACCATCACGTCGGCCCACTGGGCATAGTGGCGCATGGCCTCGCTGTTGCTCACGTTCACCTGGGTGGAGATGTGCACCTCCACGCCTATGCTGCGTGCATAGAGTATGGTGGCCATGTCGCTGGCAATGATGGCGCTGATGCCAGCGTCGCGGGCCGCGCCCACTATTTGGTGCATATAGTCGATGTCTTCCTCATAGATGATGGTGTTGACGGTGAGGTAGCTTTTCAGCCCCCGCTCGTGGCACCAGGCGGCTATGGTGCGCAAGTCGTCGAGCGAGAAGTTAACACTCGAGCGCGAGCGCATGTTAAGGCCCTCGATGCCGAAATATATGGCGTCGGCGCCGCCCTGCCACGCTGCGGTGAGCGACTCCCACGAGCCCACAGGGGCCATTATCTCAAAGTCTTTTCTTTCCATAGATGATGATGTGATGTGTGTATTGATTTTATCAATCCTTTTTGCCCGTGATGATGCCCTTGATGTCGTTGAGCTTGTTAAGGGCCTCCATGGGGGTGAGGTTGTTGATGTCGGTGTGCAGTATCTCGTCGCGAATCTGGCACAGCACAGGGTCATCGAGCTGGAAGAACGACAGCTGCACGCCGCTGCCTGCCGAAGCCAGGCCATTGCCTGCCGCCGCGACGCCGTCGTTGCGGTTGTTGGCCTCCAGCTGTTTCAGCACTTGGTCGGCGCGGCTAGTTATGGCCTTGGGCATGCCTGCTATGCGGGCCACGTGAATGCCGAAGCTGTGCTCGCTGCCACCCTTCACCAGTTTGCGCACAAACACCACTTTGCCGTCAATCTCCTTCACGCTCACATTGTAGTTGCGTATGCGCTTAAACGACTTCTCCATTTCATTGAGCTCGTGGTAGTGGGTGGCAAAGAGGGTCTTGGCCCTTGTGGGCGACTCATGGATGTATTCCACTATCGACCAGGCTATGGATATGCCGTCGTAGGTGCTGGTGCCGCGGCCCAGCTCGTCGAACAGCACCAGGCTGCGCTGGCTCAGGTTGTTGAGGATGGAGGCGGCCTCGGTCATCTCGACCATGAATGTGGACTCGCCAAGCGAGATGTTGTCGCTGGCTCCCACGCGTGTGAAGATTTTGTCGACGATGCCTATTTTGGCAGCCTCGGCGGGCACGAAGCAGCCCACCTGCGCCATGAGCACGATGAGGGCGGTCTGCCTCAGCAGGGCCGACTTGCCGGCCATGTTGGGGCCGGTGATTATCATTATCTGCTGGCCGTCGTTGCCCAGGTGGATGCTGTTGAGCACATACACCTCGCCCGGCGGCAGCTGCCGCTCTATCACAGGATGCCGGCCCTCGGTGATGTCGATGTCAAGTCCCTCGTTGATTTCGGGGCGGTTATACCGGTTGTCGAGCGACACCCGCGTGAAGGCACACAGGCAGTCGAGCCGCGCAATGAGGCTGCTGTCGAGCTGAATGGCGGGTATGTAGTCGGCCACAGCGGCCACCAGCTCGGTGAACAGCCGCTGCTCAATGATGAGTATCTTCTCTTCGGCGCCGAGTATTTTTTCCTCATACTCCTTCAACTCCTGCGTCACATAGCGCTCGGCGTTGACAAGCGTCTGCTTGCGAATCCAGCCCTCGGGCACCTTGTCCTTGTGGGTGTTGCGCACCTCTATGTAGTATCCAAACACATTGTTGTAGGCAATCTTCAGGCTTGGGATGCCAGTGGCCTCGCTCTCGCGCCGCTGCAGCTGCATCAGGTAGTCCTTGCTCGACACCGATATGTCGCGCAGGTCATCGAGCTGCGAGTCCACGCCGCGGTTAATCACGTTGCCGCGGTTCACCTGGTTGGGCGCGTCGGGATTGATTTCGCTATCGATGCGGTCGCGGATTATGGGGCACGGATTCAACTGCGCGCCCAGGTTGCGCAGCACCTCATTGCCGCTTTGCACGCACATCTGCTTTATGGGCTCGATGGCCTGCAGGGCCGACTTGAGCTGCACCAGCTCGCGCGGAGTGATGCGGTTGACGGCCACCTTCGATATCAGGCGTTCGATGTCGCCTATCAGCTCGAGTTGCTCTTTCAGCAGTTCGCGGTCGTCGGGGTGCTTGAAGAAGTGCTCCACCACATCGAGGCGGCGGTTGATTTGCTTCACATCCTTCAGCGGGAACAGCAGCCAGCGGTGCATCATGCGCGCCCCCATGGGCGAGAGCGTGCGGTCGAGCACGCTCAGCAGGCTCTTGCCCTCGTCGGCCATCGGCGCCACCAGCTCGAGGTTGCGCACGGTGAACTTGTCGAGGCGCACAAAACGCTCGGCCTCGATACGTGCCAGCGTGGTGATGTGCTTGATGTGGGTGTGCTGGGTGGCGTCGAGATAGTGCAGCACGGCGCCCGACGCAATTATGGCGCTGGTCATGCCCGCCACGCCGAAGCCTTTCAGTGTTTTGGTCTCGAAGTGCTTCAGCAGCCGCTCGGTGGCCGACTCCTCGCTGAACACCCAGTCGTCGAGTTCAAAGGTAAGGTAGCGCGCGCTGAAGGTGTCGTCGAACTTGCGCCGCAGGCCGCGCTCAACCAGCACCTCCTTGGGCGCAAAGTTGGCCAGCAACTTGTCAACATAGGCCACATCGCCCTCCGAGGTGAGGAATTCGCCCGTGCTTATATCAAGAAACGACACGCCGCACTCCTTTTTGCCAAAGTGCACGGCGGCCAGCCAGTTGTTTTCCTTGCGGTCAAGAATGTTGCCGCCCACCACCACGCCGGGCGTCACAAGCTCGGTGATGCCGCGCTTCACCAGCTTTTTGGTGAGCTTAGGGTCTTCAAGCTGGTCGCAGATGGCCACGCGCTTGCCAGCGCGCACCAGCTTTGGCAGATAGGTGTCGAGGGCGTGATGCGGAAACCCGGCCATCTCGATGCTCTTGGCGGCGCCGTTGGCGCGCCGCGTGAGAGTGATGCCCAGAATCTCCGATGCTGTTATGGCATCTTCGGAATACGTTTCATAGAAGTCTCCCACCCTGAACAGCAGCACCGCATCGGGGTGCTTGGCCTTCATGGCCAAAAACTGCTTCATCATCGGGGTTTGAACTATATCCTTTGCCATTATAGTGTATGTGTCTTGATTGTTTTCTGTGGCAAAGATACGGCAATTTAAGAGCACTGGCAAAAAAGGCCGCACCCAATTCACCGCCCGGGCTGCTACCCGCAGCCGCTGTGGCGCTAACCGATTTCCTCAAACTCGGCATCCACCACCTGGCTCTCGCGGTAGTCGCCGGCCGCTGCGGTCTTGCCTCTGGCAGCTGTGGCCTCGGCTGTAGTGGCCTCGGCAGCTGTCACCTCCTCAAAGTCGACATACTCGCCCTCATCGCTGCCATACACCTTGCGGCGGCCCGTGTATGGGTCGCGCTCGCCAGCCTGGCTGGTTTCATAGCCGCCCCCGGCCTGACGCCCCGATTCAAAGGCGCGGCTGAAGTCGCGCTTAATGCGGTGCAGCCTAAACATGACGCGCACCAGCGGATAGAGGATTATCGCCACAAAGGCAAAAAACAATATTGTGAGCATACGGCCTGTCTCTTTTTTTATGAATTAAACATAGCGTGATGATTGCATACAACCATAGCAAATGCAAACATCGTGCCACCACATTACTAACGAGCCGCCCCCACCAAAAATTGCATCACTTCAGCCACACGCGCCCGTCAGGGTAAATTACGCGGACTCCCGCATCAACCATCTCCTGCGTTGGCGGGTAACGCACCACCTTGGTATTGGCCGAAGAATTCGGCAGTTTCTTATAAGCCTCATTGTCTATGTCATACCTGCAGATGTACCTGTTTTGCAGCGATATCGTTTTCAGCCCATAGCGGTCTACCGTGTCGGAATTCATTATTATCAAGCTCACCACATCCACATAAAGCCCTGAGAAATGCCCAACGCGCCCATCCAGAGCATAGCCAGGCTTTATTACATACGACTCAAGCGGATGCCGGGATATTAAGGTGTCGGGGTATTCTGTCTCATAAATCCTGATTGGATAATCGGCATAATTCCTGTACGATTTGTAGATTTTATTATAATATGCTACCTTGTCTTTGCACGACTGCGCCAAGATCAGCAGCACCCCTGCAACAACCAATGGAATAATTCTGTTTAATTTCATAATTAAGTTTTTTCCCAGTTACGCAATTTCACTTCTGCCACACACGCCCATCAGGATAAATCACACGCACGCCGGCATCTACCATCTCCTGTGTAGGCGGATAGGACAACTCCAATTTTCCAAGCACGCTAAAAGCCCTCCCAATAGCCTCATAGCGGCAAATGAAGTTTCTGTCTTTAGCCACTTTCTTCGCACCATATTTAAGCACACTGTCGGCACTCACTATCATATACACATAATATTCGTTTTTGGAATATGATTTATGGAACACAGTGCCTATATAGCCAAACCTTGTCTCTTTCCCTGCCTCTGCCAGCAGCATGCGGTCAGCATCAATAGTGGTATCGCCCAACGACTCGCACTCAGTGCAGAGCACATCATCATCACTATTATTCTTTATGGTGATGTCCCAAAAATATTCGCACGACACCAACGTCATGGCAGCAACCGCTGCCAGCATAACAACTAAAACACACGTTCTTTTTCTCATAATAAGTTCCTTTCTTGTATTAATTATCAAACGACACCAATTTCAAGTGCCGTGCCAGCATTTTGTGGTAATAAGGATACTTTATATTCTCTGTTTTTCCAAAATAAGCCATACCTCGGGTTGTGGCATCTTTTTCGGTCCACGTGTCAGAATGGTTGTCATTAAATTTGCAATCAATCAAACTGGGAATGCCAAACACTGGCAAATAAAGCGGCCCATTATTTTGACTTTGAATGTAATGTCCATATTCATGCACATATAATTCATCGTTTGCAGGATTAAAGGATCCTCCAGCAAACACGTTGGCTTTCTCATAGCTGAGTTTATCATTTATATTTATATAATTTCCTATTGTAATGCCATTACCCTTTCCATTGAATTTTATGACAAACGTTGCTCCTCCATTATATCTGACTTCCGTGTCGACTATCCAGTTTCTTACCAACGAATAAGATATGCCAACCACCGTCTGCAACGATTCCCAAGTGAAGCGCGACACAAGTTGCTTCATACCCTTGAAAAAGCCTTGGCTCCAATCAGCCTTAAGCAGCCCTATCCGAATTTTAGTCTCGTTGACGGCTGTGTGCCAAGCCGTTTTAAATGGATTTTGCCAAGTGAATATGCCGCGGAAAAAGCCAATCACCAATCCGAGGAAGAACTCCCCGTCCTCATCACGGTAGCGCAGCGGATTATTCAGGCAATAGCTGTAGCGGTTGTAACTCTGCACATTGTCAGGAAGCTGCACCTGCGGATCTGGGCTAAGGAACCTACCCACAGCTGGATCGTAGAGCCTCGCATTCATGTTGATTAGTCCAAAATCCAAAAGATGCTCATGACCACAATATCCCCGTCCAAGCACAAGCTGTGGCATATTAGCTGCTGTGTAAGCCTCCTGTGTATAAGCATCACACAAGTTGCCCCATGCATCATACCGCAGCGACTGCACGACACAGCCAGCAGTATCAACAATTTCTGAAATACTACCCAAGTGATCGCGCACAATATCATATACCTGCCACCCATTACAATCATATATGTTATTAACAAGTGCGACAGGGGCCCTATATAGCGTTCCACCCAAATACAGAATCGCAACATTCTTCACGTCATTTCCATTTTTATGTGAAAGCAGCGTGAACTGCTGACTTCCATAATATCGAGTGTCAGTACCATTGCCTCTGCCGTCAAAAATGCGCATCAAAGAGCGCTGTCCGTCACAGCCATAGGTAAACGCAGCAGTAACGCCTCCCTGCATAATGCTGTCGGGCTTTTGCAGCGCATTAAATACAATGCGTTGGCCTTCGGCATCTTCTTCTGTTTCCACAGAATTAACTGCATATGGCCGTGCGCTACCGTACTTATATTCTTCAGCAGCATCAAGGGCAAGTATGTTGCCCTTTTCGTCATACTCAACTTCTTGGTCGTTGCCATACGACACCAGTCTGTTAAGTTCATCGTACTCAAACTGTTCCTCTCCATAGCCAAGATTGTCTGTACGCGACATCAGATTTCCAGTCTCAGGGTCATAATTATATTCCATATTGTGCAGCACCGCACCACCCTTGCTCTTAGCCACCTGCCGTGACAACCGCATATCGCTGTCGTATGAGAATTCAGTGCTTATTGCCATGCCCGATGTGGCGGAAGGAATGCCCATATCACTTTCGGCGTTAAGCCGCCACACCACCCCCACATTGTCGATGCTAAGTTCTGTGAGCGTACCTTTTGAGTAGACATAACGCTCCACTATGTCGTCTAAATGTAGTTTTCGAGGTAAGACATGCCTGATTTCTGCCACATTACCATCCACATACCCGTATTTGCGGATATAACCATTGTCATCGACCTGAACGACACGGCAGGCTATATCGTAGCCATAGTGCATCCATTGCCCATCAGATTGAGTCACACTCTCAACATTACCATCATAATCATACTTGAAACTTTGAGTAATGCCGTCATGCTCATTAAGTATCACACGCCCAAGTTTGTCGTACTTGTGCATAACTTTTCTGCCTCGCGCATCTGTCTCACTTGCAACATTGCCTGCAGCATCGTATGCATATTCCCTGCGGCCAGCACTGGGATCATTAATGACCGTTTTTCGACCGAAACTATCATACTCAAATGTGGTGCTTATAGAGCCATTTACAAGAATGGCTTCGGGCTGACCATCAGGGCGCAAGGTGTATTTCACGGTTCCATCGGGCCGTTCCACTTCCACTATACGACCCAACGGATCAACACAACTCGTTGATGTTATTCCCTCTACTGTCGATGCAGAGGAAAGTCCGTGATAAGAATAGCTCTCGCTGCGGCCACTGGGCCACAACTTCCGTATAACACGGCCATAGTGATCATATCCCGTTGTCACCAACTGTGGCTGTTCGGATGTGTAAGGCAACGACTCCGACATAATATTGCCACGACAATCATAGAGTTTATCTGTTTTCAGCCACCGGCCATCGGGACGCATCACTGCCGTCTGCACCTCGCGGTTAAAGCCGTCAAACACATTTCGTCTGTCGGGCTTTCCCGTTTCGGTAACAAGAGACACGTAACAACCTGCTTCTGTAACGCCAGCCCATGATAAGTGAGTCACTTTTGAATTTCCTATTTCATTGCCCACTGAATCAATTCGGCCAAATGCATCATACCGAGTGTAAGTTCCAAGTCCATTCGTTAACATAGGTTGGTCTCCTATATCGATGGGGCCGCCTGTTACCAAGCCATGAGCGGCCACAGCGGTATCACCCCCCTCAAAGAACCATGGTTTTAATGTGATGCTAATAATTACTCCGAATCCACAATACTTATATTTTGTGGTGAGGCCCTTGTCGTCAGTTGACGAGACAAGTGTTTTTCCTAAATAGCCACTATCGTCAGTGTATCCATATTTTTTTCTATCAACTCATTGGAATCATAATTTTTCACTTCCTCCTTAGTTAAATTGCATAATTCATCGTAAGTGTAACGACTGATCTTAACCACGGAGTTCTCTTCTCCATAAAATTCGACCACTGTTTCTGGTAAATGACGCGCATTATATGTGGTGCGCTGTCCCGTCATTGAAAACTGCCCACCTGTTTCAGTCGTAGTGGTTTCAAGCATAGGAAGACCAATAATATTGATCTGTGGCGACACCTCATTAAGGTAATTACTTCTTTTAATTTGCTTGTATCCAGAGCCATAATCAGAGGACTCACATATCACATTCCTGAAGTCATCATAATTGTAATCCGTGACGCTTCGTTTTCCTATAGCTTTGTCAAATGAGGTCTTTTGCACGAGTCGGATGTCTATAATTTTATTCGACCCAATGATAGATTCATATTCAAATATATTCTCTTCCAAGCGGTTAGAGTTAAATTTTGGCGCTCCGAAATTCAACGGATCACAAACTACCAAAGTAGTGTCTCCTGTGATATCATCAATACTGCGAATGCTACTGAACCCACAAAAGCCAAGTCCTTGTCTATGCATAACGGCATCACCATCTATACCAGAACAACGACCATCCGTAAATATGGTGCGTTCCGTTGGGGTAATCGCGTGCAACCCTGTTATGCTCCAACCATCACCCATAAACGACGCAGAACTCATGCCATTGTAATTGAGCGCAATGCCCGGATCCGCCTCAAATTTTGCTGCGAAACTTTCAATCGGGATCTCAACATTAAGTTGCCCGTCAGCGCCTACACTTGTTTCGTATTTCACAGTACCAGGCGCAAGTTGTTTATTCACGCTTGGTTTAGGCTGTTCGCCTGTAATTTTCATCACAGTTCTGGATGGCATAGTTGATAGGTTTCCGTCGGACAATTCTATTAGACCGCTCGCTATTGAATCGGCAATGTTTAGATAATCAGTGATTAAACGCTGCGCACTGACTGCTGTGAAAGAAACTGCGGCAATCAACACTGCCAACAAGCGTTTTTTATTTGGTTTCATTGGCATCTGTTATTGTTTTAGAATTTTAAACGAAGCCGTCTCTTTCTTCGATGAAATATTTATCAAATACCATCCACCAGTACCATCAACTGGTAGGGTCGTCGCCGGCTCGGTAATTTTGCCACTACTCAAATGAGTTCCATCAATGTCACTTATGCTAAATGTAAGAAACGAATTACTCAAATCACTATTAGTGGTCACATTCACGCAATCGTGGGTGACCGACGGATAAACTTTTATGTCGCCTATTGAGACTGCCGTATCACTCATCAAGCGTTCTTCCGGCTCATACCGAGCAACACGATTACCTGAATCATCATAGGTGTAACGTACTTGCCGCGAAGAAGAAACTGCGGGGCATAGCACAAGTGCGGTGAGTGCTGTGAGGCTTATGGCTGTTGGTTTCATTGGTGGTTATGTTGTATCGTTTCTGCAAATATAGTTTAATTCAATTAGTTGCACAAACGATTTATGGCAATTATATGATTTTTTTTTGGGGGGGCGAGCAGGGCATTAAGGCGCTGACTGGCGGTGGGTTAGTGCTTGGGATTTTCGGCGCCTGTGCCGGCCACGGCCGAGAGCAGCACATAGAAGGCTATGGCCCATGCAAGGCCCGAGAGGCCGTCGATGGCCACAAAGGCCACAAAGGCCACTGCAAGCAGCCACTGGCGGTAGCTGTCTTTAAGGCGCAGGCTGTGCAGCTTGAGCGAGAACATGCGCAGATTGCACACCATAAGCAGCGACAGCACCACCACAAGTGCCACCACCACCCACTGGCTCACACTGTGGTGGGTGGCATACCACGAAGTGAAGCCTATCCAGAATATTGCATTGGAGGGGATGGGCAAGCCACGGAATGTGGTGCTCTGGGTGGTGTCGACGTTGAACTTGGCCAGGCGCAGCGCGCCAAACACGGGGATAATCATGGCAGCGAAGCACAACAGGCTGTCGGGGTTGGCCGCGCGCATCAGGTTGTAGAGCACCATAGCCGGGGCAAGGCCGAAGCTCACGAGGTCGCTGAGCGAGTCAAGCTCCTTGCCTATGCCGCTCACGGCTCCTATGAGGCGCGCCACAAAGCCGTCGAGGAAGTCGGCCACGGCGGCCAGCGCTATCAGCATGAAGGCCACTTCGTAGCCCACCAGCACGTGGCTGCCGCCAATGGTGAGCACAGGGTCGAGTGCGCTGAAGGCGGCCACGCAGGCCAGTGCGCCGCACAGCAGGTTGAGGCTGGTTATGGCGTTGGGAATGCTGTTTTTAATCGCTGTTGCTATGTTGCTCATATTATTGCTCTATTTTTCTGCGTTTTGGATTTATGCTTCACGCTCGCCGGCGGGTTTGAGTCGGGCCACAAGGGTTTCGCCGCCCCACGTCTTGTCGCCGAGTTTAACGAAGATTTCAGTGTCGAGGGGTAAATACACGTCCACCCTCGAGCCGAATTTTATGAAGCCGATGTGGTCGTCGAAGTCTACACGCTCGCCCGGCTCCACGTAGGTGACTATGCGGCGCGCCACGGCACCGGCGATTTGGCGCACCAGAATATCCTTGCCGTTGGCGGCCTCAATGACTATGGCCGAACGCTCGTTTTCGGTGCTCGATTTGGGCAGATAGGCGGCCATGAAGCGACCCGCGTGGTGCTTCACATATTTCACGAGGCCGGCCACGGGGGTCCAGTTGGCATGCACGTTGAACACCGACATGAATATCGACAGCTGAATCATGTTGCGGTGCAGATACTCGTCCTCATACACCTCTTCGAGGGCCACCACAGTGCCATCAACCGATGCCACCACGGCCAGGGGGTCGTCGCAGTGCTTGAAGTGGCGCTTGGGCAGACGGAAGAAGTTTACCACGAGCAAAAACATCACCACCGACACCACTATCATGGCAATGGAAATCGGGCGGTAGTCGATGAACATATATGCCGGCACATTAATGGCCAGCAATATGAACAGGAGGACAAATATTATGTTCTGGCCTTCGCGATGTATTTTGACTTTCATTACTATTCTGTGATTATCGTGTTGCTATTAACACGCAAAGTTAATACATTATTTGCTTTTATTGCAAACACTGCCAAAATATTCATGCCTAAAATAATGTGGGGTGGCAGACCTTTGATGGCCCGCCACCCCACAGGTGACTATTTTTCTTGTGTATGTTCTATGCTACGGGCGGATCAGCGCACGCGCGAGCGCGGGTCACGCACCACTTTGGTCGAGGGCTGAGTCCACGTGATGTTCCAAATGGCCACGCGGTCGCGGTTGGCCTCATTGGTGTTCGACGGCGAGAGGTTGGTGAACTCAATGCTGTAGTTGCCGGCCACGTCGATGGCCTCACTGAAGGTGTAGACGGTGTACTTAACCGGGCTGGCCTGCTCGACGGTGAACGACTTCACAACGGCTCCGGCCTGCAGCACGTCGACGCGGAACTTCAGGGCCTTGTCGGTGTAGGGCATGCCGTAGTTGAACGAGAGTGTGGAGATGCCGCTGGTGAGTTCAGGCGATGTGAGTGTGCCTACAGAGCTCGTCTTGCCGTTGAGGCAGGGGGCGAAGGCATAGTCATTGGTGGAGCCGGTCATGTAGCCGATGAACTTGAACACGGGGTTGCTGTCCACGTCGCCGCCTTTCAGCAGGTTGCCGTTGGACACCTTCCAGCCGGCCTTTGATGTGTAGGTGTTGTAGAAGCCTGTGGGCTCGCCGCTGTTCATGGTCTCAAGGTCGGCGCGCGTGCCGCTGGCGGGGGTGGGCGGTGTCACCGAGCCCGAGCCGTCGCCAAACTTCACGTCGTCGAGTTGCCAAGTGGCATAGTTGTCGGCCTTGGGCGAAGCGTAGCGGAAGCCTATGTAGTAGGTGCCGTCGGCCCATGCGCTGAGGTCAAGGTTGCCGCTCTCCACCCAGTCGCTGAAGCCCGATGCGGGCGCGGTGGCCAGTGCTGGGCTCAGCTTCTGCATCTTGGCGGTGTTGGGGTCGGCAGTCGACATCACATACACCTCAAATGTGGTTTCGGTTGAGCCATAGCTGTTGACCTCGGTGCGGAACGAGAGCATGCGCTTTGCAGCCTTCTTGATGTTGATGGCAGGGCTGATGAGCCAGGTGTCGAACGGCGCTGCGCCGTTGTAGCCGCTCACCTTGGCATACGAGTTGCCGCCGTAGGAGGCAATGAAGAATTCCTTGTTGCCCTTCACCTTCACATTTTGCCAGCCTGCGGGGATGGCGCCGCCCTCAAACGTCTCGTTGAGGCTGGTGACACCGCCGGTGGCTATCGAGAGGCGGAACTCATCGGCCGAGCCGCTATTGCCGGTCACACCGGCCATGCCCATGTAGTTGGCAAACTTGCCGTTAAGCCAAATCTGGGTGCCCAGCACCTCGGCGTTGTCCTTGAGGTTGGCCTGCGTGCGGAAGGGAGTGTTCTGCGGCAGCGACACAGCCACGCACTTGGTGTAGTCGCGGCAATCGGCGCTGGGGCCTATGATGAGCGTGTTGTCGAGTGTGGTGGGAGCTGTCCACTGGATGTCGGCGTTGCTGCGCACCTTGGTCACCTCGGGAGCCACGGCGCCCACCACATAGCCGGTGAGCCAGCCGTTGGCGGTGCCCTGGTTGGCCACCACCTCATCGATGGTGTAGGGGTTTTTGGAAGTGCCCTTGGTGTTGGTTGAGAAGCCTATGCAGTCTTTGGTGTCGCGAATGTAGAGCTGCCAAGTGCCATTGCTGCCGGCGCGGGTGTTGTAGTAGCTGAGCACACCCACCACGCTGCCCTGCCCCGTTGGCAGAATCGAGGTGCGGAAGGTGGCGTAGTTGCTGTTGCGCAGCACCAGCGAGTTGCCGTTTTCGTCCACAATGTTGCGGTTGGTGGTAGAGCCATCTTCGGCAAAGGTTTTGTCACCGTCAGCGTCCTGAAACTTCACGCCGTCGAAGCGTACCAGGCGGCCCTGCCACTTGCGCAGGCTCTCGGCGTCGTGCTTAAGGTCGGCGATGCTGCATGCCACAGTGTCGATGTCGGAGGGGTCGGGCATGCCGTTGAGCTGGGCATGAGCCTTGAAGAGTTCGAGCGACATGAATGTGGCCTCCCACACATTGCCCGACTCATAGTAGGCGGGATAGCCAAGCTGCTGCTGGCCGTTGTATTTGCCCACATACATATCCTTGAGCGGAATCACAATTTCCTGACCCACGCGGTAGGTGTTGTAGAGGCTGTTGGCGTTGATGCTTATGGTGAGCGCGCCGGTCTCGTCCTGAATGTAGAGGCTCTTGTAGATGTTGCCCGAGGCGTCGCTGCTCACCACACGGCCGTGAATCACGAGATCTTCCTTAACGGTGTCGATGTAGTTTGGGGCGTCCTGCCAATATTTTGCCTTAAACTCGGCAATGGTGGTGTTGGGCTTGTCTTGCGCCACAGGGGCCACCATGGGCGGAGTGTCGAAATTGTCGTTGCAGCTCACGGCGGCAAGGCCGAGCAGCATCACGCTTAAAATCGTCTTTAATTTTTTCATATCGTAAGTGAAGTTTTTTATTTTCCTTTTGAGTGTACTTTTTTTAGATGTTGCACCTTGCCATCAGAAGCGCACGCCCAGGTTCAGATACATTTTGAAGCCCTGGCCGTAGTAAATCTTGTTGGGATACTTAGTGGTGGTGAAGTTGGTGTAGTCGAAACGTCCCTGCTGGTAGCCGCCCGTCTGAATGTTGCGGTTGTCGAGCAGGTTGTTGAGGTTCAGGTTCACGTTGAGCGAGGCCGTGCGGCTCAGGTATATCACCTTGCCGATGCTCATGTTGATGATGAGGGCCTCGTTGAGTTTCTCCTGTGTGGTGATTTCGCGCAACTTGGCTTCAAGTTCCTGCTTGGTGTCGACCGTGGTCCACAGGTTGTCCATCTTCTCGTGGCGTATGGGCGAGAGGTCGATGTAGGCGCGGTTCATCCAGGTGCCGTTCACCTCAAAGAACCACATGTTGGGCGCGGCCCAGTTGAAGCTGAGCGAGTAGGCCTCTTGCGGGGTGCCGCCCACGTAGAAGTTTTTCAGATACACCGTCTGCGTCACATCGGGCTGCGAGCCGTTTTCATAGCTGCGGGTGCCCGTGGGGCGGTTCTTATACTGGTAGCGGGCCAGGTTGGCGGCAGCGCTCACGGTCACCGAGGGTGTCACCTTGTAGGCCAGTCCCACTTCCACGCCCTTGTGCTCCTTGCGCACGCCGGTGAGGGCGTAGTTCATGAATGTGCTGTTGAGGTCGTCGTAGAACGAGGTACGCTCCGTCTGGTCCCAGAACTCGGTCCAGTAGCCGGTGACCGAACCCATGAAGCGGCGGTAGTTCCACACATAGCTCAGGTCGCCCGATAGTATGCGCTCGTTTTTGAGGTCGGTGATCACGTCGTCCTTGATGCGCGGCGACACATAGGCATTGCCGGGCAGCGGCGCATGGGTGCCATAGTAGGCGTGTGCGTGGAAACTGTTGCGGCCGTCGAGCTTATACACGGCGCCGCCCTTCACGCCCCAAGTAACAAAGTCGTGCTTCGCGCCCTTGCCAAACGAGTTTTCGGGTGCGCGGCCGTTACGCATCTTGCCATCGCGCTGATAGCTGGTGTAGCCCACGTTGGCGCCATAGTTAAAGTCCCAGCGGGCCAGGTTCACGGTGTTTTGCAGCCACAGTCCTGCATTGAGCGAGTTGATGTTGTAGTCATAGCCGAAGCGGTCGCCCACACGCACGCGGCGGTTGGGGTTGTTGAGGTCGTTCTGCGGCAGGTCGGCGTTGCTCGGGAAGTCGCGCTCGGCAAACTGGTCGATATCGGTCCAGTAGCGTCCGCCCAGCAGGTCCTTTATGGTCTTGTAGTACGACGACACAGTGTAGTTCACACTGGCGCCGCCCTGCAAAGTGAGCACCTCGCTGAGGCGCGAGTTGAGGTTGGTATTGAGCATCCAGCTGGCCTGGTTGCTGTGGCGCTTCTCCAGAATGTAGGTGGCGCCCTTTTCCACGCCAGTCTCATCGGCCAGATAGTTGTTCAGGTGGTTGGTCTGATACAGCTCGTCCCAGTTGATTTGGCTGAAGGTGGGGTCGTTGAGCCACTTGTCGGTGTAGATGGCCTGCACATCGGGGTCGCTGGCATAGTAGCTGGGCAGGTAGCGGTAGTAGTCGGGGCGCGGGTCGCGCGCGTTATACCAGTTGAGGGCCGACGAGGCGTAGAACGACTTGTGGAAGCCCACGCCAGTGTTGAGCTTGGTGCCGGGCTTGATGTCCCACAGCCAGTTGAGCAGCACGGTGGGGTCGTAAGAGTCAACCACCTTGGCATTGCGCTTTTTGCCGCACTGCCATCCCCAGTTGCTGTTGTAGAGGTTGCTGCCCACAAGGTCGTAGGTCTCCTGGAATGTGGCCGAGTTGCTGGCGCGGCTGGTGGGCGCGCCAAATGTGGTGAGGGCCAGCGAGTGGTTGGCCCCGAGCTGCTTTTGCACGGCCAGGAAGTAGCCCCAGCTGTTGTAGAACGAGCCGGGAATCACGCCTTCGTCGGCATAGCGGCCCACGGCCGACAGCGTCAGTGCCCAGCCGCTCTCGGTGAGGCCGGTGCTGTAGGTGGCCATGCCGCGCCAGCGGTAGTTGGCGTTGGTGTAGGCCACGCTGCCGCGGAAGCCGGGAGCGTAGTCCTTGGCGTAGGTGGTGATGTTGTTGGCTCCGCCCACATCGCCAAAGGCGAAACTGGTCGACTCAAGGCCGGTGCCTATCGACTTGTTTTTGAACGCCTGGTTAAGGCCGCCCAGCATCGAGTAGTTGAAGCGGCCGCGCGCGGCGTCGTTGAAGCCGATGCCATTGATGTAGGTGGCGGTGTACTCGCTGTTGTAGCCGCGCATGCGGAAGCGCATGGCCGAGAAGTTGTAGCTGGCTGCCTGATAGAAGGGGTTGTCGGTGGCGCCGGTGAGCATGCCCACGGCCTGCGAGTTGCCCTCTTCGTCTTCAAGCTGCGACTCGCTGAGCGTCATTTCGCGCGAGGCATTGCTGTAGTCGTCGCCCGCGCTGAAGTTGTCGGGGGTGATTTTTAGCGTGCCCAGGTCGGTCACGCCACTCGATGGCAGCTGCACATCGTGCACAAGGTCTTTGTAGCCATAGCCCAGCACCAGCAGCTGGTCGCTGCCGGGCTTCACATCGGTAATCAGGAAGTCTCCGTCGGGGCCGGTCACGGCCGATGCTCCCTGCCCGTTGAGCATCACAGTGAGTCCTGCCACGGGCTGGCTGCTTTTGGAGTCGATTACCACGCCACGCAGCGCAGCCTGCTGCGCGATTGCGGGCAGGCTCACCAGTAGCGTAAGTAGCAAAAACAGTTTTAATTTCATAAACTTATGTCAAGTGTTAATAATAGTGTATTCGGTTTTATTGCTCTGGTTTAGCCGCATCTATGCCCCATTCAGGCACAAGTGCGGCCGCCCTCTGCACCACGATGTGTGCAAAAGGATTCAAAAGTAGTTAATAAAATCCAATAAAGCAATAACTATCAGGTAAAATCGCAAAAAATCTGCCTACACTGCGCGCCGTTCACTGCTTGTGTTTGCCCAAGGCGTCGCGCATGCGTTCCACCTCGTCGGCCACTTTGGGCGATAGCCACACAAGGGCAATGATGTTGGGGACCACCACAAAGAAGTTGAAGGTGTCGCACAGTTCCCAAATGAGTGGAACCTCGACCACCGAGGCCACCACCACAAGCGCGAGAACCACCAGACGGTAGGCGCGTATGGGCTTCTCGCCCCACAGGTAGCGCACGTTTTGCGCCGCAAAAAAGTACCAGCCCACTATGGTGGTGAGGGCGAAGAAAAACAGCGACACGGCTATGAGCCACGTGCCCGCCGCGCCAAACGAGGAGTCGAATGCCGACTGCACCAGCTGGATGCCCACGCGCCCATTGGGGGCGTCGAGCACGCCCGACAGCAGCAGCACCAGCCCGGTGAAGGTGCACACCAGCACGTCGACGCCTATGCTGATAATTGCCATCATGCCCTGCTCATAGGGGTGCTTCACCTTGGCTATGGCATGGGCGTGGGGCGTGGTGCCCAGGCCGGCCTCGTTGCTGAAGAGGCCGCGGCTCACGCCATAGCGCACGGCAGTCATCACGGCAATGCCGGCCGCTCCGCCCACACCGGCCTTGGGAGTGAACGCACAGCTCACAATGCTCGTCAGGGCCGGAATGAGGCGCGGCAGATGCATGGCAATGAAAATGAGGCTGCCCACCAGAAACAGGCCTGCCATGAGCGGCACCACACGCTCGGCAAACGAGGCTATGCGGCCTATGCCGCCCACCAGCACAAAGGCCAGCAGCACGGCCAGGGCTACGCCCATCCAAATTGGATTGAGGCTGTCGGGAAACAGGGTGGTGACGGCGGTGCTAATGGAGTTGGCCTGCACCATGATGCCTATCACCACAGCCAGAATGAAGCACACTGCAAACACGGCCGCCAGCACGTGGCTGCCCAGACCGTAGCGAATGTAGAATGCGGGGCCGCCCACCAGGTGGCCGTCGGCGGTGTGACGCTTGTAGGCTATGCCCAGCACAGCCTCGGCAAAATTGGTGCTCATGCCCAGCAGCGCGCCCATCCACAGCCAGAACAGCGCGCCCGGGCCGCCCATCATCACCGCCATGGCCACACCCACAATGTTGCCCGTGCCCACCTGCGAAGCGATGGCGGTGGACAGCGCCTGAATGGGGCTCATGCCACCCAAGTCGGTGGCGCGGCTTTTGTCGTGCGAAGCGGCAAACATGGCTTTAATGGCACGCCAATAGTATTTGGGCACAAAGCGCAGACGGATGGTGAAATACATGCCCGCGCCCAGCAGTGCGAACACCAGCACAGGGCCGAGATAGTCGGTGTTGATTTGCCTCACAAGGGCATACAGGGTTTCTTGGTTCATAGCGGACATGCTTTTGTATAGAAGTATCGTTGCCGGCAGGCCTGCGCGGCCAGCCTTGCTTTTGCAAAAGAAACGCATGAGTGGCAAACGTCAAAGCCGCAGGCCCACAAAAAAGCGCAACCGCATGTGCCTTCCTGCCCGCTTGCAGGAGTGGCACCGCGGTTGCGCCTATGGTTGTTATCAGCCTAATGCCGGCCCGATGGCCTAAAACTTCAGGTCGTCGGCATTCTTGGGCTTTGGCGGATAGTCGATGGTGTAGTGCAGGCCGCGCGACTCTTTGCGCTCCTTGGCCTGGCGCATAATCAGGTAGCCCACGTTGATGATGTTGCGCAGCTCGCATATGCGGCGCGACACCTTGCTTTCCTTAAACAGTTTCTCGGTCTCCTCATACAGGATGTCGAGGCGGTTCCAGGCGCGGTCGAGGCGCAGATTGCTGCGCACGATGCCCACATAGGTGCTCATTATCTCGCCCACTTCCTTCTCGCTTTGGCTTATCAGCACCATTTCTTCGGGGTGCTGAGTGCCCTCGTCGTTCCACTCGGGCACGTCTTCACGCCAGCTGTAGTCGTTGTGGTGCTCAATGGCGTGCTTGGCTGCCGCGTCGGCATAGACCACAGCCTCGATGAGCGAGTTAGACGCAAGGCGGTTGCCACCGTGCAGGCCGGTGCACGAGCACTCGCCCACGGCATACAGGCGCTTGATCGACGAGCATGCGTTGAGGCCCACCTTGATGCCGCCGCACAGGTAGTGGGCCGCCGGCACCACGGGTATGTAGTCCTTGGTGATGTCGATGCCTATGCCCAGGCAGTGCTTGTAGATGTTGGGGAAGTGGTGCTTGGTCTCCTCGGGGTCTTTGTGGGTTACGTCGAGATACACGTGGTCGTCGCCGCGCTGCTTCATCTCGCTGTCGATGGCGCGGGCCACCACATCGCGCGGTGCAAGCGACAGGCGCGGATCATACTTCTGCATAAATTCCTCGCCGCCCAAGTTGCGCAGCACGGCACCGTATCCGCGCATGGCCTCGGTGATGAGGAATGCGGGACGGTCGCCGGGATGATAGAGGGCTGTGGGGTGAAACTGCACGAACTCCATGTCTTTCACCGTGCCCTTGGCGCGATAGACCATGGCTATGCCGTCGCCAGTGGCGATGAGCGGATTGGTGGTGGTGCGGTACACCGAGCCTATGCCGCCAGTGGCCATAAGGGTGACGCGCGACAGGAAGGTGTCGACCTTGCCTGTGGCCTGGTCGAGCACATAGGCGCCATAGCACTCAATGTCGCTGGTGCGGCGGGTCACTATCTTGCCCAAATGGTGCTGGGTGATTATCTCGATGGCAAAGTGGTTTTCATACACGTCGATGTTGGGGTTATCCTTAACCGCCTTCACCAGCGACTGCTGAATTTCGTGGCCGGTGTTGTCGGCATGGTGCAGAATGCGGAACTCCGAGTGCCCGCCCTCGCGGTGCAGGTCGTAGGTGCCGTCGGCCTTCTTGTCAAACTCAACGCCCCACTCCACCAGCTGCTTGATTTGGCCTGGAGCCTCTGTCACCACCTTGCGCACGGCAGCGGGGTCGCTGAGCCAGTCGCCAGCCACCATGGTGTCGTGTATGTGCTTGTCGAAGTCGTCGACGAGCATGTTGGTCACCGACGCCACACCGCCTTGCGCCAGGTCGGTGTTGGCCTCATCGAGCGTTGTTTTGCAAATCAGCGCCACTGTTCCGGTCTTGGCCACCTTGAGTGCGAAACTCATGCCGGCCACGCCAGAGCCAATTATCAGATAGTCATATTTGCGTACCATTTGATTTATTGCTATTTACTGTATGTGTTATAATCATTGATTATGTCGATTCTGCTCTATGTGTGGTTTAGCGCATCACACGGCCGGATCGGGGTCGGCCGTCTTGCGCTTCTTTTTGTTGGGCTTCTCGAAGGCCTTTTTCACCCGTTCCACCGACTGGTCCTCTGAGTTGGTGGCTGCCGGACTGGCCGGCTCGGTGGCTTCGGGCTCTTCGCTTGCACCGCCGCCCACATCACCATTGATGTCGCGCTCAGCCTCGTTCACTATGTCAATCGAGTCGCTGCCGGCATAGCTGATGGAATCGCCCTGGTCTTGCTGATACTCGTTGGCGCAACCCACGGCCAGACTGTTGAGGTCGGGGTCGCTGGCATAGCGGGCCCGGTATTTGCTGAAGGCTCCGTCGGCATAAAGCTTGCGCAAGAAGAGGCCCACAATGGGCAGAGCCGTGCGGCTGCCTTGGCCCAAACGGCCAGTGCGGAAGTGGATTTGGCGGTATTCTCCGCCCACCCAGGCACCGCACACCAGTTTGGGCGACACGCCCACAAACCATGCATCGGCGTGGCTGTTGCTGGTTCCCGTCTTGCCGCCCCAGTCGCAGTCGCCATAAGGGATATAGGCGTTGATGGGCATCGAGGTGCCGCCACCATCGGTGCGGCTGGCCTCAAGCATTTTTTGCATGAAGTAGGCCGAGCGGTGCGATATGGCGCGGCGAGCGGCGGCTTTCTCCTTGTCGCTTGAATACACCACCGTCTTCACTCCGTCTTCGTCCACCTTCAGCACCTGGGTCACCAGCACTGGGTCGTGGGCCATGCCGTCGCTGGCCACGGTGCAGTAGGCGTTCACCAGTTCAAGCAGGTTCACGTCGCTCGAGCCAAGGCTCAGGGCAGGTGTCGGGTCGAGCGGCGACTTGATGCCCATGTCGCGGGCAGTCTGCGCCACATTGGGCAGGCCCACCTCATTGCCCACGCGCACAGCCACACTGTTGATGCTCTGCGCGAATGCCGAGCGCAGCGTCATGTTGGCGCCGCTGAAGCGGCCGTTGGCGTTGTGCGGAGTCCAGCGCTCCAGTTGGTGGGTGCGCTTGTTGAGCACCATGGTGTCGATGTAGGCATCCTGACGGCGGTCGCACGGCGTGAGGCCGCGCTCCATGGCAGCCGCATACACAAACAGCTTGAACGTGGAGCCGGGCTGGTGCATTGCACTTGCCTTGTCGTATTTCCACGTCTTGTAATCAACATCGCCAACCCAAGCCTTCACCTCGCAGGTGCCCGGCTCCATGGCAATGAAGCCGCAGTGCATGAAGTGCAGCATGCGGCGCACCGAGTCCATGGGGGTTATCTCCACGTCCTTGCCGCCATCGTAGTCAAACAGGTGCATCATGCGCGGCTTGTTCATATAGTAGTTTATGGAGTCAAGATTGCCGCCATAGCGGTCCTGAAGCATTTTGTAGTAGTCGCTCTGCTGCGCCTTCTGCTCCACAAAGCCGGGAATCACCTGCTGGTTTTCGTCCACCCAGCAGTCACCGTCGCCCCAGTGGGCCTGGAAGTTGCGCTGCACCACCTTCATCTGCTCTCTCACAGCCTCCTCGGCATACTTTTGCATGCGGGTGTCGAGAGTGGTGTGGATTTCAAGGCCGTCGGTGTAGAGGTCGTATCCGTTTTCCTCGCACCAGCCTTTAAGCTCTTCAAGCACGGCGTGGCGGAAGTATGGGCCCACGCCCGTGAACTCGTCCTCGGGGTGGAACTGCAGCCTAATGGGCAGCTGGCACAGCGAGTCGCACTCGGCCTTGGTTAGGTGGCCGTGGGTGTGCATATTGTTGATCACCACGTTGCGGCGCTTGAGGCTGCGGTCGTAGTTGCGGCGGGGATTGTAGCTCGATGTGGCCTTGAGCAGGCCCACCAGCACCGCACTCTCCTCCACAGTGAGCTGCGAGGGCTTCTTGTTGAAATAGGTGCGCGCGGCGGTGTTGATGCCGAAGGCGTTGTTGCCAAAGTCCACCGTGTTGGCATACATTTCAAGTATGCGCTGCTTGTCGTGGTACACGAGCTCGATTTCGGTGGCAAGAATCCACTCCTTGGTCTTCATAATCAGCATCTTCACGCCCGGAATGTAGCCCAGCAGACCTGTGGAATACTGCGTGCGCACACGGAACATGTTTTTCACCAACTGCTGGGTAATGGTGCTCGCGCCGCGCGATTTGCCATGCACCAGCATGTCCTTTGCCGCGGCAAAGAGGCCCTGCACGTCAATGCCCAGGTGGTCGTAGAAGCGCTCGTCTTCGGTGTCGATGAGGGCCGTGAAAAATGTGGGGCTCACCTCGCCAAACTTCACAGGCGTGCGGTTCTCGTTATAGAACTTGCCTATCATTTTTCCGTCGGCGCTGTAGATGTATGACGCGTTGTTGGTTTTGGGATTCATTATCTCGGTGATTGAAGGCGACTTGCCAAACAGCCACAGGAAGTTGATGTCAACTGCCACGAGATAGATGAAGAAGCACACAATGAATGTGGCTATTCCCACAAGGGTCTTTATATACCAAGGCTTGCCCCTGTAAAGGGCTTTATACCATTGTTTAAACCGGTTCCAGTTTTGTTTAGTTCCAGACCACAGCAGGTCCAGTTTCCCTAAAAAATCGCTTTTACCCATATTGGCCAATAAAATAATTTATGGTTGCAAATGTAGTTATTTTGTCGTTTACACTACCAATCTTTTACGTAAAAAATGTTGGAGCAGAGTTCTATTTTTAGTTATTTTGCAGTTGCGGGGGCGTTTGCGCCCCACCATTGTAATGCATTAAAAGCCTAAACAAAAAAAACGATGAACATAGTGGAGATTTCGGGCAGCACAGCCTGCCAAATGTTCCAGTACGCACTCTATATGGCTCTGCTCAAGCGCGAGCCGCACTCGCTGCTCAACCCCGTGGGGCCCAACTGGATAAAGTCGCGCTTCGGCCAACTGCGCTACATTCAGGCCACAGCCGAGCAGCTTAAGCCCTATGGCATGCACAGCCGCCTGGGCAGGCTGGCTGCGCACATAGTGCGGCCCAAGGGGCGCATTGTCACCGACCCCGCCGACGGCGGTTTCGACCCAAATGTGCTCAGGCTCGACGGCTGCTACCTGCAGGGGCAATGGCTGTCGCCGCGCTACTTTGCCGGCATCGAAGATAATGTGCGCAAGGCGTTTGCCGTGACCGACCGCATGCTGCCGGCACAGTCGCGCGGCCTGCTGCGCAGCCTTGCCAAGCCCGGATGCACGGCCATGCTCGTGAGCGAGCCTCAAGCGGGAGGCGCCACGCCCGACTTCTACAACTGGGCTGTGGCCAATGTGCTGTCGAGCATAGGCAATGCCAACTTCATGGTGTTCACCACCGACCCCGACTGGGTGCAGGCCAACATCAACTTCCAGGGGGCCGAGGCGCACACTGCGGCCTACCCGGTTGCCAACGAGGCCACCGTGATGGCCTACCTGATGCGCGCCAGCCACTGCATCACTGGGCCGTCGCTCAACGGCTGGTGGGGCGCGTGGCTCAACCCCGACCCCGACCGCATAGTGATAGTGCCCGAAGGCTGGTGCAAAACCGACCCCAAGCCCGACCTTATTCCGCGCGACTGGACCACCATTCCGCTAACTTGAGCAAAAGCAACACCTATTAATATGAATAAACTTCACACCATCATGGCTGCGGCCATGACCACCATTGGCGTGCTCACGGCGGCGGCCTCAACATCGCTGCCCCATGCCACTCCCGCCTCGCAGGGCATCGACCCCAAGGCGGTGATAACACTTGTCGACTCGCTGCAGGCCCTGCCCGCCACCGAAATCCACCACCTGATGATAGTGCGCAACGGCCACATCGTGGCCGAAGGCCACACTGCTCCCTTTGAGCGCACCGACAAGCACACGCTGTTTTCCTGCAGCAAAACCATGACGTCGCTTGCCGTGGGCATTGCCATAGGCGAAAACAGGCTCAGGCTCACCGACCGCGTGGCCAGTTTCTTTCCCGACGCCCTGCCCGACACCATAGGCGACGGCCTTGCCGGCCTCACTGTGCGCCACCTGCTCACCATGGACGCTGGAGCCTACACTCCAGCCAATTTGCCGATGCAAGCCAGCAACTGGGAGCGCGCATTCCTTGCCAACCCCAAGCTGGGCACCGACCACCGATTCCGCTACGACAGCTTCTGCACCTACATGCTATCGGCCATAGTGCAGCGCGTCACCGGGCAAACCGTGCTCAACTACCTGCGGCCGCGGCTGCTGCAACCGCTCGGCATCACCGAGGCCGACTGGGAGCAAAGTCCCAGCGGCGTGTGTGTGGGCGGCTGGGGCATGAGGCTCACGGTGGAGTCGATGGCCAAAGTGGGGCAACTGATGCTCGACGGCGGCAAGTGGGAAGGCCGCCAAATTGTGCCTGCACAATGGGTGGCCGAAATGCAGAAGGCGCAAATCGAGTGGCATCCGGGCAACGAACCGAGCGACCTCAACCAGGGCTACGGCTACCAAATGTGGCGCTGCCTTGAACCGGGAGTGGCCCGAGCCGACGGTGCCTACGGCCAGTTCATCATCATCGACCCAAAGAGGCAGCTGGTGGTGGCCATCAACGGCATCAGCCTCGACCGGGGGCCGTATGCCGAGCTGCGATGCGTGTGGCGCCAACTGATGCCTGGAGTTAAGGATGCGCCACTCAAGCCCAACGCCAAGCTGCAACGGGCCATGGAGCGCAAACTCGGCGCCATGGCTCTGCCAGCACTGGCGGGCAAGGCCAGCGCCAAGCAGCTTGCCGGCCCCTCCACCATGCGTCTTGAGCGCAACGAACTGGCCATATCGAGCATCACCCTTGCCCCAAGCGGCAAGGGAATGATGGCCATGACCATAGTAATGGACGATGGCGCCACCGACACCATTCCGCTGCGCCACGGCGGCTGGGCACGGCACACCACCAGCATGGCGCCGCCGTTTTTCAACGGCACATTCTCGCTGCCGCTCACCAGCATCAAGGGGCTGAACCCGCCCTATTCCACCGCCGGATGCTATGCCGCCGATGGCCACGGCACCGTCACGGCACGCGTGGCCTACACCAACTGGATAAGTTCACGCACATTCACATTCAGCGGCCTCGGCACGGCCAACCCCACCATCACCGTGACCGACAATTTCAATCCCGGCAAGCAACACACACTGCGCTGCAAAAATTAGCCCCAAGCGGCACAGCCCCCCAAAAAAATGGTAAAAACCGTGCAAATTTAAAGCTGAATTTTAAATTTGCACGGTTTTCTGCTGCAGGCACAAAAAAGGGCGCATGTGGCAGATGGTGCCATTGCGCCCATAATGCGGTGTTAGTCTCGCAGCAGATGTGCTACACTGTGAGTATTTCTTTCTCTTTGGCGGTGAAAAGCTCGTCGATTTGCTTAAGGAACTTGTCGTGCAGCTTCTGCACCTTTGTCTCGGCATCCTTCTCCACGTCTTCGGCCATGCCGTCTTTCACAGCCTTCTTAAGGCCCTCAATGGCCTCGCGGCGGGCATTGCGCACACTCACCTTGGCCTTCTCGGCCTCGGCCTTCGACTCCTTCACCAGCTGCTTGCGGCGGTCTTCGGTGAGGGGCGGAATGCACAGGCGTATAACTTCGCCATTGTTTTCAGGCATGATGCCAATGTTGGAGTCGATGATTGCCTTTTCAATCACCTTAAACATGCCCTTCTCCCATGGAGAGATGACAATGGTGCGGGCATCGGGGGTGCTTACATTGGCCACGTTGCTAATGGCCATTTTGCTGCCATAATACTCCACACGCACGCCGTCGAGGATTTTCACATTGGCGCGGCCGGCGCGGATGTGCGCCAGTGCCTCGTCGAGATAAACAACAGCCTCGCTCATCCTTTTCTCGGCAGGCTGCAAATAATGATTGACATCGTTCATATAGAAAATTCTGTGTTGTTAAGAATAATATTTTTTCTTGTGCTTTCGCTTGTTTAACGCTACGAAAATACGAAAATTAAGCTACTGCCGCAAAATTTTGGCCATAATTCTGCACAAAAGCGGCCAAGGTCAGCTAAAAGTGAGCACCGAGCAGCGGTCGGGGGCTATGAGAGCCGCCGCATCCATCAGCTGCTGTGGCGTGACTGCGGTGATGCGCTCCACCGTTTCGGCATACGTGCCCACCCGGCCGCGGTACAGCAGCGACTTGCCTGCATTCACCACGCTGGTCTCGGGGTTGTCGCTGGCCACCAGCAGTTGGCCGCAATACTGCTTTTTGGCGGCATCGAGCCGGCGTGCGCTCATGGGCTCGGACGCCAACTGCAGCAAGGTGCGCTCCACCAGGCGCAGGCTGCGCGAGGCGTGGCTCTCGTCGCAGCCGAAATACACCTCAAAGAGGCCGCTGTCGGTGAACGACGATATGCCCGACTCCACCGTGTATACATATCCGCGGCGCTCGCGCAGCTGCACGTTGAGCAGCGAGTTCATGCCAGGGCCGCCCACTATGTTGTTGAGCAGCGACAGGGCAAAGCGGCGGTCGTCGTGCATGCCAGGCAGTCGCGCGCCTATCACGGTGTGGGTCTGATGGCTTCCCACATCCACCGTGCGCCGCTGCGGGGCCACTGACGGCGGTTCGGGGCGACAGGGGCGGTCGAGGACGTGGTCGAAATGGCCGAAGTGCCGTGCCGCCACGTCGAATGCCTTGTCGGGTGTCATGCGGCCCATCGAAAAAAACACCATGTTGGCCGGCACATACAGCCGCTTCACATAACTGCTGCAATCGGTGCTGGTGATGCGGTTAAGGTCGGCCTCAGCACCCAGTATGTTGTGCCCCAACCCACTGCCGGCAAACGCCATGTCCTCGAAGTCGTCATATATGGCGTCGCTTGGCGAGTCGCGGTAGGAATCGATCTCCTCAAGCACCACACCACGCTCGCGGTCGAGCTCGGCTTCCGGAAACACCGAGCAGCCCACCAGGTCGGCAATCAGCTGCACGGCGCGCCCATAGTGCACGTCGGGAAACACGGCATACAGCGTGGTGTCCTCCTTAGTGGTGTAGGCATTAAGTTCTCCGCCCACCGCCTCCATGCGGTTGAGTATGTGCCAGGCCTTGCGGTGGGTGGTGCCCTTGAATATTGTGTGCTCCACAAAGTGCGCCAGCCCCTGGCGCCCCGGGGCGTCGTCGCGGCTGCCCGCTCCGGCCACTATTCCACACCAGGCCACAGGGCTTTGACTGGCCACATGCACCAGTTTGAGTCCATTGGGCAGGGTGTGGGTGACGACGTTGTCGAATATTTCCTTCTTTGTCATTTTCATTTAATCCGTTTTCTTACTCATTGGCATGCCGGAGGGGGCGCATCACATCCTCACGTCGAAGTGCAGGATGGCCTGCACAAACATCAGGTCGCGTATGTCGGCGCGCGCCACCTCCATGTCGTCGTAGGCAGCGTTTTCGCTGTGCAGCGTCACCATCTCGGGGTCGGCGTTGCGGCGCACATACTTCACCATGCGGTAGTCGTCAAGCATCACCACATATATCTGCCCCCAGAATATCTGGCGGGTGTTGGTGAGCTCACGCACGGCAATGTAGTCGCCGTTGCGAATCACGGGACTCATGCTGTCGCCGCTCACGCGCACTATGCGGCAGTCGCGGCTCACCACGTCGGGCAGATTCACCGAGCCCACTATCTGCTCATCGGCAAACATCCGCGTCCGAGGCATGGTGCCGGCTGTAACGTCGATGTCATACACCGGCGTGCCTGTGCTGGGTGTGCGCAGCTGCTCGCTGGTCACCTCAAGGCTCTGCGGAGCCTGCGGCTGCTTGGCAAAGGGCAGGTCGGTGCCGCTTTCAAGCCACTGCTTCGACACACCCATGTTCACCACTATGCGGTTCACGAGCGATTCGCTCAGCGGCAGACGCCCATTGAGGTATTTCGACAGGTTCGACGCATTGACGCCGATTTTGTCGGCAAATTCATTTTGACGGTAATTGAGATTGCGTATCAAATACTTGATGCGCCCCACGATTTCATTTTCGGCCATAATAGAATGCTTAATTTGTGCTTCGTAAGTATTGACATTGCAAAATTACCACAAAGTTGGCAAAACCGCAAGTCGTAAAGGCCGACGTTTTTTGGCGGAACATGTGCAATAAATTTGCCCAAAAGCATTGCCACTGCATTTATTTTGCTACCTTTGCAAGGTGGCGGCCAGCGGCCATGCCGCGCCGCCGTTTTTTTTCACAACAACCACTTAAAGACTGTACTGAATTTTTATGAATCTATTAAAGACTACACTCCTCACCCTTGCCTGCGCGGCATGCTTCACCACCGCCCAGGCTGTGACGGCCTGCGTCGCTCAAAGCGAAAGCAAATGCGCGGCAGCGGCATGCGAGCGCCAAAACGCCCCCGTGGTGGTGGGCGCGGCACGCACCAGTGAATATGTGCCCATGCTCAAGGGCAAGCGCGTGGCGCTGCTCAGCAACCAGACGGGCATTGTGGGCAACAAGCATGTGCTCGACCTGATGCTTGAAAACGGCATTAAGGTGGTGACCATTTTTTCGCCCGAGCACGGATTCCGCGGCAAGGCCGACGCCGGCGAGAAGGTGGGCAACAGCGTCGACGAGCCCACAGGCATACCCATTGCCTCGCTCTACGACGGCAAGTCGCCAATGCCCAGCAAGGAGACCATGAGCAAGATTGATGTGGTGGTGGTCGACCTGCAGGATGTGGGTCTGCGCTTCTACACCTACTACATAACAATGATTCACATGATGGAGGCCTGCGCGCGCGACGGCAAGCAGGTGGTGGTGTTCGACCGCCCCAACCCCAACATCATGTATGTCGACGGCCCCATTCTCGACATGAAATTCAAGTCGGGCGTGGGCGCGCTGCCCATACCCATTGTGTATGGCATGACCATGGGCGAACTTGCCCAGATGGCCAACGGCGAAGGCTGGCTTGATGGCGGCAAAAAGGCTCAGCTCACCGTGGTGCCGTGTGAGAACTACACTCGCCACACGCGCTACCAGCTGCCCATTGCACCGTCGCCCAATCTGCCCAACATGATTTCGGTGTACCTCTACCCCTCCACATGCTTTTTCGAGGGCACGCCCGTGAGTCTGGGCCGCGGCACACTGGCTCCATTCCAGGTGTATGGCCACCCCGACATGAAGGCCGGCCACCAGTTCACCTTCACGCCGCGCAGCATTCCTGGCGCCAAGACTCCGCCACAACTCGACAAATTGTGCTACGGCACCGACCTGCGCAACCTGTGCGCCGACAGCATCATTGCCAAGGGCATCGACCTGACGTATGTGATCGACGCCTACCGCACGCTCAACATTGGCGACAAGTTTTTCACCCGATTCTTCGACCTGCTGGCCGGCAACGACACTATGCGCCAAATGATTATGGCAGGCAAGAGCGCAGCCGAAATCAAGGCCTCGTGGCAGGCCGACGTGGCTAAGTTTAAGCAGCAGCGTAAGCCCTACCTTATTTACAAGGATTAAGGCTGAGGGGGTGGCTCGCCCCTTGCACTTCCTGAATATTAACTAACGAAAAAAATACTGATTTAGCAAAAAAATGACTCCCTGGATTGTATTGGCCACCATTGTTGGCTACTTTATTCTTCTGTTTATGGTGTCGTGGATTGCCTCCCGCGGCAGCGACAACGCCAGTTTCTTCAACGGCAACCGCCAGGCCCCGTGGTTTATCGTGGCAATTGCCATGCTGGGTGCGCCCATTTCGGGCGTCACCTTCATTTCAGTGCCAGGCATGGTGGTGGCCAAGGGCTTCAGCTATCTGCAAATGGTGCTGGGCTTCGTGGTGGGCTACTTTGTGATTGCCTACGTGCTGATTCCGCTATTCTACAAGCGCAACCTGGTGTCGATATACGGCTACCTGGAGCAGCGCTTCGGCGCAGGCACCCACAAGAGCGGTGCGTGGTTCTTCTTCATCAGCAAAATGCTGGGCGCGGCAGTGCGCTTCTATGTGGTGTGCGTCACCCTGCAGCTGCTGGTGTTCGGCCCGCTGGGCGTGCCGTTTATCATCAATGTGGTGGCCACCATCGCCCTCATCTTCCTCTACACGCTGCAGGGCGGCGTGAAGACGGTGATTTGGACCGACACCCTCAAGAGCTTCTGCCTGGTGATGTCGGTGGTGCTGTGCATATATTTCATTGCCAAGAGCCTGGGCTATGACTTCGGCGGCATGGTGAAGGCCGTGGCCGGCGACGAAACCTCACGCATGTTCTTCTTCGACAACCCCAAAGAGGGCACATACTTCTGGAAGCAGTTCATAGCGGGCGTGTTTATGGTGATTGCCACCACGGGTCTTGACCAAGACCTGATGCAGCGCAGCCTGGCTTGCAAAAACGCCAAGGAGTCGCAAAAGAATCTCATTGTGAGTGGCATCACGCAGTTCTTTGTGATTGCACTGTTCCTGATTCTGGGCACACTGCTGGTGCTCTACACCAAGGCCAACGGCATGCAGCTGCCCGAAAAGAGCGACGAGCTCTTTGGCATGGTGGCAGCCGACAGCAAGATGCCGATTATTGTGGGCATCCTGTTCATACTCGGCCTCATCGCCGCCGCCTACTCGGCAGCAGGCTCAGCCCTGACATCGCTCACCACCTCGTTCACGGTCGACATCCTTGAGGCCGACCGCAAGGAGGGCGACGCCGCTCTGGCACGCACGCGCAAACTGGTGCACGTGTCAATGGCCGTAGGCATGGGCGTGGTGATCTACGTGTTCTACCTCATCAGCAACAGCGACGCCATCAGCGCCGTCTACACCCTGGCCAGCTACACCTACGGCCCCATTCTGGGCCTCTTCGCCTTTGGCATGATGTGCAAGCGCGCCGTGCGCGACCGTCTGGTGCCCGTGGTGTGCATCGCCGCCCCGGTAATCAGCTTCTTCGTGCAGCAGTGGCTGGCAAGCGCCTTTGGCTACACCCTGGGCTTCGAGCTGCTTCTGCTCAACGCCGTGCTCACCATGGCCGGCCTCGCAGCCCTCACCACTGGCAAGAAAGTGGCCGAACAGCAGTAATAAGGTAACGCACAGCAGCAAGGCACTATGGCACGCAACCTCATCAGCAAATATGTGTGGATTATCGACACCATAAAGCGCTACAAGCGCATCACGCGCGAGGAGCTGAACCGCCTGTGGCTCGACTCAAGCGTGAGCGACGGCGAGCCAATGGCGCGGCGCACGTTCTACAACTACCGCAACGGCATTGCCGACACTTTCAGCATCGACATAGTGTGCGACAAGTCGACCTACGAATACTACATCAGCCAGGACGACAGCGACAGCAACAAGCAGCTGCAGGAGTGGCTGCTCAACTCCATGTCGATTAGTGGAGTGCTCAGCGGCTCGCACGACATGTCAGACCGCATTCTACTCGAAGACGTGCCATCGAGCCGCGGCAACCTGCCCGTAGTGATCGACGCCATGCGCCAAAACAAGCGCATCACCTTCAGCTACCGCAACTACAGCCGTGTGAACCTGAGCCACGGCGTGGAGGTGAACCCATATTTCGTGAAAATATTCGACCAGCGCTGGTATGTGATTGGACTCAACGTGGCCGACGGGCGCATCAAGACGTATTCGCTCGACCGCATAAGCGATCTCAGCATCACGGCACGCTCATTCACGATGCCCGACGGATTCAGCCCGCAAGACTTCTTTGACGACTGCTTCGGCATCACCACCAATCACGACGAGCCCAAGGAGATTGCCATCAAGGCCAATGTGACGCAAGCCAAATATCTGCGCGGGCTGCCGCTGCACCACTCGCAGCGCGAGGAGCTGCACGACACCTACTCGATATTCACCTACCGCATGCGCAACACCTACGACCTGATGCAGAAACTGCTGTCGCTGGGCCCCTCGATAGAGGTGCTGCGGCCAAAAGAGATGCGCGTGCAGCTGGCCGACAACCTGCGCCGCGCCCTCGCCCACTACGACCAATGACCCGTTTACAACCCCACAATAAAGGCTGGCCTGCACCAATGCGCAGGCCAGCCTTTAATTTAATGCGTTCAACCTTCAGGCCCTACTTGGCGGGCACCTCACCATACTTATTAGCATGTTCCTCTCCCTTAATGCAAAGAAGCACCAAATTATAGATGGGAATGAGGATAAACCAGCCGCAATGGCCAGTGTCGTGCATACGTCTGATGCCGGCAGCAATAATTGGGATGCAAAGCACCAGCGCCACAATAGTAGACATAACTCCGCTTCCGTCCATAAGACCATCAAGAAATCCCACGGCATAGCTAACAATCATGCAGGCAAGATAGAACCACCAATACTCAGAACGGGTGGCACGACCCGTAAAAGTGACAAACTTAGAGAGGCAAGTCTCTACAGATTCAAAAAATGTCATAGCGTTAAAATTTTAGATTATTAATGATATTTGCGGTGTGCTCCCGCCACAGGCAAGGAACTCACCGCAAATATAACCATTTTCCACCGCCCACAAGCACGCCAAGTCATAAAAAACAGCCGCCCAAGGAAATAAGTGCATTTCACGGCGGTCGCGACACCGCTACACACATCCAATTCAGCTTAAACTGTGCCCTAGTGCGCCCACTGATTGGCTTTGTTTCGCACCCTACGCTGCATATGATATGCAAAGAGCCGCGGGAAATCGGAGGATTTCTCGCGGCTCTTGCCTATGAGTCATGGTCCACTGCTTGTGGACCAAAGGGGGAATTTATCGCTGCTGATAGAGCACTTTGCGCGACACTGTGGTGCCGTCGGTGTAGACGGTGCGCTCAATGGCCACGCGGTTGTAGGCCGACGGACCGCTGATGCGCACACCCGAAGCGCTGTAGTATTCGCGGCTGGCCACGGCCTTGTCGGCCAGGTTAGCGTTGACTCCCGACGGATAGCGCAGCTTGAGGTCGTAGGTGCGGGAGAGCTGACCCACCGTGAGTGTGATGGTGGCCTGCTCGCCGTCGGTCTTGGGAGCTACAGTCACGTGGCTGCCGTCAATATTCAAGTTGGGTGTAGCTGTCCACACTGCGTTGGTCGGAACGCCCACCTCAAAGTTGCTTATCACGCTGTCGGTCTGCTCACCGTCGGCAAGCAGCAGCATTGCCACTGCAAAGCTGTTGTAATCAACGGCGCTAAGCGATTTCAGCGATGGATATTGTGCTGTGGCGTTGGTGAAGGCGCTGCCAAGCTTCAGTGTGGTGAAGGCACGCTTGCCGAGGCCCTTGGCACCCAGCTGGGTGTCGTAGTCGCCTGCGGCGTTAATCTCGCTGTCGAAGTACACCGAGTCGGCCGACATATAGCTGCAGCTATTATTGTAGGTGGTGATGTTGCCTGCCGCGCCTGCGGTGGCGGTCACCTTGCCTGCGTTATACGAGCGCACTATGCGCGTGTAGTAGACCTCGGCCCTGGCATTGCCCGGCAGGCCCACGATGCCGGCCACTGCATCGGCACCGGTAACATCGCCAAAGTTGTAGCAGCTGTTCATGTCCACACGGCCCATGCCCGCAATGCCGCCTACTTTGGTCGACTTGGCAGTGGTGCCGGTGACGCTGCCATAGTTGGCAACGCTGGTGAAGTGGTAGGGCTTGCCCGTGAGGTAGCCCACGATGCCGCCTATCTGGTAGCCTGCGGCCGAAACGGAACCGGCATTGTAGCTGTCGCTCAGCTCAAAGCCGCCGCTGCCGGCAATACCGCCGGTGTTGGCCAGCGAGGCGCATGTGCTCTCGATGCTGCCCAGATTGTGGCAGCGTGTAACTATGGCAGTGGTGTCGCCACCTATCACGCCGCCAATGCCGCCCACATTGTTATAGCCATTCACGCTGCCCGAGTTCCAGCAGTCGGTGAAGTAGTTATAGCCTGTGCTCGAGCCGCTGCTGGTGCCCACAAGGCCACCCACGGTGTAGAGAATGATGTCGGCCGATTCAGGCTTGACGTCGGCAGTGTTGTAGCAGCGGTTCACGGTGAGGCCGCGGCCTGCGTAGCCCACTATGCCGCCCAAGTAATAAGACTTCTTCTTCGAGCTGGTGATTGCCGTGACAGCACCGGTGTTGTAGCAGCTGTCGATGGTGCAGCGGTCGCTGCCCGAGTGATGGGCCACCTGGCCGAAGATGCCACCTGCCGACTCAACGGCACTCACATCGCCACTGTTGTGGCTGCGCGATGCCGACGACGGAACAAGGGCCGCGCCAACAAGTCCGGCTGCATATTTGGCCGACGACACAATGTCGCCCACGTTGCTCGATGCGGTGATGATGGCCGATGCCTGAGCGGCGATGCCGCCCACATAGCTTGTGCCCGAAATCACGCCCTCGTTGCGGCAGCTGTCTACTGCAATAGCCGCACTCGCCACGCTGTTGGCGAATATGCCGCCGGCATAGCCATAGGCTGCGCTCACATCGCCATAGTTGACGCAACTGCTTATGCTCGAACCGCCATTGGCAGTGGCAGCGATGCCGCCAGCATAGTTGTTTCCAGCAGTCACTGCGGCACGGTTGGTGAGGCGGTAGGCCTTGCCGTAGAGCGACGACACAAATGCGGCAGCCTTGGTGTAGGAGCCAAACTTGCTTGTGGCGTCGATGGTGAGGTCGTGAACCGATCCGGCGGCAAGCACGGTGCCAAACAAGGCATGGCCCGTGGTGCCTTTATCTTCGTGGCTGTCATAACTGATGCCTTTCAGCGTCTTGCCGTTGCCATTGAAGTCGGCGGCAAATCCGTTGGGGCCATCGGCCACTGCCTTGAAGTCCTGACCTGTAAAGTCAATGTCGTTCACCAGTTTAAAGTAGCTTCCTTCGTAGTCAAAACCAGTGGTCTTAACGAAGTCGGCCAGTTTGTTGTAGTCATCAATGTTCTTTATAAGATATGGGGCCTCGGCTGTGCCGCTGCCCTCAAAGATGGCTGCGTTGAGTGTGATGATGGGGAGTTCGCGCTGCAGTCCGGCCTGCGAGGCCACCAGGGTGTCAAGTTCCACGCCCTGGGCGGGAACAGTCGGGGTGAGCACTGCGCCGGCAATGCTGAACGCCTTGCCACTCTTCAGGCACCACTGCACGCTGCCAGTGTTGCCAAGGGTGGCCGGTGAGGTGACGCTGGTGGCAAAATTGCCGTCGGCAAAGAACACCGTTGCCTGCGATGCCAGTTTGGCCTCGGCCTTGGCGGCTGTGGCCTTAAGCACAGGATAGCTGCCCGATGCCTGACCCCACACAGTGTCGGCCAGCTGCTTGAGGCTGCCTGCGGCCAACTGCGATGTGGCGAGACCCGACACTCCCTCGACGTTGCCGTTGGAAACGGCTCCGAGCTTGGCTATTTGGCTGTCGTACATGCCGTCGGCAAACTTAGAGCCTGTGGCAGAGCCGGCAATGTGGCCCGACGTGGCCTTGTCGGCAAACACTGTTACAGGACCATAGTTGACAGCCGCTGTGATTGTAGAGTTGGAAGTGACGCCTGTGATGCCGCCCACCTGCTTGTAGGTGAACACGCGGCCCGTGTTGAGCACGTTGCGAATCACACACTTGCTGTCTTCGGCCACGATGCCGCCAGCCTTGCTCTGCACGCCATCTTTCTGATAGCTGTTGAAGTACACGGCGCCCACCTCACCTGCGTTCTGGCAGTTTTCGATGGTGGCCTGCGATGCGTAGCCGGCGATGCCGCCAGCCTGATTGTTGTCGACATACACCTTGCCGGCATTGTAGCAGCCGCTAACCACTGCACCGCTGTTGAGCTGGCCCACGATGCCGCCCGAGCGCGAATAGTAGGTGTAGACGGTGCCATAGTTGGAGCAGCCCTCAATGCGGCCGTAGCTTTGACCTGCTATGGCGCCGCCATAGCAGAATAGCTGGTACACGGCCTTGCTGCCCACGGTCACGTTTTTCACCACGCCATTGGCACCGATGGTGCCGAAGAGGCCGCCATAGTAGGTGCTGCCTTCGTCGCGCGGATTAAACTCGCCCGCCGGCTTGCCGCTGGTGTTGCCCTCGGGGTAGAATGCTGCTGTGCACACCACCATGTTGTCGATGGTGTGGCCGGCGCCGTCGAATGTGCCTTGGAATTGCAGTTTGCCGCGATCGTCATTGTCGATAGGCTTGATGGTGTCGCCCTGGAGGTCGATATCGGCCACCAGCTTCAGATGCTTGCCCTCGAAGGTGAGCGAGGCATTGTTGGCAATGCTGACGAGCTGCTTGTATTCCTCGCGTGTGCCAATCTTCCACGGGTTCTCGGCAGTGCCCTCGCCCTTAAATGGCATCGGGGCAATGTTGATGAAATATAGCTTAGCCGAATTGCCACGGCGCACTTCCACCGTGTCGGTGTACTGCTGATAGTTGAGCTTGGCTGTGCCGTCGGCAAAGTTGAAGGCATAGCCGCCCTCGGTGCTGTAGAGGCCGTTTTTCACGGCGCGCCACTCCACTCCGCCTGCGGTGCTGTAGGTGAAGTCGTTTTTCACTTGCTTCACGTTGTCGGTGGCGGCAAGCGTGATTGGTGAGGCCGACACCACGGCCACGTTGGTCGAGTCGGTGGCCTTGATGCGCGGATACAGGCCCGCGGTGAAGTTCCACACGCTGGCATCGAAGCCGCTTATGCCAGCGGCATCGGTGAGTTGGGCAGTGGTTTTGCCCCAGTCTGAGTGGCCGAAACCAGCCAGTTGCGTATCGAAGTAGCTGTTTTTCACCGTGATGTGGGCAGGCTTGCCCACAAGGCCGGCGATTGAGTCGGTGCTGGCGGTGTTGAGTTCAACAGCCGCATAGCAATTGGTGATGGTGGTGCCGCCATAAGAGTCGTCGGTTTCAGGGTCCTCGCTGACGAGGCCTGCTGCAAATGCGCTGTTGGCGTTGTCGACCACACCCGTAGCATAGCAGTCATGGATGTCGCACACCCAGGCCGCTCCCACAAGGCCGGCTATGTAGTTCTGCACGCTGGCGCCCGAGAGGATGCGCGCTGCTGTGTAGCAGCGGGCCACCTCGGTATAGGCCACCTCGCCGGCAATGCCGCCGAGGCATATCTCGCTTGCGCTTGAATACACTGTGCCCGAGAATGAGCAGTCGAGCAGTTTGCTGTTGACGTGTCCTTTCACGCGGCTCATGTAGCCTGCAATGCCGCCGGCAAACTGCTGCTTGTTGACGAGCTGAATGGTGGCGCCCTCTACCGAGCACGAGGTGATGTCGCCATAGCAGAAGCCTGCCACGCCGCCCACGTAGCCCAGAGCCGAAATGCTGGCCTTGTGCGCCTTCACATTGCTGATTTTACCAAAATTGTAGCCGCCTATGAGGCCCACGTTGTAACCGCTGGCGCTGATGGTGGCGGAGTCTACCGTCACGTTGTCGACAATACCGAAGTTGCGGCCGGCCAGAATGCCCACGTTATAGCCCACCGTGGTGATTTTGGGGTTGCTGAACCGCAGGTTCTTGACCGTGGCCTCGGGCGCTGTGGCGCCGAAGAGGCCCACATAGTCGTAGGCATAGTCGAGATACTGAAGCTTGTTGATGGTGTGTCCGCGGCCGTCGAATGTGCCGGCAAAGCGGACTGAAGAGGAGCCTATCGGCTGGAACGATTCCTTATAGGCCGAGAAGTCAAGGTCGGCGTCAAGGGCGAAATACTTGCCATCGTACACCGGATAGTATTTGTCGTCCTGAATGTCGGTCTTGGCGCTGCCGCGCTTGCTGGCGTCGGTGTTGACGGCCACGGCCAGTGCCTTGAGGTCGGCAATGCTCTTAATAAGGTATGGGTCGGCCTCAGTGCCCGCGCCATCAAATTTGGCTTCGGGCTGGGTCGGGAAACTGATGGCGGCTGCTGAGCTGAACTCACTGCTCACAAACATGTTCAGAATGCCGCTCGAAGTGCCGGCCACCATCCAGCGACCCAGCGCTATGCGGGCCGAGTCGCCGTCTTGCTTAAATGAGCCCGCAATGGGGCTGAGAATCTTGGCCGAAATGCTCACCGTGGTGTCTTGCACCGTCTCGGTGAATGCATAGCAGCTGAAGCTCGAGTAGCCCACCGTGAGCAGCGACTGCGGGTCGATGCTTATGCTCTTGTCGTAGTTGAGGCGGGCCTCAACGTTGAAGTAGCCCTTGTCCGACGGCAGGTGCGACAGCCGCACGCGGTCGGCGGCCGTCTGGCGCACATAAATCCAGTCCGACTGGGGGCTGACGCTGCGGCGCTTGGTCGAGAAGTAGCCGTCGAAGCGCAGCACCTGGTTAGAAAGCCGTCCGTTGGGCTGGGCCACATCGGTGTAGTCCTGAATGCCCACCGTGAGGTAGGCGCCTTTTTTGTCACCGCTGGTAACAAAAAAACCGAAAGCGGTTTCAAAGTGAATGTCGCCGTTTTCGATTACGCCCGTCACAGGATCGGTCTCGCTGTAGACGTTTTTGTCGAGGTCTACGCTGCAAATGCTCACGGGATAGTTTTGCACTGTGGCCACTTGCTGCGGATAGATGCTCACCTTGCCAGTGGCGGCATCAATCTTGGCCCCTACCGTGACATCGCTAAACACAAATCCGCTTATGGCAATGCTGTCGTCGGTCACACGGGTGACCTTGGCCTCACGTGCGGTGACCACGCCTGTGGTGGCGTGGGCCAGCACCTGGCGGGTGCCGGCCACATCGCTTGCCGCGACTTTTGCCTTAAGCGGTTTACTGCGATAAGCGGTCTTGCGCGCCTTAGCACTGAGCTGGCCTGCGACGTATGAGTCGCCGCCGCTGGCCACACTTGAGGCACTAATGCGCGTTGCCGTCTCGACCGCCGCGCCGGGTGCGGCCAAGTGGCTTATCACCACCTCGTCGCGCGCCTTTGCGGCAGAGCATGCCAATGCTGCCACAAGGGCAAACATCAGCAATAGAGTAAATTTACGCATAATTGAAAATTTTTAATTAAAATGAATTCAATAGTGAGACTTTATAACCTAAAACAAGTCTTCTTGTGCGCAAAATTACTTAATTATTTAGGATTATTTACAAAATTGCGGTATTTTTCTTCAAAATATCACATTTTTAAGTCAGTTTTTCAGAATGCATAACCAAACACCCGCTTACGGTTTCTTCTTCATAAAAAACAAGACAGCGAAATCCATTTATTTAACCATGAATATATGGGCGATGAGGAGGAGGGCTACGCCGACGGCAAGCTGACCACTGTGCGCAATATCCCCAGGGCTTCGGCCACAGTAGCCACCTTGCCTATAAGTATGGAGTTGCGGCCATTCACCTCGCGGAACTGGCAGCGGGCGGTCTGCGTCTGCACATACTGCAATATGCGGCCGAATGCGCGCGAGCGGTAGTAGGCCACATTTTCCTTGCCCACGAAGTAGATGTACATGCGGCCCTGCTTCAGCGCAATCTTCTCGATGCCCAGCGTGCATGCCAGGCGGCGCAGCGGCACTATGCGTATGAGTTCGCGGCCCATCTCGGGGATCTCGCCGAAGCGGTCGCGCAGGCGGCCTTCAAACTCACTCACCTGGTCGTCGGTGGTCATGGCGTCGAGTTCGCGGTAGAGCGATATGCGCTCGCTCTCCTGCGGCACATAGTCGGCCGGGAACATAAGTTCCAAATCGGTGTCGATGGTGCAGTCGGTCACATATTCGGGTTCGGCGCCGTCGAGTTGCCGCTCGTCGTCGGCCTGCTGCTTGAACGTGTCGGCAAACTCGCCCGTCTTCAGTTCAAGCACGGCCTCCTTGAGTATCTTCTGGTAGGTTTCATAGCCAAGGTCGGCAATGAAGCCGCTCTGCTCCGCGCCCAGCAGATTGCCGGCCCCGCGAATGTCGAGGTCCTGCATGGCAATGTGTATGCCCGAGCCCAAGTCGCTGAAACTCTCTATGGCCTGCAGGCGGCGGCGCGCCACAGGCGTGAGCGGATTGCCCGGCGGCACAAACAGGTAGCAGAACGCCTTGCGGCTCGAGCGGCCCACGCGCCCGCGCAGCTGGTGCAAGTCGCTGAGGCCGTAGTTCTGCGCATTGTTGATGATAATGGTGTTCACGTTGGGCATGTCGATGCCGCTTTCGATGATGGTGGTGGCCAGCAGCACGTCGTAGTCGTGGTTGGAGAAGTCGATGATGCGCTTTTCCAGCTCTTCGGGCGGCATCTGGCCGTGGCCCACCACCACGCGGGCGTCGGGCACCACGCGCTTAATCATGGCCTCGAGCGACGGCAGCTGGTCGATGCGGTTGTTCACAAAAAACACCTGCCCGTTGCGCGACAGCTCGAAGTTGATGGCCTCGGCCACCACCTCGTCGTCGAGCGTGCTGATGGAGGTGAGTATTGGGTAGCGGTTGGCCGGTGGAGTGGTGATGGCGCTCAGGTCGCGCGCGCCCATCAGCGAAAACTGCAGGGTGCGCGGAATGGGCGTGGCCGACATGGTGAGCGTGTCCACATTCACCTTCAGTTGCTTCAGCTTCTCCTTCACACCCACGCCAAACTTCTGCTCCTCGTCAATCACCAGCAGTCCCAGGTCGTGAAACTTCACCGTTTTGCCTATGAGTTTGTGGGTGCCTATCACTATGTCCACCTTGCCCTCGGCAAGGTTGGCCAGCAACTGCTTCACCTCCTTGGGCTTGCGGGCGCGGGTAAGGTAGTCCACCTTCACGGGAAAGTCCTTGAGGCGCTCCTTGAAGGTGTTGTAGTGCTGGAAGGCGAGCACGGTGGTTGGCACAAGCACGGCCGTCTGCTTGCCGTCGGTCGCGGCCTTGAAGGCGGCGCGGATGGCGATTTCGGTCTTGCCGAAACCCACATCACCGCATATCAGGCGGTCCATGGGCTTGTCTTTCTCCATATCGGCCTTCACGGCCTGCGTGGCCTTGAGCTGGTCGGGGGTGTCCTCGTAGATAAACGACGCCTCCAACTCGTGCTGCAAATAGCCGTCGGGCGGATAGGCGTGGCCCTTTTCACTGCCACGCTGGGCGTAGAGCTTTATGAGGTCGCGGGCTATGTCTTTCAGTTTGCTCTTGGTGCGGCTCTTCAGCTTGTTCCATGCGCCCGAGCCGAGTTTGCTCAGGCGGGGTTCAACGCCCTCCTTGCCGCGGTATTTCGACAACTTGTGCAAGGCGTGAATCGACACGAATATTATGTCGCCGTTGAGGTAGGTGAGCTTTATCATCTCCTGGCGCGTGCCGTTGACGGAGGTGCGCACCAGTCCGCCAAACTTGCCAATGCCATGATCCTCGTGCACTATGTAGTCGCCCACCTCGATTTGATTGAGTTCCTTGAGCGACAGCGCAAGCTTGCCCGAGCGGGCCTTGTCGCTCTTGAGGTTGTACTTGTGAAAGCGGTCGAATATCTGGTGGTCGGTGAACACGCACAGCTTCAGGTCGTCGTCCACAAAGCCCTCGTGCACGGTGCGCAGCACTGGCGTGAACGAAATCTGGTCGCCGCGGTCGTCGAATATGGCGCGCAGGCGGTCGATTTGCCGCGCACTGTCGCTGAGAATCGCTATGCGGTAGCCGCGCGCCATGAAGTCGGTGAACGACGCGCTTATCAGGTCGAAGTTTTTGTGATATATGCCCTGCGGCGAACAGTGCAGCCTCAGGCGGGCGTCACAGCGCTGCGCGCTCTCGCCGTTGTGCAGGTCGATGCGCCGCATTGCGGCAAGCGAGCGGCTGAAGGCGGTGTAGTCGACCACCTTGCTCATGGCGTCGACGTCGGTTTCTCCAGCTATCACCGCACTGGCCGACATCTGCTCCTCGCCCACTGCCTTCACGCGCTGCAGCAGCCAGTCGGCATCGCGGCACACCACCACGGTGTCGGATCCGGCAAACTCGAGCAGCGAGGTGCCAGCCGCCGCGTCGCTGTCGGCGCTGCCCACAAGGCTCACCTCCTGCACCTGGGCCTCGCTGAGCTGCGTCTCCACATTGAAGGTGCGAATGCTTTCTATGTCGTCGCCGAAAAAGTCGATGCGGTAGGGCAACTCGTTGCTGTAGGAATACACGTCGAGTATCGAGCCGCGCACGGCAAACTGCCCCGGCTCGTACACATAGTCGACCGCGGCAAATCCCAGCTCGCGCAGTCTGGCCGCCGTGGTTGTGAGGTCGGCCGTGCCGCCGGCCTTTAGGCTCAGCGTGCTGGCCTCCACGCTTGCGCGGTCGGCCACTTTCTCGGCCAGAGCCTCGGGATAGCTCACCACCCACTGCAGGCCGGGGTTGCTGTGCCACTGGTCGAGCACCTCGGTGCGCAGTATGGCCTGCGGCGGGTCGGCCTGGCCATACTTGATGTCGCGCTTGTAGCCCGAGGGGAAGATGAGCACGTGCTGCTCACCGTTGATTTGGCACAGGTCGTTGTAGACATATCCGGCCTCGTCGAGGTCGTTGGCCACCACCAGATAGGGGTCCGAAAGCCGTGGCAGCCGCGAAATGAGCATTGCAGCCGCCGAGCCGGCAAGGCCGTCGACGCACATCAGCCGGTTGGCCCGGTCGGCCACCATCGCGGCCAAGGCCTTGGCGCGCGACTTGGAGTTGAACAAGTCGCACAGCTCGCCTATGGGCATTTCTTTTTCGGATTTCATTTCCATGCAGATAAAGCAAAAAGTGGCACTACTGCTTCACATTGAGTATGCGGGCATACTCACCGGGCTTGGCAAGCATGGCGGCGGCCTTGTCGAGGGCCTCGTCGGCCTTCAGGCCGTATTCTATGGGGCCGCGCTGGTAGTAGTAGCGCTTGAGTATTTCATCGGCGATGAGTGTGCTCAGCTCCTTGCGGTTCACGTCGAGGTCGTGGTTGAGGTCGTGCTTCAGCAGCTTTTCGAGCTTGGCAAACACGGCCGAGGTCGAGTCGTTGATGTACCCCTCGGCCTTGGCCACCTTTTTCAGGTTGGCCACACCCTCTTCGCACACCTTGTCGTAGTTAAACTTCTTGGGGTCGATGAAGCGCTTGAACTCGGCAAACAGCGAGTCGGTGACCTCGAAATCGGCAGCGGCCGGAATCGACTTGTGCTGCGCGGCATAGCGCGAGGCGAAGTCGAAGGCCCAGTTGTCGCGCACCACATTATACACCAGGCGGTTCACCTCGGGATACGACACTTTTATGTCGGGCGTGATGCCGCCGCCGTCGCGCACCTTTCGGCCGTGGGCCGTGCTGAACACGTGGGTCAGGCTGTCGGGCACCTTCTGGAATGTGCCGTCGGCATTGCGGCGGCTGTAGTCGATTTCCTGAATCAGGCGCCCGCTGGGAATGTAGTATTTGGCAATGGTCACCTTCAGCAGCCCGTCAAACGGCAGCTGGCGCGTGGTCTGCACCAAGCCCTTGCCAAACGACCGCGCGCCTATTATCACCGCGCGGTCGAGGTCTTGCAGCGAGCCGGCCGTGATTTCGCTTGCCGAGGCCGAACCGCCGTCGGTGAACACCACCAGCGGCATCTTGGGCATAATGGGCTCTTCGGTAGTCTTGTAGGTCTTCTCGTTATGCTTCAGGCGTCCCTTCTGCTTCAGCACCTCGGTGCCCTTGGGCACAAAGTAGCCCACTATCTGCACCGCGCTCTCGAGCAGACCGCCGCCGTTGCCGCGCAAGTCTAGCGCCACGCACCTCACCTGCGGATTCTTCTTGAAGTCGAGCAGAGCCTCCTTCACGGCGTCGGCCGAGCGCTCGTTGAACGTGTTGAGCACTATGTAGCCAATGTTGCCACGCACCACGCCGTAGTATGGCACGGGGTTCACCTTTATTTTCTCGCGCACAATGTTGAACGTTTTCACGCTGTCGGCCCCCACAAAGGGGCGCACCACCGTCACGCTCAGACTGGTGTTGGCCTGGCCCTTGAGGGTTTCGCTCACCTTGTCCTGGCTCCACTTGGTGGCATCCTTGCCGTCAATCTTCACAATGCGGTCGCCTGCCTTGAGGCCTGCGCGGGCCGCTGGGCTGCCCTCATAGGGTTCGGATATGCACACGCGCTTCTGCTTGTCCTGCATTATATACGAGCCTATGCCGCCATATTCGCCGGTCGACACCACCATAATCTCATCCTGCTTCTTGGCCGGGAAATACTCGGTGTAGGGGTCGATGTCGTCGAGCATGGCGTTGATGGCCGTCTCAATTGACTTTTGAGGGTTGAGGGTGTCGACGTAGAAAGTGTTCAGCTCCTTATACAAACTGTTGAATATGTCGAGGTTGCGCACAATGGCGGCATCGTCGCCGCGCTTGGGCACGCCAAGGGCCATGGGCGCAGCCATGGCGGCCACCGCAGCCGCCACGGCAAGTTGCTTAAAAGTCTTGTTCATCTAATTTCATTTTGGTGCGAAAATAATACTAATAGCCGACATAGCACCACTGACACACGCTAAAAAAGTGAAAACACCGATTTTTTTAGAACATTTTTGGCTAAAATATTGCATATATCAAAATATCACGTTACTTTTGCAACGCATTTCCCGAGAAGGTTGCGGGAGGTGACAGAAAAAAAATGCTTCAATAGCTCAGTTGGTTAGAGCACATGACTGTTAATCATGGGGTCGTTGGTTCAAGTCCATCTTGAAGCGCAAATAATAAGACAAAACAAATACACACACAACCTTGCTTCAATAGCTCAGTTGGTTAGAGCACATGACTGTTAATCATGGGGTCGTTGGTTCAAGTCCATCTTGAAGCGCCAAAAGTCCTGCAGGCTACGCCCGCGGGACTTTTTTCTACCCCACCCCCAATTCCACAAGCCGCCCATTTTTTTAACGGGCCCACTTAACGCCACGAGATTGCCCCGCCCGATTAGCACCACAAACGGTAGACGTGGCATGCCACGTCCGACGCCACTACCCGACCCCACCATGCGTATTCGTTTGAAAACAACAAAATCATGATATATAATAACCAATCTCACCAACGACATTTTTATTTTTGACACATAGTGGTTTCGGGGGGGGGCTGGGTGGGCTACGCCCATCGGACGTGGCATGCCACATCCCTACTACAAACGATTATTATCCAGCCTATTAACGGCCATTTCTTTCAACTTTAATGAAACACTAAATTCTTAATAACTGTTAATATAGTGAATTTCTGTGGGCAGAAATTTGCAGTTACGCAAAAATGCACTACCTTTGCAATCGCAAATCAGAAATGGTGCCTTAGCTCAGGTGGTAGAGCAAAGGACTGAAAATCCTTGTGTCCCCGGTTCGACTCCTGGAGGCACCACTTCAAAAAGCCTTGGGCTGTTTTTCAACTCAAGGCTTTATTTTTTTCATTAACGTAACTTTGCTACCACTTCTCTATGCAAAACTTACACAACTACATCGAAGCCACCGAGGTGGTGAAGCAATATGACGGCCACCTGGCTCTGGACCACGTGAGCCTGAGCGTGCCGCAAGGGTGCATCTATGGCCTGCTGGGCCCCAATGGCGCCGGCAAGACCACGCTGATTCGCATCCTCAACGCCATCACGCGGCCCGACAGCGGCACTGTGAGCATCGACGGCCACCTGCTCACGGCCGATGATGTGCGCAACATCGGCTACCTGCCCGAAGAGCGCGGGCTATACAAGAAAATGAAGGTGGCCGACCACATTGAGTATTTGGCGCGGCTCAAGGGCATGACGCGCCAGGACGCGCGACGCGAGTGTTCACAGTGGCTCGAGCGGCTTGGCCTGAGCCAGTGGGCTGGCAAAAAGGTGGAGGCACTGTCGAAGGGCATGCAGCAAAAGGTGCAGTTCATAGCCACCGTGATTCACCGCCCCAGTCTGCTGATATTCGACGAGCCGTTTTCGGGCTTCGACCCCGTGAACGCCGAGCTGCTGAAGAGCGAGATTCTGCGCCTTGGGCGCGAGGGGGCCACAATCCTGTTTTCGACCCACAACATGGGCTCGGTGGAGGAGATATGCGAGCGCATCACCCTAATCAACCGCTCACGCGCCGTGCTTGAGGGCAGTGTGAAGGAAATAAGGCAACGCCACAAGAAGCACCTATACACCGTGACTGTGGCCGAAGGCGAGGCCGTGCAGCCATGCCACGAGCTGTTTGAGATTGAGCCGCCTGCTGCTGGAAGCGAGGGCGTGAGGCTGCGCCTGAACAGCGGCACCGACGTGCGCCAGGCAGTGGCCTGGCTCAACGAGCACAACCACCTGACGGGATTCAGCGAGCTGCTGCCGTCGATGAACGAGATTTTCATAGACACCGTGAACCAACTCAACAACACCCCACAGCAATGAGCAAACTTATGCTAATAGTGCGCCGCGAATACATGGCCATCGTGGCAAGCAAGTCGTTTATAGCCATGACCCTTTTGAGCCCACTGATTTTGCTGCTGTGCGCGGCTCTGCCCATAGGCATGGCCTACATCAACGAGCAGAATGCCGACCAGGAGACGGTGACCGTGATCGACCAGAGCGCGGCCCGCTACGGGCTGGCGCTGAAAAGCAGCAGCCAGTTCAAATATGTGCTGCTTAGCGCCGATGCCGGCCAGCGTGTCAACCCCAAGCAGTTTCACGACAAGTCGGGCGGCAGTTCGTCGGCCATTGTGGTGATTCCGCCCGATGTGGACAGCACGCTCAACGTGGGCGTGTATAGCGACAACACCATCAGCTCATCGCTGAAGAGCGACATTTCGCGCGCCCTGAGCGACACGCTGAGCGCGGCCCGCATAGCCGCCTACCACATCCCCAACCTGCAGCAAATGGTGGAAGACGCCACCGTAGACGTGGATGTGCAGGAGGTGAAGTGGAGCGACGACGGCAGCGAGTCGGCCTCGTCGACCGAAGTGGCCATGGTGATAGGCATGGTGTTTGCGCTGATAATATACATGTTTGTCCTGTCGTATGGCGCCATGGTGATGAACAGCGTGGTCGAGGAGAAGGCAAACCGCATTGTGGAGGTGATGGTGAGCAGCTGCAAGCCGTTTGAACTGATGATGGGCAAAATAGCGGGTGTGGGGCTGGCCGGACTCACGCAGTTTGCCGTGTGGACGGTGCTGCTGGCGGTGATTGGCAGCGTGGCTGGCGCCACTCTGGGCATAGGCGCGCTGGCAAGCGGCACCACACAAGCCGCCCAGGCTGCCGCCGCACCCGACGGGCTGCACAGCATAATGCAGGCCGTGTTCAGCGTCAACTATCTGCCGCTGCTGCTGTGCTTTGTGGCCTACTTTGTGGGCGGCTACCTGATGTATGCCTCCATATTCAGCGCATTCGGCTCGTCGGTCGACCAGGCTAGCGACGCGTCGCAGTTCCTCACCCCCATCATGCTTCTGCTGGTGGTGGCCCTCTATGCCGGCATGGCGTGCATCGAGACGCCCAACGGCCCCATGGCCGTGTGGTGCTCGATGATTCCCTTCACCTCGCCCATAGTGATGATGGTGCGTCTGCCCTACGACGTGCCCGCGTGGCAGCTGCTCACCAGCCTGGCGCTGCTCTACGCCACTGCAGCGCTCATGGTGTGGGTGTCAGGGCGCATCTACCGCACAGGCATTCTGCTGTATGGCAAAAAGCACTCCCTGGCCGAGATAGCGAGGTGGTTCATTCGCGGATAAGACCCTGCCCCCGCTCCAGTGCAAAGACAAAAAAACCGCCTGTACCGCAGTAATGGCACAGGCGGTTTCGCTTTTTTCATCACAGGTTTAAGAAGATGGTTATGGCAGAGAGTTGACTTCTGGCTGGCGCTCGGGGCCGTATGCTCCAAACCATGCGTCAGGGGCCTTGGATGCAAACACGCCGCCGCCCACATTCACGCCGCCGACAAGGGCGGGAGCCAAGGCGGCATCAAATCCGGCATAGGCACCGCTAAGCGCGGCCGACGAGAGCGACAGGTGCATGTCCCAAGGGGGGGGTGTAGTAGCCTGAACCGATGGCTACGCTGCCAAACGGATAGTTGACAAAATCGGGGTTGCCACCCTTGTCATCGACATGATGGCAAACCTTCTAATTCTCATAGTCATAACAGTTTTGTTTCAACGCTGCAAAATTATCCCCACCTCGTAACAAGGCCATCACAGCCTTGTGAAAAAGGCTGTAACACATGCAACAGTTACGTTACAAAAAAACGGCATCGGCACGACAGCCTGAATGAGAGGCTCCCGTGCCGACTTAAAACAATGTCTCTTTTATCGAAGCGTCAGTAGCGCAAGCGGCGTCGCATGGTGAGCGATGTGACGAGCGACGTGAGCAAGCCTATGGCGGCCACAAGGGCAAACACCACCGCCACGTCGGTCCATTCCACCTGCACAGGATAGGCGCGCACCACCATCAGGCTTTCGTCACCCTGCATCTTGAGCCAACCAAACTGCTGCTGGCACAGGCACAAAGCCAAACCCAGCGCCACACCGCTCACAGCACCCACAAGGGCTATGAGCCACCCCTCGGCCACGAATATCTGCGTTATCAGCTTGTTGGTGGCGCCAAGGCTGCGGAAGGTGCGTATGCTCTCGTCCTTCTCGATTATGAGCAGCGACAGTGTGCTTATCACATTAAATGTGGCAATTATCATGATGAAAGCGAGCAGCAGGAATGTGACCCACTTCTCCACATTCACAAGGCGGTAGGCGGTGGCCTGCTGCATCAGGCGGTTTTGCACCATGTAGGCGGGTCCGAGGCACTGCTCCAGCTGCTGCATCACCGCGGCCTCGCTGGCCGTGGAGTCGAGGCTCAACTCGATGCGCGTGGCCTCGGAGGTGTAGTCAAACAGTTCGCGGGCCAAATCGATGGGCACATATATCAGGTCGGCGTCATAGCCGTTTTGCTGCATCTGAAACACACCACTCACAAACACCGAGTCGTTGCGGAAAGCATCCATGGGGTTAGCCATGTTCACACTTCCCTGCCGCTGCGGTGCATAGAGTTGCACCATGCGCAGCAGCCCAGGGCGGGCGTGCAGTTTCAGAGCCGGGCCAACGCCAATCACTCCATAGCGCGACACCTCGTCGCGCAGCTTAAACTCGCCGTCGACCATAACACTGTCGATGCCATTTATGCGGTCGTAGCCATCGGGCACGCCGCGCAAGCGCACGGGCATCTGGTAGTCGGCAAATATGGCCAGTGCGTTGTCCTCAACCACCGGCACAGCCTGCCTCACACCCTTCACGCTCTGCGCCACCGCAATCACGCTGTCGGCGTCGGCCATGGCCTTGCCCTGCGTCACACTTATGGCTATTTCGGGGTCGAGCATGGCCAGGCGCCCCATAATCAGGCCCTTGAAGCCATTAAACACGCTCAGCACGCAAATCAGCGCGGCAGTAGTCACCACCACCCCGCATGTGGAAATTATGGAGATGATGTTGACCGCGTTGTGCGCCTTTTTTGAGCGCAGATAGCGCATGGCTATTTTAATCGCAAGTTTCATTGCTCGGCAGTGTCGTTGCCGGCCTCGCCGCCATCGTTGTGTTGAGCGGCCGGCTTGCCATCGGGGTGCAGAAGATGGTCGATGTGCTCGATGTAGTCGAGCGAGTCGTCGATGTAGAACACCAGTTCAGGCGTCTTGCGCAGCTGGTAGCGCACACGCTGCGACAGGGCGTAGCGCAGCTGGTGCTCGTTGGCGTTGACATTTTTCACAATTTCATCACCGCGCTCACTGGGGAAAATGCTGAGGTGCACACGAGCTATGCTCAGGTCGGGCGACACGCGCACCGAGCTGACGGTGACCAGCACGTTGCCAAGCTTGGCGGTTTCCTGGCGGAAGATTTCGCTTAGCTCCTTTTGCAGGAGTCTTGATATTTTCTGAAGTCTTGTGGTCTGCATACAGAGATTTATATGTTTTATTCGTCTTGTTACTACCGCATTGCGGCTGTTGGGCGCGCAATGCAGCTGCAAAATTACAGCATTTTGCGCGCTGCGGCGCTATTCCCGGCCCGTTTTTTTATAAATGAGGGTGAGTCCGTCGCGCAGCGGCACCATTGCCACCTCCACACGCGGGTCGGCGGCTACGAGGTCGTTGAAGGCCCTGATGCCGGCCGTCTGGGCGTCGAGTTTCTTGCCCCAGTCCACCACCTTGCCGTCCCACAGCGTGTTGTCGGCCACGATGAAGCCGCCCGGGCGCACGTGGGGCATCACCAGATTGTAGTAGTCCACATACTGCCGCTTGTTGGCGTCGATAAACACGAGGTCGAACTGCTCGCTAAGGCGCGGCAGAATGTTGTTGGCGTCGCCTATGTGCAGCGTCACGCGGCTGCCCCAATCCGACTGTGCCAAGTGCTCGCGAATGAAGTCTCCAAGTTCGTCTTCAATTTCAATGGTGTGGATGTGGGCGTCGGGGTCGAGCAGGCCCTCGGCCATGCACTGGGCCGAGTAGCCCGAGAAAGTGCCCAACTCAAGCACACGCCGCGGCCTTATCATGCGCACCAGCATCTTCAGCAGCCGTCCCTGCAAGTGGCCCGAGCACATGCGCGAATACAGCAGGCGCACGTGGGTGTCGCGGTCGAGGCGGTAAAGGCTTTCGGGCTCTGGATCGATGTGGGCCAGCACATATTGCTCTAGTTCGTCAGTCATCGCTGCCCTCCTTTAAGATGCTGTCGACGGCCAAGCGATAGCTGTCGAGTCCGTGGCCTGCAATCACCTCGCGGCACGCGGGGGCAATCATCGACACGCGGCGGTAGGGTTCGCGCGACTGCACATCGCTAATGTGCACCTCAATCACAGGGGCCGTTACGGCCCTTATGGCATCGGCAATGGCAATCGAAGTGTGAGTGTAGGCGCCCGCATTCAGCACTATGCCCCGGCAGTCGAAGCCCACGCGCTGAATCTCGTCGATTATCGAGCCTTCGTGGTTGCTCTGAAACGTGATAAACTCCACTTGCGGGTAGCGGGCCGCAAGTTCGCGCAGATAGTCGTCCATGCTCTTGTGGCCATAAATTTCAGGCTCGCGCACCCCCACCAGATTCAAGTTTGGACCGTTGATTATCGATATTTTCATTCTTTGCACATGTTTGTTTGGTGCAAAGATAGTGCAAACCGAATGCAGAAAGTCAAGCTCGCTTGAACTTTTTGCTGAGGAGCAGCCTATCTTCTGCAAAGATTCAAATTAAATTACGACCAAGGCATTTTTTTCAGACGGCAACAGAGGCAATGGGTGATTCACTTTCCACCCATTGCCTCCATCGCTGTTTCGCATTAAGTTTGAATCAGTTGGCTTGCTTAAAGCGCACTGCCGTGTGTGGCACCTTGTCGGCCACCACCACAAGGCAGGGCGTGGCCGTGTAGCTGAGCCTGGCGTCACCCACCTTCTTGCGGTAGACAAGCGTGAGCGTGCCGTCGGCCGAGGCGCTCAGGCTCACCGCCACGAGGCTCACCTGGCGGTTCACGGGCTCGCAAGTCACGGCCAGCACCATCTGCCTGCTGAAGTCGATGGGCGTGGGCTGGCCGCCCTGGCCCATATAGGCCGCGGCGCCAAATGTGCTGTCGAATTGCTCTTGTGTGGTGATTTGCATTTCGCCAAAGTGCTGCACATCGTTGCGCACGAAGTAGTTTCGGGCCTCAGTGTAGCTAATTGGAGTTGCCGGCGCCGACTCCTTGGCCGACCGGCACGACACCACTGCCAGCAAAGCCAGCAGGGCGAGCAGGATGAGTGTGATTCGGGTCTGTTTCATATATGTATGTGCATTTGAATACATTCTTTGTCACGACAAAGCCTCGCGGCCATAAGCCGTACAAACAATAATCAACTGGCCGCGGCAAACATTGCACGGCGGCCACCGCTTTTTTCGGCTGCGGCACTAAATGGTGCCCTGCTCCACGCGAATGCAGATGCGCTCGATCAGGGCGTCGTTGCGGTCGTGCTGCGGGTTGAAACCCGTCTTCATGTTCACGCCAAAGAATCGGCCAAACGTCTGCCAGAATCCCGCGCGGAATGTGCCCAGAAATGCCTTGACTATGTTGTAGGAATTCTGGTTGGTCTCGCGGTTGATGAGCTTAATCAGCATCTTGCCCTGGCCGCGGGTCATCCGCTTCATTTCGGGCTTATATTGGTTGAACACGTTTTTCTCAAACCGCCGCAGGTAGTCCTCCTTTTCCTTCTTGGTCTTATAGGTTTCGATATACTCGTAGGTTTCCTGCAGGGTGGAGTTGATGAGTTTGGCATAGGGCAGCGTGCGCTTTACATCGCGCACCGTGCGCCAGTAGAACTGCTCCTCGGCGCTGTTGCGGAAGCGCTCGGGCGGATACACCGTGATGGTGTTGAGCACAAGCATTATCAGCGTGTCGCCCGACTGCTTGTCGAGGAAGTGGTATTTGCCATAATACACGTTGCGCAGCAGCGAGGGCAGTGGTGTGCCGTCGCTGGTGGTGGCCTGCGCCTTGGCGCCCACTGGGCACAGCACAGCCGCCACGGCCAGCAGCACCCACATTATGGCTCTATTCCAATTGGTCATTTCTTGCTCCAAGCTTATTCTACAAATCAGCCACAAAAGTATCACAAAGATTTCAATTAACAGTCACCATGACTATTAATTTACTTAAAAAAGCGGCCTCCGCCCTACTTCAGCTCCATGGCATCGCACAAGTGCTGCACCAGCTGCTTGTCGCCATCGGTGAGCGCGGCCACAAGCGCAAGCGCGAAGTGCAGCGATATGCCGGCACCGGCGGCAGTGATGATGTTGTGGTCAACCACCACCCTATCGCCAGTCACCTTATATCCGGCTTCGGTCATCTTGGCCGCCACACTGCTGTGGCAGGCCACCGAAGCTCCGGGGGCGATGCCGGCGGCGGCAAGCACCGTGGGCGCGCCGCAAATGGCGCCGAGCAGGCGTCTACTGCTATACTGACGCCGGGCTATGGCCAGCACGCGCTGGTCGGTGGCAAGGTTCACATAGCCGGGATAACCGCCCGGCAGCACCACGAGATCGGCGTCGGCCAAGTCGTCGGCACCGCTCAGCACGCGGTCGGCAGTCACCTTCACGCCATGCGACGACTCCACTTCGCGCCCTTGGGCTATCGACACCGTTTCCACATCGATTTTTGCACGGTGCAGCACATCCACGGGAGTCAAGGCCTCGATGGTCTCAAACCCCGGAGCAAGCAATACGTATACTTTCATTTCAACAGTTTTTTTAGAAGTTAAGCGAGCGGGCCAGACCCGAATAGGTGATGGTGAAGCCCACCATGCAGCCCTTGGCCTGCGGGGTGATGGTGTTGTGCTTGGCCAGAGCCACAAACGGCGATATGCGCAGCGACGACACAAACTGCTCGCGCTGCCCCACTCCCAGCAGGGGAGTGTCGCTCACATGGGAGTGCAACTTGATGTCGAAGTCGAGCGAGGCCATGAAATTGAAGCTGTGAAACTTGGCGCGCTCGTCGCTCTTCACCTTGCTCACATCGTTGCCCTGGTCGTCTTTGCTCCACTCCAGGTTGTTGAGCGTCCACGCATAGCTGCTGTAATAGCCGCCCACGTTGGGCGTCACGGCAAACCGGCGCGTGTTGGCCACGCAATATCCCAGCTGCACGCCCACACCGAGGAATGTGGCCGAGGCGTGCGAGTTGACCTGCGCATCTTTGCCGTCATCGGTCTTGACGTTGAACATGTTGTTGCGCACAAACGACGGCTGGCCATAGCTGATGTCGGCCTTCAGGCGCAGATTGTTGTATCCGCCTGTGAGGCCGAGCATGAATATGGCATTACCCTTGAACTGGTTGGCCAAGTCGCCTGTGGGAAACACGGCGCCCACACCGCCATATATGCCATAGCAGAAACTGTTGGGAGTCACCTGTGGCACCGGTGGCACGCCTATTTCCTCCAGCTGGCGCCGCACATCATATTCCCAGTCCTGCAGGCGCGTCTCGCTGCGGCCATAGTCGGTGGCTTCGTCGATTTCGGCCAGGCGGCGGTCGAATGTGGCGCGGTATTCCTTAAGGCGGCGGTCGGTCTCGATGCCGCTTATGCCCGTGTTGATGTCCATCTGCAGGCGGCGGCGCATCACCTCAAGCAAGTCGAACTGCAACTGGTGGTAGCGCAGCCTCTGAGGCGTGGCCTGGCGCGGGTCGGCAAACGAGGCGTTGCGGTGCATGACGGCAATGGCAGCTATGCTGTATCGACTCTTGCCACTGTTGCCCTGCTGGGTCGAAGCCGTGGTGGCGAGTTCAAAACTGGCATACGTGGGGGTGCCGGGCTGGGCCGCCACCCCCTGGAAGTCGGTCCACGTGAGCGGGCCCGCGCTCCACTGGCGCGCGTCGGCGGCAATGGGCGCTGCTGCGGCAGCCGGCAATATGGCCGCGGCCACAACAGCCACGGCCGCCACAATAAATCTTTTTATATTCATAATCTGCTATAAATATCGGTCAATGCGTGTGGGCGTTGGAATTCACTTGCCCAGGCTCTCAAGCATGCGCTTAATCACCACTTGAGCCGAAATCTCGCGGTTGGCCGCCTCGGGAATCACCAAACTTTGCGGACTTTCAATCACATCGTCGCTCACAATCATGTTGCGGCGCACGGGCAGGCAGTGCATGAAATATGCGTTGTTGGTCAGCGCCATTTTTTCGGTAGTCACTGTCCAGCTCATATCCTTGCTCACCACCTTGCCATAGTTGGGGTCGGCATAGCACGACCAGTTTTTGGCATACACGAAATCGGCACCGGCCAAGGCTTTGTCCTGGTCGTGTTCAATCACGGTGCGGCCTGTGAAGCGCGGGTCGAGCTCGTAGCCTTCGGGGCAGGCAATCACAAAGTCGTAGTCGGTGGCGCACATCCACTCGGCAAACGAGTTGGGCACGGCCTGCGGCAGTGCCTTGGGGTGCGGTGCCCAGGTCATCACCACCTTGGGACGGGCCACCTTTTTATGCTCCTCAATGGTGATGAGGTCGGCAAAGCTTTGCAGCGGGTGTACCGTGGCCGTCTCCATGGCAAACACCGGACGGCCCGAATATTTGATAAACTGGTTAAGAATTTTCTCACCATAGTCGTCCTGCTTGTTCTCGAAGCGGGCAAACGAGCGCACGCCTATCATGTCGCAATAGCAGCCCATCACAGGTATGGCCTCGAGCAGGTGTTCGCTCTTGTCGCCGTCCATCACCACGCCACGCTCGGTCTCAAGTTTCCAAGCGCCCTGGTTCACATCGAGCACTATCACATTCATACCCAGATTCATGGCAGCCTTCTGCGTGCTGAGGCGTGTGCGCAGCGACGAGTTGAAAAACACCATAAGCAGCGTCTTGTCCTGGCCCAAGTGCTTGTAGCCAAAACGGTTGCCCTTCACCTCAAGCGCCTCTCGCACTGCCTGGTGCAAGTCGCCTATATCGCTAACATGCTGAAAAACTCTCATAGTCGATTAATATTTATCTTACGTAAGTTAAACAAATTCATTCCGAGGCCGCGCATGGGTGCACGGCCGCAATTTTGCTGCAAGTTAGTCATTTTTCGCCACCCACACACCACCATGCGGTGTAATAATTGTAAAAACCACCTTTTCACTTTGGCTGCCACATCCGGCAACGGCACGTTTGTGCTGAATGAATTAAGTCACTTGTGGAGCAAAAGCCTAAAAACATTTCCTCAAAAAGAGCAAGAATACAGCAGAAAGCAAGACAAAGCCATCGGCCAATTAATGGCAAGCATTGAGCGGCTATTCAAATCACCTGAGTTGAAGGCATTCATCGAGTCCTATCAATCACAAATAGCATTATTCTCAATCCGTCTCAAGGACACCACGCAAGCAGAAAACGTAGCCATGCAGTCGATGAGTACCTTTTTGCAACCCCTTGCTTCGCAGCGCGAAGTCACGTTTCCACACCTGTTGTCCAACGGATTCACATTTAAGAGAGTTATCTACCCAAACTCTTTTGTCCTGAAATAAGTGTTTAGCCTCACCTTCCCCTACCTATTCGGGGTGCTATTTCGTTATTTTTATGAATTTTATAAGCAGGATATGGCGGCGAGTGTGATTTTTTAGCTAACTTAGTGGCGTGATATAAACCGATTGAGCAACCATTTTAGCCTACTTTGCTAAACAAAACAAATTTTTTTCCAACCTATGACACACAAGTTTCCCAGCGCATGGCGCTTGCTGGCCATAGCGGCAATCTTCTTGGTTCAATGGGCATGCCATGGCACTGCCGCGGCGGCCGACCGCAACGGCAAGGTTTACTACAACGAGTTCTCGGCCTTCATCAACCTCCACGGCCAGTATGAGGAGTGGCCTGAGTTCATTCCCGACGACTACAAATGCTCGGCCATGAGCATCACAGTGAAGGGCGACCGCATTCTGGTGATCGACAGCACCTACAGTGCCGTCACACGGTTCATAGGCGTGCACGCACGCTTCACGTCGTGGGTGGCCAACGGCAACGACCGCGACTTTGTGCAACACATGCGCCGGCGGTTGCGGCAGCACTTGTTTGACGACTTGGGCGGCATGTGGAACAAGGCCGCCGACTACAACGACAAGCAACTGAGCCGCGACCAGCTGACCAAGATGTTCTATGGCGGCAACCAAACGAAATTCAGCGACCTTGTGACCATATCAAAGCCGGCAGTAAGCCCATGGATGGGCGACGACAAAGCAGAGCTTATTGAGGCCGACGCAGCGTTCTGGAAAAACAAGATGCTGCAAATAATAGGCATACCCTATGGCGTGCGCTTCAAGCTGCGCAACTACTACGACGCCAAGGCCAACAAGACGGTGGTGGTGCTGTTCAGCCAATTCTACTTCAAGACAGGCCTTAAGCAAGAGGCATCGCCTGCCACGCAAGCAAGCAAAGCCTTCTACGACTTGATGACATCGATGGGATGCACTCGCAACTATGTGAAGGCCATCAACAACTACATTCGTGACTTCAAGGAGTTTGACCTTGAGGGCTCGTTTGAAACGCTGTTTAACCTGCGTGAGGGCCACGTGACATGCACCGGAGCCACAGGCGGTAAGCCGGAGCCGCCGCAAAAGCCCAAGCAACCCACGGACACCAACCCGCCGGCAGACACCCCGCAGCCAGAAGACCCGCTTCCTCCCGTCATCTGCTTGCCACCCATCATAGGCACTCCACCGCCCACTATCGACACCCAAAACAAGCCAGTCACTGGCCATGGCCGAGCAATTGAGACACGAGGCACCGTGTATGACATAGCTGAGAGCCACCAAGCACTGCTGGCACTGCTGTCGAATGGGCGCGTGCTGAAAATCGACAAAGCCACAGGACAGTCGAGCATAGTCGACGGCCACAAGCGCAACATCACCTCGATAACCGCCACTGACGAAGGCACCCTGCTGGGCTACGAGCCGCACAAGGGTCTTGTGGACTACGCCAGCAATGCCGTGATATGGACTCCCGAGGACCAAAACCAGCGGTTCAGCCTCGCCACCAATCCAGTGACCGGTGAAATTGCCGCCCACAGCGACCAGTGGATAGTGACCATGGACGCCATGGGCGACGAGCACGCCGCCTACGACGTGACGGGCAGCGGCAATGTGGCCTACGACGCCGACGGCGCACTGTGGTGCAGCGTGGCCGACAAGGGCTATGCACGCAGTCACAGCGGCGAGACGGTGGGCGAAAACATAACATTTGGCAACTCCAGCTCAATATTGTGGCTGGGCTGCGGGCGCAACGGTCGCATAATGGCAATCACCCACGAGGGCGTGTGGAGCCTCGACCCGGCCACATCGGCCACCACCCTGCTCTGCCCATCCCGCGGCGAGAACACCGCGCTGCGCATGCTGGCCTACAACGCCGACGAGTGCTTTGCACTCAACACCGCCAACAACACCATCCACGTCTTCAACGGCGAAATAGGCCCATCGGGCCACACCACAATCACCACGCCCGACCACTTCGGCACAGGCGTGGCACGCAGCGCCATAAAATTCATCTATGCCGACTCGCTGGGCAACCTGTGGATTGCCACCGCAACCGGCTTGAGCGCCTACCACAACGGTGGCATAAGGGGCTACGGCAACTTCAACGGAGTGATTGACACCACTATAAAGTAAACTATTATTCACCAACACCACAAACAATTATCGACATGAAGAAAGTACTCATTGCCTTGACTATGGCTGTGCTGTGCACTATGGCCGTGACAGCGCAAAAAAAGCGCGTTGCCACCACAGGCGGCAATAAGTTTGCCGTTCTGCGCATGAACGAACTTAAAGACCTCAACCAAGGCCCCACCAAAGTGTTTTTCGTGGCCATGTATGACGGCAACAAAGTGTATGCCCTCGACAAAAAGACGGGTGCAGTGACAGTGATGCTGGGAGACAACAGCGACTACAGCCGCCCCGAAGTGACTTCGGTGTGCGAGACGGCCGACGGCCGAATACTGGTGGCCACCGAAAGCGCCACCTATGAGTGGAACGGCAGCAGCCTAGCCACATCCAAGCAACTGCTGAGCAATGGAGGTCTGCTGCGCCTGTCGGCAAACGGCAAATATCTGGCCGTGGGGTCACAGGTCTACAATGCCAAAAACATGAGCCGCATCTCGTATTGCGACGAGACACTGGGCACCTACGACGAGGGTCTGTGCGTCGACGACTTCGGCAACGTGTGGGGCGTGTATGGCGGCGGACTGCGCTACGTGCGACCGGGCAGCAACGAGCCCCGCAGTGCCGAGGGCAAGTGGTTCAGCGACTACTCGGTGGGCAACGTGCAATACAATCCGCTCGACAGCATGGTGTATGCCACAGCAGGCCCCTATGTGCTTGCCACACCGGCACAAAACCCCGGCACCTGGCGGCAGGTGGCCCAGGGCGACACCAAATTCCGCGGCCAGCTGGCCCGCTTCGCCATATCGCCAAAAGGCGACTTTGTGATGGCCAAGCGCAACGAATATGAGGCGCCTTTCCTGACCACATTCAGCGGCGGCCTCGACAAGCAGCCCACACCGAGCACACGCATCGCCACCAGCATACCAATTGCCACCAGCTACAACAAGGAGCAGCGCTATGAGCTGGCCGGCGACGCCCACAAACTGATGTTCGACGAGCTGGGCAACCTCATAGTCCACCTCAGCAGCAACCACAGCTACTACACCACCATCATCTACAACCCCAGCGGCATAAAGGGCTACGCCGCCCTGGTGGGCAAAGCCTACGACAACACCAAATAGCAGACTTTGCTGAAGCACACCTAAAAAAAACAGTTTTCCGGCCACATGGCACCTATCGGGTCATGTGGCCGGAAAACCTTTTTTTTATGTAATCGCGATTAGCTGAGCACAACTGAATGCTACTTCACTACCACTTTTGTGGAAGTGCCATTCACTACCACAACATACAGTCCGGGCTGAACAGGCAGGCTTATTTCCCCTGCCGCATTGGCATATTGTGCAACCACACGCCCGTCGACCGAGGCCACAAGCACCTTTGCACCCTCAGCACCTGTCACCATTATGCAGCCATCGCCGGCACGCACCACAGCATTGTTGACAACCGATGCGATGACACCTGTGTTGTCCGACACCACATCGAGTTTATAGCAATACAGATAAAGCGCACCTGCATCCGACACAGCATGAAGGCCTATAAAGTAGTCGCTATCGGCATCTGGAGTGAAATAGCCCAGCCACTGCCTCGGCAGTGTGGTTGCCCTAGGCCAGGGTCAGCGTGTGAGAGGCCGACTCGCCGGGCTTCATCTCGTCGGTGAACGTGAGGCTGCCGTCGATGTAGGTGCTGACGGTGACATTGCCGCTCAGCGCAGCGCCCTGGGCGTTGGTGGTGGGGGCGGTTACCACCACATTGCCGGTGGTGTTGGCGCCCACAAAGTTCACATCAAGTGCGGGAACGTTGATGTTGTATATCTCATCGCTTTGCGGAATGTAGAGCGATGTGATTTGCAAAATCAGATAAAATTTTAAGCATTTCTTGCATTATGCTAATATTTTTATCCACTTTTGCACATTCGTTTTTCAAAAGGGCTCTAAATGCCCCACATTGCATAAAATTTTAATTACAATTTATGATCAAAAAAATCTTTACAGGCTGCCTGCTGATGGCTTGCGCCGCCTCGTGCGCACTGCAGTCGTGGGCCCGTGATCGATGATGTGACGGTGGGATACGGCGGTGAGTATGCCGAGCTGCCGCTTAAAGAGTGGAAAGACGTTGACGCCGGGCTGGCCACCTCGCTGTGCGTAAGCGGGCTTAAGCCGTCCACCGTCTACAGCACAACGCCGACCTCGAGTCGCGCGAGAGCAACCGCGTGCAAGTCACCCTCAAAAGCTCGGGAGTGGAGAGCAACCTGGCCCAGGGCTACGCCTGCACCGTGACCGGACGCAAACTGCGCCTCACGGTGCCAACCGATGCGCAAGTGGCAGTGGTCGACGTGGCCGGACGCACAGTGGCATCGTGCCGCCAAAGCGCAGGCACGGCCGCCTATCAGCTGCCCGCCGCAGGCATCTACATAGTGCGCGCCGCGCAGGCCACATTTAAGGTGGCTGTGCGGTAAACGACACGTCACAGCAAACCAACACAAGCGCGCCGCGGAACCATGTGTTCCGTGGCGCGCTTGCTGTTTCCTTATTCGTGTTAGTGGGCCGCCGTGGTGTCGGCCGGAGCATCGATGGCCGTGACTATGCGGTTGGTCTCACCGCGCCACAGCACTGTGCCCTTGTATTCCTCGTAGTGCACCGTCACCATGCGTCCCGTGCCCGCAAGGCGCGCGGCCTGGGCGGCCACCGAGTCGTTGGTCACACTAAAGGGGAAGTCGATTTGATAGATGTGTGTGGCGTCGATGAGGCGCTCGCTCATCATCTGCCCCTCAAAAGTCTTCACCATGCCCTTGCTGCTCATTTCCATTATCACGCCGCGCTCCTGGCTTATTTTGTAGGGGTGGAAGTAGCGCAGCCACAGCATCACGCCCACCGCAATGACGGCGAGTGCCACAAGGCCCACCAGCGCGGCGCGCAGTTTGCCGGTGTGGCGTTCAATCACAGTTTCTTTCAGTTCCTTCTCCTCGCGCTGGCGGCGCAGCTCCTCGGGGCTCGGGGGCGCCGGTTGCGGGCGCTCGGTGCGCTTTTCGGTGAAGTTGTCGTTAAAGTTATCGTCAAATAGGCCTGCCATAGTGTGTAGTTGTGTTTTTTTGAAGTGTGTTAATTATATCTTTTTTTGTCATAGAAGTCAAATCTGCATCCCGTCACCGCTCAGATCCACCTTGGTCTTGCCGGCGGCAATGCGGCGGCTGTCGACCGCTATGCTTACAAAGGCATATATGCCCAGCACTATCAGCAGCAGTGTCTGCATGCCCCACACCACCATGGCAAAGGTGTATGCCTCGATGTTGGGATCACTGGCGCTGAACGGGCCGAAGCCGTAGAACGACATGCCCAGAATTACGGCTGCGTGCCACGCGCCCAGACCGCCGTTGGTGGGCACCGCCATGCCTATGCTGCTGAGCACAAACAGCACCAGCACCGCCTTCATGCCCAAGTCGCAAGTGTAGTCGAAAGCCTGCGAAGCTATGTAGAGCTGCATGTAGTAGCAGCCCCAAATGAGCAGAGTGTAGAGCACAAAAGTCCACTTGCCGTCCATCTTGGTCACGCCCGCAAATCCGTTCCACAAGTTCAGCGCCATTTGGCGCACCTTCAGCACCAGCGCGTTTTGGCTTTTGCCCTTGATGAGCCACGCCACAGCGGCGATGCACACCACGGCGGCAGCCCACACCACGGGCGATGTGGCAATGGCCACAAACTTGTTGTGCAGGCCGTCGACCGACTGGGCCAGCTGCTGCTCGGCCACAAAGAATGCTGCTATGGTGAGCACCAGCACGGTGAGCGTGTCGCTCAGGCGGTCGGCCACCATCGAGCCGAGCACTGTGGTAAACGAGGCCTGCTGGCGCTTGGCTATGTAGCCCGAACGCCACACCTCGCCAAATCGCGGTATGGCCAGATTCACGGCATAGGTGCCGAAAATGCTGTTGACCAGCGCCGACACCGACGGGCGCACCCCGATGGCGCGCAGCTGCAACCTCCAGCGCAGCGCCCTGAACACGTGGCTCAGTATGCTCACCACAAACACGGGCACAAACCACCACCAGTTGACGCGAGTGCGCAGAATGCCCAAAGTTTTGTGCATGTCCACGTTTTTATACAGCACATAAATCAGCACCACACCCACCAACACGGGTATGCCATATTTCATTAAGAGTGATATTGTCTTTTTCACCTTGACGCAAAAAGTTATTGAAACGTTAAAAAAAATGCATTTCCTCACTCGTGAGGCCAAAAAACAGCGCGTACGGCTTCATAATTAGGCGTGCAAGCACTATCTTTGTAAGATTGCAAAGATAATTGATTTTATCGGTTTTGCTGCAAAGCAAGGCGCATTTTATACTCACGGCCCACTTGGGCGGGCCGCATAGTTTAACCAAGACTGCAAACAAACAGACATCACAACCGCATGCAACAGGTAAAAGCAAAAAAAGCACTCGGACAGCACTTCCTCACCGACCTGTCGATAGCCCGACGAATAGCCGACACCCTGAGCGGGCACACAAGCCTGCCTGTGGTGGAGGTGGGGCCAGGCATGGGCGTGCTCACTCAATTCCTGCTTGCCGACGGCCTCGACCTGAAGGTGGTGGAGCTCGACGGCGAGTCGGTGGACTACCTCAACGAGGCGTATCCGCAACTGCAGGGCCGCATCATAGCCGACGACTTTCTGAAACTCGACTTGCACCAGGCGGTGGGCAACGGCAAATTCTGCATCATCGGCAACTACCCCTACAACATCTCATCGCAGATATTTTTCAAGGTGCTCGACTACAAAGACCAGGTGGCGTGCTGCAGCGGCATGCTGCAGCGCGAAGTGGCGCAGCGGCTGGCGGCCAAGCCCGGCAGCAAGACGCGCGGCATACTGTCGGTGCTGCTGCAGGCGTGGTATGATGTGGAATATCTGTTTACCGTCGACGAAAACGTGTTCAACCCTCCGCCCAAGGTGAAATCGGGCGTGGTGAAGCTCACGCGCAACGGTGTCACCAGCCTGGGCTGCGACGAGCGCCTGTTCAAGACTGTGGTGAAAACCTCGTTCGGACAGCGGCGCAAGACGCTGCGCAACTCCATCAAGCCACTGGTGCCCAAGGGCAGCGCGGTGCTTGAGAGCGACTTTATGGGCCAGCGCCCCGAGCAGCTGAGCGTGAATGATTTCATAGAGTTAACCAGTATGGTGGCACAGGCACGGGCCCAAGCCGCTGGCAACGACTAAAAAACAAGTGTGGAGCAATGAAGGAATTTAACAGCCAATACATCGACAAGATTGAGGACACCATAAGTAGCAACAACACCGATGCCCTGAAAGCAGAAATCGCCGACCTGCATCCGGCCGACATTGCCGAACTGATTTCGCACCTCGACACCGACGATGCCGAATATCTGCTGAAGCAGCTCGACGAGGAAACTGCGGCCGATGTACTGATTGAACTTGACGAAGACCAGCGCCACGACCTGCTGGAACTGATGCCCAACGAGGCCATTGCGCGCAAGCTGGAGCAGATGGACGCCAACGACGCCGTAGACGTGATTCAGGAGCTCGACAAGGAAGACCGCGACGATGTGATCAAGCACATCGACGATGTGGAGCAGGCGGGCGACATCGTGGACCTGCTGCAATACAGCGAAGACACCGCCGGCGGCCACATGAGCACCGAGATGATAGTGGTGAACGAAAACCTGTCGATGCCCGAGTGCATAAAGGCCATGCGCGACCAGGCCGAGGACATGGACGAAATCTACAACGTGTATGTGGTGGACGACGACAACCGCCTGCGCGGTGTGTTCCCCATCAAAAAAATCATCACCAACCCCTCGGCCAGCAAAATAAAGCACGTGATGATCACCGACCCCATATCGGTGACCACCGAGACGCCAATCGACGATGTGGCGCTCGACTTTGAAAAATACGACCTCGTGGCCATGCCCGTGGTCGACTCGATAGGCCGCCTGGTGGGGCGCATCACCGTGGACGACATCATGGATGAGGTGCGCGAGCAAAGCGAGCGCGACTACCAGCTGGCATCTGGTATCTCGACCGACATCGAGACCGACGACAACATATTTGTGCAAGTCAAGGCACGACTGCCGTGGCTGGTGATAGGCATGGTGGGCGGCATCACCAACTCGTGCATCATTGGCGGCTACGACACATCGCTGCTGCAGGTGCTGCCCGGCATGGCCATGTTTATCCCGCTGATTGGCGGCACGGGCGGTAATGTGGGCACACAGTCGAGCGCAATCGTGGTGCAGGGCCTGGCCAACGGCAGCCTCAACATTCGCAACGCCATGCGCCACCTCATGAAGGAGCTGGGCGTGGCCATGCTCAACGCCGTGTTCATATCGGCGGTGGTGTTTATCTACAACTGCATCAACCCCAGCGACCCCGACCCGTGGCGCGCCCACGTGACCACCATGGCCGTGTCGCTGTCGCTGTTCTGCGTGGTGATATTCGCCTCAATATTCGGCACCTTCGTGCCCATGACGCTCGAAAAACTGAAAATTGACCCGGCCATAGCCACTGGCCCCTTCATATCGATTACCGACGACATTGTGGGCATGCTCATATACATGAGCATCAGCTCGGTGCTTATCGACACCATATCGCACACTATGTTTGGCTAAACAACCTAACGGGGCATAAACAGAGAAAACAAAACGACAACAATAAAAATTTTTCCACAAAATGAATAAGGTATTAATTATTGGTTGCGGCGGCGTGGGCACCGTGTGTGCCTGCAAGTGCGCCAAAAACCCCGATGTGTTCAACGAAATCGTGATTGCATCGCGCCACAAGGAGAAGTGCGACGCCGTGGCTAAGGCCATCGGCGCCCCAAACATCACCACCGACCAGGTTGACGCCGACGACGTGAAGCAGCTGGTGGCCCTGCTCAAGAAGCACAAGCCTCAGCTGGTGATCAATCTTGCCCTGCCCTACCAGGACCTCACCATAATGGACGCGTGCCTGGAGTGCGGAGTCAACTACCTCGACACGGCCAACTATGAGCCGCGCGATGTGGCCCACTTCGAATACAGCTGGCAGTGGGCCTACCGCGAGCGCTTTGAGAAGGCCGGCCTCACAGCCATTCTGGGCTGCGGCTTCGACCCGGGCGTGAGCGGCGTCTACACCGCCTATGCCGCCAAGCACCACTTCAGCAAAATGGAGACGCTCGACATTGTGGACTGCAACGCCGGCAACCACGGCAAGGCTTTCGCCACCAACTTCAACCCTGAAATCAACATTCGCGAAATCACCCAAAAGGGCCGCTACTACCAGGACGGCAAGTGGGTGGAGACTGGCGCCCTTGAAGTGCACAAGGCTCTCACCTACCCCGAAATAGGCAAGCGCGAGAGCTACCTTATGTATCACGAGGAGCTGGAGTCGCTGGTGATAAACTTCCCCACCATTAAGCGCGCGCGCTTCTGGATGACGTTCGGCCAGGAATACCTCACCCACCTGCGCGTGATTCAAGACATAGGCATGGCCAGTATCAAGCCCATCATGTATCAGGGCCAGGAAATAGTGCCGCTGCAATTCCTCAAGGCTGTGCTGCCCAACCCCAAGGAGCTGGGCAAGAACTACACCGGCCAGACGTCGATTGGCTGCCGCATAAGCGGCCTCGACAAGCAGGGTAAGCCGCTCACCTACTACATCTACAACAACTGCGACCACCACAAGGCCTACGAGGAGACAGGAATGCAGGCCGTGAGCTACACCACCGGCGTGCCCGCCATGGCCGGTGCCATGATGTTCCTGAAGGGACTGTGGAAAAAGCCGGGCGTGCACAATGTGGAGGAGTTCGATCCCGATCCGTTCCTCGCCGTGCTCGACGAGCAGGGCCTGCCCAAAAACGAAATTCTGAACGGCGACCTTGAGCTTTAACCGGAGCCCACGCCGAAAGAAACAAATAAACATTGCGGCGGCGCAGAGTGAACTCTGCGCCGCCGCTGTTTTTTTATGTTGTGCGAAACGGCCTACTGCTTACGCACCCGGGTGGTGACCCTTATCACGCGCTTGGCATAGTCGATTTCCACCTTGCCAAGCTTGTTGAGCACCGACTGGCCCAGCAGCAGCGGAGCCTGCTGGCTGCTGACGATGGAGGCCGACACGTTGTCGAGGCTGAGGCCGGCAAAGCGCACATTGCGCAGGCGCACCACGGTGCCCTCGCTGATGTCGCCGTTGGCCGTCATATAGTTTTGGCGGCCCACTATGTCGGCCGAGCCAAGATAGTCGTTTTTGAGCATGAATGTGGCCTCGACGGTCGACATTGTGAGGTCGCTGGCACCGGTGTCGAACACAAAGTGCAGCGGCAGGCCATTGACGGTGCACTTCACCTTAAGCACGCCGCCCTCCTTGGTAAACGGCACCTCCACCACGCGTGTGGTGTAGTTGGCGCTATCGGCGGCCACAGCCACCAGGTTGGCGTCGAGTTTGTCCTTGTAGCGGGCGAGCAGGGCCTTGAAGTTGGCATCGTTGCGCATCGACTCAAAGTCGGGGTCGCGGCTTATGTGGTGCAGCTGAGTCATGCCCTCGCGGAGCGACAGCTCAAGCAGACTTATGGCGCGGCTCTTGTCGCCCGTCAGGGCATAGATGCAGGCCAGGTTGTAGGCTTGGGTGAAGTCGGTGGTGTCGGCGCACACCTTTTTAGCCGTGGCAAGAGCTGCAGCCGCGTCGCCCATATAGAACTGGGCATAGGCGGTGTTGAGCTGCGGCTTGTCGGGCACAGTGTCGGCCGCCATCAGTTTGGCACCGTCGGCACGCGCCGCGGCGTCGTTGCCCAGCACCTGATTGATGCGCATGCGGCGCACCAGGGCCTCGGCATTGTCGGGGTCGATGGCCAAGGCAGTGTTGCAGTCGTCGAGCGCGCCCTTGTAGTCTTTGTAGTAGAACCGCCAACTGGCGCGGCTGCTATAGCCAACGGCATCGCCCGGCTCTGCCTTGATATAATTGTCGGCCATTGCCATAGCGTTTTTCTCATCGCCCATCAGGTCGTAGACGTTGGCCAGCTGCAGCAGCAGCGAGTGGTCGGTGCTGTCGGCGGCAATGGCGGAATTGTAGTGCTCAATGCTGCGCTTGTAGTCGCCCAGCATCATGTAGCACAGCGCCACGCGCGGCTCGGCCACATCGTCGCCCACGCCCTTGTGCTTGGCCTCGGCATAACAGTCGATGGCGTCGGCAAACTTGTTCTTCTTCTCGCAGCACAACGCGCGCACCAAGGGCCACATCTCGTTGTCGGGAGCCTTCAGGGCCTGCACCTTGAGTTTGACACTGAGTTGCAAGTAGGCCGAGTCCACAAGCGGGTCGAGCAGGCTAAGCCCCTCGAAACTGAGTCCGTCGTCGATGGCAGTGAGGGCATCGTCGACGGCATCGTTCCACTTGCCCAGCTTTGCCGATGCCTGGCAGCGCCGCACATAGGCGTCGGTATAGGCCGGTTCAAGCTTGGCGGCATAGTTGGCGTTGTCGTAGGCCAGCTTGTAGTTGCCGCGGTCATACTCGTTGGCCGAAAGCAGTGCATACACTTTGGCGCTGCCCGACTCTATGCCCAGAGCCTTGCGCAGGGCCGCGTCGGCCTCGCCATAGCGCTTGAGCGACGTAAGCAGTTGGCCCATGCGCACGTAGGGTTGCACATCCTTGCCGGGCCACGTCTGCGCGGCCTTGGCATAGTCGGCAAGGGCGTCGTCGTTGCGCTCAAGGTTTTCGTAGATGAAGCCGCGGTACAGCAGCGACTGGCTCACATACTGCGCATCCTTTTTGGGGATGAGCGCCATGGCATCGTTGACCTGTGTCAGGGCCTTGCCATAGTCGTGCTTGTCGTTGCTTATGGCGGCAAGCTGCAGCAGGGCGTAGCCGTTTTTCGGGTTCTCGCTGAGTTCCTTGTTCAGGTAGTCGGAAGCTTGCTCAAGGTCGTTTTGCTTGATGCACTCAAGGCCGCGCTTGTAGTTGTACGACTCGGGGCGCTTCACCTCTTTTGCCATCACGGCCGCAGCCCCGATGAGGGTGGCAAGCATTAGTGTGATTATGCGATATTTCATTGCAGTTTTGAATTTTCAGTTGATGTGATGTGGAGTCTATTGGCAAACCGCTGTGCCAGGGCCTGCTGCCGCTGGGCGTGTGCGGCCATTATCTGCTTGTAGCGCGGCGTCTGGCTGAGGCCGTCGAAGTAGCCTGCGCGGGTTATAACCGTGGCGGGCATGTAGCCATTGGCCGTGGCCTTCTCCAGCTGCTGCATGGCAGCCTCTGCGAGGCCTGCGGTGGCATAGTAGCCGGCCACAAGAAGTTGAGAGTAGCACGACAGTGTGGTGTCGGTGGCCAGCGAGTCGGCCACGGCGCGCGCCCGTGCGGCATCGCCCAAGGCGTGCAGCGCCAGCGGAGTGAGCGACTTCACAGCGGTGTCGGTGTCAACCGTGCGCCTATACTCCTTGCGGGCCTCGGCCTCGCGGCCCAGTGCGCTGAGCGCCCTGGCGCGGTAGAAGTGCACGTTGGAGTTGGCGTCGGCCAGCACCACGGCAAAGTCGTAGTCGTCGAGGGCGTCGGCATACTGGCGGCGCATTTCATATATGCGGCCGCGGCTTAAGTAGCCGTCACCGTCTTCCGGCACCAGAGCTATGTAGCGGTTGAGTGTGGTCAGGGCCGAGTCGAGCTTGCCGCAGTCGGTGTAGCTGTCGGCCAGATACCACAGATGCACATACGATGTGCTGTCGGCGGCAATGGCTTTTTCGTCCCACCTCACCGCCTCATCGGTCAGCCCCATGTGGTCGCACATTCGCGCCACATAGTTGCACGACAGTGCCGACGACTCCACCGAGTCGGCTTTTAGGTAGAAGTTAAGAGCATCGGCATAGCGCATAAGCCGGTTGTTGGCCCAGCCGAGCTGCAAATAGCGGTCGGACGTGGAAGCGGTGTCGGCGCAAGCCTCCATCACTGGTGTGGCTATTTGCGGCACCGAGTCGATGAGGCGTCTAAGCTGCGTCCCGGCATCGTCGTTGCCATCAGTGAGTGCCTTGGCCACATCGGCGGCGGCCTCACGCCACTGCCTGAGCCCTATGCGCGCCTCGGCGCGGAAGGCGTAGGCCTGATAATAGGAGCTGTCGGCGGCCAGCACGGCATCGACCCAAGGTATGGCATCTGCATATCGCTTGGTTTCGATAGCGTTTCGGGCCATGCCCATACGGGCATACCAGCTGTTGCGGCTCAGGGCCAGCATGCGCTTGAAGTCGGCGTCCGACTCGTCATAGCGTTTGTTTTTGTAATACCACTCGGCGCGGCTTTGCAAGTAGTCGGTGTCGCGCGGGCACAGCTCCACGGCACGGTTGTAGAATTGCAGGGCCTCGGCCGAGCTGTCGTTGAGCGAAGTGAGCACATCGGCCTTTTGGCAATAAATTTGCGCACGCAGCTCCTTTTCCTTGGGCGGCAACAGCGACATGGCCTTGTCGGCCGTGCTCAGGGCAGAGCCGGGGTGGTTGGTGCTGCTGCACACGCGCGACACCAGCATCCACCCGTAGGGATGGTCGGGAGCATCCGATATCACGGCGCCGGCATACTTCATTGCCTCATCGTAGTTCTCGTTGGCGAGGGCCTCCATGGCGCGCTGAAGGTTATATTCAGCGTCGTCGGCGCGAGAGGCCAGCGGGCCCAAGGCCACGGCAGCCACAGCCGAGACACCAATCAACAGTCGGTTAAATATCTTCATTTCGTATACTTATGGTTACTACTGCCAAAGTTAGTGTTTTTCCGCATTTCAGCCACTATAGGCACGCCATTTTTTAGGCGGAGCGGCGCTTTTTGCTCACATAAGCGCCACGGCGTGGGCAACCCGCCTTGCAGCAAGGGGGTTGTCCACGCCGTGTGATGAAGCGTGAGTGCCTGTAATATTAATAGTGTTCGCTGTCGTTGGGGAACGTGCCGGCCTTGACGTCGGTCACATAGTTGCCCACCGAATCGATGATTTGCTCACCAAGGTTGTTGTAGGTGCGCAGGAATTTGGGCTTGAAGCCCATGTCCATGCCAATCATGTCCTGGAACACCAGCACCTGGCCGTCGCAGCCAGCGCCCGCGCCGATGCCTATGGTGGGCACCGACAGCTGCGGGGTGACGCGGGCCGCAAGGGCGGCGGGGATTTTCTCGAACACCACCGCGCAGCAGCCAATTTCGTCGAGCATGCGGGCATCGGCCTCAAACCGTGCGGCCTCGGCCTCGTCCTTGGCGCGCACGCCATAGCCGCCAAACTTGTTGACCGACTGCGGTGTGAGGCCCAGGTGGCCCACTACCGGAATACCCGCGCGCAATATCATTTCAATGGCCTGGCGCACCTCGCTGCCGCCCTCAAGCTTCACAGCGTCGGCGCCGGTCTCGCGCATTATGCGCACCGCATTGGCCTGTGCCTCATAGGGGTCGCCCTGGTAGGTGCCGAATGGCATGTCCATCACCACCATGGCGCGCTTGGCCGCGCGGGCCACCGTCTTGCCATACACTATCATCTCGTCGAGGGTGATGGTGAGCGTGGTGGCGTTGCCCTGCATCACATTGCTTGCGCTGTCGCCCACCAGAATCATGTCGACCCCGGCCTGGTCAACAAGGCCGGCCACGGTGAAGTCGTAGGAGGTGATCATAGCTATTTTCTCGCCGTCGGCCTTCATCTGCTTGATGCGGCGCGTGGTCACTTTTTTGGTGTCGGTCACTATATATCCCATTTCAGCCCTTTCTTTTTTTAGTAAACAAATGCGAAGTTGTCGACCCACAGGGTCATGCCTATGGTGCCCTCGTAGGCTGTGCCGCAGCCCGACGATGCCATCACAAGCACGTGGGTGGGAGTGGCGTTGGCCGCATCCCACTTCTCCTCTACCACTGGCACCATCTTGCCCTTGCTGTTGCGGGCGTAATACGACTTGGCCTTGGGGATTAGGCCCATCCAACTCTGATAGCCGGCATGCTTGGTGATGTTGCCATACCACACTGGAATGCGGTGGTGGTTGACCCAGCCGCTGGTGGTGGTGCCGAAGCGCTGACGGCCGGTGCCCACGCGGGCGGCATGTATGTTGCCCTTGGCATCTTCCCAGCGGCGCTGCAGAATTATGAACACCTCGGCGTGGTCGCTGCCACCAATGGTTCTCTTAGAGCCGAAGCCGCTTGAATAGATGCGCGCGCCGCGCGGAGCCACCAGGCGGTAGTCGAACTGCAGGTAGCGCGGACGGCCGTGGAAGCGGATGCCCATCTCCATTTTGCTGTAGGGATTCTTGGTGCTTGAAATGGGCTCAAACATGTGGCCAAGGAATATGCTGCCACTCACCAGCACGTCCATGTTGATCATGCCCAGGGCCTTCACATGCTCCATGAGCGTGGTGAGTTTGGCGCAACGGCCGCTGCCGCGCTTGGCGGGAAACACGGCGTTGCTCGACTTGACCACGCCCATCACCTTGGCATATACGTTGCTGGTGGCCCAAGGCGAGCCGCCCTGGTTGCTGTAGGCCACATTGCCGTTGATAGTTTTGTTGGGGCCTATGGCATAGATGGTCTTTGTGGCACCGCCTATCACAGCCGACTCGTGGATGTGGCGCGTCACCCAATTCTCAAAATTTCCGTAGTTAATGGCCTGCACGCGCTGCGCGCTGGCCGTGAAACTTGACGCGGCAGCCAGCATGGCGGCAGCCGCAGTTAAAGCTAATCTTCTCATAAATCCTTAATATATATGTGTTCTATTCTATTTCTTCAAAAAAACTCATTTTCAGGCCTGGGCATCGCGGCTCAGCAGCCAGTGGCCTATTTTGCAGTATATGCACTTGCGCGCGTCGCAATATTCGCGCCTCAGCTCTATAAGGGCCTGGGAGGTGAGCGCGTCGTCGGCCTTGATGCCCGCCAGCGCAAAGTTGGCCACTATCGAGTTGCGCTCGGGGCGCAGACTCTCGAGCAGCTCCACAGCGCGGTCGATGAGCGTGTAGTCGTCCATTATCTCGCCGCGGGCATAGAGCAGCGGCGCCACCGTGTTGATGAGCACAATGTCGATTGAACTCTGGCTCAGCGCCGCCGTGGGCCGCGGCTGCTCGGCGCCAAACGTGAAGTGGCGGCTCCAGTAGCCCTCCAAATCGACGGTGAACAATTCGCGCAACTCTCGCTCGCCATTGGCATCAATGATGCTGGCCATCAGCCCGAACCCACCATACACATAGTGCGCAAGCATGGCTATGCGGCGGTAGGGGAAGTTCTGGGGCCTGATGCGGAACAGTTTCCATGCCTCGGGCTCCATGGGGGTGAGCTGAAACTTGTTGGCCAGAAACCCGTATTCGCGCACCAGTTGGCTGTGGTAGGCGTCGCCGGTGTGCGAGGCGTCGGCAAGCAGGCCGGCCTGCCCCATGAGCAGAGCCTCGATTTGCAGCAGCGAGTCGCTGTGCTTGCCCAGCAGGCGCAGCGGCGTGCGGCGCGCAAGGCGCTCGAAGGCGTCGCTGTTGATGCCGAAGCCCAGCGTGCGGGCCAGCGTCACATAGCACACATCTTCCCAACTGCCATGATACAGCTGCAGCAACTCGTGGGTGTGCCCCACCTTGCGGTGCAGGCGCTCAAAGGCCAGCCGCTGTACCCACTCGGTGACGGTGAGGTGAGGCACCTGTGACATGCGCGCGGCGCACGGCAGCAGCACCTTCGAGCCCACAAGGGCGTTGTAGCTGTCGGTGAAGCGCGGCGACACCTCAAGCACCAGCTGCGGAATGCGCTCACCGCTGCTGCGGCGCACCGGGGCGTCGTCTTTGCCCACCACGTGCAGTATCACGCTGTCGTAGGCCTTGTCGGTGTCGTGGCCATGTCGCCGCCAGTCGCTGGCGCGCACGTGCATCTCCACATTGCCCACCCACACCTGGCCGTCGATTTCAATTTTGGCGTTGAAAAAGTCGGGGCCAGAGTCGGTGTTGAGCAGTCCGGGGTCGATCACACGCACCCGACGACCGTCGTTGGTGCGCATGTCGGCACTGCGCCACAGGCGGTGCTGCCACACATATTGCATCAGCTGTTCCATGCCGCGTTAAGCTTGTGGTTGTCAATCGAGCCGCTAAATTAGTAATTTCGTGTGCACTGTGCAAGCGTGCCGCCACTTTTTGTGGGCGGCTTCCCTTTTTGTCACAACTTAAGGCCGAAAAGTAACAAGCGCAACCGCTGCCCCACTGTTGGGGCAACGGTTGCGCTCACTCTCAACTGCGTGGAGTCGGCCTACTTGGCCTCGCGCACAGTGGCAGCGACATCGACACCGAACGTCTCAACTGACAAATCGGAGAAGAAGTCGTGTCGCATCACCTCGCTTATGCGCCGCAGCAGGCGGGTGTCGACCGATTCACGGTTGAAAATGTTGTACACATTTGTGCGCTCGCACGGGATGTTGTCGGCAAGCCATCTTGCCGAACGGCCGTCGTTACGCAATGTCTCTTTAATTTTTTTACCAACATGCATAGTTTTACCTTGTTTTTACCAAATTCATACTACTGGATACTATTTTTTCAAGACAAGGCGCTGCCCTCTTTACTTCATGACTTGAATTTCAACAGGGCACTGCCAAGCCATGCACAAAGTTATAAAAATCGTTGACAAACAGCTAAAAAAAATTCACTTTTTTGTCGTAAAAAACTTAATTTATTGAGTGTTGTGGAATTTTATTCAACAAAACTGTGCTGCAGCGACCACAGCGACATTTCCATTTTTCACCGCTGGGCCGCGCTTTTTGATATGAGCGGATAATTCACTACCTTTGCAACGCAAAACTCAACAAGCAAATTCATTACATTCAGCTATGAACATATTAGAACTAAGTGAACAGGAGATTGTGAGGCGCAACAGCCTCGCCCAGCTGCGCGAAATGGGCATCGACCCCTACCCCGCCGCAGAATATGTAGTGAACGCCTACAGCGACGACATCAAGGCCAACTTCAGCGACGACGAGCCGCAGCGCCAGGTGAGCATCGCCGGACGCATCATGAGCCGCCGCATCATGGGCAAGGCGTCGTTTATCGAGCTTCAGGACTCGAAAGGCCGCGTACAGGTGTATGTGAGCCGCGACGACCTTTGCCCCGGCGACGACAAAGACCTCTACAATGTGGTGTTCAAGAAGCTGCTCGACATTGGCGACTTCGTGGGCATTGAGGGCTTTGTGTTCCGCACCCAGATGGGCGAAATCACTGTGCACGCCAAGTCGCTGAAACTGCTCAGCAAGTCGCTGAAGCCGCTGCCCATCGTCAAGGTGAAAGACGGCAAAGCCTACGACTCGTTTGACGACCCCGAGCTGCGCTACCGCCAGCGCTATGTGGACCTGATTGTGAACGACGGCGTGAAAGACACCTTCCTGAAGCGCGCCCGCGTGCTCGAGACCATGCGCAGCGTGCTCAACGCAGCCGGCTACACCGAGGTGGAGACTCCCACGCTGCAGGCCATTGCCGGCGGCGCAAGCGCCCGCCCCTTCATCACCCACTTCAACGCGCTCGACATCGACATGTATATGCGCATCGCCACCGAGCTCTACCTGAAGCGCCTCATTGTGGGCGGCTTCGAGGGCGTGTATGAGATTGGCAAGAACTTCCGCAACGAGGGCATGGACCGCAACCACAACCCCGAGTTCACCTGCATGGAGCTGTATGTGCAATACAAGGACTACAACTGGATGATGAGCTTCACCGAGCAGCTGCTTGAGAAAATCTGCATCGCCGTCAACGGCAAGAGCGAGTGCGAAATCGACGGCAAGGTGATAAGCTACAAGGCCCCCTACCGCCGCCTGCCCATTCTCGACGCCATCAAGGAGAAAACGGGCTACGACCTCAACGGCATGGACGAGGCGCAGATTCGCGAAGTGTGCGGCAAGCTCAACATGGAAATCGACGACACCATGGGCAAGGGCAAACTCATCGACGAGATATTCGGCGAGTTCTGCGAGGGCACCTTCATCCAGCCCACATTCATCATCGACTATCCCGTGGAGATGTCGCCGCTCACCAAGATGCACCGCAGCAAGCCCGGCCTCACCGAGCGCTTCGAGCTGATGGTCAACGGCAAGGAGCTGGCCAACGCCTACAGCGAGCTCAACGACCCCATCGACCAGGAGGAGCGCTTCAAGGAGCAGATGCGCCTGGCCGACAAGGGCGACGACGAGGCCATGATTATCGACCAAGACTTCCTGCGCGCGCTGCAATACGGCATGCCGCCCACCAGCGGCATTGGCATCGGCATCGACCGTCTGGTGATGCTCATGACCGGCCACTCCACCATTCAAGATGTGCTGCTGTTCCCGCAGATGCGTCCCGAGAAGGTGGCCAAGCGCGACAAGGAGGAGGCCTTCACCGCCGTCGGCGTTCCTGCCGAGTGGGTGGCCCCCATACAGAAGGCCGGCGTGCTCACCGTGAGCGCCCTTGCGTCGCTCGACCGCCCCGGCAAGCTGGTGCAAGACCTGCTTGACATCAACAAGAAATACAAGCTGGGCTACAAGGCCCCCACACCCGATGCCGTGAAGCAATGGGTGGAGGCTGCAAAGGCCGCCCAGGCATAGCGGCACGGCCCACACAAGCCACACACGGCGGGCGCGGCACCCACGGCTTTAACCAAAGCCCATGCGGTGCCCGCCCGCCGATTTTTTTGGCCCGCTGTGTTGCGGCTATTGAAGAAATCATTTAATTTTGGCAATTAATGGACATTAACTCGGTAGAATTTTATGCGCTGGCTCTGCTTGTGGCCATGGCTCTGCTTGGGCTGCTGTTTGGCGACAAGCCGCACACGCCGGCCGTGACAGGCATTGCACAGTTCAGGCCCGCAAGGCCGTGTGCCGACCCCGACATTGCCACCGTAACCCTTGCGGCTCTGCCGGGCGGCAATGTGGAGCTGCTGCGCCAGGGGCTTCCGCTGGCCGAAGGCGGCACCGCTTTTGTGGTGGCCACCATAGTCGACGACAAGATGACCGTGGTAGAGAAGCAGGGCATACACTCATCAGCCGAGCCGCTGCCTCTGCACGCCACAGCCACACTCGACTGCCTGCCGCAGGGACGCCGGCTGCACGTGCGCTACGAGAGCGAGCTCACGGGGCAGTGGTGCACATTCGCCTTCACCAATGCGCAGGGGCGCAACGCCACTGCGCAGCTTAAATATTAGCGCCACACAATTTTACGGGCGTTGATGCGTTAAGAGAATATATGCCGGCACTCAACGGCCACACATATTTTAACTAAGTATAATCAAAAAAACAGCTACCAATCATGATAAAAAGACTACTATTGCTGCTGGCCTTGATGCTGCCTTGCGCGGCGGCCAGCGTGCACGCTCAGTTTGGCGTGGGCGACTGGAAGATGCACTCGGTGTTTTCGGGGCAGAAAGCGCAAAACATTATCGACACTGGCGACAAGGTGTATTATCTGGTGAGCAACAACCTGTTTTGCTACGACAAGCAAACGCAGGAAAACGAGTCGCTTAACCGCCGCAACTACCTTAACGACGCCATCATAAGCCAGATATACTACAACTCCTACAAGAAATATCTGATGGTGGTGTATGACGACTGCAACATCGACGTGATCACCGCCAGCGGCAAGGTGGTGAACATGCCCGACGTGAAAGACGCCCTGATGACCACCGACAAGACGATAAACGACGTCTCTTTCACGGCCGACGTGGCATATGTGGCCACCAAATTCGGCTATTTGGTAATCAACGACAAGAAGTTTGAGGTCAAGGAGTCGCACATCTACAACCAGTCGATAGCCTCGGTGGCCGTGGTGGGCAACCAGCTGATGCTGAGCAGCGGCAGCTACCTGTATTACGGCGACGTAAACGGGTCGTATGACCGCATCGACTACTTCAGGTCGATTCAGTTTGACACCAACGGCAAAATATTCCCGGTAGGCGACAATCGCTTCCTGTTCACCACGGGCTACCTCACAATGTATAACTTCAGCTTTGATGAAAAAGGCGGCATTCAGCTCACAGCCAATCTCATAGCCGAAGCAGCGCCAACCAGCGTGCAGCGCACGCCCAGCGGCATCATAGCCAACTTTGGTCCCAGCAAGGATTTCTACTACACCTTTGACGCCAACGGCGACAACGCCACCCAGGTGAGAAACCCATCAAAAGACATCATGAGCAGTGCCACCGAAGGCAAGTGGTGGGCGCTGGGCAGCAAGGGCCTGCACCTGATTGACAACGGTGTGTCGGGCGAATACTTCAAGCCCTCGGGCCTATCGATGAACATTCCGTTCAACATGACGTTCAACAAGCTTGACAACAAGCTGTATGTGAGTTCAACGGGCACCAACCACTTCTTTAGCGACCAGTACATACCCATGGCCATCAACACCTACGATGGCAGCACCTGGACCGATGTGACGCCCACAGGCAACTGGACCTCTCTGGCTCCCGGGCGTAACTCCACCTCCAATGGCACGGGCACCTACTGGGTTACCCCCGACCCCGATGATGCCAGCACCTACTACATGGGCTCGTGGTGGTTCGGCGTACTTAAGGTGCAGGGCGGCACTATAGTTAACGCCTACAACTGGACCAACAGCCCCATGGAGAACAACATCCAATATTACTGTCACTCCATTCCCGCGATTGACCGGGCCGGCACACTGTGGGTGGTGCACGCAGGCAGCTACCAAATCATGGCTCTGCCCAAGAGCAAACGCATGGCCGAAAGCGTGACCAAGAGCGACTGGATAACGCCAAGCATCGCCAACATCCAGAGCAACAAGCGCGGCCGGCTGCTGGCCATGAGCAAGACCGACGACAAAATATACTCTTGCGGCGACTACCAGAAGCCAATAGTGTTTTTCAACGACGGCGGCAACCCGTCATCGAGCATAAAGAGCGCAAGCTACAGCCAATTCACCGACCAGGACGGCAAAACGTTCCAGTGGGGCTACGTGACCAGCCTTGTGGAAGACCTGAACGGCAAGGTGTGGATGGGCAGCACCGAGGGCGTGGTGTCGTTTGACCCCAAAGACGCCTACTCGCAAAACTTCCGCATCAACCACATCAAGGTGCCGCGCAACGACGGCACCAACCTCGCCGACTACCTGCTCGACGGAATTCAGGTGAACAGCATCGCCGTTGACGGCTCTAACCGCAAGTGGATTGGCACCAACTCATCGGGCCTGTTCCTTGTGAGCGCCGACGGCTCGGAAATCATCAAGCAGTTCACCACATCGAACAGCTACCTCACGTCGAACACCATATATGGCGTGTGCTGCAACCCCAACAACAACTCGGTGTATGTGATTACCGACAACGGATTTTTTGAGTACTTCAGCGACTCCACTCCCGCCGAGAGCGACTATAGCAGCGTATACGCCTACCCCAATCCCGTGCGTCCCGACTTCACCGGCCTCATCACCATCAAGGGCCTTATGGACAACTCGCTGGTGAAAATCACCGACCCCGCAGGCAATGTGGTGAAGCAGCTCAAGTCGAACGGCGGCATGGCCACCTGGGACGGCTGCAACGAAAGCGGCGCACGCGTGAAGACGGGCGTGTACTTCGTGTTTGCAAGCCAAAGCGAGACCGAAGGCAGCAACTCGGCCGTGACCAAAATTATGGTGATTCGCTGACGCGGCCCACGACACCAACAGCGAGCAACCAATCACACAAAGGCAAGCGGATGCATTGCGCGCCGCTTGCCTTTGATAATTATTAATCCACCCCACATACAAAAGCTAATGAAACTGCCATCATCACTCAAGCCGCTGCTGCGCCCGCTGCCGTTTGTGGCGGCAATCACACTGTGCTACGCCCTGTGCTTCACCCTGGCCGATTTCAGCGACGCCCCGTTTAAGTCGGCCGGCGACCTGCTGATACAAGCCCTGCAGTGGGGCACGGTGGCCGCGGCCTCGTTTGCCCTGCTGTGGCTGCTGAGTGCGAGCCGCATAGTGTTTGCCATCTGCTTTCCCATCCTCACCACACTATGTGCGGCGGCGGCCTATTTCCGCTACACCAGCGGCGTGTCGCTCACACCCATGGCCATCGACCTCGCCATTGTCAACGACATGCGCACCAGCCTCGACGTGGTCACGTGGCAGCTGATAGTGGCCATGCTTGCAGCACTGGCTCTGGCAGTGTGGGCCGCATGGATAAGGTGCAAGCGGGTGAAGTTCGACCCCTGGTGGCTGCACACCGCGCTGCCGGCGGCCCTGCTGCTGGCATTCACCGGCATCAGTGCCCTGCAGCGGCCAGTGATGGCGCGGCTGCCGTTCAACCTCGGGGCATCGGTGTGCACCTATCTGGTGGAGCACGAAACCGCCTCAGAGTCGCGGCCGGCATTCAGCGGCAAGGCTGCCTGCGGCAGCGACTCAATGACCGTGGTGCTTATAATAGGCGAAACGCTGCGGGCCGCCAACATGCAAATCAACGGCTACCAGCGCCCCACCACCCCGCTGCTGTGCCGCGAGAGCAATGTGGTGTCGATGCGCAACATCTACTCTGAGTTCGGCTTCACGCACAAGAGCGTGCCCTACATACTCACCCGCGCCGACCACGACCACATCGACCGCATGTATGACGAGCGGTCGTTTATCGACATTTTCAAGAAGGCCGGCTACCACACCGCGTGGATTGCCAACCAGGAAAACATAAAGACGTTCACCTACTTCATGAAGGAGGCCGACACGCTGGTCTACGTGAACAGCGGCAAGTCGCTCTACATATTCGACCAGTGGCTCGACGGCGACGTGCTGCCCGTGCTCGACGCGCAACTCAGGCAAGGCCACAAGCGGCAGCTGCTGATATTGCACACCATAGGGTCGCACTGGTGGTACAACTCCCACTATCCGCGGCAGTTCGCCCGCTGGAAGCCCGAGTTGAAGAGCCGTGTGCTCAGCGCCAACAGCCGCGAGGAGTTCATCAACTCCTACGACAATTCGGTGCTGTATTCCGACTACTTCTGGAATGAGGTGCGCAACCGCCTGCGCGGCCTCAACGCCATTGTGATATATCTGTCGGACCACGGCGAAAACCTTGGCGAAAACGGCATATTCGGCCACGGGCAAGACGCCCCGCCGCTGCACTACCCGGGCTGCTGGATATGGATGAGCAACAAGTATCTGGCGCGCCACCCCAGCAAGGCCGCTGCCCTGCGGGCCAACCGCGGCAAGCCCTACAACTCCTCGTTTCTGTTCCACTCGATAATTGACGCTGGCGACATCACCACACAATGGGCCGACCCGAGCGACGACGTGTTTCTCCTAACCACCACAGGCCATGCAGCAAAGAATTGATTCGATCGACGGTGCAAAGGCATTGGGCATATTTCTGGTGATTTACGCCCACACAATGCTGTGGAAGCCCTTGCAAGACTGGATTTATGTGTTTCACATGCCCCTGTTCTTCTTCATTTCGGGTTATCTGTTCAGTTTCGCAAGGCATCAGCAGAAGCGCAGTTTCATCAGGCAGCGGTTCCATAGGCTCATGGTGCCGTACTTTGCCATCAACCTCGTCACATACCTGTTTTGGCTGTTTGTGGCACGCCATGTGGGCAGCGGGCACGATGGAGCTGTGAGCCCGTTGATGCCACTTAAAGCGGCACTGCTTGGCAATGGGCCCATGATGCTGCACGACGTGCCCCTGTGGTTTTTGATGTGCCTGTTTGTGGTGGAAATTGGCTACTAGGCCCTTTGCCACAACAAATCGCGCACAACACGCATATGCATCACAGCCGCGATTGCCCTTTTGGGGTTTGCCAACAGCCAGTACAATCCAGTCACGCTCCCTTTCAGCCTTGGCACAGCCATGGTGGCACTTGTTTTCTATTCGTTAGGGCACGAGTCGCGCCTTGCCGGCATTAGGTTCAGAAACACAGCAGTGGCCATTTTGTGCGTCGCGGCCACAATTGCCGTGGCCCACTTCAACGGGCGCATCAATATGCACAAAAACTTCTACAACCACTATTTGCCGTTTTTAGCGGGCGGAATCTGCGGCACCTACGCCACCATGTGGATATGCACTTGGGCTGAATCGGCATTGCCATCCATTTGCCTACGGGCCCTGAGGTTCATTTCACGCAACACACTCTACATTTGCGGATTCCACTTGATGTCGTTCACCTTCGTCAAGGGGATTATGGTATACGTGATGCACATCAGCGTCAGCGTTATGGACGATGGCGTGTGGCTGAATCTGGCATTCTCTGTTGTCAGCCTGATTTTCTGCTCAGTGGGCATTATGCTTGCGCAGAAGTGCGCCAGGCTGGTGAGCCGGGCAAAATAAAAACAGCGGCGGGGAGCACCATCAGCCTATGGAGCTCCCCGCCTCTGCTTCTTTTTAATTTCCAAGTCTATATCACTTACTGTGGCAGCTGCCCGATGCGGCGGCCGGGCTGGCCACCTTGCATTCAGGCTGGGCCTCGCTGCACTCGGTGCGGGTTGAGGCTGCGGGCTTGGCCTTGCAGCAGTCGGGCGTCTTGGCCTCGCTGGCACGCTTGCAGCAACCGCCGGCTTTAATCTTGGCACACCGCTGCTGGCCGGCAGGTGAGGCAGCTGCCGCATTGGCCTCGCTGGCGGCCACGCTGAGCGAGGCCAGCCCCTTTACAATGTTGGCGGGACTGTTTTTTGCAGCGTCGTAGGTCACTGTCACGGTTTTCTTGTCCACATCCACCTTCACGTCTTTCACGCCCTTGCCCAGCGAGGGCACATTGTTCATGATTTTGTCGGCACAGCTGTTGCATGTGACGTCGGCGTTGAACACTGTGGTGGTGACGTTGGCCTTGTCCTTGGCCTGTGCTGCCAGTGCCACAAGCGCGGCAGCCATAAGAATTGATAGTAACTTCTTCATAATTGCGTTTTTTTGTTTGTCCAAAAGTAGCCATTTGCACGGTAATGCACCGCATCCACGGCCCTTAGTTTTGCTTATTTAGTGATTTTCAATATAAATTAAACCGCACTCCCACATAGAATTTGCGGCCCATCAGCGGTCCCCACACATTCATTGAATTGAATGCGGTGCTGAAGGGGTTGGAGGCCTCAACAATGGGATTGGGCTGGCGGTAGTCGGCTATGTTTTCGCAGCCGGCATACACATCGGCCTTGCCAATTTTATGCGTCACCTGCGCAAACAGCATGGCGTAGGCCGGCGAGTGGTGCGAGTCGGCAAGGCTGCCAGTAGCCGATGGTATGCGCTGCGGGCCGTTGACCTGCACGGTGGCGTCGAACACCCATAGGCGGAACTTGGTGGCATACGACAGGTTCAAGAGACCCTTGAACTTGCTCATCAGCGGCCGCTCCACACGCGCGGCGGTGCCGTCGGGGCGGCGCAGAGTCATGCGGCTGGCGGTGTAGCGGAATGTGGCCAGCACATCGAAGCGCTGCACGGGAGTCCAGTTGAAGTCGAGCTGCACATTGTCGGTGGTGGCGCGGCCGCGGGTGCTGTAGATGTTTATCACATCGGCGCTCCACTCCTGGTCGACTACCACCGAGTTGTAGAACCGTGTGCGGAAATAATCGAGGCTTACACTCGCACCCGGGTCGCTGCCCAGCTTAAAGCGCTGCGTGAGGCTGGCTCCGGCGGTAAGCGATCGCTCGAGCGTGTTGATTTGCCTGAATGCCTCGCCTGTGGCCTCGGAGCCGTCAACCACTATGCGGCGGCCTGTGGTGAGCATGCCTATGTTGTCGGCAATCACGTTGGCCGTGCGGTAGCCGAGTCCTGCCGAGGCGCGCAAGGCTGTGGTGGGAGTAATGGCCCACTTGATGTGGGCGCGCGGAGTCACCAGCCAGCGGCGGTGCAGGTCGTTATAGTCTGCACGCAGGCCTGCCACTGCGGTCAGGCGGTCTTTGAGATCGTAGGTGTATTCGGCATAAGCTCCGGCCTCGCGCTCGTCGCGGCCAAGACCGAGCAGGGCAATCGGTGTGGCCTGCTGCCATGGTGTGGAGTTGACCACATCCTCGCCGTAGTGGGCAAGGCGTGCCTGCGCGCCCACCATGAGCGACGAGTGCAGATCGAAGTAGCTGTTGAGCATCACGCTGGCCGTTACATCGTTTTCGTTGCCGCCATAGGAGTTGAGGCCGAAATAGGCGTGCTCGCCGAAGTGGTCGTAGTCGACCACCGCGGCCAGACTCGAGCGGCGCTCACTTTTGGCGTCGGGGTCATAGACTCCCGCACCCACAGGCACTGCAATCTTGAAGTAGGCGTTTGCGGCGCGGTTGTCGATGCGCGAGCCGTATACGGCCCCGCTCTGCCAGTCGGTGGCCATGGCCTGGCGCATGGCATCGGTGCCATTGAAGTGCACGCTGCCGCCTATGCGGCGGTCGGCCGTGGCGCGCCAGCCCCAGCGCATTTGCACACCGCTGCGAGTCATATACAGCCAGCGGTTGGCCACATTCAGCATGCGGGTGTCGGGCTGGTCGCGGAATCCGTCGTGATTGCGGTCCATCGCCTTCATGCCCCGCCACCCGGTGTCGAGCGCGCCATTGGCCAGCACTATGGTCGACAGCCGCTTGTCGGCAGTGAGTGGAATGGCCGCCGAGAGGTTCACCTCGGGGCGCATCATGTCGTCGAAATACACGTTGGCAAACAGCCGCTCCTCGTCGGTGGGCTTGCGGTATTCCAGATTAATCTGGCCGGCAATGGCATCGTGTCCTGCCGACACACTCGACACGCCCTTTGACACCTGTATCGACTTGAGCCACATGCCCGGAGTGTAGGTCATGGCATAGGGGGCGCCAAGACCGCGCATCACAGGGCGGCTTTCATCCAGAATCTGGGTGTAGGGGCCTGCAAGTCCCAGCATCTTAATTTGTCGCGCACCCGATATGGCGTCGCTGTAGCCCACCGTCACCGAAGCCGAGTTTTCAAACGACTCGGCCACGGTGCAGCACGCCAGCTTGGTGAGCCCGGCAAACGAAATGTTTTCGGTCTTGCTAAGGGCGTTAGCCTTTATAAAGTTGCCGCGGTCCATGCCATGCACCACCACCTCGCTCAGCTCGGCAGCATCGTGGCCAAGCACTATTTTTATGTCACCGTCTGCATTGGCCACATCCACGGTGTCGGGTTCAAGCCCCACAAAGCGCGCCACCAGCAGGCTGCGGCCCTTCACAGGATGCAGACTAAAGCGGCCCACCGAATCGGTGACGGTGCCCACATTGGTGCCGGCCCACTGCACAGCGGCTCCGGGCAGCGGAGCGCCGTCGGCGTCAACCACCAGGCCGTGGTAGCCAGCGGCCATCGCGGCCGCTGCCACCGGAACTGCGGCAAGCGCCGCAATCAATCGTAAGCTCATCTTATTTTTCATTACACAAAAAATCTTTGTTTTAATCGGCAGCAAAGTTACGGTGGCCGCGCGGTGCGGCAATTACACAATTCCCGATTTGTGTTACACAATTATTTGTTGTCCGCCGGAGCATCGTGTGCCATCTTAATGCATGAAAAATGCAAAATAATAACTTCGTGGAAATCTTTTTCGCAATCTTCGATTTTTATATCGTGCGGATTTTGTATATTTGCGCACTTTCACGATCATGGGCAGTAATCTGACGTCAACGATACAATTATCAATTAATTAATAACAACTTTTTATGAGAAAGATTTTTACTAAACTGCTGCTTTGCCTGGCTTTCATAGCTTGGGCAAGCAACGCATGGGCCGACACCGAGACCTTCAACATCTCGAGCGACTACGCCAAACTGTTCCCCACGCTGAAGGGAACCTCGTCGAGCACATCGACCGATGGTGACTTCACTACAACCACCACGTCGACACCGCAAAACGGCTTCACACTCACAGTGAGCGCCAAGACCAGCGGCAGCAACGAGAACCGCATCTGGAGCTCGGCAAACGGCCGCCTGCGCATGTACAGCGGCACACTCACCGTTAGCGCTCCCGAAGGCGCAACTATGACCAAGATCACATTCACCGCCGTGACCGACAAATTCAATGTCACCACCACCACAGGCACCATTGCCAAAAATGTGTGGACCGGCAGCGAGCAAAACGTGGTGTTCACTGTCACCAAAAACACTCAAATCAACACCATCGTGATTGAGTACACCGGCGGCAGCCAGACCACCGTTAGCGCCCCCGTGTTCACCCCCAAGGGCGGCACCTACTACGCTCCTGTGAATGTGAGCATAGCATCGTCGAGCACCGGTGCCAGCGTGTATTACACCACCGACGGCACTGAGCCCAGCGAAGCCTCTACCCTCTTCACCACTCCGATTGCCGTGAGCAGCGAGACCACAATCAAGGCCATCGCCATGAGAAACGGCATCAAGAGCAATGTGGTGAGCGCAACCTACACATTCGGCACAGCCACCAAGGTGGCCGACATCGCCGCCTACCAGAAAGTGGCCGACAGCACAAAGGTGGCCTTCGAAGGCGGAGTGACCGTGCTTGCACAAAGCGGCAAGGCCATGTATGTGAAGGACAACTCTGGCTATATGCTGGTGTTTGGCGCCACTGGCCAGACCTACAAGCAGGGCGACAAGATTCCGGCCGGATTCACCGGCACCAAGGTGACCTACAACTGCGAGCCCGAGCTGAGCGTGTATGACACCGACAACTTCAAGGCTGCCGAGGACAGCGAGACAGTGACTCCCGAAACCGTGCAGGCTTCCGACATCGACGCGTCGCTCTTCGGCCACCTTGTGCTCATCAAGGGAGTGAAGTTCAGCGGCATCAGCGGCAAGAACTTCACCGTGACCGACGCCTCTGGCTCGGTGCCCGGCTATGCCAGCATGGGCGTGAACGTGACCGACTCGGTGAAGTCGTTCAACCTCACCGCCATTGTGGGCTCTTATGGCAAGACCACAGCCACCTACCAGCTGCTGCCCATAGCAGTTGAAGACCCCGCCGCATCGCAAGTGACCGAAGTGGCCAGCATCAAGGAGTTCCTTGCCCTGGCCGAAGGCAGCAAGGCCAAAATCACAGGCAGCGTGACAGCCGTTTACCAAAACGGCCGCTACCTCTACATTAAGGACGCAACGGCAAGCACACTCGTGTATGGCGACCTCAATAACAAGTATGCCAACGGCACAGTGCTCACCGGCATCACCGGCACCAAGAAGGTAAACTACGACGTGCCCGAGCTGGTTCCCGACGCAGCCACATTCGCTGCCGGCACACAAGGCGCCACCGTGGCTCCTGCCGAAATGACCCTTGAAGACATTTCGCAAGACATGCTCAACAGCTATGTGGTGGTGAAGAATGTGACCATATCGGCCGGCACCGGCACAGCCAACTACAACCTGAACGACGGCACCATCGACATGACGGCCCACAATCAGTTTGTGAATCCCGAGGGCAAAAGCTTCTACGACCCCGAGGTGACTGTGCCCACCGACTACTCAAAGAAATATGTGGTTAAGGCATTTGTGAGCATCTTCAAGAAGGCTCTGCAGCTCTATCCCGTTGAGTTCACCGACGCATCGGGCGTGAACGGAATCGCTGCCGACGGCGGCGTGAAGGTGAGCGCAAACGGCGGCGTGATCAGCATCAGCGGCGCCAAAGCCAACATCTACACCATGGGCGGCGCACAAGTGGCTGCCGACGCCACCCAAGTGAGCGTGCCCGCTGGCATCTACGTGGTGGTTGCAGGCGGCAAAGCCACCAAGGTGGTGGTGAAGTAACGGCCCACAGCGCTTAGACAGGCGCACACACAAGGCACAATGGCAGGGGCATCGGCGCAAACAGGCGCCGATGCCCCTGCTGCATTCCGGCCTCGGGCGGCAATCGCTTTTGTATGTGGATTTTTCTTTATAACTTTGCAACTGATTATGATAATTAGGCCCTTACGAGGCCAACTGCGCAACAAAATAAGCTTATAAAAACAACACTCATAACGTTATGAACATTTCATATAAATGGCTGAAGAAATACGTCGACTTCACCCTCACACCGCAGGAGGTGAGCGACGCACTCACTTCGCTGGGCCTCGAGGTCGACGCCCTTGAAGAAGTGGAGACTATTCGCGGCGGACTTAAAGGTCTGGTGGTGGGCAAAGTGCTCACCTGCGAGCCGCACCCCAACAGCGACCACCTGCACGTGACCACAGTGGACCTTGGCGACGGCGGCGAGCCAAAGCAGATAGTGTGCGGTGCGCCAAACGTGGCCGCAGGACAAAAGGTGATAGTGGCCACCATCGGAGCCAAGCTCTACGACGGTGACCAGGAGTTCACCATCAAGAAGTCGAAACTGCGCGGCACTGAGTCGTATGGTATGATTTGCGCCGAAGACGAGATAGGTGTGGGCACCGACCACGCCGGCATCATAGTGCTGCCCGAAAGCGCAGTGGTGGGCACTCCCGCCGCCGAATACTATGGCATGGAGAGCGACTGGATGATTGAGGTCGACCTCACCCCCAACCGCATCGACGGCGCGTCGCACTATGGCGTGGCACGCGACCTGGCCGCATGGCTCACACAAAACGGCCACCCCACCAAGGCTCACCGCCCATCGGTTGACGCCTTCAAGACCGACCGCGCCGACGGAGCCATTCCCGTGACCGTGGAAAACACCGAGGCCTGCCCGCGCTACTGCGGAGTGACCATTCGCGGTGTGAAGGTGCAGGAAAGCCCCAAGTGGCTGCGCGACTGCCTCAGTGCCGCCGGCCAGCGCCCCATCAACAACATTGTGGACATCACCAACTACATTCTGCTGGGCACGGGCCAACCGCTGCACTGCTTCGACATTAACCACATCGACGGTGGCAAGATGGTGGTGAAAACCGTGGAAGCCGGCACCAAATTTGTGACACTCGACGGTGTGGAGCACACGCTCACCGACCGCGACCTGATGATATGCAACGCCAGCGAGCCCATGTGCATTGCCGGCGTGTTTGGCGGCCTCAAGAGCGGGGTCACCGAGCAAACCACCGACGTGTTTATCGAGTCGGCCTACTTCCACCCCACCTGGGTGCGCAAGACGGCCCGCCGCTTTGGCCTCAACACCGACGCATCGTTCCGCTTTGAGCGCGGAATCGACCCGAACGACACCATCTACAACCTGAAGCTGGCCGCGCTGCTCGTTAAGGAGCTGGCCGGCGGCGAGATTTGCGGTGAGATTGCCGATGTGAAGCAGCACGACTTCCCCGGATTCCCCGTGGAGCTGCACTACGACTACGTGAGCCGCCTCATTGGCAAGGATCTGGGCCGTGACACCATCAAGAGCATCGTGAAGAGCCTTGAAATGGAAATCACAGCCGAAGACGACGACAAGCTTAACCTGGTGGTGCCCACCTACCGCGTGGATGTGCAGCGTCCCTGCGATGTGGTGGAAGACATTCTGCGCGTGTATGGATACAACAACGTGGAGTTTGGCAACGAAGTGCACAGCAGCCTCTCGATTAAGGGAGCCACCGACTTCAAAGACGACATGCAGGAGCTCATCAGCAACCAGCTGACCGCTGTGGGCTACCACGAAATAATGAACAACTCGCTCACAGCCGCAGGCTACTACAGCAATCTCACCACCTATCCCGAGGCCAAATGCGTGAAGATAATGAACCCTCTCAGCTCCGACCTGAGCGTGATGCGCCAGACCCTGCTGTTTGGCGGCCTCGAAAGCGTGGCCCGCAACATCAACCACAAAAACGCCAACGTGAAGATGTATGAGTTTGGCGATGTGTACTCGTTCGACCACGAGGCCGAGCGCCCCGCCAGCGGCAGCCACCTGGCAGCCTACAGCGAACACACTGCCATGGGCGCATGGGTGAGCGGCAACAACCACGACGACAGTTGGGCCGAAAAGGCACGCCCCACCACGGTCTACGACCTCAAGGCCGACCTTGAGAACACCCTCACACGCCTCGGCATCGGCCACAAGGAACTGGTGCTGGAGCAGACCGACAACGAGGTGCTGAGCCCCGCACTGCTATATAAAAACCGCGGCGGCAAGGTGATGGCCACTCTGGGCGTGGTCACCGACGACGTGCTCAAGCGCTTCGACATCGACCAAGAGGTGTATTACGCCGAAATAAACTGGGACGCAGTGTGCAAGGCCGCAGCCAAGCACAGCGTCACATTCACCGACCTGCCCAAGACGCTGCCCGTGCGCCGCGACCTGGCACTGCTGGTCGACTCGGCGGTGAGCTACGACGACGTGCGCCGCGTGGTGGAACAAAGCGAGAAGAAGCTGCTGAAGGGCGTAACGCTGTTTGACGCCTACGAGGGCAAGGCCCTGAAAGCCGCCGGCAAAAAGTCATACGCCATCAGCATCACTCTGCAAGACAACGAGAAGACGCTGCAAGACAAGCAGATTGAGGCCGTGATGAAGAAAATCGTGGCCAACCTGCAAAAGCAGGTGGGCGCACAGCTGCGATAACACGCGGCGCCACCGCGGCAAACATCATATTGAGACAAAAAACGAACAAAAATAAATTTTCACACAACAAGCAAACTTATGGGAAGAGCGTTTGAATATCGCAAAGCAAGAAAATTGAAACGGTGGGGCAGCATGTCGCGCACATTCACCCGCCTGGGCAAGGAAATCACAATGGCTGTGAAGGCTGGCGGCCCCGACCCCAGCGGCAACTCGCGCCTGCGCGCACTCATTGCCAACGCAAAGACGGCCAACATGCCTAAAGACACAATTGAGCGCGCCATTAAAAAAGCCACCGAAAAAGACGCAAGCGACTACAAGGAGGTGATATACGAAGGTTTCGCACCCCACGGAATCGCCATGCTGGTGGAGACTGCCACCGACAACACCACCCGCACTGTGGCCAACCTGCGCAACTACTTCAACAAAAACGGCGGCCAGCTGGGCAACTCTGGCTCGGTGTCGTTCATGTTCTCGCACAAGTGCTACTTCCACATCGCTCCCAAAGACGGTGTCACTCTCGACGACCTTGAACTGGAACTGATTGACTGCGGTGCTGAAGACTTCGACCAGGATGAGGAGGAAATCATCATCTCGGGCGCTTTCGAGGCCAACGGCGACATCCAGAAGTATCTTGAGGACAATGGTTTTGAGATTAAGAGCACCGAGTTTGTGTATGAGCCTGCCGACTACAAGGAGCTCACAGCCGAAGAGGCTGCCGACGTCAACAAGCTCATCGAAGCTCTTGAAGAGGACGACGACGTGCAAAATGTGTTCTCTACAATGAAGGAAGACGCTGAGGGCGACGAGGAGGAGTAATCCCCCCACCCCACACAAGCATAGCGAGCCGGGCGGCGCTGCACAGCAGCCGCCCGGCTTTTTTGCGCTTTATTCGCTGGCATAAAACAATCGGCGGCAAGCAGCAAACGAGGTGATGCAGGCAGGGACTTTAGTTGCTTGATGGGCTACGCCCGTTGGGACGCGGCATGCCGCACCCCTACCATAATTAGATTGTTATTACACGTTTATGCGTTATGCAGCTTTCTTCGTTTGATTTTGGTGAGATGCGGAGCCCTGCGTGAAACTGTCAAGAATGCGGTTTGAGGGCGATTAGGAGCGTCGTACGGGCGTTTCGGCGGCAGTGCGGTTAGTTGTCCACACAGACGAAGACAACGGCTTAGAAGGCAAAAAACGAAGCGGGCGGCATGGGTGGACTCTGAATCCACACCCACGCTGCCCGCTTGGGGTTATTCGCTGCTATGCTGTGATGGCGTTACTTCACAACCACCTTATAGGCTTTGCTGCCCACTACCACCACGTGCACTCCGCTGCCAAGGGCAATGAAGCCTGGCTGGCCGGCATACTCCTGGCGGCCGTTGATGGCATACACGGCCACCTTGGCATCGGCGGCGGCCTCAACGCGGACACCACCGGCCACAGCCACCACTTTCACAGAGGCTGCCAGAGTGGTGTTGACGCCCGTAGAGGTGATTTCCTTGATGTTGGCAAACTTGCTCCAGCCTTCGGCTTCGCTATATGCCTTCACACAGCCCACGGGCACATAGAGGGTGCCCTGGGTGTAGGTTGAGTCGCCAAACACGGCGCCTGTGGGAGGAACCTCGGCCTTTACGGTGACGGTGCGCAGCGCCGGAGTCTTATCAAACGCGTCGGCGCCAATCTCGGTGAGCGATGCAGGCAGTGTCACACTCTCAAGGCCGAGGCAGTAGGTGAACGCCTGCTTGCCAAGCTTTGTCACCTTGTCGCCCACCTCATAGTCTTTGAGGGAGGCGCAATAGCCAAAAGTGAACTCGGGCAGCACAGTGAGGTGCGAGGGCAACTTCACGCTGGTGAGGCTGGTGCAGGCGCCCAGCACACCGTCGCCAAGCGACGTCACGCTCTCGGGGATCACTGCTTTCTTAATGCCCTCACACTTGCCAAAGCAGTAGCCGGCAAGCGTGGTCACGCCCTCGGGCACGATGATTGAGTCGAGCGCATAGCACTCGTTGAAGGCAAATTTGCCAATGCCCTTGAGTGTAGACGGCAGGTTGATGTCCTTGAGCTTGATGCACGAATCAAAGCAGTTGGCGGGAATAGTGTCGAGCTTGGAGCCGAGCACCACCTTCTCGAGGCTCTTGCAATCGATGAAGGCATAAGTGCCAATCGTGCGCACGTTGGAGAGGTCGATCGAGGTGACATTGGTGCCCCAAAAGGCGTTTTCGCCAATGCTGTCGACCGATGCGGGCATTGCAAACTTTTCGGGCAGAGTGGCGCTCCAGAAGCTGCCATAGCCCAGATACTTGATGGTTGACGGCAGTGTGAGGCCTGTGAGCGAAGCGTCGGAAAACGCCATTTTGCCCACGCCCACCACGGTGTAGGTGGTGCCGCCAATCTTCACCGTTGCAGGTATCGTCACCTTGCCGGTGTACACGGGGTCGTCTTCAAACCCACTGTCGTCGCCTTCAAGAAATGTGACTTCGGCCGTCTTGTCGGTCTTCGACACAATTTTGTAGTTCACACCGCCCACCACCTGGGCACTTGCCTGGCCAGCCAGCACGGCGAGGCAGGCAACGGCTAAAGCCGTCTTGGTAAAAATCTTGTTCATGTGCGTTTGTTGTTTAGTTTGTTGATAAAATAAGTGAATGAATAATATATGTTTGTCGTTTGTTGGGGGTTGGCAAGCACTATTTCCTTATACAGTAAAAAAAAGAGAAGAGAAACCGCAAGCTGCGCGGCTTTGCTGCCGGCAGTTGCAAATTTCTCTCCTCTAAAAAAATCGTAGACTGGCTACTTAGTCGATAATGTCGAAGCCAGTGTATTTTTGCAGCACCTTGGGGATGCGAATGCCCTCAGGAGTCTGGTTGTTTTCGAGCAGTGCAGCCACTATGCGCGGCAGGGCCAGGGCCGAGCCATTGAGCGTGTGGCACAGGTGCGTCTTTTTGTCGTCGCCACGGTAGCGGCACTTCAGGCGGTTGGCCTGATAGCTTTCGAAGTTGCTCACCGAGCTCACCTCAAGCCAGCGCTTCTGCGCTCCCGACCACACCTCGAAGTCGAACGTGATGGCCGAAGTGAAGCTGGTGTCGCCGCCGCACAGGCGCAGAATGTGCCAGGGCAGCTCGAGTTTCTCGAGCAGGCCTTGCACATGAGCCTTCATTTCTTCGAGGGCGGCATAGCTGTTCTCGGGCTTCTCGATGCGCACAATCTCCACCTTGTCGAACTGGTGCAGGCGGTTAAGGCCGCGCACGTCCTTGCCATAAGAGCCAGCCTCGCGACGGAAGCAAGCCGAGTAGGCGCAATTCTTCTTGGGCAGCTCGCTCTGCGGGATAATCTCGTTGCGGTAGATGTTGGTGACAGGCACCTCGGCGGTGGGAATCAGATAGAAGTTGTCGACCTCGCAGTGATACATCTGACCCTCCTTGTCGGGCAGTTGGCCGGTGCCAAGGCCCGAGTCCTCGTTGACCACATAGGGGGGCTCGATTTCGGTGTAGCCGGCCTTGTTGGCCTCGTCGAGGAAGAACTGGATGAGGGCGCGCTGCAGGCGCGCACCCTTGCCCACATACACGGGGAAGCCAGCACCGGTGATTTTCACACCCAGGTCGAAGTCGATGATGCCATACTTCTTGGCAAGTTCCCAGTGGGGCAGCGCGTCGGCAGGCAGGTCGGGCATCGGTCCGCCCGTCTTCTCCACCACGTTGTCGTCGCTGTTTTTGCCCTCGGGCACACCCTTGTAGGGCACGTTGGGCACAGAGAGGAGTATCTCGGTGATTTCATGCTCAATGGCCTTGAGCTTGTCGTCGATGTCCTTGTTGGCCGTTTTGAGCGCGGCCACCTGGCTCTTGGCACCTTCGGCCTCGTCTTTTTTGCCTTGTTTCATAAGTGCGCCAATCTGCGCAGCCATTTTGTTGAGTTCGGCAGCATTGTCGTCGCGCTGCTTTTGGGCGGCGCGGCGCTGCTTGTCGAGCTCCACCACCTTCATGATGGGTTCGCGGCCGTCGAACTGCTTTATGGCAAGGCGGCGAATCACATCTTCGGGATTCTCGTTGATCAGTTGTAGTGTAAGCATATCTAATTGATTTCTTTAATTGTCGTATTGCAATTTCTGTGGGCTTATGCGAGCAGCTGCTTCACCTTGGCCGATATGGCCTTGCCCTCGGCCTTGCCGGCGAGTTGCTTTGTGGCCACGCCCATCACCTTGCCCATATCCTTCATGCTCTGCGCTCCCACCTGGGCAATCACAGCCTTTATGGCCTGCGTAAGCTCGTCGTCGCTAAGCTGCTTGGGCAGGAATTCCTCGATTACGGCAGCCTGCGCCAGTTCCACATCGGCCAGGTCCTTACGGTTTTGCTGGGTGTAGATGTCGGCGCTCTCCTTGCGCTGCTTGTTCATTCTCACAAGAGCCTTGATGGCATCGGCATCGCTCACTTCGCCATTGCCGCCGGGAGCGGTCTTTATAAGCAGCAACTCGGCCTTGATGCCCTTAAGGGCCTCCAGGCGCTCGTGGTCGCGAGCCTTCATAGCCGTCTTGATTCCGGCGCTCACTTCATCGAAAATGCTCATATCAGTTACCTCCTATTGTTTTTTATTTTTTTGCAAAAATACACAATAATTTTTTATCTATCAAGCGCCAAAGCTTATAGTACCGCTTTGGACCTGTGCGGCCTGGGGCTGGCTGGGTGCCGGCTGCGGCTGTGCGCGTTGCTGCTGCAACTCAAGGATCTCGGTCTTGAACTTGGGCGGACGGTTGTAGGCTGGCGTCTTCTCGAGGCGGTCGATGATTTCATCATTGTCCATTTCATCGGGTTCAAGCACCACAAACTTCTGCTTGGCTTTCTCTTGCTGCTGGGTTGAGAGCTTTTCCTTGCCATACACTCCTTCGAGGCGTTTCATTTCATCCTCGGGATTCACCCGCACAGCCTCAACGGGCCGGTGTGGTGGTGCTGCAGGCTTAACCACCGGCTCTGCCACCTTAACGCCGGTCTCCTTCTCGGCCGAGAAGCTGGAATTGGCATTAAAGCCCGAGGCCAGAATGGTGACCTTGATGCGGTCATCAAGCGACTCGTCGTGGGCCGTGCCCCATATCACATCCACGTCGGGAATGAAGTTGTTCATGAAATTGGTCATTTCATTCACCTCCTCCATCTTAAACGGTTTGTTGCTCTTGGGCGAATAGTAGATGTTGACCAGCACCTTCTTCGACGTGTACACATCGCGGTTCTTAAGCAGCGGCGACTCAAGCGCATTCTCCACGGCCTTGGTGATGCGGTGCTCGCCCTCGCCACAGCCCGAACTGATTATTGCCACGCCGCCGTCGCGCAGAGTGGTGTTGACGTCGTTGAAGTCAAGGTTGATGATTCCCGGCACCGTTATAAGGTCGGAGATGCTCTGTGCAGCCACCGACAGTGTGTCGTCGGCCTTGCCGAATGCGTTGTCGAAGTCAAGGTCGGGATATATCTCGGTGAGGCGCTCGTTGTTGATTATCAGCAGTGCGTCGACATACTTCTGCATCTCATCAGCTCCGTCAAGAGCCTTGAGTATTTTCTTCTTGCCCTCAAACAGGAACGGAATGGTGACAATGCCAATGGTGAGCACTCCATGCTCGCGCGCAATGCGGGCCACAACCGGTGCTGCGCCCGTGCCTGTGCCGCCACCCATGCCGGCTGTGATAAAGGCCATCTTGGTGTCGTCTTCAAAAAGGTTGCCAATGTCTTCGGCGCTCTCTTCGGCTGCCTGGCGCGCGCGTTCGGGGTCGTTGCCGGCGCCAAGGCCGCCCGTGGTCTCGGGGCCTATGAGCAGGCGGTTGGGCACGGGTGAGTTGTCGAGTGCCTGGCGGTCGGTGTTGATCACCTCAAACGACACACCCATTATGTGCTGTGCATACATGTGGTTGATGGCATTGTTGCCACCACCGCCCACGCCCACCACCTTAATGATGACCGGGGCTTTTTTCTCTACTTGAAAGCCGGGGTTTGCCGTCACTTCATCAATCATGGCGTCCATCTGCTGGCTGTCGGGCGATGCAGCTGGCTGCTCTTGTCTTTTATTATCATCGGACATGGTTATATCTGTTTTTTTCTGTTGTTCTTATAATTTATTTATGCTGGCGCACTACTCATAGCGTGATTATGCTGTTATTCTATTTGCTTCACCAAGCGCTATTCGTCGTCGGGCTCAGTCATTATTTTGCCTATGGTCCTTGTGACTCTTTCGAACCAACCCTTCTTTTGCTTCTTACGATTTTGTGTGGTGGTGTTCTGGGGCTCTGCTGGCCGCTCGGGCTCAGCCGGCGGCTCGGGCTTTTTCACCTCGATGTCGCCAGACTCATATTCCTTGATTGTGATGCAGGTGTCACCGGGCTTCATCACCTCGGCTGCACGGGCCAGCAGCGAGTAGAGCTCGATATATTCAATGCGGTTAAGGCGCTGGTCGGTGATGCTGAGCGAAGAGGGAATCGAGCCTATGCGCACGTTGAGCTTGACCACATTGGTAAGTTCCTGAGCCAGGCCCTTAAGCTGCGAGCCACCGCCCACAAGCACTATGTTGTTGAGGTCGCCCGCCTCAAGGTGTGCATACTTGAGTTGCTGGTTGATGTTGGCCACAATTTCGCCAGTGCGGGCCACTATGAAGTTGATGGCGTCGGTTGAGTTCACCGACATTATCGAGATGGACTCCGACGACGGGTCGAGCGGATTGGCAAGATTCAGCTTCACCTGCTCGGCGTCTTCCTCCAGCATGTTGCCCAGGCCGTTGGCAATGTCGCGCGTCAGGTTGCGCGAGCCCAGGGGCAGCGTGGCCAGATACACCAGATAGTCGTTTTTGTAGATCGACACCGTGGTGGTCTCGGCACCGAAATCCACGAGCATACAGCCCAGCGACCGCTCGGTGTCGGTGAGCACCTGCGAACCCACACACAGGGGGGTAACAAAGTAGCGGCGCACGTGGGTGCAGTTGTCCATCACATAGCTGAGGTTTTTCTTGAGCAGTGGTTTTGCCACAATGCGGTTCACATTCACCTTGATTTGCGAGCCAAACTGGCCGCACGGGGTCTTGGTCTCGATGCCGTCAACATAGTAGGCACACGGCACAGTGGCCAGCAGCTCATAGCCGTCGACCGGGGCCTTGCCCGCAGCGTTTTCAACTGCCACAAGAGCCTCCTTAGTGATTACATCCGAGGGGTTGAGACTGCGCACAAGCTCGGCCGGCACCGAGTGCAGCGAGCGTCCGCTGATGCCCACAAACACGTCGTTGATGGTGCAGTCGATGCTGGGGGTGAGACGCGAGAGAATTTTGCTCACGGCATTTTTCACACTTTCCACATTTTGCACGCGGCCATAGCGCACACTGTTTTGCATGCGCTCCTCGGCCAGGCTGTTGACCTGAATATTTCCCGAGCTGTATTTCTCGGCCACAGCCCCAACTATTTTGGAGCTGCCAACCTCAATGGCCACTATATATTGGGTATTTGCCATAAGAGTGATTATTTAATAGTTAATTATTTTAGAGTTGTTAGTTTAATCATTTTCTCTTCTTTTTGCCAGCGTCCTTCTTGACCTTGGCCTTATCGGGCTTTGCGGCTTTTTTGGCCTGGTCGGCCGGCTTTGACTTAGACTTTGCCTTGTCTTTTTCTTTAGGCTTGGCCTCGGTCTTCTTCGGCTCGGTCTTTTTCTCCACATGGGATTCCTCCTTGGGCGCGGCACTTGCTGCCGGAGCGGCGGCGTCGGTCATCATCTCCATGTCGGGCGCCGGCTCATCGTCGTCGGGGTCGTAGGTGTCCTCGGCGCGCTGCTGAATGTAGCGGCGCGTGGCCACCACCTGGTGGCTCCACTTCACCGATATGGTGTCGTAGGTGTTCCACCCCTTGGCGGGCATTACCTTGCGGTAGAACAGCAGCAGTTTGCTGAACTTCTGCTTGAATCCGTCGGGCGAGCCCATGTTCACCACATGGCCGCGTATGTTGGGCACGATGAACACATCGTTGCTGTCGGCCACGCAATACATGCTGACGAGCGAGCGCAGCGTGGAGTCGGACTCCACATACTCAATCATGGGCAGCAGGCGCGTGGGGCTGAAGCCACCGCCAAAGTGGCCCTCCACCACCGGGACGTCGGCACGGAAGGCGTCGGTGGCCGTCATGCGCTTGCCGGTGCGGTTCACATAATATGACACATCGCCGTCAAACACACGCATCACTGGCACTATTTGCTGCACGCGCACGTGCACCACGCCCAGGGCTTCGTCTTTGTAGCACTGCACACTCTCGATATACTCCGACCGCCCGAGCATGCGCTCCATGGCGTCGCAGTTCACTTGCCACATGGGGCGTCCCACCGGCGACAAACCGGTCTGCCCGAGGGTGCGCGTCACGCCCTCGGGCGACACGAATGTGGTGCTGTCGTCGTTCACCACCTCCACATCGAGCCGCCGGCAGGCCATGTCGCGCGACTTGCCGCGCGCCCACAGCATGCCCGCTACCAGCAGGGCGGTGAGCACTATCAGCAGTATGTAGCGGGCTATCTTCAACGTTTCTGCTTCTTTACCTCTTCACAAATCTGCGGCAGCAGGTTTACAATGTCGCCAGCGCCCACAGTGAGCAGCACATCGAAGTCGAGGTCGGGAATGGCCTCAAGCAGCTGCTGCTTGGTGAATATCTTCTTCACGGGGCAGGTGACGTCCTTCAGTATTATGTCGCTCTTGACGCCGGGAATGGGTTCCTCGCGCGCCGGGTATATGGGCAGCAGGTAGAGCTCGTCGGCAGCCGAGAGTGCATGGGCAAACTCGGGTGCGAAGTCGCGGGTGCGGGTGTAGAGGTGCGGCTGGAATATCACCGTAAGCTTGCGGCCGTGATACAGGTCGCGCACCGAACTTATGCTGGCCTGCAGCTCGTTGGGGTGATGGGCGTAGTCGTCGATCACCACCTTGCCGTGGTCGCCCGGCTCCTTGAGCCAGAACTCAAAGCGGCGCTTGGCGCCCTTGAACGAGGCTATGGCCTTGCGCATGGCATCGGCCGGAGTGCCGATGAGCCAGCAGGCGGCCATGGCCGCAATGGCGTTTTCCACATTGATGTCGACGGGCACGCCAAGGTTCACATCCTTAACCACGGTGCCATCGGGGGCCACGAAGTCGAACACTATCTCACCGCCGCCCACACGCACGTTGGCCGCATGAAAGTCGCCCTCGGCCTGCGAATATGTGTAGACACGCACGCCGGGCTGCACGCGAGGCTTGAGTTTGAGCCCGGTGTGCACTATGAGCGCGCCGTCGGGGCGGATGAGTTCGGTGAAGTGGGCAAAGCTCTCAAGATAGTTCTCGTAGTTGCCGTATATGTCAAGATGGTCGGGGTCGGTGCTGGTGACCACAGCAATGTAGGGGCTGAGCTGGTGAAACGAGCGGTCGAACTCATCGGCCTCAATCACCGAATAGGGGCTGGAGTCCGACAGCAGGAAGTTGCTGTCATAGTTGCGCAGCACACCGCCCAAAAAGGCGTTGCTGCCGATGCCTGCCGTCTGCAGAATGTGGGCCGCCATGCTCGATGTGGTGGTCTTGCCATGGGTGCCTGCAAAGCATAGCCCCTTGGAGTGCTCGGTGACCACACCCAGCAGTTTGGCGCGCTTCACCACCTCGAAGCCGTGCGAGCGGAAATATTGCAGTCCTTTGTGCGACTCATGCACAGCGGGCGTGTAGACCACCAGTGTGGTGGCGCTGTCGCGGCAGTAGTCGGGAATCAGGGCCGGGTCTTCATCGTAGCTGATGGCCACGCCCTCCTTCTCGAGGGCGCGGGTGAGGTCGGTGGCAGTGCGGTCGTATCCGGCCACGCGCTTGCCCTTGGCCAGGAAATAGCGCTCAAGAGCGGCCATGCCTATGCCGCCTGCGCCTACAAAATATAGCGATTTAAAATCTTTCATAATGGTGTGTATGTTGTTTTTGCGTTATTGTTATGCTTTTTTGCTTTCTATCAGCTCCATAGCCTTGTCCACGATGTGCTCGGCGGCGTTGCGCAGGGCCATTTTGCCCACGTTGGCGCTGAGCCGTGCCAGCCGGGCGTCGTCGGCCACAAGGCTGAGCATGGTGGGCACCAGTTTCTCGCCAGCCTCAGCGTCGCGCACCATCACAGCCGCATCGCGGTTAGCGAGCGCAAGCGCATTTTTGGTCTGATGGTCCTCGGCCACATTGGGTGAAGGCACCAGCACCGACGGCTTGCCCAGCAGCTGCAGCTCGCTGATGCTGCTGGCTCCGGCGCGCGACACCACCAGGTGAGCGGCGCGGTAGGCCATGTCCATCTGCGAAATGAAGGGCATCTGCACCATATTTTTCGCACCCGAGGCGGCCAGGGCCTCACGGCAGCGCTCATCGTAGATTTTGCCCGACTGCCATATCACCTGCACTTCACCGGCATGACCGGCAATTTCGCCAAGCCCGCCTATGATGCTGTCGTTCACCGTGCGCGCCCCAAGGCTGCCGCCAATAATCAGCACCGTGCGCTTGTGGGGGTCGAGTCCGAACGAGGCGCGGGCCTCCTCGGGCGTGGCGCTGCACTCCGGCAGGCCGCGGCGCACGGGGTTGCCCGTGAGCACTATGCGGTCGGCAGGGAAAAAGCGCTCCATGCCCTCATAGGCCACGCATATGCAGTCGGCCTTCTTGGCCAAGAGCTTGTTGGTGACGCCGGCATAGGAATTCTGCTCCTGCAGCAGTGTGGGTATGCCGCGCCTCTGGGCCTCCTTGAGCACCGGTCCGCTGGCATATCCGCCCACGCCGATGGCTATGTCGGGCTTAAAGTCGCGCACTATGCGGCGCGCCATGCGCAGACTCTTCTGCAAGTGATATAGCACCTTGATGTTGCGCAGCAGGTGCTTACGGTCGAATCCGCTCACCGGCAGGCCCACTATCTCGTAGCCTGCTGCCGGCACGCGCTCCATTTCCATGCGTCCCAGCGCACCCACAAACAGGATGTGGGCATCTGGACGGCGGCGGCGAATCTCGTTGGCTATCGACAGCGCGGGGAATATGTGTCCGCCCGTGCCGCCACCGCTCACCAGTATGTTCAGTGTGTTGTTGTCGTTATTTCCACTCATTTCTCAAATATTGTGAAGGGTTAGTGGCTTCGTCGAGAGCCTCGGCGGCAATCTCGGCGTCGCCCTCATTTTCTTTTTTCTTCTTATTGTTCCGGCGGTCGTCGCCATTGGCCACCGACCGGCTGATGCAAATCATAAGGCCGAAGGCCACGCTGGTGACCAGAATCGACGTGCCGCCCTTGCTGATGAGCGGCAGTGGCTGGCCCGACACGGGCATTGCACCCACATTGATGGCCATGTGGCACAGGGCCTGGCAGGTGATCATTGCCGCCATGCCCATTATGAGCAGGGCCGGCAGCGAGCGGCTGCAGCGGCTGGCGATGATCGCCGCCCGCGACATGAGCGCGAAGTACAGCATCAGCACTATTATGCCGCCCACAAGGCCCGTCTCCTCGACTATGATTGAATAAATGTAGTCGCTGAAGGCCAGCGGCAGGCGGCTGCACTCGCGCGAGTGGCCTGGCGTGACGCCGGTGACGCCACCATGTGCCTGCGCCATGCGCGAAAACATTTCCTGCGCGTTGTCGTCGCTCACCTGCTCGTATATCAGCGAGTCGCTGTGCAGCCATTTGTCGATGCGGTCGCCGCGCATCTTGGTGCGGTCCACCTTGCCTTCTTTGTCGTCGGCTCCGGCAGCCAAGGTCTGATTGGTTTGCACCACCGTGTCGTGGCTGTCGTTATACGACTTAACCTTATAGACTGCGGCGACCACTATGCCAAACATCGCCATCACGATGATGATGCGGCGCCAGCTGATGCCGCCCACCACCATCATCGACAGGCTGATGCCCATAAGCAGAGCCGTGTTGGTGAGGCCGTCGCGCAGCATAAGCAAGCCAAACACGGCCACCACAATCACGCTGGCTACCAGGCCCCACATGCTCACATCGTTGTTCTTCTGGCTGCGGGCAAGGATAAATGCAAGCATGGTGACCACCGACAACTTGGCCAGCTCGGCAGGCTGCACCGAAAAGCCCATGATATACACGGCACGGGCAGCGCCGTTGACCACCTTGCCGGCCACCATCACATACAGCAGTCCGCCCACACTCACAAACCACAGCAGCGGTATGAGGCCGGTGAGCAGATAGGTGTTGTTATACTTGATGCGGCTCATGGCCACTATTATGCCAAGGCCCAGCAGCAGAAAGCCGCCCTGGTTGATGATGGGCGAATACACACTGCGCCCGGCCACGATTTGACTCGAGGCCGAATAGCTCTCCACGATGGACACGATGAGCAGAATGAAGTATATGCCCCATATCCACGAGTCGCCATACTTGCGCGTGAGATCGCTGTGACGTTTGCGTTTTTCCTCCGACGACATTATCAGTGTTCCTTTCCTTTATTCATTCTTGCCCTCTTGCATGGCGCGCACGCAGGCCTTAAACTGGCAGCCGCGGTCTTCCATGTTTTTGAACAGGTCGAAACTTGCACAGCAGGGCGACAGCAGCACGGTGTCGCCATCCACGGCCAGCTCGCGGCACTTGGCCATGCAGTCGGCCATGCAGTGGGTGTCGGCAATCACAGGCACCTTGCCGGTGAAGAACTTCAGCAGCTTGGCGTTGTCGGCACCGAGGCACACAATGGCCTTCACCCTTTCCTTGATGAGCGGCAGCAGGGGTGTGTAGTCGTTGCCCTTGTCCTTGCCGCCCAGAATCAGCACTGTGGGGCGTATCATGCTCTCCAGGGCATACCACGTGCTGTTGACGTTGGTGGCCTTGGAGTCGTTGATGTAGCGCACGCCGTCGACTGTGCCGGCATACTCCAATCGGTGCTCAATGCCCTCGAAGTCGGCAAGTGCCTTGCGAATCACATCCTTCTTTATGTCGAGAATGGTGGCCGAGAGGCCGGCAGCCATCGAATTGTACACATTGTGGAGTCCCTTGAGCGACAGCTCGTCGCGGTCAATGCTCCACGTGCGGCCGTCGGCGTCGAAGTGCAGCACACCGTCTTTCACATAGGCTGCGCAGCCCTCCTCGTCGTCGCTGCTGAAGGGCAGCATGCGGGCTTCGGTCTTAACGTGCTTCAGCTGAGCCGCTATCACGGGGTCGTCTTGCCAGAAGATGAAGGCGTCGTCGCTGGTCTGGTTCTGCATGATGCGGAACTTGGCGGCCACGTAGTTTTCCATCTTGTAGTCGTAGCGGTCGAGGTGGTCGGGGGTGATGTTGAGAATCACCGCCACATTGGCCTTGAACTCATACATGTTGTCGAGCTGGAAACTGCTGAGCTCTATCACATACACATCGTGCTTGGCCGTGGCCACCTGGTAGGCAAGACTGCGGCCCACGTTGCCGGCAAGCCCCACGTTGAGGCCCGCCTTTTGCAGAATGTGGTAGGTGAGCAGCGTGGTTGTGGTCTTGCCGTTGCTGCCGGTGATGCACACCATTTTGGCATCGGTGTAGCGTCCGGCAAACTCGATTTCGCTTATCACGGGAATGCCCTTGGCCTGCGCCTTGCGAATGATGGGCGCGTCGCAGGGTATGCCCGGACTCTTCACTATCTCGTCGGCGGCAAGAATCTTGTCCTCACTGTGGTGCTGCTGCTCCCAGGCTATGTGGTAGCTGTTGAGCATGTCTTGATACTTGGGCTTGATGGGGCCCATGTCGCTGAGCCACACATCCATGCCCTTGACCTTGGCGAGCACGGCGGCTCCTGCGCCGCTCTCCCCGCCTCCTAATACAACCAGTTTCTTCATAATATGCCGTTTTATATTTTTACCTTATTTTCAATGTGACAAAAGTGAGCACTGCAAGCAGCACTGCCACCAGGAAGAAGCGCATCACTATCTTGCTTTCGGGAATGGCCTGCTTGGGGTGCTGCAGCAGCGCCTCGACCTTGCCGCCAGGCACCTGGAAGTGGTGGTGCAGCGGGGTCATCTTGAACACGCGCCTGCCGGTGCCGGTGCGCTTCTTGGTGTATTTGAAATAGGCCACCTGAATCATCACCGAGAGGTCTTCGACAAAGAAGATGGCACACAGCAGCGGAATCAGCAGCTCTTTGCGTATGAGAATTGCAAACACTGCTATTATGCCGCCAAGGCACAGGCTGCCCGTGTCGCCCATAAACACCTGGGCGGGATAGGAGTTATACCACAGGAAGCCCACGGTGGCGCCGATAAATGCCGCCGCATACACCACCAGCTCGGAACTGTCGGGTATGTACATTATATTCAAGTAGGTGGAATATATCACATTACCGCCCAAATAGCACATTATGGCCAGCGCCACCCCTATTATGGCCGATGTGCCCGCGGCAAGGCCGTCGAGGCCGTCGGTGAGGTTGGCGCCATTGCTGGTGGCGGTGATCACAAATATGGTGACCAGGATAAACACTATCCAGCCGCCCGTCTGCGCATGGCTGCCCATCCACTTGGTGAGCGAGGCGTAGTCGAAGTTGTTACTCTTCACAAAGGGGATGGTGGTCTGCGTGGATTTCTCCTTCACCGACTCGTTTTCCACCACCAGCTCGTGGGTGGTGGCATTCACCGTCTCCACATTCTCGCTCATCACTATTGCTGGGCTCAGATACATGGTGAGGCCCACAATCAGGCCCAGGCCCACCTGGCCCACTATCTTGAATTTGCCCTTCATGCCCTCCTTGTTGTGGTGAGCCACCTTAATGTAGTCGTCGGCAAAGCCAAGCGCTCCGGTCCATATGGTGGACACTATCATGAGCAGCATGTACACATTGTTGAGTTTGCCCAGCAGCAGGCAGGGGATGAGTATCGATATTATAATGATGATTCCGCCCATGGTGGGAGTGCCCTTTTTCTCCATCTGGCCCTCAAGTCCCAGGTTGCGCACTATCTCGCCCACCTGCATCAGCTGCAGGCGGTCGATGATGCGGCGGCCTATGACTATGGCTATGAACAACGACAGTATCAGGGCTAAGCCCGCCCGGAACGAGATGTAGTCGAAGAGGCGCGCTCCAAGCACATCGAATTGCTCCAAATAGTGAAACAGATGATAAATCATGATTACTCTATTTTCTTGTTATTTACGTTTTTGCTGTTTTTTTTCTTGCATTACCTTTATGCTGGTCACTTGCCGCTCTGCTGCTCCTGCTTGAACTCATTGGCCAGCTCCTCGCGATCGTCGAAGTGGTGCTTCACACCCTTTATTTCCTGATAGGTCTCGTGACCCTTTCCGGCCACAAGCACCACGTCGCCCGGCTGGGCCATCTGGCAGGCACAGCGAATGGCCTCGCGGCGGTCGGTGATTTTAAGCACATTGCGGCTGGTGTCGGCGTCGAGGCCGGCCTGCATCTGTGCCAGTATGTCGTCGGGGTCCTCAAAGCGCGGATTGTCGCTGGTGAGAATCACACGGTCGCTGCGCGTGGCGGCCTCGCGGGCCATGATTGGGCGCTTGCCGGCGTCGCGGTTGCCGCCGCATCCGCACACGGTGATTATGTGGCCACGCCGGCCCAGCACCTCGCGTATGGTGGAGAGCACATTGACCAGCGCGTCGGGCGTGTGGGCATAGTCGACCACAGCCACATAGCCGCGCGGCGAGCGCATGGTCTGGAAGCGTCCGGCCACGGGCACAAGGCGGCTCATGTTCACCAGCACCTCCTGCTCGGGCCAGCCCAGCAGCCGCGCCGTGCCATACACGGCCAGCAGATTGTAGGCGTTGAAGCGGCCCGTGAACATCACCTCCACGTCGTGGCCGTTGATGTTGAGCGACGTGCCGTCGAGCCTGTCTTCAATTATGCGGCACTTGAAGTCGGCCATGGTGCGCAGCGAGTAGGTGTGGCAGCTGGCGGTCGTGTTCTGCACCATCACGCTGCCCACCTTGTCGTCGGCGTTGACCAGCGCGAAGGCGTCGGCGGGCAGACCGTCGAAAAACATCTTCTTGGCGCGTATGTAGTTCTCCACCGTCTTGTGGAAGTCGAGATGGTCGCGAGTGAGGTTGGTGAATATGGCGCCCTTGAAGCGCAGGCCGTCGATGCGGCGCTGCACACAGGCGTGTGAACTCACCTCCATAAAGGCATACTGGCAGCCGGCGTCTACCATTTGGCGCAGCAGCCGGTTGAGCGACAGGTGGTCGGGGGTGGTCTGCTTGGCCTGATACTCGGTGGTGTCGACCACATTTTTCACAGTCGACAGCAGTCCGGCCTTGTAGCCCATGAGCCGCGCCATTTCATAGAGCAGCGTGGCTGTGGTGGTCTTGCCATTTGTGCCGGTGACGCCCACCAGCTGCAGGTGCTCCGACGGACGGCCATACCACTGCGAGGCAAGGTGGGCAAGGGCGATGGTGCTGTCGGGCACCACCACATAGGCCACCGAGGGGTCGGTGGCGGCGGGCAGCTGCTCGCACACAACTGCGGCGGCTCCGGCGGCCACCACATCGGGGATGAATTTATGTGAGTCCACGGCTACGCCGCGCACTGCAACAAACAGCACGCCGGGTGCGGCCTTGCGCGAGTCGTTGATGACGTCGGCAATGACCACAGACTCTGGCGCCGGGCCTACAATGCTCTTCACGCCCACGGCGGCCAACAGTTCGTTTAATTTCATCTTCATATCTCTAAATATTATGCTTGTAGTTTCTCTTACAGTAATCATTATGTCGCGCTCAGCGGCTCAGCCGCAACTCTATGGTCTGTCCGCGGCGGTATGCGGTGCCGGGCACCAGACTCTGGTCGCTCACATAGCCCGCGCCGCTCAGCCTCACGTTCAGCCCCAGGCCTTCGAGCCGCGCCACAGCCTCGCGCACGTTGAGCCCGCGCACGTCGGGAACACCGCCACAGGGCTTTGGCACGGTGAATGCGCCGGGCATCTGGCTCAAGCCAAGGCCGCGCGCCACATTGCGGCGCAGGTTGCGGCCATAGGAGGCAAACAGGCGGGGCTGGCCGCCCATGCCGCCATCGGTGCGGTAGTCGCTCTGGTTGCCCAGCAGTCCGCGGGCATACATCTTTAGCGCTATGTTTTTAAGCACCACGCCGCTGCTGGCACCGGCGCCGCGGTTGGCTCCGGCCAGCAGCACCACGCAGGTGTACTTTGGATTCTTATAGGGGAAGAAGCCGCAAAAGGCCAGGCGCTTCTGGCTGGTGTAGCGACCGTTTTCGGTGACGTAGGCGGTGCCCGTCTTGCCGGCTATCTCCACGCGGTCGTCCTGCACCCACTTGCGCGCCGTGCCCCGCGAGCCCCACACCACGGCGTGCAGCATTTCGCGCAACTTGGCAGCGTTTTCGGGCGAGCACACTTGCTTGCGAATGTAGGAGACAGGCACGATGGAGTCGGGCTGGCCTTCACGCGACAGCATCTTCACCAGCCGCGGGCGCACGTATTTTCCACCATTGGCAATGGCGTTATACATGGCCAGAATGCGCATGGGCGGAATCTCGGTGGCATAGCCGAATGCCATGCGCGTGAGCGACAGACGGCCTTCGGCATTGTTTTTCACTTTGCGTATGTGCGGCAGCTGCTCGCCGGCGATGCCGGTGTTGTAGGGGGCGAAGAATCCCATCTGCTCCAGTCTCTGGCGGAATCCGCCGGGGTTGCTCTCGTAGTCGCGCAATATGATTTTCGACATGCCGATGTTCGACGACGTCTCGATAATCTGCACTGGCGACAGAGCTGCACCGCCGTGGGGGTCCTTGATGTATTTGCCGCAGTATAGCATCGACGTGCCGGTGGCGATGGGCGTGTTGATGTTGCCCACCTTGCCGTCTTCCAGCGCCACCATCATGCTTATGGGCTTCATCACCGAGCCAGGCTCGTAGCCGAGCACGGCGTGGTTGGTGCCCTCGATGTAGTCGTTTTGCTTGCTGTTCCACTCCAGGTTGGATATGGCCTTTATCTCGCCGGTGGCCGTTTCCATGAGCACGGCTGTGCCCCATCGGGCATCGGTTTCGCAGCACATGTCATACAGTTCGTTTTCCACTATGTCCTGCAGGCCAATGTTGATGGTGGTGGTGATGTCATAGCCGTTCACGGCGGGCACGCACTCCCACTTGGCCATGCCGGAATTCAGCTGTATGCTCTTGGCCCGGCCCTCGACGCCATATAGCAGGCTGTCGAGAGCCATCTCAAGGCCCGAACGGCCATGATTGTTGGGGCCAATGTTGCCCACGCTGCGCGATGCCATCGAGCCATATGGCTTCACTCGGCGCATGGTGCCGTCGTAGTAGAATCCGTTTTTGCTTTTGGGCAGGTTCAGAAACGGGAATGTCTTGAGCCGCTCATATTCGTTGTGGGTGAGTTCCTTAAACAAGCGGTAGGAGCGCTTTGGCTTGGGCGCTGTGGCCTCGTGCTTCAGATCGGAATACCACTGCTTGGCGCTTTTGCCGCTCTGAAACACAGCCAAGCTGTCGCTTAGCTGCCGCAGCAGTCGGTCGACGGTGTCGGGCTTTAACTTGATTCTCTGCACGGTCCAGTCGATGCGCGGCACGTAGTAGTTGAGATTGGCGGCCAGCACGGCGCCATTGTCGCTGAAAATCTTGCCCCGGTCGGGAATCACAGGGGTCTCGCGCGTGAGCAGGCTGTCGGCCTTGGCGTTCCAGTCGTGGGCGGTGACCACCGTGTTGCGCACCAGACTGTAGACCACCGTTGTGGACATAAGCAGCATGAAGCCCACCACTATCGCGTAGCGCCCAAGTATCAATTTCTTTTTAGTTGCTTTCATAACTCTCTGCGTGGCATTTGATTTTGGCGATTAATTGTCGTATAGCTTGTAGGGCGGCTGCTCGGGAGCAGACAGATCGATGTGCATGGTGTCGAGCATCTGCGTCATCTGGCTCTCGCGGATTTTCGAGTTGTAGCGCGCGCTGGCATCGACACAGTCGGTCTTGGCATTGTTGAGTTCCACCTTGAGCCGGCGCAACTCGCTCATTTTGTTCTGCGTGTCGTATTTCAGCGATATGTAGGCAAGGGCCATAATCGTGACCATCACCACATAGAACCAGTAGCGGCGGAAAAAGTCAAACGACAAAAACAGCCGGCCACGCATGAGTTCGCGCAGCAGTGCAAAGCCCTTCATGCTGCTTGCTCCGTTTCTGCTTGCTTTGTTTCTGCCTTTTGCCATAGCTTGCTTGTTGTGTTGCCTTTGTTAAAATATCGTTTCACAATTCTTCGGTTGCCTCATGCGGGTCACAGTTTTTGCGCTATGCGCAGCTTGGCGCTGCGCGCCCGGGGGTTGCGCTCAACCTCGGCCTCTGAGGGCACTATCACGCGATTGTTGACGGCCTTGAGTGGTGTGCTTACGCGCCCGAAGAAGTCTTTTTCAATTTTGCCCTCCACATTGCCGCTGCGAATGAAGTTTTTCACCAGTCGGTCTTCGAGCGAGTGGTAGGTGATTACCACCAGGCGTCCGCCAGGATTAAGCATTTCGAGGGCCTGGGCGAGCATGCGCTTCAGGGTGCCAATCTCGTCGTTGACCACTATGCGCAAGGCTTGGAACACCTGCGCCAGCTCCTTCTTTTCCTGCGCGGGGCGCACCAGCGGGCGCACCACCTCGATGAGCCGCGCCGTGGTGGTGATGGGGCTGGTGGCACGCGCCTTGACTATGGCGGCCGCCATGCGGCGCGACTGCTTAAGTTCGCCATAGAGGTAGAGCATGTCGGCCAGCTGCTGCTCGCTGCTGGAGGCTATCACCGCAGCGGCATCGCGGCCACTGTCGCGGTTCATGCGCATGTCGAGGGCACCGTCGAAGCGGAACGAGAATCCACGGTCGGCATCGTCGAAGTGGTGAAACGACACGCCAAGGTCGGCCAGCAGGCCGTCGATGCCCTGCACGCCGTGGTAGCGCATGAAATTCTTCAGAAACGCAAAATTGCTGTGTACAAATGTAAACCGCGGGTCATCTATGCGGTTCTGCCAGGCGTCCATATCCTGGTCGAAGCTGTAGAGGTGTCCCTGGGCTCCAAGCCGCTGCATTATGGCACGGCTGTGCCCGCCGCCACCGAATGTAACGTCGACATATGTGCCATCAGGCTTGATGTCAAGTCCTTGCATGCACTCATCGAGCAGAGCCGGAATATGATAAACATTTGTCGCCATAAGGGTGAATTGTTGCTTTTAATGCCTAAACGTCCGCGCCCGCATGCCGCACAATTGTGCGCAAGCGTATGCGCGATTATATAATAGGGCGTAAAGTTAGCTATTATTCCCCTAAGTTTACAAACTTAAATTCGTGTTTTTTACATATCAGGAGCAAAAAGTTATTAACAACCCACCAAGGCGACCTTTACTGGGCTGAGCATCGGGCTAAACCACACCCTGGCTTCCATGGCATTTGCACTTGTAAATTTATTGGTGGCATGGCTACTTGCGGCGCAGGCATACAAAACTGTAGGCAAACGGGTTACGCTCGTCGGCCTCATGGCGATCTTCCTCGCCATCGACTTGCCATTCGCCGGCATTGATTTCGGGGAAAAATGTGTCGGCCTGCGGAAAACGGGCCTCAATGCGGGTGAGGAGCAGAGTGCTTATCAGCGGCATGGCCTCGCGGTAGATTTGCGCGCCGCCTATCACCATCACCTCGCCGGGCATAGTGGCGGCCTCAACGGCCTCGGCCAGGCTGTGAACCACCGCCACCCCTTCGGGGGCACGGTAGTCGGGATTGCGGGTCACCACCACGTTTTGGCGGCCAGGCAGCGGCCCGTGGGGAAACGACTCAAATGTCTTGCGGCCCATGACTATGGTGTGCCCCATAGTCATGGCCTTGAAGTGCTTCAAGTCGGCTGGCAGGTGACACAGCAGTGCACCCGCCGCACCTATGGCGCCATCTTGCGCCACGGCCACTATTGCTGACAGTTTCTTCTCCATTTCATCGAATATTTTAGCCATCATCACACACTCACCACACCCTTTATGGCCGGCCATGGGTCGTAGCCTTCAAGGGTGAAGTCGCTGTAGTCGTAGTCGAATATGCTTTTCACTTCGGGATTGAGGCGCATGGTGGGCAGCCGACGCGGAGTGCGGCTCAGCTGCTCGCGCACCTGGTCGAGGTGGTTAAGGTAGATGTGGGCGTCGCCCATGGTGTGGACAAACTCACCGGGCTCAAGGCCAGTGACGTGGGCCACCATCATCAGCAGCAGCGCATACGACGCTATGTTGAACGGCACGCCCAAAAACAAATCGGCGCTGCGCTGATACAATTGCAGGCTCAGTTTGCCATTGGCCACGTAGAACTGAAACAGCGTGTGGCACGGCGGCAGCTTCATGCTGGGCACATCGGCCACATTCCATGCGCTCACTATCAGGCGGCGCGAGTCGGGGTTGTGCTTAATCTGCTCAACCACATTGCTGATTTGGTCGATGGTGCCGCCGTGGCCATCGGGCCATGAGCGCCACTGGTGGCCATACACGGGGCCAAGGTCACCGTTGGCATCGGCCCACTCATTCCAAATGCGCACGCCGTGCTCCTGCAGGTAGTGCACGTTAGTGTCGCCCTTCAAAAACCACAGCAACTCGTAGATGATTGACTTCAGGTGCACCTTTTTAGTGGTGAGCAACGGGAATCCGTCGGCCAGGTTGCAGCGCATCTGATAGCCAAACACGCTCTTGGTGCCGGTGCCAGTGCGGTCGTGGCGCACGGTGCCATGATCCATAACATAGTGCAACAAATCGAGATATTGCTTCATTTCTCTTGTTCCTTTTTTTGAATGCAAAGGTAGTGCAAATCGAGAGCAATGGCAAAAAAGAGTCTTGCATTTTGGGCATACGGCAAATTAGCGCTAACTTTGGCAAAAAATCAACACAACACAAGCCCATGGCACAACTACTACTATGCCCCTCTTGCGGTGGAAAACTATCTTCCAACGCCACAGTGTGTCCCCACTGCGGCGAGACGGAGTTCTACAGCTACACCTACAAAACCATCCGTGAAGAATGCCCCCACTGCCACGGCTCGGGGCTTGTGCTCAAGACGCTATATTCATCCGACATCCACAGCGGATTCCATGCCTTGCCGGCACAGATCAGCTGGCTAAGATGCAACGGCGGCTGCGCATTTTTCACAGTCACCGATAGCCGTGGGGTGCGCTGCGAGATGTCGGTCGCAAAAAGCCACCCGCATCTCCAAGCCATAGCCAAATCGATAAAAGAGGGCAATTTCATTCTTGAGTACAGTCATGACTCTTTCATCCTGCGATACGACCCGCAGTATTGCCCCGAGTGTAACGGCTATGGCGAAATCGAAACCAGCGTAGTAGCCTCCAAAACCGACCTCCGCAAAAGGTCCTGACAGATGATGGGTTGATAGGTGGGAAATGGCTGTTTCACCTAAATTTAGGGTGGCGTGGCCGATTTAGTTTGGCCGTTGGCGGGCAATGTGCTATTTTTGCATATGGGTATAGCCTGACTATATGTAGATATACGCAAAATGCAATCGAGCCAATACAACAAATATGAGCAACTGATATATCTGGGGGCATGGATCACGGCGTTTCTGGCGCCGATGCTCACCATGTGGACCTACTCGCAACTTACGCCCGAGACGTTTGAGTGGCGGTGGGTGACGCCCATCTAGGAGGCTCTGACGTGGTTTATGATTGCCTTTGCGGTGCACAACTACGCCATTGCACCGCTGCTCATCTACCACCGCAACTGGAAAGCCTACACGCTGGCAGTGCTGTGCCTGGTGGCGGTGTTCTTCGCCTGCCAAGACCTGATGCCCCACAAGCCCAGGCCGCGCAAGCCACACCGCATAGAAATGCGCACTCAGGCAGCGCGCCAGGCCGTGCACACACGCCCTGGCGACATGATGCCGCCTCCTGGCGACAATGAGCCGCCGTTTGACAGCCACGACATGGTGATGACCACCACCTTGCTGCTGCTGATGGGTGTGAACCTGGGGGTGAAGGCCATGTTTAAGGCCGCAAGCGACCGCAAGCGCCTTGAAAAGCTGCAAAAGGAAAACATGGCGCAAGAGTTGGAATACTTGAAATACCAGATAAGCCCGCACTTCTTCATGAACACGCTCAACAACATACACGCGCTGGTCGACATCAACCCCGAACGCGCCAAAAGCACCATTGTGGAGCTGTCGAAGATGATGCGCTATCTGCTGTATGACGGCGCCAAGGAGCAGATTCCGCTAAAGGTGGAGACGACCTTCATCACCAACTATGTGAAGCTGATGCGGCTGCGCTACCCCGACACGGTGAGCATAAGCCTCGATGTGCCGCAAAACGCTCCCGACCGCACAGTGCCCCCGCTGCTGCTCATCACGTTTGTGGAAAACGCATTCAAGCACGGGGTGTCGTATCAGCGCCCATCGTTCATAAGCATCGCCATCAGCACCGACGGCGGCACCATGCGCTTCTATTGCAGCAACAGCAAGGCTCCGGCAGCGTCAGGCAAGCAGCAGGGTGGCGTGGGGCTGGTGAACGCCAAGAAACGGCTTAACCTGATTTACGGCAACGGCTACACCCTCAACATCGACGACGGGGCCGACACATTCACCGTGAACCTTGTGATTCCCATCAAGCCACAGGGCGGCAGCGGGCAAGAAACCGAAAAAACAGAGTAGATTATGATAAAGTGCATTGCTATCGACGACGAGCCCCTGGCTCTTAAACAAATCACCAGCTATATAAAGCGCACCCCGGGCATGATGCTGGTGCAGGCGTGCCAAAGTGCCGAGCAGGCGCGCGAGGCTGCCGAGAGCGGGGAAATCGACGCCATGTTTGTGGACATCAACATGCCCGACCTCAACGGCCTCGACTTTGTGAAGTCGCTACCCGAGGCGCCCAAGGTGGTATTCACCACCGCCTACAGCGAGTATGCCATCGACGGATTCAAGGTGAACGCCGTGGACTATCTGCTGAAGCCATTCAGCTATGCCGACTTCACCGCTGCAGCGGAAAAGGTGCAGCACCTGCTGGCTATGGAGCATGCGGCCACAGCCGTGTCGACAATCGACGCCGACGACTCGATATTTCTGAAGACCGACTACAAGATTGTGCGCATCAAAGTGAGCGAAATCCGCTACATCGAGGCTATGAGCGAATATCTGCGCATACACCTCGACGGACGCAAGTCGCCGCTGGTGGTGCTGCTGAGCATGAAAAAGATGGAGGAGCGGCTGCCTGAGTCGTGGTTTATGCGCGTGCACCGCTCATATATCGTCAACCTGAAGCGCATCATAGAGGTGCGCAAGAGCCGCATCATCATCGAAGGGCCCGGCGAAGGCGTGGAAGTACCCATTGGCGACATGTACAAAGACGCACTGATGGCCTACATCAACACCAAATTCCTCAACAAATAGCCTGCGCTTCTAAAAGTCACTGAACGTGAGCGGCAGCAGGGCGGCCACGCTGGCCAGTTCGTACACGCAGTCGCGGCCGACAAGCAGCACGCGTATGGGGTGAGGCGCGTTTTTCTCAAACTCTATCAGAGCTTGGCGGCACACGCCGCATGGCGATATGGGTTCCTGCACAAAGTCGCCGCCAGTGTAGGCAGCGATGGCAATCTCGGCAATGTGCACGCCCGGATAGTTGGCGCCCGCGTTGTAGATGGCGCTGCGCTCGGCGCAGATGCCAGCAAAAGCGGCATTCTCCTGGTTGGCGCCCATTATCACCACACCATTGTCGAGCCGCACGGCAGCACCCACATTAAAGTGGCTGTAGGGGGCATAGCTGTTATGCGTGGCCTGTCGGGCAGTTTCAACGAGCTTTTTATCGTTTTCGGCCAACTCATTGTAAGAGTAAACCACTATCTTTGTGGTAATGTTTTTTTCGGTCATGATGTTTTAACAAAAAAAATGATGTGCTGCAAATATATTGATATTTTCTCAAAAAACAATCTAAGAGCGATATTTTGCCTGCTGGCATGCCTCATTTGCACAGCCACGGCACAGCCGCAGAGGCAGAGCGCGCGCTTTCTGGCCTACATTGACCGCTACAAGGACATAGCCATCAGGCACCAGCAGGAATATGGCATTCCGGCCAGCATCACGCTGGCACAGGGACTGCTGGAGAGCTCGGCAGGCTCGAGCTACCTCTCGACCCGCGGCAACAACCACTTCGGCATCAAGTGCCACAACTGGAGCGGCGATGTGGTGACCTACGACGATACCCTGCGCCACGAGTGCTACCGCCAGTATGCCAAACCCGAAGACTCGTTTGCCGACCACGCCCGCTTCCTCAAGGGCAAGCGCTACGCCCCACTCTACCAGCTCGACGTGACCGACTACACTGGTTGGGCACAGGGGCTGAAAGACTGCGGCTATGCCACCGACCCCGCCTATCCATCAAAGCTCACGGGCATCATCGAGCAATACCAACTCTACAACTACGATTCGGGGCAGCCGCGCGTGGCCAAGCCGCAGCAGCTGAAACCCGACCCCAGCATCGGGCACGACGCCGTGGCAGCATCGGGCAGCGATGCCACGCTGCGCAGTGTGGCGGCGCTGCACACGGTGCACCTCAAGTGGGGGCTGCACTGCGTCAAGGCACAGCACGGCGACACCTACCAGGCAATAGCCGCGGAGTTTGACATAAAACTGAAAAAGCTGCTTGAATTCAACGATGCCGACCCCAGTGCGGGAGCACTGGCCGAGGGTGAAATGGTGTGGCTGGAGAAGAAGGAGAAGCGCGCCCCCATGGGTTTCGACACCTACACCGTGCGCCAAGGCGACACCATGCGCGCCATAGCGCAGCAATTCGGCATACGCCTCGACAACCTGCTGAAGCTCAACAAGCTGCCCGCCGGCTACTCGCCCACTCCCGGCACCCAACTGATGCTCAGATAACTTTCATCGCCTTCCTAATACCGGTGCATCACCTGCGCACAGGCCAGTTGAATGAGCGCAGACGCTTCTCCAGCGAGCGCTCACGGCCGCCAAGATAGCTGTTGCACAGCGCATGAAAGGCCGCAGAGTGGTCCATGTGCGTGAGGTGGGCCAGCTCGTGGCATATCACCAAATCCACGAGGTCGGGCGGGAGCATCATCACCGCTCGCGACAGCTGTATCACCTTGCCGGTGGTGCAATGGCCCAGTTTGCGCATGCCACGCCCCACCTCAAACCCGGCTGGCTTCAGTCCAAGCCGCCCGGCCACTTGGCGCGCATATGGCAGCAAATGCTCACGGGCGCCGTGCTCCATCATTTTCAGCAGCGCATTGGTCACCGAGCGATGCACATTGCGGTCGGTGAGGTCGACGCCGGTGGGGATGCTTATCGTGTATTCCGGGTCGCCGTCGTAGCCAAACAGCAGCAGGCGCGGAGCGCGGTTCTGCTCCTTGATGGTGATGGCGCAGCCAAAGCACTCAATGCGCTGGCCCACAGCCAGCGGAGCGCCCACCGACGAGATGTCGCGCAGGCTGCGCAGACGCTCGCGGTTGCGGTCGATGAGACACGCCACACTCAGCCGATTGGCCGCCTCAGGCGGCATGCCTATGCGCAGCCGTCCATCGGTCCAGCGCATCGAGGCGCGGCGCATACCCACACGCGTCATTATCTGAACCGAGCCAAACTCCTTGTCGTCATATTTGTATACTGCCATGGTAGTCTGCTATCTTTTTTCTTCACACCCCCCAGTTGAGTTTACTGCGCAGCGTGGCCGCGAAGTTGTGGCCAGTGCGCTGAATCACCCTGATGGCCGTGGGCGAGCGCCTGATGGTGACGGTAGTGCCGCTGGGGCAAAGCACCGCGTTGCCGTCTACGCTCACCTGAAACGCCCTGGCGCGTGTCACGGTGGTCACGGCCACCGTCACGTCGTCGCGCATCACCAGTGGGCGCATCGACAGCGAGTGGGGAGACACCGGCGACAGCACCAGGCACGAATTCATGGGGTCGAGTATGGGGCCGCCCACGCTCATGTTGTAGGCCGTGGAGCCAGTGGGGGTGCACACCACCAGGCCGTCGCCCTTGTAGGTGGTGAGTTCCGAGCCGTTGACGACTGTGCGCATCGCTATCATCGACGACGTGTCCTGGCGCAGGATGGCCACCTCGTTGAGAGCGCACAAGCCGCTGAAGTCGGCCGCGCTGCAGTCGGCCGTCACCTGCAGCGTGGTGCGCGGCTCCGTGCGGTAGTCGCCGCTGGTGAGCTCGCGAGCCACCTCGTCGGCCTCGCCTATGCCCGCCGTGGTGAGGTAGCCAAGGTGGCCCGTGTTGATGCCCATCACGGGCGTGGCAGTGCCTGCCACCCAGTGGGCAGCCTTGAGAAAAGTGCCGTCGCCACCAAGACTGAGCACCACATCCACGCCATCGGGGCCGCAGTTGCCGCCAATAATTTCGGTGCCGGGCGGTAGCGCCGCGCCGCTTTGGCACAGGTAGTCCAAAAACGCACCGTCCACAAGTAGCCTCATGCCGCTGGCGCTAAGTGTGGCCAGCAACCGCTCAACCCCGGGCAGATGCCCATGCTGATATTCATTGCCAAAAATCGCCAATTCCATAGTGTGCCTTGCTTTACTTTTGAATTGCGGCGGGGAAAGCCGTTTTTAATATATTTTACTTTTATATTCCATTATTTCCCCTTAAATTTGCCTACAGTTTGCTTTGGCAAATATACAAATAATTTCGCATAACACAGCCGCCGCGGCACACTGGCTGCCACAGTGCGCTGAAAAATGCTACATGCACACATATTCATTTTTTATCGGCAGTAGAAAACTGAAAAATGGTAAATTTAAGTGTTAACATTAACAAAGTGGCCACGCTGCGCAACGCCCGCGGCGGCAATGTGCCCGATGTGGAACGTGTGGCGGTAGACTGCGAGCGCTTTGGCGCACAAGGCATCACGGTGCATCCGCGGCCCGATGAGCGCCACATTCGCCACAGCGATGTGTTTGCCCTGCGCCCGCTCATACGCACAGAGTTCAACATCGAGGGCTACCCCACCGACGACTTCATGAACCTCGTGCTCATGGCCAAACCGTCGCAGGTGACACTGGTGCCCGACGCGCCCGATGCCCTCACATCGTCGAGCGGCTGGGACGTGGCCACCAACCTTGAGTTCCTCACAGGCATCGTCGACCGCCTGAAAGAGGCCGGCATTCGAACAAGCATATTTGTGGGCACCGACCCCGACAACATACGCGAGGCAGCCAAGACGGGCACCGACCGCGTGGAGCTGTACACCGGCCCCTATGCCGCACAGTTCAAGGCCGACCCCGAGAAGGCCATTGCCCCCTTTGCAGCCGCCGATGCGGTGGCGCACAGCGTGGGCCTTGGCATCAACGGCGGGCACGACCTCAACCTCGAGAACCTCAAGTATTTCAAGGACCACATGCCACACCTGCTGGAGGTGTCGATAGGCCACGCCATTATAAGCGACGCGCTGTATCTGGGCCTGGAGCAGACCATCAAGGCCTACAAGGAGTGTCTGAAATAGCAGCTGGCAGAAGAGGACCAACCAACAGATTTCACTACTAAAAATCATCATTACACATAATCACGATTAAATAAATTAAACTATCATGGCTCTACTAAACTTAATACTGGCACAGGTCGCCGCCACCGGCGACAGTGTGCAACAAATGACCGACACAGCAGTGCAAACTGCAGCTCAGGCGGCCACAGCCGCCGCACAGGCAGCCCCGGCTGCCGCCGAAGCCACAGCCAAGGAACTGTCGGTGTGGGACCTCACACTGTCGGGCGGATGGCTGATGATTCCGCTGGCACTGCTTGCCGTGGTGAGCATCTACATATTTTTTGAGCGCTGCTTTGCCATAAGCTCAAGCACGCGCGAAGACAAGAACTTCATGCAGCAAATACGCACCCTCATACACGACGGCCGCATCGACGAAGCCGAAAAGCTGTGCAAAAGCACCAACACCCCCTACTCGCGCATGATTGAAAAAGGCGTGTCGCGCATAGGCCGCCCCATGAACGACGTGCTGGTGGCCATTGAAAACGTGGGCAACATGGAAGTGGCCAAACTCGAAAAGGGCTTCACATGGCTGGCAACCACAGCCGCCGGCGCGCCCATGATTGGCTTCCTGGGCACCGTCACCGGCATGGTGCAGGCATTCTTTGCGCTGGCAAGCGCCGGCAGCAACAGCAACGTGTCGATTCTGGCCAGCGGCATCTATGAGGCACTGGTGACCACCGTGGCCGGCCTCATTGTGGGCATCATAGCGCTGTTTGCCTACAACTACCTCACTTCACGCGTCAACAAGGTAATGAACAAACTCGAGGGCAACGCCATGGACTTCATGGACCTGCTCAACGAGCCAGCCAAATAATCGTCATTCCACTTATAAGCAACTGATATATTATGGCTTTAAAACGACAACACAGCTCGCTGTCGATGTTCAGCATGGCGTCGATGACCGATGTCATATTCCTGCTGCTCATCTTCTTCATGGTGACGAGCACATTCGTGTTTCCGTCGGCCCTGGAGGTGAACCTGCCGCAAAGCAGCCAGCAGACGGCCCTCAAACCCAGCACGCGCATCTACATCGACAAAGACCTCAACATGTATGCCACGCAGGTGCAGCCCGACTCAGCCACCGAGAGCCAGCCGGTGCCGCTGCCCGCCGACCAGCTCGACGGCTTTCTGCAGAGCATAAAGCAGGGCAATCCGCAAGACTTTGTGGCCCTGCACGCCGACGAAGAGGTGCCCTACGGCAAAATCGTGGAAATACTGGACAAAGGCTCGAAAAACGGCCTTAAAATAGTGCTTGCCACCAAGCCGGCGCAGACGCCCGGCGACGGCAGCCAGCAGGCACAGCAACCCTCAGCAGCACAGCAATGAAACAAGACAACAAGAATGAACTGATGGCGGCAGTGGCAACGCTAATAATAGCGGTGGCCGCTCTGCTCGTTCTTGTCTTTTCCAACCTTCACTGCCAGTGGCCGCCGGCCGAGGCCGACCTGGCGCAGCAACTGCAGCAAGACTCCATCATGTTTGGCGGTGAATATGTGATGCTCGGCAACACCCTCGAACCCACCGAATCGCAGGAAATGGACACCGAATCGCCCGCCGAGGCCGCTGAAGAGCCTACCGAACAGCCCGAAGCCCCAGGCGAGGACATGGAGGATGCCGGCAAGCCTGCGCCCAAGCAGGCCGAGCCAATCACACAGAAGCAGCCGTCGCCCATGAAGGTGAAGGTTAAACCCTCTGAGAAAAAAACGGAAAAGACAGGACCCGCAACGGCCGCACGGCCCGATAAAAAGGTTGAGCAAAACCGCAACGGCAAAACCGCCTCAGCAGTGGCCAGCAGCGTGAAAAACGCCTTTGGCCGCTCGAAGGGCAACGGCAGCGGCAAGCAAGGCTCGCCCAACGGCAACGCCTCGCAAGGCGCGCTGCAAGGCAACCCCGGCCTGTCGGGCCTCGACGGCTACACAGTGGCCTCTTGGGGCCGCCCGCACAGCCGCTGGGAAGGCACCGTGCAGGTGAGGGTGCGTGTCAACGCGCGCGGCAAGGTGATTGAGGCTCGCGCAGTGGGCGGCAGCGGTCAAGCCTACGCTCACCCCGAAGTGCGCCGCAGCTGCGAGCAGGAATCGCTGAAATCGGCCTTCTCGGTGAAAAAGAGCCGCACCACCGAGGGAATTGGCATCATCACCTGGCGATTCATTTAAGGCAACAACACATACACCAATAATGCAATTAATCCGCGCCGCGCCACACAGGCCGCAGCGCGGATTAATTGCATATACCACCAACCCCTGCACCCCACTTCCGCGCCCTTCACCCGTTTTTTTTGTGTTTCCCCTTAAACTTTTGCCAATGGCCTATGCAAAAAGTATTTATGCTTTAATTAAGGGCCGGTGTTGTTTTTCTCGCCAACCTTGGGCAAAATTAACATTGTTTCTTACATAAAAAACACATTATGTAAAGTCTGTTTTACAAAAAAGACCTGATTTTGTAAAGTCGATTTTACAAAACGGACATTAATGATACAGAAAGAGACCATTAGGGAGATCATGCTTGAAAACCGTCAAGAGGTGGAGCGGCAGCATGTGGTGAAACGCGACATTGTGATGGAAGACTTTGCCAACTATGTGCTGATAGGCGTGAGGCGCGCCGCACAGCTATCTTTTCAGCTGCGCGGCGCGCTTATGTTGTTTTATCGAATGGGCTGTGGAGGTGTTACTTCACCAGCACTTTTGTGGCTACGGCTCCAGCCTTCACCACATACACGCCTGCGGGCAGGGCAATTGTGGCATTGCCAACGCCTGCGGCCACCTCACGGCCATCAACGCCATACACTGCATAGCCGGCATCGGCGTTGCCTGCAATGACCACAGCGCCGCTTGTGGCGCTCACTGTGGCTGCCTGGGCACCTACCGTCTCAACGGCGGTGGTGCTTGGCACGAGAATCAGGTTGACGTCGGCCATCATGGTGCCTGCACTGTAGCCAAATGTGGCATTGGGATCGAAGTGTGTGTCGTCGTATTTTGAATCAAACACCGAGCACTTGGCATCGCCATTGTCGCCAAAAGTGCCACGGAACGTGATGTCGCCGGCATCGGTGCCTGGAGCATTCTTGTAGAACAGCACCACCAGGTTGCCACCCTTGTAGCTATAGGGGGTGGCAGCCGTCAGAGCAAGTTCGGTGTCGCCGGCATTGATGTTCACTTTGCCATCGAAGAACTTGGTGAGCGAACTGGCGGGAATCACACCTGCAGTGAGATTGTCGGCATCGGTCTCGCCCACCCACACCTGGATGGGAACCGCCTCGTAGGTGCGTGAGCACTTGGTATAGGGGAACAGGAGCGACTCAAGGTTGCTGCCGGCACCCACGCCAATGCGCGAAGCGGGATACACAGTCTCCGATATGGCCTCGGCGCTGAGGAACGATGTGGGCAGCACATAGAGGTTGCTCGGCGTGCTGGCGGCTATGCTCACATAGTGGCTGCCCTCGGGCAGCACGCGCTGGCTTGCGGGTGCCGTGGCATTGTTGGAGTTGTCGGCGTCGGCACCATATTGCACATAGCCCGTCACAGTGGTTGAGCCAGCCGCCTTAGGCACATAGCTGAGCTTTACGGTGGCGGTGGCCATTGAGGCCAGTTGCGGACCATCGGCCTCGGCAAGCACGCAGCCCGAGGCATCCTTCACCTGCACCTTATAGCCGCTGGCGGTGTTCACACCCTTGTTTATCACACCCACCTCATAGTCTACCTTTTCGTTTACCTTGGGATAGCCATTGGTGGTGAGGCTTGCGGCGGCCATGTCGTTGGCCTTCTTGGCCACAGCGGCGATGTTGGCCACCCAACCCTGGTCACGGCTCATGGGGTCGCTGAAGAACACAAACGTGAGCGCACCGGCCGTGTTGGTGGCCTCAACGTGCTTCAGTTCGGCAGGCACGCTCTCGGCAGTGAAGCTGCCGTAAAGCGGAGCGGCCACGCTGGCGCCGTTGAACACCTTCAGCGAGTCGCCATAGGTGTCAAGTGAGAATTGCGTGAAGTCGGCCGTCACATAGCTGGTGGGTGTCTTCGGGACAATCACTATGGTGTCGCGGCGGTTGTTGGGATAATATCCCGTGCCTGAGTAGTCGTAGAACTTGTAGGTTACGCCGTCTTCAACCTCAGCCTTTGCCCCCTGGCCCATCACAATCCAGTTGGCTGGTTTCACAATCACCTGCGGGGCCGACACCGCCGGGCCCTGTCCCACTCCGTTGGCAGCGGCAATGCTGTACACATAGCGGCCAAATCCGGGAGCGTCGGTCAGCGTGGTTTTGCCCGCCTCCACATTGATGGTGGTGGCAGCGGTTGAGCCTTCGGCGCGGCGAGTCACCACATAGCCAGTGATGCTTGCGGGGTCGAATGCGCCGCCGTGTTCGCCCGCGTCGGGTGCGCTCCACGACAACTGAGCATTGCTGTCGCCGGTGGCCACGCTGAAATCCTTCACCTGTCCCGGGGTGTCGTTGCCCACGGTCACGGCGAGGCCGTCGGTCTCAACACCGCCGTCGCCCTTGCCATTCACAGGCACAAGGCTGTAGGTATACTGGCCGTCGGCAAGGTCCTTGTCGGTGTAGGAGGCCTGCTGGCCGATGGCCGAAGTGCTGACTGTGGCCAACAGGGAGCCATTGCGCATCACCTTCACAGCCGTGAGGCTGGCAAGGGCGTTGCCTTGCGCATCGATCGAGGGGTTGGTCCAGCTGAGCGTAACGCTGTTGCCGCTTACGGTGGCCTTGCGGGCGGTCACGCGGTCGGGGGCGCCGGCAGCAACATCAATATAGGGCACCATAAGGCCGCCCATGCTGCTCGAGCAGCCGTCCATTTTAAGCGCGCCAAGCTTTGTGGCCTTGCCCGTGGTCTTGTCCACGGTGTAAAGCGAATAGTCGCCATTATTCACCCAATACAGTGTGCCGGTATTGTAGTCAAAAGCCATAGTCTGGTCGTAGGCCGCATCCACTCCCGTATTGCCCACTGGGGTGCAAAGTGCGGTGGTCTTGTCGATGGTATAGAGGGTGTCGCTTGTGGCGATACCATATAGCTGGCCGGCCTTGTCGGCCGCAAGGGCAATTATGTATAGGCCCGAGCCGCTGGCGGTGTTGAACCTGGCCAAGCGCATAACCGCACCGGTGGCAATGTCCATCGAGGCCAGATATTCGTTGCCCGACTGCACACCCAGCACCTTGCCGGTGCTGTAGTCATAGGTCATGTCCACGAGTTTGCTTCCCTTCGAGCCCACCAAAGTGCGCTCGCCGGTGTTGATGTCGATGGTATAGAGACCCTCAAAAGTGCTTTGAGTGCCGGGCTGCACAGCCTGGGCATACCACTTGTAGTTGTAGTAGAAGCCACTGTAGCACACGCCCTTGCTGCTTTGGTCGTTGAGCAGGGTAAGGGACTCAGTGTTGTTGGGGTCGATTTTCACTGGGCCGCGCTTGGCGGTGAGGGCTCCGCGCTGCCACGTCTGGTAGCCATAAAGCCCTGAGTCGGCACTTGCCGTGACCGCCGCAGCGGCCATGAGTGCCAGCAATAGGTGATTTTTGTTCATAGATGAAAACATTAACGGTTGTTACAGTCTGATTAATTTCCTTACAAATTTACAACAATCCAACGTGAATTCACAGTTTTTCCGCAATCAGCCACAATTATTTTTTGGGCAGGCTATGGCTGCCAGCCGCTGCGGCATGCGTTTTGGGTTAAGATTGGAGTGGCATATTAGGTATGATTATGAAAATTATAGCTAACTTTGCCGTTACACGAAAACGACACTGAAATGAGCGAAAACTACATAGTATCGGCGCGCAAATACCGCCCGTCGTCGTTTGGCACTGTGGTGGGCCAGCAAGCTCTGACACACACGCTGAAGACGGCCATCACAAGCCACAGGCTGGCACACGCCTACCTGTTTTGCGGCCCGCGCGGCGTGGGCAAGACCACCTGCGCGCGCATCTTTGCCAAGGCCATCAACTGCGAGCACCTCACCGCCGACGGCGAGCCGTGCAACGAGTGCGAATCATGCCGTGCCTTCAACGAGCAGCGGTCGTACAACATAGTGGAACTTGACGCCGCCAGCAACAACTCGGTGGATGACATACGCAACATCGTGGACCAAGTTCGCATCCCGCCACAGGTGGGACGCTACCGAGTGTTTATCATCGATGAGGTGCACATGCTGTCGCAGGCAGCCTTCAACGCGTTTCTTAAGACGCTCGAAGAGCCGCCCGAATATGCTATATTCATTCTTGCCACCACCGAGAAGCAGAAAATTATACCAACCATTCTGTCGCGCTGCCAAATCTACGACTTCGCGCGCATCACTGTGCCCGACATCGTGCAGCAGCTGCAGAGCATATGCCAAAACGAAGGAATCGAGGCCGAACCCGCCGCACTCAACGTGATAGCACAGAAGGCCGACGGTGCCATGCGTGACGCCCTGTCGATTTTCGACCAGGTGAACGCCTCAAGCGAGGGTCACATCACCTATCAAAGCGCCATCGACAACCTCAATGTGCTCGACTATGACTACTACTTCAGGCTCGACGCAGCCTTCCTAAAGGGTGACGTGCCACAGGCGCTGCTCATCTACAAGGAGGTGCGCGACCACGGGTTTGACTCGCTGTTTTTCATCAACGGGCTCGCGCAGCACATACGCGACCTGATGGTGGCCAGTTCGCCGCAAACGGTGTCGCTGCTTGAAATGAACGGCGACATTGCCCAGCGCCACGTGAAGGCAGCCGCCAGCTTCAACCCGCGGTTCTTCTACATGGCCATGGACCTGTGCAACACTTGCGACCTGAACTACCGCGACGCGTCGAACAAGCAGTTTCTCGTAGAACTCACCCTAATCAAGCTGTGCCAGCTGCTCAATCCGCAACCACCAGCAGGCGGCAACGGCGGCGGCCAGCCACAGCTGCACAACGTGGCCCCCGCACAAGGCCAGCAACCGCAGCAGGCAGCACCCGCACCGCAGGCTGCAACCCCGACTGCACCGCATGCCGGCACTCAGCCACCCGCACAGCCCCACCCGGCTGCGCAGACCCCTGACATAGCTGCCAGCACCCACACAGCCTACACCCCGCGCCCTGTGGTGGCCGCCTCGCCCAACCGCATATACATCAACAATCAGGCGGCGGCACAGCAGGCGGCCAGCAAGCAAGCCGCGCCCGCAACGCAGGCCACACACCGCAGCGCCCCATTCACTGCCCAGCAGCTGCTGGAGGCGTGGAACGACTACATGAAGCAACACCCCGAAGAAAAGGTGATTATCAACACCATGCGCAACTCGCTGCCGCAGCGGGTGACCGACGACCAATACCTGATTGAGGTTGACAACGACGCCCAAGTGGAATTCATGGAAAACAGCATGCGCAATCTGCTGAAATTTCTGCGCAATGCTGTGAACAACGACATGCTGGCCATCGACGTGAAACTGCGCAAGGGCGGGCCGCGCCCCACCGTGATGACCGACCGCGAAATAGTGGAAAACCTACGCAAAAGCAATCCCGACTTCAACCAATTCATAAAAGACTTTGAGCTGAGCATGGCGTAACACAGCCGCCCACCCCTCTCCAATAAGAACAAGCAAAAAAACCGCCTTTCCCGTGCGCCAATGCGCAAGGAAAAGCGGCATTCTTATTTTCCTATACTCTAATTTCTTTAGAAGCGGCCGGGAGGCGGCCCCATGGGCGGACGGCCTCCGAAGCCACGGCGCGGGCCGGGATGGTCGCCGTCATCGCGGCGGTCCTTGGGCTGCTGCCCCTTTTTGAACGTGGTGAAGCGGTAGGTGAACGACAGCATGCCGTAGCGCGAAAGTGAGTTGTAGGCCACATCTTCGATGTAGCTGGCGGTGGTGTTGCGGTTCACGCTTTTACGCTGGCCCAGAATGTCGTAGACCGACAGCTGTATCGAAGCCTGCTTGTCGCGCAGAAACTGGTAGCCAACCGAACCGTTCCACAGCCACTGGCGCGTGTTGTAGCCGCTGGCGTAGCCCGATGTGGCGCTGTAGCTGAGGTCGGTGCTCACCACCAGTCCAAACGGTGCGCTCACGGTGGCGTTGAACATGCCGCCGTAGGTGTGGATATTGCGGTTGCCCGACGTCTGCACCGTGTTGTTGGTGGTCTGGAAACTGTAGCGCGGACGCAACTCGATGTCGAGCACGCCGTTGCGCAGAGCCAGGCCAGGCGACTCGCTGACGCTGGCCGTGGCGCTGCGGTTATACTTGCCATTGTTATATCCCTTAGTCTGCGAGTACCTCACAAACAGGTGGTTGGTGAAGTAGAATATCTTTTGCGACCCGAACGGGAAGCTGAGCATATTCATGCCCATGGCATTCCACACCCCACCCACATTGGTGTAGGTAGTGGTTCGGCCGCCGGTGGTGGAGTTGTAGTCAGTCTTGGAGATGATGCTGTTCTGCTCAAAATTCACATTCATCATAGCCATGATGCTGCGCTGCGCGCCCTGGTTGAAGTCGCTGTAGCGGGCGTTGATGCGGTGGGTGAATGTGGGTTTCAGCTCGGGGTTACCAATCACTATGTTGAGCGGGTTGGACACATCGGCCACTGGCTGCAACTTGGTGAGCGACGGCTGGCTGGAGCGCATGCGGTAGTCAAACGCCAGGTTGCGGGTCTTCGAAAACTTGTAGCGCAGGCGCGCATAAGGAGCCACGCTCCACACCCAGCGCGAGGGTATGGTGCGCAGCGAGTTGAGCAGATTCTCGCTTGTCGACATTGCCGACTGCACGGTGAGTCCCATGTTAAGGTTGTAGGCCTTGCGCACCTGGCGGAAGCCCACCTGCATCGACTGGTTGAAGTAGCGGTTGCGGAAGTTGTTGCTCTGGCTCTCGTTGAACGTGCGCTCAAGTTCGGGGCCAAGCTCACTGTCGATGATCTGGCTCAGCACCACGCCATCAGTGAGCGCATAGCTGCCATACTGCTGACCGATGTATGAGGTGAAGGCGGCATCGTGAAGCAGGTCGGCCATCAGCCAGTTGACACTGGGCGCGGGCTGCGCCGAGGCTGGCTGGCGCGTGATGTCGTAGACGGCCTTGTTGGCCTTGCTCACGCGGTAGTTGGCACTATAGGCCACAGTTAGGAAGCGCGCGTTGCTCACACTGCCCAGCGGCTCGGTCCACGTGAGGCGGCCGTTCACGCCATTGGTTAGGCGGTGGTTGTCGTATATCTGGTCGATGGTCTCATCGGGGTCGGGCTTCAGGAAATAGGTGTTGCGGGTGTAGGTGTTGCCGTCCTCATCCACATTAGAGTAGCTGTAGCGAAGCTGCGCACTGTAGCTGCGACCGGGGTGCGACTTCACCTTACGGTTCCACACCAACTGTCCCTCGGCCTCGTAGCTGCTGCCGTGGTTGGCATACGAGCTGAGACTACGGTTTACCGGAGTGAGCGCAGCGTCGCCGGCGCGGGTCATCGACGAGTCGCTCTTGGCACTGTTGCTGAAGTTAAACGAGAAGTTGGGGCGGAACTCAAGAGTGTTTTGCGAGTCCACCTCCCACTTTATGCGGAAGTCGCCGCGCACGTTGTGGCCCTTGTCGCGCGAAAGCGATGCCGAGCGGTAGTAGCTGGCGCTGTCGGGGAACAGATAGGTGCGGTCGCGCGACGAGCGAGTGTCGCGGTCGCTGTGTGAATACATCACATCACCGCCTATGCGCAGGCGCTCGCTGTCGCGCGTGCCCACATTGAAGTTGATGCCCGCATTCTGCGATGTGGTGATGCCATTTCTGCCGCCAAAGCGCTGGAAGCGCGATGCGCCGCCATCGGTGAAGCCCAGATTGTTGGTGTTGTTGCCGCCGCCCATCAAGGTCAGCTGGTTGCCGCCGCTGAAGTAGTTGGCCATCACGTTGCCCATATATCGGCTGTCGGTGCCATAGCCGGCAGTGGCGGTGCCAAACCAGCCATTGTTCATGCCCTTCTTCACCGTGAGGTTGATCACCGTCTCGTCTTCGCCGTCGTCAACGCCCGTGAGGCGGGCCAGGTCGCTCTTGCGGTCAATCACCTGCAGCTTGTCGACCATATTGGCCGGGATGTTTTTCGACGCCACCGTGGGGTCGTCGCTGAAAAACTCCTTGCCGTCGATAAGAATCTTGGTGACCGACTTGCCGTTGGCCGTGACCTTGCCGTCGCTGCCCACCTCCACACCAGGCAGGCGCTTCAGCAGGTCTTCCACCACAGCGTTGCTCTGAGTTTTGTAGGTGTCGGCGTTATACTCCACCGTGTCTTCCTTTACAGTAATGGGGGTCTTCACGCCCACCACCACGGCCTCCTTGAGGCGTATCGAGCCAGTGCCGAGGGCCACAGCGCCCATGTTGACGTCGCGGCCCTCCACGCTCACGCGGCGCACGGCGTCGGAGTAGCCAAGATAGCTGAATTTCAGGTAATACTTGCCGCGCGGCACATTGCGCAGGTTAAACACGCCATGGGCATCGGTGGCTGTGCCGGCCACAAACGAGCTGTCGGGCGTGGCCCGCAGCAGTTTCACCGTGGCACCCACGAGCTCGGTGGTGTCGGCGGCATCGACCACAATGCCATTTATGGTGGCCGCACTGGCAGCCACGTGAGCAAGCAGCGCAGCCGCCAGTGCAATGATTGAGAGTAGTTTATTCATCGATAATCTTTTTCGGGCATGGCAACTCGCCAAGCCTTTTTGCAGTATAAAGGTAGCGATTACATTCTACTCCGGCAAAAAAGATATACCGCCACCGCGATTTTATCGACAAACGCACACGCCGCAACGTTTTGTGAGCGGTTTTGGGGGCGGCTGTTTTAATTGTGGCGAATGTTTTGTAACTTTGCCAATTTGATGGGGCTTCCGTCCCTTGCAAAATGACATACAATCTCGATAAATGAAAGGATTCTTCAAACTGCTGGCGCGCTTTGTGCCACCCTACAAGAAGCTGTTGGCGCTGAACGTGCTGTTCAACGTGCTGGCGGCATTCCTCACCCTGTTTTCGTTTGCGCTGATAATCCCGATTCTGGAGATGCTGTTTGGCATCAACCAGACCACCTACAGCTTCATGGCCTGGGGCAGCGCCAGCGTGAAAACAGTCGTGGTCAACGACTTCTACTATGCCGTGCAGTGCATCATAGCCCAATACGGCCCGTCGACCGCCCTTGCGAGCATAGCGCTGGCACTGGTGTTGATGACCGGATTGAAAACTGGCAGTGCCTATCTGAGCGCATTTTTCATGATAGGCATTCGCACCGGCGTGGTGCGCGACCTGCGCAACCAAATATACAACAAAATCGTGAGCCTGCCCATAGGCTTCTTCAGCAACGAGCACAAGGGCGACGTGATGGCGCGCATGAGCGGCGACGTGACCGAAGTGGAAAACTCGATAATGTCGTCGCTCGACATGATGTTTAAAAACCCCATCATGATTGTGGTGTGCCTGGTAATGATGATAGTGGTGAGCTGGCAGCTCACGGTGTTTGTGCTGGTGCTGCTGCCACTGGCCGGACTGGTGATGGGCAAAGTGGGCAAGCGCCTGAAACGCGTGTCGCTGGAGGTGCAGACGCAGCTGGGCGTGCTGCTCAGCAACATCGAGGAGACCTTGGGCGGCCTGCGCGTGATTAAGGCATTCAACGCCGAGGGCAAGGTGCGCCGCCGCTTCAGCGAGGAGAATGAGAAATTCCGCAACACATCGCGCCGCATGAACCGCCGCTACGAGCTGGCCCACCCCATGAGCGAGTTTCTGGGCACAGCCACCATTGCCATAGTGCTGTGGTTTGGCGGCACGCTCATCCTCGACGGGCACTCCAGCATCACGGCGCCGTCGTTTATCTACTACATGGTGATTTTCTACAGCATCATCAATCCCGCAAAAGACTTCAGCAAGGCCAGCTACTCGATTCAGCGCGGTATGGCGTCGATGCAACGCATCGACAAGATTCTGCAGGCCCAGAACCCCATTAAAGACCCCAAGCGCCCCATCGAGCTGAAGGAGATGCGCCAGGGCATAAGCTTCAGCAATGTGCGCTTCCGCTATGGCGAGCAGTGGGTGATCGACGGGGTGTCGCTTGAAATTCGCCGCGGCCAGACGGTGGCCCTCGTGGGCCAAAGCGGCAGCGGCAAGACTACGCTGGCCGACCTGCTGCCACGCTTCTACGATGTGCAGGAGGGCTCGATAGGCATCGACGGCCACGACCTGCGCGAATACCGCGTGGCCGATGTGCGCGCCCTGATGGGCAACGTGAACCAGGAGGCGATTCTGTTTAACGACTCGTTTTACAACAACATCACCTTTGGTGTGGAGCAGGCCACCCGCGAGCAGGTGGAAGAGGCGGCACGCATTGCCAACGCCTACGACTTTATCATGGCCAGCGAGCAGGGCTTTGACACCTGCATAGGCGACCGCGGCTGCAACCTGAGCGGCGGACAGCGCCAGCGTATAAGCATAGCGCGCGCCATTCTGAAAAATCCGCCCATACTCATCCTCGACGAGGCCACATCGGCTCTCGACACCGAAAGCGAGCACCTGGTGCAGGAGGCTCTCGACAACCTGATGCGCAACCGCACCACGCTGGTGATAGCCCACCGCCTGAGCACCATTAAAAACGCCGACCTGATATGCGTGGTGCAAGACGGCAAAATAATTGAGCGCGGCACCCATGCGCAGCTAATGGAGCAAGGAGGCGCCTACAAGCACCTTGTGGACATGCAAACTTTCTAACCTCACTACAAGCAATGACGCAAAACAAACCACGCATAGCCATTCTGGCCTCGGGCAACGGCACCAATGCCGAGCGGCTGGTGAAATATTTTGCACAGCGGGGCACCGTGCAAGTAGCCGCTGTGATGACCAATGTGGCCACAGCACCCGTGATTGAGCGGCTAAGACCGCTGGGCATCGGTGTGGAAGTGCGCGGGCGCGACGAGTGGAAGCAGCCCGACGGCATACTGCGCACCCTGGCCGAACTCAAGGTGGACCTGGTGGTGCTGGCCGGATTCCTGGCCATGGTGCGCGAACCGCTGCTGAGCGCCTTCAGCGGCCGCATTGTGAACCTGCACCCCTCGCTGCTGCCGCGACATGGCGGAAAGGGCATGTGGGGATTGCACGTGCACGAGGCGGTGCTGGCCAGTGGCGACACGCAGTCGGGCATCACCATCCATCTGGTGACGGCCGAGGTCGACGGCGGAGCCATAGTGGAGCAGCACAGTTGCCCAGTGCTGACCTCCGACACGCCGCAAAGCCTTGCCGAGCGAGTGCACCAACTTGAATACCAATATTTCCCTGCCGCCGTTGAGCGGCTGGCAACCGAAGCGCACAGGCGGCGGCTGGCCATTAAACAATAATCAACTTCAAAAAAACAAAAGGAATTATGAGACTAAAACGCATTTTATTCGCCACAGCCGCAACAGCGGCAATAGTGGCGGCCCAGGCGGCGGCAAAGGCCCCCAGGCAGTCGACAGTGCACCTGCGCAACGGCCAGTTTGTGACCGGCACCATAACCGAGCGCAACAGCGAGCGGGTGGTGATTGTGAGCAGCGACGACAACCTGAAATACGAGTTTGCCGCCAGCGACATCGACCACATCAGCCACGAGGCCAAGAAGAAGAACTACGATACCAGCAAGTTCCGCGGATTCATCGACTTGGGTTATGGCTTCGGCATAGGCTCGCCGCGCAACAACTTTTGGGCGGTGGAGACCTCGTTTGGCTACCAAATCACACCCCACTACTATCTGGGCGCCGGCCTTGCGCTGCACAACTTCAAGCCGTGCATTGCAAGCTATCCCATGCGCACCGACAAGGAGACTCTGCAACCCAACGACCCCAACTGGAAGTACCCTTTCATCCCCATCTACCTTGAAGGCCGCTACAATGTGCGCAGCGAGTCGCACAACACCCCATTTCTGAGTCTTAAGGCGGGTGCCACATTCATCAACCACGACGGCTTTTACGCCTCGCCGGCCATAGGCTGGCACTTCAAGGCAAAACAATACTTCTCGTTCAACGTGAGCGTGGCCTACACGCTGCAGACGGCCAGCTACAAACTGTGGTGCACGGGCGACACACCTGGTGCCATTCCCGACTACTCGGGCAGCAGCTATCTGAGCAAGGGAGCCGCATTTCACAACGTGATGGTGAAGGCAGGCATCGAATTCTAAACCCTCACGCTAAAAAAGCCGCACCCTCGCACGCCACACATTGGCATCAACACCCACTTCACATGCTGCCAACAGCGCAGACTGGCTCCATGAGCCGCCTGCGAGGCCGCCTGGGCGCAGCAAATGCCGGCCACGGGTAATTTATCGTCCGGACCAGCAAAACAGCCTCAACGGCTTCTAAAACGGCTGTGCTGGACCACCATATTTTTGGAATTAACTTTTAAAAGCGCACATGGGCAACCTTTAAGCCCATGCGCGCTTTTACTTTGCATTCGTAAAAAGAGAGGCAACTCTCCACATTAAAATCGCCATAAGTCTATGAAGGCACACAAGCCATAGTTAAAAACACACGCTGTGCCATGAAAAAACCATGCTGACATAAGTAACTCAATCGATGAAATCGGCCATGCCCCGACTCCAATCCGCAACAGTGCGGGCAGGAAGCAGGCATGGCCAATTTTTTTCGTTATCCCAACCGGCAAAGCGCGGCTTAGAACTGGAAGTAGATGAACGGCTGAATGTCGCTGCTCTTCACCTGAATAATGAGCACTATCATCAGCACCAGCGCCACGGCATAGCAGCCCGTGGGCAGCTTCACGAAGGCACGCTTGCAGCGCTGCTCCACATCGTCGGGGGCAAAATGCAGCGCATAGCCCAGCACTATCAGGGCCATCACCTTCCAGTAGCCGGTCATGAGCTGCGGCAGCAGCTCGGCGTGGAAATTGGTGAAAATCTGCGTAATCATGGTCACCGAGTCGGAGAACTCACGGTTGCGGAAAAACACCCAGCACAGGCACACGAAGTTGAAGCACAGCAGCACGCACAGCGCCTGCACCAGGCGGCTGCAGTGGGGCTCTCCGGCACGCTGCCCTGTGAGCTGCATCCACACCTTGTGCACGGCCAGCGCCACACCATGAAGGCCACCCCACGCCACAAAATTCCACGACGCACCATGCCACAGGCCGCCAAGCAGCATGGTGATGATGAGGTTCACATACTGGCGCAGCTTGCCGTGGCGGTTGCCGCCAAGCGAAATGTAGAGGTAGTCGCGCAGCCATGTGGACAGCGATATGTGCCAGCGCCGCCAGAATTCGGTTATCGATGCCGACTTGTAGGGGCTGTTGAAGTTGATGTTGAAGTGGAAGCCCATGAGCAGGGCTATGCCTATGGCCATGTCGCTGTAGCCCGAAAAGTCGCAGTAGATTTGCAGCGCGTAGCCATACACGCCCACCAGATTTTCGATGCCGCTGTAAAGCGACGGGTCGGCAAATATGCGCTCCACAAAGTTGACGCTTATGTAGTCGCTTATCACAGCCTTCTTGAACAGGCCTATGATGATGAACCAGAAGCCCATGCCCAGCATTTCGCGCGACACATACAGCGGCCGCCTGATTTGCGGAATGAAGTCGCTGGCGCGCACTATGGGGCCGGCCACAAGCTGCGGGAAAAACGATACATAGAAGGCGTAGTCGAGCAGATTGTCGAGCGGCTTAATCTTGCCGCGATACACATCGATGGTGTAGCTCAGCGACTGGAATGTGAAAAACGATATGCCCACAGGCAGGAATATGTTCATGTTGTGAAATGCCTCGCCGCTCACCTGGCTCCATATCTCGCCAAGGAAATTGGTGTATTTGAAATAGCCCAGCAGTCCGAGGTCGATGGCCAGGCTGAGCGTGACCAGCAGCTTACGTCTGGCCTTGCCCGTGGCACGCCCCAGCACGCTGGCTATCACAAAGTCGGTGCAGGTGACAAGGGCTAGCAGGAAAAAGTAAGTTCCGCTGCTCTTGTAGTAGAAGTAGTAGCTGAAGGCAAGCACAAACAGCAGCCTCGGCGTAGCCTTGCGCCACAGCATGGCATACACCACTATGAAGCCGCAAAAGAGCCATATGAATATGCCGCTGCTGAAAATCATAGGCGACTGCGGGTCGTAGGCAAGCTGCTGCGCCACAAGGTGCCACACGGCCTGCAGTGAATTATGTTGAGCTGCTATATCTATCATTTCATTTCTGTTTTTTTGATTTGCCCCGTCTCCACTTGGTGGCACTGGTAGCCCCACACTATGGCATCGGCCATGATCGAGGCCAGGTGGTGGCCACCGTTCCAGTTGATGTGGGTGTAGTCTAGATTGGCCATACGCGGGCGGGCGTTGACCATGGCCACTATGCTGCCCTCGCCTCCCATGGCCGCATACAGATTCCAGAAGGCCACATGGCAGTCATAGGCCAAGCGCTGCTGTGTGTTGATGAGATTGAGCACGCCGCGCATGGTCTTCAGCGAGCCGCCGCTGCGCTCAGCCCGGTCGCTGCAGCCCACCACCAGAAAGCCCGTGCGTGGCATCGCAGCCTTCATGCGTTCGATGATTTCCTTCATCTTGTTGTGGTAGTGCGTGTAGTTGGCCCCTTTGGGGGTGGCCACATTAAGGCCATACATCACCACCACCAGGTCGTAGTGGCGCGCGGCGTCGAAGTCGCTGAGCATCTTCGGGGTCACGCTGTAAAGCTGGAATCCGCTGGCCGACCTCAGCGAGTAGTTGTCGACTACAATGCCACGGTCGGGATCCATGCTCACGCCCAGATAGGCCATGCTGCCGCTTGAGCTGTTCACCGTCCAGCGCACGCGGCCTATGCGGCCGCGCACCGTGGCCGTGGCCACCGACCCGGCAGGATTAAGCGTCTGTGATGGCTGCGGCACGCCATTGACCTCGGCTGTGACGCTGGCCACGCCAGTGCCCATGCAGTAGAACGACGACTGCGCGCAAGTGTCGAGGCGGCTAAGGAAGTTGCGCACGCCTGCGGCACTCACCCACGCCCCGCTGCCGGCCATGAAGTAGTGGCCGGTGAAGTTGGCCCATTGCGGTGAATATCCGCTGGGGTCGTTGCCGTTATGAGCCGTCCAACCGCCAAACTGCTGCTGCACGCTGCGGCGGAATCCCGCCACCTCGCTGCACATGGGCATGTAGCCCACGCCCGAGCCGCCAAAGCGGCGCTGCAGGGCCTCGCGAAGGTCGCTGGTGAGTATGTCGCCCTCGATGTAGGAGTCGCCAAGCACGGCAATGCGCACTGGGCGGCCCTGCGAGCCGAGGCTGTCGAGTGCGAGCCACAGCGGCTCCATGCCCTGATGCTCAAGGCCGCTCATGTCGTCGATACACGTCATGCCCGGGCGGCACGAGTCAATTTTGTTTTTCACCTCAAGCATCTCCACCGAGTCGGTGGCCGCCGAGTCGGGACGCAAGTCGCTGAGCATGTCGATTTTGCGCATAGTCCAGTCGCCGGCGGCCACATCGGGCAGCCAGTACATGGCAATGAGCGCAAGCATCGACGCCAGCACTATCCATAGCACAGAGTGCAAATAGCCTCTTCCCATTATGCTGTTTTGATAATAGACATGTAATTCAACCTTGCGGCCGCACGCACCACGGGCACGCGCAACCATAATGGTTGCAAAATTACTAAAAAAATGATTGCCACCACTAAAAAACACGACCTTACACCCTTTTCACGGTCACAAAAAAGCCCGTCGGGCGTCACCCCAACCAAAACACCACGAAATAGCGATATTCTTTGTGCCGGCAAGCTATGAGCCAATTCGGATGCTTTTCGCACGATTTGGGTCAATTATAGGTAAAGGCAGGGCCGCAAGCATGCCTTTTGCGCTGCTTGCGGCCCTGCTGTGTATTGCTACAAAACGCCGACACTTCAGAAGGGCTTTGCGTCGGTGCCGGTGAACGACTGGAACAGTGCGTTGGCCAGGCTCGACGCGCCTATGCGGAAGTACTCGTTGCTGAGCCACTCCTCGCCCAGCACCTCCTTGACTATGGTGTAGTATTTCACCGCGTCTTCGGCGGTGCGGATTCCGCCTGCGGCCTTGAAGCCAATCATCACGCCGTGCTTCTGATAGTAGTCCTTGATGCACTGGCACATCACGTAGGCCGCTTCGAGCGATGCGCCCGGATACATTTTGCCTGTCGACGTCTTGATGAAGTCAGCGCCCGAATACATGGCCAGCACCGAGGCCTTCTTGATGTTTTCTGCCGTCTTGAGGCAACCAGTCTCCAAAATCACCTTCAGGTGGCGCTCGCCAACGGCAGCCTTGAGCTCGGCTATCTCGTCGCACATCTCCTCGTAGGCACCGTCGATGAAGTAGCCCATGTTTATCACAATGTCCACCTCGTCGGCACCATCGTTGACCGCAAGGGCTGTCTCGGCTATTTTCGATTCAAGATGTGCCTGCGACGATGGGAAGCAGGCGCTGCACACGGCTATGCCCACATCGCTCACCTCAAGGTTGGCTTGCACCACAGCGGCAAAGTTGGAATACACGCAGATGGCGGCCACATTTTTGTAGTCGGGATACTTCACCCAGTAGTCGTTGACGCGCTTGGTGAACTCAGCCACGCTGTGCTCGCTGTCGGTGGTGCTGAGCGTGGTCAGGTCAACGCAGTTCAGCAGGAACTGGTACACCTCGTTGGTGCAGTTTTCCTGATAGTGGTCGTCGATGATTTTCTGCACGGCGGCAGCCACCTGGGCGTCGTCGGTGCACACCTGGGTGTCGGCAATCGCCTTCAGATACTTGTTGTCGGGGATGTCTTGTCCTTTTTGGATAGTTAATTCTGCCATAGTTGTGTTATGATTGTTATTTTGTTTCTTTTTTATTCCTTAGGGGCGGCGCAGCTTAGGGTTGTCCAGATGCCGTGTGGCGTCGCGGCGGGTCTTTTTGTCGATGTTGCGCTTCAGCGCCTCGGTCATGTCCACACCCGTCTGGTTGGCGATGCACAGCAGCACCCACAGCACGTCGGCCAGCTCATCGGCCAAATCCTTGCCCTCGTCGCTGGGCTTACACGACTGGTCGCCATAGCGCCTGGCCATGACACGGGCCACCTCGCCCACCTCCTCGGTGAGCACGGCCATGTTGGTGAGCGGGCTGAAATAGCGCACCCCGTAGGTCTTTATCCAGCTGTCTACCAGCTTCTGTGCTTCTTCAATTGTCATAGCGATGTTGTGCGTTGCGGGTTATACGTTTGCAAATTTATTCTTTTAATTTGGAATCCACAATAATTGTCACGGGACCGTCGTTGATTAGCTCCACCTGCATGTCGGCGCCAAACACGCCACGCTTCACCTCGCGGCCAGTGAGCTGCCCCACCCGCTCGCAGTATTTTTCATACAGCGGCACGGCCACATCGTGGCCCGCGGCATGGATATAGCTGGGACGGTTGCCCTTGCGGGTGCTGGCGGTGAGGGTGAACTGACTCACGGCCAGCACGTCGCCGCCCACATCGGTCACGCTGCGGTTCATCACACCGTTTTCGTCGTCGAATATGCGCATCTGGGCAGTCTTCGACGCCAGCCACTCCATGTCGGCCTCGGTGTCGCCCACAGCCACGCCCACAAGCACCATAAGGCCTGCGCCAATGCTGCTGTGCAGCTCGTTGCCAATGGTCACCGATGCGCGTTTCACACGCTGAATCACTATTCTCATATGCTTTTCTATGTTTAAGTTGTTGAAAACCAGAGTATTAATTAAATTTATTCACTTATTTCACTGACATTCAGTGCCTTATGTAGCACCTCGGCCTTCTTCGGACCAACCACCTCGGCCAACTCTTCGACCGTAGCCTCGCCCATGCGCTTAATGCTCTTGAACTTGCGCAGCAGCAAGTCGCGCGTCTTTGGCCCGATTCCCGGAATCTCGTCGAGCCGCGAGTGTATTTGGCTCTTACTGCGCTGCTGGCGGTGGTGGGTTATGCAGAAGCGGTGGGCCTCGTCGCGCAAGCGCTGCACCACGCGCAGCGTCTCGCTGTTTTTGTCGATGTAGAGCGGCACGCTGTCGCCCGGGAAATAAATCTCGTCGAGCCGCTTGGCAATGCCGGCAAGCGCTATCTTGCCGCGCAGCCCTATCGAGTCGAGGGCATCCACAGCCGCGCTAAGCTGACCCTTGCCGCCATCCACCACCACCAGTTGCGGCAGTTCCTGGTGTTCGGCCACAAGGCGTGAATAGCGGCGCACCATCACCTCGCGCATCGAGGCAAAGTCGTCGGACCCCTCCACCGTCTTTATGTTGAAGTGGCGGTATTCCTTCTTGGCAGGCTTGGCGTTGCGAAACACCACACAGGCCGACACGGGGTTGGTGCCAGAAATGTTGCTGTTGTCGAAGCACTCAATGTGGCGCGGCAACTCGCTGAGGTGGAAGTCGCGCTGCATGGTGGTGAGAGTGCGCATGGTGCGCTGCTCGGGGTTCAGTTTCTCCATACGGCGGTATTTGTCGGTGCGGTATTGCTCGGCGTTTTTCAGCGATATTGCCAGCAGTTTGCGCTTGTCACCGCGCTGCGGCACCAAATAGTCAAGGCCGTCGACGGCCACGTCGGGCACTACGTTGACAATGGCCTCCCTCACCCTTTCGGCCTCATAAGTGGACCTGAAGCGCTGGTGCACCTCGCGCACGGCCTCGGTCATCAGCTCCTCGTTGGTCTCATCGGTGTCGGCAGCCTGAAACTTGTATTCCAGGGTGAGACTCTGCACTATGGTGCCGCCACGCATGTGCATATAGTTGATGTAGGCGGCCGAGTCGTCGCGCGTGAGCGCAAACACATCCACATTGTGTATGCTTGGGTTCACTATCACCGAGCGGGCGCGGTAGTTCTCAATCAACTCATATTTGCGCTTCAGCAGCTGAGCCTCCTCAAACTTCAGTTCCGAGGCCAGCCGCTGCATTTGCTGCACAAGGTAGTCGCTCACCTGCTTGGTGTCGCCGTTGAGAATTTGGCGCACTTCGGATATGTATTCACCGTATTTTTCGGCCGACACCAGTCCGCGGCAGCAGCCCTCGCAGTTTTTTATGTGGTACTGCAGACACAGCCGCCACTTCCGTGCCTCGATTCCATCGGGTGTGATGGCGTGGCGGCACGTGCGCAGCGGATAAATCTGGCGAATCACATCAATCAGAGCCCGCGCCACCTCGGCCTTTGGATATGGGCCATAGTATTTGGCACCGCGCTGATGCTCGTCGCGGGTGATGAACACACGCGGATACATTTCGCGCGTCACGCATATCCACGGATACGACTTGTCGTCCTTGAGCAGCACATTGTAATGCGGCTGATACTCCTTGATAAGACTGTTTTCGAGGTCAAGAGCTTCCTCCTCGCTGTTGACCACAATATACTTCATGTCGGCAATGTTGCGCACCAGCATGTTGGTGCGCAGCACAGGATGCACGCGGTTGAAGTACGAGCTCACGCGGCGCTTCAGCTTTTTGGCCTTGCCCACATATATCACGGTGCCCTCGGTGTTGAGATACATATACACACCGGGGCTGTCGGGCAGCAGGCTCACCTTGAGTTTTAATTCGTCGGTCAAAACAATCGTTGCTTTTTATCCGCAAAAAGGAGCTGCGCCCTATTCCACTCTGGCGCGGCCCCTTTCCGTTTTTTGATTGATTAGCGGTGCGGCATCGGTGGTGCCGCACTGCTGGTGTTCATTTTTTAGAAATCAAACAGGGTATCCACCTCCACATCGGCGGGGAACACGCTGCGGCCGTTTAAGAAACTTAGGCCGCAAATGAAGTTGATGTACACTTTTTTCGGATTCATCGTCTTCACAAGGTCGTAGGCGGCAAGCATTGTTCCGCCAGTGGCCAGCAGGTCGTCGTGCAGCAGCACCACATCGTCGCTGCTGATGGCGTCTTTGTGGATCTCGATGGTGTCGGTGCCATACTCTTTGGTGTAGGTTTTCTTGATTGTGATTGCAGGCAGTTTGCCAGGCTTGCGCAGAGGCACGAATCCGGCGCCAAGCTCCTTGGCGAGCACAGCACCGCCAATAAAGCCGCGGGCCTCGATGCCCACCACCTTAGTGATGCCTTTGCCGCGATACATTTCCACCAAAGCGTCGCTCATCACGGCAAACGCCTTGGGGTCCTTAAACAGTGTGGTCAAGTCCTTAAACTGGATTCCTTTTGCTGGAAAATCGGGCACGTTGCGCACCACGCTTTTCAGAAATTCAAGATCTTCTTTTTTCATATTGATATTTTGTTTCTTATATTGTTCCACGTGAAACATTTTGCTTCTATCTGCCTAACAACAAAAGCAATATATTGATGTCACTTGGCGAAATTCCCGGTATTCTCGATGCCTGTCCGATGGTTTCTGGGTCGATTTTATCGAGTTTTTGGCGTGCTTCTGTCGAAATTTGATGGATTGAGGCGTAGTCGAATTTACCGCGTATTTTCACCCTTTCAAGTCTTCCGATTTTAGCCGCTATTTGCTCTTCACGCTCTATATATCCGTGATATTTTATGCGTATTTCGGCGGCTTCTACAATCTCGTCACGCCGCGACGATTCGATTTTTTCGAGCTCTTCGGCAAGCGCGGGAATGGCTTCAGCAAGCATTTTTATGCTCAATTGCGGACGCAAAATCAGGTCGAAAAGTTTGCTTCCCTGCTTCAAAAGCGGCAGTCCACGACGCTCAAAATATGGGTTTATGAGTGCCGATTTCACCGAAAATTCCTTGGCAAACTGCACCAAATTGTCGATTGATTCGCGCTTCTGAACCATCAATTCATAGCGGTGATCGGAGGCAAGACCCACCTGATGCGAGCGTCCCGTGAGGCGCAAATCGGCATCGTCCTGGCGCAAAAGTATGCGGTGCTCGGCCCGTGAAGTGAACATCCTATAGGGCTCGTCTACGCCCTTCGTGACCAAATCATCGATTAAAACGCCTATGTAGGCTTCGTCGCGACCAAGCACAAACGGCTCGCCTCCCACGGCATTTTGATGGGCATTGATGCCTGCTATCAGGCCCTGCCCTGCCGCCTCTTCATAGCCCGTAGTGCCGTTGACCTGGCCCGCAAAGAAGAGGTTTTTCACCAGTTTTGTCTCCAAATTATGCTTCAACTGCGTAGGGTCGAAGTAGTCATATTCTATGGCATAGCCGGGCCGATAGGCCTGAACATGCTCGAAAGCCGGTATTTTTTCAAGCGCGCTGAACTGCACATTCCACGGCATCGACGATGAAAACCCGTTTAAATACATCTCGTGGGTGTCCTCTCCCTCGGGTTCGATGAACAGCTGATGCTGATCTTTATCGGGAAAAGTAACAAGTTTTGTCTCAATGCTGGGGCAGTAACGTGGACCGATGCTGGTGATTTGTCCGTTGAAAAGGGGCGAATCGGGCAACCCTTCGCGCAAAATTCTATGCACCTCGGGGTTGGTGTAGACTATCCAGCAAGGGCGCTGCTTGAGTGTTCTGCGCACCTCGGGAAGGAATGAAAAGTGATGAAAATCGGTGTCACCATTCTGAATTTCGGCCTTGGAAAAGTCGATGGAACGGGCATCGAGGCGCACCGGGGTACCCGTTTTCATACGCCCCACAGCGAAGCCCATAGAGCGTAATTGTTCGGTGATTCCGTGCGAAGCGGGCTCGGAAACGCGTCCGCCCTCCAGCTTCACCCGGCCCACATGCATGAGTCCGTTCAGAAACGTGCCTGCAGTTAAAACCACCGATTTTGCCGTGAATTTTGTGCCAAATGCAGTGGTCACTCCAGTCACAAAACCATCGGTGAAATGGAGCTTTTCCACCACATCCTGCCACATACTCAGGTTGGGAGTGGAGTCAATCACCTTGCGCCACTCAGCTATAAAACGGGTGCGGTCAGCCTGTGCGCGAGGGCTCCACATGGCGGGACCCTTGCTGCGGTTTAGCATGCGAAACTGGATTGAGGCACGGTCGGTGACTATGCCCATCTGGCCTCCCAAGGCATCAATTTCACGCACAATTTGGCCCTTTGCAATGCCGCCCACGGCAGGATTGCAACTCATTTGGGCTATTTTGTTCATGTCCATTGTGATGAGCAACGTGCGCGAACCCATGTTGGCCGCGGCACAAGCGGCCTCGCATCCGGCATGGCCCGCCCCTATCACAATGACGTCGAAATCAAATCTCATTGCTCTTCAAACACATTTTTGGGAAGCATGGCAAGGGCGGCGTTTTCATGTGCTTCCATGATTTCGCGCTCACCTGGGCCCTTGTCGTTGATGCCACACAGGTGCAGCACCCCATGAATTACTACGCGCATCAGTTCCTCGCGGTAGCTGTGCGCAAACTGCTCGCTGTTGGTCTTGACCGTGTCCAGCGAAATTACCATGTCGCCGCTAATGCGGTGGCGGTTGGAATAATCAAAAGTGATGACGTCGGTGAAGTAGTCGTGTCCCAGATATTTTCTATTGGTTTCCAAAATGTAGTCGTCGTCACAGAATATATAAGTAAGACGACCCACATTCTTCTGGTGAGTGCGGGCTACTTGTTCAATCCACTGCTTGACCGCAGCTTGATTGAATTGCGGCATTTCAACTTTTTCACAAATATAGTTGACTTCTATCATAGCCGTATTTATCAGAATACAAAGATAACTCAATTAATTGAAATTTCAGTGCTTAGCGCACTTAAAATGGCGCATGACGATTTTTCTGAGTCTTAATAAAGACAAGCTAAAAAGCATATAATGACATATTAATCAATGTATTATAACAAACCAAACCCACTGAGAATTCAATATTTCTACGCGTCCCAGCAATTTATCGGCTATTTTCAACTCAGTTGGCACAAGATTTGCAATTCATCTTATGGTTTTTTGTTGCGTCAGCAGTTTTTTTGCAATGGCCAACCATTGAGGCAAAAAATTGCGGTGCAGCGAAAATGCAACGAGAATATTCTCGCAGTTCAAATTTTTATAGCTATCTTTACAACAAACAACAAATACCAGACCCTATGATAGATTATTTCGCATCCAACCTGTGGCAGCTCTGGCTTCTTGTGTGCCTGGTGTGCCTGGTGCTTGAACTCAGTTCGGGCGACTTCTTTATAATGTGCTTTTCGATAGGCGCGTTTTTCACAACCCTTGCCGCAGCCATGGACATGAGCTTCACGGGACAAGTGGTGTGCTTCGCCATTTGCTCGGCCCTGTGCATATTCTTTGTGAGGCCCGTGGCACTACGCTACCTGCACAGACACAAGCAGCGCGTGAGCAACGCCGATGCCATTATTGGCCGCATAGGCGTTGTGAGCCAGGACATTGAGGCCGGCGGGTTTGGCCGCGTGGCCATTGACGGTGACGACTGGAAGGCACAGGCCGACAACTCCGACGTGACCATTGCCAAGGGCGACAAGGTGAAGGTGCTGAGCCGCGACAGCATCATCATCACCGTTGCTAAAGCATAGACCACCAATATATTAATTCAATAAATTCTTTAATCAACTACCATTATGATTGGACCTATCATCTTAGCCGTTATTGTGGTTTTGGCTCTTATTATAGTGAAAATGAGCCTTGTAATTATCCCACAAAGCGAGACAAAAATCATTGAACGCTTGGGCAAATACTATGCCACGCTAAAGCCTGGCATTAATGTGATTATCCCCTTCATCGACAGGGCAAAGCCCATTGTGGCCATGACCAACGGCCGCTACCACTACACCAACTCCATCGACTTGCGCGAGCAGGTGTATGACTTTGACAAGCAGAACGTTATCACCAAGGACAATGTGCAGACGCAAATCAACGCCCTGCTCTACTTCCAAATTGTGGATCCGTTTAAGGCCGTGTATGAAATCAACAATCTGCCCAACGCCATCGAAAAGCTTACGCAAACTACTCTGCGCAACATTATTGGCGAACTCGAACTCGATGAGACACTCACTTCACGCGACACCATCAACACCAAGCTGCGCGCCGTGCTCGACGATGCCACCAACAAATGGGGCATTAAAGTGAATCGCGTTGAACTTCAAGACATTACACCGCCACAAAGCGTGCTGCAAGCCATGGAGAAGCAGATGCAGGCCGAGCGCAACAAGCGCGCCATGATCCTCACCAGCGAGGGCCAGAAGGCTGCCGCCATTCTGCAGTCGGAAGGTGAAAAGACATCGCGCATCAACCGCGCCGAAGCCGACAAGCAAACCGAAATTCTCAAGGCCGAGGGCGAAGCACAAGCCCGCATCCGCAAAGCCGAAGCCGAGGCCATTGCCATCGACAAGGTGACCGAGGCAGTGGGCAAAACCACCAACCCGGCCAACTATCTGCTGGCTCAAAAATACATTGCCATGCTTAGCGATGTGGCCCAGGGCGACAAGACCAAGACCGTGTATCTGCCCTATGAGGCAACCAACCTAATGGGCTCGATCGGCGGCATAAAAGACCTGTTTAAGGAGAGCTAACAAAGCCCTCTATCGTCAATAACACGCACTTCTGACCAGCACTCTGCTTAGCTCGGTGCTGGTCTGTTTTTAACCACAATTCTATATGTTACACGTGGAACAATGGCGCAGCCAACTGCTTGCCGTGGCCGATGCCGAAAAGGCCACACACCTGAGTCGATTCTTCAAAACAGGAAAAGGCGAATACGGCGAAGGCGATGTGATGCTGGGCATTAGTGTGCCAACAAACCGCTCAGTATCAAAGCAATATTACTCACTACCGCTTAATGAGATTGCCGAAATGCTTAGCAGCGATGAGCATGAATTCAGATTGGGCGCACTCATCGCCCTTGTAGAGAAATATCGCCGCGAGCCAGCAGCCCGCAACGAGATAGTGCAATGCTACATTGGAAATATGGAACATATCAACAACTGGGACTTGGTTGACCTTAGCGCGCCCGGCATTCTGGGGCGCCACCAGCTGGACCACCCCACCCTACTCCTGTTGGAACCATTGAGCCACAACCAACTGCTGTGGGCACGGCGCACAGCCATTGTGGCCACACTCACGCTGATACGCAACGGCCATTTCAGCCTCACGCTGCAGTTGGCCGAGCAATACCTTGACGCCAGCGAAGACCTCATTCACAAGGCCACGGGATGGATGCTGCGCGAGGTGGGCAAGCGCAACGAAGCCACTCTGCTGGCATTTCTCAACGCCCACGCAGCCTCAATGCCGCGCACGGCTCTGCGCTACGCCATCGAGCGGCTTAGCCAAGAGCAGCGACGGCACTACATGGCCATGGGCAAATGACACCGCCCGGCAGGCATGGCCCAAAGGCACTGACGCCACAAACCTCAGTGGTTCAGGGCGTCACCATCCATTTAATTCTCCAATTATGATAACCGTGCGCAGGCTGCCGCCGCGCTACGGCAGCTTGTTGTATTCTTCGTCGGTCACCGGTTCGAGCCACTCATTGCTCTTGTCCTCACCTGGCACCTCAAGCGCTATGTGCTGAAACCAACTGTCGCGCGCAGCGCCGTGCCAGTGCTTGACGTCGGCTGGAATGTCGACCACATCGCCCACATGCAGTTCGCGTGCGGGTTTGCCCCACTCCTGATACCATCCACGGCCGGCCACACATATCAGAATCTGGCCGCCGCCATGATGCACATGCCAGTTGTTGCGGCACTTTGGTTCAAACGTCACATTGTGCACGGGCAGCTTGCCGTCGCCGCTGGCGAGGCTTGCCAGATAACTGTTGCCTATGAAATATTTCGCATAGGCTGTGTTGGGCTCTCCGGCCTCAAACGGCAGTTCGGCCGGTGTCTTGCATTCAGCAGCCAACGCACTGTCAACCAACACATTGGCCACCGCACACTGTACTCGATAGGCAGCATCGGCACCAACCTTGGCAGCAAGCACCTGCGGCAGTTGGCGCAGCTGGTCGTCGGTGACGCCCATGTTGCGCGAACCGCTCACGTGGGCCACCAGCTGCGGCTCCACGGCCTCGAGCGCACTCAGCGCGCCTATGGTGGCAAGCTCGCGCTGCGCGGCAGTGAGCACCGGGCTGGCAAAGATGTCGCCAAACAGGTGGGCCTTCAAATAGTAGTCGGTGGCTTCGCAATAGCTGTAAGTGAACGGCTGGCCGCCAGTGAGGCGCGTCTGCACCTCGGTGCCCTGCTTCAGTGCATTGTAGCCCGGCTTGAAGCGCGCCGGCTCCTCGCCCAATTCCACAGGCAGATTTTTGCCGCCCCGCTTGGCCACCACCTTTTGCAGCACACCCAGCGCATTGAGGCTGCGCGGGAAGCCAGTGTAGGCATACAGTTGCGACAGTTCTTCCTTCAACTCACTCACGGTGAGTCCGCTTTGGAGTGCCTCGTCGACGGCACTTTCAAGAGCCACAAGGTTGCCAGTGGCCTCATGGGCCGCAACGGCAACTATGCTTTGCAGTTTCTTGTCCATTTGATTCATATCGTTAGCATTTACGTTGATGCCGCCGGCAAGCCCAACAGCTGCCACAGCGGCCATAACACCCTTTAGTTTCATGGTGCAAATTTAGCGCAAGCCCTACCCCACGCCGTTACCATGATTACCTGAAAAGCAACCACTTTTCACTAAAACGCTTCACTGGCCCACTTTGTTGCAAAAAAACTGCTTTATACGCCCACACTTATGCCTGATTTTTAGCATTTTTTTTGTACTTTCGTGAATTGTAACAAACCAATAAAACTCATTGGCACCATGATAAATGTGTTTCAAATAGTGTCCGACAAGACTTGGGGCGGCCCCGAGCAGTATGCTCACGACCTGATATCCAGGCTTAAGCGCGACGACTTTTATGTGGAAGCCGTGTGCCGCAAGCACGAGTCGGTGCTCAACCGCTTTCGCACACTCGAAGTGCCCATATCCATTTTGCCGCTGAAGGGGCTCACCGACCTCGACAGTCCCGTGCGCTTTGCCCGGCTGCTGAAGCGCGGCGACAACGTGGTGCACGTGCACACCTTTCACGATGCCTTCACGGCTGTGCTGGCCAAGCACATTTCCGAGAACGACCGCGTGCGCATAGTGATGTCGGTGCACGGCCTCACACGGCCGCGGCTCAACTACATCACGCGCAAGGTGTATCGTGAGGTCGACAAATTTGTGTTCGGATCGCAAAAGGCGTTTGACTACTACATGGGCAAAGCCTCAAAAATAGCCCGCGACAAGGCGGTGGTGATACGCGAAAGTGTGCTGCTCACCCACGAGCAATGCGCCACTCAGCTGCGCAGCCAGCTGGGCGTGCAGCCCCAACAGGCGCTGCTAATGTTTCACGGCCGCCTGAGCCACGACAAGGGCATCGACACACTGCTGCGCGCACTCACGCAGCTCGACAAAAACACCTACCGAATGGTGGTGCTTGGCGAGGGCCAATACAAGTTTGAAGCCAAGCTGAAGGGATTCATCGTGGCCAACCAAATGGTGAGAAACGTCACGTTCATGGGATTCCAGCCCAATGTGCTGCCGCTGCTTGAGCAGTGCGATGTGGGCATTGTGCCATCGACGGTGCCCGAGGCCATGGGCATTGCCGCACTTGAATACATGATGCTGGGAAAACCCGTGATCACCACCGACAACGGCGCCCAGCCCGAATACATCACCAGCGGCCAGAACGGAATGCTCGTGAAGCCGGGCGACCACTACGCCCTGGCCGACGCCATAAAGCGCCTCATCGACGACGCACAGCTGCGCGGGCGCATGGGCTTGCAGGCCAAGGCCGACTTCGACAGTCACCTGAACTACAGCCACTTCTACCAAAAAATGACCGACCTCTACCGCTCGATGTTCTGACGCATATCAGCTGGGGGGGGGACAAAAAACAACAAAGGCTGCGGCAATTGCCGCAGCCTTAAAAGTTTGAAGCTTGTGTGGGTAGAGATGGATTCGAACCACCGAAGTCAAGAGACAGCAGATTTACAGTCTGCCCCATTTGGCCACTCTGGAATCTACCCGTGCCTTTTTTGCGCTGCAAAGGTAGCGCATAATTTTCAGCTTTGCAAAATTTAAGCGGCATTTTGTGCTTTTTTTGAAGATGAGCGCATTTTTTGCTACTTTTGCCAAAACGAGCATTTTTTTAATTATGGGCAAAATCACACACACCCTGCTGCTTGCAGCCTTCGCGGCACTGATCACGGCCATGGCAGCATGCAGCGGCGGCAAATTCAAGATAAAGGGCGACCTCAAGAATGCAGACGGGCAAAATCTGCACATCGCCTACTACACGCCAAGCGGGGTCACCGACTCGTGGGTGACACTGAAAGACGGCAAATTTGAGTTCCATGGCAGCAGCGACGAGCTTACGCTGGCCGCCATCTACGACACCGACTCGCGGCTGGTGGCCTGTGTGGCCGTGAAAAACGGCAACACAGTGACACTGAGCGGCGACCTCACCGACACCTACCACATTGCCACCAGCGGCACCGATGAAAACGAGCGCTGGAGCGAGTTCATAGGCAAGCACGCGCGGCAGCTCACCGAAGGCGACACCAAAGCCGTGAACGCCGACATCGAAAAATATGTGAAGGCTCACCCCGACGATGTGACATCTACCCTGTTGGTGATTGTGAACTACAACAGCGCCGACGACCCTGCCAAGGCCCAGCGACTGCTGAGCAGCATCAAGCCAGACGCAAGGCCCCAAAGCCTGGTGGGCAGTTTCGACGCGCTCACCCTGGCCGTGGGCAAAGGCAGCAAGCAGCTGGCGGCAATGCTGCTGATGAATGCCAATGCCGACGCCTACAGCCAGTTGCGCTTCAGCGATGCCAGCTACACCCTGCTGTGCATTTGGGGCGGAGAAAACGAGGGCGACCACCGCACCTACATTGGCCAGCTGAAATCGCTCGCATCGCAAGCCGGCAGCGGCCGTAGGCTGCAAATAGCCGACGTGTCGCTCGAACCCGACTCATCGTTCTGGCGCAGCGAGGTGGTGCGCGACAGCGCCAACTGGCAGCACTACTGGGCGCCCGAAGGCCCCGTGAACGGCGACCTTAAGCAGCTGTGCCTCACCTCCACCCCACTCTTTGTGCTGGCCGACTCCACAGGCCGCGTGATAGCCCGCGGCAACGCCGTGGCAGCCATATTGGGAACAGCCAGGCAACGCCTCGGAATTTGACATAAACCACACAATAAAAAGACTTTTACAGAATTTGTAGATATATGCTAACCAAAACCTTCAGCGCGGCAGTGCATGGCATCGACGCCATTCTGGTAAACATCGAGGTTTCGGTGGAATGGGGTTCGGGATTCACCATTGTGGGCCTGCCCGACACCGCCGTGAAAGAGAGCGCCGAGCGGGTGCGCTGCGCCATTGGGCAAGCAGGATATGAGTTTCCGCGCAAAATGGTGGTAATCAACATGTCGCCAGCCGACATTAAAAAGGAAGGCTCGGCCTACGACCTGCCTATAGCCATCGGGGTGCTCGCCGGCGACGAGAAAATTCCTGCCGACCGACTTGACCGATACATGATGATGGGCGAACTGTCGCTCGACGGTTCGCTGCGCCCCATAAAGGGCGCACTGCCCATGGCCATACTGGCGCGCGAAATGCAGCTCGACGGCTTCATAGTGCCGCGTGCCAACGCCCTTGAGGCCGCCGTGGTCAACAAGCTCAACGTGTATGGAGTCGACAACCTGACGCAGGTAATCGACTTCCTGAGCGGCAAGGCGCAGCTCGAGCCCACGGTGGTCGACACGCGCGCCGAGTTTGCCCGCGCTCAAGGCCAGTATCCGTTTGACTTCGCCGAGGTCAAGGGCCAGGAGGTGGTGAAACGCGCCTTCGAAGTGGCGTGCGCCGGCGGCCACAACATTCTGCTGGTGGGCAGTCCAGGCTCGGGCAAATCGATGATGGCCAAGCGGTTGCCATCGATATTGCCACCGCTCAGCCTTGGCGAGGCCCTTGAGACCACAAAAATTCACTCCGTGGCCGGCAAGCTGCCAGGCGGCACCACCCTCATGACCATGCGCCCCTTCCGCTCGCCCCACCACACCATATCGCCTGTGGCCCTTGTGGGCGGCGGCTCCTACCCCACTCCCGGCGAAATCAGCCTTGCCCACAACGGAGTGCTGTTTCTCGACGAGCTGCCCGAATTCAACCGCAGCGTGCTTGAAGTGATGCGCCAGCCGCTTGAAGACCGCCACATCACCATTAGCCGCGCCAAATACACCACCGACTACCCCGCCTCGTTTATGCTTGTGGCATCAATGAACCCCTGCCCATGCGGCTACTACGGCCACCCCACCAAGCCGTGCTGCTGCTCGGTGCACCAGCGCCAGCAGTACCTGAGCAAAATCTCTGGGCCGCTGCTCGACCGCATCGACCTGCAGGTGGAGGTGCAGCCCGTGGGCTTCAGCGACTTGTCGTCGACAGCCCCCGGCGAGCCGAGCGCAGCCATCAGGCAGCGCGTGACGGCAGCCCGAGCCATTCAGGCCAGGCGGTTTGCCGACTGCCCCGGCACACACTGCAATGCACAGATGACACCATCGATGATTCACCGCTTTGCCGAGCCCGACGCTGCTGGGCTCGAACGGCTTAAGGACGCCATAGAGCGCATGAACATGAGCGCACGCGCCTACGACCGCATACTAAAAGTGGCGCGCACCATTGCCGACCTTGCCGGCGAGGAGCGCGTGCAAGCCAGCCACATAGCCGAGGCCATAGGCTACCGCAATCTCGACCGCGGCACATACTTCAACTTTGGCGGCGGCAGTGCCCCAATCCACCAATAAGATATTGACTACTAACGAACTGACACATAGCTATGATTATAGGATTTGACGGCAAACGGGCCGTTTTCAACAACACAGGTCTGGGCAACTACAGCCGCCTGGTGATCGACGTGCTTTCGGAGTTCTACCCCAAGAACCATTACTACATCTACAGCCCCAAGGCTAAGGAGAACCCCGAGCTCACTGCCCTGCTCAGCCGCGGGCGCGTGCACCTGAAACTTCCGCGCAAGACTCCGCTGGGAGGCGCGTGGTGGCGCTCGGTGAGCGGAATGATGGCCGAAGCACAGCGCCACCATGTGCAGCTGTTTCACGGCCTCAGCGGCGAACTGCCGCTCAACATAGCCAAGAGCGGCATTCCCAGCGTGCTCACCATCCACGACCTGATTTTCAAGCGTTTCCCTAAGTTCTACAAGCCCATAGACCGCGCCATCTACGACTTCAAGTTCAAGCGTGCGTGCCGCGACGCCACGCGCATAATGGCCATCAGCGAATGCACCAAGCGCGAAATCATGCACTTCTACCATGTGCCCGAGGAGAAAATCGATGTGGTGTATCAGGGCTGTAATGAGATATTCCGCCAGCCGGCCAACGACTTCATGAGGCAGGCCGCCGCCGACCGCTACCGCCTGCCCAAACGCTACATTCTGAGCGTGGGCACTGTGGAAGAGCGCAAAAATGTGCTGCTGGCCGTCAAGGCACTCGAGCACATTGCCGACAAGGACGTGCGCCTGGTGATTGTGGGCCACCACACGCGCTACTACAAGGAGATTCTGAAATATGCCGCTACCCACGGCCTCGGCCACCGCATATTCTCAATATCGCACATCCGCACCGAGTATCTGCCGGCCCTCTACCAAATGGCCGAGGCATTTGTGTACCCGTCGCGCTTCGAGGGCTTCGGCATCCCCATTCTCGAGGCGCTGTGCAGCGGCACGCCTGTGGTGGCAGCCACCGGATCGTGCCTTGAAGAGGCGGGAGGTCCCGACACGCTGTATGTCGACCCCGATTCGGTGGAGCAGATGACCGACGCGCTCAACCGCGTGCTTGGCGACTCCAGTCTGCGCAGCCGCATGATCGAGGCCGGCCACCGCTACAGCCAGCGGTTTGCCGCCAGCACCATGGCCAGCCAAATCATGGACGTTTATGAGCGCACGCTGAAGCAGGCTGGCGACGCGTAAGCAACTCTAAGCCACACCAAACCTTATCCTGCGCCACAGCCAGCGCGGCACACGGCGCCACACGGCCACCAGCACACGCCACCGCCAGTCGACCACCGCCACATGGCGGCGGGCAAGCACCGCACGCACTATGCAGCGGGCGGCATGGCCGCAATCCATGAGCATGGGGTAGGGCGCTCCGTTAAGCAGCGGCGTGGCCACAAAGCCCGGCCGCACATCGGTGAACGATATTGGCAGCCGACGCATGCGGGCAAGCTGCTCCAGTGCCTGTATGTAGCAGGAGTCAAACGCCTTCGAGGCTGAATATGACGGGGCGGCACCGAGCCCTTTGGTGCCGGCCACCGAGCTTATCACAGCTATGTGGCCGGGGCGGCCGCCTGAGGCCATGCGGTTGAAGGCCGCCGTCACCATACGCGTGAATCCCGTCACATTAGTCTCTACCGTGGCGAGTTCCACCGCCGCATCTAGCTGCTGGTTGTGCCTGCCCACGCCCGAGGAGTGGAAATACAGGTCGATGCCGCCAAGGCGGTCGATAAGCTCATTGAGGCGGAGTGGGGCGTCGGTGCTGTTCACATCTATCACCTCGGCCTCGATTTGACCCGTGGCGAACTCTGCCCTTATCCGCTCGAGTTCCTCGGCGCGGCGGGCGGCTATGCCCACGCGCCATCCACGGGCCGCAAGCAGGCGGGCCACCGCCGCACCAAGCCCCGACGAGGCTCCCATCACCACTGCAGTGCTGTGTGTAGTCATAATAACTGAAACTTTGATTGGTTTATAGGCATCAAAATTAGCAATATTCCGCGGCATCATAGCCATGACAACGCTATTTTCATGTAATTTTGCACCAACCAAAACACTTATGACAATGACAAGCAAACTACCACTGACAGCCATGGCTGCGCTGGCCCTGCTGGGCGGCACAGCGGCCCACGCGCAAAAGCGCGTGGCTCCCAGCGACAGCCGCATAAGCTATTGCGGCCGCATCAACGCCACCAATCCCCTATGCTACCGCTTCAACTATCCGGGCACGCACTTCAGCGTCAACTTCAAGGGCAGCGGCCTGGCCATGATTGTGAACCCCGGCTGCGGCTATTTCGAGATTGCCGTCGACGGCGGCGAGCCGCGCAAAGTGCAGTCGCGCAAGCCGGCCAAGGGAGCCGAGCCCTCGCTGCAAGACTCGCTGGTGACTCTGGCCAGCGGCCTTGGCAAAGGCAGCCACACGGCTTCGGTGACGCTGGTCACCGAGGGCTGGCGCTTCAAGCCCGAAATGCACGGACTGCTGCTCGACAAGGGCGCACGCCTGCTTTCAGCGCCCGAGAAGCCCCAGCTGAAGCTTGAATTCATAGGCAACTCAATAACATGCGGATATGGCGTGGAGGCCGAAAACGGCAAAGAAAAGTTCCACTACGCCACCGAAAACCACTACTTCAGCTACGCTGCCATCACAGCACGCAACCTCAAAGCCGACTGGATTGCCGTGGCGCGGTCGGGCATTGGCGTGTATCGCAACGCACACGACGTGCGCGAGGGCAGCCGCGACAACATGCGCCGCTGGTATGACTACACTCAGCTCTACGACTCCACACAGCTGTGGGACTTCGCCACCTACCGGCCCAACGTGATTTGTGTGAACCTGGGCACCAACGACCTGAAGACGCAGCCCCACGACGTGAACCTGTTTCGCGAGGCCTACATGCAGTTTGCCCGCCATCTGCACAGTGTGCAGCCGCAGGCCAAGCTGGTGCTGCTCACGGGCACCATGCTCAAGGGCGACGCCCTTAACGAGTGCACCAGCGTGCTCGACAGCGTGGCCCGCGTGCTCCGTGCCGAGGGCGTGAGCGTATACCGCTTCGACATGACCCCAATCGACGGCTCGCTGGGGTGGGGTGCCAGCTGGCATCCGTCGATGCGCCAGCACCAGTTAATGGCGCAAGAGCTCACAGCCTTTCTGCGCCGCGAGGTGCTGCCAAAGCAGGGCAAATAGGGTGGGGCGCAACAGAAAAGCGCAGCCCGCTTTTTACACCAAAAATTACACTCCTACACCCTAAGCAACAAATTATTACACTTTTTTATGCACACTGCCTCGCGGCAGTGTGCATTTGTTTTGCTCAATTTTGGCAGCAATGTGCCGAATTAAAAATATTTAGTCGGTTTTGTGTGCATTTTGATATTAAATTGCATATATTTGCCCACAAACATATATCGAATTAACATTTTTACAGATAAAGCAAATGAGCGACAGAGAAAACATACAGCAAGTGGCCGACAGGTTGCGCGGACTGCGCGACTCGCTCGACCTGACCACGGCGCAAGTGGCCAAGGCGTGCGGCATCGATGAGGCCACCTACGCCAAATATGAGTCGGGGCACACCGACATACCCATCAGTTTTGTGCAAAACCTTGCCGAGCAGTTTGGCCTTGAAGTGCCCGAAATTCTGTTTGGTTCGTCGCCAAAGATGCAAAGCTACTACGTGACGCGCGCCGGCCGTGGCTCGATAGTGGAGCGCGAGCGCGCCTACTGCTACGAGTCGCTGGCCGAGGGCTTTGCCGGGCGCGAAATGCACCCGTTCATGGTCACCATCGACCCCGCCAACAATGCCACAGCTGCCCCGTGCAGCCACCAGGGCCAGGAATTCAACATCGTGGTCGAGGGTAGGGTGGAACTGTATCTTAGCCACAAGATTCTGACACTGGAGACGGGCGACAGCGTGATGTTTAACGCCCGGCTGCCCCACCTGATGCGCGCCCTCGACGGCAAGCAGGCCCGCTTCCTGGCCATCATCACGCAATAGCAAACCCTCACACACACTGCAATCTACAATCACACTCACACAAAAACGAAAGGAATCAGAATCATGCTCGAAAAATTTCTTGACAAAACGGAATTCACATCATATGCCGACTTCATGGCCAACTACCGCCTGCACGTGCCCGAGAACTTCAACTTTGCCTACGACGTGGTCGACGAGTGGGCGCGCATTGAGCCGCAAAAGAAGGCCCTGCTGTGGGTCAACGACCGCGGGGAGCACCGCCAGTTCACCTTTGCCGACATAAAGCGCGAGAGCGACCGCACGGCAGCCTACTTCCAGCAGCTGGGCATAGGCCACGGCGACATGGTGATGCTCATAATGAAGCGCCGCTACCAGTTTTGGTTTGCAATCACCGCCCTGCACAAGCTGGGCGCGGTGGTGATTCCGGCCACACACCTGCTCACCGCAGCCGACATAGTGTATCGCTGCCAGTCGGCCGACATCAAGGCCATTGTGGCCTGCGGCGACGCCGAGGTGCTGGCCCACATCAGCGCGGCCGCGCCGCAGTGCCCCACGCTCAAGAGCCTTGTGTCGATAGGCCCCGAGGTGCCCGAGGGGTGGAGCGACTTCAACAAAGGCATTGCCCAGGCGCCAGCCTTTGTGCGCCCCAGCCGCCCCAACAGCAACAGCGACACATCGCTTATGTATTTCACCAGCGGCACCAGCGGCGAGCCCAAAATGGTGGCCCACGACTTTCTGTATCCGCTGGGTCACATCATCACTGCCCGCTATTGGCACAATCTGCACGAGGGCAGCCTGCACTTCACCCTGGCCGACACCGGCTGGGGCAAAGCCGTGTGGGGCTGCTACTACGGCCAGTGGATAGTGGGTGCCAACGTGTTTGTCTACGACTTCGAAAAGTTCAAGCCAGTGGACGTGCTCGAAATGATTCACCGCTACCGCATCACCTCGTTTTGCGCGCCGCCCACCGTCTACCGCTTCCTGATTCGCGAAAACGTGGCCGCCTACGACCTCAGTTCGCTTGAATACTGCACCAACGCCGGCGAGGCCCTCAACCCCAGTGTGTTCGACAAGTGGCTCGAGCTCACCGGCATAAAGCTGCACGAGGCCTTTGGGCAGACCGAAACCACAGCCACCGTGGGTACCTACCCGTGGGTGGAGCCGCGGCCTGGATCGATGGGCAAGGCCAACCCGGGCTACGACATTGGCCTTATGACCAACGACGGCCGCTGGGCCGAAGACGGCGAGCAGGGCGAAATCGTGGTCAGGGTGGGGCAGCACAAGCCCGTGGGACTATTCAAGGAGTATTACCGCGACCCCGAGCTCACACGCCAGCACTTCAGCAACGGCATCTACCACACAGGCGACATAGCCTGGCGCGACGAGGACGGATACTACTGGTTTGTGGGCCGCAAAGATGATGTGATAAAGTCGTCGGGCTACCGCATAGGCCCCTTCGAGGTGGAAAACGCGCTGATGAAGCACCCTGCCGTGGTGGAGTGTGCCGTGACTGGCGTGCCCGACGACGTGCGCGGCATGGTGGTGAAGGCCACCATAGTGCTCGGCAAGGAATATCAAGACACTGCCGGCATAGTCTATGGCCGCGACTACCGCGGCAAAGACGCGCCCGCACTCGTGAAGGAGATACAGGACTTCGTGAAGCACGCCACCGCCCCCTACAAGTATCCGCGCATCATCCAGTTTGTGCACGAGCTGCCCAAGACCATAAGCGGCAAAATTCGCCGCGTGGAAATCCGCGCCGCCGACAGCCAGCCCGGCGGCAAGCAGCAATAGCAGAAAAAAATGCACCCGCCATGGAGGGGGGCAGAGTGAAAATAGGAGCGATTGACTTTCAAGAAATCAATTTTTTTGTAATTTTGTAGACTATTAGTCATAACGCTATTTTACATAACTAAAATCCCCCCCGCGAGTAGATGGATTACTCAATCGTTGATTTCTTAGCCCTGCTGGGCGCTGTGGGCCTTTTCCTATACGGAATGAAGGTCATGAGCGAAGGCTTGCAGAAAGCCGCCGGCAGCCGCCTGCGCGGCATTCTGTCGGCAATGACCAAAAACCGTTTCACAGGAGTCGCCACAGGCATCCTCATCACTGCACTCATCCAAAGCTCGTCGGCATCGACGGTGATGGTGGTGAGTTTCGTTAACGCCGGACTCATGTCGCTGGCGCAGTCGATGGCCGTAATCATGGGTGCCAACGTGGGCACCACCTTCACGGCGTGGCTTGTGTCGATATTCGGCTTCAAGGTCAACATGTCGGTGATGCTGCTGCCCATTTTGGCGTTTGCAGTGCCCATGCTGTTTTTGAAAAACAATCAATACAAGTCGATAGGCGAATTTCTGATAGGCTTCACATTCCTTTTCATGGGCCTTGAGGCCATCAGCGCCAACGTGCCCGACCTCAGCAAGTCGCCCGAGATATTCGAGTTTCTGCAAAGCTACACCTCCATGGGCTTCCTGTCGGTGCTGGTGTTTCTGCTTGCCGGCATCGTGGTTACCATGGTCATCCAGTCGTCGGCAGCCACATTTGCCATCGTGCTCATCATGGCCACCAAGGGCTGGATTCCCTTCAACATGGCCTGCGCCATGGTGCTCGGAAGCAACATAGGCACCACCATCACCCCCATTCTGGCGTCGCTCGGGGCCAACGTGGCGGCCAAGAAGGCTGCAGCGGGCCACCTGCTGTTTAACTGCCTGGGCACGCTGTGGACACTGGTGCTCTACTTCCCCTTCATCACCCTAATCGTGTGGATTTCAAAAGACCTCTTCCACCAGGGCGACCCCACCGAGCTGTTCACCTACATCAACAGCAACCAGCACGACGCCGCCGCCATAGCGCGGCTGCAATTCTCCATGTCGTTTGGCATGTCGATGTTCCACACGGTGTTCAATCTCGTGAACCTTTCGATTATGATATGGTTCACCAAGACCTATGTGAAAATCGTGAACTTCTTCATAAAGACGCACAGCAAGGAAGACGAGGAATTCCAGCTGAAATACATCTCGGCAGGCCTGCTCAGCGCATCAGAGCTCAACATCACCCAGGCACAGCGCGAAATTGTGGTGTATGCCGAGCGCGTAGAGCGCATGCTGGGCATGGTGAAGACACTGGTGCACACCAAGACGGGCACCGTGGAGTTCAACAAGCTCTACACACGCATTGGCAAGTATGAAGACATAAGCGACCGCATGGAAATTGAGATTGCCAACTACCTCAACAAGGTGGTGGACGGACGCCTGAGCTATGATGCCAAGCTGCGCATATCCACCATGCTCAGCTGCGTGAGCGAAATTGAAAGCATCGCCGACAGCTGCAACAACATTGCCCGCACACTGGTGCGCAAAGAGGAGGCCCACGCGCACTTCAGCGATGAGAACTACAGCAACATCGACACCATGCTGAAATATGTGAGCGAGGCCATGAGCAACATGATAGCCGTGCTGTGCGACATGGACAACGCCACCAACGAAGACCTGATGCGCAACTACAACAAGGAACGTGAAATCAACAACTTCCGCAACCTGCTGCGCACCGAAAACATCGAAAACATTCGCCAAAAGAAATATCCCTACCAAGCCGGCATATTCTATATGGACATCATTTGCGAGGCCGAAAAGCTTGGAGACTTCATTATCAACGTAATCGACGGCGTGGAAGCGCAAATACGCCGACGCCACGTGGCCGAAAGCGGCGTGAAGCACGAAGAAGAAGCATAGAAGGCGGCGGCACACATTCACAGCCCCCACACACAAGCATAGCTGGGCATCAACCATTGGTTGGTGCCCATATTTTTTACATATTACTGCTTCCGCTCTGTTGAACTATTTTGTTAAACGACTGAAAAATAATGAGTAACACCTTGCTTAGTTGTTGAAATTTATTGTAACTTTGCAGCATTCTAATATGCACTGATGCGCACTGCTGAAAATAGTAAGTAAAAACATATCGATAAATTATAATTAACGAATTTGCTGTAATTCAATGAAAAAGTCATTACTCAATCTTGCGGCCTTGGTTGGGATTGCGCTCCCTGCCAGTACCCAAACGGCATCTGCCGTGCCAGCCACCGTGCTCGACCCGGTGAAGATGCAGTGCGACTCGGCCTACTATGCCCAGTTCACCTACAACTGGACCGATGATGCCGGCCAGACGCACACCGCACGCCTAACCGACGTGGCCACCAATCCGCGCCAAATCTACGCTATGATAGCAAAGGTCTACAGCGACCCAAAAATTCCCGGCAAACACAAGTCATCGCCCGTTGACGGTGATGTGGCCTCTGGAAACTGGGCAGCAAACACAGTAACATACATGGGGAAAACGGTTAACTATTGGCCCGAACTAAACAACACCAATACGCCAGAAATCGATGAGCAGACCACTCTGCTGGTGGAAGTGAAGGATGTGTTTGCCACCAATGGAGCACAGCTTTATCCCGGCCAAGCCGCATTGGCCGACATATACAGCTGCATCAAGTCGGTGCGCCTGCTCTACAACGCTTTCCGCATCGAGCGCCCAGGCCAGGCCTACGATGCCTCAAACACAGCCTACAACCCAGGGGTGCTCTACAACGTGAGCGGCACCTACAACCGTTTCTTCCTTATGGGCAAGGGCTCTAACAGAAGCGTTTGTAGCTTGCCGTTTGAACGCATGTTCGAACAATACTCACCCACGCCTGGCGGCAATGAAGACGGCGCCCCCGACTTCTACCAACAGCTGAAGTCGGGCCAATCCTACACTGTGAAGCACGACTGCGGCTCGGTGCCTCACCTCAGGCACTATCCCACAATGGCCAGTGCCAGCGGCACTGCCGGCGCCGAAACCATGTCAAACCTTGTGGTGTTCATTCCCGACTACCGATTGGTAAATTGGAGTAAACGCGTTGACTGGTGCTGGTACAATCCCAACTACATACCATATTTTCAAGTATATGATGTACATCTCACGGCCAAGGCTGAGCGCAAGGGCGATGTGGCCGACCGAATCTATAACGTGACGCTCAACTGGGAGGCGAATATCGACACCCTGTCGGACAGCCGCGTGAAGCAAGACTTCTACATCTACCGCGTGATTGACGGCGTTGTCGATAGCAAGCCGCTCAATGCCGAGCCGATTAACGACTACTCCTATACTTATCCCGAGACGCAATACAGCACCGGCCACACGCTCACCCACATCATCACCGCGCACCCCAGCGGCATTAGCGGCTTCAACCCCGTGGAGAGCAACCAAGCCAGCGTACTGATTCCCGGCTATGACCCATACGAGCTCCTTGCGCTCGACATCGAAGGCACCAGCCGATGCACATACGACCCACAAAAGCAGCTCAACGACTACGCCAACCGCATTACGGTGGACAACAATGAGCACACCTACATCTCGGGCGACTTCATCACCGAGGGCACCACGTTCAGACTCTACCGCTTCGACAGCGACGAGCAGGGCGGCGACTCCACGCTGATTGCCACCCTTGTGGTCGACAACATCACCAATGCCGACACCCAGTACCGCTTCAACTACACTCTTAAGATGCACAACCAGTCGGTGGCCGTGGCCGACAGCGTGGGCTGCCTGACCGCGCCCACACGCGACGGAGCCATCAGCTTCAACGGCCTGCGCACCACCGACCGCTTCACAGCCTCCACCGCGGCCAACGACCACAAGGGCCACTACGACTACGTGCTCAAGTTCATGCCCGTGAAGGCCGCCGGCAAAGCGGGCGTGAGAATGGTGCACAGCAATGTGGTGCGCCTCAACGTGCCCAAAACCGAGTTCTCGGTGGGCATGAAACCCTTCACCAAGGCTCAGGTTGACACCGACACCGACCACTCGCTCGAGTTGCCGGATGGCATACCAATGACGGTGAATGCCGCCAACTCGTCGGCCGTGCGCAGCTACACGCTATACCGCAACGGCACCGCCTTTGGCGAGCTGCAACGCGCCGTGAATGGCACCTACTCAATCCTGACCCGCAGCGCGGGCAGCAAGCGTCCCGACCAGGCCGTGGCCGAAGGCCTCGCCGCCGGACAGATCACCGCCACCGACGACCTGCGCGACGCCACCTCGGTCACTGCCACATTCTACCCCGTGATTAGCTCTGAATGCCTGCTGGCCGACGGCTCGGTGGGCACCAACACCTACGGTGCCGACCAAAAGCAGGCCTCGGTGCTTGGCGTGAAGGTTATCAACCCCACCACCGAAAAGACCAGCCCCTTTGCCTACAACGCCAACAGCTGGAAGATGGGCTTCGGCTGCGACTTTAAGGCCAAGGGCGTATTCAACAACAGCATCATGGGCCAGTACACCTACCGCGTGTGGCGCATCAACGACGACGGCTCTGAAACGCTGCTCACCGAACACCTGTATGACGGCAACGCCAACCCCAACGTGCAGGACAACTACGAGTTCAGCATAGGGGAAGGCGAGCTCACGGTGCGCGACCTCTTCATCGACAAGCCACTGAAGGCTACCGACAGCAAAACGGTGAACTACATCGTGCGCCTCTACTGCCAGAGTGAGGACGACCAGTCGAAATACTACGCGGCCGAAGACCGCTTCAGCGTGACCTTCAACGCCAAAACCCCCACGGGCATTGGTGCCGTGCAGCAGCCCGCCGCAGGCGTGGTGTCGGTGCGCTACATCGACGCCACCGGCCGCCAAAGCCTGACTCCCGTGAGCGGCTTCAACATCGTGGTCACCACCCACACCGACGGCACCGTGACCACCGCCAAGCGCTTCCAGCGCTAACCAGCCGCCATTTCAAAGGCAACAAAAGCCCCGAGCGCCATTATTGGCACTCGGGGCTTTTGTGTGTCATTACGTGCCTAAACGGCCGCTATTTGGCAAGTTTTGCCTTCATTGCGGCCGACTGGACCTCATATCCGGGCTTATTGAGCAGGGCAAACATGTTGCGCTTGTAGCCCTCCACACCTGGCTGGTCAAATGGGTTCACGCCCAGCAGATAGCCGCTTATGCCGCAAGCCTTCTCAAAGAAGTAGATGAGCTGGCCCAGATAGCGCTCGGTGACTTCAGGCACCGAAATCACTATGTTGGGCACTCCGCCGTCGACGTGGGCAATGCGCGTGCCCAGTTCGGCCATCTTGTTCACCTCGTCGATGCGCTTTCCGGCCAGATAGTTGAGGCCGTCGAGGTCGGCATCGTCGTGAGGAATCACCACGGTGTGCTGCTGCGCGCCCACGCTGATCACCGTTTCAAATATGGTGCGCTCGCCATCCTGAATCCACTGGCCCATCGAGTGGAGGTCGGTGGTGTCGTCGACAGCGGCTGGAAACAGCGCCTTGTGGTCCTTGCCCTCGCTTTCGCCATACAGCTGCTTCCACCACTCGGCCAAATAGTGCAGACGCGGACAGAAGTTCACAAGAATCTCAATCTTCTTGCCAGCGCGATACAGCGCGTTACGCGTCTGGGCATACAGCCGGGCGGCATCGTCGGGAGCCTGCTCCATCTCCACAGCACCTGCCACCAGGGCCTTGATGTCGTGTCCGGCTATGGCCACAGGCAGCAGGCCCACGGGAGTGAGCACACTATAGCGGCCACCCACGTTATCGGGAATCACAAACGTCTTGTAGTCCTCCTTTTCGGCCAGGTGGCGCAGCGCACCGCGGCTCGAGTCGGTGATGGCCACAATCAGTTTGGCAGCCTCTGCCTTGCCCACCTGGCTCTCGAGCATGTCTTTTAGCAGGCGGAAGGCAATGGCGGGCTCGGTGGTGGTGCCCGACTTGGAAATCACCACAATGCCAAAGCGGCGGCCCTTGAGCAGCGCCATAAGGTCGTGCATGTAGTCCTCGCCTATATTGTTGCCTGCAAACAGCACCTGCGTGCCGCCATCGTGGCTGTAGGCCGCGAAACTGCTGCTCAGAGCCTCAATCACTGCCTTTGCACCCAGATAGCTGCCGCCAATGCCTATTGCCACCACATAGTCGCAATTGTGGCGCAGATGCGCCGCCACGGCCTCGATTTCATCGAGCTGGGCAGGTTGTATTGAGCTGGGCAGGTGCATCCACCCCAAGAAGTCGCTGCCCTCGCCAGTGCCGTTTTCGAGTTTTTCAACTGCGCTGGCTGCCTGGGCGGCCAGCGCCTTTATGTCATTTTCGCCGATGGCGGCTTTGGTGGCCTTGACATCGACATTTATAGCTGTTGCCATAGTATTTTTGTCTTTTAGTTTAGTCTATTTTATCAGTTTGGGTCGTATTGGTGCGTCGGGATAAAGGGCATCGCGGTGCTAAATGCTCTTTTTGTAGGCACGCCGGCGCTTGTTTTGCACCAGGTCGAAATACTGCCACTGCTGCTGCACCTTTTGGTTCAACTCCAGCTCGGGGTTGCTCTCGGCCCACTTGTAGCCGCGCTTGATGAAGGTGGGAATCAGGTCGGTAAACAGCAGCGCGTTGGCACCCTTGTTCTGATACTCGGGCTTCACGGCCACCAGCATCAGGTCTACAGTGTCGGTCTTGCCCGATATGGCGCTCAGCAGATGCTTCCAGCCAAAGGGCAGATAGCGTCCGCGCGACTTTATCAGAGCACGCGACAGCGACGGAATCGACACGCCCACGCCCACCAGTTTCTCGTCCTTGTCAACGATGAGGCACAGGTGGTCGAGCGGCAAGAAGGGCAAATACAGGTCGATGTAGTGCTTAATCTGGCCCTCGGTGAGCGGCGAGTAGCCAAACAACTCGTCGTAGCACTCGTTTATCAGGTGGAATATGTCGTCGCCATATTGCTTCACCAGCATCTTGCGGTTGGTGCAATGCACCGTCTTCAGTCCAAAGCGGGTGCGCACTATTTGCGCCACACGCGCCATTTTGTCGGGAATGGCGTCGGGAATGGTGATTTTAAACTCCACCCAGTCGGCGTCTTTTTCAAAGCCCATGCGCTGCATGTGCTCGGGATAGTAGGGGTGGTTGTAGATGGTGGCCTGAGTGCTCAGCTGGTCGAAACCCTCCACAAGCATACCCTCCTGGTCCATGTCGGTGAATCCGAGCGGACCCTCGAGCGATGTCATATGCTTCGAGCGGGCCCAGTCGGCAACGGCCTTAAACAGGGCGTCGACCACCTCGGCGTCGTCGATGAAGTCGACAAAGCCAAAGCGGGCGGCCTTCTGGCCCATGCGCTCATTCACCACACTGTTGATGATGCCGGCAATGCGGCCCACAGGCTTGCCGTCGCGATAAGCCATGTAGTACACGCTTTCGCAGAAGTCAAACGCTGGGTTGCGGTCGGGCCTGAGGGTGTTCACCTCGTCGAGCACCAGGGCAGGCACATAATACTGGTTGTCCTTGTACAGGGTGTCGATGGGGAAATGCACAAACGGCAGCAACTGCCGCTTGGTGTGTTTTATTTCTCGTATTTCTACTGCCATATCTAATTTTCAGATTTTTAGACTGCAAAGATACAAATAATTAGCCACAGCACGAAATCGGTTTGTGCTGCAAGTTTCCTCAAAACGGCGGGCGTGAAGCCAAGCTTGGCTCCACGCCCGTGGGTAAAAATATATTGAATCAGTTTAAGCCTGGGCTATCGGCTGCCTCCTGCCCACCACACGTTTTCGGTGAACACATAGCGGCCGGCGTCGTTGCCTGTGCCAAAGGCCTTGCGCACGTTGGGATTGGAGCGCACATCACTCTCGCCGTAGGGCAGGCGCAGCGGCCATACGTTGCCTGTGGACGACTGGTTGCGCGGGTTGGTGAGCTTCACGTGCTCCTCGCCTATGGCCTTGATGCGGCGCAGGTCGTTGTAGGTCTCCACCTGCTCATCGCGCGCCTGGGCCAGATACTTCTGGGTGAGTATCTCGGTGAGGGTCACAGGCAGTGCTTGGGCATAGGCTGCGCCCTGTGCCGCACTGAAGCCTTTGGTTTGGCCGGCATCGGCTTTGGCATAGTCGGCAAACGAAGCCTCAACGCCGGTCACGAAGTCGTCGCTGGCGTCCTGCCCGAGGCGGGCCTTGCACTCGGCAAGAATGAAGTAGAACTCCGACTTGCTGAGCAGATGGATCGAGGCACCGCCATTGTTGAGCCACGATGGGGCGGCAAGCGTCTCCACCTCGTTGGCGCGCGTCTGGTCGCCGGGTGTTCCCACCTCGGTGGATTTGAAGAAGTCGTACACATACACGGCTCGGCGCGGGTCGTTGCGCTGGGTCATGAGGTCGGCCACGGTCTTCGACGAGGCAGTGTATTCACGGTTCCAGAAGAATGCCGTCCAGGGATTGTTGTTGCTGTCGTCAAACACATCGAGCTCGGCGCCGTCGAATCCGGCAGCCTTGGCAGCCTCGGCAGCCCCAAGAGCCTCGGCCACGGCATTGGGGTTGCGCAGCTGCGTGTGCAGCTTGTAGCGCGCCTTAAGGGCGTAGGCGAATGCCAGCCACTTGGAGTTGTCGTTGCCATACAGCATGTCTTGCGAACCGATGTGGCTCTCGCGGCCGCTCTTGGCCTCGGTGAAGTTGGCCACGGCCTGGTCGAGCAGGCTGAATATGGCATTGTAGATGTCTTCCTGCGAGTCGAGGGTCGGGGTGAGGTTGCTCTGGCCGCCCAGGGCCAACTGCGAGCAATGAAAAAACTAACTTCTTCATAGATTGTAGCTTTATTAATTAAACACTTACTGGCCAGCTGGCAATAATCGCAATTGCTTGGCTGCCGTTTTCATTCACTCTGTAAACAAAGGTGAGCGCCCAGTCGCTGTACACACACCTGTTTAGATTGCTTCGCTAAAAAAGCTGATTCTGATTCTGATTTTAATTTTATAAACCTAAAACAATTACAGTTTGTAATTTTTTGTGGCTGCAAAATTACAACTTAGTTTACACTCAAACCAAATTTTTATTGCGCTTTAACTATAATCGGTTATTTCGCGCCTATTTGTAGCCAATCTGACCAATCTTGTTTAATTTATAAACCATATCGGCTTATTATTTGATATTCTTTTATTTATACTACGATTCCCTGAGTCGGTTGTATACATACTTTCAACAATGCTTTAACAGTCGGCTTTTAACATTTACCACCCCTGCGGCGCCCTGAGTGAAAAATTTAGGCGGCACCAAGCGCAATGCAAGAAAATGAGCAAGCTCTTTTCTTGGCATTGCGCTTGGTTTGCATTAATTTTGAACAAAGTTTTTTTTGATATGGGAAATTCTGTAATGAGCAAAATAGGCAAAGTGCTGCATAGCAATGCTGGAGCCGCCGTGATAAATATAGCTGTGGCCTATCTGATGTGGATGGCCGTGAGGGTGGTGTTTTTTCTTGAGAACTGGAACACCTTTGCACCCTACATGTCGTGGAACCTGTTTTGGAACGAGCTGCAGGGCGCGCTGGTGTTCGACACTTCGGGGCTGCTCTACGTCAACTCGCTATATCTGGCACTGATGCTGCTGCCGATGCACCTGAAGGAGCGGCCCGGCTTCCACAAGGGGCTGAAATGGCTGTTTGTGGTCACCAACGCCATGGCACTAGCTTCGAGCCTCGCCGACTCGGTGTATTTCCAGTACACCGGGCGGCGATCCACGGTGACGGTGTTCACCGAGTTTGGCAACGAGGGCAACATCACCGGCATCATATTCACCGAACTCATCAACCACTGGTATCTGCTGCTGGTGTTCATTGCCCTCACGGCCATCATGTGGATGTGCTACGTGAAGCCGCGCATCGAGGTCTACCGCCACGGCTGGGCCTACTACGGGTCGCAGCTGGCCGCACTTGCGGTGGCTGCCCCGCTGGCCATTGTGGGCATTCGCGGCAGCGTCACCGCCGGCACGCGCCCCATCACGGTGAGCAACGCCAACCAGTATGTGAACCGCCCCGTTGAGGCCAGCGTGGTGCTCAACACGCCGTTCAGCATGATTCGCAGCATAGGCAAAAAGGCGTTTGTCACGCCACACTACATGACGCGCGCCGCCATGGAGCGCGAATACCGGCCAATAATCAAGCCGTCGGCGCCCGACTCGCTCACGCTGGGCCGGAAAAACGTGGTGATACTCATCATGGAAAGCCTTGGCAAGGAATACATAGGCAGCCTCAACCCACAGCCGTATAAAAGTTACACACCGTTTATCGACTCACTGGTGCCGCACTCGCTCACATTCCGCTACAGCTATGCCAACGGCCGCATATCGATGGACGCCATGCCGTCGATTCTGTCGGGCATACCCATGTTTGTGGAGCCATTCTTCCTCACACCGGCCTCGCTCAACGATGTGCAGGGCATAGCGTCGATGCTTGCGCCCAAGGGCTACTACAGCGCATTTTTCCACGGTGGGCACAACATATCCATGGGCTTCAGCGCTTTTGCCCACTCCATTGGCTACAAGAATTATTTTGGCCTCAACGAGTATTGCCGCTCGCCAAAATACGGCGGCATGAACGACTTCGACGGCAAGTGGGCCATTTGGGACGAACCTTTCCTGCAATTCACGCTCGACGAGATGGCTAAATTCCATCAGCCGTTTGTGACCACGGTGTTCAGCGCATCGTCGCACCACCCCTACCGCGTGCCCAAGGCCCTGGCCGCACAATACCCCGAAGAGGGCGGGCTCGAGATTCACAAGTGCATCCGATACACCGACCATGCCCTGCGCCGATTCTTCGAGCGAGCCAGCCACGAACCATGGTTCCGCAACACCATATTCGTGATTGTGGCCGACCACACCAACCAGACGCAGCGGCCCGAATACAAGACCGACCTGGGCCTGTATTCGATTCCCATCATATTCTACACCCCCGACGGCAGCCTGAAGCCCGAAATGAACACCACCAAAATAGCGCAGCAAACCGACATCACCCCCACACTGATGCACATGCTGGGCTACGACAAGCCCATTATGGCCTTCGGCACCGACCTGCTGAGCACACCGGCGGCGCAGACGTGGGCCGTGAACTACAACAACGGCATCTACCAGTATCTGAAGGGCGACTATATGATTCAGTTCGACGGCTCGCAGGTGAAGGCCATGTATGACTTCAAGCACGACACCATGCTGCGCCGCAATGTGGCCGGGCAGCACCCGCAGCTGCAGCGGCAAATGCAGACGCGCCTCGAGGCCATAATACAGCAATACATGAGCCGCATGAACGAAAACCGCCTGCTGCCCACAAGATAACCACCGCATACACTCACCAAAACATCAAGAAGAGAAAATGAACATATACAAACGCTTCACACTGTTTGGCCGCAGCGAGTGGGCACCCTTAGTGGCCGTAGCCATCAACCTCGCGCTGGCCTATGTGGCCTATTTCGCCACGCGCCTCATATTCCTGGCCGTGAACTACAGCTATTTTGCCGAGGGCCTCAGCGGCGGCCATCTGGCCGAGATGCTGCGCGGCGGCCTGGTATTTGACACCTCGGCCATAATGTACACCAACGCCCTCTACATACTGCTGATGCTGCTGCCGCTGCATGTGAAGGAGCAGCCGGCCTACCAGCGCATGTGCAAGTTGGTGTTTGTGGTGGTCAACGGCCTTGCCGTGATCATGAACCTTGCCGACACGGTGTACTTCCAATTCACCTCGCGGCGCACCACCAGCACGGTGTTCAGCGAGTTTAGCCACGAAAGCAACATAGGCGGCATCATTGCCAGCGAACTGGTGACGCACTGGTATTTGTGGCTGGCGGGCATCGCGCTCATTGCCCTGCTGTGGACCCTGTCGGCCACCAGCCGGCTAGACAGGCGCCGGCTGGTGTGGTGGCGCTACTCAGCCGCCACCGGTGTGAGCCTGGTGGCGATGGCCGCACTGTGCGTGGCCGGAATGCGCGGCGGCTTTGCCCACGCGGTGCGGCCGGTGACGGTGAGCAACGCCAACCAGTATGTGGACCGACCCATAGAGGCGGCACTGGTGCTCAACACGCCGTTCTCGGTGCTGCGCACCATAGGTAAAAACGTCTACACCGACCCGCGCTATTTTGCCAGCGAGCACGAGGCAGAAGCCCTCTACACACCGCTGCACCAGCCCGCAGCGGGAGCAAAATTCAACCGCAAGAATGTGGTGGTGATAATAATTGAAAGCTTTGGCAAGGAATACATTGGCAGCATGAACCGCCAGCTCGAGGGCGGACAGTATCGCGGCTACACCCCATTCACCGACTCGCTGGCCGCACACAGCGCCACATTCCGCTACAGCTTTGCCAACGGCCGCAAGAGCATCGACGCCATGCCGTCGGTGCTGTCGAGCATACCCATGTTTGTGGAGCCGTTCTTCCTCACTCCGGCATCGATGAACCACCTCACCGGCCTTGCCGGAGTGCTCGGTGCCAAGGGCTACCGCACAGCCTTTTTCCACGGGGCGCAAAACGGCTCAATGGGCTTCCAGGCATTTGCACGCAGCACTGGATTCAAGGAATACTACGGACGCACCGAGTTTGACGCCGACCCACACTTCCGCGGCGACAAGGACTTCGACGGCATGTGGGCCATTTGGGACGAGCCTTTCCTGCAATTCATGGTGTCGAAACTCAACACCTTCCGCCAGCCGTTTATGTCGGCCGTGTTCACGGCCTCGTCGCACCACCCGTTCAAAGTGCCGCAAGAGTTGTCGGCACAGTATCCCGAGCAGGGCGGCCTGCCCATTCTCAAGTGCATCCGCTACACCGACCACGCCCTGCGCCGCTTCTTCGACGCGGCCAAGCGGCAGCCGTGGTACCGCAACACGCTGTTTGTGATAGTGGCCGACCACACCAACCAGAACAAGCACCCAGAATACCAGACCGACCTGGGTCTGTATTCAATCCCAATAATTTTCTACACCCCCGACGGCAGCATCGCCCCTGGCGAGCGCACCGACGTGGTGGCGCAGCAAATCGACATCATGCCCACCGTGCTGGGCGCGCTGGGCTACGACAGGCCCTATGTGGCCTTCGGGTCCGACCTGCTGAGCACGCCAGCGGCGCAGACGTGGGCCGTGAACTACAACAACGGCATCTACCAGTATGTGAAGGGCGACTACATGATTCAGTTCGACGGTTCGCAGGTGAAAGCCGCCTACGACTACCGCCACGACCCGCTGCTGCAGCACAATGTGGCCGGCAAAATGCCGCGCGCCACACAGCAGCGCATGGTGCAGGAGTTGAAGTCGCTCATTCAGCAGTATATGAACCGAATGAACACCGACCGACTTGTGTATGGACGATAACCCTTATTCCGCCTTCACCCGCAGCCTGCTGATGATAGTGGGCACCTACACCTGCAGCGGCTCGCAGGGCGTGTATGCCTACGGGCTGCAGCGGCCCGATGTGGCTGCCACCCAGCTGGCAGCGGTGCAAGTGCTAAACCCGTCGTATGTGGCCGTGAGCCCCGACCGCAACCGCATATACGCCGTGAGCGAAAACGGCCCCTACGACTCGATGGTGGCCACAATAAGTCTTGACTGGAGCACGGGCAAGATGCGTGTGCTGGGCAGTGTGAACTCGTGCGGATGGAGTCCTTGCCACATAGCCATGATTGGCGGCGACACCCTGGCTGTGGCCAACTATGGCAGCGGCAGCCTGGCCCTGCTCGGCATCAGCCCCGACGGCATGGCCACACCGTGCCGCAAGCTGCTGCAGTGGGACGACCACGGCACATCGCCGCGCCAGGCCACAAGCCACCTGCACTTTTCCATGCCCACGCCCGACGGAAAGCGGCTCATAGCCACCAACCTTGGGGGCGACTGCCTGTATGTGATGCGCATGGGGCGCGACGCCCACGGAAATGCAACTCTGAGCGAGGAGCAAACAGTAAGTGTGCCCGAGGGCAGCGGGCCGAGGCACTTCGTGTTTGGCCACGATGGCTCCATGCTGCACGTGCTCACCGAACTCAGCTGCGAAGTGATGACGTTTGGCTACAGCCCGGAATCGGGACAGATGCAGCTGCTGCAGTCGGTGAAAATAGCCCAAAGTGGAGCCGGGGGCGACATACAGCTGTCACCCGACGGACAGACGCTGTATGCCAGCGTGCGCTGCTCGCAGTGCGATGGTGTGGCCATTATGCGCATCACCAGCAGCGGACTGCCCAAGATGGTGGCATTCCAGCCCACGGGCAAGCACCCGCGTAGCCTGGCCATCACCCCCAACGGCCAGATGCTGATGGCCGCCTGCCGCGACAGCGACGCTGTGCAGGTCTATGCCCGCGATGCCTCATCGGGCCTGCTGACGCATGTGCCAGGCAGCGATGTGGCCGTGAGCATGCCCGTGTGCGTGAAATTCGTTGAAACAAACCGATAAATGTGAAATAATATCAAAATTGTAATTATTACAACTATCTTTCGCTTGCGCATTCAATTTTTTGGCGTATATTTGCCATGTCAACAAAAAAAACGACAGAATACACAAAACACTTATAACTATCAAACACTTACTATTATGAAGGAAATTAAAGGAACTAAGACAGAAGCTAACCTGCGCGAGGCATTCGCAGGCGAGTCGCAGGCCACTAACAAGTACACATACTTTGCATCTAAGGCACGCAAAGACGGATACCAGCAGATAGCAGCCATATTCGAAGAAACTGCACGCAACGAGCGCGAGCACGCCAAGATGTGGTTCAAGCTGCTTGAGGGCGGTGAAATCAAGGACACGGCCGACAACCTGAAGGCTGCCGCCGAAGGGGAAAACTTTGAGTGGACCGACATGTATGAGCGCATGGCCAAAGAGGCCCGCGAAGAGGGCTTTGACGAAATTGCCGAGAAATTCCTTGGCGTGGCCGCCATCGAGAAGGCTCACGAGGAGCGCTACCGCAAGCTGCTCGACAATGTGGAGAAGCGAGTGGTGTTCTCGCGCGACGGCGACTGCATTTGGCAGTGCGCCAACTGCGGCCACATCGTGGTGGGCAAGAGCGCACCGCAAGTGTGCCCCGTGTGCAACCACCCGCAGTCGTACTTCCAGATTCTGGCTCAGAACTACTAAACGACCGACTATTCCCAGCTATCAGCGCATACGAACCAACGCATATAGTTAGGAAACTGCTGGCAGAAGCCCTGATTTTCACTGTCGGGCTTCTGCCTTTTTTTGCCCATTGCAGTAAAATCGCTATATTTGTAGCCGAAGCTATAACAAACTACTCTTATGAGCAAAAACATCGATATTGAGCAGTGCGCCAACCGAGGCGTGGAACTTTTCAAGCAGGGCTACAATTGCGCCCAGGCTGTGGCTCTTGCTTTTGCCGACTTGTATGCCGACCGCATAAGCCGCGACACCCTCGCCGCAATGGCGGCCTCGATGGGCGGCGGCATGGGCCGGCTGAGGCTCACTTGCGGGGCCGTGACGGGCATGGCTCTGCTCGCAGGGCTCGAAAACGGCCCCTCCAATCCGGGCGACATGACAGCACGCACCGCCAACTACGCCCTGGTGCAGCAACTTGCCGCCGAATTCAAGGCTGAAAACGACTCGCTGATTTGCGCCGAGCTGCTGGGCCTGCGCAGCGGCCAGGTGGAGCCTCCGCGGCCCAGCGAGCGCACCGCGGCCTACTACAAGGCGCGCCCGTGCCCAAAAATGGTGGAATGCGCCTGCCGCATCTATGCCCGCCACCTGCTCAACAACGCCAAATAAGCAAAAAGAATCTATCAAAATATATCATCAACAGCTAAGCTTAAGCGCATATGCAATACATCAAATGTCAAAACTGCGGCAACGAGGTGCCCGAAGGCTCGGCCTTTTGCAACAAGTGCGGCGCCCCAATTGTGAGCAAGCCCGCCGCACCCGAAACGGTTGAATGCCCTCACTGCCACGCACAAATTCCCGCCACCGCCATGTTCTGCCCCAAGTGCGGCAAGGCCACAACCACCGCCCCTGCCGGCAACGACACCGCTAAAAACGAGTGGGATGGCAAAAACGGTGCACAGCAGCCCGACACACCAGCCGACGACCACACGTCCAGCGAGCGCAAGCGCGCCCGCAACATAATTTTGGCCCTGGTGATTGTGGGCTTTTTAGGGCTTATACTTGTGCGCAACTGCTTCTTCAGCGGCAACTCGCAGCCCACTGAAGCAGCCGACACCACCGCCGTGACCACCGACTCAATTCAAGACTCCAACGCAATTTTCGTGAAAGCGCTGCAAGACAACAACTTCGGGGGCGACGGTGCCACCGTGGTGTATGCCATCAGGGTGCCGGGCGGCGACACCGGCAACCCCGACCACATTGTGGGCCTCACATTCCAGTCGGGCCAGGGCGGACACACGTTCTACAAAATCTACGACCTCACCCAAAACGGCTCTAACTGGGAAATACAGCTGGCCAAGACCACCTATCTCGACGGACAGAACATTACATTCGACGCCGGACAGCTGATGGCCGACCCCAGCACACTGCCGCAAAGCACAGTTATCGACGGCAAGCGCTATGTGTATTTCGCCTACATGGCTGTGGGCAGCGGCTCGAGCGGCCACGTGTCGCTAAACCTCTACGACATCGACACCAAGCAGGTGGTGAGCCAGAACTACGATGGTGAATACAAGACCCTCGGCGACGGCCAGCAGCACATAGTGTGCATGCCCAAAAGCGGCAGCGGACAGGAGTTTAACTTCATCAACGGCCAGGTGCCCTCGATAGGCATTCTGCACATAAAGACGCAAGACGAAATCGACGCCGAAAAGCAAGAGAAGGAGCAGGCCGACGAAGAGGCCGAAGCCAAGGAACTGGAAGCCCCAGCCAACTCGGCCAGCAAGTGGGCCAGCGACAACACCGAAGCCATGACATCGCTCAAAAAAGGCACCGAGGTGACCCTTCGCTCATCGACCTACGACAAAGACAAGCCGCTGTTCCGCTCAAGCGACCTCAAAAGCAAAATTGCCAACGGCGCCTACGTGGTGTTCCTCACCAACGGCGGAGTGGTGTATGCCTTCAACAAGAGCGAGGGCAAAAACTTTGTGGTGTATGCCGGCAACCCCAAGGCCACCAACATCGGCTTTGAAAACAGCGACAAAAACATTATAAACGTGCGCACGGCCAGCGGCCTGATTGAGTACAACCTCTACACCAACCGCGCCAAGCTTAAAAAGTAGCGCGTGTGGCCTGCACAAGTTTAACCGAACTCATCGAGCGCGGGGCCGTAACGCCCCGCGCTCTTGCGCTCATGGGGCAGCCGGCCATCGAAGCCATGGCGCTTATGCGCTGCGAGTGCCACTCGGGCCACATAGAGGCAGCCTCGTTATGGCTCGATGCCGAGGCCGGCAGTGTGGCCATAAAGCCCGTTGGCACAGAGCCTGAAGCCGGTGCGGCGGCCGACATCGCCGCCTACGGCCTGGTGCTGCTCAAGACCATAGCGGCATCGGAGCACGGCGGCCACAGCCGCCTGAGCCGCTTTGCCTCGCAGTGCGCCAGCGGCCGCTACAGCCACTGGGAAGACGCCCGCCTTGCACTTGAGCGCAGCGAAAGCCGCGGCATCTACTGGGCCATCATTGCCCTCGTCGCGGCCCTTCTTGCAGTCCTGTGGTGGCTCAATGGCCTATAAACATCACATCAGCTTTAATACGACAACAGGGGCCGTGCCACTTTTGGCACGGCCCCTGCGTTTTTGCATTATATGAATTGGGGCGGCTGGCCCCAAAACTGTGTTACATTACTTCACTATCACCTTAGTGGCCTTGCTGCCCTGCAGGCGCACATACACGCCAGGCTCAAGACGGTCGGCAGGTATTCTCATACCCTGGATGTTGAAGTACTCAACGGGAGCGTCGTCGGCATTGATGGTGTTAACGCCAGTCATGTCGTAGCTGTACACGGGTGACGGCATCGACTCGCCGCGGTCGTATACGGCAGTCACCACATAGTTGGTGGTGCTGGCATCGGTCTGCAGCTCGGTGTCGGTGAATTCGAGGTCGGTCACAACATCGGAGTTAATCTTCTCGCCGTTGCGATACACATTGTATCCCACTATGGTCATCTTGGCTGGAGTGCCCTTGCCGGTGTAGGTCACATCGTCGATGAAGCACATCCAGTTTTTGACGCCGTGGCTGCGAAGAGCAAAATACTTGGCGCCCTGCAGCAGCTCGTATTCATACAGGTTCCACTTGTTGGGCAGGCCAGTGTTGTCGCCAAGCGACTTGAAGCTGGTGCGCGCGGTGTCGGTGGTTGAATACAGCACCTCGAGGTTCTCCTTATAGATTGAGCTGTAGCTCTTGGCGTAGAACGAAATCAGCTGCGGGCCGCCATAGAGTTCAGGCGACACAGCCCAGTCGTTCGACTCCACATTCTCGTAGTAGCAGCCCATAGAAGAGAGATGCTGCACGCCAGAGTGCGATGCATAGCCAGATAATCGTTACAAATATAATAAAACTTACCATAAAACCATGCACTTTTATCACGCATCGGGCTATTATATCAGCAAAAAACTATTTTTGCGCCACTTAGCCACACAAAACGACAAAGCAGCCTTGATGCATATATACATTTTGACTTTTTGCTTAAATTGAATACATTATGATATCAAAAAATAGTTTTTTACCGCAAAAGCGCATTAAATTTTTATATAAATGGTTTCGTTTTGAATTATTTTGTTAATTTTGCAACGTAATAATTTCCACAACTGAAAACTGAAGTTCAGCAACAAACGAAAACCAATTTATACAGTTTTAAAAAAGACGATGAACAAACTTAGTACCCTACTCGTGAGCCTTGCGCTGCCGGTGACGGCAATGGCGCAAGTGCAGCAAGTTCCATACAGCAGCGAACTGCACGACGATGCATCGTGGACCACAATCAATGTGGAGCCGAATTCCAAGACGTGGGTAAGCGAAACAAGTAGCACGACCTACAAAGCCGCCGACGGCGCTGCCGGTGGAGTGAAGTACACCTACGACCGCACATATGCGGCCGACGACTGGTATGTGTCGCCTGCCGTCCACCTTGTGGCCGGCAAGGAATACAAACTGAAGCTGTGGAGCAAAACCAGCTCAAGCAAAGAAAACTATGCCGTGGTTCTGGCCCCGGGCAACACCACCGCTGTGCTGTCGGGCGGCAAGCGCCTGCTCGACAAAAACAACTACTCCAACTCCACTTGGGTGAAAGATGCGGTAACATTCACCGTCGACTCAACGGGCGACTACAATTTTGCCCTGTATTGCTACAGCGTGGCCGACCGCTACAATGTGTATTGCACCAAGTTTTGGGTGGGTGAAAACATACTCACCCCCGGCGCTGTGACCGGCCTCACAGCCACCGAAGGCGAAAACAACGCCCTGACCGTGGCCCTTAAGTGGACACTGCCCACCACCACCGACGACGGGGCCGCACTGCCCGAGGGCAAAGCCGTGACCGGCGTCAAAGTGTATCGCGACGGAAAGCTGGCCGCCACGCTCGACGGCGCTGCCACCGCATTTACCGACGATGCAGCCAACGGACTCACCGCAGGCTTCCACACCTATGCCGTAGAGGCCCTGATTGGCGATGCAGTGAGCGCGCAGGCCACCGTCAGAACCAAATATGTTGGCCCCGTGGAGGCCCAGGCCATTCCGTGGTCGAGCGACTTCAGCACCCAAGACGCATTCGACGCCCTGTGGACTGTGGTTAAGGGCGAGAAGAGCGGTGCCAGCGCATCGTGGTCGTTATACACCAACACCTACAGCGGCAACGCCGCCAAACTGTATGTGGGCAGCGGCAAGACCGAAGACGACTGGCTCATTACACCGCCGCTCAAGTTTGACAAGGCCGGAGCCTACAAGGTGACCATCAATGCCCGCTACGGCTCGTCGAAGACCAACTTCCAGGTGTGCCTGGGCAAGGGCAAGACCGCAGCCGACTTCACCACAGTAATCGACTCCATCACATCGATGCCCTACACCGCCACCGACTACCCGATGCTGTTTGAGGTGCCCGAGGCCGGCACATACTACATAGGCCTGCACGCCGCCACTGCACGCAGCTCCTACAGCACATATTACGTGAGCTCGGTGAAAGTGGCCGAGGAGGTGGTCACCCCACAGCAGGTGACCGACCCCACCGCCACCATCGACGGCAACACCATTAAGGTGGCTTGGACCAACCCCAGCAAAGACGTGATTGGCAAAGACCTTGCCAGACTCACCAAGGTGGAGGTGTACCGCGACGGCGAACTGAAGATCTCCTTCGCCAACCCCACTCCAGGCAGCAAAGGCAAGTGGACCGATGAGGCTCCCGCCAACGGCATCAACACCTACTGGGTGATTGCCTACAACGAAAACGGCGCCGCACAGGGCGACACCGTGAAGGCCGCCAGCAAGTGGTTTGGCGACCCCACACAGACGCTGCCCTACAGCTACGACTTCAAGGACGCAAAACTGTTTGGACTCTACACCGCCGTTGACCAAAACAACGACGGCTACACATGGACATACAAGAACCAGGCCGCACAACTGCTTAAGAGCAGCGACGACTACTCAAAGGCCGACGACTACCTGCTGACGCCCCCCTTCAACCTTGAGCCCGGCTACTACAAACTCAGCTTCAAGGCCAACGGCCCGCGCTACAGCACCATGAGCAGCGGCATCGTGTCCGACATCAACAATGCCAAGGGCACATTCACAGGCGCCCAGAAGGTGACCACCATGGCCTATGCGGCTGCCGCAAGCAATGTGATAAAGGTCGACACTGCCGGCACCTACCACTTCGCATGGTATTGCAACGAGTCGTTTGCCAAGACCGACGCCAACATGGCTGTGAGCGACATCAGCATCGAGAAGGTGACTGTGGTTCCCGGTGTGGCCACCGACCTCAAGGTGACCCCCGACCCCAACATGCTGCTCAAGGCCACATTTGAGTGGACCAACCCCACCGGCACCAACGTTGAGGGCGTGGCCGCCGACAACCTTGTGAAGGCTGTGATTCTGCGCAACGGCGTGGCCATCGACAGCGTCACCACCGGCCTCAAGCCCGGCGAGACTTCGCAATATGTCGACACCACAGTGCCCGAAGCCGGCACCTACACCTACTCGGTGGAAATCTACAACGCAGCCGGCAAGAGCCAGAGCAAGGCTCCCACGGTGGAGAGTGAATGGATTGGCGCCGGCAAAAACGTGCCCTACACCGCCGACTACGCCGACTGGAGCATATTCAACGTGAACAACGACAAAAACACCTGGGGCGATGAAATCACCTGGAACCGCAACAGCGACAACTCGAAGGTGTACATCGTGTCGAACAACAACACCCCCAACGACTGGGCCATCAGCCCGCGCATCAATTTTGTGGAGGGCAACACCTACATCATCACAGTGAAGTCGTGGACAGGCATGGACGGCGAGCCGCCATACACATGGAATCTGGCCTATGGCAGCGCGCCCAAGCCCGAAAGCATGACCGACACACTCAAGACCATCACCACCACGGTGAAGAATGCTGCCGATGCACAGACCGACACCATTGTGGTGAAGGCCGTGCTCGAGCTGCCCACCGACTCTGTGAGCACACAGGATGCCGATAGCGCCAGCGAACTCGTGATTCTGGCCGGTGTGCGCACCATTGGCTACCACGCCGTGAACAAGGGTGCGGTGCAAATTGGCGAAATGACCATCACCGAGAAGCGCAAGCCATCCACCGGCATCAGCAGCATAGAGCAGGCCGGCGCCGTGACCTATGCCGCTGGCAAGGCCACATTCGCAGCCACTGCCCAAAGCGTAGTGGTGTGCGACCTGAGCGGCAAAGTGGTGGCCGAAGCCGCCAATGCCGACAGCATCAGCCTCGACGGCCTCAACGCGGGCGTGTATGTGATTTCTGCCAAAATTGGCGGCAAGCGTGTGGTGTGCAAAGTAATAAAGTGAGCATGACCCACACAAGGCATTAATATCTTCACAGCGGAGATTGCCGGGGGCGACTGATTTGCGCCCCGGCAATCTCCGTTTTTTTCATAAATCTTCAATTTTTAGGTAAATGAGAATTTTATTAAGCGTTATTGCGGCACTGGCGGCCATAGTCCCCGCCGTGGCTGGCAGCGGCCCCAAGGCGGCCAAGCAGCTGCCTGCTGCACGGCTCGCCGTGCAGGCCAGGGCAGCCAGGCCGGCCACATCGCGGCTGGCAAGTCACCGCCCCGACGCAAGTTTCGAGGCCACCGCGCCACAGCCGGCGGCCACAGCACTGCGCGTGCCAGGCACCAACACCACCCTGGGCGCAGCCATGGTGTATAGCGACCTTTGGGGCGTGACCGACTCAGCCGGACACTACCTGTATCCCATCACCGCCGGCATCTACACCATCCAGGCCAAGGAGGGCGGTGGCGAGAGCAAGGTGTATCAGAACAACGACTTCACCAAGATGCGCGCCGGCGTGAAGGTGAACAACACCTACTATGTGGTGAGCGCCTCGGCCACTGGCGAAACGGCGTATGTGAGCGAATACTCCACAATTTCGTGGTCGCGCAGCCGCAACGAACAGACCGATGTGGTGAACGTGCCCACCGACCTCACCTACGACCCCACCACGGGCAAGGTGTATGGCGTGTTCTACGACAGCGACAACGACGAGTATGACCGCTTCGGCACCTACAGCCTCACCTTGGGCGAGGCCACCGAGATTGCCCTCACCGACCGCCGCGTGTTTGCACTGGCCTGCAACAAGGCTGGCGAGCTGTATGGCATTTGGGGCTACACCGGATGGCTCATAAAAATCGACAAGAAGACGGGCAAATATGAGCAAATAGGCAAGACTGGTGTGTATCCGGAACACAACAACACCATGACCTTTGGCAGCGACGGCGTGCTCTACTGGGCAGCCACCGACGAGAAGGGCAAGTCGGCCCTCTACAGCGTGAACACTGCCACTGGCGCAGCCACCAAAATCAGGGACTTCGAAAACAACGCTGGCTTCGCGGGGCTCTATGAGATGCCCGAGAAAGTGCCCGACAGCGCCCCTGAGGCCGTTACAGGGCTGGCGGTTGACTACACATCTCCCATGGCTCTCACCGCCAAGGTGAACTTCACCGCGCCCACCAAGAGCGTGGGCGGAAGCCAGCTCACCGCGCCCATATCGGCCATTGTGAGCATCAACGGCACGCAGGCTGCTGTGGTCGACGGCATCACACCCGGCGCCAAGGCAGAAACGCAGGTGCTCAACCTCACCGCAGGCCTGCAAAAGGTGAAGGTGACAACAGCCGATGCCGAATTCCGCGGCGCCACAGCCAGCATCACATCGTGGGCCGGCGAGGACGTGCCGGGCACTCCGCAAGGCCTGAGCATTGCGCTCGAGGGCGGCTATCCACTGATTAAGTGGAGTGCACCGACCAAGGGCGTGAACGGCGGAGACTACGACCGCGCCTCGCTGCGCTACAAGGTGGTGCGCTATCCCGGTGCCGCCACTGTGACTGAGTCACTCACCGACACCACGCTTCACGACACAGGCATCACAGCCGCCAACGCAGCCGTGTACTACGAGGTGAGTGCCGTCACCAACAAGGGCGCAAGCCAGCCCTCCACTACCGACAAGGTGGTGGTGGGCCGCGGCTATGAGGTGCCTTTTGTGGAAACATTCGACACTCAAGACGCTTTCGACCTGTGGAGCGTGACCGACCTCAACGGCGGCTCCACATGGCAGTTCTACAACCACTGCGCCCAATACAAATACAACAACGAGAATCTGCCGGGCGACGACTGGCTGATTTCGCCGCAAATTGCCCTGAAAAAAGGCGTAAACTACCGCCTCACCTTCAAGTCGCAAACCTTCAGCACCGCACGATATGTGGAAAACTTCAAGGTGGCCATAGGCGCAAGCGGCTCTCCTGCCTCGATGAAGGAGCTGAAGGCATTCACCGACTACAGCTGCCCAAAGGGCGAGGTGCAGCGCGTGGTGCTCAAGGTGGAGGAAGACGGATATTACCACCTGGGATTCTACTGCTTCAGCGACGGCAAAAAGGGCTGGCTGCTGAAAATCGACAGCGTGGGCATGGCGGTGGTGAGCAGCCGCGTGCCGGCAGCTGTGACGGGACTCACCGTGACCCCCGCAGCCAAGGGCGAACTTAAGGCCGCCATAGCCTTCACCGCTCCCGCAACCGATGCCGACGGCGGCAAACTCGACCAGGATATAACCGTGAGCGTGTATCGCGACGAGGCCGCTGAGCCCGCCTACACAGCCACTGTGGCCCCCGGAGCCAAAGTGGAGTGGACCGATGCCGCAGTGGCCGCAAGCGGCCTGCACACCTACCGTGTGACTGCGAGCAACGAGGCCGGCGACGGCCCCGAGGAGAAAGCCACAGCCTTCATTGGCACCGATGTGCCGGGTGCAGTGACGGGACTCACCGTCACCGACCAGGGCAGCAGCGCGCTTATCGGTTGGACTGCTCCGCAAAGCGGCGCCCAAGGCGGATATTTCGACCCCGCCACGGTCACCTACCGCATTGTGCGCAGCGACGGCACCGTGGTGGCCGAGGCTCTTGCCGCCACTACGTTCACCGACTCCAATCTGCCCACAGCCACCTCGCAGCAGCTCATCTACTATGTGGTGACCCCTTATTCGGGCACAGCCAAGGGCGCATATGCCGTGACACCCTACTGTGTGCTGGGCACTCCCTATCAGGCACCGCTCACCGAGGGTTTCGCTGGCAGCGACATGAAGTATTACCCGTGGGTCACCGAGTCGGACGCCGACATGCACCAGAGCTGGACTCTTGAAGACGCGGGCCAGAATCCAGCCACTGCCGACCAAAACGGCGACAAGGGGCTCGTCACCTTCCACAGTGTGGGCGAGAACGCCGGAATTCACGCCTCGTTCTCGTCGCCAAAAATAAGCCTTGACGGACTTGACAGTCCGGGGCTCTCGTTCTGGATGTATCACAGCCACGTCGACAGTGTGGCCACAGCCGAGAGCATCGAGGTGCGCGTGCTTGCCAGCGGCAAGGCCGAGTGGCAGAGCTTAGAGCATGCCAAGTGGATGCGCGACAACGGCTCCACCGGCTGGCAGCGCCACAGCGCTGACCTGAGCGCATTCAAGGGCTGCAAGTGGATTAGGATTGCCCTGATGGGCACCACCGCAGCAGGCCTGAATGTGCACATCGACAACATTAGCGTGGCCAATGTGGCCACCACCGATGTGGAGGCCAGTGCGCTCAGCGGCCCCAAGCGCATAGCTGCAGGCGAGAAGGCCCGCTACGAACTGGCAGTGACCAACACCGGCACACAGGCCGCCAGCGGCGTGACAGCCACACTCTACGGCCCCGACGGCGCCACTCTGGCCACTGCCGCAATCGGTGCAATGGCCGCAGGCGAGCAGCAAAAGGTGAACCTCACCGCCACCCTTGCCAAGCTTGGCGCAACCACTGTGAAGGCCACCGTGGCGTGCGACGGCGACGCCAACAGCCAGAACAACAGCCTCACGGCCACCACCACAGTGGTGAAGCCCGTGATACCCGTTCCGCAGGCTCTGGCCTGCGAGGAGAATGACGGCGGAGTCAAACTCAGCTGGCAGTCGCCCATGAGCCGCGGCGCAGTGACCGACGATGTGGAGAGCTACACCGACTGGGCCATCGACGGAGTGGGAGAGTGGACCATGGCCGACCTCGACCATGATGTGACCTACCGCATCAACAAAGACCTCGACAAATATCCGCACGAAAGCGAGCCAAAGGCATTCCAGGTGTGCAATGCCAACACTCTGGGCATTGACATCTGGGAACAGGGCAAGACGCACTCGGGCAACAAGATGTTTATGGCCATATCAAGCGTGAACATGGCCAACAACGACTGGCTGATTTCGCCGCAGCTGAATGGCGGCAGCCAGACCATCTCGTTCTGGGCCAAGAGCTTCACCACCGACGACACCCCAATGGAGCGAATGCGCGTGCTCTACTCCACCACCGATACCGACCCCACACACTTCACACCACTCCATGCAGCCCCCTATATCGAGCTGCCCGAGCAGTGGGGCGAGTTCAGCTACACGCTGCCCGCAGGGGCGCGGTATTTTGCCGTGAACTGTGTGTCGAGCGATGCCTTTGCAATGTTTGTCGACGACCTCTCGTTCAACGACCTCACCGTGCCGCAGCTTGCGGTGCAGAACTATGAGGTGTATCGCAACGGCGAGAAGATAGGCACCACCACCGGCACCGAGTTTACCGACGCCACCAGTCCCGCCACGCTCAGCGGAGCCGTCTACAAGGTGCGAGCCAACTACGACGGCAACCGCCAGAGCGGCTTCAGCGAGGCCGTCACGTTCCAGCCGTCGGGCATCGATGCCATCGACGGGCAGCGCGTGAGCATCGCAGCCCATAGAGGCGCCATAGTGGTGAACGGAGCCGAGGGCCTTGCCGTGGCCGTCCACCGCGTCGACGGCGTAGCGGTGTATGCCACCGCCAACGCAGAGCCTTCAGTCACCATACCCGCCTCGGCAGGCGTGCATCTGGTGACTGTGGCCACCCGCACAGTTAAGGTGGTGGTGCCGTAGCGGCACGCCACAACACACACAACACAGCAATCCCCGGTCGGCGCCAATGTGCCAACCGGGGATTGCCTCATTATGGCGGAGCTGCCGCCTTATTTATTTTTCGGCTTTTCAGGCTCGAAGGTGAACTGCTCAAGGCAGTGGTCCACGTGATTCTCGAAATAGCTTATGTGGTCGTAGAAGTTCTGCGGCTCATATTCCAGCAGGCGTCCTGTCTCCTCTACGCGGCCTATCTCGTCAGTCACCCAGTTCCATCCCCTGGTGCGGCGCTTAAGCGTGGCCTTGTAGTCGCAATAAGCCTTCACATAGCGGCGCAAGCGGCTCACGATGCCAGTATTCACGTCGGCGCTGCGGGTGGTGCTGTAGGCCACCGTCACAGTGTGGGTGGCCATAGCGCTCACGCGGCCTATGGGAATGACCACGGCCAGGCGGTCGCCATCGTAGCGCCACTGGCGGTGCAGGGCGGTGGTGTCGAGGGCCGAGTAGGTGTAGCGCACGCCGTCCACCGTCACGCTTTCGGGCATCTCGGCGCCATAGAGCTCCACGGTGTAGTCGCGCGTGGGCAGCATGCCGTCGTAGCCGCCCTGGGTGGGCTGTATGGTCACCGTCTGCGTGCGGCCGGCAAGGGCGTTGGTCACGCGGGTGGTGGCATAGCGGGTGGCATACTGCTTGTCGTTGCCGGCATCTTCATATATGGTGCCTTCGCCGCTTGCCCCGGGCATCACGGCAAGGGTGTAGGCGCTCACCTCGTGCTGCAGGTTGCGCACCTCGCGGCCATAGAGCGGAATCACCGCTCCGGCCTTCACATACACTGGATACTCGCTGAGGCTGAAGCTGCGCTTCAGTGTCTGGCCACCGTCGAGCAGCGTGCCCGTTTGCCACTCAAACCAGCGGTTGCCCTTGGGCAGCCACACATTGGCGGTAAACAGGCCGGCACTGTCGGCCGGTGTGCCGATGGCCGACACCAGCATCTGGTCGCCAAACATATACTGGGTGCTGTCGGCATAGGCCTCGGCGGCCTCGGGATAGTCGTAATACATGGGGCGGCACAGGCCCACGCCGGTGTCGTAGGTGCGGCGTGCCATAGTGTAGATGTAGGGCACCATGCGGTAGCGCAGGTCGATGGCGTCGCGCAGAGCGTTGAAGTGGTCGTAGTCGTAGGCCCATGGGTCTTTATTCAGGTGAGAATTCTTGTTGCTGTGCACACGCAGCATGGGGCTGAAAGCGCCAAACTGCACCCAGCGCACATACAGGTCGGGATCGAGATGGTCGGCATACAGGTAGTGGCCGCCAATGTCGTGGCTCCAATAGCTGTAGAGCACATTGCTGGCCGTGGCCGTGAACCACGGCTGGAAGGCCAGCGACTGCCACGAGGCCACCACATCGCCCGAGAAGCCTATCTGGTAGCGGTGGTTGCCCAGGCCGCCCCAGCGGTGATACAGCAGCGGACGCACGCTGCCGGTGCGCTCCATGCGCGAGAAGAACACGTAGTTTATCCACCACGTGTTGCTCAGCGTGGGATACTTCTTGTCGTAGAGGAACTGCTGCCAGTCGAGCCACCAGAAGTCCACACCCATGCGACTTATGGGGTCGAGCACCACATCGAAGAGATTAGTCATAAACCGCTTGTTGCTGCCCTCGTAGGGAATGCGCCTGCGCGTGGTGCTGTCGAGCCCCATGGCCTTGCAGAAGCGCCCGTAGGGCTCCTCGAAGGCAGGGATGCCCGAGGCGGGGTGCAGGTTGAGAGTGGTCTTCAGGTCTTGCTTGTCGGTCCACTTCAAAAAGTTCTCGGGGCTGGGGAAGTAGTGCTTCTCCCAAGTCCAGCCCGTCCAGTGCAGTTTGCTGCCCGACTCGTCCTTGCGCACTGGCTTCTGATATAGGCTGTCGGTCTCGTGCCAGTCCATGTCAATCACCAGCACATCGATGGGAATGTCGTAGCGGCGGAAGTTGCCCACCAGCGTGCGCAGGTCGTTGTCGCTGTAGTTCCAATAGCGCGACCACCAGAAGCCAAACGTGTATTTTGGCGGCAGCGGCACCTTGTCCGCAATGCGGGTGTAGTCGCCAATGGCGCGCTTGTAGTCGTGACCGTAGGCCATAAAGTAGGCGTCCTGCACGCCAGTGGTGTCGGGACGCGCCTTCACCCAGCGCCAAGTGGTGTCGTTGTCAAACAGCAAATTGCGCGAGTCGTCGATCACCGTCCAGCCATCGCGGGCCAGCAGACCGTCTTCCATGGGCAGCGTGCGCTTGTGGCGGGCCGAATACGACCCGTTGTAGGTGTCAAGCGTGCGGCTGGTGCCCTTCAGATTCTGGCTCTGCTTGTCGCCCCAGCGCCACCGGGCGCGCTTGCCGCCGGGTGCGGTGTAGGCAATGCTCAGGTTGTCGCGCCCAAAGCGGCCACTGCCCGTGCGGTAGCGCAGCTCAATCTCATCGGTGGTGATGGTGAGCCACTTGCCGGCAGTGCGGCACTTGAATTTGGGCACTGGCAACTGGCGGTTTTCCACCAGCAGCGAGGCATCGTCGGTGAAGCGCGCCGTGGAGTCCCACTCCATGCGCACCATGCCCGAAGTGAGCACCGTGAAGCGCGCATTGCCGCTCACCACAGTGGCCCCGGGCGAGGCCACCGGGTTGGCAGCCTGCCCCCACGCCGCAGCCGCCACAGCGGCAGCAGCGGCCACGCCCCTCATGGCGTGGCCCAACTTAGAGAATTTGATTTTTTTCATCATTGTTATGTGGTTTATGATTATGCTCAATTTTGTCTAACGCCATAATTTGCATCACAAAGCTAACTAAAAAATACCAAACCGCCCCCTTAAAAGTCCACTATAATTTATTGGTAACACCGGTCGTGATTCAACCAACACGTCGATTACTATATGGTTATCCAACCACTTTTATGTCGCATGGGCATGGGCATTGTTTTTGTGTCACATCTTCCTCCTGGCAATTTGAGACGCTTGATTAAGAATGCGATGTAGAGGCTGTGTCTGCGCTCTCTTGCTTGTTCAAGTCTGCTCGCTATAAACCTCCTTTTTCACTTATTGCTGGCGGCTAATCACTATTGCTGCTTGGGGGTGGCGAGGCGGCAGTTGCGCTGCAGCATGTCGAGGCGGGCGCGCCTGATGGCGCTGTGGGCAAAGGTGTGGCGGTAGTCCGACGGGGTCATGGCCAGCACGCGCTGCGGTGTGAGTTGCATTATGGCTTCGCTTGGCTGCAGCTCGGGCGCGCTGCACTGCACGGCGTGGCGGTTGTGCGGGCAGCACAGCTGGCACTCGTCGCACCCGTAGGCGTGGTCGCCTATCGAGGCTGCCACCCACGGCGGCAGCTCGCCGCGGTGCTCAATGGTGAGGCAGCTTAGGCAGCGGCGGGCGTCAGCCGCTCCGGGGGTGCTGAGCGCGCCCGTGGGGCAGTGGCTCACGCACTCGCCACAGTTGCCGCAGGTGAGCCGGCACGGCTCGTCGGGCGGCAAGGCAAGGGTGGTGACCACCTCGCCCAGAAAGAAGTACGACCCCTTGCCGGGAATTATGAGTGCGTTGTTGCGCCCCACAAAGCCTATGCCGGCCTGCTGGGCCCAATAGCGCTCGCGCAGCGGAGCTGAGTCGGTGAAGCAGCGCGACTGGCAGCCCGTGCGCTCGGCAATGAGCGCGGCTATGGCCCACAACCGCCGCTTGACGGCGGTGTGGTAGTCTTCCCGGCCGAGGGCATACATGGCAATGCGCATGGCGCCCGGCGGCTGCTGGCGCGCCTGATAGTAGCCCAGGGCCACCGAAATCACCGTCTGTGCCCCTTCCACCAGCAGGCGCGGGTCGCTGCGCATGCCGCAGTTGCGGGCAGCCCACAGCATCTCGTCGTTGCAGCCCTGCTCTATCCAGCGGTCGTAGCGCGCCTGCGCCTCTGCACTCACAGGGGCGGCGGTGGCAAATCCGCAGGCCTCGAAGCCGAGCTGGGCGGCAAGGGCCTTGATGTCGCGTGCAATGGCAGCTGAATTGGCGGCGGCCATCACATGGGAATTTTGTCGAACTTATAGCCCTGCGCCATGAGCCACTCAATGGCGCGCGGCAGGGCATACTGCATGTTGCGCTGCGCCTTAAGCGAGTCGTGGAACACGATTATCGAGCCGTTGCGCGCATAACGCTTCACGTTGTTGAGCACCTGCTCGCCGTTGAGCTTTTTGCTGTAGTCCCGCGTCACCAGGTCGTACATGATTATGGTGAAGCGCGAGCGCAGCACCCTCGACTGCCCCCAGCGCAGCAGGCCGTGCGGCGGGCGAAACAGGGTGGTGTCGATAAGCTCGTTGGCGCGGAACACATTGTGCAGATAGGTTTTGGTGGTCACATCACGCCCTTGCAAGTGGTTCATGGTGTGGTTGCCCACACTGTGGCCGCGGCGGCGCAGCTCGGCAAACAGCTCGGGATTGCGCTGCACGTTCTCGCCCACGCAGAAAAATGTGGCCTTGATGCCGTAGTGGTCGAGCAGGTCGAGCACCCACGGGGTGACCTCGGGAATGGGGCCGTCGTCGAATGTGAGATACACCGTGTGCTCGCGCTTGTGTATGCGCCACACCGTTTCGGGAAACAGCATGCGGTAGAGCAGCGGCGGACGTTCTACTAACATAGTCTTATGTACTTTTTTTATTTTCTTAAACTTGCGGTTGTCTGTATTATAAACACACAAGGCGCGCAACACTGCTGCTGCCCGCCTTGTGATGAATTTCTATATCCTCTCTGAGTGTTACTCAGTTGCCATTAGTTGTTGCCAAACAGCGAGCCAAGTGCGGTGTCGCCGCCGGCCGGCATGGTTGTGTCCACAGCCTCGGCTTGGGCTGCCTGCTGCTGGGCTTGCATGAAGCTGAGCGTGCGCTGCACGTTCATTCCGGTAGCGACAAGGCGCTTGAGCAGAGCGTCAACGCCATTGGGATTCATTTCGCCATAGGTGCGGATAATGGCAGGCATGTAACCCTTGTCAATATACTGGTCGGTGTTGTTGAGGCGGTCATACTTGCTGGCGTCGAGCTTCTGATAGAAGCGCACGTAGGTGGCAAAGCGCATGGCCTCGTCCTCAACCATCTTCACAGCCTTGGCACTGGCGGCCTTGTCGGCAAACGTGCGGCCAATGAAGTCATAGATCTTAGCAGCCTGCAGGCCAATCGACATTGCATAGGGGCAGGCAGCCTGCGGCATCTTCTGGTCCATGAGTTGGAGCACCTTCACTGCCTTGGCGTGGCGGTCGGCTATGAAGTCGTTGATGGGCTTGCCGCGGAATGTGGCGCTGCCGTGCTTCTGGGCATCGAGTGCAATTGCACCCTCGTTGGCCAGGCTGCTTGCCAGCGACATCAGTGCCGAGCGGGTGGTGGTGACCATGCGGCGAATAGTCTCGTCGAGGTAGAGACTGCCGGGCTTGGCTGTATCCAGGCCGCCCCAGCGGAACTTGGTGGTCACTATGTCATACATCTTGTCGGTGTTGCAGGGGATGTCATCGGCACCGGCGTCGCTGAGGAGCGGTGTCACCTCATAGGCCACGCCTGTGCAGCGCAGATATGGGGTGAGGCCCAAATAGAAGTTGTCGGGCACCGTCATTGCAAAGTAGCACGGACGCTTCCAGCCTTGGGCTATATTAGAGGCTATGATGTCGAGCGACATCACCGAGCTCGATGTCATGCCTCCTGCGCCGTTGCTGAGCAGATTGGTGTAGATGGCCTCCTGAATCATCGGACGGTCGGCCTCGCTCACCACACCGGCCTTGACGGCGGCGTTGGCATCGACGGGCATAAACACGTTGGGATACTTTATCTCGGGCATGTCATAGGGGTTGTTCTTGTAGTCGGGACCATAGAGGGCTGCAAGGCTCTTCAGGGCCGGAACCGCTGTGGTGTCGGGGTAGATGAAGTAGTTATACTGGCGGTTGTCGTACGAGAATGTTGTGGGCCCTGCCTGCATAGGCAGCGGCTTCGACTCGTAGGCGGCGCGGCGCATCTGCTGAATGTACCAGTCGGTAGACAGGTAGCTGAGGTTCACCACACGCACATCGGTGCGGTAGCCCTCCACCTCCTGCGCATACCACAGCGGGAAGGTGTCGTTGTCGCCGTTGCAGAATATCACACCGTCTTTGTCGACGCTCGACAGGTAGTTCATGCCGAAGTCGCGGGCCGGGGTGCGGCCGCTGCGGTCGTGGTCGTCCCACGTCTGGCTCACCATCTGAATGGGCACCAGCAGGCCAATCACTGCGGCCACGGCGGCCACGGCGGTGGTCTTGCCGTCGGTCTGTGAAATCAGCTCGGTGTCGTCGGCTTTCTTCTTGGCTTTCTTCTTGTCGCTGAGCATGTTCATCACCATCTGGAAGAGTCCGGCCACGCCCATGCCAATCCATATTGCGAAGGCATAGAACGAGCCCGCATATGCGTAGTCGCGCTCACGCGGCTGGCTCGGAGTCTGGTTAAGGTAGAGCACAATTGCAATGCCTGTCATGAAAAACAGGAAGAACACCACCCAGAACTGCTCAATGCCGCGCTTATCTTTGCGGTAGGCCTGCCACAGCAGACCGATGATGCCAAGCAGCAGCGGCAGGCAGTAGAACACGTTGTGACCCTTGTTGCCCGTTGTGAGGTCGGCAGGCATCAGGCTCTGGTCGCCCAGGCGGTAGTCGTCGATAAACGGAATGCCTGTAATCCAGTTGCCTTGGGTAATCTCGCCCATGCCCTGAATGTCGTTTTGGCGTCCGGCGAAGTTCCACATAAAGTAGCGCCAGTACATATAGTTGAGCTGATAGTCGAAAAACCAGCGGAGGTTTTCGGCTATTGTGGGCTTTATCTTCTGCTGATGCTCAATGGGGTTGCCATCGGCGTCGACCTTGATGGTGGCGTTCACAGTGGTGCCATGCAGGTTAAGCCACTGGCGGTATTCGCTTTCATGACCGGGGTCGTAGATGCGCGGGAACAGCATGTTTTGCTCGGGGCTGTACACATAGTCCTGCACCTTGCCAGTCACCACGTAGCGGTCGGGCTGGTCGGCCGAGGTCTTCACCTCGCGCGCATACAGCGTGCGGCCTTCCTTCACTATGGGCTTCATGGTGCCGTCGCTTTGGGCTTGATACACGATGTCGCTGTTAAACGTCTGTCCGTAGAGCAGCGGGCTCTTGCCATACTGGTCGCGGCTCAGATAGCTGGCCAGGGCAAAGGGGCTGTTGGGCGAGTTCTCGTCGAGCGGTGTGTTGGCATCGCTGCGAATCAGCACCAGGGCATACGACGAGAAGCCGATGAATATGGTGAGTATGCACAGGGTGGCATTGGCAAAAATGCGCACAGGCACCTTCTTGAGGCGCTTGAACAGATACCATGCCAGCGCCAGCATTATCACCACGGGAATGAGCATGCTCTCGCCTATGAACGGAATGCCTGAAAGCAGCACGCCAAGCAAAAACGACATGCGCATGCGCGTCTCGCTCTTGCCGCTGTAAAGCTCGTAGAGGCACCAAACCAGTGTGCCCACAAGCAGCACGGCATAGCACAGCACACCGGTGTTGAACGGCAGGCCGAGCGTGTTGACAAACAGCAGTTCGAAGTAGCCTGCAAGCTCCACAAAGCCAGGCTCAAGGCCGTAGAGGATGAGCACTATCAGCGCAAATGACACAAGCAGTGTGACGAGCGAGCCCTTAACGCTGGTGTGCTTAAACTTGCGGTAATAAAACACAAGTGCTATGGCCGGGATGCACAGCAGATTGAGCAGGTGCACACCCAGCGAAATGCCAAACACGTAGGCAATGAGTATGAGCCACTTGTCGCTGCTGGGGTCGTCGGCGTGGTTCTCCCACTTGAGTATGAGCCAGAACACCAGTGCGGTGCAGAACGACGAAAAAGCATACACCTCGGCCTCAACAGCCGAAAACCAGAACGTGTCGCTCCACGTGTAGGCCAGTGCGCCGGCCACGCCGCTGCCCATCACCACCAGATATTGGGCCAGCGTCATTTCGTCTTCCTTGCCGTCGCGCACCACGAGTCTTTTCACAAGGTGCGTGATGGTCCAGAACAGCAGCAATATGGTGGCCGCGCTGAAGAGTGCCGACATGGCGTTGATGCACTTCGACACAGCTGTCACGTCGCCGCCTGCAAAGTTGGCCGCAAAGCGGGCGGCCAAAATGAATATCGGGTTGCCCGGCGGGTGTCCTATTTCCAGTTTAAATCCTTGGGCAATGAATTCCGGGCAGTCCCAGAAGCTTGCCGTGGGCTCGATGGTGAGCAGGTAGGTGATAGCAGCTACCACAAACACCAGCCAACCCAGAGTGTTGTTGATAATGTTGTACTTTCTCATCGGTCAGTGTGTGATGATTTATTTATTTTAACCTTATATTTGCCAATAGTGCATAATACGTTACAAAGATAGTGCAAATCGAGTGCAACGCCAAATCCGCAGCCACGGCCGCCGCTAAAATTAAGCCTCTTTATACATTAATAATCAAAGGCATTGGCTTCTCTCACGAGAGGCCAATGCCTGATTTGAATAAAAATTCTAAGAATAAGACTGCAAATATAATTTATTTCATATACCCTTACTTCCTATTTCTTGACTATGCGACGGGCCTGGCCGCCGCTGGCCACTATGTAGCACCCGGGGGCAAGACGGCTCACGTCGATCACGGCCCGGCTGCCATCGGTGCGGCCCGTGGCCACTATGGCGCCAGCAAGGCTTGTAACGGTCACTTGGCCTGAGCCGCCTTCAATGGTGATGCTGCCCGATGCCACTGTGGGATACACCGCAAGCACACCGCCGTCTGCCTCAACACCATCGATGGCCGTTGGTTTGGAGTCGGTGTACACAACGGGCACCTCGGCCTCGGCCACATACCACTCGCCGCCATCGGCACGGCAATAGGCGCGCACGTGGTAGTTCACCTCAAGCGGATTGGCGGCCGTGGGCTCATAGGCGCCAAACATGTCCTTTATTACAATTTCAGTGCCGTCGGCCGCCGAGCCGTCAACCAGCTCATAATCGTCAATGCCTGCATCAACGCCGGTGGCAACCACATTGAAGCCATCGAACCACGCCTGCCGGCAGTCGGTGCGATAGGCCTTGCCGGCAATCTCCTCCACAGCCTTGCCGCCGCAGTCGCGCCACAGGCGGTATGAGCCCACCACCATGCCGTCAGTTGGCAGCAGTGTGTTGGCCTTGAGGGTGGTGCTGAAGTAGCGCGCGCCTATGCGGCGGCCATCAACGCTCTGCAGCTGATAGTGGCTGACATCTTTCTTCACAAGCTGCGCATTGAGTTTCACGGCTGCCGCGCTCTTGATGTCGCAGCCATAGGTGTTGGGGGCATCATCGCGATTGGCGGAATAAACATGGATTACGGGCACATGGCGCTCCACCGATGCATAGTCGTAGTCATGGTTGGTGATTTTGGCACTGGTGCTGGTGACGCCCGTCGGCGATTCGGCTCCGCCCTTCACCTCAAACGTCGCATACTCACCGCTGGTGGTGCGCTGCGCGCGGCCTATTGCGGCGGTTGTGCCGTTGCCATCAACGCGCAGCAACTCATACTTCTGTATGTTTGGGTCGTTTTCCACAGAAAAGCCAATGGCAGGCACCTGACTGCCATCGATGGCAAGGGTGCGGCGGGTGTCGCCTTCGGCCTCGGACTGTGAGTAGGTGGCCGAAAGCACGCGGCTGTTGAGCGTCTTATACACTTTAACGCCGAAGTCGTTGCTATAGAACTTCTCCGTCTGTCCGTCGGGCGCGAAATGCACCTTGTAGGTGTATCGGTCGGGGTGGTCGTTGCACGCAGTGGATGCGCCGAACTGGTCGCAAATCACAAAATTGCCGAAATTAATCACATCGTTGGCCGCAATGGCAAACGTGCCTGTGGTGGCAGGATATTTGGCATTGTCGGCACCATTCTGGGCTCTGTATTGCACCTTGTAGTTTATTGCACTGGCCGATGTGCCGGTAATGCTCACCTCGGCCACCAGCGTCCTCTCGTCTTGGGCCGTGCCTGCCTTCTTGCTTATGCGGTAGAAGTTGAACTTCGACGCCGTGCTCACGCTTGCCCCGCGAATGTTGGTGCCCACGCCGTTGTTCATCATCACATAGTTGGCATACTGGTTTTTCTCGGCTGCGGCATCATAGCGGCTGGTGGAGCTGCCGCCAATGCCCAAAGTGAGGGCCTCGTTGGGGTCGAGGCCGGGAATGGCCACCTGCGCATAGTTGCTCCACACCTCGCTGAATCCTGCCCCGTTCACGGTGGGTTGGGCGGTTATCTGATAGGTGATGCCATAGCCGTGCTCCTTTTGCTCCACCTCATAGCTATAGGTGTATTTGTTGGTGAGCGGGTCTTTTTCGAGCAGCGTCTTGCCGCCGTCGCCGTCAACCACATACAGCTTGAACACCTGGTCGATTTCTTTGCCTATGATTTCCTTAAGCGATGTGCTCCAGTCGAGCGTCACCGTATAGCGGTTGGTGCCGGCCACCTTGGCAGTGTCGGCGCTGAGCTTCACTGTGTAGAGGCTCACCTTGGGGGCATAGTTCTGGTTATAGTTGGTGTAGTAGTAGCCCGAAGTGCCATTCTGCTTGTCGCGGTCGTTCCACTCCATGAGTCGCTTGTCGGGGATGAAAAACGTGATGTTGTCGAGCGACTTCTTCTCGGTGCTCTCGCTGCCGCTCATCGAAAACCAGTGGTCGGTGGCAAGCACCGAGCCGCAGTCGTGAACCACGCCAAACACGTCACCGCTCATCATTTTGCTATAGAAGTCGGTGACGCCCGTCGATGCATCGGTGGAAACGGGGCTGAACTCCTCATACATGCCCATAAACGGGTCGCGCTCGGCCACACTTGTGCCGCCAAACCAACCGCTTTTTGTGCATCTTGCACGGCCTTTCGACAAGAAAAAGAACCGGTTGCCCGAGCCTGTGAGCTTATATAGCGTGCCGGGATTGGCGCCATTGCTAAATCGCATGGCGTCGGTTAGCAGCTGCACCGACTCAACGCCACTTGATATCTCCTTTATCACCTTGCTTTTTGTCAAGTTGTCGCTGCCCACGGCATCGTCTTTGCTCCAAGTGTCTTTCACCTTCACCAGCAGCGTGGTGTAGCCCTCATTAGATGGAGCTGTGATGTCTCTGCTGCTAAGTTCCCAGCCGTCGATGGTGCGCTTATAGGTCACATCGCCCTCGCGGGTGGTGCCGTCGCTCTCATACCCGCCCTGCAAAATGCCAGGCACGCTGGGATTCTTGTACACCTCACGCAGCAAGTAGTAGATGTGGTAGGGGTCGGTGGCCACATCGGTCAGCTTGCTGGTGTGCGACTCGCCATCGTCGCCACTCCAAGTGAAAGTGATTTTCGAGTAGTCGTCGGCAGTAAGGCATGTGTTTTGGGCCTGGACGGCACTTACAACCATCGCTGCCATTAGCATAGTAAGTAATGTTTTTCCTACTTTCATGATTTTTACAAGTAATAAGACTATTAAAGTGTTTTAATGTTAGTTGTTCACATTTCATTAAGTGTGGTGACAGCAATTTCACTCCATAGCCACACATGATTAGTGCGATGCTCTGGGAGCAGCGATGCTGTGGTAAACCACTATCAAAAAGCGACTTCCTAAAAATCAAAAAGAATCGATTCAGCCATTGGTTACGGGCGTGTGTGTTTCATTCTTTCTCATACGATTTTTTAGGCAGCTATTTTTTCCTTGGTTGCTAAATTATGCCATGTGACGTCATCGGGCAAAACAATTGTGTTGAATATATTTGTGATTATGGTATTATTTCAACAATATGTATTATTACGTTCAACAATCTATCCGTTAAACCATCGGCGCCGCCTCGGGTCAAATCAGAAAGCAAAAGCCAACGGACTTTTGCCGTTAGCGAAATTTAAGTTAACTTTGTGCGGCAGTGGCTAACTGCGCTTGCAGCAACACAATGCGCCATTGCGCACATATTATATACGTATATATGAAACTTTTTCGACTCTTAATCATAATGGCGGCACTCGCCATTGCAAGCATTGCTCCGGCAGAGGCACAAAACCTGCGCAACTCCAGCTATTCGCTGGTGGGAAAAATATCGGCTAACGGCACCGTGCGCGACACCAAGCTGATAACGGTGGGATACTTCAACCCCAACGGCACCATCACCGACCGCAACCACCGCCAGCTGGGGCGCGTGAGTGCCGACATGCAGGTGTATGACGCCAAAGGCACACGCATTGGCTACATCACCGTCGACGGCGCCGTGCACGACGGCGAAAGCCGCACTCTGGGCCACATCGACCGCAAAACGGGCAAGGTGACCGACGCCAGCTACAAGATTATCGGTTATGGCGAAGACCTGAACATTGTGTGGATTGCCTGCTACTTCTTCTTCGGCTTCTTCAGCTAAAGGAGTGGGGCAGACTGCTCCACACCATCGATTCCGCACCTACTTTTTCAACCATTTTCATAACACTCTATTTTTAATGAATCGCATTCTTCTTTCTATCGCTGTGGCCGTGGCCGCAGTTGCACAGTCGGTGGCCGCATCGCTGCCAGCCGACTCGGTGCTGCGCCGCTATGCCGCGCAAATGCTGATGGTGGGCTTCAAAGGCAACACCGTGGACGAGGCCAGCGACGCCGCACGCTATGTGCGCGACCTGCATGTGGGCAGCATAGTGCTGTTTGACGTCGACCTCACAGGCTCGGCCAAAATAGGCTCACGCAACATCACCTCGGTGAGCCAGCTGCAGGCCCTCACCTCGCAACTGCAAAAATGGGCCGGAGGACGGCTGCTGATAGCCACCGACCAGGAAGGCGGACGCGTGGCGCGCCTCAAGCCGCAATACGGCTACGAGTCCGTGCCATCGGCCGAATATGTGGGCCAAGCCGGCAGCGAAGACACCACCCGATTCTATGGCCGCCGCATAGCCGCGCAGCTGGCATCGAGCGGCATCAACCTCAACCTGGCCCCCGTGGTCGACATCACCCACCCCGACTGCCCCGCAATAGGCAAGCTGCAGCGCGGCTTCAGCTCCGACCCCGCCACAGTGGCACGCCAGGCCGGCTGGATGATCGATGAGGCACACAAGCAGCATGTGGCATGCACCATCAAGCACTTCCCGGGCCATGGCAGCGCCACCGCCGACTCGCACTGGGGCTTTGTGGACGTGACCAACACCTGGCAGCCGCAAGAACTTGAGCCCTTCAAGCGACTCATAAAGCAGGGCAAGGTGGATGTGGTGATGACGGCACACATTTTCAACCGCCAGCTCGACCCCGAGTATCCCGCCACACTGTCGCGCAAAATCATCGACGGCGTGCTGCGAAAGCAACTGGGCTACGATGGTGTGGTGCTCACCGACGACATGTATATGGAAGGCATCATCAAGCAATACAGTATACGCAAGGCCCTGATTTTGGCCATCAACGCCGGCGCCGACCTGATATGCGTGGGCAACAACATCAACACCGGCTTTGAGGCCGACCGACCGTTTCACCTTGTCGACATAATTGTAGATGCGGTGAAGCGCGGCCAAATTCCCTATGGCCGCCTGGTGCAGTCGCACAAGCGCATAGAGCGACTCATCAACAGCCTCAACAAGTAAACCCTTTCTGTTAAAAAAATATGACCAAGTGAAAACTCGACTTTGACTCGCCTATAAAGAGATTCTTCATGCACTTTGATTAATTGTGCACTTGCTGTTGGACTCTACAGCTGCAACTTTTTTAAGTTTTTTATGTTGCATTTTGAAATAAATGCATTAACTTTGCACCGCAAAAAAGGATTCGGGGTGTAGCACAGTTGGTTAGCGCGCCACGTTCGGGACGTGGAGGTCGGAAGTTCGAGTCCTCTCACCCCGACCAACTAAAAAAGCCTTGGCACATGTGCCAAGGCTTTAATTTTTTCATTCTATCAATTTCTATGATTCAGTCACTATTTTGCATTGGGGCGGGAAGCTGCCTGGGCGGCATGGCACGCTATGCGCTGAGTCAGGCCATCGACAGCCGCTTCGGCGGCGGCCAACTGCCGCTTGGCACACTTGCGGTGAATGTGCTAGGCTGCTTCGCAATAGGCATTATCAGTGCAGCCCTAAGCCGCAACGGCATTGGCAGCGACACATGGCGGCTTTTTCTATCGGTGGGCTTCTGCGGCGGCTTCACCACTTTCTCCACCTTCATCAACGAAAACCACGCGCTGCTAAGCGCTGGCCAAATGGCTGCATCGGCCGCCTACGCAGCACTGAGCCTGCTGCTTGGCCTTGCGGCACTGTATGCCGCGCTCACCCTGATGCGCCACATTCTATAAGGCTGCAAGTCCGCCCTCGGCCGTCTCTTTGTAGAGCGACGGCAGGTCTTTGCCCGTCTGCTTCATCACGCGCACCACGCGGTCGAAGCTCACGCGGTGGTTGCCGTCGCTGAACGAGGCATACAGGTTGGCGTCGAGTGCGCGTGCGGCGGCATAGGCATTGCGCTCGATGCATGGAATCTGCACGAGTCCGCACACGGGGTCGCATGTGAGGCCCAAGTGGTGCTCAAGGCCCATCTCGGCGGCATACTCGATTTGCGCCGGCGTGCCTCCAAACAGCTGGCACGCCGCAGCCGCAGCCATGGCGCAAGCCACGCCCACCTCGCCCTGGCATCCCACCTCGGCACCCGAAATCGAGGCGTTGGTCTTGACCACATTGCCAAATATGCCTGCAGTGGCAAGGGCGCGCAATATGCGCTGCTCGCTGAATCCCTTGCTCTTGTACAACTCATATAGCACGGCCGGCATCACAGCACACGAGCCGCAAGTGGGAGCCGTGACAATCTCACCTCCGCTTGCATTCTCCTCGCTCACCGCCAGCGCATAGGCATACACCAGCCCGCGGCTTCTGAGGCTGCCGGTGTGTCCCGAAGCCTTCACATAGTAGCTCACGGCCTTGCGCCTCACTCCCAGCCCTCCGGGCAACACACCCTCGGCCTCGATACCGCGGCCCACTGCGCGCTGCATGGCCTTCCACACCTGCGCCAAGTAATCCCAGATGCCATTGGCACCCTCCTTGATGTCGACATATTCCCAATAGGTGCGCCCTGTGCGCTTGCACCACTGCTCGATTTCGGCAATGGTGCTCATCTCATACACGTCGGGGCGGCTGCTGGGCACACCCTCCTCGGCAATGTCGCCGCCGCCAATGGAATACACAGTCCACTCATCTATTGTGCCGCCTCCATTTCCAATGGCCTTGAATTTCATGCCATTGGGGTGAAACTTAAGAAACACGTCGGGACACCACTTGATGGTGGTGGGCGCCACAGGGTTCATTATCTCAAGTATGGCCACATCGGTGAGGTGGCCCTTGCCTGTGGCGGCCAACGAACCGTAGAGTGTGACCTCAAACCCAACAACCGAGCGGCCGGCAACGCGCTTCAAAAACCTTTCGGCCGCAAACCGCGGTCCCATGGTGTGGCTGCTCGACGGGCCATGACCTATTTTGTATATTTCGCGAATAGATTCCATAAAAGCATCTTTATCAACATAGTTATCAACAGGGTTAATATGCTTGTTTACTGCACATTAACAATTACCATCAACAAGGTTATCAACAACCCAGCCGCATTTTGCTGAACATTTGCCACATAACTATGGCGGCAGTGTTGGCAATGTTGAGCGAATGCTTGGTGCCACACTGCGGAATTTCGAGGCACAAATCGCTGGCGTCAACCACCTCCTGGCTCACACCTTTCACCTCGTTGCCCAGCACCACGGCATATTTTGCACAAGGGTCTACAATAAATTGTTCAAGACTTGTGCTGCCGTGCACTTGCTCCACAGCCAATATTTTATAACCTTTGCAGCGCAAGTCGCGCACAGCCTCGATGGCCGACGCGTAGTGAGTCCACGCCACCGAGTCTTCGGCACCAAGCGCAGTCTTGTGAATCTCAGGCAAGGGCGGCACTGCAGTGATGCCACACAGCGCTATCTCCTCGACCACAAAGGCGTCGGCGGTGCGAAACACCGAACCCACGTTCATCTCGCTGCGCACATTGTCGAGCACCACCACAAGTGGGATTTTGCTCACATGCTTAAACTCCTCGGCATCGATGCGATGCAAATCGATCATTGACTTCTTCTTCATTGCCAGTTATTCTTTTTTACAATACAAATATAGCTATAAAAAGCACTATTCACAACTTGTTGATAACCGTGTTAAAACCACGAAACAACTAATTCACAAAAAAAGGGATTAAAATTTGGATTTGGCTAAATATTGTGCGGTAACGGCATTGCACTAAAAACCAAATTAGTTAACATTTATCTTTTATTGGCGTTTCAACATGGTTTTCATCAGTTTTTAATAGGCAGTGAGCAGTAAAATTATTAACTTTGCACATTATCCACAGGCTGTTAATAACGTGTGCAATAGGCTATAAATCAAAAGCAAAGGTTGTGAATACCTTGGTTATAACCACAAGGTGCCAGTAAAACAACTTAAAAAGCAAGAGATTAGGCAAAAAGTTATTGAAGTTATCAACCAGTCATTATTATCAGCATAAAAAAAGATTTTTAAGAAATAAAATAAAAAACATATATAATATGAATGTTGAAAACGGATACGTTGACGCTCCCATTCCCGAGGGAATAGACTTGAGGCAGGAGATACTGCGGCTCAAGCGCGAGCGGAATGCCGTGATAATGGCTCACTTCTATCAGCGCGATGAAATTCAGGAAATAGCCGACTACATTGGCGACAGTCTGGCCCTGGCGCAGCTTGCAGCCAAGACCGAGGCCGACGTGATAGTGCTGTGCGGTGTCCACTTCATGGGCGAGACGGCGAAGATCCTTTGCCCAGACAAAAAGGTGATTGTGCCCGACCTGAGCGCTGGCTGCTCGCTGGCCGACAGTTGTCCGGCCGACGAGTTTAAGGCCTACCTCGACCAGAACCCTGGCTACACCGTGATAAGCTACGCCAACACCAGTGCGGCCGTCAAGGCTATGACCGATGTGATTGTCACATCGAGCAACGCGCGCCAAATAGTGGAGAGTTTCCCGAAAGATGAGAAAATAATATTCGGCCCCGACCGCAATCTGGGCAACTACATCAACAGCCTCACCGGCCGCCACATGAAGGTGTGGGATGGTGCATGCAGTGTGCACGAGAAGTTCTCGCTCGAGAAGATTATGGACCTCAAGCGGCAGTATCCAGCCGCCAAAATCCTCGTCCACCCCGAGTGCCCAAAGCCCATACGCCTCGTGGCCGACAAGATAGGCAGCACGCAGGGCCTGCTCAACTATGCCAAGGCAAGCGATGGTAATGAGTTCATAGTGTGCACCGAGAGCGGCATTCTGTATGAGATGCGCAAGCAGTGCCCCGAGAAGACATTCATTCCCGCTCCGCCCGACGATGGCAAGTGTGCCTGCAACGAATGTGCTTTCATGAAGCTTGTGACGCTCGAAAAACTTTACAACTCGCTCAAATACATGGCTCCTGAAATCGAGGTAGACCCCGAGGTGTCGGAAAAGGCAGTGAAGCCCATTGAGCGCATGCTGGAAATTTCAAAGAGCCTTGGGCTGATTAAATAATTTATAACACCGACTTAACAACACTATATATATAATATGGAATATAAATATAAAGAGATAGAGCAAAAGTGGCAGGCCTACTGGAAGGAGCACCACACCTATCAGACTGAAATAAACAATGACAAACCCAAATACTATGTGCTCGACATGTTTCCCTACCCCTCGGGTGCGGGTTTGCATGTGGGACACCCTCTGGGCTACATTGCCAGCGACATATTTGCGCGCTACAAGCGTCTGCGCGGCTTCAATGTGCTTCACCCCATGGGCTATGACGCCTATGGTCTGCCTGCCGAGCAGTATGCCATCCAGACGGGTCAGCACCCCGAGGTGACAACGAAGAAAAACATCAGCCGCTATCGCGAGCAGCTCGACAAGATAGGTTTCTGCTACGACTGGAACCGCGAGGTGCGCACCTGCGACCCAAAATACTACAAGTGGACGCAGTGGGCTTTCCTGAAAATGTTCAAGAGCTACTACAACATCGCCCTCGACAAGGCTCGCCCCATCAGCGAACTTGTGGAGCACTTTGAAAAGAGCGGCACAGAGGGCTGCAATGCCTACACCACAGCCAAGGTGAGCTTCACCGCACAGGAGTGGAACGCCATGAGCAAGGTGGAGAAAAACAACGTGCTCATGGACTTCCGCATTGCCTACCGTGGCAACACCATGGTAAACTGGTGTGCCGAGCTGGGCACTGTGCTTGCCAACGATGAGGTGAGCGAGGGCGTGAGTGTGCGTGGCGGCTATCCTGTGGTGCAAAAAATGATGAGCCAGTGGTGTCTGCGCGTTAGCGCCTATGCAGGTCGCCTGCTGCGTGACCTCGACACTGTGGACTGGTCGGACTCCATCAAGGAGACGCAGCGCAACTGGATTGGCTATAGCGAGGGAGCTGAGATGAACTTCAAGGTGAAGGACAGCGACCTCAATCTGCTCATTTTCACCACACGCGCCGACACTATTTTCGGTGTAACATTCATGGTGCTTGCTCCCGAAAGTGAATATGTGGACCAAGTTACCACTGCCGACCAGAAGGCGGCTGTGGAAGCCTACATAAGCGAGGTGAAGCACAAGACCGAGCGCGAGCGACTCATCGACAAGAAGGTGAGCGGCGTGTTCAGCGGCTCGTATGCCATCAACCCCGTAACCGGCAAGGAGATTCCAATATACATAAGCGACTATGTGCTGGCCGGATATGGCACTGGTGCCATTATGGCCGTGCCTGCACACGACAGCCGCGACTACGCCTTTGCCAAGCACTTCGATCTGCCCATAGTGCCCCTCATCGAGGGTGCTGACGTGAGCGAGGAGAGCTTCGACGCCAAAGAGGGCACGGTGATCAACTCGTCGAACGAACGCCTGCAGCTCAACGGCCTGCAAGTGAAGGAGGCAATAGCAAAGACAAAGAAATACATAGCCGAGGCCGGCATTGGCCGCGTGAAGGTGAACTACCGCCTGCGCGACGCCATATTCAGCCGTCAGCGCTACTGGGGCGAGCCGTTCCCAATATATTACGATGAGGACAACCAGCCGCAACCGCTCGACGAGAGCGAGCTGCCGCTTGAACTGCCTGAAATCGACAAGTTCCTGCCCACCGAGAGCGGTGAGCCGCCGCTTGGCCGCGCCAAAAACTGGGTGGCCAGCAACGGCCGTCCGCTGGAACTTTGCACCATGCCGGGTTTCGCAGGTTCGAGTGCATACTATCTGCGCTACATGGATCCGCACAACGACGAGGCACTGGTGTCGCGCGAGGCCGATGAATACTGGCGCCAGGTGGACCTGTATGTGGGCGGCACCGAGCATGCCACCGGCCACCTCATCTACAGCCGCTTCTGGAACAAGTTCCTTTACGACTACGGATATGTGTGTGAGCCCGAGCCGTTTAAGAAACTCGTGAACCAGGGTATGATTCAGGGCCGCAGCAACTTTGTGTACCGCATTAAGGACACCAACACATTTGTGTCGCTCAACCTGAAAAAAGACTACGATGTGACGCCTATACACGTGGACGTGAACATAGTGAGCAACGATGTGCTCGACATCGACAAGTTCCGTGCATGGCGCCCCGAGTTTAAGAACGCCGAGTTTGTGCTCGAAGACGGCAAATACATTTGCGGCTGGGCCATCGAGAAAATGTCGAAGTCGATGTTCAACGTGGTTAACCCCGACGACATTGTGGAGCGCTATGGTGCCGACACGCTGCGCCTGTATGAAATGTTCCTGGGTCCCGTGGAGGCCAGCAAGCCTTGGGACACCAACGGCATCGACGGCGTTAACCGCTTCCTTAAGCGTCTGTGGAACTTCTTCTACAAGGGCGATGAGCTGATAGTGACCGACGGCAAACCCAGCGCCGACGAACTGAAGTCGATTCACAAACTCATAAAGAAGGTGACTGGCGACATCGAGACGTTCTCCTACAACACATCGGTGGCCGCATTCATGATATGCAGCAACGAACTCAGTTCGCTCAAGTGCCACAACCGCGAGGTGCTTGAGCACTTTGTGGTGCTGCTTGCTCCGTTTGCCCCCCATATTGCCGAAGAGCTTTGGCACGTGCTTGGCCACGACACCACGGTGTGCGATGCCCAGTGGCCCAAGTGGAACGAGGAGTATCTGAAGGAGAGCACGGTGAAATACACCGTGCTGTTCAACGGTAAGCCGCGCTTCAATATTCAGGTGCCCGCCGGCACAGGCAATGACGAGGTGCAGAGGCTTGCCCTCACCGATGCCGCAGCCGAAAAGTGGGTGGCCGGCAAGACACCCAAGAAGGTGATAGTGGTGCCCAACAAAATTGTGAACGTTGTGATTTAACATAGCAAAAAAGGCCGCCCCAGAGTGCGCGGCACACAAATATGGAAAAAACGAGGTATGCGTGGCTCGACTATGCACGGCTCATGAGCTTGATGCTCATAGTGCTGCTGCATGCCCAACCACGCATGCTCGTTTTTATAGTTGGCATACTGGCGGTGTTTTTCGGCTGCTCGGGCTGTTTGTGCCACGCCGGTGAGTATGTTTCATTTAGGGCATACTTCAAGCACAGGTTGCGCCCTGTGGCGGTGCCTTATATTGCATTCTACGCCATTTTCTACGTCATGTGGATTGTGGCGCAGAGGCGCATGGGCGCAGCCGATGCCGCCGCGCCGTGGTGGCAGCCACTGTGGGAGTGCCTTATGGGGCAGCCCAAGGCCTACAGCCTGCTGGTGCTGGCTCCGTTCTGGTTCATCACCTGCCTGCTGAGCATGCAGCTTATCTACTACTGGGTGTTGCGGCTGGCTGGGCAGCGGTGGTCGCTGGCCGTGAGCGTGGCGCTGGCCGCCGTGGCGGCTCTGTGCCCGGGCACAGAGCACCTCAACTTTTGGAACATCAACTATGCCATGCTCTATATGCCCTTTTACGCCCTGGGGCACACCATGACGCATGGCCGGGTGGAGCGCGGAGTGCGCATTGGCTGGCTCGGAGCGGTGGCGCTGGCTGCGGCAGGAGTGGCAATAATGGCGTGTGCCGCTCCAGTGGTGCAGCAAGCCGAGTGGCGGTCGCTGCTGCTCACACTTGGCGGCATGGCCGTGATGCTGCCGCTTGCATGGCTTGCCACAAAGGCCGCCGACCGCTTTGGGCCACGCAGCATTGTGGCCTTTTTTGCCGCCAACGGCATCACGTGCCTTGCGCTACAAAACTACTGCATAGGTGCCTTGCGCATTGTAATGCACCGCATAAGTCCGCAAATGAATGTGCAGTCGTGGCCCGCATCGCTGGTCATAGCTGCCGCTACGATGATAGTGGTGGGAGCTGCCGCTTGGCTCATATCCCGCTATGCCCCGTGGCTGCTCGGCCGAGAAAAAAAGATAGTAAACTTTCAACATTAAACGTTACAAAACAATGAGAATAAAAAGCATATTTACATCATCGATGGTGCTGCTTAGCGCCATTTGCACCACGGCTGCCACTACCGAGGTTAAGCCCACCGACAGCCGAATCCAGTACACAGGCCGCATCAATTTCAGCAATCCCGATAGCCCGCTGTTTGTGTATCCGGCCACACAGATAGCAGTGCGCATCAGCGGCACCGGCCTTGCCATGAAGGCAAAGCCTGGCAGCGGGCAATTTATGGTGACTGTAGACAATGGTGATGCCCGCAAAATAAACTTCACCGACACCGATTCGGTGATAACCCTTGCCAAAGGGCTGCCAGCCGGACAGCACACAGTGAAAGTGATGCTTGCCATTGAAGGCTACGAAAAGCGACCTGAGTTCAGAGGTCTGCTGCTCGACAGCGGCACCCAGCTGCTGAAGGCGCCGCAGCGCCCAAAGCACCGCATCGAGTTCATAGGCAACTCCATCACCTGCGGCTATGGCAGCGAGGCCAAAAGCCAGTGGGTGCACTACAGCTACGACAACTCAAACCACTACTATTCCTACGCTGCCATTCTGGCGCGTGAGCTCAATGCCGAAGAAATGTGTGTGGCGCGCTCGGGAATAGGTGTTTACCGCAACTATGGCGGCCATGAGGAGGGGCAGACCATGACCCGATGGTATGACTACACATGCCTTTACGACTCCACACAGCTGTGGGACTTCTCGCGCTTCCGCCCCGATGTGATATGCGTGAACCTTGGCACCAACGACCTCAGCACCAAGGGTTATGACATAAATCTCTATAAAAGCGTCTACAAAAAGTTTATCCAGCACCTGGCCAAGGTGCAGCCCAAAGCCAAGATAGTGATACTCACAAGCCAGATGCTGAGCAAAACGGCCAAGCAGCTGCAAATAGCCACTCTTAAAGAAGTGTATGCCGAGCTTCACAAGCAAGGGCTCAACGTGTATTACTTCGAACTCGACATGCAAGACCCAAAACTGGGCTACGGAGCCGACTGGCACCCCTCGAAGGCACAGCATCAGCAGGCTGCCCGCCAGCTGCTGCCCTTCTTGCGCAGCCTGCTGAGCAAGTGAAAAAATGCCAACTCTCATCTTTTTTTGCTATCTTTGTGGGCAAATAGGCAACAAAATGGCACTGCCGGCAATTGCAATATGTTAAAGCACTTGGACAGTGACATTTGTACGCTGTTTTATTTAGACACCAACACATAATTGATGCATAGTCATATGGATGTTAAGCAAACGATGAAAAGTATTCTGGAGGCCGAAAGCAATGCCGTAAAGAATATCCCCGTAACCGATGAATATAACAAGGCGGTGAGCCTCATAGTGGAGCAAGTGCACAACAAGGGCGGCAAACTCGTGACCTCTGGCATGGGCAAATGCGGCCAGATTGCCGAAAACATTGCCACCACTTTCTCGTCGACCGGCATTCCGGCCGTGTTTCTGCACCCCAGTGAGGCGCAGCACGGCGACCTGGGTGTGTTGCAACCCAACGATGTGATGCTGCTGCTGAGCAACTCGGGCAAGACCAACGAGATTCTGGCCCTTGTAGATTTGGCTCACGCCCTGTATCCACAACTAAAGTTCATTGTAATCACAGGCAACGACCAAAGTGAGCTTGCGCGTCTTGCCGACATATGCCTCTGGACCGGAGGTGCGCCCGAAGTGTGCCCTCTGGGCCTAACCCCCACCACATCCACCACCATGATGACGGTGATGGGCGATGTGCTGGTGGTGAGCTCGATGCTGGCCACTGGCTTCACCAAGCGCGACTACGCCATGCGCCACCACGGAGGCTATCTGGGCGTGAAGAGCCGCAGCTGATTGCATTAGCCAGGACAAAAAGGGAAATTTAAGAAAAAAAAATATAAAGAAATGCGCAAAATCATTGCAATAGGCGAATCGGTGGTCGACACCGTGTTCAGCGGCGGCAAGCCGCTTGCCGCCTTCATAGGCGGCCGCATAGCCAACACAGCTGCCTCGCTCGGAGCCATGGGGCTGCCTGTGAGCATGGTTAGCGAGTGTGGCACCGACAGTGTGGGCCAGATGGTGGTCGATTTCCTGTCGGAGCACAGAGTGGATGTGAAGTCGATCGACCGCTTCACAGAAGGCTCTACGGCTTTTTCGGCAATATTCAAAACGCCCGGCGAGGCCGACAAAATAGTGAATTACGGCAGCTATCCCAACGATCGCTTCGATGTGATATGGCCCCGAATAGACGAGGGCGACATTGTGGTGTTTGGCTCGCTGTATGCCATCGACCTGCCGCAGCGCGAGCGGCTGTTTGAGCTTGTGAGCTATGCCTCCGAGCGCAAGGCCATAATAATATACCTGCCCGGATTCCAGCACGGCATCAACTTTCGCATAACGCGTGTGATGCCCAACATTCTTGAGAATCTTGAGATTTCCGACATTGTGATAGCTCACAACCGCGACATCAACGACATCTTCCCCGGCGAGAGTTGCGAGGAGGCATTCCGCAACCACATTGAGTTTTACTGCTCAAACTATATGCACATCAACCCCGACCTCAGCCTCAGCCGCTTCAGCACCGGCAAGCGCCACGATGTGGCCAATGAGGGCGGCGCCAGCACCAACCTGCTGGGCTGGCAGGCAGGATTCACTGCGGGCATAGTGAGCGAGCTGTGCCGCCTCGATATAGGCCGCGACGAACTTAAGACGCTCGACGACGAGGCTTGGCAGGGCATAACGGCAGCTGCCTTCAAGTGTGCCGCAGTGTGTGCCGCGCAGTCCGACAACTGCGTCACGGCCGATTTCGCGGCCGAGTGCCAAAGCCAGCTGGCCCAGGCCGAAGCCGAGCGGCAGAAACAGTGACATTAATAGCAATACACAATTTCATGGATAAAGCAATGGAAGTAAAAGACGGCGAGCAGCCAATCAAGGGATTGCTCATTGAAACGTCGTTTCCGGCTTTGGCCAACGACATCACCATAGCCAAGGCACAAATCGAGGCCAGCGGCAGCATGCCGCCTGCCGACGGTCTCAGCGAGGCTGTGGCACTCGATGTGAGGCTGTGGTATGTGGTGTATCTTATGCAACACGGCCGCAGCCGCGATGCGGCTATGGAAATAGACCGATGCGTGTTCAGCGACGTGGCCCACCGGCTGCCGCCGCTGCAACTGGCATGGCTGTGGCTGGCCCGCATGACCATATTTGTGGAGGGGGCCGACTACATGCTGGCTCTTGGCTCGGCCGAGAATGCGCTGGGCGTGCTGTCGCAAATCAACGGCAAAAAGACCAACGACTTCCTGGCCATAGTGGCCTCGCTGCTCTACAATCTGGCCGTGGCCCACAATGCACTGGGTGACAGCAGCCGTGCTACCAAGGAGCTGACCAAGGCCCAAAGGCTGCTTGAGCGGCTATCGCACAAAGACGGTGCGCGCTTCTCGGCCATGCTGCTGTGTGCCGTTGAGGCCAGCGCGCACATATTCAAGTCGCGCAACAAGCAGATGGAGGTGTATGCCCACTACCAGCAGATGACCGAAATCTACACTTCGATGCTCGACCGCGCCCCCGACACCGCCAAGGCCCGCTCGGCCCTGCGCAACCTCATTCACTCGCTTAAGAAGGAGGGCGACATAATGCTTGAAACCGGCAACGGACGCAATGCCGTGCGATACTACACCAAGGCGCTGCGCTACCAGAAGAAGCTGAGCGACACGCTGGGCTACAACGAGCTGGTGCTGTCGATAGGCCTCGCAAAGGCACTTATGCGGCTAATTAACCGCCGTGCCGCCGCCGAGCAGCTGCTGCAGTCGCTGCTGCCGCTTGCCAAGCGGCTCAGTGCCAATGCCGAAATAGTGGAAATAGAAAATCTCTTAAATAACAAAAATAAAAACTTTAATATTATGACATTACTGAAAAGTATTTTCACCGCTGCAATTCTGCTGGCAGCTTCGCTGGGCCTGAACGCACAGCAAATCGTAGGCCACCGCGGCTCGGTGTGGGGAGTGGAGAACACTGAGGCCGCATTCCGCAATGGCGCCGCATCGGGCGCATGGGGACTTGAGTGCGACATCCACCAAACCAAAGACGGTGCCTGGGTGGTGTGCCACGACGGCGACATGAAGCGTGTGGGCGGCCCCGCCACCGGCTTCTCGCAGATGAACCTCGACGAGGTGCTCTCTACCCCGCTGAAGCAGGTGCGTAAAGGCGTAACCTATGTGGGCCACCTCATGAGCCTTGGCCAGTATCTGGACCTGTGCCGCGAGCTTGGCAAGGTGCCTGTGATTGAAATCAAGGCCGAGGAGTGCGTGGCTATTCACTCGCAGAGCGAAAAAGACCCCGAGAAAACATGTCTCGACGGTGTGCCGGCACTGATGAACCTGATTGCTCAAAAGGGATACACCGACGATGCCATCATCATCTCGTTTATGCCCGAAGTGATTGAATACATACACAAGCAGTATCCCAAATTCAAGGTGCAGGTTCTGGCCGGCGGCAAGGAAGACCCGCAGAAGTGGATCAAGTGGTGCAAGAAGCGCCACATCGACCTTGACGCAAGCCACAAGCTCATCAGTCCCGAACTGGTGAAGGAACTTCACGAGGCAGGACTCAAGGTGAACTGCTGGACGGTGGACAATCCCGAAATCTTCAACCGCATGAAGGAGTGCGGTGTGGACTTCATCACCACCAACATGCTTTTCCCCGAGCCCGTGAGCAAGAGCAAGTCGAAATCAATTTACTAAAAATAAAATAGCTATATGTCAACTGAACTAAGAAGCAGCGACCGCGGCGCGGCAGTGAAGCTGCCACATGTGCCCGGACTCAAGGTGGGCGTGGTGGCTGCCGAGTGGAATGCCGAAGTGACTGATGCCCTGCTCAAGGGCGTGACCGACCGCCTGGCCGAACTCGGATACCCGGCCAACGCGGTGGAGACGCACCGTGTGCCTGGCACGGTGGAACTCACCTTCGGCGCCTCGCAGTTGGCCCGCACTGGCCGCTTCAGTGCTGTGATAATGATAGGCTGCGTGATTCGCGGCGGCACTCCACACTTCGACTATGTGTGCGACAATGCCACCCAGGGCTGCGCCTACCTTAACGCCACTGGCAACGTGCCCGTGATATTCTGTGTGCTCACCACCGAAAACCAGCAGCAGGCCATCGACCGCGCTGGCGGCGCGCTGGGCAACAAGGGCACCGAGGCGGCCGATGCCGCTGTGCAGATGGCGGCCTTCAAGCAGGCGCTGAAATAAAGCAGCTTCCCAACCGCACATGTGCGTCCAGACCATGCTTTGCAAGTGGCCTGGACGCATTTTTTGTGCCCACCGGCGGCTGCGGGCCGCGATTTTATTGTAAATTTGTGAAACATTAAAAAGACCACAGCAATGCTTAATTTCACCACAATAATGCGAAGCTACACTGCCGGCCGCCTGCGTCAGCACCTGCTATACATCGACCACGCCGACAGCGTGCAGCAGGGCCAGCTGGTGAAGCTCATCGAGCGTGCGTCGCTCACCGAGATAGGCCGTCACTACGATTTTTCGAGCATTCGCACCTACCGCCAGTTTGCCTCCACAGTTCCGCTCTACCGCTACGAGGATTTGCGTCCACAGATAATGCGCATGGTCGACGGCGAGAAAGATGTGCTGTGGCCTGGACGGTGCATCAATTTTGCCCAGTCGTCGGGAACGAGCGACGGAAAGAGTAAATACATCCCCATCACCCCAGAGTCGTTCAGGCTCAACCACTACCGCGGAGCCACCGATGTGGTGGCCCACTACCTGAATCTGGTGCCCGACAGCCGCATTTTTTCGGGTAAGGGTTTCATTTTGGGCGGCAGTTTTGCCAACGAGTTAAAGCTGAAGCCCGGGGTGCGCGTTGGCGACCTTTCGGCCAATCTGATTGAGAACATCAACCCCGTGGTCAACATGTTTCGCGTGCCGGGCAAGAATGTGGCCCTTATGCAGGACTGGAGCCAGAAGCTGCCGGCGCTGGTGGAGGCCAGCATAGGCCAGGATGTGACCAACATATCGGGCGTGCCGTCGTGGTTTCTCACGGTGATAAAGCGCGTGCTCGAGCGCACAGGGGCCAGCTGCATACACGAGGTGTGGCCGCACCTTGAGGTGTTTTTCCACGGTGGCATAGCCTTTGCCCCCTATCGTGCCCAGTATGAGCGGCTGTGCGACATGAGCCGCATGCACTTTCTCGACACCTACAATGCCAGCGAGGGATTCTTTGCCGTGCAGTCGTCGTGGGATACCACGGCCATGTTGCTGCTGCTCGATGCGGGTGTGTTCTTTGAATTCCTGCCGATAGAAGACTCCGGCAGCCTGCATCCCGAGGTGTATCCAATATGGGAAATAGAGCAGGGCCGCACCTACGAGCTTGTGATAACGGCATGCAACGGCCTGTGGCGCTACCGCATAGGCGACACCGTGACCATTGAGCAGCTGAATCCTGTGAAAATTAAGATAGCCGGGCGCACGCGCAGCTTCATCAACGCCTTTGGCGAGGAACTGATGGTGTATAACGCCGACCATGCCATAGCAGAGGCGCAGCGCATCACCGGGGCGCAGGTGCTCAACTACACCGCAGCTCCCGTCTATGCCGCCGAGGGGCGCAAGGGCCGCCACCAGTGGCTCATAGAGTTTGCCGCGCCACCGCGCAGCCTCGAGCAGTTTGCCAGCGTGCTCGACAGCAGCCTGCGCGCCGTCAACAGCGACTACGACGCCAAGCGCAGCGGCGACATATTTCTCGACCGTCCGGCGGTGGTAGTAGCCCGTGCGGGACTCTTCGACGAGTGGCTTGCCCGCGATGGCGGAAAGCTGGGCGGACAGCGCAAAATACCGCGGCTGAGCAACGACCGGTCGATTATCGACCCGATGCTCACCCTAAACCGCTCGATGCCATCAAGCAAGTAGAAAAAGGCACAATGGAAAAGAATTAGCTCACTTTGGGTATTTCGATGGCAAATGTGGTGCCCTTGCCCAATTCCGACTCCTTGACATAGATTTTGCCGCCGTGATACTCCTCAATGATGCGTTTCACCAGAGTGAGCCCCAGACCCCAGCCGCGCTTTTTGGTGGTGAAACCGGGGGTGAATACATTTTTGAAGTTTTTGCGGGCTATGCCCTTGCCGCTGTCGCGCACCATAATCACAGCGTTTGACTCATCGCAGCCCACCGTTATGGTGAGGTCGCCCTCGCCTTCCATGGCGTCGACGGCGTTTTTGGTAAGGTTTTCCATCACCCACTCAAACAGCGACTGGCACAGCATCACGCCGCAGTTGTGGGCGTCGTCGGTGACCACGCTCAGGTGCACGTGGCGCGGAATGCGCGAACTCATATAGTCGAGGCTGCGCTCCACGGCCTCGTTGATAAAGGTCAGCTCCTTGTCGGGCATCGAGCCTATTTTCGAGAAGCGGTCGGCAATCACCGACAGGCGGTGCACATCTTTGTCCATGTCGGCCACCACATCGGCGTCAACGCCCATTTGCTGCAGCATCTGCGTCCATGCCATGAGCGACGATATGGGTGTGCCCAGCTGGTGTGCCGTCTCTTTCGACAGTCCCACCCACACCTTGTTTTGCTCGGCCTTTTTCACGCTTATCAGGGCAAAGTAGGCCACGGCAATGAATATCAGCAGCACCGCCAGCTGAATGTAGGGGTAGTAGGCCAGGCGGCGCAGCACGGTGGAGTCTTCGTAGTAGAGCCACTGGGTGGTGTGGTTGTCGATTTTTATCTCAATCTTGTTTTGGGAGTTCTTGAGGTGTTCCAGCCGCTCCTTCAGAAACTGCATGTTTCGCGGCGATATGTTGTAGGGCGACATGCTGTCGACGGGCTCAGGCAGGCGGAAGTTGCGGTTGAGCAATATGCTGTCGCGGTCGTCAACCAGCAGCACGGGTATGTTGTGGTTGCGCTCGATGATGTTGAGCAGAAAGTCAACGTCGGTGGGCATGGCTGGCTCGCCAGTGGCGGTCTCGCTGCCCATGGCGGCAAGTTCGCGCGTGGCGTTGGCCCAAATCTCCATGCGGTCGCGCTCCTGCTCGGCCAGGTCTTTCACCAGATTGTTTGATATGTAAAGAAAAACACCCACCATGGCCACCGACACAGCCATCAGTGCCAGCTTCCAAATGCGCCGCTTGTCGTAGATGTTGCGCATTGTCACCACATTTCGCATAATAGGCTTTTTCTTCATTGCAATTCTTCTTTTTTGGGGAAAAGAGTGTGTCAGTCGGTGTCGAGCCCCATGTCGGCGCATATCCAGCGGGCCACACTGTCGGCGTTGTTAGTGCCGGTGATTTCGCTTGCCGCCTCTTTTATGGCCGGAATGGCGTTGGCCACGGCCACGCTGTGGGTGGCGGCGCGCATCATGGCCAGGTCGTTGCCGTTGTCGCCAAACACCACCGTGCGTTCCGCTCCCAGCTGCCGGGCCAGCCTGCTAATGGCCTGCGCCTTGGTGCAGCCGGCGCGGTAGATTTCGATGAAGCCCGAAGTGGGGTCGAAAATGTCGGGGTAGAACATCACCGAGCATTTGGGGTTGCTTTTTATTTCGTTGTACACGGGCTCAAGGCGGTCGAGCTTCTGCATTGAAAACAGCAGCACTGCCTCACCGTCGGCTTCGTCGCGGTATTGCTGCTCGCTGTCGTCGAGGTAGAATCGTTTAAGCTCAAGCCCGGTGCGCTCGGCCACAAACTGCTGTTCTTGCGGTGATAGCTGCCCGCAGTGGCGCACGTGCAGCATTCCGCCGTGGCGGCGGTAGATGAGCGGGTGCAGCCCGTGGCGTTCAAACACGTCTGCAATCTCATTCACGGTGTCGCCGCCTATGGTCTGCACATCGCTGTAGGTGCGCTCGGCATCGTGCCACATGGCGGCCCCTGCCAGCACTATCATGGGCAGCTTCACAGCCACTCGGCTCATAAGGGTGGTGACGGTGGCCGGGGTGCGTGCCGTGGCCACCGTGAACATAGCCCCGTGGGCAATGGCCTTGTTTAGCAGCTTCACTGTGGTGTCGCTGAGGAGTGTGTCGCTGTTGAGCAGCGTGCCGTCGAGGTCGCTTACATATAGCGTGGTGGCCTTATGATTGTTGTCGTCGTTAGTTAGCATGCACACAAAATTAATAAAATGCGGCCTCTTATGCAAGAGGCTGTAGCCCATGTCTTAGTTCTTTTGGGCCAGGAATGCGGCCAGCTTTGCCACGGCCCTGCCGCGGTGGCTGATGGCGTTTTTCTGGTAGGCGCTCATTTCGGCAAAAGTGCAGTCGGCCTCATCGGGCTTGAATATGCTGTCGTATCCGAAACCGCCAGTGCCGTGTCGCTCGGTGAGTATGGTGCCGCGCACCTCGCCCTCGAATATGTGCGTCTGTCCGTCGGCAATCAGCGCAATGGCCGTGCGGAACCGCGCGCGGCGGTTGGCCTGGCCCTGCATTTTGCTCAGCACTTTGCTTATGTTGCGTTCGCTGTCGTGTGCCACACCGCCATAGCGTGCCGACATCACCCCCGGCTCGCCGCCAAGGGCCTCTATTTCAAGACCTGTGTCGTCGCTGAAGCAGTCCATGCCATAGTGTTCGCTCACATATTGCGCCTTTAGCAGCGCGTTGCCCTCGATGGTGTCGGCCGTTTCGGGAATGTCGTCGTGGCAGCCTATGTCGGCAAGGCCCACCACGTCATATAGTCCGTCCATTATTTGCCGCAACTCTTGCAACTTGTGTGCATTGTTGGTGGCAAAAACAATTTTCTTCATGTTGCTGTGATTATGATTGCTCATTAATAATTGCTGCAAAGTTACTAAATACCCCCGAAACACCCCTGCCACTAATGGTGATAAAGGGTTAAAAACATTTTTTTACTCACAATACTTTACAACTTTAATAGTATTTATTAATTTTGCACCCCAAATATTAAACAAACTGTTACTGTTATGAGGAAAACATTTACTCTGTTATTAGCGGCCACGGCAGTGGCCACAGCCACCGCAGGATATGTGAGCGATGGTTCTAAAAAAGTATACACATTTGAATCGCTCAGCAAAATCGACACAAGTGGTGTGAAGAAAGTGGATGGCGCCTATGTGGTGAATGAGGCTATAAGCATTGCTTATGGCGACACCCTGCGCCTGCAAAACGGCGATGTGGTGAAGCTGGCCGACGGCGTGCAGGTGAACATCGACGGCTATGCCGATCTGACTCCGAGCGACACGGCCACTGTGACCCGTTCGGCCGCCGATGCGCAGCCCAAGGGCTTCCGCATTTATGGCGACAATGCTTCGGCGGTGCTGAAAAACGTCACTTTTGAATACGGCGGCGTGGCATTTGGCAGCGACAATGGCAACCTCAAGGCCGACAACTGCACGTTCAGCTACTACAACGGCAAGCAAGTGAGTGCAGCAGCCCTCACCTTCAGCCGCTCGTCGGTGGGCAATGAGGTGACGAACTGCCGCTTCATCGAGAGCACTACCGGTGCATTGGGCAATGGTGCAAATGTGCCTATTGGCATCGTGGTTAAGAACAACTACTTCTATCACAACAACACCGGCAACAGCAACCGCCCGCAAATCAACCTCACTTGCGGCGGCTCAAGCGAAGCCTATAATGTGGAAATCACTGGCAACAAGGTGATTGGCGGCCAGTATACCAAGGTGGGCGGCATAGGCGTGAGCAATATGCTCAACCTGGCGCACAACTGCAAGGTGATAATCAAGGACAACGATGTGGAGGACAACCGCTATGGCGTTACGGTGATTGGCTCGGTGGATGTGTCTATCGAGGACAACAAGCTGATAAACAACAAATATGAAACCAACGCCAACAATGGCGGCAGCGGCATAAGCATCTACAGCAACGCAGCCGCAACATATGTCAAGGGCAACGTGATTGACGGCAACCTGTGGGGTGTGACGCTGATTGGCTCAAGCAAGAACATGAACTTCGGCAAGGTAGGAGATAAGAGTGGCGACGACTACAACCCTGGTGAAAATGTGTTCCGCAACAATGGTAACGGCGGCGTGCTGTATGACCTGTATAACAACACTGCCGAGACGGTTTATGCCCAGGGCAATGTGTGGAATGTGGCCACTCAGGACAGCGTAAGCATTGAGAAGGTGGTGTTTCACAAGGCCGACAATGCCAACCTTGGTCAGGTGATATTCATGCCTGCAGGCAAGGCCACAGGTGTTGAGGCCGTGAATGTGAAGGCAAAGGCCGTATACAGCCCCGCCATTCAGGCAGTGGTGCTGCCCGAAGCACAGCAGGTGGCAGTCTACACTATGGCTGGCAGCCTTGTGGCAGCCTCGCAGGGCAAGGTGAGCGCACTTAGCGTTGAGGGTCTCGCTCCCGGCGTGTATGTGGCTCGCACAGCCACTCAGTCGCTCAAGTTCATCAAGAAGTAAAGTACATAGCTTAGCAAAAACTAATCCGCCCGGTTCCATGTTTGTCTGGAGCCGGGCGGATTGCTTTTATTATAACACGCTTCCGCGCCAGTCGTTTAGTAGTGGAAGCTGCTGCCGCCCAAAAACTCGCGCAGCAGGCTGGTGCTGGGCACGTCGCGCTCGGCCAGAGGCTCGAAGTAGCTCATGAACTGCAGCAGGCGGTGGGCTTCGGAAAACTCGGGGCAGTTGTTGGGCACCTGTCGCAGCACAGGCTCAACGTAGCTCTTCATCACCGCCAGTTCAAACAGCAGCGAGGAGTTGAATGTGGCGTCGGCATTCTCCTGATAGGGGAAAATCCACTTTTCCTCACCGCGGCGCACGCTGCCCCAGCGTGCTATGGTGTCGCGTGCGCTCACAGCGCGGTATTTGTAGTCGCGCACTATGCGGCGCAGCAGGCGGTTGTCGGAGGTGGGTATCCAGTTGTGGTCGTCGATGTTGAGTGTGGTAAGGGCCGACACAAACAGGCGGTACTTCATTTCGTCGGGTATGTGGGCCGTGAGCTCGGGATTGAGGCCGTGGATGCCTTCCATGAGCAGTATGTTGTTTTTCTCGAGTTTCAGAGTGTTGCCGCGGTATTCGCGCATTCCCGTCTCAAAGTTGTAGGTGGGCATTTTCACTTCTTTGCCGGCAATCAGGTCGGTGATGTCGGCGTTAAACTGGTCGAGGTCGAGTGCGTGCAGGGCCTCGTAGTCGTAGTCGCCATTCTCGTCGAGCGGCGTGTGGGCGCGGTCAACGAAATAGTTGTCGAGCGAAATCACCTTTGGCACTATGTAGTTGGTGATTAGTTGAATGGCCAACCGCTTCGACGATGTGGTTTTACCCGACGACGACGGGCCGGCGATGAGCACCACGCGCGCTCCGCCTTGGCGGTAGCGTGTGGCGATGTCGTCGGCTATTTTTGCAAACATCTTGTTGTGCAGCGCCTCGGCCACATTAATCAGCTCGGAGGCGCGGTGGTCGGCAATGGCGCGGTTAAGCTCGCCCACGTCGGCCACGCCAATCACGCAGTTGAAGTTCACATAGTCGGTGAATGCCTGAAACATTTTTTCCTGTTTCACAGGCTTGGCCGGCTTGCTCATGTCGTCGCGGTCGGGGCCGAGCAGCAGCATGCCTTCTTTGTAGGGCACAAGGTCGAACGTCTTGATGTAGCCCGTTGACGGTGCCAGCGGACCATAGTAGCTGTCGATCACGTTGTCGAGCTTGTAGTAGGTGGTGTAGATGTCGTGCTTGCTTTCAAGCAGGCGCACCTTGTCGGGCATCGACTGCTTGCGGAACATCTCTGTTACGTCGGCCGTGAGCCTCTCGCGCCTCACCCACTTGATGTCGGCTTCGGCAATTTGGCGCATGCGCTCCTTTATGGCGTTTACCACATCGGTGCTCACGGGGCCTGTCTCGTGCTTGAATATGCAGTAGTAGCCGTTGCTCACGCTGTGGTCAATCAGCAGCCGCTTGCCCGGATACAGGTCGGTTATGGCCTTGTATAGCATCATGCACAGCGAGCGTATGTACACCCGTCGGCCTGTGGCTGTGTCGGCGCTGAGATATTCCACCAGTTTGGGCCGGTAGATGGCGAAGTGCATGTCTTGCGTCACATTGTTCACACGGGCGCATATGGGCTTCATGCCAAGGCGGCTGCTAAGGGTGTCGTACACGTCCTGCAGTGTGTCGCCGCCGTCAACGTCGATGTATTCGTTGGTGTTCTTACAAAAAATCTGTATGCTGTTGTCGTTGTCTTTCATTGTGTCGTTTTTGAATTTTAGAATGTGCGCTAAAGTACGCAAAAAAGCGCAATGCCGCTAAACAAAGCGGTTAAATTTAATTGCAATTGTGGCTGTAATGCAACGAATAAGGAGAAAATGACTACTTCGAGCCCCAAAAAACACTATATTTGCATTACAGTAAATTTTTTAGCGAACCAATCACTGTGTTTTTTCACGCGTTATGAAAAATTCCGGCCGTCCTCCCGTGCGCTACCGCCTGCTGGTAGGCGCCACCATAGTCCCGCTGCTGCTTTGGCCGTGGCTGCTATCGGTGCTGCCTGTGGCTGGCAGCGACTACGACACTATGCGACTGTTGCTGCTGTGCCTGCCTGCCTACGTGCTGCTCAGTTGCTATGCGGCCTACCGCACCAGGTGCGAGCGTCCCGAGGTTTCGTGGGTGCTGCTGGCACTGTGCTGGGTTTCCTACGTCATGCTGGCCATGCTGGCCGCCGTGGCGTTGAGGCCGTGATGTGCGTGGTGCGCTGAACGCTTTTTTTGGGGTAAGTGTTTTTTCAATATAATAGGCTATGGCTTCTGTCACAACACCACACATAACCATGCTCGGCACTGGCAATGCCATGTGCACGCGCTGCTACAACACCTGCTTTTGGCTGCGGTCGCCGCAAGGCGCCGTGATGGTGGACGCGGGCGGCGGCAACGGCATATTCCGCCAGTTGCACCGTGCCGGCATCGCATTCGATGAAATCCGCCACCTTATAGTGACCCACGCCCACACCGATCACATTTTGGGCGTGATATGGATGATACGCAAAATATCACCCATGATCAACCATGGCCGCTATCAGCCGCCGTTCACCATTTATTGCCACAACGAGGTGGCCCACGCACTGCGCACCATTTGCGGCCTGCTGATTCCGGCAAAGATATGCCGAGCCCTCGATGATGGCTCGATAGTGATTCGCGAAGTGACCGACGGCGAGCGGCTGATGATTGACGACATGGACGTGACCTTTTTCGACATCGGTTCATCCAAGACCAAGCAGTTTGGCTTCTCGGCACTGATGCCCGACGGCCGCCGTGTGACATGTCTCGGCGACGAGCCATATAACGAGCGTGTCGAGCGGTGGACGCGCGGTTGCGACTGGCTGCTGTGCGAGGCTTTCTGCCTATACAAGGACCGCGAGCAGTTCCGCCCCTACGAGAAGCACCACAGCACAGCGCTCGATGCTGGCCGTCTGGCGCAGGAGCTCGAGGTGAAAAACCTGCTGCTCTACCATACCGAAGACACCCACCTGGCCACCCGCCGCGAGAGCTACACCGCCGAGGCCAAGCGCAACTTCACTGGCCGTGTGGTGGTGCCCGACGACATTGAGACCGTTAACCTGTAGCAGCGCCGTCACGGCCAAAAACACCGGTGAAAAGTGATTTTTAACGCCACCTTGCATGCAATGTAGCGCATGGCCAGTTGTTTACAAGGTGCATAGAATTATAAATGGGCGCGCCACGCAACACATCATCATGCGACGATGAGCAGACACTTGTGCACAGCATAGCGCAAGGCGACGCAGGGGCCATGAGGCTTCTGTATGATCGTTATATGCCCCAACTTGCTTCGGTGTGCACGCGCTACATTGCCGACGACAGTGAGGCCAAAGATGTGCTTCAAGACAGTTTTGTGTCGATATTCACATCCATTGGAGGCTTCAGCTACAAGGGCGAGGGCTCACTGCGCGCGTGGATGACGCGCATTGTTATCAACAAGGCCATCAACAGCCTTAAGAAGAGCATGCGCTTCAGACAAATCGAAACCACCGGCCGTGTGCCTGATGTGCCCGACGACGATGGCGACGGCGCTGTGCTGGCAGACCGTGTGCCCATCGATGTGATACACGGCTTCATAAGGCAGCTGCCCGATGGCTACCACACGGTGTTTAACATGAGCGTGATTGAGCACCGCAGCCACAGCGAGATAGCAGCTGCGCTGGGTATAAAAAAGGAGACGTCGGCTTCGCAGCTGCACCGGGCCAAGGCCGTGCTGGCGCGGCAAATTAAGGACTATGTGAACACGCACGACTGCTGAAAAATCAATGTGAAATGGAAAATAAGCTGATTATGGACAACGACTGGACTAAGGACTTAAGCAAGCGACTTGGAGAGCATAGGCTCGACGGGTTTGCCCCCGGCATGTGGCCCAATATCGAGAAAGCCGTGCTTGCACAGCAGGCAGCCGAAAAGCGTAAGCATCGGCTGGTGTGGCTTAGGCGCACGGCAGCGGCCACAGCGGCTGCTGCGGCAGTCGCCGCTGTGGTGTGGCTCACCAACGGCACCAGCGATGTGGCCCGCTGGGTCCAGTCGGCGGCGGTATCAAGGCATCCGTTGGCTGAGGCTGGCACCGCGCTGCCGAATGCTAATGGCGTAGGCGCAGCACCGAGCGCAGCCGCTATGCCGGCAGCCGCCTATGCCCACCGCCACGCCATGCCGCAGCAGTTTGCTGACAAACAGGTTGAGCCACAGTCGCAGCCTGTTTTGTTGGCCTCGGCAGCAGCCGTGCCAGAGGCCAATGCGGTGCCCGACACCACACACACAGTTGCCCAGCAACCCACTCAAAAGAAGGCCGAAAGCGAGCCCAGGCAGAGCCATGCCACCAATGGTGCACACTATGCGGCCAGTGAGGCTTCTATTTCACAGTCCCGTCATATCGAAAACAAATGGAGCGTGGGCCTTTATGCCTTCAACTCACCATCGAAAATAAGTTTGGGCGAGAGTGATGGCGATGTAATGGCCAACGGCAAACTGTATGACGCCATGTATGGCGATGCCAACGCCGTGGCCCCCTCGATAGGCGTGGCCGATGTGGAGATGCACCACAAGCAGCCCGTGAGTTTCGGTGCCACAGCCCGCTACAAGATGAACAGCTGGCTTAGCGTGGAGGCCGGACTCGCCTACACCTACCTCAGTGCCGACTATGCCGATGAATACATGAGCTGCGAACAGCGGCTGCACTATGTGGGTGTGCCCGTGAAGCTCAACTGCAATCTTTACAGCGGTCGCCGCGTAGACGTGTATGTGACGGCCGGAACTATGGCCGAAAAGCTGGTGAGCGGCCGCAGCAAGACGGTGTATCCCTCTGCACCCAGCCACAACGTGGCCAGCGATGTGCGCGAGGGAGGCTTGCAGTGGTCGGTGAAGGGTGCTTTTGGCCTGGCCTTCAATGCCACGCCTTCGATGGCAGTGTATGTGGAGCCGGGCGTGGGCCACTATATCGACAATGGCACCCGTGTGCAAAACTTCTACAAGTCGTCGCCCACGTGCTTCAACCTGCTGGTGGGCGTCCGCTTCACCCCCACCCACTAACCCCCATCACAATAATGGTGTCATATACAGAGGAAGACAGGTGATGCCATCTTCCTCCCTATAGTCGGCAGCGTGCAAAACAGTAGGAGAGACCGTATTCTCGGCAAACTTCTTGATGCACTTTTTTAAGGAAGACAGTCTGTAATTTTTGCCGCTCTTCACTTCTATTGGACGAATATTGTGACGGCTTGTGACATTGTCTTTTTGAAGTAAAAAGTCTATTCCCATGCGCTCCTCGCTATTTTCTGATGACTTACTGTAGAAAAATAGTTTGTTGCCGTTGGCTGTCAGCATTTGGGCCACAATATTTTCAATAAGCATTCCCTCATTAACCTCAAGTTTTCCAAATAGTAGCTTCTGATAAATCTCCGATGAGACAATGCCCTTTTCATCAAAAGCATGACTGACAAGCAAGCCTGTATCGTTCATATAGCACTTCAATGTAGTGCGGTCTTCATTCATTCTTAGGCCGATGTTGGGCTCTGTAGAGTTGTAGCATATGTTGACAACTCTTGCGTCCTTCAACCAAAAGAAAGAATCGTCCCAGTCACGATATTTCGCACCAGGCTTAAGGGCCGACAGACGGAACTTTTGACTCGTATTCATTCTGGCCAAATTTCTCTACGATGTAGCTTTTTCCTATACGTCGAGCTCCTTCTATGAGCAGTGCCACTTCTCATTTTCTTTTCTCTTTCCAGTCAAGTAGTTGCTGGTATATTTTTCGCTTCATTGTGACATCTGTTGCACCTTTTTGAGATTTTTAGCGGGAATTTAATCGTGTAAATGGCATTTGCAGGAGCGAATGTGCCGATAAAAAATGAGGGCTTTCCTTATGGGGAAAGCCCTCACTGTGCCGCCGCACCCGCTTGTTGCACATTCACATGCTCACAGCCAATGAGGCAGCGTAGGGAAATTTAGACTAAATGATTTTGTGATAGTGTGGCGTAATCAACCTGCCGCCACACTACTTTGAAAGAGCTTGTAGCGCTATTTCGGTGGCAAAGTTAATAAAACTTTTAATTGGTTGGTTAACAAATTCATATGTTACTAAACATGTTTATGCGCAATGTTTCGCTCACCGCTTCACCAATTTCAGTCGGCCAGTGGCAGATTTGAGCAAAATGTGGCGTTGTATTGAATAAAAACGGCTGTTGGCCTTCAAGGCTGTGGCGGCTGTTACGGTATTGTGATATAGATTCACACCATTGTTATAGCTGTGTGCGGAGCGGTGGCTAACTTTGCCGTCGAATTAGGGATATTATCAACTTTTAAGTTGAGGCTTTAAAGAAATAAGCAAGCATTAGAAACAACGATTTTAGAGATACCATTAAATTTTGGTTATGGTAAGGGCGTGACGCGCTTTGGGAAAAAGCGGGCACGCTGTTTTTTTGTTGTGTGTGGAAAAAGCGGGTGTCAGTCGAACAGCGAAGGCTGCTTTAGCAGCCTGAACGACATGCGGTGGTAGGGCGATGTGCCGAATTCGGCAATGGCCGCACGGTGGTCGCGCGTGGGGTAGCCCTTGTTTTTGTCCCAGCCATATTGCGGATATTCGCTGGCAATGCGGCGCATATACTCGTCGCGGTGGGTTTTGGCCAGAATCGACGCGGCTGCTATGCACATCATTTTGGAGTCGCCCTTCACTATGGTGGTGTGTGGAATGCCGGGGTATGGCTTAAAGCGGTTGCCATCGATGAGCAGCGCCTCGGGGCGCACCTTAAGCTGGTCAATGGCGCGGTGCATGGCCAAAATGGAGGCGTTGAGAATGTTGATGCGGTCGATTTCGGCGGGGTCGATCATGGCCACGGCCCAGGCCACTGCTTCGCGCTCAATGATGGGGCGCAGCGCGTCGCGCTGGTGCTCGGTGAGCTGCTTGCTGTCGTTAATCAGGTCGTTGCTGAAGTGTGGCGGCAGAATCACCGCCGCTGCGGTCACCGGGCCGGCAAGGCATCCGCGGCCGGCCTCATCGCAGCCAGCTTCTATGCGTCCGTCGATAAGGAATTGTTGCAGCATGGTCACATCACTTTTTGCGCTCAATAATGTAGCGAAATATCAGCTTGAAGGCATCAATGGTTTCGCTCGGCTCATAGTTGTTGAGCACCTCGTCGGCTTCAAGGCGCAGGCGCTCCATGGTGCTGTAGGCATATTCAATGCCGCCGTTTTGCTTGGCAAACTCTATGAGACGGTCGATTTCGGCGGTGCTGAGTTCGCTCTTGTGCGCCAGGGCCAGCATCTCGTCGTGCTCGGGCAAGCCGGTTTGCTCCAGGGCGTAGATGAGCGGCAGCGTCACCTTGCCCTCGCGCAGGTCGTTGCCCGTGGGCTTGCCTATTGCGGGGTCGTGGTAGTAGTCAAACGTGTCGTCCTTTATCTGGAAGCACATGCCCAGTAGCTGGGCATAGCGCTTCAGCGGCTCGATTTGGGCCTTTGAGGCTCCGGCTGCGAGGCCGCCAACCGCCACGCAGCTGGAGAACAGCGATGCCGTCTTGTGGCTGATGATGTCGAAGTAGTGTGCCTCGGTGATGCTGTGGTTCCGGGCATTGTCAAACTGGTCGATTTCTCCAAGGGCGAGGTCGGCACCGAGGCGTGCCATGGTGCTGAGAATATCCACGCTGCTGGTGTGTGTGGCGCAGGCCAGGGCTCCACTCACAAAGAAGTCGCCCACCAGCACGGCAATGTGGTTGTCCCAAGTGCTGTTGATGGTGTCGATGCCGCGTCGCTCTTTGCTGCGGTCAATCACGTCGTCGTGAATAAGCGACGCGTTGTGCAGCATCTCGATGGCCGCTCCGGCGTGCAGCACGCTGCTGTTGACGCCGCCAAACAGGCGTCCGCTGAGCAGCACCAATATGGGGCGCAGCTGTTTGCCCTTCACTTTCAGATAGTTGCTCACAATCTGATTCATTAGTGGGCTGGAGCTGTGCAGCGTTTTGTTGATGATGGCGTTCAGCGTGGCCAAGTCGGGGCCTATGGAGTGTTGTATGTCTTCGAGTTTGATCATGAGCCTATAATGAAGTGCAAAATTAGCAATAAATCTTTGCTAAAGCCGAAATTTAGCTCCAAATATTTCCAAATGCGAGTTAAAAGCCCTAATTTTATCTGATAATAACCATGCAGGTGCCGCAAGTGGCATTTGCCTCTATAATTTTTTATGTACAAGCTACACACTCTTCACTGACGATATGAACAACAGACTGTTTTTGCTCGACGCCTATGCGCTCATATTCCGCGCCTACTATGCCCTGATGCGCAATCCGCGTTTTGCGGCCGGCGGACTCAACACATCGGCCATATTCGGCTTTGTCAACACCCTTCAAGACTTGCTCAAGCGCGAGTCGCCCACCCACATAGCCGTGTGCTTCGACCCGCCTGGCGGCACATTCCGCCACGAGGCCTATAAGGAATACAAGGCTCAGCGCGAGGCCACGCCCGAAGGCATAAAGCAGGCCGTGCCCTACATTAAGCGCATAGTCGGGGCCTACCGCATACCCATCTACGAGGTGGCCGGCTATGAGGCCGACGATGTGATAGGCACTTTGGCCCACAAGGGCGCGGCGGCAGGCTTTGAAACCTATATGGTGACGGGTGACAAGGACTTCGGCCAGCTGGTGGCGCCTGGCGTGAAAATCTACAACCCCGCAAAGGGCATAATCGAGGGCGTTGACGAGATAAAGGCCAAGTATGGCATCGACAGTCCGCTTCAGGTGATTGACCTGCTCGGGCTCATGGGCGACGCGGCCGACAACATTCCCGGCTGCCCTGGTGTGGGGCCGAAGACGGCCGAGAAACTGATACACCAGTTCGGGTCGATTGAAAACCTGCTCGGCCACACAGACGAAGTGAAGGGCACTTTGAAAACTAAAATTGCCGACAATGCCGAGCAAATAAAGTTCTCGAAGTTCCTTGCCACCATTAAGACCGATGTGCCTGTGGAGTTTGACGAGCAGAAGTTGCGCCGTGTGCCTGTTGACTACACCGAGCTGCGCAGCTTGTTCAACGAACTTGAGTTCCGCTCGCTGGCCAAGCGCATCATCGACCAGGGCGAGGCCAATGTGGGCCTTGAGGACTGTGCGCCGCCGGCCCAGCCCGCCAAGGTGGCGGAGGCACAGCAGCAGTCGCTGTTCGACGCTGCCGATGTTCAGCCTGCTGCCGATGGTGGCGCTCCCGCCGAGCGCCGCACCTTGGCACAGATGCCACACGACTACCGCCTGGTGGTCGACACCAGCGAGGCCTGCGGCATAGTGGAGCGCCTTGCCAGGCAGCCGCGTGTGGCAGTGCACATTGTGGCAGCCGGCGATGAGGCTATGCGGGCCACAATGCTGGGCGTGGCGGTGTGTGCCGAGGGTGGCGAGGCCTACTATATGCCGCTCGACGGATTCGGGCTTATGCTTGGCGCTGTGGCGCCGCTGTTTGCCGGCAGTGCGTGCATAGTCAGCTCCGACGTGAAGCGCGACATGGTGATGCTGGGCGCGCACAGTGTGCCGTTCACAGCGCCATACTACGACACCGGCGTGGCCCACTACCTGGTGCAGCCCGAGCGCAGCCACGACACCCGCAGCGTGGCCGCCGACGAACTTCACCACGACTCTATTGCCCCCGAGGCTATTTTCGGCCCCAAGGGCCGCGGGCAGCTGAAGCTGGGCCAGGTGGCGCCCGAGCGCATGACCGACCCGGCTTGTGAGTTGGCACAGCTGGCACTAGAGCTGCCGCCCGTGCTCGACGAGCAAATCAAGGCCAACGGCATGGAGCATTTGCTGGCCGACATCGAGATGCCGCTGGTGGCCGTGCTGGCGCGGATGGAGCTGGCTGGCGCGCGCATCGACGTGAAGGCGCTCAGCGACTACTCGGTGCAGCTCACGGCGCGCATGCATCAGCTCGAGGCCGAGTGCTGCCAGTTGGCCGGGGTGCAGTTCAACACCGCCTCGCCCTCGCAGGTGGGCGAGGTGCTGTTTGACCGGCTTAAGCTCGACGATAAAGCCAAGAAGACCAAGAGCGGCAAGTATTCCACCACCGAGGAGATATTGCTTAAGTTGCAGGACCGCCACCCGCTGGTGGGCAAGATACTCGAGCTGCGTGGCATACGCAAGCTGCTGTCGACCTACGTCAACGCACTGCCGCAGCTCATAAATCCGCACACGGGACGCATCCACACCACATTCAACCAGACGGTGACCGCCACCGGACGCCTGTCGTCGGCCAACCCCAATCTGCAAAACATACCCGTGCGCACCGACGAGGGCCGCGAAATTCGCAAGTCCTTCATCCCCAGCGACGGCAACGTGTTTTTCTCGGCCGACTACTCGCAAATAGAGTTGCGCCTTGTGGCCGACCTCAGCGGCGACACCACCATGCTCGACGCCTTCAGCCACGGTCATGACATTCACTCCATAACGGCGGCAAAAATCTATCACGAGAGCCTCGACAGTGTCACCCCCGACCAGCGCCGCAAGGCCAAGACGGCCAACTTTGGCATTCTGTATGGCATTTCGGCCTTTGGCCTGTCGGAGCGGCTGTCGATACCGCGCTCCGAGGCCAAGATGCTCATCGATGGCTACTTTACCACATTTCCGCAAGTGCGCCAGTACATCGACCGCAGCATTGCCGTCGCCAAGGAGAAGGGCTACGTGACCACCCTCTATGGCCGCCGCCGCATGCTGCCCGACATCAACTCGCGCAACGCGGTGGTGCGCAGTTTCAGCGAGCGCAACGCCATCAACGCCCCCATCCAGGGCACGGCCGCTGACATCATCAAGATAGCCATGATAGCCATCGACCGCAGGTTTGCCGCCGAGGGCATAAAGTCGAAGATGATATTGCAGGTGCACGATGAGTTGAACTTCGACGTGCTGCCTGGCGAGCTCGACCGTGTGCGCCAGATAGTGGTGAGCGAGATGGAAAACGCCTACCACGGCCACGTGCGCCTCACGGCCAGCCACGGCGAGGGTGCCAACTGGCTCGACGCCCACTGATGCCAGAAAGAAATTTTTTTGAAAAAAGCTGATTTGGCGTGAGTGATTCACGCCCCTATGGGGTGCTATATGTAGAAGACTGATATTTAGAAATGAACTACGACGACTATATAGAGCACCTCTTCAAACTGCATTACGCCCGCTTGGTGGCCGTTGCGCAAAGCATGCTGCGCGACACCGACGAAAGCCGCGATGTGGTGAGCGACGTGTTTGCCCTTATGTGGGAGCGCAAGCAGCGCCTGCTGCCCGATGCCGAATGGCAATATCTGGCTGTGAGTGTGCGCAACCGCTGCCTTAAGCGCCTGGCGCATGCCAAGGCCGAGCAGCGCGCCCAGCTGCTGTATCCCATAGAGTTGTCGATATACGGCGCCGATGAGTCGCATCGGCACAGACTCGAGGCTCTGCCAGGGGCCATGGCCGCGGGGCTTGACGAGCAGCAGCGGCAGGCCATTGACCTGTGTTTTGGTCAGGGAATGACGCAAAGCCAGGCGGCAGACCGCATGGGCATAAGTCTGGCCACCGTGGGGCGGCGCATAGTGAGTGCAGTGAGAATATTGAAAGAAACCTTTAAAAAATCAGCAGAATGAATGTTAATAACCTAAACCAAACCAAAGATGAACTGGTGGTGCGCCTCATCGACCATCCCGAATCATTCACCGAGAGCGAAATCAGCCAAATCCTTGCCGATGAAGAGTGCAGGAAACTCTACGATGCGGCGCTTGAGCTGAAGTGCATGGTGCGCGAGCGGCAGGTGACCCAAGAGGAGACTGATGCAGCATGGCTGCAGCTGAAGCGGCGCCACAACCCGCGCCGCACATGGTGGCGCCTGGCAGCGGCAGTGGCAGGCGTGGTGGCGCTTAGTGGCATTGCCTATGCCACCATCAGCAGCATTGGCCTTACGTCTGGCAGTGCCAATGACCAGCCAGTCAATGTGGCGCAAGCCTCGCCATCGGCTGCGACTGGCTCTGGGCAGCAGACTGCCGGGCAGGATGCTGGGACCGATAGTGCAGGCGTTGCGGCGCAGCAAGCGCCCGACACGGTCACGTTTACCAACGCCCCGCTCAGCTCTATCGTTGAGCAGGTGGCCGCCAGCCACGGGATGAAGGCCGATGTGCGCAACGCCTCGGCTGCCATGGTGCGCATCTATTATGTGTGGGCCGTAGCCGACAACATTGAAAAGGTGGTGGGCGACCTCAACACCTTTGAGCATGTGAAGATTACAATTGCCGATGACAAACTGATTATTGACTGATTACTTATGAGAACCATAGCAATAGTGGCGGCCATGCTTATTACCTTGGCCGCCAACGCTCAGCAGCGCGTGAGCAAATACTTCAGCAACGAGTCGCTGGCTAAAGCCCTCGTTGAACTCGACGGCCTGTCGAAAGGCCAGCATATAAGTTTTGTGTATAATGAATTGGAAGACTTTGTGGTGACAACCAGCGTGGAGGGCAAGACTCTGCTCGATGCCGTGAAGCAGGTGGTGGGGTTCTACCCTATGGAAATCACCGTGAAAGACGGCAACATATTCGTTGAGTGCATCCAAAAGGCCAAGGCCAAGATGCGCGGACGCGTGGTGGACGAAAATGGGCAGTCGCTGTCGTTTGCCAACGTGAGCCTGCTCAACCCAGCCGACTCGGCAGTGCTCAACCATGGTGTGGCCAATGAAAACGGCCAGTTTGTAGTGCCTTGCGACGCTCCGCGCGCCATAGTGAAAATCACCTTTGTGGGCTACAAGACGCTGCTGCGCACATGCCATACGGGCGACTTGGGCACAGTGCGCATGCGCCCCGACAAGAAGGTGCTTAAGACATCGGTGGTAGAGGGCTCGCGCCTGGTGCAGAAGCCAGACGGCTACACCATAACGCCCGATGCTGCGCTGCTAAAGCGCTCGCTGAGCGCGGTAGAAGTGCTCAACGGCCTGCACCTGCCTGGCCTCGATGTGGACATGGTCACAAAAAAAGCCACCATCAACGACGGCAGCATAGTGTATAAAATCAACGGAGTGCCCAAGAACCAGAACGACGTGCTCAGCATCGACCCCAGCCGCATTGCCCGCATCGACTACAGCGACAACCCCTCGGTGCGCTATGTGACAAGTGGCGTGGGCGGTGTTGTGAACATCATACTAAAGGAGCGCGTGAGTGGCGGCTCGGTGCGCGAAGATGGCTCGAAGGCGGTTACCACCGGTATGTTCGACAATAACCTGTCGGCTTCATACAACTACAAGAAATCTGAGTTCGGCGTGGGCTGGTATGCGTCCAACCGCAACTATCACCGCGAGTTCCACAACGGCATGGAGCGCTACACTGGCGGCGGCGACACCATAGTGCGCAGCAGCGTCAGCGATGCATCCAAGTTCCACTACTGGCAGCACAACATTAATGCAAATTATGTGTGGCAGCGCGACGAGCACACCATGTTCAGCGCCCGCTATTCGATGAACACGCAGATTGCACCGCGCACCTATCCCAACAACTATGTGGAGACGGTGAACTCCACCATCACCGACAGCTTCGCGTCGCACTACCACGCCCTTAACAAGTACTACGGCCACAGCATCGACGCGTTTTTCCGCCGCGACTTCAACGACAACAATTCGCTTGAGGTGAATGTGGTGGGCGCATACACGCGGTTTAACAACCGCCGCGACCAGACATACACCTACACCGACGGCCACCAGCAGATAAACAACAGCGGTGTGGACAACAACCGCCGCGCCGTTACGGCCGAAGCCGTGTTTGAGCACCGCATGAAGTGGGCGGTGTGGCGCCTGGGCATGAACAACCAGTATTCCAACAACCATAACAGCTATCTTGACGGCTTGCGTTCGCGCCTGGCCGACAACACCAACTACAGCTACACCGAGCTGTCCGGCCGCTTCAACAGCGACTACGGCTACAGCATAGGCACCGGCCTGAAGGTGTTTTCGGTCGACAACAACTCACGTAGTCACACCTGGGTGACCAACAACACTGTGCTGCGCCTGTTTGGCAAAACACCCGTCAAGGGCCTTACATTCGACGCAATTGGCCTGATAATGCCCAATCTGCCAAGCATAGGCAGCATGGACAGCATCATCCAGCGTGTGGACAGCTATGAGGTGATGGCCGGCAACCCCGGCCTGCGACCCGCCCACGAATATTATGGCCGCGTGCTGCTGCGCTATGGCTACCGCCATTTGAGCATGAGCACGCAGTGGGCCTATGAGTACACCAAAAGCCCCATCTACAGCAATGTGTACAGCTACGACGACGGCATGCGTTCATTTGTGAGGCGCTCTGTCAACGGCAAGTATTACCGCCGCCTTGAGAATCAAAACCGCATAGGCCTCTACGAACTGCTCGGCCACATAAATGTGTCGGCCAAAATGATGTGGAAGCGCTACGACTGTATGGTCACCGACTATGGCAACAAGCTCAGCACAGTCTCATTCTCGGTCGACGCGTCGGCCTACTGGGGCAAGTGGAGTCTGTGGTTTCAGTACAAAACCCGCGAGAAGGCACTTGCCAACGGGCAGACCGTGGCTGTGACAGGCGGGCGCACCGACCTTCAGCTGACGTTCCGGCTCAACAACAACTGGCAGTTCTATGCCGCCAGCTACTGGCTGATGGGGCGCGGTGACTACTACGAGCATACAACCAACTCACCCACATATTCAAGTCACAGCACGCAAGTGATTCGCGACAATGCCACCACTGTGGAAGTGGGATTTGTATACAACCTTAATTTCGGACGAAGATTTAAGCAAGCAAAGCGTAGCCTGAACAATCAGGACGGTGGCAGCAGTGGTAGTGCAATATCGCTGTAGCGCTTAAACACAAGACAACCAACTTTACAGAGACAATGGCTTTATGCAGGCGCGCTGACCGCTGACGGTGTGGCGCGCCTGCTTGTTTCTTTGTGGCCGAAATGCTGTATCTTTGCACCTGCAAAACGGATGCACATGGCATCCACTATGAATGTTATGAGACTTATTTTAGACTTTTGCAAGCGTTTCACGCTGCCTGTGGCCATGGCAGCCGGTGCTGTGGCCTACTTCACATTTGCATCGGTGGAGTGGCTTGGCGGCTGTGGCCGTGTGCTGGGCACTGCCATGGGCAAGCTGCTGCCATGGCTGCTGTTCCTGGTGTTGTTTATCACATTTTGCCGCGTCGACTTCAGGCGGCTTAGGCCCGAATGGTGGCACTTTTGGCTGCTTGCGGTGCAGGTGGTGATGGCTGCGGCCATTGTGCTGCCTGTGGCGTGGTTCGGCATTGGAGGCGAATGGCTGGTGCTGATGGAGTGCCTGCTCACCTGCATAATAGGGCCGTGCGCAGCAGCCTCGGCCGTGGTCACCGGCAAGCTGGGCGGCAGCGTGGAGTCGATGACCACCTACACATTTCTCAGCAATTTCCTCACAGCGTTGCTCATTCCGGCTGCATTCCCCATTATGGAGCCGGGGGCCGACATAGGCTTTGCGGCCTCGGCGCTGATGATTATGTACAAGGTGTGTGTGGTGCTGCTGGTGCCCATGGGGCTTGCGTGGGTGGTGAAGCACCACTGTCGCCGCCTGCTGGCGTGGATTCTGGCGCGCCCCGACCTGTCGTTTTATCTGTGGGGCTGTACGCTGGCCATAGTCACGGGCCAGACCATGCGCAACATTGTGCACAGCGGAGCCTCGGCCGCAATGCTTGTGGCCATTGCAGCGCTTAGCCTTGTGCTGTGCATGGTGCAGTTTGCCGTGGGCCGCAGGGTGGGGCGGCGTTTCGGCCACGCCATCGATGCCGGCCAGGGACTCGGCCAGAAAAACACGGCTTTCGCCATATGGATTTCGTCGGCCTACCTCAATCCGCTGGCCTCGGTGGGCCCGGGCTGCTACATTCTGTGGCAGAACGCCGTCAACAGCCTTGAGTTGTGGCGGGCAGCGCGGCGCCGGCCTTAGCGGGCAGCCTCAAGGCGGTGTAGCTTGCGTAGCTGCACCATAAGCAGCACGGCGGCCACCAGTGTGGCGCATGCGTCGGAAATGGGGAATGAGAGCCACACGCCGCGGTAGTCGAGCAGGCGCGGCAGTGTGAACAGCAGCGGAATCAGGAATATCACCTGGCGCGAGAGGCTCATGAATATCGACTTGCCGGCCTCGCCCAGCGACTCAAAGAAGTTGGTGGTGACTATCTGGAATCCCACGGCCCAAAACATCCATGTGGCAAGCCTCATTGCAGTGCTGCTGGCGTCGATCAGCGACTGGTCGGCGGTGAACAGGCGCGACACTGCGCCGGGCACCAGTTGGGCCACCACGCAGCCCAGCAGGCAGGCGGCAGTGCCCACGGTCACCGACAGCCAGTAGGCCCGCTTCAGACGGTCGTAGCGCCGCGCACCGAAGTTGTAGCCCACAATGGGCTGCATGCCCATGCACACGCCTATCACAAACGTCACCATCAGTTGCGTGAACGAGGTGAAAATGCCTATCGAGGCCACGCCCGAGTCGCCGCCGTAGCGGTACACGGTGTTGTTGATCACGGCGTTGATTACGCAGCCGGCCGTGTTCACAATGCACGGTGCAGCGCCAATGGTGATGATGGGCAGCAATATGTCGCGCCGCAGCTGGTAGATGCCACGCTTGAAGTGCACCTCGCTTTTGCTGTTGAAGAAGTGGGCCAGCACAAACACCATCGACACGCTCATCGATATGTCGGTGGCAATGGCAGCGCCCTTTATGCCAAGGTGCAGCACAAATATGAATATCGGGGCCAGAATCACGTTGAGCCCCGCGCCTATGAACATGGTCACCATGGCTTTGGTGGGATAGCCCGAGGCGCGCATCACATTGTTGTAGGAATATGTGATGTTGTTCACCAGCAGTCCGGGCAGAATGTAGGTCATGAAGTCGCGGGCGTAGGGCAGCGAGGTGTCGCTGGCGCCAAACAGGCGCAGAATCTGGTCCATAAACACGCCGAAGAAGGCAATGTAGATGGTGCCGAACACCAGCGTCATCACAATGCTGTTGCCCAGCACGCACTCGGCCATCTGCTTGTCGCCCATGCCCAGCACTATCGAGGTGCGCGCACTGGCGCCGGCGCCAATCAGCACACCGAAGGCCGCAGCCACGTTCATCACCGGAAACGTGACGGCGAGTCCGGCAATGGCCTCAGGACCCACGCCATGGCCAATGAATATGCGGTCGACCACGTTGTAGACCGACATCACCATGATGCCCACCACGGCTGGCAGGCTGTATTTCCACAGAAGTTTTCCTATCGGCTCTTTATCGAGCTCATAGAGTCGTTTGTTGTCACTTGCTTGCATATAAAATTAATCTGCGCGCGTTTTTATTCACTTATTCTGAAAAAATGCAGCCATAGGGGCGTATCCCTTTGGCTGCGAGCGTGCAAAATTACTAAAAAAATCACAACTGCGCACACTAAACGCCGCCGGCCCACTGCTCTATGGTGCTGAGCGCGGCCGCAGCCAGGCGGTAGCTGCCGTCGGCAGCCCAGGCCACGCAGCGCGCCACGGCCAGCGTGGCTTGGCTGGTGCCCTGAGGGGCTGAGTACAGCTTCACGGTGCCGTCGCCCGCAGTCACGGCCACGGGGTTGCTGCACCCGCCGCGCAGCAGCGGCGACGCTTGCATGGCGGCCGCGCGGCTGCCTGGCCGGTGAAACTCGGTGGCCTCGCGCAGCCACCCGTCGAGGCGCATGGCCACGGGGCGCACGGCGCGGCTTGGCAGGGTGGCGGTGACGCAGCCGCCCGTGTCGGTGCTGACTTTGGTCTCGGCCGCCACATCGTCCACGGGCAGCCACTCGAGCGGGCCGGTGAGCAGCAGGTGGTGATACCATTGCCTTATGCGCGTGGTGAGCAGCGCGTCGAGGTCGATGCCGTCGTCGCGCTCCACGGTGCATTCGCGCCTCACGTCGTCGAGGTGCAAGGTTTGTTTCCACAAGGCCAGCATTTGGGCCTCGGTGCATTGGATGGTGGTGCTGGGAACTGTGTCGTTCATAGTGGTGTTGAAATAAAAACGGGTTTTATGATTTTTTGCAAAGGTAGCCTTGCGCGCCTGCCACCGCCAATGCCAATAAGCGACATCGCGCCCCAGACTCTTATTTTGGCGGCTTTTTGAGGCCAACTTGCAAGATTTTCAGTAACTTTGCAAAAAAGTATACACATAATAATAAACGCAACAGCAGCATATAATTATGGACAAGGAAAAGAAATTTGCGCGCACGCTGGTGACGGCTGCGCTTCCCTACGCTAACGGACCGGTGCACATTGGCCACTTGGCCGGCGTGTATGTGCCTGCCGACATCTACACGCGCTATCTGCGCCTCAAGGGCGAAGACGTGGTGTTTGTGGGCGGCAGCGACGAGCACGGAGTGCCCATCACCATAAAGGCCAAGAAAGAGGGCGTTACGCCGCAAGACATCGTTGACCGCTATCACAAGATAATCAAGGACTCGTTTGAGGGTCTGGGCATATCGTTTGACATCTATTCGCGCACCACAAGCAAGATTCACGAGCAGACGGCGAGCGACTTCTTCCGCAAGCTCTATGACAAGGGCGAGTTTGTGGAGAAGACCACCAAGCAGCTCTATGATGAGGAGGCCCACCAGTTTCTGGCCGACCGCTACGTGACCGGCACCTGCCCCCACTGCGGCTTCGACCACGCCTATGGCGACCAGTGCGAGGCGTGTGGCACCAGCCTCAACGCCACCGACCTCATCAACCCCAAGAGCGCAATCACCGGCAACGTGCCCGTGCTGCGCGAAACCAAGCACTGGTACATGCCCCTCGACAAGTGGGAGCCGGCCCTGCGCAAGTGGATTCTTGAAGACCACAAGGAGTGGAAGCCCAACGTGTATGGCCAGTGCAAGTCGTGGCTCGACGAGCACCTGCAGCCACGCGCCGTGACGCGCGACCTCGACTGGGGCATTCCCGTGCCCGTGAAGGGCGCCGAGGGCAAGGTACTGTATGTGTGGTTCGACGCCCCCATCGGTTACATCAGCAACACCAAGGAGTTGCTGCCCGACACATGGGAAAAATACTGGAAGAGCAAGGACACACGCATCATCCACTTCATTGGCAAGGACAACATAGTGTTTCACTGCCTCATATTCCCTGCCATGCTTATGGCCGAGGGCTCTTACCAGCTGCCCGAGAATGTGCCCGCCAACGAGTTTCTCAACCTTGAGGGCGACAAGATAAGCACCAGCCGCAACTGGGCCATCTGGCTCAACGAGTATCTCGAGGAATTCCCCGGCAAGCAAGACGTGCTGCGCTATGTGCTCACAGCCAACGCCCCCGAGACCAAGGACAACGACTTCACCTGGCGCGACTTCCAGGCCCGCAACAACAATGAACTGGTGGCAATTCTGGGCAACTTTGTGAACCGCGCCCTGGTGCTCACCCACAAGTTCTTCGGCGGCAAGGTGCCTGAGGCCGGCGAGCTCACCGAGGCCGACAAGGCTGTGATTGCCGAGTTTAAGGACGTGAAGGAGAAGCTGGGCAGCGACATCGAGCACTTCCACTTCCGCGAGGCCTTGAAGGAGGCCATGAACCTTGCCCGCATCGGCAACAAGTATCTGGCCGACACCGAGCCGTGGAAGCTGGCCAAGACCGACATGGCCCGAGTGGCCACCATCATGAACCTTGCGCTGCAAATCACAGCCAACTTGGCAATAGCCTTCGAGCCGTTCCTGCCCTTTTCGGCACAGAAGCTGCGCGCCATGCTCAATATGCCCGAGGCCAACTGGGACAAGCTGGGCACCATCGACATTCTGCCCGCCGGAGCCGAGGTGCAGAAGCCGCAGCTGCTGTTTGAGAAAATCGACGACTCTGTGGTGGAGGCGCAGATTGCCCGCCTCGAGCGCATAAAGCAGGAAAACATCATCAACAACTTCACACCGCGGGCCATCGGGCCAAATGTGGCGTTTGACGACTTCCAGAAGCTCGACATTCGCGTGGGTAAGGTGCTGGAGTGCAGCAAGGTGAAAAAGGCCGACAAACTGCTTCAGTTCAAAATCGACGACGGCCTCAAGGGCCGCACCATAGTGTCGGGCATAGCAAAATACTACAAGCCCGAAGACCTCGTGGGCAAGGAAGTGTGCTTCATTGCCAACTTCCCGCCGCGCACCTTCAAGGGCATAGAGTCGCAAGGCATGATATTGAGCGCCGAAGACGCCGACGGCCGCCTGGTGGTGATAGGCCCCCAGGGCGAGGTGAAGCCCGGCGTGCAGGTTAAGTAGCCCCGCAGCCTACCCCCACACACACATTAAAAATAAAAAATCAGACTTTCTGCACGGCAGTGCGCAGAAAGTCTGATTTTCTATTTTATAGTAAATAGCTGTTGGATAGATAGTTGTGTATAAACACGGCAGCGAAGTTTAAATTTTTTTGAAAAAAAGTGCCTGAAAAATTTGCAAGATATATTGAACGATTGTAATTTTGTAATGTTTTCAAAAACGAAATAATTATAGAAACAAAATAATTTCAAATTTCAATAGATTACAGATAATGGACACAGCAACCCAACATCTCATTAAGCACGGCATCAGGCCGTCGGTGCAGCGAGTGGCGATTATGGACTATCTGCTCACCCACCGCACCCACCCCACGGTCGACGTCATATACCGCGACTTGCTGGAAGAGGTGCCCACTCTGAGCCGCACCACGGTGTATAACACCCTTGAACTGCTGGCACAGAACAACGCGGCTCTGGCGCTCACCATCGACAGCCGCAACGTGCACTACGACGGCTACACCGCCCCGCACGCCCACTTCATGTGCCGCCATTGCGGCCACATTGCCGACCTCCCGCTCGAAAGCAGCCTCAGGCGTCCAGCCCAGTTGCCGGCAGGATGCAAAGTGGACGATGTGCAGCTCAACTACATTGGAATTTGTGAAGACTGCAGCCGCAAGCTCAAAGCGCAGGCCAAGGCGCAGCAAAACTAAGCATCAACACGATTTTTCGAGATTACTTACAAATAAAAAAACACAAAACAACTTTTAAAAAAATTACTATTATGGCAAAGAAATGGATATGCACAGTGTGTGGTTATGTAGCAGAAGGTGAAACAGCTCCCGAGAAGTGCCCGCAGTGCGGAGTGCCCGCAAGCAAGTTCAAAGAGCTCAAAGAGGATGGCCTCCTTTTCGAAACGGAGCACGAGATTGGCGTAGCCAAGGGTGTTGACGCCGAGGTGCTCGAGGGCCTGAAGGCTCACTTCAACGGCGAGTGCTCGGAGGTGGGCATGTATCTGGCCATGTCGCGCCAGGCCGACCGTGAGGGCTATCCCGAAATCGCTGAGGCCTTCAAGCGCTATGCTTGGGAAGAGGCTGAGCACGCAGCCAAGTTTGCCGAACTGCTGGGCGAAGTGGTGTGGGACACCAAGACCAACGTGGAGAAGCGCATGCTCGCTGAGTCGGGTGCTTGCGCCGACAAGTTCCGCATCGCCAAGCTCGCCAAGCAGCACAACCTCGATGCCATCCACGACACCGTTCACGAGATGGCCAAAGACGAGGCTCGCCACGGCAAAGGCTTCGAGGGTTTGTATAACCGCTACTTCAAGAAGTAAGGAAATAAACGATATTTTCTCCTAACGTGATGGTGCTGGCATCCGCGTGAAAGCGCGCTTGCCGGCACCATTGTTTTTGGTGTGGCAAGCGGCTTGCAACTTGTTGAATAATAGAAACATAATTTTTTTCTTAAAAAAAGCATTTTTTTGTGCATATGAAAAAAAGTGCATATATTTGGCCCTGGAAACCACTCGATTAAACAACCCCCGACATACTAACCCCTAAAAAGGAGTAACATGAACAGGAGATATTCAACCCTCGCACTCGCATCGGCACTGCTGGCACTCGCTGCCTGCAACGATTCCGACGTGCTCAGCATGGGCGAAATCAATAAGTATAACTTTAATTAAATATAACCAACTAAAATAGCTTTATTATGAACCGTACGATTAATTTATTAGTGGGAGCGCTGGCGATGCTGTTTGCAGCCACGGCTTGCAACGATTCCGATGGGCCAAAAATAAACAGGGGAGTACCACTGCAGCTAACGCCGCAGGAGCAACAGATGGCCGCGTCGGCCAACGAGTTTGCGCTCGACCTGTTTAAGACGCTGAATCAGGGCCGTGAAGCACAGAATACTCTTGTGTCGCCCTACAGCGCAATGCAGGTGCTGGCCATGGTGGCAAACGGAGCCGATGGCGCCACGCGGCAAGAGATAGTAGATGCATTGAGAATGGGCAATGATGTTGATGAAATCAACAGCTACATCGAGCACTTGCGCACAGGCCTTGTCAAGGCCGACCCCAACTCGGTGCTGCTGTCGTCAAACTCAATATGGCTTAACAAGGGTCTGGAGCCCGTAGAGCTGTTTAAGCAAAACTGCGCCACCTACTATGGCGCGAGTTGTAAAAGCATTGACTTCTCGTCGTCGAAAGCCACAGATGTCATCAACAAGTGGGTGAGCGATGGAACCAAAGGCATGATCCCGTCGATGTTCAGTAGAATTGATCCAGGGGCAAAACTTTATGCTCTAAATGCCACCTATTTCCACGGAATGTGGACGAATCCGTTTAGATTAAAGCGCATGCACGCGTTCTATAACCTCGACCGTAAGCGCGAGCGGGTGGCATTCATGTTTGAGGATTTCTATTTCCAGCACTACGACGACACCACGGGCGTGAGCCTGCTGAGGTTGCCGTATGGCAACCAATGCTATGAGATGGATATCCTGATTCCGAATGACAAGATAAACATCAACGACTGTATAAAGTCGCTCACCCTCGGGCAAATTAATGAGATGCTTGATGGAGCCTCACCGTCGGGACACGATGATAAATATAAAGTGGGTCTGCCTATGTTTGAGACCGCATTTGACTACGACATGATTAAAGTGTTCAAATCTATTGGCATAAAGTCGGCATTCAGCAGCAGTGCTGATCTCAGCAAGCTGATAAAGGCCACAAACGTCATGCTCACTGAAGCCAAGCAAACCAGTAAAATAAAGGTGAATGAAGAAGGAACTGAAGTGGCTACTGTAACGACGGTAAAAGGCGATGAGATGGCAACAATCACTCATAACCAGTTTATTGTGGACAGCCCGTTTATCTATATGATTCGCGAATGCAACAGCGGTGCCATTCTGTTTATTGGCAAAATGGTGAGCATAAAGCAAACCCAGCAATAATATGGGTCACCGCCGCTAAATGTTGCGGAAACCATAATTTCATACACGCGCGGCCGTGTGCGTTGCCTTGCGGGGCATTGCGCGCGGCTTGCGCATTGAGTGTGGGGGTTGCGGCTTTGCGCTGCAATTAGTAATTTTGCACCCTATGCAAACCAAATCACCCATATTGGAACTAAGCCGCCAACGCTCGCTGCTGCAAGCCGAATACAAGGCCGAGCGCGACGAGTTTTGCCGCCAGACCGAGGCGGTGGGCATTGAGCGCAAGGTGAGGCGCGGCGACTGTTGGTGGCCTGTGGCAGTGGGTCGCAGCCGCTACAATTCGCTCAACGACCTTGTGGTGGAGCTTTCACGCAAGGCCGACGATGCGGAGACCGAGCACAACTTTGAGTATGGCCGCCCGGTGATGTTTTTCAAAGTCTTGCCCGACGGGTCCATAAGCTACTACAAGTTTGGCGGCACGGTGAGCTATGTGCGCGATGGCGTGATGGTGGTGAGCGTGCCCGACCAGGCGTGCGTTGGGCTGTTGCGCTCAGATGCCCAGGTGGGCGTGCAGCTGTCGTTCGACGAAACCACCCACCGCCTCATGCTTGCCGCCCTCGACCGCGTGATGGCCGCCAAGGGCAACCGCCTGGCAGCCTTGCGCGACGCCTTCTACACCCCACACGGTGCCGCCAGTCCCACCGAGGTGAGCCGCGTGAGCCTGCCATGGCTCAATGCGGCACAGGAGGCGGCTGTGAACCGCGTGCTTGGCTCGCCCGATGTGGCCATTGTCCACGGCCCTCCCGGCACTGGCAAGACCACGACACTGGTCGAGGCCATATGCGAGACGCTGCGGCGCGAAAACCAGGTGCTGGTGTGCGCGCAGAGCAATATGGCCGTGGACTGGATAAGCGAGCGGCTGGTGGACCGCGGGGTGGACGTGCTGCGCATAGGCAACCCCACGCGTGTCACCGACAAGATGCTGTCGTTCACCTACGAGCGCCGCTTTGAGGCACACGAGCTGTATCCCGCCCTGTGGGCCGCGCGCAAGGCTGCACGCCAGATGCGGCAGAGTGGCAAGCGGCACTCCGACGACTGGTGGCGCAAGCTCGACAAGCTGCGCCAGCGCGCCACCGAGCTCGAACTGACCATCAACAACGACTTGCTGGGCAGTGCGCGCGTCATAGCCTGCACGCTGGCCGGCAGCGCCAACCGCGCGATTGAAGGCATGACGTTTGGAACCCTGTTTGTCGACGAGGCCGCCCAGGCCCTTGAGGCGGCATGCTGGATAGCTATTGCCAAGGCCCGGCGCGTGGTGCTGGCCGGCGACCACTGCCAGCTGCCGCCCACGGTGAAGAGCGTGGAGGCCATGCGCGGCGGCCTGGGCGTGACGCTGATGGAGCGCATCGCGGCCACCAACCCCCACACGGTGACCATGCTCAACGTGCAATACCGCATGAACGAGGCCATAATGCGCTTCTCAAGCCAGTGGTTCTATGGCGGCAAGGTGCAGTCGGCCCCCGAGGTGCGCCACCGCGGCATACTCGACTTCGACACCCCCATCACGTGGATCGACACCGCCGAGCTGTGCCCCGACGGCCAGGAGCAGGAGACTGTGGCCGGCGTGGGGCGCATCAACCGCCCCGAGGCGCGGCTCACCATAGCCGCCCTTGAATTGTATTTCGAACGCATAGGCATGCAGCGGCTGGTGGACGAGCGCATAGATGTGGGCATCATATCGCCCTACCGCGCCCAGGTGCAGTATCTGCGCTCGCTGGTGCGCCGCAGCGCCGAGTTGCGCCCGCTGGCCCAGGCGGTGAGCGTCAACACCGTCGATGGTTTCCAGGGGCAGGAGCGCGATGTGGTGGTGATAAGTCTCGTGCGCGCCAACGACCGCGGCCAGATAGGCTTTTTGCGCGACCTGCGCCGCATGAATGTGGCCATCACCCGTGCCCGCATGAAGCTGATAATTCTGGGCGATGTGGCCACACTCACCCGCCACCCGTTCTATAAAAAGCTGCACGACTACGTGCAGAGTCTGGCGTCGCCCACGGCCTGACTGCTGCATTAAAAGCGGCAAAAGCACACAAAATGTGCGAAAATCGTTGATTATTAGCGAGAATGTTACTAACTTTGCGGTGATTTTAACTTAATAAAGTTGGGAAAATTGGCTTCATTTAAGTTACCACTGCGCGGCTTAACGTTTGGTACTAAGGAATTTAGCTACCAGTTGAGCGAGGATTTCTTCAACGAAACCGGGGCATCGGAAGTGCGTCGGGCAAGCGTTGCGGCCACACTCAAAGTGGTGCATGAGCACGAGGGCATCTATGAGCTGCACTTCGCGTTCAAGGGCGAGTTGCAGATTCCCTGCGACCGCTGCCTCGACCTTATGCCGCTTGAAGTCGACACCACCTGGCAGATAAGGGTTAAATACGGCCCGCGCTACGACGACAGCTGCGACGACGTGCTCATGGTGCCAGAAAGCTGGCGCGAGCTCGACCTGCAGCCGCTGATGCGCGACACGGTGCTGCTCACCATCCCCATCAAGCACGTCCATCCCGAGGGTGGCTGCAACGAGCAGATGATGGCGCAGCTCAGCAGCCACGCGGCCATTGACCTGAGCGACGATGACGACTACATGCACCAGGCCGGAGGCGGCGATGAAGACAACAACGACAACGACAATGCCGACAAGGGCACCGACCCGCGCTGGGACGCCCTGAAGCAACTATTAGATAAAAATTAAAAAAAGTAATAAGAAAATGGCACATCCTAAACGTAGACAATCAAAGACTCGCACAGCCAAGAGAAGAACTCACGACGTGGCTGTAGCTCCAACAATCGTACCCTGCACCAACTGCGGCGCATGGCATGTGTACCACACAGTATGCCCCGAGTGCGGCTACTATCGTGGCAAGAAGGTAATGGGTGAAGAGGCAGCAGTGTAATAATAAGGCACCGCTTCCGCTTTTCACATCGCTAAAACACACACGTTTTTTAGTAATGCATATCCTTGGATGGGGCCATAGGCCCGCACGCAGGGCCGCAGTTTCAACAACGGCGGCAGCAAGGGGCGTGCGGCAGGTTCTGTTTTAGGATATTCGTTGTTTATCTGAACTCAAGGAAAATTAAAATCATCCGTTACTATTATGCTTAACGCAAAAATCACAGGCATCGCATCCTATATCCCCGACGACGTGCTCACCAACGACGACTTGGCGAAGATAGTTGACACCAACGACGAGTGGATCACCACCCGCGTGGGCATCAAGACCCGTCACATCCTTAAAAAGGACGTCGGCTCGTCGTATATGGGCATCAAGGCTGTGAACAAGCTGCTCAGCGACACCAACACCAAGCCCGAAGAGGTGGATTTGCTCATCTGCGCCACCTCCAACCCCGACTACCGATTCCCGTCGACGGCTTCAATCATAATCCACCAGTGCGGCCTTGAGCCCCACTGCTATGGCTACGACATCCAGGCCGCCTGCGCGGGCTTCATCGTGGCCTCGTATGACGCCAACGCCTACATCAAGTCGGGCCTCTACAAGAAAGTGGTGGTGGTTTGTGCCGAGAAGATGTCGAGCATGACAAACTACGAGGACCGCTCAACCTGCCCCCTGTTTGGCGACGGAGCGGCAGCAGTGCTGCTCGAGCCCACCGAGGACGCCGGCGTGGGTATCCAGGACGGCATATTCCATGTGGACGGCAGTGGCCTTGGACACCTCATCTACAAGGCTGGCGGCTCGGCCCACCCGGCAACGCACGCCACCATCGATGCCCGCGAGCACTATGTGTATCAGGAGGGTCGCGCAGTGTATAAGCACGCTGTGATGGACATGCTCACCTCGTCGAAAGACGTGATGGACCGCAACGGCCTCACCTGCGACGACATCCAGTGGTTCATTCCCCACCAGGCCAATCTGCGCATCATCGAGGCTGTGGGCTCGCGCCTGGGCATCGACCCGCAGAAGGTGCTGGTCAACATCGAGCACACTGGCAACACCAGCGCTGCCTCAATTCCCTTGTGCATGGACGAGTTCAAGCACAAGTTTAAGAAGGGCGACAAAATTGTGCTCACGGCATTCGGTGCAGGCTTCACCTGGGGCGCCGAATACCTGATTTGGGGCTGATGAGGCAGCGGCTGCGCGGCCGCCGCAACGATATTTCTCTCAAGGGCAAGAAATGCAACGACTGGCCTTCCACGTGGAGGTGGGCGTGCCCATGGCGCACTCACTCCATTGCGATGGCCGCAACATAGTGGGTGCGTTTCTTGCCCTTGTCGGCCCAGAGGGCTCGAGTGGATTAAACACGAATAATTTTTTTATAACACGGCAAGCAAAAAAGTGGACAACGAGAAAAAGAAAAAGCACAGAGCCGGATTTGTGAACATAGTGGGCAACCCCAATGTGGGCAAGTCCACGCTCAGCAATCTGCTGGTGGGCGAGCGGCTGTCGATAATCACCAGCAAGGCGCAGACCACGCGCCACAGAATCATGGGCATCGTCAATGGCGACGACTACCAGATAGTGTTCAGCGACACCCCGGGTGTGCTCAAACCCAAGTTCAAGTTGCAGGAGAGCATGCTCGACTTCTCCACAGGCGCCCTCGTAGACGCCGACGTGCTGCTGTATGTGACCGATGTGGTGGAGTCGCCCACCAAAAACAAGGACTTCCTCGACCGCGTGGCGCGCGAAAAGGTGCCCGTGCTGCTGGTGATCAACAAAATCGACCTGCTCAAGGGCCAGAGCGACCTGGAGGCCAAAATCGACGAGTGGAAGCAGCTGCTGCCCCAAGCCGAAGTGTGGCCCACAAGCGCGCTGGCCAAGTTCAATGTCGACAACCTGAAGCGGCGCATCATCGAGCTGCTGCCCGAGAATCCGCCATACTTCGGCAAGGACGCGCTCACCGACCGCAGCTCGCGCTTCTTCGTCACTGAAATCGTGCGCGAGAAGATATTGCTTGAATACGACAAAGAGGTGCCATATTCCACCCAGGTGATAGTGGAGAAGTTCGACGAGACCGACACCTCAATCCACATCATGGCTGTGATATATGTGGAGCGCGACAGCCAGAAGGGCATCATCATAGGCCGTGGCGGCGCCAAGCTTAAGCGGCTGGGCACCGATGCCCGCAAAGAGATTGAGAAATTTTTTGAGAAGCATGTGTATTTGCAGCTGTTTGTGAAGGTAGAGAAGGACTGGCGCAACCAGGAGTCGAAGCTCCGCCAGTTTGGCTACATCGAGTAGTGGTTTTTGCAGGGCTTGGAATGCACATTAAGTAACTAACCTAAACGCATAGCACATAGTAAACAATATGGGAAGATTAGTAGCAATAGTGGGACGCCCCAATGTGGGCAAGTCTACCCTGTTCAACAGGCTCACGCAGACGCGCGCTGCCATAGTCAACGACACCAGCGGCACCACGCGCGACCGCCAGTATGGCAAAATGGACTGGAACGGCATGGAGATGTCGGTGGTCGACACCGGCGGCTGGGTGGTGAACAGCGAAGACATTTTCGAGGAGGAAATCAACAAGCAGGTGCATCTGGCCATCGAAGAGGCCGATGTGATAATTTTTGTGGTCGACATTCAGAACGGCGTCACCGACCTCGACGACCATGTGGCCCAGATTCTGCGCAGCAGCAGCAAGCCCGTGATTGTGGCCACCAACAAGGCCGACAACAACGAGGGCATCTATGCCGACGCTGAGTTCTACTCGCTGGGCCTCGGCACACCCGTGTCGATTTCGGCCATCAATGGCGGCGGCACAGGCGACCTGCTCGACGAGGTGGTGCGCCTGATGCCCGAGAAGGCCGACGACGAGCATGAGGCCGACATTCCGCGCTTTGCCATTGTGGGCCGCCCCAACGCTGGCAAGTCGTCGCTCATCAACTCGCTCATGAACGAAGAGCGCAACATCGTCACCAACATTGCCGGCACCACGCGCGACAGCATATATTCGCGATACAACAAGTTTGGCTTCGACTTCTATCTGGTCGACACGGCCGGCATCCGCAAGAAGAACAAGGTGAACGAGGACATCGAATACTACTCGGTGTTGCGCAGCATCCGCGCCATTGAGAATGCCGATGTGTGCATCCTTCTCATCGACGCCACCCGCGGCATCGAGTCGCAAGACGTGAACATATTCTCAATAATCCAAAAAAACCGCAAGGGTCTTATAGTGCTGGTCAACAAGTGGGACGCTGCCCACGACAAGTCGCAGAAGTCAATCGACTACATGGAGGCTACCATACGCGAGCGCTTTGCCCCGTTCACCGACTTCCCCATAGTGTTTGGCTCGGCCCTCACCAAGCAGCGCATCTACAAGGTGCTGCAGCAGGCCATCGAGGTGTATGAAAACCGCAAGCGCGTGATTCCCACCGCGCAGCTCAACAACGCCATGCAGGAAATCATCGGCGCCCACGAGCCGCCGGCCATCAAGGGCAAATATGTGAAAATCAAATATGTGACCATGCTCAAGGAGGCCCGTGTGCCGTCGTTTGTGTTCTTCTGTAACCTGCCGCAGTGGGTAAAAGACCCCTACAAGCGCTATCTGGAAAACCAGATTCGCGAGCGCTGGGACTTCAGCGGTACGCCCATCAACCTCTTCTTCCGCCAAAAGTGATTTATTCCCCCCTAAACACCAATTATATATATAAAACTTACGCATATATGAACTTCGTAGACAACTGCAACAAGATATTCGACTCCACGGTGGCCCTTTACCACCGCACCGACGATGTCGACGCCAAGGTGGCCAATCCCTATCCCGAAGGCTCAATTGAGGCCGACCTGTTTGTGAAAAACTGGATCGACACCGTGCAGTGGCACCTGGAGGATATTATCCGCGACCCTCAAATCGACCCCGTGGCTGCGCTTGCTCTCAAGCGACGCATCGACAAGTCGAACCAGGACCGCACCGACCTGGTGGAGAAAATAGACACCTATTTCCGCAACCTTTATGTCAGCGTGAAGCCCGCTGCCGACGCCACCATCAACACCGAGAGCCCGGCGTGGGCCATCGACCGCCTGAGCATTCTGGCGCTGAAAATATACCATATGCGCGAGGAGGCCGAGCGCACCGACGCCTCGGCCGAGCACGTGGCCCGCTGCCGCGCCAAGCTGGCCGTGCTGCTTGAGCAGCGCACCGACCTGAGCACCGCCATCGCGCAGCTGCTCGGCGACATTGCCGCCGGCCGCAAATATATGAAGGTGTACCGCCAGATGAAGATGTATAACGATCCCGACACCAATCCGGTGCTGTATGGCAAAAAATAGCCGTCCGGCCAGCGGCCGCACGGTGCTGGTCACGCGGTTTTCGGCGCTGGGCGATGTGGCCATTGCCGTGCCGGTGCTGTATCCGGTGTGCGCGGCCAATCCCGATGTGAGCTTTGTGATGCTTACGCGCAAGGGTGCGACGGCAGGAGTGATGGTCAACTGCCCGCCCAACCTCACCATAGTGGCGGCCGATGTCAAGGGTGAGTACCGCGGCTTGCGCGGCATGTGGCGTCTGGCGGCCCGTATGCGCCGCGACTATGGCGTGACCGACGTGGCCGACCTTCACAGTGTGATGCGCTCGTGGACCATCGACCTGAGCATGGCACTGCACGGCCGCCGCGTGGCGCGCATTCACAAGGGCCGCGCCCAGAAGAAGGCCCTCACCAGCGGTCGCCTTAGGTGCCAGCTGCCCACATCGCACCAGCGCTACCTCGCGGTGCTGAGTCGGCTGGGCCTCTGCTTGCCGGCCGACGACTTTGTGTCGATTGCGCAATACGGCCCGCTGCAGCCCGGCGTGCTTGCGCGCGGTGAGAAGCCGAGTGGTGAGAGGTGGATTGCCATAGCGCCGTTTTCGCAGCACCAGGGCAAGGTGTATCCGCTGCCGCTCATGACGCAGGTGATCGATGCGCTGGCGGCACTGCCAAGTGTGCACCTGTTTCTGATGGGCGGCGGCGACAGTGAGCGCCGCGCGCTCGACGGCATTGCCGCCCGCCACAGCGGCGTGGCCACATCAATTGCGGGCATAAAGCATGGATTTGCCGACGAGTATGGGCTGCTGAGCCGCTGCGATGTGATGCTCACCATGGATTCGGCCAACATGCACCTGGCCTCGCTTGTGGGCTTGCCCGCAGTGAGTGTGTGGGGCGCCACCCACCCCTGGTGCGGATTCATGGGCTGGAACCAGAGCGAAGGCGATGCCGTGCAGCTCGACCTGCCGTGCCGCCCCTGCTCGGTGTTTGGACAAAAGCCGTGCCGCCACGGCGACTACCGCTGCCTCACGGGCATTGACCCGCATGCGGTGGTGCAGAGTGTGATTAAAGTAATGCAACGACAAAAATGAAGAAGATTCTTATAACCGGCGCCGGAGGCTTCATAGGCGGTTATCTGGTGGCCGAGGCTCTGAAGCGCGGCTACGAAACGTGGGCCGCAGTGCGCAGCACCACCAGCCGCGAGTTTCTCACCGACGGGCGCATTCACTTCATCGAACTCGACTTCACCAGCCACGATGCGCTGAAGCAGGCCATCCAGACAGCTGTGGAGCAGAATGGCAAGTGGGACTATGTGGTGCACAACCTTGGCGCCACCAAGGCTGCCAACTATATGGATTTCGACCGCATCAACTGTGGCTACATGCGCCTGCTGCTGCAGGTGCTCACCGAGACCGATGCCGTGCCCGAGGTGTTTCTGCTGATGAGCAGCCTCAGCGTGATGGGGCAGGGCGACGACAAGCACTACACCCCGTTCCGCTCTACCGACATTCCCAATCCCAACACGCGCTACGGTGTGTCGAAGCTCAAGGCCGAAACCTACCTGCAGATGCAGAGCCAGGTGCCATACACCATATTCCGGTGCACGGGCGTGTATGGCCCGCACGAGCGCGACTACTATCTGATGATGAAAAGCATAAAGATGGGGTTTGACTTCAGCGTGGGCTTCAAGCGGCAGATGCTCACATTCATCTATGTGAAAGACCTCGCGTGCGCCGTGATGGATGCCCTTGAGCGCGGCCCGCTGCGCCGCGCCTACTTCATAAGCGAGGAGCGCAGCTACACCCAGCGCGAGTTCCGCGCCATTGTGGCCCGCGAGCTGCACAAGCGGCTGGTGCTGCCTGTGGTGTGCCCGCTGTGGCTGGTGCGCGTAGTGTGCTTTGTGGTGGGCTGGTGGAGCAAAATGCGGCTGAAAACGAGCACCCTCAACAGCGACAAATACAAGATTTTGCGCCAGCGCAACTGGCTGTGCGACGTGAGCGACGCCAAGCGCGACTTCGGCTTCAGCCCTCGCTACTCGCTCGAGCAAGGCGTGCACGAGGCCATTGAGTGGTATCGCAAGGCCGGCTGGCTATAGTACTCCGCCTTGTGCCAGCAGCTGGTGCAGCACACGCGCCGTGGCCGTGGTCTGTGCCGCCGTCTCGATATTGGTGGAGTCGAACCTGAGTTGTGCCTTGCCGTAATACTGCTCGCGGTCGGCCAGTGCCTTCTTCACAGTGGCCAGCACCTCGTCGTCGCTGAGGTTGGCTATGAGCGGGCGGTTGTGCCGCTGTCCGGGCAGGCACAGGCGCAGGGCCAGCCGCTCGGCCGACGTCTGTAGCCATATCGTGAGCCCGCTGCGGTTCATTATGTCCATGTTGTCGAAGTGGCACGGAGTGCCGCCGCCGGTCGATATCACCATGCCCGTGCGTCCGGCCACCTCAATCAGCGCCTCGCGTTCAAGTTGGCGGTATCGGCTTTCGCCCATGCGGGCAAACAGGTCGGTGATTGTGGTTTCATACTTCTCTTCGATGTATTCGTCGAGGTCGAGGAAGTCCATGCCGGCTTCGGCGGCCAGTGCGCGCCCCAGTGTGGTCTTGCCGCAACCCATGTATCCAATCAAAAATATAGTGTTCATGCGAAAAATCTGTTTGTTTCTGCCGCGATGCTGCTGCATGCTGCAAAAATACACAAAAGAATTCATTCCCGTGGGTGGCAGGGCAAAAACGCACGCGCTTTTTCGTATATTTGCAAACTAAACTCGAAAATCAAGAATAATATGGCAGGCAGCAACAAACGCAAATGGTATGTGGTGTGGCAGGGGCGCGAACCCGGTGTGTGCGACTCGTGGGAGGAGTGCGAGGCGCGCGTCAGCGGCTTTCCCGGGGCTAAATACAAGGGCTACCCGTCGCAAACGGCGGCTATCAACGCCTTTCGCGCCGGCGACAACGACATGGGCGTGCTGCGCGCCATAGCCACGGCTCCCACGGGCGGCAGCATCAACTACGACGCCATTCCCGAGATAGTGACCGACAGCATCGCCGTCGACGCCGCGTGCAGTGGCAATCCGGGCCGCATGGAATACCGCGGCGTGGATGTGAAGAGTGGCATAGAGCTGTTCAGGGTGGGGCCGTTTGAGCATGGCACCAACAATGTGGGCGAGTTTCTGGCCATTGTGCATGCCCTGGCGCTGCTGCAGCAGCAGGGGCGCGGCAACGTGCCCATCTACAGCGACAGCCGGGTGGGGCAGCTGTGGGTGCGCGGCGGCAAGTGCAAGACCAAGCTAACGCGCACGGCGGCCAACGCCCGCCTGCACGATGTGGTGGCCCGCGCCGAGCACTGGCTGGCCACGCACACCTACACCAACCCCATACTAAAGTGGCAAACTGACAAATGGGGTGAGATTCCTGCCGATTTTGGCCGGAAATAGCTGGTTGGCACAGCTTTTGCAGGCAAAGTGGGTATATATATGACTATAGCATAACACAATATAACACAACACTCTGAATTATGAAATACAGGAGCGAAGAAGACAAAAGCTACGGCGTGGCAGGCATGGCCCTCGGACTGTCGATGTTTGAGGCCGGTCACCTCTTCGCAGGTGTCACAATAGATGCCGACGGGCTCGACTGCGTGAAGTTCACGCCTGAATTCTTTTTTGCCGGCAATCCGCGCGTCCCGGCCACGGCCTCGTGGAAACATATAGTGGCCAACTACCGCATTTCGGTGGGGCTGGTGCTGGCCAACACCATTTGCCGCAAAATGGTGCTCGACCGCGGCCACGTGGACCGCAAGCTGCGCAAGCAGCTGCTCGACGCAGCTTGCGAACAGGGCAAGGAGAGCTGCCAACTCGAGAAGGACGAGGTGGAGGCTTTGTTTGACAAAGACTTCGTCAACCTCGTGAACGTGTTCAGCAACAATGAGGTGCGCACGGCTATGGAAGCCATGGCCAAGCAACTCGAAGAGAAGCGGTCGATGTCGAAGTTTGACATCGAAGAGATGCTCGAAGACTTCAACCTGATGTGAAAAACGGTGCGGCTATGAAAGTGGTCTTGATTAACCGCAGCGACTCGCTGGGCGGCGCGGCAGTGGCGTCGGCGCGGCTTATGCGTGCCATGCGCCATAGCGGCATCGATGCGCGCATGCTGGTGGCCGACAAGCGCGGCACCGACCCCAATGTGGCCTTGCTGGGCAGCCGGCTTGCCATAAAGGGGTGTTTCCTGGCCGAGCGGCTGGGCATATTTGTGCGCAACGGGCTAAACCGCGACACCCTGTTTAAAATCGACGATGCCTCGTGGGGGCTCAACGCAGCCGCCCACCCGTGGGTGCGCAGTGCCGATGCCATAGTGCTCAACTGGATTAACCAGGGCACGCTGTCGGTGGCCGGCATCAGGCGTCTGGCCGCGCTGCGCAAGCCCATTGTGTGGGTGATGCACGACATGTGGAACTGCACCGGCGTGTGTCACCATGCCTACGAGTGCCGCCGCTACCGCCAGATGTGCCAGGCATGCCCGCTCACGGGAGCCAAAGGCGCCGATTTGAGCACCGCCGTGCAGCGGGCCAAGCAGCGGCTGTATGCCGATGTTCCCATCCACTTTGTGGCCGTGAGCCACTGGCTGGCCGACTGCTGCCGCCAGAGTTCGCTCATGCGCGACGCCAGCATAAGCGTGATTGCCAATCCCATCGATGCCAGTGAGTTTGAATTCGGCCGCCGCCACGACGCCGATGTGTGCCCGGCCGGCCCCGACGCCCTTGTGGCTGCGATGGGTGCGGCGCGGCTCGACGACCCCGTGAAGGGCTTCGACCTGCTGATTGAGGCCACCCGCCACATCGCCGCCCACAATCCGCAATTGGCCAAAAAGCTCCACATAGTGCTCTACGGAGCGCTGCGCGATGAGTCGCTGCTGGGCCAGATAGCCGTGCCGCACACCTATCTGGGCTACCGCAGCGACGTGAACCGCATAATGCAAAACGCCGACATAGTGCTGTCCACATCGCGCTATGAGTCGTTTGGCTACACTCTGGCCGAAGGCCTGGCCAGCGGCTGCGTGCCAGTCACCACTGGCATGGGCGGGCAGGCCGACATAGTGAAGCACCGCCAAAACGGCTATGTGAGCGGCACCCTCAGTCCTGCCGACATTGCCGCAGGCATTGAGTGGGCCGCCGGCTGCGGACTCGGGCGCGAACAGCAGCACCGCTATGCGCTCCACCACTTCGACGGCGCTGCCGTGGCAGCTCAATACTCGGCCCTGCTGTCGGGCCTTATGAAGTAAACAATCCAAAGAATCAACATATAATATGCAAACAGTATTATTCCATTCCACCATATTCGGTCCCATCCACAGCCGCAGGCTGGGGGTGTCGCTGGGCGTGAACCTGATGCCAAACGACGGCAAAATCTGTTCGTTCGACTGCCTGTATTGCGAGGCGGGCTACAATGCCCAGGGCGCAGGCACCACCGGCATTCCCTCGCGCGACACGGTGAAGCGCCAGCTGCGCGACAAACTAAAGCAGATGCAGGCCAACGGCGACAGCCTCGATGTGATCACCTTCTCGGGCAACGGCGAGCCCACGCTGCACCCCAATTTCAAGGAAATAGTGCACGATGTGACGGTGTTGCGCGACCAGTATTACCCGCAGGCCAAGGTGAGTGTGCTCAGCAATGCCACCATGGCCGCCAAACCGCGCGTGAAGCAGGCCCTGCTCACGGTGGACAACAACATTCTTAAACTCGACTCGGCCGTGGCCCACACCATGCGCCTCATCAATCGGCCCGCATCGGCCAACGTGCTGCCGGCTGGCATTATCGAAGATTTGGCAGAGTATGGCGGCAAGTGCATAGTGCAAACCATGATACTGCGCGGCGAGCACGACGGCGAACGCATCGACAACACCACTCCTGCCGAAATCGATGCCCTTATCGATGCCTACAAGCGCATCGGGCCGCAGGAGGTGATGATATACTCCATCGACCGCAAAACTCCCGAGGAGCATCTCGAGAAAGTGCCGCGCGAAGAGCTTGAGGCCATAGGCCGCCGCATAAGCGAGGTTGGCATCAAAGTGCAGGTCAACGCATGACGGCGCCGGCGGCTTTAAGGGTGCCTTGCAGTGTGGCGGCTGGCCAGGCTGTGGCGCTTGTGTCGCCGGCCGGTGCGGTGGCGCCCGAGCGCATCACAGGTGCCGCGGGTGCGTTGCGCCAGTGGGGGCTGAGGGGTGTTGAGTCGGCTCACTGCCGCGGACGCTATGGCGCGTTTGGCGGTGTCATCAACTACAGCGGCACGCAGGCCGAGCGTCTGGCCGACTTTAACTGGGCTTTGCGCAGCCCCGAAGTGCGCGCCATTGTGTGCAACCGCGGCGGCTATGGCGCGGTGCAGCTAATCGACAGCCTCGACTATGCCGCCATTGCCGCCGACCCAAAGTGGCTGGTGGGCTTCAGCGATGTGTCGGCACTGCACGCGGCCATGCACCACGCAGGCGTGATGAGTTTGCACGCCCCCATGGCCAAGCACCTCACCGAGCACGGCACTGAGGGCGAGGTGAGCGGCTGGGTTCACAGCATAGTCACTGGCGGTCCGTGGCCAGACTACAGCCTGCCGCCGTCGCCTGCCAACCGCATAGGCACCGTCACGGCCCAGCTCACTGGCGGCAATCTGGCAGTGCTGTCGGCTCTTGTGCCCACCGATTTCAATTTGCTGAAGCCGGGCAATATCCTGTTTGTCGAAGACATTGGCGAAAGCGTGTATCGCGTTGAGCGCATGCTGCACTCTTTGCGGCTGGCCGGAATACTGCCGCGGCTGGCCGGACTGCTGGTGGGCCAGTTCACCAACTACCGCGACAATGCCCAGGGCACGGCCATGCGCCATATGGTGGAGCAGATGGTGGCCCCGTATGCCTATCCCGTGGCGTTTGACTTCCCCGTTGGGCACGTCGACCGCAATTTGCCGCTCGTCGAGGGTGCCGAGACCACCCTTGCCGTCACTGCTGGCGGTGTGCGCCTTGTCCAGCACAGGCCTTTTTAGTTTCATTAATGCCGCCCTGGCGCGGCACTGCAATCAGTTTAAAAACATATAGAAATGAAGGGAGATTTATCGATATGTCAAGCATAATCAGGCAAACGTGGCGTGTGGTCCGCCCCTGCATTGCTGCCCTTTTGGGCGTGGCTGCTGCGGGGTGGGCCGTGTATGCTTTTGTGGGGCAGCCCTATCGTGTGCAGTCGCCGTCGATGACCGACACCTACGGCGTGGGCACGCGCGTGTGGGTCGACAAGACCGCCTTTGGGGCAAGGCTGCCCATGGTGCTGGCCGGCCTGGAGATGGACTACAGGCGGCTGCCGGGTATTGGCACGCTAAGGCGCGGCGATGTGGTGGTGTTTAACTTTCCCGCGGGCGACACCGTGGCCACCCGGTGCCAGGGCACCGACTTCTACGGCCTGCAGCAGGTGTATGGGCGCAACCGGGTGCTGTCGGGCCTATATGGCAGCGTTGAATACCGACCGGTGAGCAGTCGTGAGCCCTACATGAAGCGCATTGTGGGGCTGCCGGGCGAGTGGGTGAGCGTGAGCGGCGACACCGTGAGGGCCGGAGGCCGCATTGTGCCCGAGCCGGCCAGCGCGCGCCACAACTACATAATCCAGACCGACGGCCGCCGCATCAGCGCCGAGGAGTGGCGCTACTTGGGCGTAGGGCCCGACGAGCGGCAGGTGGCCACGGTGCGCGGCACCGACACCACGGCAATGAAAATCATGGGCCTGCAAATCGACTCCATGGGACGCCCGCTGCCCACTTACCAGATTCCGCTGTCGGCCGTCAGGCTGCGCGAGCAGCCCAAGCGGTTTCCGTGGATAATAGAGGTGCTGAGGCCGCCCATGTCCGAACAGGCTCTGCTGTATCCGCCCAGCCAGCCGTGGCGCCACTGGACCCGCAGCCACTACGGCCCCGTGTGGATTCCCCGCAAAGGCGCCACTCTGCGCCTCACTCTGCGCTGCCTGCCGCTGTATGCCCGCTGCATAAAGAATTACGAGGGCAACTCGCTGGAGGTGCGCGGTGGCGCAATCTGCATCAACGGCAAGCCAGCCCGCTACTACACCTTTAAGATGGACTACTACTGGGTGATGGGCGACAACCGTGACCAGTCGCTCGACTCTCGCTACTGGGGCTTCGTGCCCGAAAGCCACATCATAGGCAAAGCGGTGCGCACGCTGTGACGCCAATGCGCCACTTTTTTGACACCCGCAGTGGGCAAAATGTCACGGATTTTCAGTAAGTTTGCAACTGCAATAGCAATTCACACACTTATATTACTACAATGGCAACTATCAATGCACAAAACGGCCGCAATGGCGGCAACAACAATAACGATACCGGCACCATGCAATCGGGCAGCCTCGGCGAGCGCCTGGCCCGCGTAAAGCCCACGCGCTGGGCGCGATTTGGCGTGGTGAGCCTGCTGTTTGTGGCTTGGATCATATGGCTCGGCAGCTGGTGGGTGATAGTTTTCTGGCCCCTGCTGGCCGACATCTACCTCACGCAGTTCATTCCGTGGACGTGGTGGAAGCACACCAAAAACAAGGCCGTGCGCACCGTTATGAGTTGGGTCGACGCCATTGTGTATGCGCTGATTCTGGTATATTTCCTGTTTATTTTTGTGGGCCAGAACTATCAGATTCCGTCGTCGTCGCTCGAGAAGACCCTGCTCACTGGCGACTTCCTGTGGGTCAATAAAATGGTGTATGGCCCGCGTGTGCCGCAAACTCCCATCCACTTCCCGCTGGCTCAGAACACACTGCCGTTTATCGGCACCAAGAGCTACCTCGACTGGCCGCAGTGGGACTATCACCGCCTCAAGGGCCTGCGCAGCATCGACCGAATGGACATAGTGGTGTTTAACTTCCCCGCGGGCGACACTGTGGCCACCCGTTGCCCCAACCCCGACTACTACACTCTGGTCAAGGAAAAAGGCCGTGAGGCCGTGTGGGCCGACAAGGCCACCTATGGCGATGTGATATACCGCCCCGTTGACCGCCGCGACAACTACGTGAAGCGCTGCCTTGGTCTGCCTGGCGAGTGGCTGAGCATAAAGCACGGCATTGTGTACATCAACGGCCGCCCGCTGCCCGAGCCCAAAAATGTGCAGTATTTCTACTATGTGCACACCGATGGCACCCCTATCACCGACGACCAGTATGACGACCTCGGCATAAGCATGGAAGACCGCCACGGCGACGCTCCCGACTATGTGCTGCCACTCACCGCCGACATGCGTGAGCGCCTCAAGGCGCAGCCGTGGGTGCTGAGCATCGAGCGCACTCAGGTCGACCCGTCGGAGACCGAACTCACATATCCCATCGACCGAAACTATGGCTGGACGCACAGCGACTACGGGCCAATCTGGATTCCCAAGAAGGGCAAGACGCTGCACCTCACCACCTATAATCTGCCGATGTATGCCCGCTGCATCAAGAATTACGAAGGCAACTCGCTGGAGGTGCGCGGCGGCACCATCTACATCAACGGCAAGCCCACGCAGTATTACACCTTTAAGATGGACTACTACTGGATGATGGGCGACAACCGCGACAATTCACTCGACTCGCGCTTCTGGGGCTTCGTGCCCGAGGACCACATTGTGGGCACGCCCATGTTTGTGATCATCTCGTTTGACCAAGACAAACCGCTGCTGCGCGGCGGCATCCGCTGGAACCGCATCTTCATAAGCGCAAATCCCGACAAATGAGCCTCACCCCACTGCCCAATCAGGGATGCCCCGTGGTGATGGGCAGCATGTGCGCCGGCAGTGTGCGCTGCTATGCGGCCATGCTGCGCGCCCAGCTTGTGACCTTCGACAGCGCACAGACGCGCTTGCCGCTGCGCCACAGCCACCACCGCTACACCATTGAGGGCCCAAACGGCGTGCAGACGCTCACCGTGCCGCTTGAGGGTGGAACCAACGCCATGCACGTGCCTATGAGCCAGGTGCGCATCAGCGAGCACGGACGCTGGCGTCAGCTGCACTGGGGCGCCCTGTTTAGCGCCTACGGCAAGTCGCCATACTTCGACTACATAGCCGACGACCTGCACAGAATCATAATGGGGCGGCAGCAACTGCTGCTCGACTTCAACACCCAGCTGCATAATCTTGTGGTTGACTTCCTCGACCTGCCCTTGCTCACACGCACCATGGCCGTGGAGGGAGGCGATGTGCCAGCCGGCCATGCCGACCTGCGCCGCGCTTTGGGAGGCAAGCGGCCCGACGGACTCGACATTGCCAATGTGCCGTATTACCAACTGTGGGCAGCGCGACAAGGCGGGTTTGCCGAAAATCTCAGCATTCTCGATATGCTCATGAATGTGGGCCGTGAATCGGTGCTATACCTATCAAGGATGTCAAAAACTGGCCCAACGGAGTTAAAAGATATTAATACGCTGCATTTTGTCCCATAAAAACATTGACAATCTACGAAAAGGGCGTATATTTGCAACGTGTTTTTCATGGTATTAGATTTAAGGTTAATTAAGATTGGTTGTCGGGAGACAATCAATTTTTTTTGTCCCAAAATTTAAGGCTTTAGTTTTATCGTTTAAGGTTCTCAATGGGCAATGCTCAGTCTTCAATAAGCACATCCATGAAGATATTGCTTTTTTCCCAGAACTTGCGCGAAAATAGCCGCTGAATGTTGCTTAATTGAAACATTTGGCGTAACTTTGCCAACGCTTTAGGGCAATTGCCCGCAAAGCACGCGAAAGCGCGGTCCTATAGCTCAGTTGGTTAGAGCACCTGACTCATAATCAGGGAGTCCTTGGTTCAAGCCCGAGTGGGACCACAGAATATAAGTCGCCAAGCAGCATCAAAGCCGCTTGGCGACTTTTTTATGCACATCTCTCCATATATGCCTGTTCACCCTACGACTAAAAATTTCCGTGCGCATATTGCGCAGGAAAGCGGCCTGTGTGGCCTTTTCTGCAAAGCGGCTTGTAGATGTCCAGCCGAGCGGCATCACGCCGTCAGGCGACAAAAAAAAGCGGCCCCGCCGCAAATGGGCAGGGCCGCTTGAGATTAAGATCTTTATCTAAATTGACTTATCGTCGAAAAGAATTAGCCGTTGTGCTTCTTCATGATCTTGATGAGGTCAACCACCTTGTGAGAGTAGCCAATCTCATTGTCATACCAAGAAACCACCTTCACGAACTTGTCGGTCAGGTATACACCGGCGTCAGCGTCGAAGATAGAAGTGAGCGGGCAGCCGAGGAAGTCGCTCGAAACAACCTTGTCCTCAGTGTAGCCCAGAATGCCCTTCAGGTTAGTCTCGCTGGCAGTCTTCATTGCCTTGCAGATGTCTTCCTTAGTGGCAGCCTTCTTCAGGTTCACAGTCAGGTCAACTACCGATACATCGAGAGTGGGGACACGCATCGAGATACCAGTGAGCTTGCCGTTGAGCTCGGGGATAACTTTGCCCACAGCCTTGGCAGCGCCTGTAGAAGAGGGGATGATGTTGCCGCTGGCAGCACGGCCACCGCGCCAATCCTTCATCGAAGGACCGTCAACTGTGCGCTGAGTAGCGGTAGTAGAGTGAACTGTAGTCATAAGACCGTTCTCGATGCCGAATGCGTCGTTGAGAACCTTGGCGATAGGAGCCAAGCAGTTGGTGGTGCAAGATGCGTTAGACACGATTGTCTGGCCAGCGTACTTGTCAGTGTTCACGCCGCAAACAAACATGTCGGCCTGACGGCCATCCTCGCCCTTCTTAGAGGGAGCAGAGAGAACCACATATTTGGCACCTGCCTTGAGGTGCTTCTCAGCGAGGTCCATAGTGAGGAAGCGGCCAGTTGACTCAACAACATACTCAGCACCTACCTCGTCCCACTTCAGGTTGGCGGGATCCATCTCGGCAGTAACGCGGATCACGTTGCCGTTCACAATCAGCTGCTTCTTCTCGAGATCGTAGTCAACAGTGCCGTTGAAACGTCCGTGCATTGTGTCATACTTCAGCATGTAAGCCATGTAGTCAACAGGCAGCAGGTCGTTGATACCTACTACTACAACGTCGTCCTTGTTGGCGTCTTCAAGAGTTGAACGGAAAACGAAACGGCCAATACGTCCAAAGCCGTTAATACCGATTTTAATTTTACCCATAATATTAAATAAATTAATTGGTTAGAAAATTTTATTCTAATTATAATTATGTATCTTTGCGCAAGCTTTGGGTGGTGGCTTGCACCGCACCCAAAGTTTCCAACTGCAAAAGTAATATATTTTTCAGTATTTAAGAGGTAGCCGCAATAAAAAATTTGAGGAAATATTTCCCTAATTAATAAAGTTTAATAGTTGGTGGACTAATCTCCTAACAGCGAAAATTTTAAACATAAAACAACGATATGAAAAATAGTGCATTTTTAAAGGATTTCAAGGAGTTTGCCATGAAGGGGAATGTGCTTGACATGGCCGTTGGTGTAATCATTGGCGGTGCGTTTGGCAAAATAGTGACTTCGCTCGTGAGCGATGTGATTATGCCTGTGATAGGCATGCTCACCGGCGGCATCGACTTCACCGGCCTGAAACTGACCGTGGGCAGCGCCAGCATTGCCTATGGCGCGTTTGTGCAAAATGTGGTCGACTTTCTGATTATTGCCTTCTGCATCTTCCTTATGGTGAAAGCCATCTCCAAGTTCACTCATAAAAAGAAAGAGGAGGAGGCCGCTCCGGCTCCCGCCGAGCCCAGTGCCGAAGAGAAACTGCTGGCCGAAATTCGCGATTTGCTCAAAAACCAGTAAAAATAGCTGCCGCCGTTAAACCATTGCACCGCCCAAGGTGTCAGAACGACAAAAATAGCAACAACCACTAAACACTTTGAACAATGAGAAAAGTTTACAACCGCATAATGATGATGATGGTGGCTCTGGCAGCCACTGTGGCGTTCACTTCGTGTGAGCCCGACGATGGCCACTATTCCTATGTGGCAGGCACTTGGACGGCCGAATATGCCGGCGACAGAGATGGTGAGTATGATCTTGGCGAGTATGACATCGACCAATACTCGTTCTACGACAACGGCACGGGCATATACAGCTACTACAACGACTATCGCCAGTGGGTGAGCGTGAGGTTTGAGTGGAGCGACAACGGACGCGATGTGCTCACTCTGTGGTATGAAGACGGCATCAACGATGTGCTTTATTACGACTTCGACCGCGCAGGCTACTTGGTGCTAAGCCACAGCACGAGCCTGATGCCCTACACGGGCTACCGCCCCGGGCGGTGATGGCAGTCGGGCAATTAACTGACAGCCGGCGGCACTCATGGTGTTGCCGGCATTTTTTTTGCCGTGGGCGGGAAGAAGAATTGTGTGGCGTTGGCTTGGGCAAGTGCTTTAATGGCTTGTGGCGTTGTGCCGAGCGACAGTGCTACTGCGCGTGCCGTGGCATCGATTCCGAGCGGTGAATCGTCGGTTTCTATAAGCAGTTGGCCGCGGGGTGTGGCTTGCAGGGCGGCGGCGTTGAAGCGCATGCCATAGCCGATGTAGATTCCGGCCTGCGCCAGAGGCTTGAGCACGCGCTCGTTGCCGCGGAATCCGTGCACCATCCATGGCGTGCGCCTATCGGCGGCGGTGTCGCGCCACAGGCGCAGCACCTGCTGCGACGTGCGCACACAGTGCACCACCAGCGGCTTGCCTGCGGCCGAGGCAATGGCCACATGTGCCTGCATAAGCCGCAGCTGCACGTCGAGCGGGGCACCGCGCAGCGGGTCGAGTCCCGTCTCGCCCACGGCCACCACCTGACGGTGGCTGGCATACCGCTCAAGCAGCGGCAGCAGCTCACTGACCCCGGGTGACCCCGACCGCCACGGGTGTATGCCCACCGAATATAGCAGGCCCGGCTTCGGACTGAACTCTCCGGGGCCTACGCTGATCACTGCCTGCGCGGCAGTGGGGCAGTGGGTGTGGGCGTCGGTGATTATGGGGTGGGGTGTCATGGCACAGGGTCGTATCCGCTGCCGCCCCATGGGTTGCAGCGCAGAATGCGTTTAATGGCAAGCCAAAGCCCCTTCACTGGGCCGTGCTTGATTATAGCCTCCACGGCATACTGGCTGCATGTGGGCGTGAAGCGGCACACGGGCGGAAACAGTGGCGATATTAACCGCTGATACAGCCTTATGGGCACTATAAGCAGCCGTCCTATGAGGCGGCTGGCCATGCTGCTATGTGGGTTGGGTGTCATTGCTGTTAGATTGCGGCTGTGGCCCGGCCAGGGCCTCGGCGATGCGTGCCAGCGACTCCTGCATGCGCTCGCTGATTTTGCTGTAGGGGGCAGGGGCAGAGTCGAGATAGATGAATGCCACGTCGATGTGGCGGCCGGCTTCGTTGAGCGCGGGCACTATGAGGTGGCGGTTGAGGCGGTAGGCCTCGCGCACGCGGCGGCGCAGCAGCACGCGCTTCACGGCGCGGTGCACGCGCTTTTTGGGAATGGTGATCATAAAGCGCACCGCGGGTGCTGGCTGAGTGGCTGCCGCCGATTGGCTTTCGGCCCACACCACACGCAGCGGATAGGCAATGAACGAGCTGCCGCACTCAAACATGCGGCTCACGGCCGCCGTGCTGCACAGCTTCTCGGCCTTGTATAGGCGGTTGCCCTTGGTGTGAAATGTGGTGTCCATTGCTTTCAGAAGTGCTAAATTACAAAAAAAATGGTGCAATTGTGGGCATCGGCTCAAAAAAATGAGTGTGCCGATTTTACTTTTCCTCTTTTGCCGGGTTATATAGGTGTAGCGTCGATGAAATTGAGCTCAAGAGTAATGACGGTTTAGAGTGCTTAAAAAGTATAAGTTAATTCAAAACTGAACTATTATGAATGCAATTAAAACAGCCGCACTGGCAATAATGCTTGCAACCACGCTTGCAGCCATGGCGCAGCCGCGCCACTTTGTGCACATGCCGCGCCATTACGGACGCGCCCCACACATTACAACGATAGTAACCCACCGCACCGCGGTAGGAGAGCGTGTGGTCAACAAACTGAACAAAGACGACCGCTTGAATATGGCCCTGGCCTACCTGAGTGCCAACCCCTCGCTTACCAAGGATAAATATAGTAAGATGACCGGACTTTCAAAGGCCATAGCCGAGGCCGAACTTGATGCGTTTGCCGCCAATAGGCATACGGGAATTGTGGTTGTGGCCAACGGCAAGAAGAAGACATACACTTTGCGCCGCACAATAGGCTAAGGAGCAAAGCGTTATTATAAATGTAATCCATAATCCAAGTGATGACACCTGGCGACAAATACATCATTAGCCTCATAGGCAGAAACCCGGAAAGGGGCTTTAAGATGCTGCTTGAAAAGTATCAGCGGCCCGTATACTGGCACATCAGGCGCATGGTGGTGAGTCACGACGATGCGCAAGATGCCACGCAGGAGGCGTTTGTGCGGATGTTCCGCTCTTTTGGCAGCTACAGTGGTGATGCCGGTTCGTTTCGCAGCTGGGTGTACCGCATAGCCACTAACGAGGCCCTGCGTGTGATTGGCGCGCGCCGCGGCAATGTGGTGTCGGTTGATTCTGAGGAAACAGGTGTTGGCCTAATGGCGGCTGACAGCTATGTGGACTATGAGAATGAGTTGGCTGTGAGGTTTCAGCAGGCCATACTCTTACTGCCCCCAAAGCAGCAGCTGGCATTCAACCTGCGGTATTACGACGACATGTCGTTTGATGAAATTGCCTGTGTGGCAGCGTCCACGCCATCAAGCATGAAGGCTTGCTACCATATAGCCAAAGAGAAGATTGTGAAATATATGAATTCGGATAGCTGAAAAAAATCATGGATAAGGAATTCAAATTCGACCAAGTGGGCAGACGCATGCCCTACAATGTGCCTGAGGGTGCATTCGACAGCATCACGCGCAATGTGCTCGATGCCACAGTAGGCAAGCCTAAGGCCCGAAGCCGCCGCGGCAGGCGCATGCTGTATGGCTCTTTTGTGGCTGCCGCTATGGCCGCGGCTGCCTCGGTGGCAGTGATGCTTGTATGCGGCCAGCCATTTGCCAAGCCGTCAAGCGACTGGGATGATGTGGATGAAGCCTTCGAGCAGCTGTCGCCTGGCGACCAGGCTTACTTAATTGAGGCTTATCAGGAAGATGTGTTTCTCGACGAACAGAATTGACAGGATTAAAAAAAGAAAAAAGAAAAAAGAAAGGAATGTTATGAATACTCTTATTAGAATTATGACTTTCGTGGTGGCTGCGGCTCTGACTTTAGGTGCCAGTGCGGCCAACCAGCCAACCACCGGCAAGCAGCGCCAAAGCCGCGAGCAGCTGGCTGTGGCGCAGGCAAGGCACATAGCCCACGAAATCGCGCTCGACGACAAGACCGAGGAAAAGTTTGTAGACGCATATTGCCAGTGTCAAAAAGAGATTTGGGCATTGGGGGCGCGCCGCCAGAAGGGTGAGGCTTCCAATGTCAACCCCAAACAGCAAATTCAGCAGAACTTTGAGCGGAGTCAGAAAATTCTTGACATCAGGCAGAAGTATTACAAGCGGTATTCCACTTTTCTTACTCAGGCCCAAATCCAGCGTGTGTATGAGCTGGAAAAGAGCATGCGCCAGCGGCTTATGAAAAAAAGAGCTTCCGCAAAAAATCAGTCGCGCCGCAACAGATAACGGCACATCCGTTAATAAGTAAGTCGGAGCCAGTGGCACATTGCGCCACTGGCTCCGACTTTTGTGATGCGTTATCTATTGTGCGCCCAGTAGACTACCACTCAACCTTGTCGTTGAGTATCACGCCATCGGCTGAGTCATCGGCCGTGAATGTGTTGCCGCGATACTGCACACACAGCATCACCAATGGCTCTGAGCCGTTGTTGCGCACCGAGCGTTTGCCGTCGGGGGCCACTCTCACCACACTTCCCTCGCCCACGGCAAACACCTTGCCGTCGACCTGAAACTCGCCGTTGCCGCTCAGGAAGAAGTACAGCTCCTCGTGGCATTTGTGGGTGTGAAGAAAACCTGTCTCGGTGCCCGGGGCAAATGACTGAAACGAAAATTCACTGCCTGTGGCGCCAACAGCCTGGCCTCCAAACACCTTGCCTGGAATTTTCACATTAGGCCCCAGTTCCAGCACATATTCGTTCAGGTTGGCCATTTTGCCAAAGTTTGCGGCGGTCACATTTTTCTCACTGATGATGTTTCCTATCTGCTTCATTGCTTAGTTGTGTTTTTAGTTGTTTTAATGCTGCAAAGTAACTCTTGCTCAGGCTTTTTTGCAATAGGGCACAGACGGGTTAGTAGGTTACTTTCAGGTAAGTATTGCTGAGTTGCAGCTTGTTGGGTGTGCCGAGATTACATTAGTTTAACATTTTAGTGCATGCTGAGTTTGTGAAACTTGGTTACTTTTGTAGAGTAATGATGAAAACAAGTGGTTTATGAACAGTCAAATTACCGATACAGTGTTTCAAGACTGCCCAGTGCGCAATGTGCTGGCGCATATTTGCGGCAAGTGGTCGCTGCTGATCATCTACACAATGCGCAACAGGGGAAGCATGCGCTTCAATGCCTTGCACAAGAGCATTCCCGACATTTCCCAAAAGGTGCTCACGTCAACCCTGCGCTCGCTTGAGCGCGATGGTTTTGTGGCACGCAAGGTGTATGCCGAGGTGCCGCCGCGCGTGGAATACTCGCTCACCGACAGGGCCATATCGTTCATCCCGCTTGTGGAGGAGCTTGTGAACTGGGCGGCAAGCCACATGGCCGGCATAATGCACGACCGCACCGGCAGCAGTGTGCGGCAGTGAAAAAAAAGAGGAGCCATTATTTGTGACGTCACAAATAATGGCTCCTTATGCTTGTATGCAGTGGGTGGCTTATGCCTGCTGCTGCACCTTGTCGAGATACTGGCCTATGGCGGCGGCCATCGATGGCGCCTGCGGCGATGTGGTGATGTCGAGGCGCAGACCCTCCTTCTTGATTTCCTCAATGGTCTTCGTACCCATGCCGCCAATGGCAATGTCGCCCTGCACGAAGTCGGGGAAGCTTTCCTTTAGCGATTTGATGCCTGCCGGAGTGAAGAAGATGAGCATGTCGTAGTCAAACGTCTCGTCGGGCTGAATCTTGTTGCTCACCGTGCGATACATCACAGCCTCGGTGCAGTTGAGCCCGCGGGCCTCAATCACGGCCTGCTTGTTGTCGTGCACATCGCTTATGGGGAACAGGAAGTTCTCCTTGTTGTGCTTGTCGAGCAGCGGCAGCAGGTCTTGAATCTTGCCGGTTTCGCTATAGAATATCTTGCGCTTGCGGTACACTATGTATTTTTGCAGATAGTGGGCCACAGCCTCGCTCACGCAGAAATATTTCATTGTGTCGGGCACCTCAAAGCGCAACTCCTTGCACAGCCTGAAGTAGTGGTCAATGGCCGTACGCGCCGTGAATATAACGGCGGTGTGATCGTTGATCGAAACTTTTGACTGGCGGAATTCCTTTGACGTAAGACCCTCGATTTTGATAAATGGGCGGAAAACCACTTCCACACCATACTTTTTTTCAAGGTCGAAATATGGAGATTTTTCAGATGTCGGCTTTGGCTGCGACACCAGGATTTTCTTAATCTTCACGCTATTATAAAGTTTTTATGACTGTAATAATTCACACATTTTTATCGTGCCGGCGAGCATTGCGGCAGGGGGCACAATTTCGACACTGCAAAGGTACAAAATAAAATACAAACTCGCTCGAAAATCGCTAAAAAAAAGCCTAAACCCTTTACTAACGAACACAATACGCGAGCACACATACATCACCGCGGCCACTGTGAGGGTGGTGCCTATGGTAGCCGGATACACCAGCGTGACCACCACCACGGGCAGCAGAGCCAGGCCCAGCAGCGACTGTGTGGCGTTGTAGCCGGCCACCCACAGCTTGGTGGCGGTGCGGTCGGCAAACACGTAGCCCAGCAGGTTGTAGAGCAGCAGTTGCAGGGCATAGAATGCCAGCGTGCAGCCCGTGAGCGCGCCCACATACAGCCACACGCGGGCCTGCATGGCGGTGGCGATGCCAGGCACCGAGGCTGTGATGCCGTAGAACAGCAACAGGCCCTCCATGATGCAGGTGTTGGCCACCAGCGCGCTCATTATGGCGGTGTCGTTCACGGTGTGGTCGTCAAACAGGTTTTCGCGGCGCTTCACCGAGAACATGTTGTGGGCGAAATTCTCAAGATAGCGGTAGCCCGTGCGGTAGCTGATGGCTATGAAGAATATCGCGGCCATCAGCAGGCACATCGAGCCGGTGTCGTGCAGGGGCGAGTTGCTGTATTGCTCCACGGCTTCTTGCGTGGGTGTGGCCACCACGGGCAGGCTGGAGCAGGGCCGCACGGTGGTGTCGTTGCCCACCGAGTCGGGAAAGCCGCTCAGATATTTAGGGGCGAAGGGCTGTGTGGCGGCCGAGTCGGTGCGTGCGGTGTCGGCCCTGGCTGTGGTGTCGGGGCGCGCCTGTGCTGCCTGCTGGCTGCCGTGTGCTGTGTGTGTGGCGTGAGTCTTTGCCATTGTTTTGATAGTCTTTATTTTGTCTGCTTCCTGTCTCTCTTTTCTCTATTGCCGCGCCTGTGGGGTCAGTATTTCGACTCCACAGGCTGCGGCCCTTGCCCGAAGGCCCGCTCAATGGCCTCTACGGCTTGCTGAGGGGTGGCTGCTATGTGCCACAGTGAGCGGTGGGAGGGCTTCATGAAGCCCTCGGCCGCGCTTTGCTCCACTTGGGCTATGAGGTGGTTGTAGTAGCCGCCGGTGTTGAGCACCACCAGCGGCTTGCCGCTGTCGATGATGCCCAGCTGAATCCATGTGAACACCTCCATAAGCTCCTCGATGGTGCCGCAGCCGCCGGGCATGGCCACAAATGCGCTGGCCATCGAGGCCATGGTGCGCTTGCGCTGGTGCATGTCGGTGGTGACTATGGTGCGCGTGAGCCGGCTGTAGCTCCAGCCGTTGTCCACCATGAATCGCGGAATCACGCCCGTAGCGGTGCCGCCGGCGTCGAGGGCGCCGTCGCTGGCGGCGCGCATCAGTCCGTGCGAGCCGGCTCCGTTGATGCAGTCCCAGCCCTTGGCGGCTATGAGGCTGCCAAGCTGGCGCGCGGCGGCGGTGTAGGCGGCCGCAATGCGGCTGCTCGATGCGCCATACACGCATATGCCCACTCGTTTGCTTTTTTCGTTGTCCATTGCCTTTTGTGCGTTTTGCGGGTGCAAAGTTACTGCTTTTTGCCGTAACGGCCACCCTGTGTGCCCACAAGCGGTGTCAAAAAAATGCGCAGCAAGAGCCGCCATGTCCGCAAAACTTGGGTGCGGTGCAGTGGCGGCTCTTGCCGTTTTTTTGTTTCTGTTGCAGGCGTGTGCCGCTATTGATTAGCGCACCACCTTCTCGGCCTTCTTGGAGCCGTCGGTGTAGGTGGTCACCTTCACGTTGACGCCGCTGAAGGGCTGTGCCGATGCCATGCCGGCCAGGTTGTAGTAAACCTCCGATGCCACCTGCTTGCCGGCCACGTTGCTGTCGATGCCGGTGGAGGTGATGTTGAGTTCGTTGTCGAGGGTGATGGTGGCGCTGTAGTAGAGGCCGCGGTCGGCGGTGCCTGTGGTGCGCAGCAGGCCGAAGTAGCCCAGCTTTATCACTTTTTTGCCCTCAATGGTGCCGGCCACGTCGGGGTTGTTGGCGCGCACCACGCTCTCCGAGCCAATGATAGAGGGGTCAAGGGCCACGGCGGTGTAGGTCTGGCGGGCGTTTCTGCGATACACCACCTCATTGCCCTTGGCGGTGCAGGTGGTGCCGTTGAGGTCGAGCACCAGGCAAGCGCCCATCTCGTCGAAGTTATACACGGTGAGGCGGTTGCCGTTTTGCTCGGCAAATGCGGGCATCTCCAGTTCCTCGCCCTTGGCATAGGTGTAGTCGTCGTTGTCGTCGGTGAGGCGGCCCAGCTTCACGGTGGCGTTGGCCTTCACGATGCGGGTGTTGATGTCATTGGCATACACGGTGCCCTTGTTGGTAGAGAAGTCGGTGCCGGTGCGAATCAGGTTCCACGGGCCGAAGGTGATGCCTGCCTCGCCGGCGGTGCCGCCCATCTTCGAGCTGTAGATTTCAGTCGGGTTCTTGGCCTTGTCGGCGGCGGGCACAATCATCAGGTAGTCGTAGGTGTCCTCGTCCATGCCGCACATTTGGGGCGCCATGGTGAGCGTGCCTGCAGTCCAGTCGACGTTGGCCTTAAGGTTCACCAGACCCGACGGCTCGGCGATGTTGATGGTACCGGTGTTGCCTTCGGTGGCATAGGTCACAGTGGTCTTGCCGGTGGTGGGGTAGTTGATGGAGTCACCGATGAAGTCGATGCGGATGTTATACTTTGCCAGGTCGGCAGCAGAGGGTGCCGCTGCGTTTGCAGCCATGGCACTGATTGCCAGTGCGGCGAGTGTGAGTACACTTTTCTTCATAAATCGAATAATGTGTTAGAGTGAATAAGTTGTTATAAAAAAATATGTGAGAAAAATCTGTTTAAGAGTTTCTTTGCTGGTTGGCGGGCGGCACATGTGCGCCCATATGTGCAAAGATATGAAAAATAATTAATTGCGGCAATGCCTGCGGGTCGACATCATTAAAAATAGCGGTGATAATGCAGCCGGGCCGCCCACCAACATGGTGGGCGGCCCGACGGTGATGCGTGTGTGAATTTGCGCAGGCCTATTTTTCAGCCTGCTCGGCAAAGCGGCGTGCCTGCTCGGCGATGAGGGCCTCGTCGTCGAAGTAGTTGATGCGCATGGCCTTGCGCACCTCATCGAGGGTCTGCGCGGCCATAGCACGGGCCTCCTCGCAGCCGCGGCGCAGAATGGCATACACGGCTGGAATGTCTTTTTCAAACTCTTTGCGGCGCTGGCGTATGGGCTCAAGCTCCTCTTGCAGCACGGCTGTGAGGAACTTCTTCACCTTCACGTCGCCCAGGCCGCCGCGGCGGTAGTGGGCCTTCACCTCCTCAAGGTTGTGGTATTCGGGCCAGTATTTTGCAAAGTGCTCGTCGCGGCAGAAGGCATCGAGGTAGATAAACACGCAGTTGCCATCGGTGTTGCCGGGGTCTTGCACGCGCAGGTGGTTGGGGTCGGTATACATGGTCTTCACGCGCTTGGCCACCTCCTCGGCAGTGTCGCTCAGATAGATGCAGTTGCCCAGCGACTTGCTCATCTTGGCCTTGCCGTCGGTGCCGGGCAGGCGCATGCAGGCGGCGTTGCCAGGCAGCAATATTTCGGGCTCCACCAGCGTGTCGCCATATATGCCGTTGAAGCGGCGCACTATTTCGCGCGCCTGCTCAATCATGGGCTCCTGGTCTTCACCGGCGGGCACGGTGGTGGCCTTGAATGCGGTGATGTCGCTCGCCTGGCTTATGGGGTAGGTGAAGAATCCCACGGGTATGCTCGTCTCGAAGTTGCGCATCTGTATTTCGGTCTTCACTGTGGGGTTGCGCTGCAGGCGCGACACAGTCACCAGGTTCATGTAGTAGAATGCCAGCTCGCACAGCTCGGGCACCTGCGACTGGATGAAGATGGTGCTCTTCTCGGGGTCGAGGCCGGCCGCCAGATAGTCGAGTGCCACCTCAATGATGTTTTGGCGTATCTTGTCGGGGTTGTCGGCATTGTCGGTCAGCGCCTGCGCGTCGGCAATCATGATGAATATCTTGTCGAACTCACCCGAGTTCTGCAGCTCCACGCGGCGGCGCAGCGAGCCCACGTAGTGGCCTATGTGAAGGCGGCCAGTGGGGCGGTCGCCTGTGAGTATTACTTTTCCCATAATTATTCTGTGTGGTGTTTTAAATATTTATAAGTGCCTGGTGGCGTAGTTTTGCGGCCAGGCGGACTGAATCAATTCACAAATTTACTTATTTTTTTTCACAATCGCCGCATTTGCCGCCCATTATGGCAAAAAACGGCCGTGCGGCTCCGCGCCATGCAACGCATGGCGCGGGCCGCACGGCCGTGAATATAGCCTGATCTTGGCGTCAGCGCTTAATGCGTCCCAGGCCCAGAGTGAGGCCCAGCGACACAAACGCGTGGCTGTTGAGGGTGCCCTGCGCCTTATAGCCCACAGTGAGGCGCAGCAAGTTCCATGCCGTGACACCCACGCGCGGCATAAACGCAAATTTTGCGCTCGGTCCGCTCTGCGCCACCGAGTAGCCAAACGGGCCGAGCTTTATCTCAGCGTCTTTGTCAGAAATGTCCATGCCGGTAACTTCACCAATTCCCACTCCGCCAAATGCGGTGAAGAAGCGGCTTATGCGATAGTTGTAGTCGGCTGTGACCATTATGTTGGTGTTGCAGAAGTCAATGCGGTTTCCGCTCCAGTCGCGGCAAGTGAAATCTCGGCTAATGTATGCGCCCACATCGATGGGGCAAGAGGAGAAGCGGTAACGCACCTCGCTATAGAAGCCAAATTTCACCTTTGATGTCATGTCGCGGAACTTAGGCATACCGTAGCACATATCCATTCCGGCCTCAATCTGCACATGGTGGTCGCCCTCACCGTAATACATTTCTTGTGCTTGGACGGTGCAGGCTAAAGCCGCTACAGCAACAATTGTTGCTATTAACCTTTTTTTCATCGTTTCAGTTTTGTTATTTCTTTGCTTGTTTGATTATTTTCATGCCTCCCCATTTGTTGTCAAGCGATGCTGCAACTCTCACCTCACCGCAAATAAGTTTGGGGTCGCTTATCGACTGGCCATTCATGAATTTTAACCATGATTTCCAACTGCTTGCGAAGTTAGTTAAATTCAAGGATACCGCAAACCTCCAATCGTCAAAAAATTTCTTCTCGATCTCTTTTTTGCGATTTCCGTCAATATACCCATCAGGTAAAATTGTGATAACTCTCCTTTCTCCATAAAGCATGTATGCCCTTGCGTTACCAGGTATAGGTTTGCCGATTTTACCTTTCAAATATGAATACACCTCGCTTGCCGATTTGCTGACTAATGAGTTGAGTTCGCTGTCGCTTATATCATAACCTAAAATTGACACTACAGGAATTTTATCGGTGTAGCCAATCATCATACGTTCTTCTGCCGGTGATACAGCCAGTGCGTTCTTTTGATAGTAACCATTTGGAACTGGTGATGGATACTTTGTTTCAAATACGATATTGTGCCAGTTTATGGTAAGTTTGTCGGCCTCAGTTCCACTCCAGCCAATCCAGTTCTTCTTTTGCATCTCCACCTGCACGCCAGTTGACACGTGCACGCGATAGTTGAAAAAGTAGAACTTGCCTCTTACACGGCGTTTCTTTGAAATCTTGTAGGTTTGTGATTTATTACGGCCGAAAAGGCTCTGCCAGAGTTTGCCGATAACGGTTTTGGCGTCGGCATCATACGTGGGAAGTTTATCCCACGGCACCTCCTCGGAGTAGGATGACTTCAATGGAGGAGTAAACGGTATGTTAAAGTTTTCATCCAGCGTGTCGGGCAACACAGAATCTTCAGCGTCCACCGTGTCAATTGAGTCAAAAGTTTCATAACGGTATATGCCATTGTCATCCACTAAATAGGTCTTGTCTGACACCTTCTTTCCATCAGTGCATTCCAAATCCTTATACCTATTGGTGAAGTATTTATACAGCGACACATGAAAGAAATAAGTGCCCTGTTTCGACACTTTATACACAGTGTCATTCACCTCTATCTCGCCACGCGCATTCAGTAGCTTGGCGAAGTCGTTTTCAGGAACCAGATCATCATAACCATACGCCTCATATATAGGAGTGTCGTCAAACATTCCTGTGTCTTCTATGTAGTTCCTTGAAGCTGCCAACTCAAGTTCAATAATCGGGTCAATTTGTGCATATTCCACCAGTTCACCAACAGGGGTGAATATGTCTTTAAAGTCATCGCCCCTGGCTGTGTCGAGGGGCACATCAATCATGCCCTTTGGCACACGCTGAACAGCATGCATGGTTTGCATGGCTTCATTCAGCTCATCGGCTGATTTGAAACTAAGCAATCCAATGTCGTTGTTGATGCTGCTTGTTTCGTTACCGGTCTGCTTTTCGGGAGCAGGCGTGAAATCTGGGTCTTGGCATGATGCCATGACCAACATTGTTAGTCCAAAGATTAATGTTTTTTTTAGTTTCATTTTTTGGGCTTTTTAATAAAATTAATTAGTGAATTGTCCCCTCAAATGTGCTGCCACTGGTTGTGACAATTGAAATTGTCAGCGTTTCTCCATCAATGGGGAAAAGTGGAAAAACTGATTTCGTTGAATAGGTGCTTGCTTGCAGTTCGGTTTCTCCCGACTCGTTAGTCACTGTAACAGCGCTGCCCACTTGCGCTGAGTCGGTAGTGATTTTTACAGTGCCGTTGTCATCGTCATAAGTCACAGTTGGAGGTGCAGTGGGGTTTTCAGAGTGCCCGTTGTGTTTCCTTTTTTCAACTGTGCTTATTTGCCTCTCTGCGGCCAGGGTGGAACTTGTGCAAATTAAGCAAATACACAACTTAAGAAAATTAAGTTTTAGCATCGTTCGTTTTGTGATTTTTCGTTGCTGCAAAGGTATGGCAAAATAGCGTAAAAACACAAAAGAAACCTTGTATCAGTTGATTTGTAACACATTGCTAAGCAGTGTGTTATGGTTGATGGAATCAAAAAGTTTGTATCAGGTGTAAATGAGGCGTTCCCCAAGGTGAAATCAGGTTGATTTTATTGTGTTTGGGCTTCCCTTTTCACAAAATTAATGAGTGTTTCATTTAAGCCGAGTTTCTGTGCGATGCGTTTGCGCTTTACGCTCATATATTCCTTTTTATAGTCGAGGCAAATAGCAATTTCGATGTAGGAAAAGCCACAACTCATCAGGCAAATTATACCAATATCTTCTTTTGAGAGGTTGGGGTTTGTCTTAAGACACTTGCTGATTATGAGGTTATAATTTGCATCAACAAAATATTGTAGCTCTGTCCAAAAGCATTGGTCTTTTTCTTGTATGAGTTTGTATGCTTTGTTGAACTCATTTTCAAACTTTTTCGGTTCGTAGTAGCTTGTGGAAATAAGGTGCTGAAACGATTCGATTTGCTTCGATATGATGTGTCTTAATTTTTTTTCGCGATTCATCATTTCAAGCAATGAGGCATGTCGTTGTGCCTCTATTTTTTCATTCGCATCCCTCATCTGTTTCTGTAGCATTGCTATGTATAGCGATTTGCGTCTGGAGTTGGAATGCAGCAAATATAAAACAATGCTAAAGCAGATGGCCACAACCACTATAATAAGAACAAACAGCCGTTTTTGGCTGTTCTTGTCGCTTTTATTTAGGCATAGCGTGTTGTTCACCTCATCTCTGTCAATTTTTGCGATGCTGTTGAGTGATGGTGTGTTGGCCATAGAGTCTGACAGGCTTTCGGCAAGTTTAAGCAGTGCATTAGCTTCCACAGCGCGCCCTTCTTCAGTAAATAAGTCCGACACGGTGTAGTAGTATTCAACGCGCTGGTAGTCGCATGCCGTGTCCACGTGCCACTTATTTATATATATTCTTGCAGAGTCAGGCTTGTGAAGCTTGGCATAAGTTCGGGCAAGATTTATGTAGCTGTCGTAGGATGCCCAGTCTCCACCTTCGGCAATGCATTTTAGGGCAGTCTCTTTGGCTTTTCCATAGTCTTTGTTGATGAAATAGCACCGCGACAAAAACTCCAAGTTGCCATAAATCTCATTGCTGTCATTTAGTGCAGTGGCCAGCGATAGGGCCTTGTTTAAGTATTTCTCGGCCAGCGCGGGGTTTGTCATTCGTAATCTTTGGCCAATCGACGACAGGCACACCAGTTGCTTGGGCTTGTTACCGGTTTTCACGAAATACGAATAGGCCTCTTCGTAGTTTTCAATGTCGGCTCCATTGCCGGCATAGAGTCCCTTATACATTTCAGCTATGCCTAAATGTATGAGGGCCAGGTTGCGGTAGTCGGCGGTGTCGGCTGCAAACTCGGCCTTTTTGTAGCTGAGCATCGCATCGGCGGGGCGGCCAAGCTCGTCGAGCACGGCCCCTTTGTATAGCAGTGCGCGGGTGAGCCGCTCTTGCGGCCCGTGATGCTCATAATAGGCCACGGCGCGGTTAATCATGCTGTCGGATGTGGCCTTGATGTAGTTCCGGTAGTTGGCTTGCGTCAGCAGCAGCGCGTAATAGGCGCGGTCGGCCTCGCCCAGCTGGCATGTGTCGACTTCGGCAAGCCGTATGAGTGAGCTGTCGGGTCGGGTCCACATCAGGCTGTCGGCGGCGGTGAGGCGGCCGTCAGGCGTACCAGTGCAGCCGGCCACAGCAGCGGTCAGCAGTCCCAGCAGCATTATGTGAAGCAATAACTTGGCCATGGCCTGTTGCAAGACAAAGAAACGGTGCAACAAAAATAATAAAAAATGGCGACATTGCATAGGTGTCGCCATTTTATAATGTCGCGTGTGTGTTGTGTGCAACGCTGCCGTGTCAGGGCTCGCGCGTCTGTCCGTCGCCAGCAATCACATATTTGTAGGTGGTGATTTCGGGCAGGCCCATGGGGCCGCGGGCGTGCAGCTTCTGGGTGCTGATGCCTATCTCGGCACCGAAGCCAAACTGGCCGCCGTCGGTGAACGAGGTGGGCAGATTGGTGTAGACGCAGGCGGCGTCCACCTCGCGCGTGAAGCGGCGGCACGCCTCGGCGTCGTCGGCAATGATGCTCTCGCTGTGGCGCGACGAGTAGCGGGCTATGTGGCTCAGGGCCTCGTCGATGCCGCTCACCACGCGCACCGACATGGCGTAGTCGCGCCACTCGCGGCCCCAGCAGCCGTCGTCGGCGTGCTGCAGCAGCGGGTAGTGCCCATTGAGGGCCTCAAATGCCTCGGGGCAGGCGTGCAGCACCACATTTTTGGCTGCCAGCGGCTCCACCAGCTCGGGCAGCTGGCTGAGGCGGCTGCGGTCCACCAGCAGGCAGTCGAGGGCGTTGCACACGCTCACGCGGCGCGTCTTGGCGTTTAGCACTATGCTGCGGCCCTTGTCAAGGTCGCCGCTGTGGTGGAAGTAGGCGTGGCAAATGCCGGCGCCGGTCTCGATTACGGGCACCAGCGAGTGGCTGCGCACAAAGTCGATGAGCTTGCGGCCGCCGCGCGGAATTATGAGGTCGACCAGCCCCACGGCCTGCATAAGCTGCGCAGCCGCCTCGTGGGTGGCGGGCAGCAGTGTGGCCACGGCTGTGCTCAGACCCTCGCGCTCGAGCACGCGGTGTATGAGCGCCACTATGGCGCGGTTCGACTCCTGGGCGTCGCGGCCGCCCTTCATCACCACGGCGCTGCCGGCCTTCAGACACAGCGAAAACACGTCGAACGTCACGTTGGGTCGGGCCTCATATATTATGCCTATCACGCCAAAGGGCACGCTCACCTTGGTAATGGTCATGCCATTGGGGCGCGTCCACTGGTCAAGCGTGCGTCCCAGCGGGCTCGGTAGGGCGGCCACGCTGCGCAGTGCGTCGGCAATCTCGGCAATGCGTGCCGGCGTCAGCTTCAGCCGGTCGTAGTTTGGGTCGGCCGGGTCCTTCAGTGCGAGGTCGCGGGCGTTGGCTTCCAGAATCTCGCCCTGGGCCTCCATGGTGGCGTCGGCCAGGTGCAGCAGCACCGCATTGATGCGGTCTTCGCTAAGCAAATTTAATTGGCGCGCACCTTGGCGTGCCTGCTCGAATATGTTCATATTGTGATTGTTTGTGTGAAAAAGAGTTTTCGTTAGTCAATATACAGGTAGTCGTAGTGAATCAGCGGGCGGGCGCCTTGCTGCCCGGCGGTGGCGCGCGCCTTGGCCGAGTCGCAGGCCACGCGCCCGTAGGCCACCACGGCTCCGTCGGGGCCAATTACGCGCACTATGTCGTCGCGCTTGAAGTCGCCCTCCACGGCAGTCACGCCCACGGGCAGCACGCTGGTGGCGCGTCCGGTGCCCAGCAGGGCCTGGCAGGCGCCGGCGTTGATGTGTATCTCGCCCTTGGCAAAGCCCTCGCTGTGGGCAATCCACTTCTTGAGGCTCGACACAGGCCGGGCCGACGGGGCAAACAGCGTGTAGGGCACCGAGCGGTCGCCCCGTGCCACGTGTAGCACTATGTCGGTGCGGCGGCCGTTGGCAATAGCCACAGCTATGCCCTCGCTGGCCACCTTGCGCGCAATGCCGTATTTCGTGGCCATTCCGCCGCGCCCGAAGCTCGACTTGCTCTGCTGGATGAAGCTGGTGTCGGCCAGGCGGCGGCGCGGGTCGATGGTGGCAATCACGTGCGAGGCCGGGTCGGCGGGGTTGCCGTCATACACGCCGTCCACATTGCTCAGTATCACCAGCGCCTGCGCGCCCATCATGGCGGCCACCATGCCCGACAGCTCGTCGTTGTCGGTAAACATCAGCTCGGTCACCGAGATGGTGTCGTTTTCGTTGACTATGGGAATCACGCCGTGCTCCAGCATCACCTCCATGCACCGCTTTTGGTTGAGGTAGTGGGCGCGTGTGCCAAGGCTGGCCTTTGTGGTGAGCACCTGCCCGCAGGCAATGCCGTGGTCGGCAAAGAAGTCGCAGTAGCGGCGCATGAGCTGCGCCTGGCCCACGGCCGAATACAGCTGCCGGGCGGCCACGGCGTCGAGCTGCCGCTCGTCGCAGCGCCCCCGCATCAGCCCGCGTCCGCATGCCATGGCGCCGCTCGACACCATGGTCACCTCCACGCCCATGCGTCGCAGCTGCGCCACCTGGTCGACTATGGCGCTCATGCGCGTTATGTCGAGCGTGCCGTCGGGGCGCGTGAGCACGTTGCTGCCAATTTTCACGGTGATGCGGCTCCACTGCGAGCCGCTGTTGTCAGAATTTGCCATTGTGCTTTGAATTTGTTGCTGCAAATTTACACATTTTCCGCGTAAGCCCCCGCGCGCCATGCAGCCCCCTGTGATGTTAACAATTGAAATATTGTTAACAGGATCGCCATATACCGCACAAAAAACACGCTCATCACACCGATTTTTCAAATATATTTGTGATTTTAGTGAAATTTTGCTTAAATTCGCAACTGATAAAATCTGGAGATATATCCAAATCCCTGATATATAACCACAATAAACTCTAAAACTAAACAAAACGTGCGTATGAAAAAGCAATGTGTATTGCTGGCTGCGCTGGCTATAGCTTGTGGAGCGCCTGCCGGAATATCAAGTTCCGGCAGCGTGGGCTTCACTGCGGCTGCGCAAGACGGCAAAGTGACAGGCGTCGTTAAAGACTCCAATGGCGAACCCCTGATTGGCGTCACCGTGAAGGTGAAGGGCACAAAGCAGGGCACGGTTACCGACCTCGACGGACGGTATTCGCTGAAAGCCGCCAAAAACGCCACTCTGGTGTTCTCGTATGTGGGCTACAAATCGCTTGAAATGAATGCCGCCAATGCGGCTCAAGTGACTCTGGCCACCAACAGCAACCAGCTCAACGAGGTGGTGATCACCGCCGAGTTTGGCATGAAGCGTGTGGCAAGAGCCGTGGGCTCTTCGGCACAAAACATCAAGGCAGTCGACATCACCGAGTCGGGCCGCACCGACTTCATCTCGGCACTGCAAGGCCGTGTGTCGGGTATGACGGTCACCAGCTCGGGCGGTGCACCGGGTGCATCCACTTCGGTGGTGCTGCGCAGCGCCACATCTCTCTCGGGCAACAACCAGCCGCTGTATGTGGTCGACGGTGTGCCCATGAACAACTCTTCGTTCAACCCCACCACCGGCTTTGCCGCTGCCGATGACGTGACCGGCATGAGCGTGCGCTCAACCGACTTCTCGTCGCGCGGCAACGACTTCAACCCCGAGGACATCGAGAGCATGACCGTGCTTAAGGGTGCGGCCGCAGCAGCTCTCTATGGTAGCGACGCCAGCAACGGCGCCATCATCATCACCACCAAGAAGGGCCACAGCGGACGCGCACGCGTCACCTACAGCAACCAGCTCTCTTGGTCGAAGGCTTACGGCTGGCCCAAAATCCAGGACGTGTATGCCAACGGTGCCTATGGCACCACCAACTACTACTACACTTCGCACTTCGGCTCGAAATACGACGGCGCAGTGCCTTACTACGACAATGCTGGCGCTGTGATTCAAACCGGTTTCATGCAGAAGCACAACCTCTCGCTCGAGGCTGGTAACGACCGCATGTCGGTGCGTGCATCGGCAGGCTTCATCGACCAGAGCGGTGTGATCAAGACCACCGACCTCAAGCGCACCAACCTCTCGCTCTCGGGCCGCGCCGAGCTCACCAAGTGGCTCAAATTCGAGGGCAGCATGCAGTATGTGAACCAAAAGAACCACAAGGCCCTGCGCGGAAGCTCGGGCCCGATTGCACGCTCCTACACATGGCCCAGCATGGACAACATGGCCAACTACATGGCCGAGGACGGCGCCCACATGCGCTATCCTGAGTATTACACCGACACCGATATGCTCAACCCGCTCTTCGGCTTGTACAAGAACCTGAACTACGACGTCACCGACCGCATCATCAGCGCCTTCTCGCTCAACATCACCCCCGTGGAGCACACCTACCTGCGCGCTCAGTTTGGCTGGGACGTGAGCACCTCGTCGTATGAGAGCGGCAAACACCCCTACTACCGCAGCAACAACCAGTCGTCGGACGACAGCAACAACTCTGGCTACTACAACATAGCCAAGTATAACACCAACGACCCGACCATCAACATCCTGGCCGGATACAACAACAACTTCTTCAACGACAAGTTTAACTTCGGCGTGCAGTTTGGCTACCACCAGCTTGAGACGGGCGTTACCAGCCTCGCAAGCTCGGGCGGCAACTTCAAGGTGATCGACTTCTACTCGATCAACAACTGCACCGAGTCGACCGTGGTGAGCAAGAAGCGCTCCACCAAGCGCCGCATCCAGGCCATCTCGGGCCAGGCAGAGTTTGGCTACAACAACATGGCCTTCCTCACCTTCCGCTTCCGTAACGACTGGTCGTCGACGCTGCCCGTCGACAACCGCTCGTTCTTCTATCCCGCCGTTGAGGGCTCGTTTGTGTTCACCGAACTCAAGCCCCTTAAAAACCTCAGCTGGCTCAACTACCTGAAGCTGCGCGGCGCCATCGCCCAGGTGGGTAAGGACGCCCCCGCGCTGTCAATCGACCCCGAGCTCGAGCCCACCGGCCTCACAGGCGGCGGCTACAAGTATGGCTTCACCGGCCCCAACCGCAACCTCAAGCCCGAGATGACCACCAGCTATGAGATTGGTCTCGAAGGCCGCTTCTGGAACGACCGCGTTAACGCCGACTTCACAATGTTCCGCACACACTGCGCCGACCAGATTGTGACCGGCTTCCGCATGAGCTACGCCACCGGCTTCATCCTCAACAACATGAATGTGGGTACATTCAACACTTGGGGCTGGGAAGGCCACGTGGATGTTGACGTGCTTCGCACCAACGACCTGCGCTGGAACGTGGGCCTGAACATATCGCACACCGGCAGTGAAATCGTGGAGCTGCCCGAAAACCTCAAGGAGTATTACAACGCCTACACCTGGAACTCGGGTAACATCCGCAACGGCGTGATGCTGCACAGTCCCATCACCACCGTCACCGGCCGCGCATATGAGCGCAACAAATATGGCGAGGTGCTCATCAACCCCACCACTGGTATGCCGCGCGTCAGCTCGGATTGGAGCATTCTGGGCAACCGCGAGCCCAAGCTGCGCTTCGGCATCACCACCAGCCTCAGCTACAAGGCATTCCGCCTGAGCGCCATGTTCCAGGGCCGCTACCACGCCGACGTGGTCAACGGCACCATGCGCTCGATGATGGGCAACGGCCTGAGCGATGCTTCGGTTACTCTGCGCGAGTCGGGCTCATACGTGTTCAAGGGCGTGCTCTACGACGGCAAGCAGGACGAGGCTGACCGCACCGTCAACACCATTGCCGTGGACATGAGCAAGACTCCTTACGGCGGTGCCGACGAAGACTGGGTGCAGCACAAAATCAACTACATCCGCTGCCAGGAGCTGCGCTTAGCCTATGTGGTGCCCACTGGCTGGCTTAAGCGCGTCACCGGCGGTGCAGTGCAGAACGCAAGCGTGTATGTGTCGGGCAACGACCTCTTCACTATCACCAACTACACTGGTATCGATGTGGCCGGCAACACCATGTCGGCAGCCGCAGGCGGCACCGGCGGCGAGGGCTACGACTGCTGGTCGCTGCCCAGCCCCCGCACCTATTCGTGTGGCCTGAGCGTGACATTCTAATCATCTATAACATTAAATCACTTAAAGTAAATGAAAAAGAAATCATTATTATATGCAATCGCGTCGGCAGTGCTGCTGTCGGTGGGCGCCACCAGCTGTGACGACTACCTCGACGTGAACAGAAACACAGATGCCCCCGACTATGTGGAGGGCTACCTGTATCTGGCGGGCATCGAGCAGGCCTACAATGAAATCTACTACGACCTGCGCGCTGTGGCCCCCATTACGCAGATGATGGGCACTTCAAGCTACACCAGCTTTGCTTCACACTTCTACACCAAAGGCTCGGATGCCGGCGGCATGGTGTGGCGCATGGTGTACTGGAGCCAGGGTATGAACCTTGAGAACATGATCAACCAGAGTGTGAAGGCCGAAAACTGGACGCTGGCCGGCATGGGTCTGGCCATGAAGGCATTCTCGTGGGATCTGCTCACCAAGCAGCACGGCGAGGTGCCTATGAAGGAAGCCTTTGTGTCCGGACTCACCTCGCACCACTACGACTATCAGGAGGAAATCTATCCCCAGGTGCGTGCATGGGCCAAGCAGGCCATCGAGTATCTTGAGAAGGACGACAAGACCAACTATGGCAACCGCATCACCAACAACGACTACATCTACAAGGGCAACAAAGAGAAATGGATTAAGTTTGCCTACGCAGTGATTGCCCGCAATCTGGCTTCGCTCTCGTGCAAGGACGACTTTAAGGAGAAATACTACGACGAGTTTATCGACGCCGTCAGCAAGTCGTTTGCAAGCAATGCCGACAATGCCACCGTGACCATCGAGGGCGGCGGCTCCGACGCTGCGCAGACTGCCTACAACAACTTCTGGGGCCCCTACCGCGGCAGCCTCGGCTACAGCTACTTCCAGCACGACTATGCCGTGCAGCTGTTCACAGGCACAATCCCGCAATACGACGACAAGGGCGACAAGATTCGCGACGTGGACAGCGTGCACAACCTCGACCACTATCCCTACCTGCTGGCCGAGAAGCAGTACACCAGCGACACCACAGCGGCCATCGGCCACTTCGACCCGCGCCGCCTTGTGAAGCTCGCCACTGAAGACAGCAACTCGATGGCCACCATCGACGACCGCGAGATGCTGCGCAATCTCTACTATGTGGGCAGCAGCTTCACCGGCGCCGGCGGCCCCATTGCCACAGCTCCCGGCTTCCATGGCCGCCGCGAGGCTGTGGACGACGCCAAGGACGGCGAAGGACGCTGGCTTTACCGCAACAACGCCCCCTACATCCTCACCACTTATTCCGAGCTGCTGTTTGACCTCGCTGAAATCCAGTATAAGTATGGCAGCAAGGCCGACGCCCTCGAAACATGGAAGAAGGCCCTCGCAGCCGACATGGACTTCACCGCAAGCTACATAGTGCCCGGCAAGCTTGTCACTCTGAACGACGGCAAGACCTACCACCAGGGCGACAAGGTGACCTCGGCCACATTCAAGGCCCTTGCTCAGGAATACCTCAACGGCCCCTATGTGGCAGGTATGACCGTGGCCGACTTCACACTGTCGCACATCATGATGCAGAAGTTCATGGCTCTGTATCCGTGGGGTGCCAACGAGGTGTGGGTTGACCAGCGCAAATACATGTACGACATCCAGTACACTGGCGAGTATCCCACCAACGGCAACGGCTTCGACAAGACTATGGTGAACCAGAAGAAGGACAACGACCCCACCAAGGTGTACAAGGGCTTCTATCTGATGCCCGCCGAGGTGCAGGGTCGCCGCTCGGCCTACAATGTGGACAACGCCGGCTCGCCATGCTTCCGTCTGCGCCCGCGCTACAATTCGGAGTATATGTGGAACGTCAAAAATCTGCAGGCCCTGCGCCCCATTGCTGGCGACGCGCCCAACTACCAGTGCTCGATACCCTGGTTTGCATATCCTGGCGACATGCCCAACTGATTGAGCTAAACGTCAATTTCATTTAACTACTAAACAAATAAAGACGACTACAATGAAATATATCAAATATTTAACCCTGTGCCTGCTCATGGCCCTTGTGGCCTCGTGCTCGGACGTTGATGTCACTTATCAGTTTGAAGAGGTGGACAACAACAACAAGGCATATGTGCAGATCTACTATGTGGTGCCGCTGCCCAGTGTGCCGGCCAACTACATCTACTACGTCGACATCAACGGCGTGGAGCATGGCAACGACGGCTCTACCTTCCTTGCCACCTACAACTTCATACCCAGTGGCGGCGTGGCCCTGTATTACACAGTTGACGCCGGCGACCTCAACATCGCGTTCAAGGGCAAAGACAAGGTTGTGAAATACTCGGGCACGGTGAAAGACCTCAAGCCCGGCAAGCACTACCTGGCATTCGTCTACGACCTCACCCAGGAGCCCAAGCTGCTCGAGGCTCCCGAGGTGCCCACATTCCCCGGCACGGCCGAGACCGCCACACACTGCTCGGTGCGCTTCTTCAACTTCCTGTATGAGGCCGACGGCACTCCGTTTACGGACAAAATCCAGTATGCGCTCAAAAACACCGAGACCGGCGAATATGAGAACGTGGGCGAGCCTGTTGCCTTTGGCGAGGCCACAAGCTACTTCACTCCCACCATCAAGAAGACCGTGTTCAACAGCAAGGGCTACCAGCGCCGCGACCTCACCCTCTTCCGCATCGATGCCAACACGGGTGAGAACCTTGGCCAGATTAAGTACACCACCGTAGCTGGCAAAGAAGCCACATTCACCGACTGGTGGACGTGGTACATCGGCCGCGCCTATCTGCAGCTGCTCAGCGGCAACCGCACCAACAAGGCCAACCCGATGACCCTGAAGCAATTTGGCGCCCTCTAACCCAATTAGGTAGGAGCAAAGCTGCCATCCGCCCCCTTGTGGCGGCATGGCCGGTTGAAATATGAAACCAGTAGGTTTAAGCCCCCAAAAGGCTTGGCCTACTGGTTTTTGTATGTTGTACAGCATAGTTGTGTAACACATTGTATTTTCTACAATATAAAATGTGCATAATTGGTTGAAAGTTTGTGCGTTTTAGTGAAAAAAGTAAAGAAAAAGTTGTTCGGTATGAAAAAATGTTTTTTCTTTGTGGTTGCATGAAGTGAAAACGGAGTGCAGGCAAGTAAATAAACCAGAATAAATTAAGGCGGATTCTTCACCACCTCGCTGCACGCGATGCAGCACCAAAATGCTCTTATGCATGGAAACCGTCCGCAATTTAGATACGGAATATTAAACCTAAACAACTAAAAACGTAACACTACTATTAAATTCATGTGCGTATGAAGAAGCAATGTGTATTGTTGGCTGCGCTGACACTGGCATGCGGAGCTCCCGTGGGCATGACAAGCCTCAACGGAGTGGGCTTCACCGCCGCTGCGCAAAGCAACAAAGTGACTGGCATTGTCAAAGATGCCAAAGGCGAGCCTCTGATTGGTGCCACCATCATGGTAAAGGGCACTAAGCACGGCACCGCCACCGACCTTGACGGTAAATTCCAGGTAAACGCTGCTCCCGGCAGCACACTCATCGTGTCCTACGTCGGATCCAAGCCCCAAGAGGTGAAAGTGACCGGCAGCTCAATGGAAATCACAATGGACGACGGCAGCCAAACCCTCGACGAGGTTGTGGTTACCGCCCTCGGCATCAAGCGCGACAAGAAGGCGCTGGGCTATGCCATCGACGACATCAAGGCCGATGAACTTATGAAAAACAAAAACACCAATGCCATCAACTCGCTGGCCGGCAAAATCGCTGGTGTGAACATCACCCAGTCGTCGGGCGCCGCAGGTTCTGGTTCGCAGATCATCTTGCGAGGCGGTACTTCCGGCTCTGAGAATATGGACAACCAGCCTCTGTTTGTGGTCGACGGTGTGGTTTACGACAACTCCACCTCAAGCGTGGGCAACTCGGCCTTCGACGGCATGATGCGCTCAGCCACCACATCGAGCAACCGTGTGATGGATATCAACCCCGAGGACATCGAGAGCATGAGTGTGCTCAAGGGCCCGGCTGCTTCGGCACTCTACGGCTCGCGCGCTGCCAACGGCGTTGTGCTCATCACCACCAAGCAGGGTAAGGAAGGCAACGTTGAGGTCAACCTCAGCGCCAAATACATCACTTCGTGGGCCAAGAATCTGCCCAAGACCCAGACGCAGTTCAAGCGCGGCTACATGGACGACCAATATGACAAAGACGGCAACTACACCGGCACCGTGTTTAACGACTACGCCTACACCTCATGGGGCGAGCGCTACGACGCTTCCACCCAGAGCTACGACAACATTGGCAACTTCTTCCAGAACAGCGGCGTGTGGGACACCAACCTGAGCGTGGCTGGCGGCACCAAGAACAGCAAGTTCTACCTGTCGGGATCGTTCTACGACCAAGACGGTATTGTGCCCACCACCGGCTACACCAAGACCACTTTCCGCTTCAACGGCGAGCAGAAGTATAAAATCTTCACATTCGGCGCCAACGCTGCCTACAGCGACGCCCGCACCACCAAGACCCTGACCGGTGCAGCCCTCTATGGCTCGAGCGGTACAGGCGCACTCTATGGTGTGTACAACTGGTCGCCCAGCGACGACATGACCCACTATCTTGATGAGAACGGCAACCGCTACCGCATGTTTGGCAACCGCCTCGACCCGTGGGACGAGCGCGACAACCCATACTGGATCATCAACAAGAACAGCTTCTTTGACAAGACCGAGCGCTTCACTGGCAACTTCAACGTGAAGGCCGACATCACCGACTGGTGGTGGATCAACTACCGCATGGGTGTTGACTCCTACACTACTCAAAACTCTACCCGCTACGCTCCCGGCGGTGCCGTGAAGCAAGTGTGGCAGAATGGTATGATGAGCGACAACACTCTTAAGTATCGCTTCCTCTCTACCAACCTCATGACCAACTTCAACAAGCAGTTTGGCGACTTCAACGTGAACCTCATGCTGGGTACCACCACTGAGTATTCCAAGAGCCAGCGCGACTACATGATGGCTTGGAACTTTGCCGTAGAAGGCCTCTACAGCTACAGCAACGCCACCGACGACAACAAGAAGTTCCAGCATGGCAGCAGCCGCACTCGCCTCGTGGGTGTCTACGGCGAACTCCGTGCCGACTGGCGCAACGCCATCTTCTTGACCGTTACCGGCCGCAACGACTGGAACTCGACTCTGCCCAAGGCAAGCCGCTCGTTCTTCTATCCCTCGGTGAGCGGTGCCATCGCATTCACCGAACTCATGGGCGAGGCCCGTCCCGACTGGCTCACATTCGGTAAGCTGCGCGCTTCGTGGGCTGAGGTAGGTAAGGGTACTGTTCCTTATATGACCAACACCACTCTGTGGCCTGTTAAGACTTATCTTGGCGGCGTGACTGGCGTAGGTAACAACTGGGAGCGTGGCAACCCATATCTGGTGCCCGAGAAGACCCGTTCTACCGAGCTCGGTCTTGAGCTCCGCTTCTTCCAGAACCGTCTGAAATTCGACATCGCTTACTACACCAATAAGTCGATCAACCAGATCATCTCTCCGCGCGGCCCGCAATCCACCGGCTACATCTTCTGCATGCAGAACGTGGGCGTGGTTTACAACAAGGGTCTTGAAATCAGCATTGGCGGCACTCCCGTCCAGACTAAGGACTTCACTTGGGACATCAGCCTCAACGCAGCCGGCAACCGTGGCACCATGGACGGCCTGCCCAAGGGCATGGACGTGATGTATGTGACCGACGTGCAGTATGGCAACGTGCAGGCCGCAACATTCAGCGGCGGCCACTTTATGGCAATCGCCGGTAAGACTATGAAGCGCGACGATCAGGGCCGTCTTATCCTCGACAAGAACGGCATGCCCACCACCGACAATAAGACTTATGAGGTGGCCAACCGTGAGGCCAAGTTCACTGGCGGTCTTAACAACACCTTCACTTACAAGAACTTCTCGCTCAACATGCTGTGGGAGTTCCGCGTGGGCGGTGCTGTGTTCAACGGCACTAAGTATGCTATGACCCAGAGTGGTGTCAGCCAGTTCTCGGCCGACGTGCGCAACCAGCCCCTCACCATCAGCGGTGTTAACGAAAAGGGCGAAGAGGTGACCAACACTTGGGAAGCCGACAAGACCTACACATTCGACGGCAAGGTGATGAGTGGCTACAACATCATCAAGAACTACTACACTGGTTACTACAACTATGAGTCGACCAACTGGATCACCGACGTGAACTCGCTGCGTCTGCGCTCACTGTCGCTGACCTATACTCTGCCTAAGGCATTCCTTGCAAAGACTAAGTTCATCAAGCGCGCAAGCCTCACAGCCACTGCCACCAACCTGCTCCTGTTCACCAACTACGATGGCGATCCCGAAGCAGCAGCCAGCGGCTCGGGCGTGGGTGGCTCATCGTCGGTAGGCTTCGACTACTGCGGCGTTCCCTCTACTGCAAGCTTCGCATTTGGTGTGAACCTCACATTCTAAACAACAATTCTTGTTACCCATTAATTTAGACAGTTTAAAATATGAAACTATATAAGTCATTATTATTGGGCGCGGCTGGAATGTCGATGCTGTCGATGACCTCGTGCAACGACTGGCTCGACATCAACACCAACCCCGACAGCCCTACAGACATTAGCGTTCAATACCAGCAGCGTCTGGCCCACATTCAGTTCTACACCAACGATGCCAACCAGTTTGCCGCTTGGCGCTCGTCAATGGCAATGGGCGACTGGACCCGCAACTATGCTGGCGGCACCTATGCCAACATGAGCGACTGGTCGCCTGCCGATGGTATCGTCACCACCCCCTACCAGTGGTTCTTTGTGGGCGCCAATGTCAACAACCAGGACATGTACGACAAGGCCATGGCCGCAGGCAACTATCAGTATGCCGGCGCAGCCAAGTTGCTCCGCGCCTACGGCTTTATGCTGATGACCGACCTCTATGGTGAAATGCCCTACACCCAGGCATGCGGCCCCAACGCAACGCCTGAATACGACACTGGCAAGACCATATTCATGGGCTGCATCAGCGACATCGAAGAGGCAATCGAACTGCTTGAAAAGGGTCAGAGCCAAGCCACCAACATACCCACTCTCGCCGCTGGCGACTCGTGGAACGGCGGTAACCTCAACAAGTGGATCAAGCTGGCCTATCTGCTTAAAGCCCGCTGGCTCAACCACCTTGTGAAGAAGGGTGCCGGCAGCTACAAGGACGGCAAGTATGACGCTACCGAGATTCTCGCATGCCTCGACAAGGCAATGCAGAGCAATGAAGACAACACCATAGTTAACCACACCGACGCCAACAGCTCGAGCCACGATGTGCTGGGCTGGGACGAGCCTGTGGACTACTCGCCATTGTACTCGGTGTGCGGCATGAACTCTGGCTACATGCCCACCAAGATGCTCTATGACAACCTCACCAACTTTGCTGGCTGCGGCATAGAGGATCCGCGCGCCGACCACATTCTGCCTTGGGCTATGTCGGGTAAGAGCGCAAACACTCCTGCCGAAATCAAGTGGAGCGGCAACTGGCGCCGCTCGATGGGCGTAGACCTGCAGTCGGCAATCCGCACAAGCGGTGGCCCGATCCGCGCCATATATAATAAGGATGAAGGGCGCTGGTATTGCAAAGATGCTGCCGCCGACCGCCTTGGCGACACCATCTATGTGGAAAGCACCAGCTCGTCGAAGGGCTATGCAGCCAATGTCGACCTGCTTTACCGCAACGAGAAGGGTGTTGACGGTTCGGCTGAGTCGGGCTCGTTCTATAGCCGCGTTTCATCGCCCAGCTACATCGGCACATATGCCGAGGCATGCTTCATCCGCGCCGAGGTGCTCTTCAACCAGGGCAACAAGGCTGGTGCCTACGAGGCTTATACCAAGGGTGTGCGCGCCAGCATCGAGCTGATGAACTCTAAGCTGAAAACTTGGGTTAATGAGGACCAGGGCCTTGAGAAGTGCCCGTCGTTCACCCCGATGGCTCAGGCCGACATCGACAACTACGTTCAGAATGGTCTCGGCACAGCAGGCGACCTCACTCTGGGTAAGATTCTCACCCAGAAGCGTCTGGCCCTCCAGTTCTCGGTGGAGATTTGGAACGACATGCGCCGCTACGACTTCAAACCCGAGTACTTCCTGGGTTGGAACATCCCCGCAGCCTACTATCAGAGCACAGCTGCTCAGAAGTCAATTCCTCTGGGCAAGCAGTTCCGCCGCTGGCGCCAGTGCTCGCATGAGTACAACTACAACAGCAAGAATCTGCAGGCCATTGGCGCGCAGGTGCCTGGTGCAACAATGGTTGACTCTAAGGGCGAAGAGGTTATGTGGAACCGTGCCGACGACGCTTGGACCATCAACGTGTGGTGGGACAGCGACCAGCAGTGATTTTTCAACAGCGTGCAGTGCCTGAGCCGGTGGTTTGCGCCGCCATGGTGTGGAGGCATAATACCGGCCAGCACACCGCACACGCTGGGAAACACATAGAATAATTAGTAAATGGAATGCGTCACCCAATAAAACGGGTGGCGCATTTTTTTTGCGCTTTAACCGAAACTACCGTTAAACCGTTAAATTTCTCAGTAAGTGGGCGGGCTTGTGTTGGCCGTTACGCTGAAAATCGCTAATTTTGCGGCATATTAGCGCATTGCGCACTTTTTTCACATGATGGGCAACAACACTTACACCAACGAGGAGGAGCTGAAGCAGACGGTGCGCCTGCTGGCACGCGGCATTGATGCGCGCGGCATGTGCCACATGCGGTTTGGCCGCGAGCCGCTGCCACGGCAAGGCCTTATAAGGGAGATTATCGATTTGTGCCGCGAGTTGCTGTTTCCAGGCTTTTTTGACAGCGACAATGTGAACAGCTTCAACCTGGAATACAGGCTGGGGCTGCAGTGCGAGCGTCTGAAATCACTGCTCGAAAATCAAATCACGGCCTGCCTTGCGCTGGCCTCGCGCGACTCTGCCGCCACTGGCCTCGACGACCTGCGCCGCCGGGCCACGGGCATCACGGCGCGCCTAATAGTGCAGCTGCCCGAGCTGCGCCGCCTGCTGCACACCGATGTGGAGGCCATTTATCTGGGCGACCCGGCTGCCACCAGCCGCGAGGAGGTGATTTACTGCTATCCCTCGGTGAGGGCCATCACCAACTACCGCATAGCCCACGCCTTGCTGGCCGAGGGGGTGCCCATGCTGCCGCGCATCATCAGCGAGCAGGCCCACAGCGAGACGGGCATCGACATTCATCCCGGGGCGCAGATAGGCCACCACTTTGCCATCGACCACGGCACTGGCGTGGTGATAGGCGCCACAGCCATAATAGGCGACAATGTGAAGATTTATCAGGGCGTGACGCTGGGCGCGCGCTCGTTTCACACCGACGCCGATGGCAATCCCGTGAAGGGCATTCCGCGCCACCCGATTATTGGCAACAATGTGGTGGTATACAGCAACGCCACCATACTGGGCCGAGTCATCGTGGGCGACGGCGCCGTGATAGGTGGAAACATTTGGGTCACCACCGATGTGGCTGCGGGCGAGAAACTGATTCAAGCAAAAGCAAACAATATAGTAAGACTGAAAAACGATGAGTGAGAAATTTGAAATGGTCGCCAAGACTTTTCAAGGCCTCGAGGGCGTGCTTAGCGACGAGCTGAAAGCCCTTGGCGCCGATGATGTGAAGGAAGGGCGCCGCATGGTGTCGTTCAAGGGCGACAAGGAGATGATGTACAGGGCCAACTTCTGCCTGCGCACCGCGCTGCGCGTGCTCAAGCCCATACACCAGTTCAAGTCGAGCGATGCCGACGACCTCTACCGCCAGGTGAAGGACTTTGACTGGAGTTCAATAATGACGGAAAACAGCACGTTTTCCATCGACACCACTGTGTTCAGCGACAGCTTCCGCCACTCGCGCTTTGTGACCTACCGCGTGAAGGATGCCATTGTCGACTACTTCAACGAAAAGTGCGGCAAGCGCCCGTCGATAAGGCTCACTTCGCCCGACTTCAAATTCAATGTGCACATCAGCGACCACGACGTGATTTTGTCGCTCGACTCATCGGGCGAGCCGCTGTATAAGCGCGGCTGGCGCGTGGCGCAGACCGACGCGCCCATCAACGAGGTGCTGGCAGCCGGCATACTCAAGCTCAGCGGATGGGACGGCAAGAGCAATCTTGTGGACCCCATGTGCGGCTCGGGCACCTTCCTCATCGAGGCAGCGCTGATGGCCGCCAACATCAACCCGGGCGTGTTCCGCACCGACTTCGCTTTTCAGCACTGGGCCGACTACGACAGCGACCTCTACGACCAGATATACAACGACGACAGCCAGGAGCGTGAATTCAACTTCAAGATTTTCGGCTCCGATGTGTCGCCCAAGGCAATAGCAATAACGCGCGCCAATGTGAAGAGCGCCGGCGTGGCAAAATACATCGATATCGAATTGAAGTCGATTCAAGACTACACCGAGCTGCCTGCCGAGGGCAAGGGTGTGCTTGTCACCAATCCGCCTTATGGCGAGCGACTTAAACCCGACGACCTTGCCGGCCTCTATGCTACGCTGGGCGAGAAGCTGAAGCGCGTGTTCCGCGGCTACGACGCATGGGTGATTGCCAGCAACGAGGAGCTGATTGACCAGATAGGCCTCAAGCCGTCGGTGAAATATCCGCTCTTCAACGGCGACCTGCCCTGTGAGCTGCGCGAATATGTGATATTCGATGGCTCGTTCAGCGAACTGCGCCGCGCAGGCGGCTCGATTAAGAATGAGGGCTTCCGCCGCAGCGAGGACAAGCGCAAGCTGTATCGCCGCGACGGCGGCGACCACCGCCCCTCATTCCGCCACGACGGTGCCGACAAGCCGGGCCGCCGCGAGGGCGGATTTGGCAAGAGGCGCGAGGGTGGCGACGACCGCCGCTTTGGTCAGGGCCGCCGCGACGAGGCTCGCCGCCGCTTCGACCGCGATGGCGAGGAGCGCCGCCAGGCAGGCGCCTTCCGCAGCGAGCGCCCCTATGCCGAGCGTGGCCGCGCCGATGATGAGAACGGTGCCACTGACGCCAAGGAGGCATTTTGGCACAGCGAGGCCTTCCGCCGCAAGATGCTGCGCGGCCGCAAGCCCACACTGGGCGTGGAAAACGAGCGTCCCATAGTGCACGGCCGCCGCAACGGCTGGAAGCGCAAGGGCCTTGACGAGAGCAACAACGACAACAACAATAGCAACAATTCAGATAACAACACCAGCACAAATGACTAACGAGAAAGTGAACATACTGCTGCTTGGCTCGGGCGGCCGCGAATGCGCCATTGCCTGGAAGCTGAGCCAGAGCCAACTGCTCAACCATCTTTTCATAGCTCCCGGCAACGCCGGCACCGACCAGTATGGCCAAAACCTCAACATCAAGCCGCTCGACTTTGAGGCCGTGGCGCAAGCCGTGCTCGACCACAAGGTGGACATGCTGGTGGTGGGCAACGAAGACCCGCTGGTGGCTGGCATTGCCGACTACTTCAAGGACCGCGCCGACCTGCAGGGCGTGCGCGTGATAGGTCCGTCGCGCCTGGGTGCGCAGCTCGAGGGCAGCAAGGACTTCGCCAAGGGCTTCATGCAGCGCCACGGCATTCCCACGGCAAAATATCTGAGTGTGACAGCCGCCAACATCGAGGAGGGCTTCAAGTTTCTTGAGGCGCAAAAGCCGCCCTACGTGCTCAAGGCCGACGGACTCGCAGCCGGCAAGGGCGTGCTCATAGTCGACTCGCTCGATGAGGCCAAGCAGGAACTTAGGCAGATGCTGGGCGGCATGTTCGGCAAGTCGTCGGCCACAGTGGTCATCGAGCAGTTCCTTAAGGGAATTGAGTGCTCGGTGTTTGTGCTCACCGACGGGGTCAGCTACCGCGTGCTGCCAGTGGCCAAGGACTACAAGCGCATAGGCGAAAACGAGCAGGGCCTCAACACCGGCGGCATGGGTTCGGTGTCGCCCGTCAGCTTTGCCGACGAGGCCTTTATGGCCAAGGTGCGCCAGCGCATCATCGAGCCCACCATCAAGGGTCTGCAAGAGGAGCAGCTGCCATACTGCGGCTTCGTGTTCCTGGGCCTGATTAATGTGGAGGGCGACCCCTATGTGATAGAATACAACGTGCGCATGGGCGACCCAGAGACCGAGGTGGTGATGCCGCGCCTGCAAAACGACCTGGTGAAGCTGCTGCTTGACACTGCCGACGGCCATTTGGCCGACACTGAAATCAGCATCGACCCGCGCTATGCCGTGACGGTGATGATGGTGAGCGGCGGCTATCCGGAAAAATATGAGAAGGGCAAGCCCATTACCGGCCTCGACACTGTGGAGGGCAGCGTGGTGTTCCATGCGGGCACTGCCCGCGACGCGCAAGGCCGTCTGGTCACCGCAGGTGGCCGCGTGCTTGCCGTCACCAGCTATGGCGCCACCAAGCAGGAGGCACTCGACCAGTCGTTTGCCAACATTGCCAAAATCAATTTCGACAAGAAGTATTTCCGTCGCGACATAGGCTTCGACCTGAAGTAGGGGCGCGGCCCATCCACACCCACAACGCATCACAGCGGCGGCCGCTGCATGCCACAGCGCGGCAGGCAGTGGCCGCTTGCTTATTTTTTCCACACATCATCTCACACAAGCGCACAATGAGTTTCAGAGAAGAGAGAATAAATGAGTTTTTCAATGGCCGCCGCTTTATGGCAGTGGTGGCCGTGGCCTATGTCGTGCTCAGCTGGCTGGCGCTGCAAAGCGGCAACATAGTGATTTCGCACGCTGGCGGCGGAGTGTTTTTCCCATCGCCAGAGGCGCTCATCACCAGCCGTGTGGCCTCGTGGGCGGTCAACACCGTGTGCACCCTGGGCGTGTGCGCCCTGCTCATCACGCTCAACCGCATGTTCAACTTCGTGCGGTCGTACACCGTGGCCTATGCGTCGGCATTCTTGCTGCTTCAGGCGGGCAACCCCATGGCCAGCGTGCAGTTCTATGTGGGCACGGCCCTGTGTCTGGTGCTGCTCGGAGCCTCGTTTGTGATGTTTGCCGAGTATCAGGACAAGCAGCGCTCGCAGCGCAGCATCTTCATAGCCTTTGCGCTGGTGTCGTTTTGCTGCATGTTTCACTACTCCTTCCTGTTTCTGACGCCCGTCATGCTCATAGGCTTCATGCAGATGCGCGCCATGAATCTGCGCGGCCTCATAGCCATGGTGCTTGGTCTCGTCACCCCCTATTGGATAGCGCTGGGCATGGGTCTGGTGGACCCGCACTCGTTCACCGTGCCGCAGGTGTCTACCATTTTCACGGTAATCGCCGCAGGCACGCTGGCCCACGCCGGCGTGGTGACGGCTGCTGTCACTGCCACCGCCACAGTGGTGCTTACAGCCATCAATATGTTCACCATATTCAACTACCGGCTGCAAACACGCCTCTATAATGCGTTTTTCGCTGTGCCGGCGCTGCTGGCCATCATGGTCATGTGCGTCGACTATAACAATGTGTCCACCTATATGCCTGCGCTCAACCTGTGCCTCGCCATTCAAGTGGCCCACACGTTCACCATCTCCACCGCGCTGCGCCGCTATTTGCTGATGGTTGTGCTCATTGCCGCTGCCGCAGCCAGCTATGTGGCCCAACTTTTGTAACACACATTTCACCATGCTTAAAATAATAGTAGAAAGTCACATTCCCTACATCAAAGGCAGGCTTGAGCCCTGGGGCCAAGTGGAATATCTCGACGCCGCCGCCATCACCCCGCAGGCCGTGCGCGATGCCGACGCACTGCTGGTGCGCACCCGCACCCGCTGCAACGCACAGCTGCTCGATGGCAGCCGCGTGAGTTTTATAGGCACCGCCACCATCGGCACCGACCACATCGATCTTGACTACTGTGCCAGCCACGGCATAGCCGTGGCCAATGCCCCGGGCTGCAATGCTCCCGCCGTGGCCCAGTGGGTGCTGTCGGCCATAGGCCGCTGGATGGACTTGCGCGGCGTGACCAACGCCCACAGCCTCACTCTGGGCGTGGTGGGCGTGGGCCATGTGGGGTCGATAGTGGCGCGCTGGGCGCGTCAGCTGGGGCTCAGTGTGCTGCAGTGCGACCCGCCACGCGCACAGCGCGAGGGCCCCGAAGGCTTCTGCACCATGCAGCAGTTGGTGGCGCGCAGCACCATCATCACATTCCACACCCCGCTCACATTGGGCGGCGACTATCCCACAGTGCACTTGTGCAATGAGGCTATGCTCGCCTCGGCCGCCAAGTGCCGTCTGCTCATCAACGCCGCCCGCGGCCCAATTGCCGACAATGCCGCCCTGCTGCGATGGCCCGGCGACGTGGCCATCGATTGCTGGGAGCATGAACCCGCCATAAGCTTCGGACTGCTGCAAAAGGCATTCGTGGCCACACCACACATAGCCGGCTACTCCAGCGAGGGCAAGCAGCGTGGCACCGCCATGGTGATAGAGGCCCTCAACCGCCACTTCGGCATCAGTGCCCAGCCGCCTCACACGGCAGCCCCGGCCGGCGGTGCAGCCTCTGTCACATTCACCAGCATCATGCACAGCTACGATCCACTGGCCGACACCGCCCGACTCAAAGCCGCCCCCAACGACTTCGAGCATCAGCGCAACCACTACCCCCTGCGCCCCGAAGTCCCCTAGCCAGCCCCAATTGCCATCCCATCAAAAAAAGGCTTACACAAGTAATTAAACCAGTGTGAGTCTTTGGAAAAATAAAAAATAGCCGCCTTATTCGGGCGGCTGTTTTTATATGGGTTGAGGCTTATAATTTACTTGGTGGCGGCAGCCTTTTTGCGGGTTGTGGCCTTCTTTTTTGCAGCGGGCTTCTTGGCTGCCGTGGCTGTGGTGCTCTTGCGGGTGGCGCGGCGGGCCGAACTCTTGGTGGCGTTGGCTTCGTCGGCCACTATGGCGCGGCAGTCGTCGAGGGTGAGCGTGGCGGCGTCGGTGCCCTTGGGCAGCTTGAAGTTCTTCTTGTTGTAGCTGATGTAGGGGCCGTAGCGGCCGTTGAGCACTTGCAGACCGGGTTCTTCGGTGAATTCCTTAATCACGCGCTGGGCCTCGGCGGCGCGCTTGTCGGCTATCAGCTGGCATGCCTCGTCGAGGGTGATGCTCTCGGGCGATACGTCTTTAGGAATCGACACGAATTTGCCCGCGTGCTTCACGTAGGGGCCGAAGCGGCCTATGGCCACTGTCACTTCGCTGCCTTCAAAGTCGCCCAGGTTGCGCGGCATTTCAAACAGCTTCAGGGCCTCGTCGAGGGTGAGCGTGGACACGCTTTGGTCCTTGCGCAGCGAAGCGAAGCGGGGCTTTTCTTCCTCGTTGGTGGTGCCGAGCTGCACCAGCGGGCCGTAACGGCCTATTTTCACGCTCACGGTGCGGCCCGTCTTGGGATCGGTGCCCAGCACTCGCTCGCCCACCTTGTGTTCGAGCCGCAGGGCCGACACCTTCTCCACGTCGGGGTGGAAGCCTTTGTAGAAGTGGTCGATTTCCTGGTTCCACACCTGCTTGCCTTCGGCAATGTCGTCGAATTCGCTCTCAACGCGGGCCGTGAAGTTGTAGTCCATGATTCCGGGGAAGTATTTCATTAGGAAGTCGTTGACCACCATGCCCACGTCGGTGGGTATGAGTTTGCCTTTCTCGGCTCCCGTCATCTCGCTCTTGACGCTTGCGGTGATTTTGCCGCCGCGCAGTGTCAGCGTCTCGTAGTCGCGCTTTTCGCCGCGGCTCTCGCCCTTCTCCACATAGTCGCGTGCCTGAATGGTGCTGATGGTGGGGGCGTAGGTCGACGGGCGTCCAATGCCCAGCTCTTCGAGCTTGCGCACCAGCGAGGCCTCGGTGTAGCGCGGAGGTTGCTGGGTGAAGCGCTGCGTGGCCGTCACATCGTCGGCCTCCATGCCCATGCCCACCGTCATGGGTGGCAGTGAGTGGGTGTCGGCATCGGCAGCTGGAGAGTCGTCGTCGGTCGACTCCATGTACACGCGCAGGAATCCGTCGAACTTAATCACCTCGCCGGTGGCAGTGAAGTGCTCGGGGCGGTTGCTAATGGTGATGTCGGCTGTGGTCTTCTCCACTTGCGCGTCGGCCATTTGCGACGCTATGGTGCGCTTCCATATTAGTTTATACAGCTTCTTCTCTTGTGCCGTGCCGGCAATCTCGTGGTTGGCGATGAAAGTGGGGCGTATGGCTTCGTGTGCCTCCTGCGCTCCCTTGCTGGTGGTGTGGTAGTGGCGCACCTTAAGGTATTGCTCACCAAGGCTGGTGGTGATTTCGTTGCTTATGGTGCCTATTGCCAGACTCGACAGGTTCACCGAGTCGGTACGCATGTAGGTGATGTGTCCGGCCTCGTAGAGCGACTGTGCCACGCGCATGGTTTGCGACACCGAGAAACCCAGCTTGCGCGAGGCCTCCTGCTGCAGCGTGGAGGTGGTGAATGGCGGTGCTGGCGACTTTTTCAGGGGGCGCACGCTCACGTCGGCCACCTTAAACTGTGCGGTCGAGCAAGCATCAAGCATGGCTTGGGCCTCATCGTGGCTGGCGAGGCGGCGGTTGAGCTCGGCGTTGACGCTGGCGCTGCTGCCCTCGGGACGCATGGTGCTGGTCACACGGTAGTATGCCTCGCTCTTGAAGTTGCGTATTTCCTTCTCGCGCTCGGCAATGAGGCGCACCGCCACACTTTGCACGCGTCCGGCCGAAAGGGCCGGCTTGATTTTTTTCCACAGCACGGGCGACAGTTCGAATCCCACTATGCGGTCGAGCACGCGTCGTGCCTGCTGGGCGTCGACCAGATTTATGTCGATGTCGCGCGGATTCTCTATGGCCTTGAGAATGGCGGGCTTGGTGATTTCGTGAAACACGATGCGGCGCGTGTTTTCGGGCTTCAGCCCCAGCACCTCATACAGGTGCCAGGCTATGGCCTCTCCCTCGCGGTCTTCATCGCTTGCGAGCCACACCGTCTTGGCCTCCTTGGCCGCCTTGCGCAGTTCGGCCACCAGGGCTTTCTTGTCGGCGGGTATCTCGTAGATGGGCTTGTAGCCGTCGTTCACATCTATGCTGAAGTCCTTCTTGTGCAGGTCGCGAATGTGGCCGTAGCTCGACATCACTTTGTAGTCTTTGCCCAAGAACTTCTGGATTGTTTTGGCCTTGGCCGGAGACTCAACTATTACTAAATTCTCAGCTGGCATATCTAATATATGTTTTTTCCTGTTGTAATATATTTGTTCTCGTCTGTTTTGCGGTTTGTGGCTGCACTGCGGTGTGCCCTTTCTGCAAAATCGGGTGCAAAATTATATAAAAAAACATTATCCCACATATTATAATGTGAAAATTTAGCTTTTTTGCCATTTTTGCAGCCAATTTGTCCCACTGTGGGCGAAAAAGCGGGAGGGCGCAACCGCCATGGCTGCGCCCTCCCAGAATGATAGTTGTTTAGTGTGTCGCCTTACTTGGCCTGCATCAGTCGCTTAACGGCTGTGCGTGTGCCATCGGTGTAGGTGGTGACCTCGATGTTGAGGCCGTCGACGGGTGTGTGGCTCACCACGCCCGACGGGGTCACGTAGCTGCGTGTGAGCACCGTCTTCTCGGCGGTGACTCCTTCCACGCCACTCATGCTCGCCTCGCAAGCCACCGGCTGCGATGTGTAGTGGCCGTGCTTGGCCGCAATCACGGTTACGGTGTAGGTGCCTGCGGGCAGTTTCACCACTCCGTCGGCGCTGGTGCTGCTTGCGGCGGTGGGCACCGAGCCGTCGAGAGTGTAGTGGTAGGTGACGCCCTCAAGCGGGCAGCTGAACTCCACTGTGCTGGCACCGCCGTTCACTGTGATAGCTGGCGTGGGCACGCTGTCGGGCGTGGCCACAACGGGAATCAGCTTCACAAAGCCTTGGTAGCTTGCTGCAATGGTGTCGGCCAGCACGTCGGCCGGCTCCATCCACAGCACATTGCCCTTCACCTGGAATGCCGTGCCGGCTGCCCTGGTGCTCCAGCTGAGGCCTTCGGCCTGGGCGAGTGCGGCGTCGCACTTAATGCTGTCGCTGCGGTGGTTGTCGCCAAAGTAGACCACGCTAAGCGCTCCGGCCTGTGCCCCGGGTTCGTCGGCAAATGTGCGCAGCATCGGGTAGCGTCCCTTCTCAAAGCTCCAGTATGCGGTGTCGAGGCCCTCGATGGGCTCGCCGCTGGTGAGCTCGGCTGTGCTGAGTGCCTCAGTGCCGCTGTAGGCCGCGCTGTGGCACGAGTTGTAGGCCGACAGCTGTCCGTCGTAGTAGCAGGCTTTGGCTTTGCCTTTCACATACAGCTTGCCTATAATGTTGCCAATGGTGGTGGGGTCGACCTTGGGGTCGATTTCCATGATGCCCACATTGAGCGCTGCCACCGCCATGGTGTCGGCCTTTTTGCCGTTATACCATGCCATGATGCCGCCCACATATTTAGAGGCCTTGATGTGGCCGGTGTTGAGCACGTTGCGCATGGTGCCAAAGTTTGAGTGGCAAATGCCGCCGGCCGAGTTGAGTCGGTTCACCTCATAGTTGGCGTTGATTTTCTTTGCAATCACTTCGCCCGTGTTCTGGCAGTTCTCAATGGTGCCGCGGCTTGCGGCTGCAATGCCGCCTGCATACTGGAATCCGGCCACAATGGTGCCGGCGTTGTAGCAGTCCTTGATGAGTCCTGCATTGTGGTAGCCGGCCATGCCGCCCGTGTTGCCAGAGTGGCCGATCACGGTGGCATAGTTGCGGCAGTTGATGATGTCGCCGCCATAGTTGTGGCCCACAAAGGCCGCAGTGTGTGAGTAGCCCACAAAGTAGCAGTCGCTGGCCATGCGAAGGTTTTTCACCACGCCGCCGGCCTTCAGGTTGTTGACAAAGCCGGTGTTGTTCTCGCGTGTGGCTATCTTGCCTGTGGAGTCGAGGGTGCAGTATATGAGGCGCACGTTGTGAATGGTGTGGTTGTCGCCGTCGAGCACGCCGCCGAATGCGTAGTTGCTCTTGCTGCTGCCCGTTATGCCAATGCCCTTGAATTCCTGGTCTTTCTCAACATCGATGTCATTGGTGATTTTGAAGTATGAGCCGCTGAACGACAACTGGTTGTCGACGGTGGCCTTGCTCAGCGTAATCAGGTCGTCTTTGTTCTCAATCAGGTATGGGTTTTCGGCTGTGCCCTTGCCTTTGAAGCGGCTCATGGGGGCACAGCGCACCATTATGTATTTTTTCACCGCGCCAATCGAGGCGTATATGGTGTCGGCCGAGAATGTGCCGTTCAGGTGGAAGTTGCCGTTCTTGTCCACGCTCAATCCGTGGCCGTCGTCGGCCAGTGCGCCATTCATCAGCACTTTCCACTGTACTCCGTTCAGAGTGGAGCCCTTGAAGTCTTCGGCCACGTTGTCGATGTTCTGGTCGTCGTTGGCAAACGGCGCAGCGGCGGCCGACACATAGGCGGCTGTGTTGGCGCTGATGCTCTTAAGGCGCGGATACAGGCCCTTGGTGAAGGTCCAGGTGGTGTCGCTGAATGTGCTGTCGACAGCGCTGCCGCTCACGAGGCGGCTGGTGGGCACAGCGGCCGAGGTGAACTTGGCGTTGGCCGTAATCAGTTGCCCGTCGTAGTAGCAGTTGTTGATTACTGGCGCGCTGCCGCCCGTCTGCGGGTCATATTTGCCCACAAATGGCGACTGTGCATCGGTCGAGGTGCTCTTGATGGCGCCTGTCACATAGCAGCGGGTGAGTATCGAGTGGTCGGCGTGGCCTTCAAGACCCACGTTGATGTTGAGGCCAATCAGACCGCCCGACTGCGGGCCGCCCAGGCGGTTGTTGCCGGCGAAGTAGCAGTCGGTGATTTCCATGGCTTGCGCGCCTCCCACAATGCCGCCGGCCGAGGTTTTGCCCACCGATGTGCCGGTGTAGCCAATCTCGCCCACGGCAAAGCAGCGGCTCACTGGAGCCTCGGTGCTTACGCCCAGAATGCAGCCCGCCATCACACCGGCGTGCTGCACCACCACGGTGCCGGCAAAGTAGCTGTCGGTGAGGTAGCCGCCGCGCTCCTTGCCCATGAATCCCACTACACCGCCCACCGAGGTGGTGTATTCGGTGGCGGTGCTTATCACTGTGGCGCCGGTGGCGCTGAGCAGCTTCATGGGCGAGCGGCCCACGCCTGCCACACCGCCCGTCTGGCTGTTGCCAATCACGGTGCCGTTGCTGAATGTGACGTTGGTGGCCGGGCCCACGATGCCCACCACGCCGCCGGTGCAGAAGTTGCCCTCCACCTTGGCGCCTGTCACGGTCACGTTTTCAATGCTGCCCTGGCAGTAGGCGGCCAGGGTGCCGGTGTAGTAGTAGCCCGACTTGATTACGGGGTTGGTGAGGCGCACGTTTTTCAGCACGCCAGTGGTGTCGACTGCGCCAAACAGGGCCGCATAGCCGTCGGTCACCGACTCCACCGTCAGGTTGCTGATGGTCTTGCCGTTGCCGTCATATGTGCCGCCGAAGCGAATGTAGTCGTCGTTGCCGCCAATGGGGCTGAACTTGTAGCCGTTCATGTTGATGGTGGCCGTCTGCTTGAAGTATTGGCCTGCATACTTTGTGCCGCACCGGCGCACGGGGTCGATGTCGGTCTCAAAGTTCACGCTGTCCGACAGCGCCATCAGGTCGCCCACGTTCTCAATCAGGTAGGGGTCGGCCTCGGTGCCGCTGCCCTTGAATCCGGCCTGGGTGCGTGCTGCTGGCAGTTTCAGCTCGAATGGCAGCTTCACGCTCGAGCCCGAGCACATCATCACATAGTATTTGCCGTCGGTGGAGTTTATAATCCAGTTGCCCCACTGCAGCTGTCCGCCCTTGGCGCTTCCCTTGATTTGCTTGTAGGGGTAGTATAGCCGCTTATCGGGGTCGTAGCGGTAGCACTTGTAGCGTGCGCTGTTGTTCTCCAATATCAGCTGCGGCGCAATGGCCATGGTGGAGTCGCCGTGCAGCGCCACGTTCACGCGGCTGCCCGTGCCGGCAAAGTTGTAGAGTGTCACTTGGTTGGTGGCGGTCTGCTCGGCAATCACGGGAAAGTCGCGGCTGGTCACCGCACCGGTGGTGTCGGTCACGCCCACGTTCATGGTGGTGTTGGCCGGCTTGAAGTCCGAGCGCACGCGCACGCCGTCGAGTATGTATCCCTTGTATTTGCCGCTGGTTATGAGCAGTGTCCAGGGGTCGAGTGTGAGCACTCCGCCGCTTATGCGGCCCGTGATCACGGCTGTGGTGTCGATGGTGGTGTAGTTGGGGTTCACCTTCACAATGTCGCAGTTGCCGTAGTTTTGGCTGTCATACACCGACTGCCTTGGCACGGTCACTGTGCCCGTCCGCCAGTCTACACTGCCGGTGGCACTTTTGCCATAGCCACCGAAGCCTTTGATTTCGATGGAGTTGCCGCTGATGGCGTAGGTCACCGGGCATGCGCGCTTAAATGCCGGCTCGGTGGTGCCTGTGGTGTAGTCGATTTGCAGGCTCGGGCTCTTCAGGTCGGAGGCCTGCACCCGTTGCGCTTTGCGTGCCGCCTTGCGGGTGGCCTGCTTCATGGTGCGCTGCTCCAGCTGCTGGGTTGGGGCCGCAACCGCGCCTCCAGCTGCTTTCAGCGCCCCTATCTGCCCCTTCGGGCCGGGTTTCGCTTTGCTGGCCGATGCGTCGGCAAATGGGTTGGCTGCGCCGGCTGTTGCCGTCAGTGCCGCCACCGATGCCAGTGTGGCCAAAAATAAGTGGAAATTCCTCATATTAATTAATAAATTGGTTGATAGCTTCACAAAGTTATTAATAAATGTTGAATCTTGGGCTATGAAGGTTTTGTTTTGTCATTAATTTGCCTCTATTCTTTATTTGCACTAAATTTGCCCCTGACAAAAAACAGTGAGAACCCAATGAATGAACCATTGCTGAGCCAGTTGTATCTGAAAGATACGGCGTTTCAGAACCTTATGCAGGAGCGCATCTACAATGTGCTGCTCATTGCGTCCACCTACGATGCCTTTATGATGGAGGAGGACGGACGCGTGGAGGAACAAATCTATTTCGAGTATGTGTCGCTGAACCTCAGCTCGCCGCCGCGTGTGACGCGCGTCAGCGACTATGCCAGCGCAATGGCCACTCTGGCCGAGAAGCACTACGACATCATCATTGCCATGCCGGGCGTCGACATCACCGAGACTTTCGCTTCGGCAAAGGAAATCAAGCACATGTATCCCGACACGCCCATAGTGGTGCTCACACCGTTTTCGCGCGAGGTGTCGCGCCGCCTTGTGGGCGAGGACTTCAGCGGGGTTGACTATGTTTTCAGCTGGCTGGGCAATGTCGACCTGTTGGTGGCCATCATAAAACTGCTCGAGGACAAGCTTAATGCCGAGAACGACATTATGGGCGTTGGCATCCAGATGATTCTGCTTGTGGAGGACTCGGTGCGCTTCTACTCTTCGATTCTGCCCACGCTCTACAAGTTCATCCTGCGCCAGTCGCAGCGGTTCTCCACCGAGGCCCTCAACGCCCACGAGGCAATGCTGCGCATGCGCGGACGGCCAAAGGTGATGCTGGCTCGCGACTACGAGGAGGCCAAGCAGCTCTACGACCACTATCGCGAGCACATATTGGGGGTGATCAGCGATGTGTCGTTCAAGCGTGGCGGCGTCAAGGACAAGCACGCCGGCCTGCGCCTGGCGCGCTATCTGCGCGACTGCGACCCATATCTGCCCATCATCATCGAGTCGAGCGACTCTGAAAACCGCGAGCGTGTGGCCGAGTTCGGCGGCACATTCCTCGACAAAAACAGCAAAAAACTGCCCGTCGACCTTGGCCAGGCCATAATGGACCACTTTGGCTTTGGCGACTTCATAATCCGTGACCCCGACACTGGCTGCGAAATAATGCGCATCAGCAGTCTTAAGGAGCTGCAGAACCACATCTTCGACATCCCGGCCGAGTCGCTGCTGTATCACGCGAAGAAAAACGATATTTCGCGCTGGCTCTACTCGCGTGCCCTGTTCCCCATTGCGCAGGTGGTGAAGATGCACCGCTTCCGCGACATCAATGAGGCCCCGGTAGTGCGCCAGCTGTTTTTCGACCTCATAGTCAAGTATCGCAAAATGAAGAATCGCGGTGTGGTGGCCGAGTTTAAGCGCGAGCGCTTCGACCGCTACAGCAACTTTGCGCGCATCGGGCAGGGGTCGCTCGGAGGCAAGGGCCGCGGCATTGCGTTCATCGACAGCATCATAAAGCACAATCCCATTTGCGACAACTTCGACGGAGTGGCTGTGCATATTCCGCACACAGTGGTGCTGTGTACCGACGTGTTCGATGAGTTTATGGAGACCAACGACCTCTATCCAATGGCGCTGAGCAATCTGCCCGATGCCGAGATTCTGCGCCACTTTCTCGATGCCAAGCTGCCGGCCCGCCTGGCCGACGACCTGATGGCCATCTACGACGTGATAGGTGGCCCGCTGGCGGTGCGCAGCTCGAGTCTGCTCGAAGACAGCCACTACCAGCCGTTTGCCGGTGTCTATTCCACCTACATGATTCCGCATCTCCACGACCGCAACGTCATGCTGCGGCTCATGAGCAATGCCGTCAAGGCCGTCTATGCATCGGTGTTCTATGCCGAGAGCAAGGCCTATATGGTGGCCACCAGCAATGTCATCGACCAGGAGAAGATGGCTGTCATCATTCAGGAGGTGGCCGGTGAGCAGCACGGCAACTATTTTTATCCGTCGTTCTCGGGTGTTGGCCGTTCGCTCAACTACTATCCCGTGGGCGGCGAGGACCCCTATGGCGGTGTGGCCGAGGTGGCCGTGGGGTTGGGCAAATACATCGTCGACGGCGGCATGTCACTGCGTTTCTCGCCGCGCCGACCGCGCAAGGTGCTGCAGACTAGCACGCTCGAGTTGGCTCTGCGCGACACCCAGTCGTCGTTCTATGCGCTGAATGTGCATGATGTCAACGAGAATTTCACCATCGACGAGGGCTTCGACATATCGCACCTGCCGGTGCAGGACGCAGCCCGTGAGGGCCATCTTAAATACATGGTGTCGACCTACGACTTCCAGAATGGTGTGATTGTCGATAACGACCTTGGCCCGGGGCGCAAGGTGGTCACTTTTGCTAATGTGCTCAAGCAAAATGTGTATCCGCTGGCTAAAATCGTCGATTTCATGCTCACCACGGGGCAGGAGCTCATGGGTCGCCCGGTAGAGATAGAGTTCGCTGGTGTCATCAACCCCGACCGCAGCAGCGACAACAAGGGTGACTTGTGCTGGCTGCAAATCCGTCCCATGGTCGACCGCAAGGAAATGCTCGACGAGAATGTGATGCATGTCGACGCCAGCCAGCTGCTCATCAGCAGCCACAATGCGCTAGGTCACGGAGTGATGGACAACATCGGCAGTGTGGTGCTGGTCAAGCGTGAGGCTTTTTCTATGGCCAATAATCCGCTCATTGCCCGCGAGATTGCCGAAATCAACCGCGGCTTTGTAGAGCGCGGCGAAAACTACATACTTGCCGGAGTGGGGCGGTGGGGATCAAGCGACCCGGCTCTCGGCGTGCCAGTTAAGTGGGCCGAGATTTCGGCGGCACGTGTCATCGTTGAGATGTCGCGCCCCGGTGCGCGCATCGAGCCGAGCCAGGGCACGCATTTCTTCCAAAACCTCACTTCGTTTGGCGTTGGCTACTTCACGGTTGGCGAGCCGGGCGACGGCAGCGTGTTCGATGAAACGTTCCTTGCGTCTTGCCCCACATCCTACGATAGCCGCTTTGTGCGCATTGTCAGTTTCGACAGGCCGCTCACTGTGGCCATCAATGGGCAAAAAGGCCTTGGTGTGGTGCTGAAGCCGCAAGTAGTGTGATTTTTTTTAAAATATGCGCCCGCAGAGCCCTGTTTTAGTGTCGAGGTGTGGGTGGGTTCGTTTTCGCGCGCGCGTACATTTTAATGTTCCGATTTTTAGCTATGAAAGTCGCTTTTAAGCTGCGAAAAAGTCACAAAAAAGTTTTAAGGTGTAAACTACTGTCAAATAGTGACATATCTAAAAATATCCGAAATTTGCTCAAAAAATATTTGCAAAATGTTTTGGTGGTTTAATATTTTGCCGTACCTTTGCAACCGCAAACGAAAAAATGAGCATCTTTAAAACATCAGCGGATGTGACAAATTAAAAAGATTCTCAAAAAAATCTCAAAAAGTTTTGCAGTTCGAAAAATTAGTTGTAACTTTGCAACACTTTCGACTTCCGAAACGATTAAGCGCAACGGCGCTGAGATTCTGAAAGTCGTTG